>NZ_SNAQ03000020.1 GCF_004375085.3 Lewinella sp. W8
CGCCCTGCGCATCCGCGCCGGTGACGGTTGTGGTAACTTCGACGTGGACATCCTCGAGTTCTGCGTGACGCCGGACAAGGCACCGACCCCGATCTGTATCCAGACGCTGACGGTCACGCTGATGCCCACAGGTTCGTCTGGGGAAGGGACCCCAGACGATACCTCCGGTGGCGGTATGGCGGCCATCTGGGCTACGGACTTCATCGCCTCTGACGTCACGGACTGCTTCGGCAACGTGATCGACAAGTACAGCATCTACACCGAAGAAGAAGCTACGGAAGCTGGATTCGCTCCTGCCGTTGGCCGCATCGGTATCGACCTGACGTGTGAGGACTTCGGTGAGGACGTGAACGTACGGGTGTACGCCATCGACAACGCGGGCAACGCCGACTACTGTTCGGTAGTACTCGAAGTCCAGGCCTTCCAGGACGGACTGTGTGACGGTAACAGCGGAATGCTTACCGGTGCCGTTGCCACCCAGGACGACGATCTGATGGGCGGTGTTGAAGTAACCGTAACGGGGGCTAACGACATGGACGAAATGGTCGTAACCAACGCGAATGGTCAGTATGCATTCTCCAACCTCGAGTTGGGTGGAGACTACACCGCGCAGCCGGCCTATAATGCCGCCTTCGATTACGGCGAAGTAACCGTAACGGACATTGTCGCGATCACCAGTCACATCCTTGGCACCGCCGAATTGCAGACGGGATATGACTACGTGGCGGCGGACGTAACGCTGGACTCCGACGTGAATATCTTCGACCTGGTGGCCATCCGCCGGGTAATTCTCGGATTGGATGATGAGCTGAATGCCCTGGGACTCACCTGGCGCTTCGTGGAAGCGGACTACAACCTGACGCCGGGTAACTGGATGACGGTATTCCCGGAGGTGTACAACGTGAACAACCTGCAGGGTAACGTCACGGATGCGGACTTCGTAGGTGTTGAGCTGGGTAACGTACTTCGTTCCGGCGGCCGTGCGGCCCTGGAGCTGACGGTAGACGACGCCCAACTGGCCGCGGGCCAGGCGCACACGATTGAGCTGAGCAACGGCGAGCTGGCGGGCTTCCAGGGTACCCTGGAACTGGCCGCAGGACTCGAGCTTTTGAACGTAACCTACGAAGGCGAAGGCGCTCTGAACCTGAACCGCGCCGGTGAAGGAATGATCGCCATGGCCTTTACCGGACGTACGCAGATCAACCTGGAAGTACGGGCCACCGAAGACTTGCGCTTAAGTGAGGTACTCCGGATGACGGATGCCATCACCTACCGGGAGGGTACGGCCGCCAACGGCGGCGCGGGCGAACTAAGCCTGCACTTCGGGGTAGACTTGGCACCTGCGTCCGCGCAAAACAAGTTACTACAGAACACGCCCAACCCGGTTTCTGAAACCACCGTAATCCGTTTTGAGTTGGCCCAGGCGGGCCCCGCAACCCTGACGCTACGGGATGCGGCCGGACGCCGGTTGCTGGTGCGAGAAATTGATGCCGTGGCGGGAAGCAACCAGCTGGAGCTGTCGCGCAAGGACCTTGGTGCCAGTGGGGTAGTGACCTATACCCTGGAGTCGGGCGACTTTACGGCCACGAAGAAGATGGTGATTCAGAAATAGGTCCCGATTTCGGGGCGCAATTTTTGCTCACCACCACCCTAATTATTTAGGTCAATGTTTACATGAGTAGCATTGGGCGGCACCAGTTTTGGTGCCGCCTTTTTTTGTCCCAAAAGCTAAATGACTGTCGTGCGAACATTCGTCCAAAGGATTTTAGGACTCACTCGGGCATCCCGGTTTATCGTCGGATGAGGGGGAGAAGAACTATGCTGTTATCAGCATGCGAGGGGTAAATCATGGCCGGGTATATTCCGAAACCGCAGTTGGTAAACCGACTCACTTCCCGCATCTTTGCGCAAAACTACGCGGATACTGTGGCAACACCCCAAGTGATCATTATTGGCGCCGGCGTCGCCGGCCTGACGGCCGCCATTGAACTGGAACGAGCCGGCCACCGTCCGCTGATCCTCGAGGCGGACGACCGCCCCGGCGGCCGACTGAAAACCGACCAGCACGAGGGCTTCCTCCTCGACCGTGGTTTCCAGGTGCTGCTGACGGACTACCCAGAAGTGCAACGGTATCTGGACCTCAAGGCGCTGGATATCGGCACCTTCCGTCCTGGCGGACACGTACACACCCGCCAGCAACGGTTCCGGTTTGCCGATCCCCTGCGGGAACCCGCCCAGCTCTTCCGCTCCACGCTTTCCCCGATCGGGACCCTTTCGGACAAGACCAAACTGGCCCAGCTGTCCCTTTCGTTACGGGCGACGAGCAACGAGGATTGCTTTCGGGGATACGAAGAAAAACCCACTCAGGATTACCTCTGGGAGCTTGGCTTCAGTGAACAGATCGTAGAGCGCTTTTTCCGCCCCTTCTTCGGCGGCATTTTTCTGGAGCTGGATCTGAGCACTCCCGCCGGCCTTTTTCGCTACATCTTCAAGATGTTCAGCCAGGGAAGCGCCGCCCTGCCCGCCGGGGGCATCGAAGCGATCGTGCACCAGCTGGTTGGAAAGCTGGAACACACCGAGATTCGTTGTGGTGTCGGAGTGACCGCGGTGAACGGGGATACAGTAACGCTGGACGACGGCAGTACGATTGCCGCACCGGGTGGCATCATCGTCGCTTGTCCCCCAACGAAGGTGCTTCCGCGCCTGGCGGGAAGCCCGGTGGAATGGAAGTCAACCACCAATTTGTACTTCTACAGCAGTCGGCGCCTCCGCGAAAACCGCCTGATTAACCTCGTCTCCGATCCGACCAGTCTGATCAATACCTTTTGCGTACTGGATGAAGTCGCCCCCAGCTACAAGATGGAAGGGCAGGGAGGTTCCCTCATTTCCGTCACCCTCCGCAGGCCACTGGACCGGGAATCCTCCATCGGCCAGGCCGAACAGGATCTCCTTCGACATAGCCGCTTGCCCAACGACGCCCTGCGCTTCCTGAAGCGGTATGACGTCCGGCAGGCCCTACCGGACCTCTCCCGGGTCGCCTTCCGCCAGGACCCCACCCACGGACGGGTGATGGACCGCATTTTCCTGGCCGGCGATCACCAGCTCAACGGCTCCCTGGATGCGGCCATGCGCAGCGGCCGCCTGGCGGCCGAGGGCTTATTGCGGGTGTAATCTGCACTACCGCAACGGGCAGACACTGCAATCAGTAGATCATGGCACCTGCACCGGCTGAGCCGAGTATTCTGCTTTGCACCTGCGCTCCGTCGCCATAGTTTCAAATTGTTCCGCGATACATCGGATGACCCTTCGCTTTACTCAGGAGACAGCCGATGAACGCTACTTCCTTCTTCTCTCTTCCTTCTTTATTCTTCCTCCCCCTTTACCTCCTACCCACGATCCCCTAATTCCTCCTCCGTCTCCTTAAATTTCGCGACCGGCCTGCGGAGCAGACCTCTTCCGGAAACTCCGGTTCTTGGCCTATATCCTTAGTCCTTAATCCTACGGCCTAATTCCGTATCTTCCCTCCATGGCTACCACCTGGATACGCACGGATTTTGGAACATTCCGGCTGTCGGCTTCTCACCGCGGACTTACCGAGTTGCGGCTGACGGAGAAACTGCCACCACAAAATTTGGTGTCTACGAATAATGAGCATTTGGCCACCGCCGTGACGCAGCTTCAGGAATATTTTGCCGGGAAGCGCGAGCAGTTTACGGTGGCCTTTGACTGGTCCGAAGCGACGGAATTTCACCGCGGGGTATGGAGCGAGCTGGTCAAAATCCCCTACGCCCGTACGGTAAGCTACCAGTACATCGCCGAGCGGCTGGGCGATAAAAACGCCATCCGGGCCGTGGGACAGGCCAACCGCCGCAACCCGATCGCCATCATGGTGCCCTGCCATCGGGTCATCGCGAAGTCGGGGGACCTGCAGGGCTATTTTTATGGCCTGGATTTTAAGCGTCGGCTGCTTGCCCTGGAAAATCCCCGGAGTTTCGGGGAGCAGGGCAGCCTTTTTTGAAGGAGCGGAGGTGGGCGCGGAGCGCAGGTGCAGTGAAGACTGGTGATGCAACCCTTTTCCGTTTTTTTCATTCTGTCGGGGAATACCGTAACATTGTTGCTGCCTAACCAAGATTTCCTCATGCTACGTGATGAATTTCATCTGCCCCCGACGGGCATCTATCTCTGCGGAAACAGCCTGGGTCCCCAGCCGAAGGCCGCCGTCACTAAACTGGAAACCGAGCTGACCTCCTGGCGGGAGCGCGCCGTTGAGGGTTGGTGGAAGGGACCGGACGGGGGCTGGTTGGGCTTTCACCGCCGACTGGAAAGCGATCTGGCGGGGATCGTCGGCGCCCGTCCCGCGGAGGTGACCGTGGCCAATGCCCTCACGGTAAACCTGCACCTGCTGATGGTTTCCTTCTTTCGCCCGGAAGGTAAGCGGCGAAAGATCATCATGGAGAAGGGAGCCTTCCCCAGCGACCAGCACGCCATCATCGCCCAGCTGAAATTCCACGGTTTGGACCCCGCAACGGACCTCATCGAAGTTGGCCCGCCGGAGGGAGAATCCGCCATCCGGACGGAGGATGTCCTGGCCGCCATCCACAAGGCCGGCGATTCGCTGGCCCTGGTGTTGTGGAGTGGGGTGCACTACTATACCGGACAGTTTTTTGACCTACCCGCCATCGCTGCCGCCGGCCGGGAGGTAGGGGCCCGGGTGGGTTTTGACCTGGCGCACGCGGTGGGTAACGTGCCGCTTTCCCTGCACGACTGGGGGGCAGATTTTGCCGTTTGGTGCTCCTACAAGTACCTCAACGGCGGTCCCGGAGCACCGGGAGGAATGTTCGTCCACGAGCGTCATCACGGGAACGAGGATTTGCCCCGCTTCGCCGGATGGTGGGGGCACCGGGAGAGCGACCGCTTTTTGATGCGCCGCGAGTTTCGCCCCGAGGCCGGCGCTGCGGGGTGGCAGGTGTCTACCGTACCGGTCTTGGGCATGGCGCCCCTGCTGGCTTCCCTGCCCATGTTCACCAGGGTAGGGGGGATGAAGGCGCTGCGGAGCCGGAGCGAGGAACTGACCGCCGCGCTGGCTTCCGATTTGGCTGAATTGCGGGTGGATGGCGCTCCCCTGCGTATCCTGACGCCTGCGGATCCGTCCGCCCGGGGAGCCCAGTTATCCATCTACGTGCCCGGCCACCGGCCGGAACTGGAGGGAGCGCTTTCCGAGGCCGGTCTCATCTGTGACTACCGGGAGGATAACCTGGGGGGAAGCGCCGGTGGTGTGCTGCGGGTTGCCCCGGCCCCGCTCTACACGGAGTTGGAGGAAGTGAAGCGGGTGCCCGAAATTTTAGCAAAAGTTTTGAAATAAGGGAGGGAACTTCATCGTAACAATTAGGGTTATACCAGCATAAACTCATAAATCCCTATCCCATGTTACTCTTCGTCCTTGGCCTCATTTTTGCCTACGTCGTTTACGTCATGAGTCAGACCCCCGCCCGTCGCTAGGCGGATTCGGCTCCTGCATTAACCCTAATCCTATATGCGTTTATTGATTTTCGGGAGCCTTCTTTTACTGGCTGGCTGCGCTTCCGTGCCCAAACTTCCGGAAGGAAATACCCTGCGTACCCCCGCCGCCCCCGACTACGCCCAGGAGCAAAACTGGGCCGCCCTGCCCTTCCGGGATGATGGTGCCGACCGCACCCCCGGAGATGATTTAGAGGACGGACAGCTTGCCGCCCGGGCGGATGTTTTTTACCTGCATCCCACCATTTATTCCGATACCCGCAGGGGCAACCAATACTGGAACGCCAACCTCCGCGACGAAAAACTCAACGCTTCCGTAGACAACCTGACCCTCCCCAACCACGCGGCCATCTTCAACGCCGCCGCAAAAGTATACGCCCCCCGCTACCGGCAGGCGCACCTTAAGGTTTTTTATCCGGCCGGCCGCAGCGTAGCGGAGCAGGCCCTGGATACGGCCTACCAGGACGTCCTGGTGGCCTTCGACTATTACCTGGAAAACTACAACCGGGGGCGGCCCATCATCATCGCCAGCCACAGCCAGGGAACCACTCACGCAAAACGCCTGATGGCGGACCGCTTTGACGGCAAGCCCCTCCGAAAGCAACTGGTGGCTGCTTATCTGGTGGGCATGCCGGTGAGCAAACGGGCGTACGAAACCATTCCGGTTTGTGATCGCCCTACCCAAACGGGCTGCTTCGTCAGTTGGAGAACCTACCGCGACGACTTCAAGCCAGACGCCGATTACCGCGATACGGTGCCGGATATTGCCGTGGTCAATCCCCTCAGCTGGACGACCGGGCCGGAGAAAATACCCGCCGAAGAAAACCTGGGGGGAGTGCTTTACAATTATGAAGCCGGACTATTGCCGGAATTGGTGTGGGCGCAAGTCCGCGGAGCGGGACTCTTTACGAATAAGCCCAAATTCTTTGGCGACATTCTCTTCAATACCAGGAACTATCACGTCGGAGACTACAACCTGTTCTGGATGAACATCCGGAAAAATGCGGTGGACCGGGTGGAGGCCTTCCTGGAGGAAGGCAGGGAAGGGGCACCCCCGACGACGGAGTAATCCTTACGGTTAACCCATTTCCGGGTTTACGTACATGCATCCACTAGCCACCAATTTTCCCGCCAACCACCGGGCCTAAAAGTCGTACCCCAGCGATAAGTGCAGTTTGGGGTCCTGGCGGATGTCGGTTTCTACGCCCCAGGCGTAGTCCACCCGGATATAGTAACCAAACAGGGTCGTGCGGGCACCAAACCCGTAACCGTAGACGATGGGTTCCCGGAAGCGCCGCACCCGTACGGTAACCGGTCCGCGTTCCACCTGTCCGGGGTCGGGGTAGGTGGTGATGTTAACCGGATTGTCTTCGTCGAAGGGGTCGGAGCCGGACCAGGCGGTGCCCACGTCAAAGAAGCTGACCAGTTGGAAGTTACGGAGCAGGTTGGAGCGCAGGTTCCGGAAGAAGTAGTTGAAGATGGGGACCCGCAGTTCGGTGTTGTGCAAAAGGTAGGTTCCGCCGTTCCGGATGTTGATGTCGAAGCCCCGCAGGGGGTTGGCCAAATCCTGAAAGACGAAGTTGCCCTCCGTTGGGGTGGGAATGGTCTGGTTGAAAGTATTCAGCACGCTCTGGTCGGCTCCCCCCAGGTAGAAGAGAATGCGCTGGCCACCAAAATTGGTGGCACCGGCCAGGCGGAAGGCCAGGATGCTACGTTTGTCGATGCGGTGGTAATGGCGGGCATCAAAGCCGAGGATGCCAAGGAAACCGGGCTCGAAGCCGGTGTCTCCATCGCCACTCAGGCTGATGTTGAAGCTTTTGTAGAAGTCGGCAAACACCTTGTAGCGCGTTCCCATCCGGAGATTCGTGGCCAGGTCCAGGGTGTTGTCAAAAACGTATTCCAGGCGAGCTCCGATGCGTTGCTGGTTGTCCGGACTGGACTGCAGGGCCGCAATTTCGGTGGGTAATTCCTGCACGCGATCGCGGCGGATGGTGGCCGTAGCCCGCAGCGAGGTAAAGATGTCCAGGGGGTAACGGACCCCAAACTGGGCCAGGAGGGTGTTTTCCTCCACGATCCGGGGAATGTTCGGACGAAGGTTATTGAAGAAGCCCTCCTCCTGACGGCGGTTACGCCGGTAGACGCTGAAAATTTTATCCAGGCGACGCTTACGGTCCTGGTAGGTGGCAAAGTATTCCGTACCGTTGAAACTGGTAGGAATCCGGACGCCACCCTCCACGGAATAATCCTCGAAAAGGTCCATCACATTCCCCTTGAAGAGGATGCCCATGGGCTGCTGGGTGAAGCCGTTAGGGTTCGCCGAAAAGGAGTTGAGACCGGCAAAGAGCGGGTCATTATTTGCCTCCGTTTTGAGGTAGTTGATACGGAAGGTGAGGCGGTAGGGCGTAATTCTACCCGGGCGGAAACGATAGGTTCGATTGAGCTCCGCAACGGGCCGCTCCCCCTGCAGCAGGGGGTTCACCGGGCGGTCTGCTCCCGGATTGACGGGAGGGGGAGTGACCACGGTCAGGTTGGGGCGATCGGAGCTGGCGGGCGTAGGGGGCGCCTCACTGGTGGCGGGTTCCTGAAGGAGAATATTTTCTACGGCAGGGGCCTCTTCGGACTGGTTTTCTTCCCGCGGGTTGATGTCTTCAAAACGCGTTTGGAAAAGATATTGCTCGTCGACCTGGTTGGGGGCCGGTTCGGAGGGGTTGATGGCATTCGGACGCATCAACTGATCGTCGACGAGGTCTTCCGCGCTATTGAAATTTGGTACTGCTTGCCCTACGGCACGATAACTTGACCGCCGGAAGGACGTGGGATCCAACCGTACGTTCAGGGTGGTGTCAAACTGGAACTTCTGTAGGATGGGGCCGTCCGTAGTGATGTAGCGGGCTACCCCCACGGGTAACCGGCCACTGGCGTCGATGGCGTCGATACTGAGGTTTTGCCGGGTAACGGCCTCCGTTACCGCCCGCTCCTTGATGACCGGAAAGACGTTGATGGAGTCAATCAGGGTGGTGTCCAGGCTCGTCAGACTGCTGTCGGCGTGCAGGGTGATTTCGCTGCCGTCGTTCAGGTAAATGGTCTGTTCGTAGTGGTCAATGTAGTCTTCCAGGTGGGCCTGGAAGCGGGTGACGATACCACTCAGGTCGCTGAGGTAGCCGAAGTGTTGGTCGTCAATGACGACCGGGTTGCGTTCGTTAGCCAGGGGAGTGTTGGTGATGCGGACGTACTCTCCGGGTTTTCCCTCCAGGTCGTAGTAGAACAGGTCAAAGTTGTTGATGGGCAGAATGGTGTCGAGTCGGGCGGCTTCTACCTTGGTGGTTTGGCGATTACTCGCAAAGACGACACCCTGGCGCCCGCGAATTTTGACGGGCATGGCGTCCAGATCGTCCCAGAAGTCGTTGGTGATCTTCACCGAGGTCCGGTTGGCGGGGTAGTAGTAATACACGTCCGTCGCGCCGAAGGCGCTGGCGGTAATGATCATGGAACCCGGATCGACGTAGGCCATACTGAATACCCGATCGAGCTGAATGCCAAAATCTTTGGTGACGTCGTCTCCGGTGTTGATGTCGTATTGCATCAGGCGGGGCCGGTCTCGCTTTTCATAGAGAATGGCGAGCTCCTGGTTGGAGGGAGACCAGTCCAGCATGGGATAGTTGTAGTCCGTCGCCTGGAGGAGGTTCCGCTGACCTCCCTTGAGGACCAGTTCCCGTTCCCCGGTAGCGACGTCCTGCAGATAGACCTTATACCGGCCAATTTCGTTGAGGACGTAGGCAATTTTGGTGCCGTCGGGACTGACGGCCATACTCGTCATCGGGAGTTGCTTCTTGTTCTTAACCGGAATGGCTTCTCCCGCCGGTGCCGGCAGGCCGTTGAGGTCTTCCTCGTAGCGGGTACGGTAGAATTCCCGCCAGTTGAACAGCACGTTGTCGTAATTGCTTCCCAGTACGTAGAGGAAACCGTTTTCAACCGACCGGTTGATGCGGGTCAGGTAAAGGAGGTTAGACACCGTGGACTTGCCGAAATTTTCCGAGACGTAGTACCAGAAGGAATGGCCGGCCAAACGGGGGTAATCCGTAGCCAGGTCTTCGTAGGTTTCGTATTCTCCGCTTCTTAAAATCTGGCGAAGTTGCTCGTCGTGGGTGGTGTTCCAGTCTTCCCCGAGGAAGGCGATGAGACCGGACTTAAACCAGGGCGGCAAGTTGAGCAAAACGGCGTTTTGCACGACTTCCTGAACGGAAGATCCGTAGAGCATGTGCTCGATGTAGACGCTGGCCATGGCTTCCCGGACCTGGCGGCGCAGGTCGGTGTGGTCGCCGGTGAAGTAGACAAACGCCTTGTTGCCCAGGAATTTTGCCTGGGTGGCGGAAATGAAGCTGGTGCTCCGGCCGAGATTCTGGGTGCCGGGAAGGTTAAAAACCTCCTCGCTGCCGATGTTACTTTGCTTCAGGTCCGTTACGTCCCGGTAGACGATCAGTTGCACCTTCTCGTTCATGCGGTGCTCCAGCATTTTCTGGATGTAGCCAAAGTCATATTCGGCCATCTGCACGACGGACTGCCCAAGGTTCCTTCCCTCGCCGTACCAGTAGGTGACGAAGTTGTCGGACTCGTACTTCTCCCAATCCTCAAAATCCTTGTGGTACTGAACCCGGTTTTTCCCGAATTCAACCTGAGAGGTTTGCGCACCGAGGGCCGCGGAGAAAAGCAGAACGACGAGGGGTAGGAAATGACGCATGCAGAAATCAAATTAGGCGGGTGGAAGCTGAATACTTAGCTAAAGCATACCGTAAGATAACGGTAAGATGCCCGGAAGGTTATGCAATTCATACGTCTCCGGCCAACTTATTTGTCGTCAGCACGCCCGGAAGGCAGAAGGATGTGCGGCAGAAGGGTAGGCTAAGGCTGAGGAGAAGGCTAAGGCTGAGGGAAAACCACCGGAAAAGGTTTGCTCCGCAAGCCGGTCGTCGAGGGTAAGGATGAGGCTAGGCTGGAGAGAAGGAAGAGAGAAGAAGGAAGAATGAAAAGACGTTAGGCTGCACCTCGAAGTGTGCCGGCCTGACGCAGTCGGACGGTTCCTTTGAGCGTGCTTTGGGCAATTTAAAGAAGGAGGAGCAGCAAGAAAGAGAAGCTCGTCCGCCCAGGCGCGAGGCACGAGCTGACTGGCCGGCCGAGCGTACCAGCGTGAATAAGGCGTGAACTAAAGAAATGCACCTAACTATTCTACAGTACTAAAGAACGAACGAACTCCCCCTGCACCTGCGCCCCGTCGCATTCCATAAGAATCGACGGTCCCGACGAGTTACGGAACTCGGGGTCGTAGCCCGCATATTTAATCCTTTATCCCCACGAGCTAACCCGGGCTTCTCGCTCAATCACCTACTCCTCCAGATAACTGGAGACCATTTCCTGGACGACGTCCTTCAAGTAGATGCCGCGTTCCTTGGCCTGGGCCTTGAGGATGGCCAGGTGCTCCTTGTTGAAGATAAGGGTTACCCGCTTGGTATCGGCGGTATTGCCGCCGCGTTCCTGGTCAGGATCGTTTTCCCGTACGGTGGACCGAATGAGATAATCCAGGCCGCTGCGCTTTCGGCCCCGGCGGCGGGAAGTGGGACGGGGACTGGGGGTGCGCGGCGATTGCCCGGCCGATACTTCGGGGGCCGTCGAGGATGCCTGCTCCTGATCGAAGGAATCGTTGAGGAAGGCGTCCAGGTCGGCCGTGAACTTCTTACTGCTCAGTTTACGCTTGGCGCGGGAGGTTTGCACGGGAACGGATACTTCAACCTCTTCTTCCTCCTGCTGGCTGGGCACGGCATCCTCCTGCCGTTCCGCCCCGGTGTTTTTGGGGTCTTCGAACAGCTCGAAAAGATCATCGGTGAAGCGCTTTTTTGCCATGCCTTTGCTTTACTTGGCGGGAGTCTTTTTATCAGAACGTTCCCGTAGGTGAATTGGGTGCTTGGTCCGCTCAATTATTTCCTTACAGACGGCCAGGTAGTCTTCCGCTCCGTTGGAACTCGGGGCGTACTCGAAAATGTCCTGCCGGCTGGCGGGAGCCTCGGCCAGGGCGACGTTGTCGCGGATGTAGGTCTCCAGCAGCAGCGGACCGAAGTACTTCTGGATGGTCTCCACCACGTCCCGGTTGAGCACCTTCCGCTGGTCGTACATCGTGGCCAGTACGCCGCTGATGTGCAGCTCCTTGTTCAGCCGCAGCTTGACCTTCTGGATGACCTGCTTGATCTTGGCCAGCCCCTGCAGGGCCAGGAACTCCGTTTGCAGCGGAATGATGACCTGCTGGCTGCTCGTCAGGGCGTTCAGCGTCAGCAGCCCGAGGCTGGGCGGACAGTCGATGATGATGAAATCGTAGTCTTCGTCTACTCCGGCGAAGAGCTCCCGGAGGATGAACTCCCGTCCCGCTTCGTTGACGAGTTCCATCTCGGCGCTGGACAGGTCCAGACTCGACGTAATGACGTGCAGACCGGCTTTGGCTTCGTAGGGAGAAAGATCACTCTCGCCCATGAGGCTCTCGTAAATCGTGACGGATTGCCGGGGAATACCCAGGGAAAGGGTGAGGTTGGCCTGGGGGTCCAGGTCGACGAGCAAGACGCGTTGGCCAAGTTCTACGAGGCCGGCGCCAATGTTGATCGCGCTGGTCGTCTTGCCAACGCCGCCTTTGTGGTTCAGTAAGCTAATTACGGTTGCCATGTGCAATGGGCCTTAGTTGGGGCGCGAAGGTAATCAACCAGGCGCTTGGATGAAAGGTAAGAAAAAAACCTTTGACGGATTTAATAACCATCTCCCGAAATGGTGGAGACGACAGAGTAGGTGTCGATAGTAATGCTATCACAGTATTGTCAGTATTTAGACTTAATAAAAATAAAGTCGGCGAAACGCTTGTTTTGCGGCAAAGCGGAGGATATGTTTGCGCTATATTTAATTAGATCAAATCTAAACAATGAAGCACTTTTTACCTCTCCTCCTGGTTTTTGTGACCCCCTTTACGCTTACTGCTCAGTTTCTGGAAGTCAACCAGGGACCAGGTTACGCCAACGCTGTTTACCTGGATTTGGCCACGAATACCACGACCGAGGTCGCACTGGACGCCTGGGATATTGCCTTTGCCGTTGGCGGACGTTCCTCCGGCGTGCTGGTCAATGAGGGCGTAGCCTCTTCCCGAACCGAAGCAACCCCCGAAGTAGAACTCTACCTGACTTCATCTACGGATTTTGCGACGGCAGATACGTCGATGATCATCGGGCGCATTTACAATGGGGAAGCGAGTTGGGAAGACGGCGCCTTTAATTCGGTTGCCTCCCCCGGCGATCCCTTTGATCTGGGCTGGGGCAGCTACAGTCCGGCGACCCAAGCGGTGTTGGGAACGCGCGTTTTTTACGTGCTTACCCGGGATGGAGCATACCATAAAGTGATGGTGTCTTCCCTGGCGGGAGGTGAGTATACTTTTGTCTACGAGACCCTAACGGATGGAGAGGGAGTTGATGTCTCCACGGATACTGTCCGGATTAATAAGTCAGACTACGTTGGAAAAACCCTGGTGTATTTCTCCTTCGCCGAAGGCCTGAAGGATCTGGAGCCGGAAAATTGGGATCTACTCTTCTCCCGCTACACCACGCCGCTAGATGACGGCGAGGGTAATATCCTGGAATACACCGTTACCGGTGTCCTGCAGAATGAAGGCATCAGCGTCGCTGAATTATCGGGGGTGGATCCCGCCACCGCGGCCCCACCCGCAGAGGGTACCTTTAGCGACTCCCTGACCACCATCGGCCACGACTGGAAACTATTCGACCTCAACACTTTCCAGTACGTGATCCCCGACGACCTCGTGTATTTCGTACGCACGGCCGATTCGCTTTACCGGATTCAATTCATTGACTTCACGGGGGCTTCCATGGGTATATCTACCCTTGAGATGAACAATGAGGGAGCACTGACCAACGTGTCTGAGCTGCCCGTGGCCGTAGAATCGAGCAGACTTTTCCCTAATCCTACCCCGGGGGTAGCTATGCTGGAAGTTGATCTGAAGGAAGCTGCCAACCAGGCCCGATTAGACATTTTTGACGTCAACGGTCGCCTGGTCTCTACTACCTCATTGTCCGGGTTAAACGCCGGACGCAATCGCATTGAGGTGCCTAGCCTTGACCTTCCGAGGGGGAATTACCTCATCAGGCTTACGGCTAGTGTCGGAACCCTAACGCATCATCTGGTGAAGCAATAACTGCCCTTGCCAGACTGAGTCATCTTTTTGCCAACGATCAATCGTCCCCCAATGAAAAACCTCATATTCTTTTCCTTTCTGTTTTGCCTCCTTACGCTAACCAGCTGCGCTTCAGAGGGTACTCAAACGTCCGAAGCCACGGTAAGTGAAACCAATCCAGTGCGGATTATTTCCCTCAGCGGGACCCTCACCGAGATACTGTATGCTCTTGACTACGGAGATCAGATCGTTGGGGTTGACGTGACGAGCTCTTATCCCGCCGAAGCGCGGTCGAAGCCACAAATGGGCCACATCAGTCAACTCAACGTGGAAGGTCTGCTGGCCGCCCAGCCCGATATCATTTTTGTAGACGCGGAGCAAGCCGACAACCAGGCTTTAAACACCGTAAAGGAGGCGGGAGTAAATGTTGTGGCGGTCCCAATGCGTTCCACGCTGGACAATGCGGTATACGCTACCGAGGCCATTGCGGAGGTGCTGGAAGTACCGGAAACCGCCAAAAGCAAAATCGAAAATCAGGTCAAAGAGGGTAGTGCGGCGCTGGCCGAGCTGGTGGCTGGACGGCAGGAGCGACCACGCGTACTCTTTATCTACGCCCGGGGTGCCGGCCGGATCATGGTCGCCGGAAAAAACACGGATGCGGCGGCCATCATCGAAATTGCCGGGGGGCAGAACGCGATCACCTCCTTCGAAGACTTCAAACCCCTAACGCCGGAAGCCCTGGTGGAAGCCGCACCGGAAGTAATCCTGATGTTCACCAGCGGACTGGAAAGTCTGGACGGGAAGGCCGGACTGGCCAGTATTCCGGGCATCGCCGAAACTCCGGCCTACAAGCAAGACCGCATCATCGCCATGGATGGTCACTACCTGATCAGCTTCGGTCCCCGGCAGGCGGAAGCCGCCCAGGAGCTGGCCAAAAGATTATTTCCTAACGTCAGCAAGTAATCGCCATGTCGCTTGATCGAAAGTTATTGCTGGGGCTGAGCTTGTTGTTGGTTGCGCTATTGGGGCTGGGCATTTTTGCCGGAGCTTACGATCTGGACGCCGCCAGCTTGTGGAACGCCCTGTTGGGACGCGGGGAACGTCTGGAGCAGTTTCTCGTTTGGGAAGTTCGCATTCCCCGTTTGTTGTTGGCGGCCATCGTCGGTGGAGGACTGGCCATTACCGGAGCGGCTACGCAGGGCCTATTCCGCAATCCCCTGGCCGAACCCACCCTGATCGGCGTGACGAGCGGCGCCATGTTGTTCGCCGTCATCATGCTGGTATTGAGTGCCGTACTACTCCCCGCTATGCCCAAATGGGTGCAGCAGGCGGGCGTGAGCATCGCCGCCTTTGTGGGGGCGCTGTCTACGACCGCCATTGTGTACCGATTAGCGGCAGGCCGTAGCCGACTCAACGTGGCGACCATGCTTCTGGCCGGGATCGCCGTAGCGGCGCTTGCCGGGGCCATCACCGGATTACTGATCTATCAGTCCAGTGACAGCCAACTGCGGGACATTACCTTCTGGACCCTCGGTAGCCTGGGCGGTGCCAACTGGACTCAAGTAGTCGTCGCCCTTCCCGTCGTGGTGATAGGAGGGTACTTCCTCTGCCGGGATGCCCTTGCGTTGAATGCCTTTTTGCTGGGAGAGAAAGAAGCCGAGAAGCTGGGTTTTCGCGTCGACCGCATCAAACGACGGGTGATCATCTGGACGGCCCTGCTGGTGGGCGTCTGCATTTCCCTGACGGGCCTGATCGGGTTTGTCGGTCTCATTATCCCTCATCTGCTACGGCTGTGGTTGGGTACGGATTACCGGCGTTTACTACTGTTTTCTGGCCTTCTGGGCGCCAGTTTTCTGTTGGCGGCGGATACGCTTGCGCGCACGGTGGTCGCTCCCGCGGAACTGCCCATCGGCATCCTCACCGCGCTGGTGGGGGCGCCTTTCTTCTTGTGGTTATTGCTGCGGGAGCGGAGCAAAAATTTCCTTTCCCTATGATGCAGGCACGAAACATCACTTTACGGTTGGGTGGTCGGGACATCCTGAAGGAGGTCTCCTGTCGGGTACGGCCGGGCCGGGTGACGGTCATCATGGGGAAAAATGGGGCCGGAAAAAGTACGCTGCTGAACTGTATGGCCGGTAGTTTGGGCGCGGACGCAGGTGCCGTGTACCTGGACGGGCAAAGTCTTCAGGAACTTTCCCCGGAAGAATTGTCTCGAAGGAGGGCGGTACTAGCCCAATCCTACTCCCTGGGTTTTCCTATTTCGGTAGCCGAGGTGGTCGAAATGGGCTGTTACGGCCGCTACTACAGCTACACCGCCAGGGAACGGAAAAACCTGGTGAGAGAATATCTGCAACTGCTCGATCTGGAGCCTTTTGCCCACCGGGCATTCCCCACTTTGTCCGGTGGGGAGCAGAAAAGGGTCATGCTGGCCAAGTGCTTACTTCAGCTGGATGAAGGTCAGGAAGATGCGCCAAAACATCGATACCTACTGCTGGATGAGCCCACCGCAGCCCTGGATGTCGAGCAACAGTTTCGCTTCGTGGACCTGGCCACTAAGCTGGCCCGCCAACGTGGTCTTGGCGTACTGGCCGTATTACACGACCTCAATATTGCGGCCCGCTTTGCCGACGAAATCCTCTTCCTGAGAGAAGGCCAAACGGTGACCATGGGCCCGACTAAAGAATTGCTAAACAAAAAAACGATCAAAGCCACCTTCGACGTGGATTGCTTAATCCAGGATCACCCGTACTTCGGGGGTCCGCTAATCACCACATTGCCTTATGGAGCATCAATTATCCGATCTACGCCAACGACTGAATCAGTTGCTTGAAACCGAACCCCGCCTACGCGCCCGCGATCAGGCCCCCCGGCTGGGAGTGTCTGAAGCGGAATTGCTCTCTTTGAAAACTGGCGAAGACGTCATTCGCCTGGAAGGAGACTTGAAGGCACTGCTCAAGGACATCAAAACAATGGGCTTCGTCATGGCCCTGACCCGCAACGATAACGTGGTCCACGAACGTAAAGGAGTGTACGACAACATTACTTTCTACGAGGGACCCCACAATATGGGGGTTGCCGTGAACGAAGACATTGACCTGCGGCTATTCATGAACGAATGGGTGTACGCCATGGCCGTCATCATGCGGCGGGAAAAAGGAGGGGACCTGCACGGGTTTCAGTTCTTCAACGCCCGCGGCGAAGCGGTTCACAAAATTTACTCCACCCCCAAAAGTGAGCTCAGTGGCTGGGCGGCCATCGTGGAGGCGTACCGGGGAACGCAGGAACCCATCATGATTTCTGATCGTTCTCGCCCCGAGCGCGACGCTGAGATCCCCGACACCGAGGTAGACGTAGCCACTTTCCAGGAGGAGTGGCGCGACCTGAAAGACACCCATCACTTCTTCGGGATGCTCCGGAAGCACGGGCTCAGCCGCACCCAGGCGTTGCGCCTGGCACCCGAGGGCATGGTGACGCCCGTGGATAAACTATCGGTGGAAAAGGTGCTGGATCGCGCCGCAAAGGAGGAGGTACCCATTATGTGCTTTGTCCACAGCTCCGGATGCATCCAAATTCATACCGGACGGGTGAAAAACCTGAAGTGGATGGGCAAATGGTACAACGTACTGGACCCGGCCTTTAACCTCCATCTGGATACGGAGGCCATTGACTCGGCCTACGTGGTGCGTAAGCCCACCACCGACGGAATCGTAACGAGCCTTGAGTTGTTCGACGTCAATGGGGAGATGATCACTTACTTCTTTGGTGCCCGGAAGCCCGGCAAGCCCGAGCTGAAGGCCTGGACCAGCATCTTGGAGGAACTCGCGGCGGACACCTCGGTACACGCTTAGTTATTTCATGGCCCCAAAACACCAACATGCTCCCCGGGTTCTTCACCATGACCGTCACGGTTATCTGGTCTGCTGCCCCGGTTGCAATTCTTTCCGTCTCGGGTTTGGAACCTTCTATCTAAAGCACTCCCTAGCGGAAATGAAGGCTTTTGCTTCCCTGATCAATCAGTACAATTTCCGACACCTGCAACGCAGGAACCGGACGGCCAGAGATATTCATATCGAGAGTCCCAATGGCTTTTTTGGGCTGTTGCTGTCGGCCTACGAGTTGGAAAAATTGAACACCATACTACAAAAAGGACTGCTGATCGTGGCTGCCCAAGACCCGGTTGCCCAGCAGTAAGTAGAAGAATCGTTCCCATGAGGTACTTCATATTGATCGTTTTACTGCAATTGTCCGTATCCATCTGTGCGCAGGTGGATACCTTTTTGCTCTCCGTGGACCTGGACGACGTGGTGGTGACGGCGCAGTATGCACCCACCGAGGCCCGCAACGCCGTCCATAAGGTAGACGTCATTAGCCAGGAAAGCTGGCGCGAGCAGGGGGTGAACGATCTGTCGGAATTGCTCCAGCGGCAGCTGACGATGAACGTCAATCCCGACCCCATTCTCGGGAACGGCCTGACCATTCAGGGCCTGGGGGGGCAGAACGTGCAGATCATGATCGACGGCGTCCCCGTAGTGGGCCGTCTGGGCGGTGAAATCGACCTCACACAACTCAATCTAGATCGCTTTTCTCGGGTGGAGATCATCACCGGGGCCATGTCCGCCCGCTACGGTAGTGACGCTGCGGGCGGCGTGATTAATCTGATCACCAGTAAGGAGTTGGAGCACAATTGGCGCTTTTCCGCCAACGGGCAGTACGAAACCGTTGGTCTTCACCGGCAACAATTCCGGGTGGGCCGCAAGCTCGGACACTTCCAGTTGGATGGCGGACTGAATTTGTACGACGCCCAGTTCGGACCCGAGGATAGTCTCCGCCAGGGAAGTACCCCCTGGAACCCCAAGGACCAAGTGGGCTACGACCTTAATTTCCGGTACCGACCCACGGATAGCCTGCAGTTGCACTATGGCTACCAAAGGTTCACCGAAGAATTGCGGTTGCTGGGGGAAGTGCGCCGTCCGCAGTTCCGTCCTTACGTGGTGGATCAGCTTTTCACCACCGTACGGGAGGATCATGCTTTGGGTGGTTCCTACTGGGTGTCACCCCGGGTGATTGCGGAATTGACGGCGGGCTGGAACACCTTTGACCGGGACAAGGCTACGGCTCGTCGGGATGTAGAACCGGATACGACCAGCCTCGTTCCCGGTGAGCAGGATACCACAAATTATTCTGGCCAGCTGGTCCGACTAAGTTTTGCCACGGTCACCGATCAACGCCTCAGTGGGCAGATCGGCGTGGAGTACCGGCGAGAAACGGGCTCCGGCGGCCGAATTCTGGACCCTGATACCCAGAACCGCGAGCCAGCGATGAGTAACCTTGCCGCCTGGGTCGGCTTGCGCTACGATCTGAGGGACCACCTCACCCTGGAGGCCACCACCCGATTCGGTCGCAACAACCGCTACGACCATCCGGTCGTTCCGGCCCTGCATCTGCTCTGGCGGCCGAGTGCTGCGTGGCGGTGGCGCGTTGGGTACGCGGCGGGCTTCCGGGCACCGAGCGTACAGGAGTTGTTTTTCAACTTTATCGACGTGAACCACTTTATCGTTGGCAATCAGGCCCTGCTGGCCGAACGCAGCCACAACCTGCAGGCCCACGGGCAGTGGACGAGCCCCCGCATTGCGGGGCTGGATGTGAGTGGTAGCCTTTTTTACAATCGGATCAGGAACCGCATCACCCTGGCGGACGTAGACGACGGCAGGTTCTCCTACGTCAACTTGGAAGAGTACGAAACCCACGGCCTGACCCTGCAACTGGCCTACGAGGTGGACGACCGCTTATTCCTCAACCTGGGAGGAGCCCTCACCAGACTCAGCAATCCCGCCGCCGAGCGGGCGGAATCTGCGGTGCCGCAATTCGTCAACCTAGGGGAAGTCAGGACGGAAATTTCCTACCGCATCCTAAAAACGAATACTACCCTTCGGCTGGATCATCGCTATGTTGGCCGGCGCGACCGCTACCAGATTGGGGCCGACGGTTCGGTTACCCAGGGTTTCGTGGGAGATTTTCACCTGCTGCACCTCACGGCCAATCAGCGATTGTGGGCCAACCGGATTACCCTGACCACCGGAGTGAAAAACCTCCTCAACCGGGACCGGGTGCCCGTAACGGGGGGTAACGGCGGTGGTGCCCACGCCGGTGGCGACGGTGGGCAGCTCATTGACTTCGGCCGTAGTGCCTTCTTGGGTATTCGGCTGGAGCTTTAGGGGCAACTAGCCAACTTTGCTTTTACGAAGGCTCCCGGCACCTGCACCCCGTTGCCCGGAATAAACGTTCCCTTGTTCATTGCCGTAGACGGGGGTATTCGGAGAGTCTGGAACTCATCTTTGAGCCCGCCGACTAGACTTTTGTCTTCCTTCCCAATACCGGCCGGCGGACCTTCGTTTGGAATTTTGCCGCACTTTCGGCTGCTATCTCCTGACTACTGCTTTTCTTTGCGGCTTCCTGAACGTCCCGAAAACCATTTTTTCATGCGCATGCGACTTATTTCGGCCCTTTTTGTGTTGTTCTTCCTTTCGTTTTTAACGCCGGTTTCGGCCCAACCCGGGAATCCGGCCCAGGCGGATACGGTCAGCTTGCGGGGACAGTTTGACGAGATGGTACGGGTTTCGAACCGCTACCAGCGGTTCCGGGTGGTTCGCCAGGATTTCCTCAATGCCTTCATGGCCAACGTGGCGGATACCATCGGTGGATTAACGGAGGAACTAGCGCTTCGCCAGGGAAAGATTGACGAACAGGCTACGGCCATCGGCGGACTGGAGACCGACGTGCAGGAGCGAGACGCCACGATCGAGCAACTCAATAAAGAAAAGGACGGCATCAGTGTTTTTGGCTTGCTGTTGTCCAAGGGAACCTACAACCTTATTATGTGGACACTGGCGATTGGTTTGCTGGCGGCACTGTTGTTTGCGCTGGCCCGGACGCGGGTAGCGGTGTCCACGAGCAAGGATCGCAAGGGACAAATAGAAAAGCTGACCTCCGAACTGGAAACGAGTCGGAAGCAACGCCTGAAGATCGAGCAGGACCTGCGGCGCCAGCTCCAGGATGAAATCAACAAACGGAATCAGGCCTGATGACCGAGAAGACCGATCACAATTCATCCCACCGCTTCTTTTCCGCCGCCCAACTGAGCGGCGCGGAGATGTACGGGATGCTGTCTACCGCGGTAGCCCCGCGGCCGATTGCCTTTGCGAGCACCATCAGTGCTGGGGGCACGGTTAACCTGAGCCCGTACAGTTTTTTTAACGTGGTGGGGTTTAATCCGCCCATGCTGGTATTTTGCCCCCTGCGGCGCGGACGGGACGGGACGCTGAAGGACACGGTGAACAACCTCCGGGAGGTTCCGGAAGTGATCGTCAACGTGGTGGAGCACGCCATCGTGGAGCAGGCATCCCTGGCCAGCACCAACTATCCTCCCGAAGTCGATGAATTCACCAAGGCCGGATTAACGCCGGTTCCCGTAGCGGGCTTCCGCCCACCCCGGGTGGCCGAGAGTGCCGTTTCTTTTGCCTGCCGGGTGCACGACATCATTGAAACCGGCACGGAGGGGGGCGGTGGCAGCCTGGTGATCGCCCGGGTGGAGGGTGTTTTCGTTCGTCCGGAGCTGCTGGACGCAGACGGCAAACTTGACCCGGATGCGCTGGATTTGGTGGGACGCATGGGGGGGAATTACTACGTGCGAGCGTCCGGAGCAGCATTTTTTGAAATTCCCAAGCCGCTGCGCCACCTGGGCATCGGCATTGATGCCTTGCCCCAAGGGGTACGGGAATCCGATCAACTTACGGGCAACCAACTGGCCCGACTTGGCAACCAGGAGAAGCTTCCTACGGCAGAAGAAACGCAGGCCATTGTGGCCTCCCTGGGAATCCGCTCGACCGCGGAGCAGATCAACAAGATTGCCGAATTGTTGGAGGCGGGAAGGGACCGCGAGGCCCTGGCCCTGGCCTTTCACCAGGCGAGGAAAAAAGCTTGAAATTTTAAGAATTATCACACAATAGGTCGGGGGAGAAACGGGTTTAACTCTCCGTGGACGCAGTCATCCCTCGTCTAGTGGTTATCTAGACCGTATATTTGCGGCCTCAAATTTTTGGAAACAACTCGGTTTACCTCAGATTTATGAAATACTGGCTTAACGCGCTGCCGATTCTTTGCCTAGCGGCCCTGCTTACCTCCTGCGGTAAGAATGAACGCTCCAGCACTACTAATTGGAAGTACAATGACGCTGATTGGGGCGGCTTTGAAAAGAAAGTGGACTATGCGGGTCAGGAGACCCCACCCAACATGGTGCTGATTCCCGGCGGTAGCTTCGTGATGGGATTCACCGAAGAAGATGTACCCTACGACTGGGATAACATCCCTCGTCGGGTTACGGTGTCCTCCTTCTACATGGACCAAACCGAAATGAGTAACCAGGACTACCTGGACTACCTGAGCTGGACCAAGCTGGCCTACGGCACGTCTTACCCCGAAGTGGTCGTGGCCGCACTGCCCGATACGCTGGTATGGCGTGACGAGCTGTCCTTTAACGAGCCCTTCGTGCAGAACTACCTGCGCCACCCCTCTTACCGCGATCATCCGGTGGTGGGTGTTTCCTGGCGTCAGGCGCGTGAGTACGCTCGCTGGCGGACCGACCGGGTAAACGAGGCCATCCTGATCGATAAGGGTATCCTTAACCCCAATCCCGCTCCTCAGGACGATGACGTATTCGTTACCGATTCTTACCTGGCCGCTCAGTACCAGGGCGATGTGCGCAAGGGACTCAAGGATCTGCGTACCGGAGGTGAGCGTCCCGTGAAACTGGAAGACGGTATCCTGCAGCCCGAATTCCGTCTGCCGACGGAAGCGGAATGGGAATACGCCGCGCTGGCGCTTCCCGGCCTCCAGGCCAACGAAAAAGACGAGAACTACACCGACCGCCGTATCTATCCCTGGAGTGGAACCAGCGTACGCTACCAGCGTCACGACCGGAACCAGGGTAAGATGTACGCCAACTACAAGCGCCGCGGTGGTGACTACATGGGTATTGCCGGTAAGCCGAACGACGGAGCTTCCGTGACGACCCACGTTTTTGACAACTACCCCAACGATTTCGGTCTGTACAACATGGCCGGTAACGTTAACGAATGGGTGCTGGACCTCTACCGTCCGCTGACCACGCAAACCCTGAACGACTTCGAAAACCACGAACTCAACTCCTTCCGGGGTAACGACTTCCGCGACATCGCTCGTGACGAAGACGGTGTGGCGCTGCCGAAAGACAGTCTCGGCCGCCTTCAGTACGAGTACGTGAAGGACGAGGATGCCGCTCAGCGCGATAACTACAAGCGTGGCCGCGTCTACAACTACCTGGACGGTGACGAGCAGAGTGAAGCTGCCTACGCAACCAACGAACACACCCTCATCAGTGACAAAGCCCGCGTGTACAAGGGTGGTAGCTGGGCCGACCGTGCCTACTGGCTCAGCCCCGGTACCCGTCGCTTCATGGACGAAGACAAAGCCAGCCGTACGGTAGGTTTCCGCTGCGCCATGATCCGCGTTGGTGGCGAGCTGGAAGCAGGCCGTGGTGGCCGCGGAATGGAGAACCGTTTTGGTGCCTCCCCCAAGAAGCGTCGCCGCACGCGCCGCTAAATTTTAGCGCGTGTTGAAAAGTCCCCGTCGGAATTTCCGGCGGGGACTTTTTTTGTTTCCTACATTTACAGCCTTGGTCAACTATCAAAGAGGATAGCCAGCCGGAAGCGTACCATTAGCTATTAGGATCAATTCAGGATATGGAACCTGCCTTTGCTACCGAAGAAGTGCTTTACGACGCCTATCTGGCCAACCCCAGGGTGTGCATTGATAGCCGTAAAATTCAGGCTGGTGATCTTTTCGTGGCCCTGGTGGGCTCCCGGGTGGACGGGAATCAGTTTGCCCGGACGGCACTTGAGGCGGGAGCAGCGAAGGTGATTGTTGACGATCCCGGGGTGGTGATTCCCGGCGACGACCGCTTCCTTTACGTCGACGACAGCCTCAACGCCCTGCAGACCATCGCCCGCCGTCATCGGATTAATCACCGCATGCCGGTGCTGGCGATCACGGGGAGTAACGGTAAAACCACCACCAAGGAACTTATCCGTGACGTAATGTCCCGCCAGTACCGGGTGCACGCTACCCCGGGGAACTACAATAATCACCTCGGGCTTCCGCTCACGATCCTCTCCGCGCCGGCGGATACGGAAATGATGATCCTGGAAATGGGCGCCAACGCCCAGCGGGAAATCGCTGCGCTGTGCAGCATCGGGCTGCCCACCCACGGCCTGGTCACGAACGTCGGAGACGCCCACCTGGAGGGCTTCGGTGGCCGTGAAGGCGTCATCAAAGGGAAGGGGGAACTGTACGACTACCTGGCGGACAACAAGGGCGTTGCCTTCGTCAACGCCGATGAGGAACACCTGGCCAACATGGCCCGGAACGTGGGGAGAATCATTCCCTATCAGGTCAGTGAGGCGCCTTCCCCAACGGTGGCGGCCATGGAAATCAAAGTCTTTGCCCTGCAGCCACAGCTGGAGGTCGGTTTTTTGGACGAATACGGCACCCTGATCCGTTGCCGGGTAGCCCTGAACGGGCGCCACAATTTGCAGAACGTGAAGGCCGCCATCGGGGTCGGTAAGTACTTCAAGGTGCCGGGTATCGAAATTGCGGCGGCGCTGTCTGCCTACCGATCCCAAAATCAGCGCAGCCAGGAATTGGAACACCGGGGCGTATCCTTTTACTGGGACGCCTACAATGCCAACCCCACGAGTATGGAGGCTTCCCTGACGGCCTTCGGGGCATCACATTCCCCCACCGAAGCGGTCATTGTACTCGGAGAGATGCTCGAACTGGGGGAGGTTGCCCCCGCCGCTCACCGCCGGATAGTCCTGCGGGCCGGACAACTGGCGGAGCAAGTAATACTCGTCGGAGCGGAAATGAAGGCCGCCGCCCGGGAATTCAATCGGCCGTGGTTTGAAGACTCCGGTCAGTTGTCGGCCTGGTTCTGGGAGCAGGATTGGTCTGGCAAAACCGTTTTCGTCAAGGGCAGCCGGGGGAATAAACTGGAGCGACTGCTGGCCGGATCATCGGATATAGGGTGATAAAAATCTACCGCCAAGATCAGGGTTAACCCGTGGTCGGAAGTCTGTTTCGCGAAGGCGTAGCCGAGTGAAATGGCATCCGAACACTATCTGATGCAATAGATCAACTGCCAAATTTTTATCATCGTACACCCCATGCTTAAATTGATCGGTGGGGTAAACCCGAGGTAGCCGTGCTTGTCCCGACGGGAAGGCCGCTCCGGGCCGGATGAAATGTAGGGCGGATAGCCTATCTTCGCCCTACCGATCGGTCTTTAAACACTTAAGCGCCCCAACTTGCAACGAACATTCTTTGAGTCATCCCTGAAGGACCCTGCCCCTCCCGAAAATTTTTCCATTTGCCTGGCTGCCCTGTGGTGGATCAGGAATAATCACTGGGAGAAGGCACATGATTTGGTCGACGGAGCGCCAGGAGCAGACGCCGCCTGGGTGCATGCCCTGCTACACCGAATCGAAGGGGATCAGTGGAACGCGAATTACTGGTACGCCAGATCCGGTAGGGAGGTGCCTTCCGGCACCATTCAACAGGAGATTGACCAGCAAATTGCCTACTTTCTGAACTGATTGGCCCGTTCGTTCTTTGCGGCTTTACTGGCCGTTTCGAGGATTCTTTTTTCTCTGGTTGCCGGGCGTTTGGCGTTGAAGATCCACTCCAGGATACCCCGTTTGACCGACCGGGGGAAGGCCTCCCAGTTTTTTCGCCCCTCGGGAGTGAAGGCCCGGGCAAGGTCTTCGGGAACCACCAGGTTTTCCACGTCGTTAAGGGCGTCCCAGCTGCCGTTCTCCTTGGCGATCCGTACCAGGGCTTCTCCGGCGGGGGCCATTCTTCCGGCGGCGCGCAGCGCCGCAACCCGTTTCTTGTTGACCCGACTCCAGTTGCTTTTTGGGTTGCGGCGGGCAAAAAAGAGGTAGTAACTGTCGTCGTCCCGTTTGTTCGGTTTGGAATCTACCCAGCCGAAGCAGAGCGCTTCGTCGCGTGCCTCCTCGTAGGTGATGGAAGCGACCCCGGTATCTTTCTTGAACAGTACCAGCCAGGTGTTGGTCAACTGATCTCCGTACGTAGCCAGGTAGCTACGCCAGGCTTCCAGGTCAGGAGCGTAAAATACGGGGAAACCATCTTCACGGGTGGACTCAATGGTGGGCATCTATCTTCGGAGCGTTGGTGGAGTTTTTGAAAAAGGTAGCGCGGCAGCAGTATTTTTTACCATGCCGCCGCGAGGCCTTGAGGTGCCTGGAAGTTGTACCTTGGAAGGCCAAGGTTCTTCCACTTAAAGATAGGGCGCCGATAAAAACATTATGGTTATGGGGATTCGGTTTATTGCAACCTGGCTGCTGGGCCTACTACTCTTATCTCCGGTATCCGCCCAGTGGGAGGAGGGCGCTGTTTACCGGGAATACATTTGGGTCACTCCGGAGGAGAACGAGTCATTCTTACGCGTGGGCGGACGGATGGGGTACCAGGCTAACCACGGCACCTTTCCGGCCAGCCTGCAGGACGGTAATGATTTGCTCCTGCCGGTTCCGGATTTGTGGGGGGCAATTCGGGCGGAGGTTGTCCTGGAAAAGGTCATGAGCCACGAAGACAGCCGGGATTTGAAATTGGTGGTGAACGGCCATCCTCCGATCAGCGTACCCGAGCCGGCCGCCATTCCTGAGCCCCAGACGGAATACATGTACCATACGGACATCATGGTTCCTCTGCCACTGGAGTTCCTAGATGGTGAAGATTCCATCCGGTTCCAGCTGTCTTTGGATACGGTCCAACGTTGGGGATGGCCACAAAATCTTTTTTACGCCATCACCTTCAGGATCTATTACGAAGAGGAAACACCCGCCGTGAGCATCGTGGCTGGTGAAAAGATTTCCTCCCGAAGTTTTGTGGGCCTTTCGGACGTTCCCCCGGAGGCGCAACAAGTAGACTACATTTTCATTGGGCGTGACGTGGATTGGAGCGGTCGCGGGGAACAAATGCGAAAACACTGGCAAACTCACCGGGGGCTACCGCATCGCATTATTGGCAGCAGCAGGGACGCTGCGCATAACTTTTTGACGGAGTGGAACACCGAGTGGCTACCGGATCAGCCGGAACCTTTCGCCATTCAGGCCCGGTGGTTGGGCGAGGATGGCAAATACCGTGTAGTGGCCCCAAAGGAAGGGCTCACCCTGGCCCCCAGACCTTATTCGGTGAAGTTGTACGCACCGGAGGCTGCTCCCCGGAATTGGGTGACCCGCAGCGGCTCGTTTTCGCAAGATATTCTGGTGCCCGATGAGATCAGTGGGGGGGAGGCTTACCGTTTGCACTGGGTGAGTTGGTCACCCTGTTACGGAAACGGACTCTTCCTGAACGACCACCTGCTCTGGACGAGGACGGAAGCATGCTACGTATATGTCTGCCACGATCCTGAGTTTTCTGGCTTGGCCAACAAGTTTCTGCAGCGTGGGAAAAATACTTTCCGCACGGCCCTCACGCCGCTTTATGGTGGTCAGATGGTGCACGGGATGGAAGTTCAGTGGCCGGGGATTCAGCTGAAGGTGCGTTACGGTAAGGGGGCGGCGGCTAACGAGCACTAAGTAGCCCCAAAGCCCGTTTTGCCGCCCAGCGGATCAAAATAACATGGTCAAAGAATCTATTTATTTACCTACCTTGGCAGTCCCCCACTTGCTAAACTACATGAATAACTTGTCTTTTTTGCGGGAAGCCCTGCGTAGTTTTCGGTCGACCGGTGCCATTGCCCGCTCGAGTCCGGCACTGGTACAGAAGCTGGTGGAGCCCCTGCCCCAAAACCGTCCGTTGAACATCGTGGAACTGGGGCCGGGCGACGGATGCGTTACGCGGGCAATCCTGGAAAAGGTGCACCCGCAAAGTAGGGTGACCGCCTTCGAAATCAATGAGGCCTTCGTAGCGCGACTGGCCAGCATTGAAGACGATCGGCTGCGGGTACTCGGGATTGGGGCGGACCAATTAACCCACCACTTCGCCCCGGCAAGCGTCGATTACGTCGTCTCCAGCCTGCCGCTGTCGATGATCGATAAGGCGACGAAGGCGGCCATTCTCCAGCAGGCCCAGACCGTCCTGCGCCCCAACGGTCGTTTCCTGCAGTTTCAGTACGCCCTGCAGGACTACGGCTTGCTCAAAGACTATTTCCACCGCGTTTCGGTGAGCTTCACGCTGGCCAATCTGCCGCCCGCCTTTATCTACAGCTGTTCTTTGGGGATGGTATAGCACGGCCGCAGGAATGGGCCTGGCACCTGCACTTGTTGCCCAAATTCTTATGCTCCCGGGCCGACGATCGCCCCGTTCTTCCTTACGAGCTCTCACCGCGTAATCAGGCCGTGGTCCTTATCTCCGACAAATTTGACCAAAAAGCCGCCGAAAAGGTGGTAAATACACAACAACGTCACAATTTGGAGCTTTCAAGAACCAAGTGTTGGCTTCAAACGTAGCCCATTAAATAACCCTGCTTGTTATGTTGCGTATTCTGTTGGTGGAGGATGAGGAAAACATCCGCGATACCGTAAAGCTGAACCTGGAAATGGAAGATTTTGAGGTGGTGACGGCCGAAGATGGTCGTCAGGCACTCAAGCACAGCCAGGAACAGCATTTTGACGTGATGATCGTCGACGTGATGCTGCCCGAGGTGAATGGATTCCAGGTAGTGGAGCAAATTCGCCTGACGGACCGGGAAACGCCCATCATCTTTCTGACGGCAAAGGATCAGGCCCAGGACCGCATTCAGGGCCTCAAGAAGGGCGCCGACGATTACCTCACCAAGCCCTTCGTTTTCGAAGAGTTACTGTTGCGGGTGCGTCGGTTAATTGAACGCACCAGCAAAAATCCGGAGGTACAGCCGGACCTGGTTTCCTTCGGAAATAACAAGGTCAACTTTGCCACCTACGAAGCTACGGGCAACCAGGGGATCTTTACCCTGACCAAAAAGGAAGCCATGTTGCTGAAGCTGCTCATCGACCGTAAGGGAGAAGTGGTGAGCCGACAGCAGATCCTACAGTCCGTTTGGGGATACGATGTGTACCCCAGTACCCGGACCATTGATAACTTCATTCTGTCCTTCCGGAAGTATTTCGAAGCAGACCCCAAGCACCCCAAACATTTCCTGAGCGTCAGGGGGGTGGGGTATAAGTTTGTAGACTAAGGCTGGCTCCACACCCTTGGTGAGGGACACGAAGAACCCGGTTAAAGTGGTATTACCGCCACACAAGCTTTCGCCCTCCCCCGGCGTTACCTACCTTAGCGCTCCATTTTAGCCCCAATGCAAAACCTCTCCTTCGAATACCCCGTCTGGTTCCTGATCTTTTGTGTAGCTGCCGGCCTGGCGGTTGCCCTGTTACTTTACTTCCGGGACAAGAGTTTTGAGGAGCAACCCACCTGGTTGCGCTGGTTGATGGGTGGGCTGCGTTGGCTGGGGTACAGCATCCTGGCGACGCTCTTACTGGCCCCCCTGCTGCGGTATCTGCAAACCGACCAGGAGGAACCCATCATCGTGCTGGCCCAGGACGTCAGTGAATCCGTCGGGATGGAAACGGATACGGCCGCCTACGCCCAGCGTTGGCGGGAGCTTTCCGCCTCCCTGGCGGAGCAGTACCAGGTCGTTAATTACACCTTCGGCGCCGAGGTGAGAACCGATGGCCCGATCAGCTTTGGCGACAAGCGCACCAACCTGGACGCCGTACTGACGGAAATCAGCGACGTCTACGGCAGCCAGAACCTCGGGGCCGTCGTGCTGGCCACGGACGGCATCTACAACGAAGGAACCAACCCGGCCTACCGTAACCTGCAGCTGAAGGCTCCGGTGTATACCGTCGGGCTGGGGGATACCACCCGCCGAAGAGATTTGATCGTCCGTAAGGTTTTTCACAACCGGATTGCCTACCTCGACGATCGTTTCTCGATTCAGGTGGACGTGGCGGCCCGCAACGCCGCCGGAGCGAACACTCAGCTCACGGTGAGTCGGGTGGGGGATAACGGCACCACCAGTCTGCATACGGAAGCTATTGCTATCGACAACAACGATTTTTTCACCACCCGGGAGGTAATTCTGGATGCGGATCAGGCCGGGGTGCAACGCTACCGGATTTCCCTGCGGGGCATCGGAGACGAACTCAGTGCGGCCAATAACCGCCGGGATATCTTCGTCGACGTGCTGGACGCCCGGCAGAAAATCTTACTCCTCGGAGCGGCCCCTCACCCCGACATTACCGCCATGCGCCAGGCCTTCGCGGCGGGAAAAAATAACGAAGTTGATATCGCCTACGCCAACAAGCTACAGGCCCGGCTACCGGACTACGACCTGGTGGTGTTGCACAACCTCCCCGCCCGGACCGACCTGATTCAGGACGTGCTTGCCCAGCTGGAGCGGGCGAAGGTGCCCACGCTCTTCATTATGGGGGAGGATGCACCGGCCGCCGCCGTCAATCGCGCCCAGGACTTGCTCTCGCTGAACGGAGGAGCCGGTGCCCGGGGCAACGATGTGGGGGCACGCCCGATGGCCAACTTCAGTCTCTTTACCCTCAGCGACGATTTGCGCCAGGCACTGCCCAAGTATCCACCGCTGACGGCCGCCTTCGGCGAGTTCGCGGCCGGACCCGGTAGTAGCGTGGTGCTGCGCCAGCGCATTGGCCGGGTGGAGACGGATTACCCTTTGCTGGTGGTGGGGGAGAGCCGTGGCGTACGGACCGGGGTGCTGGCCGGAACCGGACTGTGGCAGTGGCGACTGTTCGACTTTCTCGAATACGGAAACCACGACCGCTTTGACGAACTGATCACCCAGCTAGGGCAGTACCTGACGGTCCAGGAAGATAAACGGCGCTTTCGGGTGAGCCTGCCGGAAAATATTTTCGACGAGAATGAGCCCGTTTCGCTTGACGCAGAGCTGTACAACAGCAATTACGAGCTGATCAACGAGCCCGAGGCTACCGTCGTCATTACCGGGCCGGAGAACCGGGAGTACGTGTATGCCTTCACCCGGACCACCAACGCTTACACCCTCAACGCGGGCACCCTGCCCGTGGGGAATTATCGTTTCCGGGCCCGGACCAATACCGGCACGGAAGAACTCACCTACGATGGTCGCTTCAGCGTACAGGCCGTGGAAGTAGAGCGCTACGCGCTGGAAGCGGACCACGGATTGCTGCGGCAACTCAGTGACCGCTTTGGGGGAAGACTGCTCTTCCCCGATGACCTTGCCGGGCTGCCGGAGCAGCTGGCCGCATCCGGAACCGTGAAGCCCGTGCTTTACGAAACGGTCAATACCCGCTCGGTCATCCACCTGAAATGGATCTTCTTCCTCCTTTTGGGACTCTTTAGTGCGGAATGGATGCTCCGCCGCTATTTCGGTGGCTATTAAGGTGGCCTTTTTCTATCTTTGCCTCTCCATTCCAACCCGTTTTATTCCCTATGACCATCAACCGATCCGGTGGATTTCGGCTTAAGTCCAGCCCCATTTCGGGCACGGTTGACGATATGCACCTTCAGGACCGACGATGGTTTGCCGTGCGGACTTCCGCGCGCCACGAAAAGCGGGCGGCGGCGGCGCTGGCGAAACGGGAAATTACGACTTACCTCCCCCTGCGCGAGCGGGTTTGCCATTATCCCGGAAAGACGGTGAACCGACAGCTGCCCCTGTTGCCGGGTTACGTTTTCGTCTGGATTAAGAAGGCGGAAGAGTCCACGGTTTTTCATTGCCCCTACGTGGCCGGCTTCGTCCGGCTGGGCCGCGAACGGCGCTGCGTGGCGGAGGGGGAAATCGAGCTGCTGCGTCGCATCAGTACGGATCGCAGCATGGCGTGGGAGGCCGTAGAAAACCTGTATCAAATGCCGGTGGGCACCCCCGTGGAAATCATCAGAGGGCCACTGGCCGGATTTCGGGGGCATTACCTGCGGCAAAAAAATAAAAACTCCTTCGTGATCACCTTTGCCGGGCTTAACGCCCGGCTGGCCACCTGCGAGGTTGACCCCCATTATCTGGCGGCCCTGGACGGGACGCCACTCGGGGAGACCCAGGGGCTGGACAACGAAGGCCCGGAGGACCGAAAAACACTTTGGTAGAAGTGTGGATCGTAAAGGCTGAACGACTGACCGCCACGGGCGGTTGGGGCCAAGTGTCTTCGACGCATGGACGGCCTTGCCGTACCAAAAGCTATCCTAAATAATGATTTTACTTACCGGCGCAGCGGGATTCATCGGATACCACCTGGCCCTGGCTCTCGTAGCGGAAGGCCATCGGGTAGTTGGCGTGGATAACCTGAACGATTACTATGATCCCGAACTCAAGTGGGCCCGGCTGACTGCCGCCGGCTTTGATCGCGACGCTCTTGCCACCGCAGGAAAAGCCGAAAGCCGTCTGCACCCCGGATTGTTCTTTCAAAAGCTTGCCCTGGAGGACGGCGCAGCGATGGATGCGCTGTTTGCCGAACACCAGTTCTCGGTCGTTTGTAACCTGGCGGCCCAGGCTGGCGTCCGCTACAGCCTCTCCAACCCACAGGCCTACGTGGCCAGTAACGTTACGGGCTTCGTCAACGTGCTGGAAAATTCGCGGAAACACGGCGTGAAGCACCTTGTGTATGCCAGCAGCAGTAGCGTGTACGGGCTCAACGACAAGGTGCCCTTCGCGGAGACCGATGCCGTGGAACAACCCGCCAGTCTTTATGCGGCCACCAAGCGCAGTAACGAATTGCTGGCGCACGTTTACGCCCACCTTTACGGTCTGCCCACTACGGGGCTGCGGTTCTTCACCGTATATGGCCCCTGGGGACGACCCGATATGGCCTACTACCTGTTCAGCGACGCGATTTTGAACGACCGTCCGATCAAAATTTTTAACCACGGTCGGATGTCCCGCGACTTCACCTACGTTGACGACATCGTGGAGGGACTACGGCGCATCATTCTGCAGGAACGGCCGGCCCAGGAAGGCGTGCCGGCGCGGATTTACAACATCGGTGCCGGACGGCCGAGCAGCCTGCTGGATTTTGTGGAAACCCTGGAGCGCCACCTCGGCAAAGTGGCCGAGAAGGAATACCTGGGGATGCAGGCCGGTGACGTTGAGAAAACCTTCGCCGACACCACCGCACTGGAACGGGATTACGGCTACCGGGCCGACACCAGCCTGGACGAGGGAATCGCCGCATTCGTAAAGTGGTACCGGGAGTATAACCATCTTCCTTAGGGCGTCGCCGCGCAGGTGCCTTGCCCTCCCCGCAGAAGCAATGAAATTGGCTTCCACGAACAATACAAATCGCCGTCGGGTACTCATCATTTCCTACTACTGGGTACCCAGTGGGGGAATTACCGTGCAGCGCATCCTGAAGTTCACCAAGTACCTGCGGGATTACGGCTGGGAACCCGTGATGTTCACGGCCAAAGGAGCCCATTACCCGAGCATTGACCACAGCAACGAGAAGGACGTTCCGGAAGGCCTGGAGGTCATCCGGCAACCCATTTGGGAGCCCTACACGATCTACAAGAAATTCATGGGGAAACCCGCCGACGAAAACGTGAACAACGTCTTTATCGTCGACGAAAAGAAGAGCGACTGGCGGCACGAGCTGGCCGTTTGGGTGCGCAGCAATTTCTTCATCCCCGACGCAAGAGCGGGCTGGATCAGTGGCTCGGTGAAGTTCTTGGTGGACTACCTGAAAGATCATCCGGTAGACGCCATTTTCAGCAGTGGCCCGCCGCACACCAATAACCGAATCGCCACCCTGGTGAGTCAGAAAACCGGAATTCCCTGGTTGGCGAGTTTTCAGGACCCCTGGACACAGGTGGATTACTTCAAAACCCTCCCCCTCACCAGTTGGGGTCGGCGGAGGCACGAGCGATACGAGCAAGCGGTGTTCAAACAGGCGCGTAAAATTGTGATTGTGAGCCCCAGTTGGGCGAAGGATCTGGAGGCCATCGGGGCCGCGGAAGTTGGCGTCCTGACCAACGGCTTTGATCCGGAAGATTTCGACGGTGTCTCCCGTCAGTTGGACGATTCCTTCACCATTACCCACGTGGGCGTCATGGGGCAGGACCGACACCCCCAAAATCTGTTCGCGGCGCTGTCGCTGCTGAAGGAAAGGATTCCGGGCTTCGCCGAACACTGCCGCCTGCAACTGTACGGCCAGGTGAGTTACCGGATCCGGGAAAGTATCGAGGCGCACGGACTGCAGGATCAGTTGGTAGACGGAGGGAACGTTCCGCGGGCCGAAGCCCTGCGGTTAGTGATGAACAGTCAGGTACTGCTCCTGCTCCTCAACCAGCAGGACAACGCGAAGGGGCGCATCCCGGGCAAATTGTTTGAGTACCTGGCCGCCGAGCGGCCAATTCTCTGCTTCGGGGAAACGGACAGTGACGTTGCGGGTATCATACGGGAGACGGCCAGTGGTGAAACCCTGTCCTACGGTGCAACGGCCGAGGAGGTAGCTAACTCACTACGCCTTGCTTACGACCGCTTCGTGGCGGGGGAAGACTTCAGGCCAAATTTGAGTGCCGTCAACGCCTTCGCTTATCCCCGCCTCACCGAAAAACTGGCGGGGCTCTTGGATAGCATAACGGAAAAAGAAACCAGCCAATGAGTGCGATTGAAAAGACAATTTTGGTAACCGGAGGAGCCGGTTTCATCGGCTCGCACCTTTTGCGGCACCTGGTGCGCACCTACCCGCACTACAAGCTGATCAACCTGGACCTCCTGACCTACGCCGGGAACCTGGAAAACGTCCGGGACATTGAGGATGCGCCTAACTACAGTTTCCTCCGGGCCGACATTACCGATCTGGATGCCATGCGCTCCATCTTTGCGGTTTATCCCGTCGATACCGTCATTCACCTGGCGGCGGAGAGCCACGTAGACCGCAGCATTGATGACCCCCTGATTTTCGTGAAGACGAACCTCCTCGGGACGGCCACCCTGCTGCAGGCGGCGAAGGAAGCCTGGGATGGTAACATGGACGGTAAGCTGTTTTACCACGTCTCCACCGATGAGGTCTACGGCTCCCTGGGGGAGGACGGGCTCTTTACCGAAACCAGTCCCTATGACCCACGAAGCCCCTATTCGGCCTCCAAGGCGGGCAGCGACCAACTGGTGCGGGCCTGGGGCCATACTTACGGGCTGCCGGTGGTGCTGTCCAACTGCTCCAACAACTACGGACCGAATCAATTTCCCGAGAAGCTGATCCCCCTGTTCATCAACAACATCCGCCACCGCAAGGCGCTGCCGGTATACGGTAAAGGGGAAAACGTACGGGACTGGCTCTACGTAGAAGACCACGCCCGGGCCATTGACGTCATCCTGCACGAGGGGCAACTGGGGGAAACCTACAATATTGGCGGGCACAATGAATGGAAGAACATCGATCTGGTCCGCCTGATGTGTCGACTCGTGGATGAGAAACTTGGTCGGGCGGAGGGTTCCGCCGAAGCGCTGATCACCTACGTTACGGACCGGGCCGGACACGATATGCGGTACGCCATTGACGCCAGTAAGATTGAACGGGAGCTGGGCTGGAGGCCCAGCTTGCAGTTCGAGGAAGGCCTTAGCCGCACCATCGACTGGTACCTGGAAAATGAAACCTGGTTGGATCACGTAACGAGCGGGGCCTACCAGGAGTATTACGATAAAATGTACGGTCAGTAGTGTTGATGGAGGGGCAACCAATACCTGCGGCTGGTCTGAAGAATACTTTGCATCCTGCGCTCCGTCGCCCTGAGGTGCTCACGAGAATCCAAGAACGATGAAAGGAATTATCCTCGCCGGAGGAAGTGGCACGCGGCTGTATCCGATCACCAAGGGGGTCTGTAAACAACTGATGCCGGTCTACGACAAGCCGATGATCTATTATCCGCTGTCGATCTTGTTGCTGGCGGGCATCCGGGAGGTATTGATCATCACCACCCCGGAAGACCAGCAGGCTTTCCGGAACCTACTGGGTGACGGGCAGGAACTCGGTTGCCGTTTTGAATATGCCGTGCAGGAAGTACCCAATGGCCTGGCGCAGGCTTTCGTCATCGGCGAAAAATTCGTTGATGGAGGCCCGGCGGCCCTCATCCTGGGTGACAATATTTTCTACGGAGCGGGATTATCCCAGCTCCTGCAGGAAAGCGCCCGCCTGAAGCGTGGAGCACGGGTCTTTGCCTATCAGGTACACGATCCCGAGCGCTACGGGGTGGTCGAATTTGACGAACACAAACGGGCGGTTTCCATCGAGGAAAAGCCCAAAGCGCCGAGGTCCCGCTACGCCGTGCCGGGACTGTATTTCTACGATGAACGCGTGACGGAAATCGCCAAAAATATCCAGCCCAGCACCCGGGGCGAGTACGAGATTACCGACGTAAACCGGGTTTACCTGGAGATGGGAGAGCTCGAAGTTGGCGTGATGCAGCGGGGAACGGCCTGGCTGGACACCGGAACCTTTGAGAGCCTGCACGATGCCGCCGAGTTCGTGCGGGTGATTGAAAAGCGGCAGGACTTTAAAGTCGGCTGCATCGAAGAAGTAGCCTGGCGGATGGGCTACATTGATGACGAGCAATTGCGCAAAATCGCCGAACCCCTGAAGAAGAGTGGATACGGGCAGTATCTCGAAGGATTGATTTAGGTTCGGAGAGAAGGAAGCATTAGCAGTGATTAAATACTTCAAATTCTTTTACGGCTATCTGGGCAACGCGGTTTTCGTGGTGCTCCTGGCCAGTCTGTTCGTGGCCCTGCTGGACGGCGTGGGGCTGACGATGTTTCTGCCCCTGCTACAGTCGGTGGACAGCGGTGAAGGAGGGCAGGATTTGGGGAATCTGGTGATCATTATTGAATGGTTGCAGTCGGCCGGTCTGACGCTGTCCATCACGAATGTACTGGCCCTGATTTTTGTGTTCTTCACGCTGAAGGGAATCGCCCGATTCATTGCCGATCGTTACCGGGTGGTCCTGCAGCAGCGCTTCGCCAACCGGATGCGGCTTACCAACATGCGGTTGCTGGCCGGATACGATTACCAGGCCTTTACCGGAGCGGATTCTGGCCGGATCCAGAATACCCTCAGTGGGGAGGTGCTACGGGTAATGAAATCCTTCCGGAATTACTTTTTAGCGCTGCAGCACGGTATCATGCTGGTCGTTTACGTCGCGCTGGCCTTCATCGCCAACCCTCGCTTTGCGGTCATGGTAGCCCTGGGGGGATTGCTCTCCAACTTCATTTTCAGCCGGATTTACCGGGTGACCAAAAAGGCATCCGCTCAGATTACCCGGGATACGCACAGTTTTCAGGGTTTTCTCATCCAGAGCGTAAGCAGTTTTAAGTACCTCAAGGCCACCAACCTGATCAGCACCTACAAGGAGAAGGTTGATCAATCGGTACGGGACATTGAAAGCCAGAATAAACGGGTGGGCACGATGAATGCCCTAACCACGGCCATTCGGGAACCACTGGTCATGCTGATCATCGTGGTGGTTATTCTGGTGCAGGTGAACGTGTTTGGCGGCGGCATCGGGGCCGTGGTGCTGAGCCTACTCCTGCTCTACCGGGGCCTGAACTCCCTGAATGGTCTGCAGAGTAGCTACAACCTTTTCCTGGAGGGCATCGGGGCAATCGATAACATGGATGCCTTCACCCAGGAATTGAAGGCCCAACAGGAGCGTAGTGGGCGGGTCGCTTATCCGGGCCTGTCGGAGGACATCAGGGTGCAAAATTTAAGTTACGACTACGGAAAACCCCTACTGCAGCATCTTTCCTTCACGCTGAAGAAGAACGAAACGCTGGGAATTGTGGGGGAAAGCGGAACGGGGAAAACGACCCTGGTCAATATCCTTTGTGGCTTGCTTAAAGTCCCGGAGGACACCGTACTGGTGGACGGAGAGGACCTGAACCAGTATGACGTCGTCACCTACCGGGATCAGATTGGCTACGTCACACAAGAAGCCCACGTGTTCAGCGACACGGTATTCAATAACGTGACCTTTTGGGAGGCCAATACGCCCGAAAATCGTGACCGCGTGCAACGGGCCCTGACGCTGGCGCACGCCTGGTCCTTCGTGGAGGAAATGACCGACGGCATGGACACCGTCATTGGTATCAACGGGGTGACCCTCAGCGGCGGGCAGCGGCAACGCATCAGCATTGCCCGGGAACTCTACCGTAACGTGGAATTATTGATTCTGGACGAAGCGACTTCCGCACTGGATTCTCAGAGCGAGCAACTCATTCAGGAAAATATCGAGAGCCTGTCGGGGAAGTACACCATGCTGATCATCGCCCACCGGCTGTCGACCATCCGCAAGGCGGATAAAGTCCTGCACCTCCTCGGTGATGGTGCCTACGAAATTGGAACCTTTGACGAACTGCGGGAGCGATCTCCGGAGTTTCGGACCATGGTGGATTTACAGTCCATTGAACGATAAATTGTAAATGAAGAACGTACTCATTACCGGTGCCGCCGGTTTTCTCGGCTCCCATCTCTCGGATCGTTTCATCGCGGAAGGCTACCGGGTGATCGGGATGGACAACCTCATTACCGGCTCGATGGACAACATCGCCCACCTGATGCCGCGTAAGGAATTTGTCTTTCACCACCACGACGTGAGTAATTACGTACACGTGGCCGGCCCCCTGGATTACATCCTGCACTTTGCTTCGCCGGCCAGTCCGATCGACTACCTGAAAATGCCCATCCAGACGCTGAAGGTGGGTAGTCTGGGAACGCACAACCTCCTGGGCCTGGCCAAGGCAAAGGGGGCCCGGATGTTGATCGCCTCCACCAGTGAGGTTTACGGCGATCCGCTGGTGCACCCCCAGACGGAGGATTACTGGGGGAACGTCAACCCCGTCGGTCCGCGGGGAGTCTACGACGAAGCCAAACGGTTTCAGGAGGCGATGACCATGGCCTACCACACCTACCACGGACTGGAAACCCGGATCGTTCGCATCTTCAATACCTACGGCCCCCGGATGCGGATCAACGACGGCCGGGTATTGCCGGCCTTCATCAGTCAGGCCATCCGTGGGGAGGGCCTGACGGTCTTCGGCGACGGTAGCCAGACCCGGTCTTTCTGCTACGTGGACGATCTGGTGGAGGGGATTTATCGCCTGCTGATGAGTGATTATGCGCAGCCGGTCAACATTGGAAACACCGACGAAATCAGCATCATCGATTTCGCGAAGGAGGTACTGGAACTGGTCGGTAACCCCGACGCCCACCTTGACCAGCGACCGCTGCCGAAGGATGATCCCAAGGTGCGTCGGCCCGACATCAGTCTGGCCAGAAAAGTACTCGACTGGGAGCCGAAGATCAGCCGGGCGGAAGGCCTGAAACGGACCCTGCCGTACTTCCTCGAGGCCGTCCGGAAAAACGCCGGGTAACGACTCCGAGCACAAGATTTCCTACTTTTGCAGTCTATCCCAAGAACAGTTTAATATGAAATCCCTAAACGGTAGTAGCCACCGGATTGCTCCCGAGACCCTGTTGGGGGAACTGCGGGCCAAAGAGCGCGCCATTTCGGTCATTGGCCTCGGATACGTTGGCCTGCCATTGGCGCTGGAGCTGGCCAAAAAATTCCGGGTGATTGGTTTTGACATCAGCGAGCCCCGGGTGGAGATGATGAAGCGGGGGGAGGACCCCAGCGAGGAACTTGCCCCCGAGAACTTTGCCGCTCGGGATATTCACTTCACCTGCGACCCCGCCGAACTCCAAAATGCTTCCTTTCACATCGTGGCGGTCCCTACGCCGGTAGACGCCAGCCGCACGCCCAATCTGACGCCGCTGCTGAGCGCCACGGCTTCCGTTGGTCGGGCCCTGTCTCCCGGTGACGTTGCCGTCTTTGAATCGACGGTCTATCCGGGCTGTACGGAAGAAGATTGTGTGCCCATCCTGGAACGCGAAAGTGGCCTGACGTTCGGACAGGACTTCTCGGTGGGCTACTCGCCGGAACGGATCAACCCGGGCGATAAGGAGCATACGATCGACAAAATTCTGAAGATTGTTAGCGGAAGCGACGAAGAGACCTTAGAGGTCGTTGCCGGCGTTTACGGCGATATCATCACCGCCGGCATTTACCGGGCTAAGTCCATCAAGGTGGCCGAAGCGGCCAAGGTGATCGAAAACAGCCAGCGGGACGTCAACATCAGTTTTGTCAACGAGCTCAGCATCATCTTCAGCAAAATGGGCATCGACACCCAGGACGTGCTGGAGGCCGCGGGAACCAAGTGGAACTTCCTGCCCTTTCGCCCCGGATTGGTCGGCGGGCACTGCATCAGCGTGGACCCCTACTACCTGCTGCACAAAAGTGTGAAGATTGGCTACGACCCAATCGTCATCGCCAGTGGACGCAGAATCAACGATAAAATGCCGGCCTTCATCGCCAAGGAGTTGATCCAAAGCTTACTGCAGGCCGATAAAAATCCACGGGACTGTAAGGTGCTGACGATGGGGGTGACCTTTAAGGAAAACGTCGCCGATATCCGGAATTCCAAGGTGATTGACGTCGTGCGGGAACTGATGGATTTTGGAGTAAACGTCCACCTGTACGACCCCCACGCCAACCCGAATCAGGTGGCGCGGGAATACGGACTGACTATGGCGGAATCCGTCGGTAAAGATTATGATGCGATTATCGTGGCGGTTGCCCACGATGACTTGCGGGCCCTTTCGCTGGAATACTTCCGGGGAATTTCCCGGGATAAGCTCATTTTATTCGATCTTAAGGCAATCTACGATCGCAAGGAAGCGGAAGAAGATGAAGTGATCTGGCGCCTGTAGCGCTCTTCGGAGGCGTCTGCGCGCAGCGCAGCTCCTCCGAGGTGTCGTGGGTCAGCATCATGAAACAATATGCTTAGGATCAACAAAGTCTATCCCCACCGACACCTCGGAGCAGCAACCTCCCGGCTAGGCCGGTCGGAGACGGCTACGAGGAGCGGTAAAAAATTATGATTTGAAGCAAACATTCACCAAAATTCTACTGGCCCTGTGCCTGTTGCTAGCGGTACTACCGCTATCGGGCCAGACTACCCCCACCGAGGTGCAGCGCGAGCAGCTGGAGCAGGAGCTGGAACGGCGTGGCGTAGACCCGGAGGAAGCCAGGGCACGACTCCTGGCCCGGGGGATCGACGTTGATCAGCTGTCGGCCGAAGAGTTGGCGGCGCGACAGCCCGAAATCGAGGCGGTGATCGCGGAACTGGAAGCGGAGAATGCCGCGGAAGCGGAAACGACTCCTTCAACGGACCCCACTCCCGTACCTGCTGACCCTCCTCCGGTGGAGGAAGAAACACTGGGCACGCAGAACCTCCCGGAAAGTACCCTTTACGGACATCAGCTCTTTCGGAATAAAAGTCTGCAGGCCTACCGGGCGACGGACAACGTACGCCCTCCGGACAGCTACCCCCTCCAGGCCGGCGATGAGCTGGCCGTGACCATTTTTGGTGCCAGTCAGGGCGATTTCATTTTGCGCCTGGACGAGGATGGGTTTGTCACCCTGCCGGCCAATAACCTGAAGATTCAGCTGGGGGAAACTTCCCTGGGGGAGGCCCGCAACATCCTGCGGGCGCGGCTTCGGCAATTCTATGCTTTCCGCGAGGGGCAACTCAGCATCCGGATCCGGGGAGCCCGGGCCATCAACGTCAACATTTTTGGCGAAGTGGAAACAAGCGGTAGTTTCACCCTGTCCTCGGTCAACACCGCCTTCAACGCCCTGGTGGCGGCCGGCGGCCCAACGGATGCGGGGAGCGTACGCGAGATTCAACTCATTGACGGAGACGACCGGACCACAATCGACCTGTACGAGTTCCTGGCCAGCCCGGTACAAAAAACCGAGTTGTTCCTGTCGGATAATTCCATGATCTACGTGCCGCTGGCCGAACGCATCGTCACCGTGAGCGGTGGGGTGGTGCGCCCCCTGCGCTATGAGGTGCTGGCCGGGGAAGGCCTGGCAAAAGTACTCGATTTTGCCGGTGGGGTCTTGCCGCGGGCGGAGACCCGGCAGATTCGCGTTACCCGCTACGTGGCCGGACGCTTGAAGGTGATCAACGTGGACCTCGAGCGGGAGCCCGATTTTGCCCTGCAGCACGAAGACGTGGTGGACGTGCCCTTCGTGGAGAACCCCATCGACGACTTCGTGACGATCGAAGGGGCGGTTTTACTGCCGGGGAACTACGCCTTCGCCGATTCCATGCGGCTTTCCGACCTGGTGACCCTGGGGCGCCTGCGCCCGGGAGCGCGGCGGGACGCGGCCTTTTTGTTCCGCTCCAATGATGATGGCACGGAGCGTCTTCTGCGGGTAACCTTAGACGAGAATTCGGAAGAAGATTTAGGGCGACGGCGCGCAGGTGCAGCGAATAATCCCGAGTTGCAACGAGGTGACCGGTTGGTCGTTCTGGCGAAGGAACGCTTCCTCGATGCGGCTACCTTCACCGTGGAGGGGGCCGTGCGGGACACCGCCGTAACCCTGCCCTTTCCCCAGAGTGGTTCCCTGACCCTGGCCGAAGCCATTCTGCTGGCCGGAGGCACTACCCAGAATGCGGCCGCAGAAGCGATGCTCGTGCGCACTCCCCCGGACAACCGGGAGCGGCGCCTTTACCAAAGAGTAGCCCTGGAGGAGGCGGAATCTACGGCCCTCAATCCCTTTGACCGGGTCATCATCTATAACCAGGAAAGGTTTAGCGACCCCACGGAGGTGAGCGTCGCCGGCGCGGTGCGCCGGCCCGGGACCTTCGTCTACGACGAAAGCCTCTCTCTGCGGGACTTGCTCTACCTGGCCGGCGGACTCAAACCCGAAGCCGCCCGGGACCGGATCGAAATCTTCCGCCTGGTCGTCAACAGCGGGGGACAGACCAGGACCCTGGTGGAAACCCTCTCCGTCGACGAGAATGAGGAAGTACCCAGTGATTTCCGCCTGCAACCCAACGACGAGGTGGTGGTGAGAAGCTACGCGGACTACGAGCCCATTGAGGGCGTGTTCGTCAGTGGGGAAGTCCGCTACCCCGGTCCCTACGCACTCCTGAAGGACAACGAGCGCCTGAGCGAATTACTGCTGCGGGCCGGAGGACTGACCAACGAGGCCTTCGCCGCCGGAGCAACGCTCTACCGGGGGGACGAGGGAATCGGCTACGTGGTGCTCGACCTGGATCGTGTGCAACGGGATGCCAGCGATCCCGCCAATATGGTGCTACGGGCCGGAGACACCCTCTTCGTTCCGAAACGACAGGATCTCGTTACCATCTACACCCAGGGAACCCTGGCGGACCGTTTCGGACGGGATTCCACCACCGTTGACGGATCCATTCAGGTGGCCTTCCAGGGAGACCGGCCCGCCGACTGGTACATTGAACAGTACGCGGGAGGCTTCGATCCCAAGGCCGCGAAGCGGGGATGGACCACCGTCGAGTACGCCAACGGACAGGTTAAGGAAACAAATACCTTCCTGTTGACCAGAAAATATCCCCGCGTACGGCCGGGGGCCGCCATCCGCGTGGGCATCAAGCCCCCCAAACCGCCCCGGGATCCCGACAACCGTACCAACTGGGGCGAAATTGCCCAGGCTACCCTGGCCGGCGTCACCAGCCTGGTGACGATTCTGGTGCTGGCGGACCGATTGAACAACTAGTATGGAACCGCAGTCGCCACAGTACCCCTACGCCGACAATGAACTTACCCTGCGGGACGTCCTGCTGGGCATCATCAGCTACGCCAAATTGTTGTGGCGGCGCAAGTGGTGGATCCTCGGAGCCGGACTGCTCGGAGCCGCCATCTTCGGTTATTTGGCTACCCGGCAGCCCGTTACTTACCAGGGTAGCCTGACCTTCATGCTCAACGAGGAAGAGGGCGGTGGCGGCGGTTTGGCCTCCATTTTGGGGCAGGTCGGTCTGGGTGGCGGCGCCAGCTCGGAGTACAATCTGGAAAAGATCGTAGAGTTGAGTAAGTCCCAACTCATCATGCAGAGGGTACTGCTGGATACCATCAGCGTCGGGGGCACCGAAGACCGGCTGGCGCATCACCTGATGACCGTATACGACCTGCGCGCGCAGTGGCGGGAAAACGGGCGGGAGGACTGGGCCACCGTCCACTTCGCGCACGACAGCCTGGACGGATGGACCCGCACCGAGCGGAAGATTATTCAGGTCCTGCACAAAAAGCTGGTGGGGGGCGGCAGTGAAGCGGGTTTGCTCAACACCACCATCGATCCCAATACCAATATCCTCCGGATGCGGGGAGAAAGCCTCCACGAAGAATTTACCCAGCAAATCGTGGAGAAAGCCTATCAGCACCTGAGCGAATTTTACGTCGAAAAGGTAACGGCCGGCCCCCGCAGTACCTACCGGAAATTAAAGACCAGAACGGATTCCATCCAGGGAGCTTTACAAGCTAACGAAATTGCGCTGGCTTCCAGCCGGGATGCTTCCCTGGGCCTGATCCAGGCCCGTGACCGGGTAAAAATTGACCGCCTACAGCGAAAAAATCAGCTCCTGAACGTCATGTACGGGGAGGCAGTGAAAAACCTGGCCACCGCAGAATTTACGCTCTCCACCATGACCCCCTTTTTTGCGGTGGTGGACCGGCCGTTTTTGCCGTTGGGGAAAATTAATCCTTCTTGGTTTAATGCTGCTCTAAGGGCCGGTGTGATAGCCATATTTATAATCATGGGGGGGCTTGTTTGCTGGAGGATTATTCAAAAAACACTGGAGCAACCTAGGTAAGGGTTAAGTGAGCCAAGAAGATAGGACTGAGCCTTTAGTCTCGATAATTATCCCAACGTTTAATCGGGGAGAGTTACTTAAAGAGGCGATCAATTCCATTGCCGAACAGTCAAATTACTGGCATTGGGAGATTTTGGTAATGGACGATTGTTCTACGGATACTACTGCAGAAATCGTTGAGCAAATAAAGTTGCAAGAGCCTAGAGTACAATTTTTTAGGTCATCAGCCGGAATAAGAAAGGGGGCGAACTACTGTCGAAATAGGGGGGTGTCATTGGCACGTGGAGAATACGTAGTTTTTCTAGACTCCGATGATCTGTTTGTCAAGGACAAGCTTCGGCGGCAAATAGAATTACTGTCTGCCAATGAAAACCTTAATTGTTGTGTCTCTTTTGCTGAATTATTTTCAACGGATAATTCCGAAATTGTAGATAATGTCTGGGTCAATAAACCTCAGTCTTCTGACACCGCATTAGAAATTATTCGCAAAAATATTAGATGGCCTATTTCTGGTCCGATGTGGCGAAAGTCATTTTTGGGATTCGATCCGTTTGATGAAAGAATACAAGCTGGTCAGGATTTCGAATTTCACGTTAGGATGGCGTTGAAGATGCAAAAAGAGGAAATGGTTGTGCTAGACGCTGCCACCGTGCTGGTTCGAATTTCTAACACAAGTATCAGTCGAAACCGTAAATTGGATCGGTTTCTAGAATACATAAAGGGAAGGTGCCACTTAGTCGCAGAAGTCCCAATGAGTGTTGTCTACAAGAGAGAACTATTGAAGTCAGTAGAGAGTAGCTATATCAAATTGAAATTGGCTGGTTACCAATCAGTTGAACTTCAAAAATACGAAGATTATTATCGAGAAGTTAATGGAGGGAGGTTGTATAAAATGAAGGTGTTTCTTCGACTAAATCAAATAAGAAAAAAAATAAAAAATGCTCTTAAAAAGAATCATCAGAAAGATTCGAAACTATAATAAGCGAGAAAAACCCAGTCATGGGGTGGATTTTTTTCAGGATGTAGCTTGCTGGGGGCCTGAGTATTCTTTTGACGTCATTTTTGACGTCGGAGCAAATATTGGAAACTTTACTGCATACGCAAGAGAGCAATTCCCATTGGCTACCATTGTCTCCTTCGAGCCAATTCCCCCAACCTTTTCTCACCTACAGAAAAGGTTATCCAGCAATGAGCATCAGGTGTTAGAAAATCTTGCGGTCGGAGCCTCCAATTGCACAGTGGAAGTAGATTACTATGTTGATATGAAGCTGGCAGATAGGAATAGCCTGACGGGGGATGTACTCCTGCTTGAGGATGCTGAAAAAGCTCGGGCAACGGTTGAGGTCATAACTCTGGACTCATATTGTGCGGATCACAACGTCGATTCCATTGACTTTCTGAAAATTGATACGGAAGGCTTCGACTTAAAGGTCCTGCAGGGAGCTGATGGAATGTTGAAGCGTGGGAGTATTAAATTCTTGGAAGTGGAGGTAAGCATGAATCCCGAGAACGATTTTCATATTCCTTTTGGAACCATCATAGAGTATTTAAAACCCTATGGTTACAGACTTTTTGGGATATACGAGCAGCAGCCAGAGAAAAGAGTAACGGTTCCTATTTTAAGGCGTTCTAATATGGTTTTCATGATTGCGAGAAACTTTAAAAGAAGAAAGCAGTAAGTTGACCATCGCTTATCTTGCAAGAACAACCATCCCTTCCCGAGCGGCAAATAGTTTGCACATTATGAATATGTGTTCGGCGTTAGGGGATTGGGGGCATTCGGTAGAGTTGATCATTCCTACGAATAAGCGAATCAGAAAAGAAGAAGAAAGTGACGTCTCAGATGTATTTACGTTTTACGGTCTTCGGAAGAACTTCAAAATCAAGAAAGTATCGTTGCTTCCTTTCCCTGGAGGGCTGCTGTTGTATTTGGCTATGATAGTTGGTTGGCTAAAATTTAAAAGGCCAGAATTAGTTTATACAAGAGATAGTCATTTAGCTGGGCTTTGTTGTTTACTGGGAGTAGATGTGGTCTATGAATCGCATTATTTTAAAGTTCAGCGAAAACTTCCTTATTCGTTTCTCCAGAGTGTTTTAATTCGGTCGAAAAGGTGTGTCAAGGTAATTGCCATCACCAAAGCACTAGCCGATCAACTGGTAATTGCCGGTTATGATCAGCGTAAAATTGGAGTGTTTCCAGACGCAGCTAAGGCTCCATCAGCAGAGTCCAAAAAAATAAATCTATCCGGAAAATTCGTTGCTGGGTATCTAGGTCATCTATACCCAGGGAAAGGAATGGAAATAATATTCCCATTGGCTAAAAGATTACCAAGTGTATCTTTCCATGTTGTAGGAGGTAAGCAAGAGGATATAGACACTTGGAAAGTAAAAGGACTGCCTCAAAACTTAGTACTACATGGCTTCGTTGAGCCCGGTAAAGTCTCTGAATACCTCTATGATTTTGACTGTTGTTTATTACCCAATCAAAAGAAAGTAAAAACCTCCGGTGGAGGGATTATGGACATCGGAGCCGTTACCAGCCCATTGAAGATGTTTGACTACATGGCACATGGCAAACCCGTCATTTCCTCTGATCTGCCGGTCCTGAAGGAGGTTTTAACGGATGAAGTCGCGCTGTTCTGTGACCCCGAAAATGTTGATTCGTGGATCGAGGCCCTTCAACGGATCAAGGGAGATGGTGATTTAAGGATCGCAATGGGAATAGCCGCTAAAAAGCTATTTGAAGAAAAATATTCATGGAAAGAAAGAGCGCGCCGCATCCTTGAATTTATCCACAAAGACGTCAGTGCGGCTTAAAATGACCCTTGCCCATTATTAATTAGGTAAGGTTAGGATGAAAGTCATTAGCACATTAAAGAAGATTCTACTCTATGATCGCTTTAGTAGAGGAGTAGTTGTTTTAATCACCAGAACCCAATGAAGACCTTTATGAATCTTGCTCAATATGTTCACCCCATCACCAAAAAGCCAATAGTATTTTATGATAATTGGTTGCGAAACGGAGAAGGGGAAAAGTGTGCATTTTGGGATACCGAATACCGGCGCCTAGACTGGATCAAAGCACTTTCGTTCCCCGGGCTAGACGATCGTGTACTGAAGGAGATTTCAAAATATGATGATTGGGCGAGCGGTTCGTCAAACTCGAAATTCAACAAAGTTAACTTGGAAAGTTTTTCTATTGTTGAACAACCCATCTACAAAAATTCTGAGACGCTACGGAAAAGTGGACTTAATCTCCAGAAAACGGTAAAGGGTAAAAAAATCCTTGATATCGGTGGATCCTGCATCGATACCTGGCGATTCCTTGCCGCTGGAGCCAGTAGTGTCGAGCAAATTGAAGTTTCGGCGAACTCCCAAAAGCTTGGCTTCAACCGGATTCAAGGAAAGCTTGGAGAATCAGAAAGAATTACTTTTCACACCTGTCCCGCAGAATTTCTGCCGTTCAGGGACGAAAGCTTTGATCTAGTATTTTCTCGTTCTTCTATTCATCACACGATGAGATCACAATCTATCCCAGAAATTCACCGCGTCTTAAGGAAGAATGGGATGTTTTTATTTTTTGAGCCCACCCAGACTAGATTTTTCAATGCTTTGATGCATACCACCCGAAAAATCAGGCACGTTGATCGCGGAACGGATGATCCCCTGACGATTAAAGACTTTAGATTGCTCAAAAAGTTATTTCGTGATGTATCTATCTATCCTGAGTCAACGACTAGGCAAAGTTGGCAGGTAGCTATAAGCTGGGTCGGCTTATCAAAAAAACGGGCACCACAACCAATTCTTTTCGGATATAAGTAACGCTCTAGAGAAGCTCTTCTTCATTTGTTCTAGCGTTAATGATTATGCGAATGCTTATCCTCAAGACTAAAAGTTGAGCAAAGAAATAACGGTGCTCTATGTTTTCTTCCAGCTTCCCCAGAAAGCGAACGGGGGCATCAGTAGCCTGGTAGAAATAATAAAGGGGGATTCCGCTGACCAAAGTATAGTGGTTACCCAGCTGGAAACTCCCCTGAATGCACAATTGCGATCACTTGGGATTAAAGTGCTGGTGTTGCCTCAAGAATTTGTCGGGGGAGGAATTTGGCGAAAGATAAAATTTTCATTTCACCTAAAAAGAATATTAGGCGGCCAAAAAATATCGGTACTGCATACGAATGATATTGCCTCCTTTTTACACATTTTTCCGATTGCCATGCTGAAGCGATGGCGGATCGTCCATAATATCCGTGGTGTTAAAATTCCTTCTCAAAAGTATGGTTGGCATTGGGCCTTACTGAGCTTTAGTCAACGAATAGTTTCACTTAGTAATGAGATGGAAAAAGAGCTAAGGAACCGTTTGCCGATTCCTAGGTTTATGTCCGCTAAACAACTATTCTCTCATGTATACAGTATCGTCGATTTTACCCGGTTCTATCCGGTAGGAAGTCAGGAAAAAAAGGTAGCATTGAGAAGGCAGTTGGGGTTGTCCGAATCGGAAAGTATCGTGCTTTTCGTGGCAAGATTTTGGTCGCTCAAGCAGCAATTAGAATACTTGCGGGCATTAACAAATGAAGGTGCCAGGTTCGTAACTGTTTTTGTCGGTGATTTCCACCCCGACGAAGATGAGTATGCTAAAAAGTGCGCTGCAGTAATCGAGCAATTACCCGGTGGGCAATGTGTGACCGTCGGATTCGCCCAACGCGTAGAAGACTACTACCGCGCCGCCGACCTGGTGGTCGTGCCCACCGAACGAGAAGGCATGGCGCGTTGTATGATCGAGGGACTGGCCAGCGGTCTTCCCGTCGTCAGCTTCGATGTGTGTTCCGCCCGGGAAATCCTGGAAGGACATGACTGCGGTATCGTCATTGGGCAAGGGGACTACCCCGGACTCTTTTCGGCCCTGAACCGCCTGGCGGATGATGCTGGCTTACGCGCGGCCATGGGCAAAAGAGGTGCGGTCACGGCCCGACGATTATTCGATAAGGAAACAGCCCTGGCGGCCTACCGAAAACTCTACCACGAGCTAACCGAACGGAATGGATAGGGCCCTTCCCCGAAGCGTGACGGATAGTAATCCTTTTGTGGAAATCTCGGTCTGGACTCGCCTGCTCCTGGTGGGATACATTCTGTTGTACCGCGTCTGCTTGCCGGGGATCGAATACCTGGTCTACGATCAGCGGCCGCTGGTGATCCTCCGCTGGGGCAGCAATTTGCTTTTCGTCTTGCTGCTGTTCGGCCCGCTGCTGTTTTACCAGCGCGGTAAGTTAGGATGGCTCCATCCCTTTATCCTGCCCGGCTTAATCGGGATCGCCAGTTCACTGGCCAAGAACTTCTGGTCCCTTTTGACCCCATTCTACTTTCGGGTTCCGGAGTCTTTTTCGTTTGTGGGCCTCGAACACTTCTCCCAGACGGAACTGGCCTGGACGGTGGTCAGGCACGACTGGATCGCCATCATGGGGCTCGTGGCCTATTACCTGAGTTTCCTGCTGGCCCGGCGGCTAAAGGTTCCCAGGCTCCGCATCCTTCCGCCGTCCCGACTATCCCTCAGACTGTTCTTCGGGGGGCTGATCGGTTTGGCCGCCGCCTACCTGATCATCAGCCGAAATGGTGGCGTGGAAGCCACCATCCTGGGCCTGGCGGGTGGCCGCTTTCGCTTCCGGGAAAAAATTGGCGGGGGCCACCTCATCGTGTTGACGGAGTTTTTGAAGTACGCCTGGCTTATCTGGTTCGCTTACCGGCCCCGGGCCAGGTTCAACCCCCTGTTCTGGATGTACGTTTTGGGTAGCCTGGCCGTAATCTTCGTGGTCTCGGGATCCCGCTCCGGCATACTATTTCCCCTGATTTTTCTGGGACTGATTTACGTCATTCACACCAGAAAAATACCTACGCTGACCATTGGAGTGGCCGCTTTTGTCGGGGTCATCATGGTCGGCATACTGGGACAAATTCGTTCTGCAGGAAACCGAGGAGATGCGATTTCGCTGGAGCTGCTCACGGAAACCAGCATTTCGGAGAAGCTTGAATTGACCTCCGCTGAGGTTGAGGACCGGATCAATGGCAATATGATGGTGGTCGGAAAGGCCATGGACCAGGTGGGGCCGCTGTGGGGACGGACCTATCTGGCGGGAGTCTTCTTTTGGGTCCCCCGGGCCATCTGGAAAAACAAGCCCCGGGGTGCCGGGGCCTACGCGGGCAATATTCTGTACTACGGACGTTCGCTGGAAAGAAACAGCTTTGGCGGCGATGCCCTCGGTATTCCGGTTAGTGGTTACTACGAAGCCTACTGGAATTTCTGGTACCCGGGGGTGGTGCTGATCGCCGTACTGTTTGGACTGCTTCATCGGTTCTCTACCAACGTATTCCTGAAAAACCGGGGGAAGCCCCTGGTGTGGGTAGTGTACCTGCTTGTCGTAGGCTTTACGTCCATGGCCACCAGGTCAATCGTGGATTTCGCCCAGGGCATCAGCATTATAGTATTGATCGCCCTGTTGTGTTACCTGTGGCGGCCAGGGATAATTTATCAGGCTATTTCCCTTGATCGAAAATAACGATACCATTCCCCTGTTCCTCGGCGGTGCCCCCAAGTGCGGCACCAGCAGCCTGTTTGCGGCCCTGGCGGATCACCCCGAAATCACCGGCTCGGAACCCAAGGAAACCTTTTACTTTCTGGATGCGGGACACCCGCTCCTGGCGCGGGAGGGTAACGTGCATGCTGCGGGGCCTCTCGGTCATCAGCGGTACTTTTCCCCGCGCGGAAAGACCAGTTTTCTCCTGGATGGCACTACTCACCTGCTCTTCCAGCAGCACATGCCCGAAGTGTTGGCCGAAGCGTTTCCCTCGGCCCGGTTCCTGTTTATTCTCCGGAACCCCATCGAACGACTGCGGTCTTCCTTCGCCTACACGGAAAATAATCTGGGGCGCCTGCTGAAACCCATCAGTTTTGCGGAATTCGTCGGGCGCGCGCTCCGGGGGGAAGTAGCGGAGCTTGAGAAGATGCTGGCGCCGGGAGCTTCCCGTTACGTATTACCGCGGGATCTTTCCTACGGCCGCTACGATCATTACTTGGCTAATTGGTACGATCATTTTCCCCGAGAACAGATCAAATTGGTCACCTACGAGGCCTACCGGGAAGATTCCGTTGCGGTGGTTAAGGACATCATCCACTGGTTACAACTCGAAGATTCACTCCCCCAAAAGGAAGTTCCCCGGCGCAATCGCACGGTGACGATTCGGGCCAGGAGCCTGCACCGGTGGGTGACCAAGCTTTCTACGCTGGTCCCCGCTGGCGCCGTGAAAAGGCGCCTGAAATCGGCCTATCTGGCCCTCCAGGCGGCTCCCCCGACGGAATATCCGCTCCCGGAGGAACTCCGTGAACAACTCCGAACCTATTATTCCCCTACGGTCACGGCCCTGCGGGAAATGTACGGACTACAAACCAACTGGTCATGAGCGTGACCACAGAAGCTCGCCGCCGCATTGCCTTCGTGTGCTCCCGTTTCGGAGGGGGCGGCGCGGAAAAGCATCTGCTGCGCATCCTCAACGCCGCCGATCACCGTCGCTACGACGTTCATCTGATCCTGACGCGGGACGGAGGGAACTACGAGCAGTTTTTGCGGGATGACATCACCGTCCATCATTTGTCGCGGGGCATCGGTTCGTCTACCCTGGCCCTCGCGCTAGGGTACGGAAAGCTCTCCGGACTCGTCGCGAAAATCACCCCCGATCTGGTGGTTTCCTTCATGGACCGTCAGAACGTCATGGTGGCCAGGGCCCTGGGGAACGGTAAAATCCCCTTCGTGCTGTGCTGTCAGAACATGCCCTCGAAAAGCCTCGCGGACGGCGGCTGGATGGGGCGCTGGCATCTGCGGCAGTTGGCCAAATTGTATCCCCGTTGCGCGCGCCTGATTTGTATTTCCCGGGGGGTGCAACGGGATGTGCGTCGCCTGACGGGCATGCCCGATCACAAAACTCCGGTGGTCTACAATGCCGGGTATGACGAGGCGATCCATACGCTGCAATTTGAGGGTGAGGAACAGCCAAAAAACACAAATTTCCGGATGGTCGCCTGTGGCCGGCTGACGACGCAGAAGGGCTTTGATTTACTTTTACGGGCGCTAGCGCAGGTGCCGGGCATTACGGAAATGCGCCTGGATATTCTCGGGACGGGCCCCGACGAGGACGCCCTGAAGGAACTGCGGGATGACCTCGGACTCAGCCAGGTGGTCAATTTCCTGGGTTTTCAGTCCAACCCCTATCCCTTCTTTCGCCGGGCGGACCTCTTCGTGTTGTCCTCCCGCTGGGAGGGCTTCGGAAACGTCATCACCGAAGCGATGGCCTGCGGGACGCCAGTCTTGTCCACCAACTGCCCGGCGGGTCCCGACGAAATTATTACCCACGGGCACTCGGGCTGGTTGGTGGAAACGGAAAACGTGGCGGCCATTGCCGAAGGCATCCGCACCCTGGCCAGTGACCCGGAGCTGCGGGCAAAGCTGGGCCGAAACGGAAGCGTCCGCAGCGCCGACTTCTCTCCGGCGACCATCAGCCGGCAGTACTTTGATCAGTTTGACCAAATAATCAGCGGGGAGCAGGGATCTTGAAAATAGCCCACTTCTACGATCATACCTATTACCGGCACGGCTCCGCCGTGTACAGCAGTGGCGCCTTTACGGTTTCGTCCTGGTCCCGTTACCTTTCGGTATTTGACGGCCTGACGGTGGTGGCCAATCTGGGGGAAGAGACCACCGAAGTAGAACGCTTAAATCGGGTGGATGCTCCGGGCGTCAGCTTCCACTTCCTCCCGAACGCGCGCGACCCCCTCAATTTCCTGCGCTACCAGCTCGGTAGCGTAAGGGAGCTGCGGGACATCATCGAAGCGCACGACGTGGTGGCGGTCCGCCTCCCCAGTGAAATTGGCCTGTTCGCCATCCAGTACGCGAAGCGCATCGGTAAACCCTACGCCGTCGAGGTCGTCGGTTGCGTCTACGACGCCTACTGGAATCATGGCTCCCTGAAGGGAAAGATGATGGCCTGGCCCTCCTTCTGGGCGATGCGCCGGGCAATCCGTAACGCCCCCCACGCCATTTACGTGACGGAGCGCTTCCTGCAAAATCGCTACCCGACCAGGGGGCGGCAGGCCCACGCCTCCAACGTCGACTTAGCCGTAGATACCACCGGAACCGTGCTGGAACAGCGGCTACGGAAAATCCGATCGGGTAGGGGAGAAGTGCTGAATTTTGGCTTGATTGGTTCTTCCAATGTCCGTTTCAAGGGGCATAGGGAAGCCGTGCTTGCCCTGGCGGCCCTTGCTCGGAGAGGCGTTCGGGCGAAACTGCACCTGGTCGGTCCGGGAGAAACGGGTTGGCTCCGGGAAATTGCCCGGGCGCAGGGTGTCACGGACGCTTTGACGTTACACGGCAAGCTGCCCGCAGGTAAGCCCATCCTGGATTTCCTGGATGGGCTTGATCTATACGTTCACCCCTCCCGGCAGGAGGGCCTGCCCCGCACCGTAATTGAGGCCATGACCAGGGGACTCCCCGTGGTGGCCTCCTCCATCGCCGGGATTCCGGAATTGATTGAGCCGCAATTTCTGCATGAAGTCGGAGACGTGTCGGGGCTGGAGGAACTACTCCTGAAATACGCTGAAATGTCGACGGCGGAAGAGGAAGCCGTCGCCCGACGCAACTTCCAACATGCCACAAACTACGATCGTGACCAGTTAGAAGGACGAAGGATAGCGTTTTGGCGGGAAGTACGGAATACGGTAAACAGCCGATAATATTTAACGATTAAACAAAGTGCTCAAGCATGAAAATCCTGGTCACCGGCGGTGCCGGTTTTATTGGTAGCAACCTGGTCGCTTTCCTGCTTCGCCAGCCGGAAGTGGAACTGGTGCGGGTCCTGGACAATTTGTCCACCGGTAGCCGGGAAAATGTGGAGGAGTTCCTCGCGCACGAAAAGTATGAATTCCTTGAAGGAGACATTCGGAAATTTGAGGTCTGCCTGGAAGCCTGTCGGGGGATTGATCGCATTGCCCACCAGGCAGCGCTCGGTTCCGTCCCCAGGTCCCTGGAAAACCCCATGATGACCAATGAGGTCAACGTTGGCGGTACGGTCAATATATTCTACGCCGCCAAGGCGTCGGGGATTGACCGGGTGGTGTACGCCGCTTCTTCTTCCACCTACGGAGACTCCACGGAACTTCCGAAGGTGGAAGACCGGATCGGTAAACCACTCTCGCCCTACGCGGTGACCAAACTGGTTAACGAGCAGTACGCCGAAGTATTCAATATGGCCTACGGAACGGACTTCATTGGCCTACGCTACTTCAATGTCTTCGGTCCTCGCCAGAGTCCCCGTGGCGCCTACGCCGCGGTAATTCCCATTTTTTTCTCCCTGGCGCTCCGGGGCCAAAGCCCCACCATCAACGGCGATGGTTCCTTCAGTCGTGACTTTACCTTCATCGAGAATGTCGTCCAGGCCAATTACCTGGCGTTGACCACCAAAAATAAAGCTGCCCTCAACGAGGTGTACAATGTCGCCTTCGGTGCCCGCACGACGCTGAACGAACTCTGGGAAGGTATTCAGGAGGTTACCGGGACAACGGTTGGGGCAACTTATGGCCCGGAACGAAAGGGAGACATCCCCCACAGCCACGCCGATATTTCCAAGGCGAAAAGCTTGTTAGGCTACGCCCCCACTGTAGATATCCGTGAGGGACTAAGAAAGTCGCTGGAGTGGTACAAAAATTTATAGCTTACGCCGAGACCTACGAGCAGCATACCGGGCTTATGGCCCGGTATAGACGGCTCGGAGGACCGGCTATACTACCTTCTACAAAAGCGCTCCTCGGAGCTGTAGTGTTTACGCGACTAGTCTCGGCGACGGCGTGCAATGAGCTGCTCCGAGGTGTCGCGAAAGTTCTACCTGAACCGCCTACATCCAAAGGATATTCTTCCAAATATTAAGTCCGGCATGAGAATCGCACTCGTGGTCAATGCTGCCTGGAACGTGGTCAATTTCCGGATGCCCCTGTTGCGGGCCCTCCGGGATGCCGGGCATCAGTTGTTGGTCGTTTGTCCTGAAGACCCCGCCGTAGTGAGCATTAAACAGGAGGGCTTCCGGTTCCTACCCCTGACCACCCTCGAACGTAAGGGACAAAACCCCCTGACCGATATGCGCCTGCTGCGGGAACTCGCCCGCATATACCGTCAGGAGCAAATCGACCTGGCACTCCAGTATACCATTAAGCCCGTAATCTACGGCAGTCTTGCCGCCCCCCGCACCGGCACTCGGGTCATCAATACCATCACCGGGTTGGGCTATGCCTTCATCAATGACGGAATTACCCAAAAGATCGTCAAACGACTGTACCGCCTCGCGCTGGCCCGGGCTTATCGGACGTTCTTCCAAAACGAAGACGACCTGAACCTCTTTCAGCAACAGCGACTCATTGATCCCGGCAGCGCCCTGTTGGTGCCGGGTTCGGGGGTGAATACGCGCCACTTTGGGCTGACGGAAATCACCCCGGAACAGCAGCAAAGGGTACTCTTTATCGGGCGGTTGCTCGTGGATAAGGGCATTTATGAATTCGTGGAGGCCGCCTCCAGATTGAGAGAGAAGTATCCGGCACTGACCTTTACCGTTGTCGGGGCAATCGACCCTAATAATCCGGCGTCAGTGCCTTCGGCCGTTTTGGAACAATGGGTCAACGCGGGTATAATTGATTACCGGGGTCAGTTATCGGACGTTCGCACCGCGATTGCGGAAGCCGGTCTGGTGGTCTTGCCGAGCTACCGGGAGGGACTCCCCCGGGTATTGCTGGAAGCGGGAGCCATGGGGCGCCCCGTGGTAACCACCGACGTTCCGGGCTGCCGGGCGGTAGCCCGACCCGGCCTCAACGGTTGGATAGTGCCCCACAAACGAGCGGATAAACTGGCCGAAGCCATTGCCGTAGCCGTACAGCTGCCCCATTGGGAGTTCGTCCGCATCGGACTGAACGGTCGGAAGGTAATCGAAGATCACTATGCGGAGGAACACGTCATTGCGGTGTACCGGGAATTAATTGACGACCTGAACGCAGATTAGCGCGTGGCCTACCTTTTTCTGACCCAACGTTTTTCGTCAAGTACCGGAGTCGCTCACCGAAGGCTGAGCCATCTGGCCCGGGAAAAATCTCGTGAGGCGGAGGTCTTTGTTATCCATCCGGGTAAGGTAGAAGAAAACTACCCTCCCTCCATCCACCTGTGTGGCATTGAGGCCACCGATTTCCGGGGACTCATTCTTCACGACCCCCGGGGAATGATTGCCGCCGACCAAAAATCCCGCCCCCTCGTCCGCCACCTCCTGCGGTTGCGGCAGGCCTTTCCCTTTCTGTACCTGACCGATGATGGCGGCCCGATCTACCGGCGCCGGGCCTACGACCAGGCCTGCAAGTGGGTGGAAGCACACGGTATCCGGACCGTCTTTTCCTCCTTCCGGCCCTGGTCCGATCACCTGGTGGCGCGGCGCCTTAAGCGCCGCTACCCGCAGCTGCGGTGGATCGCCGATTTTCGCGACCTGCCCGTAGATCCGGTGCGCCAGGACGTCTGGTGGCCGGCACTGCAGCGTTGGTGGGGCAAGCGGATGATTGCTGCGGCGGACGAAGTATGGGTCGTCTCCTCAGGACAGGCCGCCCAGCTGCGGGGCTGGCACCCCCGGATCGAGGTGCACCGCAACGCCCTGCTGGAGCTCCCCCCGGAAAGGACGGCTCCCCGCACGGCCACCTTTGATATTGTCTACACCGGAAGCCTCTATCCGGGACTGCAAACCATCACGCCGCTCGTCGGGGCCATCAATCGCCTGGTGGAACAAAAAGAAGTGGAGGCCAGCGACCTCCGACTCGTGTACCGGGGCAAGGACGCGGCGGCCTGGACGGAATGGACCTCGGGGGTACCCTCCGGAGTGCTTTGCGATACGGCCGACATCATTGCACCCGCGTCCGCGCAAAAAATGCAACGTTCCGCTCAGGTCCTGTTGCTCCTCAACTGGGCTGCGCCGGGCTATTACGGGGTCCTGACCGCCAAACTTTGGGACTACCTGGCCACCGGTCGCCCCATCCTCGCCCTGGTGAATGGTCCGGCGGATCCGGAATTGGCGGATATTGTTCATGGCGCCAGCGCCGGTGCCGTGTTCGCCACCGCGGAGCAGCGCAAGCTGGAAGACTGGCTGCGGGAGGCTTACCGGACGTGGAAGCACGGCGGAAGTTTGCCCTGGACGGTGGATCGCGAGGCGCTGCGGCGATTCCGATGATTTGGGGAGAGGTTGAATTTTGGCTGGAAATTTGTGTATAGTTAAATTACAATCTGTGTAAATTTAATTTTACGGTTTTCTTCAGGTGATCATATTCCGTTTATTATCCTTGCGCACCTTCTGAAACCTTAGTAATTTATTGTATATTGCCGATCCACCATCGCTTGATACCCATTCTTTAGACACCTTCAACCATTCCCCATTTAAGTCCGTAAATACTTATTTAAGAGCCCATCGTGAATGGGGCTTGGATTTGTGTGTTGAATGTTAATTCGGAATCTTTTCTGATGGAATATAAAACACCTATTCCTGCACTAACCTCATCTAACCATCTATGAAACTTTCTTTTACCCTCCTCATCTTTATACTCTTTGCTGAGGCAGGGTTTTCCCAGGAAGGGGATTCTCAAGTAGTTTCTCCGGCGGGCGCGTCCTTTGAAGGAAAGGATGCCCAGTTGGATTGGACTCTTGGTGAACCAGCCACCCTGACCATCCGGCACGATAGCCGCCAGATCACTCAGGGATTCCATCAGCCCAACTTTCAAATTACGAGCCTTCGGGAATTTCCGGCTTCGATAGGGGCCATTAACGTTCTCCCGAATCCGACTTCCGGCAGAATGGACATGCAATTTTCCCTCCATCAAGCGGAAACGATCAGCATTCGTCTTTTTGATTTCCAGGGGCGAACGCTATGGCAAAAGGACGTTGCCGGTACAATATTTACGGAGACTACCAATATTTCCGCGCTACCCGCAGCAACCTACCTGCTCAATTTTTCCGTAAAGGGAACGCCATTTTCTCAAACCTTACGTATTCAAAAAATCAAGTAACGTGAAAGCAATTCACCTAATCATTCTCTTCACCCTATTTGTCGGATCGCTTTTCGCCCAAGCCCCTCAAGCCTTTAATTACCAGGGCGTCGCCAGAGATTTATCTGGTAATCCGCTACCTAATCAAGACATCCAGTTGAGAATAACGGTAAAGCTCGGAGATGTTGCGGGTACTGATGCCTACCAAGAAATCCATCAGGCCACGACTTCTGATCTGGGGCTCTTCAATTTACAAGTTGGCATGGGCACACCGACTATAGGCGACTTTAGTGGGATTAGCTGGGGAAGCAATCGTCATTACTTACAAATTGAAATGGACGAAGAAGGGGGTAATGATTTTGACCTTCTGGGCACCAGTGAACTTCTTAGTGTTCCTTATGCACTTTATGCAGAAAATGGCGGTGGACAATTCGAGGAAGTAGACTCTACTTACGTTACCCAGGGTGGTAGTGAATATACCTTGAGGGGGCTTCAATTCTCCGAAGGATTGTCTTCTATTTCCCTCTATCAGGTCGAAGAGCCAAGGCTATTCCACGATTTTTTCCCGCAGATCAAATTTGTTGACATCTCTCCCACCTGGGGCAGGTCCGCCTACAACATTAGCCTCATTACCCGAGAAGAATACAATAATGTTCCCACTCTGGAATTCATGGCAGGTATTCCTCAGGGGCAAACCAGGCATTTTGCTTTCCGTACTGCCGGAACCGCTAAGCTATTCATTCAGGGCAATGGCAATATTGGATTGAGTACCTCTGAACCTGCCTCCCGCTTACAGGTGGCAGACGGTGACATCTACATTGAAGACGTAAATCGGGGGGTGATCATGCGTTCCCCGAATGGTCAATGCTGGAGGATGACGGTAAACAACGCCGGGCAGCCGGAGATGACCGCAATTGCTTGTCCTGAATAACGCGGAAGGGCCGCAATGGTCCGTTAAATTGCTTTAGAGACTCCATTAGCTGATGGTAAAAACTTCTTTTTTCTGAGAACACTATTCCTTTCTGTGCAGGGCCCCCACAAGCGCATGCAGAAGACCGAATTTGAGATCATGCGCTCGAGGGTTTTATTAGGGGATGAAGTATGGGTTGTACGTTGCGGCGGAGGTTTATTGTCTTGTCGATACAATCTAATCCATCATCCAATCGACTGTGCAAAATGTGACGCCAATTGCACCGACTTGGCCAAGCTTTCGGGGGTGCCTCAAGACCGGATGATAACCCTGGATCATGGACTTACTCCTCCTCCGGGAAGCTTTGCGCTGCCCCAAACTACTGAGGAACTTTTAGCCTATGAGTTTGAAGGAGTTAATGTTGGGAGGGGAGTTGCTTCCACTCTGGTGTCTATGCTAAGAAACCATGATGTAGAACTGGAGGGGCGACATCGGCAAATCGTCGAAATAATGCTTCGGGCATCAATTTGCCTCGCCCGAAATGCGGACAAGATTTTACGGGATATTGCCCCGCAGAGAGTCTTCCTCTGGAATGGCCGGCACGTCCAGTGCCGGAGCATGATTGAGGTTTGTAATAAGATGGGCATTCCTTTTACCACTTATGAGGTAGGGGGTAAACCGGACACTTACCAAGTGTTTGAAAATGGTCTTCCTCACAGTATTCAGGTGCGGGACCGAATGGCGAATGCACTTTGGGGAAATACGGAGGTGGAAACCAGAGAAGCACTGGCTAACAATTGGTTTCGGGCCAAACGTATGGGCAAGAACCTGGATGATAAGGTTTATACCGGAGGGCAATCTAGTGGTGCGCTACCCCCAGAGTTTGACCCGCAGAAACGAAATCTCGTAATATTTAACTCGAGTGAGGATGAGATGAAAAGCATCGCCGAATGGCAGACGAATCTGTATGCCGATCAGAATGATGCCATCCGGCAGATCGCACAAGCAACTCTGGATTGGGAAGACTTCTCAATTTTTGTGCGAATCCACCCAAACCTGACGGGGTTAAAAAATCGACAAATGAGGGAACTGATGTCCTTCGATTTTCCTCACCTTTCGCTAATCGCAGGTGATGCCCCAGTGGATAGCTACGCGATTATGGAAGCTGCCGACGTGGTGCTATCCTTTGGGTCCACTATCGGAATCGAGGCTACCTATTGGGGGCGGCCAAGTATCCTTTATGGTAGGGCCTTTTATCAGGAACATGATGCAGTTTATCGGCCAGATAGCCTGAAGGGGCTACTCGTACTGTTGAAGACAGTTGACCTGCCACCGAAGGCAAAAAGTGCTACGCTGAAGTACGGGTTCTTTGTGAGTCAAAATGGGAAGCCTTACCAATTCATCGAATCCGTTTCTGGAGGTCTGGCCACGGCAGGGAAGAAACTGCCTACACTTCGTCCAATGTTTTTGCGGAAGCTGGTAAAATTTGTGCGTAGGCATGTTGGTATTTATCGCACGAACTTTTATTCCATTTTTAAGTCTAAAGCGCCTTCTTGGTACCAATACTCCCAAAGACCGCAGTTAAAGGATTTTTCTGATTTTGAACAGAAGTATTTGGAAAAGAAGCATTGGTCCTCTACAAATTTCTTAGAAGATTTTAGCGGTGATGGCGCTCCCCGGCTTAAGGAGTAAGCCGGTCAGGGGCGTTTCACGGGGAGGTAAAATCAACCGGAAGTGAAGCAATCAAAGACCTGTTTTGAGAAGGGACTCCTCGCTTCTTGACTATATTTGCCGGCATGAATAAACTTGATCTGACGGGCAAGTCAGTATTGATTACGGGAGGGACCGGCTCACTGGGCAAGGCCCTGACCCGTAGGATTTTTAGCGAATGGCCAGAGGTGGGCAGGTTGGTGATTTTTAGCCGCGACGAGCAGAAGCAGTTCCAAATGGCCCAGCAGTATCCTTCCGGCAAATACCCGGCTATTCGGTTCTTTATTGGCGACGTGCGGGATCGTGAACGCTTAGTACGTGCGATGCGAGGCATTGATTATGTCATCCACGCAGCGGCCATGAAACACGTTCATTTAGCCGAGTACAACCCTTCCGAGTGCATTAAAACGAACGTTGGGGGAGCAGAAAACGTGATTCACGCCTGCCTGGAAACTCAGGTAAGCCGCGTGGTCGCACTTAGCACGGACAAGGCATGTGCCCCGATAAATTTGTACGGCGCTACGAAGTTGACCAGTGATAAACTCTTCATCGCTGCTAACAACATTCGGGGAAAAAACCCTATCCGCTTCAGTGTCGTTCGGTACGGCAACGTTATGGGTAGTAACGGGTCGGTCATACCCTTCTTTCTTAAAAAGAGAGCCGATGGGTTTTTACCGATAACGGACCCGAGAATGACTCGCTTCAACATTAGCCTTGACGGTGGGGTTGATATGGTCTTTCATGCCCTTGCCAATGCCTGGGGAGGCGAAATTTTCATCCCAAAAATTCCCAGTTATCGGATTACGGATGTAGCAGAAGCAATTGGTCCAGAAATGGAGCACCCAATTGTGGGAATTCGCCCCGGAGAGAAGATTCACGAGGAAATGATTACGGCGTCTGACTCCTTCAATACCTACGATATGGGTAAGTATTACGTTATCCTCCCCACGTCCTCCGTTTGGAATCTCGAGGAGTTTAAGCAAGAGTTTGGCGCCAAATTAGTTCCTGCTGGCTTCAGTTATAACTCCGGAAGTAACACCGAATGGGTTAGCGTTGAAGAACTCCGTCAATTAATTCGCGATCATATTGACCCTACCTTCTCCCATGCCTGATCACTCCATCCCCTACGGCCGACAGCACATTACGGACGACGACATCGCGGCAGTTGCTGAAGCATTGCGGCACGACTATCTGACTACTGGCCCGGGAGTGGCCGCGTTTGAGCATGCTTTTGCGGACTACGTTGGGGCTAGGTACGCTGTGGCGGTGGCCAATGGCACCGCCGCCTTACACCTATGTACTCTGGCCTTAGGCGTAAAAGAAGGCCATCGGGTGATCACCAGCCCCATCACTTTTGCTGCGAGTGCAAACTGCGTGCGGTACTGCGGAGGTGAAGTCTGGTTTGCCGACATTGATCCCGATACGCTAACCTTAGACCTAACTCGAGTAAGGGAACTGATCGAAACCCATCCTCCAGGATTTTTTCACGGTATAATCCCCGTAGACTTTGCCGGCTATCCGGTTAATATGGAGGCATTCCGCGCATTAGCGGAGGAACATAACCTTTGGATTATTGAGGATGCCTGCCATGCCCCCGGGGGCTATTTTCACGATAGCGAGGGACAAAAGCAGCTCTGTGGTAACGGTCAGTATGCTGACCTGGCAATATTCAGCTTTCACCCCGTAAAGCACATCGCTTGTGGGGAAGGAGGAATGGTCACCACTAATGACCCCGCTCTTCATGAACAGCTTTTACAATTGCGGACGCACGGAATCACGCGGGACCGTTCCATATTTGTTGGGGAAGATCATGGTGGTTGGTATATGGAGATGCAGCAACTGGGCTACAATTACCGTATTCCAGACATTCTTTGTGCTTTAGGGCTAAGTCAGCTCAAACGAGCTGAAGCAGGTATGGCTCGTCGTCAGGAAATAGCCCGTTATTATGATTTAGCGTTTGCTGATCTGGGCGTAGCCGCAGGTGCTAAGCCTGATCCGGCGGTAAAGCTTATTTACCACGGTGTCCCCGAAGGAAATCTACTGCACGCTTTTCACCTTTACGTCATTGAGGTGGAAGATCGTAAAGGACTTTACGATTATCTGAGGAATCATGGTATTTACGCACAGGTCCACTATATCCCCGTTCATACCATGCCCTACTATCAGAAAATTGGTTACGAAGAAGCGGATCTTAAGGTTGCGGAGGCTTACTATTCCCGGGCATTAAGTCTGCCAATGTATCCATCACTGACGGAGGAAGAACAGCGTTTCGTTATTGAAACGATTGAGGCTTTTGTTAATGGATAAAATTTGCATAATTCCGGCTCGCGGTGGGAGCAAAAGAATACCCAGGAAGAATATTCGGTTGTTTTTGGGGAAGCCAATTATTGCTTATTCAATCGAGGCGGCCATCACTTCAAATCTATTTGATGAAGTGATGGTGAGCACTGATGATGAGGAAATCGCTCAGATCGCAAAAGGATTTGGTGCTGAGGTCCCATTTATGCGTAGCAAGAAAAACGCTGGAGATTTCTCAACGACCCTTGAGGTAATCGAAGAAGTACTCGACGACTACGTACACGATTTCAGTGAGGTTTGCTGCATCTACGCCACGGCACCTTTTGTCACCTCGTCCCTTCTCCGGTTAGCATATACTGAGTTTTCTAATAAAGGCTATGATAGCTGTTTCCCCGTAATTCCTTACGGTACCCCGATTCAAAGAGCACTTAAGCGGAGTGCTGAGGGAGAAACGGAAATGCTAGACCCCTCCAAGATGAATGCAAGATCGCAGGATTTAGAACCAGCGTATTTTGATGCAGGTATGTTTTATTGGCTAAGACCAGAGAAGGTGCTTCCCCAAAAAAGAATGTGGACTGATCATTCTGGAAGTATCGTTCTTTCTCCGCTTCAGGGACAGGATATCGATACCGAAGAAGACTGGAAGCTTGCAGAATTAAAATATCGATTACTTAGGTGAACGTAGCATCAAGAAAGCCAATCATCATTTTTCGTGCCGATGGTAATCGGTCAATGGGGCTTGGGCATCTGTATCGATCAGCGGCACTCGCAAGCATGTTGCGAAGTCATTTTTGGTGTGGATTAATCAGTTTCGGGGCACCGGTTGAAGTACTGGAGAGAATAAAGCTAAATTTTGATCATGTCGACCAGTTGGGTTTCGGGGATAAGGAAACTTTCATCCGTAAGCTTGCGGAAGATGAAGTTCTCGCGGATGGTGAGATTGTTGTCCTTGACGGATACCATTTTACCACAGATTTACAGGAATCTTTAGCGGTCGTTGGGAAAAAGGTTGTTTGTATCGATGATGTGTACCGCTATCATTTTACGGCTGATGTTATCATCAACCATTCTCCTTCAACCGATTTATCGGACAAGTATAGTCATGAGGACAAAACGGCTCTTGCTTTCGGATTAGATTTTGCACTTTTACGAGAACCATTTTTATTAGCTGCCCGAGAGGCAGCACCGGTAGCGCGCAGCGATCGATTTTACATGTGCTTTGGCGGGGCCGATCCACAAAATATCAGTACTCTACTCCTGAGCCGCTTGTCTGATCTTGGATTTGACAATCCCGTTGACGTGGTTTTGGGAGCATCTAATCCCTTTTTGCCGGAAGTACGCTTAGCCGCAGACCAGTATCCCGGTCCGGTTAAGATCCATCATAACCTGGGAGACGAGGAGATGATTGGACTTTACCAAGGCGCTCGACTAGCTTTTTTACCCGCCTCAACGACCATGTTAGAGGCCATCGCCTGTAAAGTACCCATCGTGATGGGCTATGCCGTTGACAATCAAATGGATATTTACCATGGTTTCCTTAACACGGAATTGTTTGCAGGAGTGGGCGACTGGAATAAACCGCAACGCCTCAAAGCAGCAATTGATCAGTGCCTTGCCGAAGACAGAGTGACCTATGGTACGAAGGTAGACCAACTTATCGATGGCTACAGTAACGTCAACCTCTCCGGCATTTTTAAGCAGCTGGCCGCTGGAGTAGAACCCATTGTTTGCCGAAGAGCAACAAAAATTGAAATGCATCAGTATTTCAAGTGGGCGAACGACCCAGTGGTGCGAAGCACGGCGGTAAAAACAGATGTAATAAGCTGGGAAGAACACACTAAATGGTTCAGCCGCAGGTTAGTAGATCAAGATTCCCTTTTGTTGTTTTTCTTGTACCGTAATCGCCCTTGCGGACAGATTCGATACGAAGTTTCCTCGTCGGGTAGTGCCATAGTCAGTATCAGCATTGACCCCGGTTTCAGGGGGCAACGACTGGCCAGCCGGATGCTGGCAATCGGACAAGAGCAATTTCATTCCCGGTTCCCCGAGATACCCTTAATCGTAGCGTACATCAGACCCGACAACCTTGCATCAAGAAAAACTTTCGAACGTGTTCAGTTTTCTCTCATAGAAGAAGTAAATCTGCGCGGCACCGACCTTTTGCGCTATGAAAGACGTGAACGGTCACTATCGGATAAAAACGATGAGTCATGAAAATAGGAAGATTCCAAGTAGGTGAAAATCATAGACCCTTCATCATTGCCGAAATGTCTGGTAATCATAATCAAGACATTAACCGGGCTAAAGCTCTGGTCAAAGCCGCCGCCGAGGCAGGTTGTCATGCTCTCAAATTGCAGACGTATACTGCTGATACAATGACCATTGATCACCGGGGCGGACTCTTTGATATCACCGACCCCGATAGTCTTTGGGCAGATCGGAACCTCTATGAATTGTACCAGGAGGCCCATACGCCATGGGAGTGGCATGAAGAACTGTTTACTTACGCTAACTCGTTAGGAATGGAAGCATTTTCCAGCCCCTTTGACGAAACGGCAGTAGATTTTCTGGAGTCTCTAAATGTTCCTGCGTATAAGATTGCCTCCTTTGAAAGTAATCACCATCCGTTACTCCGAAAGGTGGCGGCAACGGGAAAACCAGTGATTATCAGTAGCGGCACGTCCAAGCTGGATGAACTATATGAGAGTGTTCGGATTTTACGTGCCGCTGGTTCTGGGCCAATTTGTGTTTTGAAGTGTACCAGCACCTATCCCGCTACTCCTGAGAATACCAACCTCAAAACTATACCGGTCTTTAAGTCCGTTTTTCCGGATTGCGAAGTTGGACTTTCTGATCATACGATGGGGGTCGGGGTTGCCCTGGCCGCAGTTGCTTTGGGGGCCACCGTGGTGGAAAAACATTTCACCTTGCGTCGTGCCGATGGTGGTGTAGACAGTGCTTTCAGCATGGAGCCTGAAGAGTTGGCTCTCCTCGTTACAGAAACTGAGCGAGCATGGCAGGCATTGGGTGGGATACAGTTGGACACTCAAAAAGCAGAGGAAAAGAGCAGACAATTTAGAAGGTCTATTTATGTTGTAAAAGATATTCAGAAAGGAGAAATCATTACGCCAGAAAACGTTCGGGTCATTCGTCCCGGAGACGGATTACACCCAAGGTATTTCGACGAAATTCTTGGAAAGTTTGCTGGCACCCCATTGAAAAAAGGTGCACCACTTCGCTTAACTGACTTAAGCGGTACCCAGAATTAGACTTCCGATTTTCTTGAAGCAAATAGTTGTTTAGGTTAATGGGAATAATCGCACGGCAAAGTATTAAAAGTAGTTCCCTGAATGTAATCAGTACAGTCCTGGGCGTAATTGCCATGCTGTTTATTTACACTAAGGATCTCGATGCATATGGTTTTTTACAAACCTTAATTGCCCTGGCGTTAATACTTTCCCCCTTCGCCAGTCTTGGAATGATTGGAGTGGCGATTAAGTATTTCCCAAATTTCAATAAGGACCCCGCAGATCGCTCAGTATTCTTGGGGTTCTTATTGCTAATTACTACCCTTGGTTCCATTCTGTTGGTCGGAGGATATTTCTTGATTGGAATTCCGATTCTCAATTTGCTGGACAAGCCAACAAATAACTTTGATCTCTATATTGATCACGCTACTTCAATTTGTGTCTTGTCGGTAATTCAGGTGTTCATCACGCTGCTGGAGACCTACACCATCAATTTTTATCGACTCACGATCCAAACCGCAACTACGTTACTGCTGCCTAAAATCGGGCTGCCAATTATCATTTTGCTATACGTAAGTCAGGGGTGGGAATACGGCCAATTGGAATTAGCGCTGATCTCACTTCAATCGATTGTACTCTTTAGCCTCGTAGGGTATCTATATTATTTAGGAGAAAGAAAAATTAGCTTTCATATCGGCCCGGTAATAAGGGATGATAAATTCCGTGAACTCGTAGAATATGCTGCTTTCGGTATCCTTGGGGCAGTAGGCTCCAAAATCGCACTATCAATTGATACGGTTAGCCTCGCTTCCTACGTAAGTCCGGAAGAGGTTGGCATTTATCGCATTCTTGTTTTTGCCGCTTTGGTGATCAATATTCCTTTTCGATCATTGGTTCGGATTAGTATGCCAGCACTTAGTAAGCACATCGCAGATGAAAACGTCAAAGAGATCGATCGACTCTATCAAAGAACCTCACTGATTCTCTCGTTTCTCGGGGTCGTCCTTTTTACGGGAATCTACATTTCCCTTAATGACATTCTTGCCCTGACGGGTAAGCCGGATGCGTTTGTCGGTGGCTTGTTAACCTTTGCCTTTCTGGGAGTTGGCAGACTATTTGACTTGTCCAATTCTATCAACGGGCAGATTATTTCTCTCTCGGACATGTTTAAGTACAATCTGGCACTAATTCTATTACTGGCCGTCCTTAACATTGTGCTCAATTGGGTTTTTATCGCTCGGTTAGATATGGGGATGTTTGGAGCGGCTTTGGCAACATGCCTTTCATTGGCTGTTTTCAATACCTTTAAAACGGTGATTGTTTATGTTCGTTTTAAAATTCAGCCATTTCAGATTGCCCAGCTCCTTTTTCTGATACTGGGTATTTTGCTAATCATTGTCTGGATGGTTATTCCGCTAAATTTCCACCCCGTAATCAATATCTTATTGAGATCAGCAATCACCGGAGCATCGTTCGTCTTGTTCGTTATGACAACCAACTTCCTGCCTGACCTGCGGGAGGCTTCCAGGAATTTTTTACAAAGATTTAGTATATTTTCTTGATGCCTTTTCCCGTCCACATCCTCCTGCCCACCCACCAGCGTTACGAGCTGCTCACCCGCTGCCTGGACAGCCTGCTGCAGGTCCGTGAAGAGCTCGCGGAGCTGACCATCCACGTGATTGAGAATGGTTCGGAGGGCGCCGGAGCGCTGGTGCAAACGTATGCCGACCGACTGCCGGTGACCTACCGGCAGATTGCCGAGGGCAATAAGAGCAAGGCCCTCAACGCCGTGGTGGAAGAACTGCCCGACGCGGCCTTTCTGATTTTCTTCGACGACGACATTAAGGTGGAACCCGGCACGATCCGACGGCACCGCGAAGCCGCCGAACGCTACGGCCCCGGACACTATTTCGGCGGGGCCCTGCGGGCCGATTACGAAATCCCGCCCCCCCGGGAGCTCCTGCCCTACTTTCCCCCCAGCTGCCGGGACTTCGATCTTTCCGAAGGGAAAGCCTACCGGGAGTTTGACGGCTTTCGGGGCTTTTTGGGGCCCAACTGGTCCTGCTTCCGCAGCGACCTTCACCGGGTGGGGAATTTCTCGCCACTTTATGGGCCCGGCGCGGTGGGTGGGGCCCGCGGACAGGAATGGGAAGCCCAGAGCCGCCTGGCGGCGGCGGGCGTCACCCCCGTTTTTGTGGGCGGCTCCTGGGCCAGGCACTGGGTGCCCCGCCGGGCCATCAGCCGGCAGTGGGTGGTGGACCGCATCTACCACGGCAGCATCCTCCGGGGAAAAGAAAACCCTTCGCTGGCCCACAGCCTGGTGATGCTGGCCAAACTGGCCTACTCCGCCTTGCTGTTTCCCCTCCAGCTCGACAGCGTCGGCCACCCCTACCGGATCAATAAGGCCGTGGGCTATTTCCGTGGTATGGTGGATCGCTACCTGGCGCCATAAACCAGGAAGAAAGGAAGGGCCGTTAATTTCCTGCGGTTCAACCAAAACCAAAAACCCGGTTCAGGCCTTTTCTTCGGAACGTCGGTCCGGCCATGGCCGCCGGTAAGAACTGTGCACCTGCGTCCTCGCCCCCCCAACTAAAGCCACGCGACGCATTCATCCCCTTCGCCCGTGATTGAGACCTTCCTTGAATCCCCGCTCCTGCTGCTCTTTACCGTCATCGCCCTGGGCTACGGACTGGGCGAAGTCCGCATCCGCAAATTCAAGCTCGGGGTCGCCGCCGTCCTTTTCGTGGGCCTGGCCTTCGGGGCACTGGACCCGGGACTCAGCGTGCCCCAGTTCATCATTTTCCTGGGGCTGGCCATGTTCGTTTACACGGTGGGACTGAGCAGCGCTCCGGCCTTCTTCGCCAGCTTTCGGCGGCACGGCTTCAGCGATCTGTACTTCGCCACCTTCACGGTGCTGTTGTCCGCTGGACTGGCCTATTTCCTGGGGGAATGGTTTGCCTTTGATGCGGCCCTGACCGGCGGTCTCTACGCCGGCGCTTCCACCAATACCCCCGCACTTGCCGGTTTATTGGATGCCATTCAGTTGGGCGCGGACGCAGGTGCCGTGGAGGTCCAGAGTCAGCAAGCCGTGGTGGGTTACTCCCTGGCCTACCCCATGGGCGTACTGGGGGTTATCCTGGGACTGGTGCTCCTCAAGCGGGTGCTGAAGATCAACTTTGCGACGGAGGCCAAAGAACTGGCCCGCGATTATCCGCTGGGGGATAAACTGGTAAACCGGACCTTCCGGGTGGAACATGAGGCTCTGGCCGGCAAAACCCTGCGGGAGTTCATCCGTAACCAGACCGTCCGGGTCGCCTTCGGCCGCCTTTCCCACAACGGCAACACGACGCTGACGACCTGGGACAGTCGCCCCGTGCACGGCGACCTCATCGTGCTCATCGGCACGGAGGAAGCGGTTCGGGAAGCCTCGGCGCTCATCGGTCCGCCGGCCGAAGGGGAGCTCACCTACGATCGCTCGGTTTTTGACGTCCGGCGCATCTTTATCTCCAACGAAGACATTGCGGGTAAGACCATCGCTTCGCTCAATCTGCAGCAAAAGTTCAACGTCCTCATCACCCGCGTGCAGCGCGGAGACATGGACCTGCTGGCCACCGGCGATACCGTGCTGGAGCTGGGCGACCGCATCCTCATCGTGGCTCACCGCTCGGACCTGCCCGAGCTATTCAAAACCTTCGGTAACAGCTATGAGGCGCTTTCCAAGGTTAACCTGCTGTCCTTCGGGTTCGGGATTACGCTGGGACTGCTGCTCGGGATGGTCAACATCACTCTCCCCGGGGGCTACTCCTTCAGCCTTGGGTTTGCGGGCGGGCCCCTGATCGTGGCCCTCATCCTCGGGCAATTGCGCCGTACAGGACCCATCGTCTGGACCCTGCCCTACGGCGCCAACCTGACGCTGCGGCAGGTGGGCCTGATCTTCCTGCTGGCCGGAATCGGCATTCGCTCGGGACAAACCTTTTCGCAGACCATCGTCACCGACCTGGGGTGGAAACTTTTCCTGGCGGGGGGGATCATCGCCATCGTCACCACCCTCGCCACCCTGATCATCGGCTACCGGATCTGGCGTATTCCCTTCAGCTTCCTCGGCGGGATGGTGGGCAGCCAGCCGGCCGTACTGGACTTCGCCATCGAGCAGGCCGGTAACAAGTATCCCACCATTGGCTACACCCGGATGTTGCCGGTGGTGCTCATTGGCAAGATTCTGGCGGTGCAGATCCTGTATAATTTGTTGGGGTAATCTAAAAATCTCGCCAGGGATAAACGAAGAAGGCCCGCTTCCAATCGGAGGCGGGCCTTCTGCTTTGTGCTACTTTCCGCGGCACCTTCGGTGCTTGGTTCCCACGTTGGTTTTATCAAATAGCATTACCGCGGGGAAGAGAAAATATCTTAACGAGTAGTTGAATACGTTGGTGGGTGCAACCACCAATGGGTTACTACTGGAGTGCGATCTGCTTCTCGTCAATCATTTTGCGCATGTTGATCAGGGCGTAGCGCATCCGGCCCAGGGCCGTATTGATGGATACCCGCGTCAGCTTGGCGATTTCCTTGAAGCTCATGTCGGCGTAGTGGCGCAGAATAACCACTTCGCGCTGCTCGGGTGGAAGCGCATCAACGAGCTTGCGCACCTTGTCGTGCGTCTGGCTGCGAATCATGCCCTGCTCGGCGTTACGCTCGGAGCTCTGCAGTACGTCGAAAATGTTGAAGGTTTCCGTCTGGCCAACCTTGGGGCGGCGCTTGTTGCGGCGGAAGGAGTCTACGCACATGTTGTAGCTGATGCGCATCGCCCACTGCAGGAACTTGCCTTCGTGGTTGTATTTGCCACGGCGCAGGGTGTCAATGATTTTGATGAAGACCTCCTGGAAGATGTCTTCGGCCTGACTGTGGTCCTTGGTGAAGAGGTAGATGGAGGTGTAGATCTTCTGTTGGTGGCGACCGAGGAGCTCCTCGAATGCCTGATCCTTTCCTTCCAAGTATAGGTTGATCAATTGCTGATCATTCAGCGACTTAACGTCCATGACTAACGTAATTAAAAAGCAGTTTGGGATTATTCCCGAAGGATGGCCGTTCAATTCCGGCCTTAGTTAGTGTAGACGTTGCTGTATAGAATGTCGCTTTTAATGAAGGGATGAGATTACCCGTAATGTTCTTGGGATGCACCAAAGATAAGTATACGTTTTCCACATACACAAGAAAAAAATGTCTTGACCCCGCCTTTAACGCCCCCTTAACGCCATTTTTGCCATACAGGATTTGGTTTTTTGGGGTCCAACGACGGAAAAAGTGGTTTTTAATTATCTATTCAGTAGAATTATCCGTTGCGCCCTCCGCGCTTCGGGAGGAATTGTTTATTGATTTTGGGGGAGATTTACGAAAGAATCCCCGAATTTCCACCAGATTGCTTCGGTCCGGAGGTCTGACTTCCGGAGCTCGGGTGAAGGAGATGAAATTTCAATTTATAAAAATATTTATTTGTTAATGTTTGAAAGAATAATTTTTTTGTCAATTCGTAGTTGACTTATAATTAGATAGTTGGTCTTGAATATTGTTGGTTTATATGTTTGTTCTTTCATATTTCGATTCGACCGGAACGGCTGCCCACGGGTAGATTCGGCATATGAAAACGACGGAAGTACCCTCCCTGAATCATTTGAACGCCCCCGATCGGGCGGACATTGAAGAACTGACGCGACGCATCTACGCCTACCAACGTGGTCAGGAGGATGAGGACCGTTTCAAGCATTACCGGCTTACCCGTGGGGTCTACGGACAGCGGCAGTTGGGGGTACACATGTTTCGGACGAAAATACCCTTCGGGTACATCACGCCGGATCAGTTAATCGCCCTGGCGGATATTTCCGAGCGCTACACCAATGGTCGTCTGCACATCACCACCCGACAGAACATCCAGCTGCACTACGTAAAGCTCAACGACAGTCCGGCCATCTGGCGGGAGCTCAGCGAAGCGGGCATGACCGCCCGCGAAGCCTGCGGAAACACGGTACGCAACCTGACGGCCAGTCCGCTGGCGGGCGTTGACCCCGAAGAGCCCTTTGATGTTAGCCCCTACGTGTACGCCGCCTTCGATTATTTCCTCCGCAACCCGATTTGCCAGGAGATGGGGCGAAAGATTAAACCCGCCTTTTCTTCCTCGGAAAAGGACAGCGCCTTTACCTACTTCCATGATTTCGGATTTATCCCCCGTATCAAGGACGGTGAAAAGGGATTCAAGGTGGTCGTGGGTGGCGGCCTCGGGGCCGTATCCATGGTGGCCAAAACCGCCTACGAATTTCTTCCCGCCCACCTCATCATTCCCTTCATGGAGGCCGCCATCCGGGTGTTTGATCGCTACGGGGAGCGTGAAAAGCGGATGAAGGCCCGGATGAAGTTCCTCATCAAGGACCTGGGCTTCGAGCGCTTCATGGAACTCGTGGAGGAGGAGTGGCCCGCCATCGCCCACAAAGAATACGTCATCGACGAAGAGTTTGTGCCCCGCCTGGGGCGGGTGCCGGCGGACAACTTTCCCGCAGTAGCACCCCTTAATCCCGCCCTCTACGACCGCTGGCTGGCCACCAACGTGCTCGAACAGAAGCAGGGCGGTTACCGGGCCGTGGCCATCCGCGTCCCCCTCGGTAACCTCGAGGCGGAGCAAACCCGTTTGCTGGCCGGCGTGATCAAGGAATACGCCAGTGAGGACGTACGCCTGACCGTTCAGCAGGGAATGATCCTGCGCTACGTGCCCCCCACCGCCTTGCCTCACCTCTTCAACGCCCTGTACGCCCTCAACCTGGGGTTGCCGGGCTACGATACTACGGCCGACATCACCGCCTGCCCCGGTACGGATACCTGCGCGCTCGGCGTGACGAACTCTACCGGACTGGCCGCCCGCCTGGAAACCCTGGTGCAGGACGAGTTCCCCTACATGGTAACTGAGCGCAAAGTGCGCATCAAGATCAGTGGCTGCATGAACGCCTGCGGGCAGCACATGGCCGCCAACGTCGGCTTCCACGGTTCCTCCATCCGGGTGGGGGAGCGCATCGCTCCCGCGATGCAGATCGTCGTGGGCGGCGGCATCGCCCCGGATGGCCGCGGCTTCATTGCCGAGAAAGTCATCAAGGTGCCCACCCGCCGGGTACCGGCGGCCGTACGACGCCTGTTCGCCGACTACGAAACCAACGCCACCGAAGGGGAGTACTACAACGATTACGTCGCCCGACTCGGCAAGCGTTATTTCTACAGCTTGCTGAAGGACCTCGGCGACGCGAAAACGATCACCGACGAAGAATTTTATGACTGGGGACAGGACCACGAGTACCTTCAGGAAATCGGGGTCGGAGAATGCGCGGGCGTGAGCCTGGACGTGATCGGGGCCATCCTCAACGACGCCAGTAATAAGGTCATTGCGGCGGGTACTTCCCTGAAGGCCGAGGCCTGGGCCGATGCCGGTTACCACGCCTACTCGGCCATGATCACGGCGGCCAAGGCGCTGCTGCTGGCCGAAGACCATAAGTGTAACACCCACATCAAAATCCTCACCGATTTCGAAGAACACTTCGGCGACCGCTTCCCGGAGTTCAGTCCCTTCGCCCAGCGGGTGCTGCGGCTGAAGAAGCAGGATCCCCAGCCGGAGTTTATGCGGACTTATCTGGAAGACGCCCGGGCCTTCGTGTCCAGGGCCATCAAAACCCGGGAGCAGCAACTGGACAAAGTTGTCGTCGGCGAATACTACAAAGCCTAAGCACTTCCCAATTACCCCAAGCAACCATCCGCCATGTCTTTTCCCTCCAGAAATTCCCTTAATACCCGCCACCCACGGGCGGCCCTCACCCTGGTGGGGGCCGGTCCGGGGGATCCGGACCTCATTACCCGCCGGGGCCTGCGGGCCCTACGGTCGGCCGACGTGGTCCTCTACGACGCCCTCGTATCCCGGGAACTACTCGAAGAAACCTCCGACCATTGTCAGTGCATCTTCGTGGGCAAGCGGGCCGGCTGCCACTACAAAAAGCAGGAGCAAATCAACGAATTGATCGTTAAGCTGGCCCTCGAACACGGCCATGTGGTCCGCTTGAAGGGCGGCGACCCCTTCGTTTTCGGACGGGGAAAGGAAGAGCAGGATTATGCCGCCAGCTTTGATCTTCCCGTTGCCGTGGTGCCGGGCATCAGCAGCTGCATCAGCCTGGCCGGACTCCAGGGCGTGGCGGTCACCAGCCGGGGCTACGCGGATAGTTTCTGGGTCGTGACGGCCCATACCCGCGAGGGCGGATTGAGCCAGGACCTGTTTCTGGCGGCCCGGTCGAACGCCACGGTGGTCATCCTGATGGGGCTGGGTAGACTCGATCAGATCTGTGCGCTCTATGACGCGGAGGGGAAAGGTAACCTGCCCGCGATGGTCATTCAGAACGGCAGTCGCCCGAACGAACGGGTCTGGGTGGGTCGCGTCAACGACATCGCCGAGCGGGTGATGACGGAAAAAGACCGGGGGCCGGGCATCATTATTCTCGGAGAAACGGTGCGCCAGCACCGCGACTTCATTCACGCGGTTTCCGCCGCCGTAAAATCTGCTGCCTGATGAACAACCCCCTCTATCCGGCTTTCTTTCGCCTCGATCGCCTGCAGATGCTGGTGGTGGGAGCCGGGGAAGTCGGCGAAGAAAAGCTGAGCTTCATCCTCAAGAGCAGCCCCAACGCCCGGGTGACCATCGTGGCCCCGTGGATGGGCGAGGACCTAAAGCGATTACTGGATCAATACCGGGCCGAAGCTGATACTTTGGGCGACGCCGCGCAGGATGCCGGGAATAGCCCGGAGGCCGTGACCGACGGCGCGGAAACTCCCCGGGGGCACTGGCGGACCACCGCCGGTGGTCACGTCACTTGGTACGATCGGGAGTTTCGGGACGCGGACGTCGATCAGGCGGACCTGGTGGTGGCCGCCACCAACTTCCGGGAGGTCAACCACCGGGTGTGGCGGGCCGCCAAAGCGGCCCGTCGGCTGACGAACGTCGCCGATACGCCTTCCCTGTGTGACTTTTACCTGGGCAGCATCGTGACGCGCGGCCCCCTGAAGGTGGCCATCAGCACCAACGGACAATCACCGACCTTCGCCAAGCGCTTCCGGCAGTGGCTGGAGGCCGAGCTCCCCGAAGCAGAAACCAGTCAGTTGATCACCAATCTTAAGGTCTTCAGGGATCGGTTAACGGGGGATTTTGCCACCAAGGTCCGCGAACTGAATGCAGTAACGAGTGGTTTGCTTAGTTCGCCAAAGCCGGCACCACCATCTAACTTTGCACCTGCGCGTCAGCGCCCAGATGCTGCATCCGAGTTGGCACCAAAAGAAGATGCCGCTCCGGTTGAAAATACTGTTGAATGAGTTTTACGCAACGAAGAAACGCCGTCACCATTGACATTGAAGCCCTGAACGAGACCTTCGCTTCAATGGATTTCGAAGACCGCATCCGCAAACTTTACGAATACTTCCCCGTAGAAGAGGTGCTCTTCACCTCCAGCTTCGGCACCAAGTCCGTGGTGATGCTGACCCTGGTCAGCCGCGCCAATTTGCGGCAGAAAGTGCACATGCTGAACACCGGCTATCACTTCCCGGAAACCCTCGCGTACAAGGACACCCTCCAGGAGTTAACGGGACTGGAAGTCGTAGAAATTCACCCGGATTCGGAGCGTCACCGACTGACCGAAGAGTCGCAGATGTGGGACAGCCAGCCCGGCCGTTGCTGTCACTACAATAAGGTTATGCCCCTCAAGGCCGTCAAGGCGGAGCATACCGTATGGATGTCCGGAGTCCACAGCTACCAGACGATGAACCGGGCGGCCATGGAAATCTTCGAGGAAGTGGACGGGCTCATCCATTTTCACCCCCTCATTGACATCACGGAAGGTGAGTTTCTCTACCTGCTGGAGAAAGATAAACTGCCCCGCCACCCCCTGGAAGCCCAGGGCTACGGTTCGATTGGTTGCCACCACTGTACCCGCCCCGGACAGGGCCGCGCCGGCCGCTGGGCGGGTAAGGACAGAGATGAATGTGGCCTTCACGTAAAATAATTGTCGTTTTCCGGCAGGGTTGAGCTAATTCTCCGACCGGAGTGGCCCCAAATGATGTTGATCATTTTAACCCCGAGTACTGTTCTCTATTTTTCCGCTTTATATTTCCACTGATATGATTCAAACCGATATTCTCATCATTGGAGCGGGCCCCGTAGGCCTGTTCACGGTTTTTGAGGCCGGGCTATTAAAGTTACGTTGTCACCTCATCGACAGCCTCGGCCAACCGGGCGGACAGCTAACGGAGATTTATCCCAAGAAACCCATCTACGACATTCCCGGTTACCCCAGCGTGCTGGCGGGTGAACTCGTGGACAACCTGATGGAGCAGATCGCCCCCTTCAACCCCGGCTTTACGCTGGGAGAGCGCGCGGAGCACATCGAAAAGGTGGGCGAGAAAATGTATCAGGTGACGACGAGCAAGGGCACCGTTCACCGGGCTCCGGTCATCATGATTGCCGGCGGCCTCGGCTGTTTCGAACCCCGCAAGCCCCCCATCCCCAACATCACGGATTTTGAAGACAAGGGTGTGGCCTACGTCATTCGGGACCCCGAAGTCTACCGCAACCGGCGGGTACTGCTGGCCGGTGGGGGAGACTCCGCCCTGGACTGGACGATCTTCCTGGCCGACGTGGCCAGTGAGGTGACCCTGGTGCACCGCCGGGACTCCTTCCGGGGTGCGCTGGACAGCGTGGAGAAAGTCATGGAGCTCGCGCAATCCGGAAGAATCAACCTGATCACCAACGCCCAGGCCGTTGGCCTGGCGGGAGCCGATCACCTGCAATCCGTGGCCATCAAGCACAAGAGCGGGGAGGAAGAGTCCGTCTCGGTAGACGAATTTATTCCGCTGTTTGGCCTGGCTCCCAAGCTGGGACCCATTGCCGACTGGGGACTGCAAATCGAAAAGAACGCCATCAAGGTGGATACCCGCGACTACGGCACGGGAGTGCCGGGCATTTACGCCATCGGCGACATCAATACCTACGCCGGTAAACTGAAGCTCATCCTGTGTGGCTTCCACGAAGGCACCATTGCCGTACAGTCGGCCTTCAGCTACATCTACCCGGATAAGAAACTCAGCTTTAAGTACACTACCGTCAATGGTGTCCAGGGGCTGCCCAAGGACGAAGAAGCCGCGGCGACGGCTTCGTGAGGTTCTCTGATGAATTAAAAAGCCCGGCATCCCAGGATGGATGTCGGGCTTGTTTCGTGATTAATAGTAAAACGAATGCCCCTTCCGAGGGATAGAGGAAGGGGCATTTCAGAATAATGTGTTGTTCAAATGTACTTGCTCGTAGACCTTATTATGCTAAATCTGCCGCGAAAGTACGGCGGATATGCTTAGTGTAAACGGGTAGATAAGCATTAAAGTGATTAAACGCATTAAAATGGTGTCTAATCTGTTTTAAAGGTAGGAACGGAGGGCAGAAGGGAGGCAAAAAAGAGTAGCAGTTGTCTTCATTTGACATTAAAAGTCAAATAAGAAGGCGGCATGTCCGCCGTACCCCTGCCGGCGGCTGATGGCCGCCACCGTCGTGCCCGTTTTGATGAGGTCGTTAAATCCAAGCAGGTAGCGGCCCTGAATCTGGAGGGTAAGGCGCTTTAGCTCGAGGTTAAGGCCAAGGCCGGCAAGGAGGCCGTAGTTTGGGCGGAAGGGAAGGGAGAGTCCGTAGTAAGAATTTTCCGGTAGTACGGACGGGTCGAGCTCTGCGGGCAACTGCTCCTGCTCGCTCAGGGGGAACGACAGGTAGGGGCCGGCCTGTAGCATGGGCTGGATCATGCCGTTGCCAAAACTGAATTGCGTAAACATGGCTACTTCCAAATACTGGGTTTTGCGTTCGTAGCGGCTGGAGAAGCCCTCACCGAGATCTTCCCGCCAACCGGCCTGTACGAAATTTAATTCGGCCTGGAAGCCGACCAGTTTGTTGTCAAAGTACCGTAGGTTCACCCCCAGGGTGATGCCCTCCAGCGGCTCAACGGTTGCCGCGGGCGTGAAGTCAACCTGGTGCGCAAGTTGTCCGCCCCCGAAGCCGAACTGAAGCCGGTTGATTACGGTGGTGGAGTCCTGGCCGTTGGCGGTACCGAGAAAAGAAATCAGGAAAAACAGAACGAGGATCAATCGCATGGGAAAGGGTAGGGTCAAAGCATAAAGGTCGCCTTTAACCTAAATATTCTGTGGCCTTCCCCGGTTATATCTTTACCAAAGCGGAAATTGCCCCGGTAGCGGGCGAGTCCCGTCCCGTTAAAACAACTCATCGGAGTGTATCAGCGTATGCTAGCTATGATTCCCCGGTTACTGGCCCTGAGCCTGGGCCTTTTGTTCGGTGTCTCCGCAAGGAGTCAACCCGACATCGTGGATTTTTACGTCGATCCGGTGGGGAAGATTTACTACCTGAGAACGGATGACCGGCTGGTGACGGACAACCTCCTGGGGCAAAACGAATTTGATTTTTACGACAGTTCCCTGGGGGCACCGGAAGTGGTGGACGTCACCAATCCCTTCTCCATTCTGTTGTTTTATCCCGATTACGGAGAAGTGGTGGTCCTGGACCGGACCCTCAGTGAACGGAGCCGACTGGACCTGTTCAGTTTACCGGATATCCTGCAACCGACCCTCCTGGCCCGAAGTGCCGACAATTTAATCTGGGTCTTCGATAGCTGGGATTACAAACTGAAGCTCATCGACGAAACGGGCCGACCGCGACAGGAATCGAACGACCTGCGGTTAGAGATCGATCTCCGAATGCCTCCGGACCACCTGTACGTAGACCGCGACCGGGTGGTGCTCCACTTCAGGGAAGACCAGCGGTTGGCCGTTTTTACCAACTACGGCCGTTTCACCGGTTGGGTCTCCCTGCCGGAAGTGGAAGATTGGCGGTGGCAAGCTCCCGTATTGTTTGGTCAGCGGGGCACGGAGGCCTGGGCCTGGACCTCCGGCCAGCGGCAGGTGGAGGCCCGGACCCTTTCCCCCGCAATGCGCAACCTCCGGTTCCTGCGCGCCGCGAAGGGGGAAGCCTGGGGCCTGGACCCGGCAACCCAGCGGGTGAAGCGGACAACGCTGCCGAAGTAAAATGTTGGTGATAAAATTTAAAACAAACATTTTGTTTTTATTTGTCGGTAGCCCTATCTTTGTGACGGGCGATTTGTGTAATCCTTCTGCCTGATCATGATTTCTGGTACGATCGGATAAGTCACAACCCAGCGGGCCTTACGCCCCACTTTTCGGACTTAATGAATGGCCGGGGGCTAACCCGGCCGAGGTACACTCAGAACAACCTGGTGATTGGTTGAATGGGGGTGGTTTGCCATCCCGCAAGGTTGCAAAAATGACTACTGTACTACATCAGCTGCTGGGCTTTGCCCTGCGCCACTGGCTGCGCTTATTGATTGTGGGGTGTGCCCTGATCCTCCTGACTAAAAAGCAGGTGAACTTTAACGTCCGCCTGGGCAGCCCGGATTCGGGCCCCGTACCTGAGAAAATGGCCCCGGCCTCGCTCAACGAGGAGCCCTCGGTTTTGACCGACGCGTCCCCCGAGGCATCGGGCGGCAGCTTACTGGATCGCCTGAACGTCTTCGGCACGAAGGATGAGCTTGACCCCTACGAGTTACTGACCCGGACGGATGAACAGCAGATCGAGGCCTTTATCCGCCGGTTCAGCAACGTTGCCCAGGCCGAGCAGGGAAAGTTCGGCATTCCGGCGAGCGTGATCCTGGCGAATGCCCTGCTGCAAAGTCAGGCCGGAACGTCCGGTGTCGCCACGGACTACGTCAACTACTTCCATTTGCCCTGCACCACGGATTGGCCCGGCACCCGCGCGCGCGCCCACAACCAGTGCTTCCGGCGCTACGAGACGGCCTGGACGAGTTTCCGGGACCATAGCCTCTACATTACCCAGGGAGATTTTGCCCGGATGCGGCAATTCGGCGAGACCGACTACCGCCGCTGGGCGGCGGGGCTGCAGGAACTCAAGTTTAACGATAACCCGAAGCTGGCCGAGCAACTGGTGCGGACCATCGATCGGTGGCAATTGTTTCGGTTCGACTAGGCGCAACATCAATAACTTGCGTCAGCTGTCCGTCAACTAACCAGTAGGGATAAGGCATGCAGGGACATGTCGTGCAGGGACAGCAGAGACAAGGCATGCCTTGTCTCTGCTGGGAAATCTAAAAAACGGCTGCGATTCCCAGGGAATCGCGCCAACCATATTTATTGATTACTCCTCTTCGGCGCCGCTGAGCAGGTCATGCTCCCGCACGAAATGATACCACTTCAGCAGCCGCTTGACGTCGCTGGCGTGCACCTGTTCCTGATCGTAATTGGGCAGTACGTCCGCCAGGTATTCAAAGAGTACGTCCTTGGAGGCATTGGCCGCCGGGGCGGGATTGTCCTCCGCCTGTTCGTCCATCCGCTGGAACAATTTACCCAGTGGCTCGGCTTCTCCGTCATCGGTGTACATGGCCATGCTTTCCAGGGGAGCAAACTGGTGCTTGCGGTGAGGGGCAAAGCGCCGCTTACCGTCACCAAGGTTTTCTACGATGAGGCCTCCCTTGCGTTCCGTCACTACTTGGTAGAGACCCGGCAATCCGGTTACGGCAATAATTTCACTCAATTTCATCGGGGACAAATTTTGGGCCGCAAAGGTAAGGGCCAGTTCACTTTTCCGTTCGGTAGATTTCCCGGAGGGGAATTTTTAGTATTCCAGCAGGGCTTGCATCACGGAAGGGAGGCGCTCTTTGGGCAAGTATTGTTCTTCCAGGCTGGCCGCGAAGGGGACGGGAGTGTCCAGGGAAGCGAGCCGTCGTACCGGAGCGTCCAGGTCTTCGAAGCAGTGTTCTCCGATCCAGGCGGCCAGCTCCCCGCCAAAGCCCCCGGTCAGACTGGCCTCGTGCAGCACCAGAACGCGATTGGTTTTGCGAACGGTTTCCCGGATGGCATCGTAGTCCAGGGGCGCCAGGCTGCGCAGGTCGAGCACTTCGACGTCCCAGCCTTCGGCTTCGGCTACCTCGGTGGCCCAGTGGACGCCCATACCGTAGGTGATCACGCTAAGCTCGTTGCCGGGGCGGGCCACCCGGGCCTTACCGATGGGCAGGAGGCGGTAATCCGTTGGCACCGGACCACTCAGGGACCGGTAGAGGGCCTTGTGTTCAAAGTAGAGTACGGGGTTGTGGTCGTCCAGGGCCGTCAGGAGCAGGCCGTGCGCATCCTCGGGGGTGCTGGGGTACACGATCTTAAGGCCCGGAACGGAAGTAAACCAGGCCTCCATCGTCTGACTGTGGTAGGGACCGGCCCCCACGCCACCGCCCACGGGCAGGCGCACCGTCACGTCGGCGTGCTGCGCCCAACGGTAGTGCAGTTTGGCCAGATTGTTGACGATCTGGTTGAATCCGCAGGTGACGAAGTCGCCAAACTGCATCTCCACCATCGCCTTGCCGCCCGCAAGAGACAGCCCCAGTCCGGCCCCCACGATGGCACTTTCGCAAAGGGGCGTATTCCGGACGCGGCCTGCGCCAAATTCTTTCAAAAAGCCATCGGTGATCTTAAAGACGCCGCCGTAGTCCGCAATGTCCTGGCCCATCAGCACCAGGTCGTCGTGTCGTTGCATCCCCTGCCGCAGGGCCAGGGTGATGGCGTCGATGAAGCGGATCTCCTCGGTGGCCGTGGGAGCGGTTTCCACCGGGATGTCCGCGGGCGCAAAGACGTCCCGCAGTTCCTTTTCCTCGGAGGCGACCACGGGGGGCATTTCGGCGGCCAGCCGTAGTCCTTCTTCAATTTTTTTCTTCGCCGCGGCTTCTTTTTTCTTGCGGTCCGCCGCACTTAACAGTCCCTTGCTTTCCAGAAAGTCGCCGTAATTCTCCAGGGGGTCCCGGGCCTTCCAGGTGGCAATCAGCTCCTTGGGGACGTACTTCACCCCGCTGGCTTCTTCGTGCCCGCGCACCCGGAAGGTGTTGCATTCCAGGAGTACCGGTTCGGGGTTTTCCCGGAGTTCCCGGGCCAGGGTGCTCACGGTTTCGAAAACCTCCAGCACATTGTTGCCATCAATGGTCAGGGAGCGCATCCCGTAGCCCACTCCCCGGTCCGATAGTTGTTCGCAGCGGTACTGCTCGCGCACGGGCGTAGAGAGCCCGTAGCCGTTGTTTTCGACCACGAAAATGACCGGTAACTGCCATACGGCGGCCACGTTCAGGGCTTCGTGGAAGTCCCCTTCGCTGGTGCCTCCGTCTCCGGTGAAGGCCAGGCTGACCTTTTGCTCACCCATCAGTTTGTGCCGCAGGGCTACGCCGGCGGCCAGGGCCAGCTGGGGCCCCAGGTGAGAGATCATGCCTACGATCTTGTGTTCCATGCTGCCAAAGTGGAAGCTACGGTCGCGGCCCTGCGTAAACCCGCCGGGTTTACCCTGCCACTGGGCGAAGAGTCGTTCCAGGGGGACTTCACGGGTGGTGAATACCCCGAGGTTCCGGTGCATCGTGAACAGGAATTCATCGGGGTGCAGGGCGGCGGCGCAACCGACGCCAATCGCCTCCTGGCCGATGCCGGAAAACCACTTGCTGATGACTCCCTGCCGCAACTGCTTGAGCATCTTTTCCTCAATCATTCGGGGCAGTAACAACTGGTCGTAAAGGGTAATCAGTTGTTCGTCGTCAAGTCCGGATTGGTCAAATTGAATTGGTGGTAAACTCGCGGTCATAAGCGGTGGTGGTTTGGGCGGCGTAAAAGTACGATCTTTGGTGCTCCGCAAAAACATAACGTATCCAACATGCGCTTTCCTCTTTTCGCCCTGCTCCTTTTCTGTGCTCCCGTACTGTTCGCGCAGCAGGGACCCGAATCTACCATCAAGGCCATCTTTGACCACATGCGGGCGGCGGATACCACCGGCATGTCCGTCTACTTCCATCCCGAGGCGACGCTGCATTCGGTGGTGACCCGACCCGACGGCAGTACGGCGGTATCTACGGGAAGTATCGCCCGGTGGATGCAGGGAATTGCGGGCGCAAGCGCAGGTGCCCTGGACGAGCAGTTGCACTACACCGAACTCCGCGTCGATGGTCATTTAGCCACGGCCTGGACACCCTACGTATTCGTTTACAATCAAGCCGTGCACCACTGTGGAACCAACGCCTTCCAGCTGGTCAAAGATGGCCCGGAGGGCCAGTGGCGCATTTTGCACATCACCGACACCCGCAAGGATTCTCCCTGTGAGCCGGTGGCAACGGAAACTCCCCGCGCGGCCATCGACGCCTTCGCCGATGCCTGGCACCGGGCGGCCGCCGAAGCCGACAGCACCACCTTTTTCGACGCCATGGCGGAAGATGCCGTATACATCGGTACCGACGCCGGAGAGCACTGGACCAAAGAGGAGTTCCTGGCCTTTGCGGCACCTTACTTCGCCAGGGGAAAAGCCTGGGCCTTCGAGGCCACGGAGCGCCATATCTTTTATGACGAAAATGCCCAGACGGCCTACTGGGATGAGCTGCTCGATACCTGGATGGGGGCCTGCCGGGGCACGGCGGTGCTCCGCCGTCGGGCGGACAATAAAGGCTGGGAAATCGCCCACTACACCCTGAGCGTAACGGTGCCCAACGAGAAGATCCAGGGCTTCATCGAACTGACCAAAGAGTAATGCTTGCCGACGAAATTTACCTTGACCTCCTCTCCCGCCTGATCGCCACGCCGTCCCTGAGCCGCGAAGAAAACCAAACGGCGGATCTACTGGAGGGATTTTTCCACCAGCGGGGCCTGGCCCCGAACCGCAGCGGCCACAACGTCTGGTTGCGGGCCCGCAACTGGCGGGAGGGACGCCCGGTGATTTTGCTGAACAGCCACCACGACACCGTAAAACCTGCCGCCGGGTACACGCGAGATCCCTTCACGCCGGCCGTAGAAGACGGCAAGCTGTATGGGTTGGGGAGCAACGATGCTGGCGGAGCATTGGTTTCCCTGATCAGCACCTTCGTGGAGCTGGAAAGCCATCCCGATCTGGACTGTAACCTCATTGTGGCAGCTACGGCCGAAGAAGAAATCAGTGGGCCTAACGGCATCGCTTCCCTCCTTCCGGAGCTGGGACACATTGATGCGGCCATCGTTGGTGAACCGACCTTACTGGACCTGGCGATCGCCGAACGCGGTCTGGTGGTCATCGACGGAGAAACGCGGGGAAAGAGCGGGCATGCGGCCAGAAAGGAAGGCGTCAATGCCCTCTATCTGGCGACGGAGGACATCTTGGCCATCCGGGACCACGTCTTCACGCGCCCCAGTTCCCTTTTGGGGCCTACTTCCGCTGCCGTGACGGTAATCCACTCGGGGACCCAACACAACGTGGTGCCCGACCGCTGCCAGTTCGTGGTGGACCTGAGGGTCAACGAAGCCTACACCAACGCCGAGGCGGTAGCCGAGTTGCAGTCCGTGTGCCGGCACGCCACCCTGACGCCCCGCAGCCTGCGGCTGCAATCCAGCAGCATCCCCGAAGATCATCCATTGGTGACCGCGGGCATGGAAGTCCGTCCGAAGGCCAGTTGCTACGGTTCACCCACCCTGAGCGACCAGGCACTAATGCCGTTTCCCACCCTGAAGTTAGGTCCGGGCGACAGCGCCCGGAGCCATACGGCGGATGAGTTCATTTTCGTGGAGGAGATTAGCGCAGCCCGCAAAATGTACGTTGACCTTTTGTTGTCTGCCTACGGGAAACAGTAGCCGTGAGGAATTATTATCTACCTTTGCGCCCCGCCCATCCAGCGGATATTTGACCTTATGGAGTTATTCATTCAGATCGGGATTTTTGTCGTCGGCATTGTTGCCCTGCTGTGGGCAAGTGATCGTTTTGTGGAAGCCGCCGAACGCATCGGACTGTCGTTAGGAATTTCTCCCTTCATCATCGGGGTCACCATTGTGGCCTTCGGTACCAGCCTCCCGGAACTGGCCACCAGCATCAGTGCCGTCCTGAAGGGGACCTCCGGAATCGTCGTGGGTAACGTGGTGGGGTCCAACATCACCAACATTGCGCTGGTCCTGGGGCTCACGGCGGTAGTAGTAAAGAACATTGACCTCGAGTACAACCTCTGGCACATCGACATTCCCTTTTTGTGGGCGAGTGCCTTCCTGCTGTACTTCGCCGTGTTTGACGGTAAGGTGACCATCTTCGAGGCCGTGATTTTCCTGGGGGGGATCGCCATTTTCCTGGGTTACAGCCTTAAAGACCAGGAGCGACCGGATAAGGAAGACCGACCGCGGGCGAGCTGGAAGGATTACCTCCTGCTGGTTTTTGCCGGAGGACTGGTCAGCTTTTCGGCGACCTACATCATCGACGCCATCATCAAGATCAGCGCAATGCTGAACGTGGCGCCTACCGTCATCGCCCTATCGGCGGTGGCCATCGGTACGAGTTTACCCGAGGTTGCCGTTAGCCTGGCTGCGGCCAGGCGGGGTAAGGCCTCCATTGCCGTGGGCAATGCCCTGGGGTCCAATATCTTCAACACCTTCGTGGTCATGGCCATCCCCCGGTTTTTCGGGCCACTGGAAATCCCCGAAGACGTCATCTCCACCTACCTGCCACTGATGATCGTGATGACCATTCTCCTGGGCGTCATGAGCAACAACCGGAAGATTACCCGCTGGGAAGGTTTAGCGCTGTTGCTCTTCTATTGCTGGTACTTCGGGGCCATTGTGGAGAACCCGACCTGACGTAAGCAGTGGGTAATTTATCCTTCATCCTCGGTCCGGAAATCGCTGCCGGAACCAGTGCGGTAATTCATGCTGGAAAATGATTTTGATCATCCGGTGACAACTGGATGGCAGGGGGCACTGGTTTTCCGGCGAATCACGGCTGATGGGCGAGTAATTTAGATTAATTCTAAGGGGCTTTATACAGCTATATGACAGAACTTACTCGCCCCACCGTTTACCTTTGCGGTACGCTTTTACCACCTTTATGTTACAGCACGTCCACATTCTAACCCTCACGCATCGTCACGCCAAGCTCAAGGCTATCGGAGAGATTGTATCTGCCTTTGAAGGCGATGGCAAGCTGGAGGAACGTCTTGGTAGCCTACGGAACCAGGGACTCGTTCAGGAGATCCTGTACCTGGCTACCTGTAACCGCATCATGTTGCTGTTTACTACGGACCTGGAAGTGGACCACACCTTCCGTCAGCAATTGCTGAACGGTAATGGCCCCGCCGGGGCACTGGCGGAACTGCAGCACCTCCAGGGAATGCACGCCATTTACCACCTGTTTGAAGTAGGTGCTTCCATTGACTCGCTGGTGGTGGGAGAGCGGCAAATCCTCGGTCAAATCCGGGAGGCCTACGACCGCTGTTGGGGCTGGGGCCTGATCGGTGACGACCTGCGCATCGTGCTGGACCGTACGGTACTGGCCGCCAAGGACGTTTACAACAACACCAAGATTGGCGAAAAATCCGTTTCGGTGGTTTCGCTGGCCATGCAGCAACTGCGTAAGCACCGTCCCGCCCAGGATGCCCGCATCCTGATGATTGGCGCCGGACAGACCAACCTGCTGGTCACCAAGTTCCTCAAGAAGCAGGGGCACACCAATCTGACCGTATTCAACCGGACCAAAGAACGTGCCGAGCAACTGGTAAAGGGTTTTGAAGACGGCCGTGCCCTGGCCCTCCACAATCTGGAAAACTACGAAGCCGGTTTTGACGTGCTCATCGTTTGTACCGGCTCCGCGGAGCCCATCCTGACGCCGGAATTGTTCCACTGGCTCCTGGCCGGAGAGGACGCAAACAGTAAGGTCGTCATCGACCTCGGCGTTCCCCACGACGTGGCCGAATCTACGGTGGGACATTATCCTTTTCACTACATCGGCATTGAGCAACTCCGGGCCCTGGCCGAAGAGAATATGGCCTTCCGCCGGGAGGAAGTCAAGCGTGCCCATGCCGTGTTACACCAACACCTGGAAGAGATTGAGGTGAACTACCGCCAGCGACTGCTGGAACGCGCCATGTCTCACCTGCCCGAGCAAATCAAAAGTGTACGGCACACCGCCGTGAACCAGATTTTTGCCAAGGAGCTGCACAAACTTGACCCCGAAGCCCGCGATCTCGTGGAACGGATGATGACCTACATGGAGAAACGCTGCATTGGTATTCCCATGAAGGCTGCCCGGGAAGCAATGCTCAGCTAACGTAAGTTTTCGGTATGGGGCCTGGACCAATTGAGCCGGGAGTACTTATCTTGTCGCTACCCCAAATTATCCCGCTTGCCTTCCCCGTTACTTCGCTTTTTTCTTTCTTACCTACTGATCATCGGTGCCCTCACTTTCCTGTCCGGGCAACCCCTCCAGTACGATGCTCCCCTGAAGGGGGCGCTGAAAATTACCGGCACTTTCGGTGAGTTACGCAGTGATCATTTCCACGCTGGCCTGGACTTTCGGGCCTCCATCAACACCCCGGTCCATTCCGTCGCCGATGGCTACGTAAGCCGAATTTCCGTCACCCGCGGAGGGTACGGCCAGGCCATCTACGTCGACCATCCCGACGGGCGTCGCAGTGTGTACGCCCACCTGGAAAGCCTGCGCGAAGACTTACTCGATACGGTGAGGAAGGTGCAGTACGAACGCGAAACCTTCAGCGTAAATGTGCGTCTTGACTCCACGGCCTTTCCCGTAAAAAGAGGAGAGCCCATCGGCGGAGTGGGGAACCGGGGCTACAGCTTTGGCCCCCACCTGCACTTTGAAATCCGGGAAGCCGAAGGTGATGTACCCCTCAATCCAATGATGCTGGGCTTCGACATCCCCGATACCCGGTCACCGCAACTTCGCCAGCTTCGGGTATACGAGCTCGACGGCCGCGGTAATGAATTGCGGGCCCAGACGGTAAGCCCGCAATCCGCCCCGGAGGGCTATCGGCTGGCCGATACCGTAGTCGTCCGGTCTGGCCGGATCGGACTGGGCATCAAGGCCTACGACCGGCAGAACGCCATGCCCAACTGGAACGGTATCTACGCCGTACGGGTCGTGGCCGACACCACCCTGGTTCATGCCTTTGCGCTGGACCGGATTCCCTACGCCAAAACCGAATACCTGAACGCCCTGACGGACTACCGGGAATGGAAAGAAAATACCAGTTGGTATCACCGGCTGTGGGCCCTTACACCCCGGGCCATGTTTGTGCACGAAGAGAGTCCACCGGGTTTTGACGGTACCCTGCGCCTGCTGCCCAACCGGCCGCTCCCGGTTACGGTGGCGGTCCGGGATTATGCCGGTAACGTTTCTCCGCTCCGGGCCGTATTCCTTTACCGGCCGGACGAAGGCGACGCCCCCGGCCGCCCGCACGAATACTACCTGCCCGGTCAGGAAACCAGCCTGATCAAACGGAATGATCTGGAACTGGAACTACGGGAAGATGCCCTGTACCGGGACGTCTATTTCCGTTATGCCCGGCTCCCGGAAGCGTCGGACGGTTACTTCAGCGCCGTCCATCAGCTACACGATCCTCTCACCCCCCTGCACGGTCGTGCCCGCCTGGCCATCTTGCCCGCCCGTACCGTACCGGACAGCCTGCGGGAACACGTGTTCATCGGCCGTTGTCAGTCGGACGGCAGTTGGGTGAGCAGCGGCGGAAAATGGCGGGACGACGGCTTCATGGAAACCCGCATCAGCAGCTTTGGCGATTATGCGATGTACCTGGACACCGTGCCGCCAAGCGTTGCCATCCGGTATTTTCCCACCGACCTGCGGCGGGCGGACGGATTCAGTCTACTCATTGAAGACAACGTGGCGGGCGGCAGGCTGAATTACCGGGCTACCGTAGACGGTAAGTGGGTGCTGATGGAATACGACCTGAAAAATGATCGACTCACGCATACCTTTTCGGAGGATGAAATCGGTCCGGGAACCCATCGCTTTGAGCTTAGGCTAAGCGATGGAAGGGGCAACGAGACGGTCTTCGCCCGAAACTTTACCCGCTAGTAAGGACACATTTCTTCTGACGGAGGGAGGACCAAAAGCCGTAGAAAGGGAAGTACCTTTGCGGCTCCGGACGTTCACCCGCTTCCCCTTCACCAAGCTGCATGCCGTGTACCGACTCAGTTCCAATGCTACCCTGTTTCTGAAGATTTTTCTTCCCGCTTTCTGGACTACCATCATGCTGGGAATAACCCTGGTAACCTGGTTCGCGCCGGAGCACTATTTCGGGGGCGTTCCGCTGGAGAGCCTGCGCTGGGCCACCCTCTTTACGTTGGTGGTGGGAGTAGTTAGTTTCTGGATTCTACTGTGGCCCCTCAAGCGGGTGGAAACCGACGGCCAAAAGGTCTACGTCAGCAACTATTTCCGGACGGCCTTTTACGATTGGGAACGGGACGTGGAAGCCCTGCACGAAAGCAACTTCCTGTTTTTCAAGGTTGGCACCCTGGAGCTCAACGGCGTGGGAAGCTTCGGCCGGAAGATGCGTTTCCTGGTCAGCAGAAGATTGCTGAAGGAATTTAAGGAAGCCGCACCGGGGGTGATTCCCGAGTAAGGACACAGGTCAATGGGCGACGGGGCGCAGGTGCCTTGTTGCCGGTAGAGACGCAAGATCTTGTGTCTCCACAATTTGTGGCACAAAATCTTGCGTCTTCACTTAGATTGCCACTACACAAAGTGATCTTCGATGTTCCCAGCCCCAGACTCGCGGGCCCAGATGGCGTTGATGCGGGGCTGCAGAAACCAGATACCGATGGGCCAGAACCAGATGAGGAAAAATTCGCCGACAAAATCACTTCCCCGGACGGGCTCCCGTCGCTCGGCGGTGACGATCGTTTTGGCGATGAAGTACATGCAGTAAAGCATGCTGGCGATGGCCATCAGGTGCAAGGGGATAATCATGAGGAAGGCCATCGGAAATTCGGGTTCTGCGTCCGGACTGATGACTGCTTCTCCGCCCGACATACCGAAGCCGGCCAGGGCAAACATTCCGATCACGAACAGGAATACGTACACCAGGGGATAGAAAAAGGCGACCTTGAAGTATTTGGTGTCGAGGCGATACTCGGTGGGTATTTTCCGTTGGAGGCGGGTGCCAACCATATAGTACCAGCCGTAGAGAATGGCCGTGACGACTAGAATGACCAGGAAGAAAACCGGGAGGAAGGCCGTCATGCCGACCGCAAAGGACGCCCCGTCGATGTTATCAATATTGCCGAAAATCAGGGCGGCAAAAATGGCGTACAGTAAGAAGGGAGGCAGGTAGGTAAGGACGAATAGTTGCCAGTGTTTGGCGCTTAGTAGGCGTTCCATGTTTGGGTTTGATTTCAGTTTGTTCGTCTATAATAAGGATGGAGTATAATTCCCAACGAGTCCCTTAGACGAATTCAGGGGCCAACTCGACGAATTTGACGCCTCCGAAATTGTCTATATTTCCCATTCAATTGAACCGTTGACTATGCGCCCATTCCTCCTGATACTCCTGACCGTGTTGCTCTTACGGTGTGAAAAACCGGCGCCGGCCCTTACGGTTGAGGCCAATGATCACATCGTGCTGGTGGGCAATAATCTCTGTAGCCGGATGCAGGAGTTCGGGCACTTTGAGACGGAATTGCAGTTACGCTTTCCGGAGCATCAGCTTTTTGTGCGCAATATGTGTGACGGGGGGAACACTCCGGGATTCCGCCCCCACTCGTCCCGACCACAGCCCTGGGCTTTTCCGGGAGCCGAACGTTACCAGACGGAGCTGGCCCGGGATTCCGACAGCCGGGGCTTTTACCCCTTACCCGATGAATGGCTGACGACCCTGGAGGCGGACATCGTACTGGCCTTTTTTGGCTACAGCGAATCCTTTGACGGACCGGAAGGATTACCCAATTTCCGGAAGGAACTCCGGGCGTTTCTGGAGCATACTTCCATTCAGGAATACAGCGGAGAGGGAGAACCCCAGATCGCGCTGGTGTCTCCGGTAACCTTTGAAGATCGATCCGCGGAGGGACTTCCGGACGGAACCCTCGAAAACGAAAACCTCCAGCGCTACACCGAGGCAATGCGGGAGGTTGCCGACAGTATGGGGGTGCCCTTCGTGGACCTGCTGGCCGCTACGGCCAGCTGGGAAGATTATACCACCGACGGGCATCAGTTGACCGAAGAGGCCTACGGAGACCTGGCCGAAGTGCTGGCCGATGAGTTGTTTGGCGGACGATCGGGTGCGGACGGTAAACGGGACGATGTCAGGGGTTTGGTGCTCGACAAGAACTGGTTTTGGCACAACGATTACAAAATCCCCAACGGCGTCCACGTCTACGGCCGCCGCCACGATCCCTTCGGGCCGGACAACTACCCGATGGAGATAGAGAAGATCCGGCAGATGACCCTGAACCGGGACACGGCCATCTGGGCGGCCCTGTCCGGCGAGGCCTACGACCTGGCGGCGGCGGACGCCAATACCCGGGACCTTCCCCCGGTGGAAACCAACTACCAATCCGCCGACGGCACGGAACCCCGCTACCTGTACGGGGAGGAAGCCGAATCGCGGATATACGTCGCTCCCGGCTATCAGGTAGAATTATTTGCCTCCGAACGGGAGTTTCCCGACCTGGCGAACCCCTGCCAGATGAGCTTTGATAATCAGGGCCGCCTGTGGGTGGCCGTAATGCCAACCTATCCGCACTACCGTCCGGGAGACAGCAAACCCAACGACAAACTGCTGATCCTGGAAGATACCGACGGCGACGGTAAGGCCGACAAGCAAACCATCTTTGTGGACGGTCTGCACGTGCCCGTGGGCTTCGAACTGGCTCCCGAAGGCGTCTACGTCTCTCAGGGCACCCATTTAAAGTTGTACACCGATACCGACGGAGACGACCGGGCCGATCGGGAGGAGATCATCCTGAGTGGATTTGACGATCACGATACCCACCATACGACCTCGGCGTTCTGCACCGATCCTTCCGGGGCCATTTACATGGGCGAGGGGATTTTCCTGCACACCAACGTGGAGACGGCCTACGGCACGGTCCGGGCCACCAACGGCGGATTCTACCGCTTTCAGCCCCAGCGCCGCCACCTGGAGCGGACCGCCCAGATTTCGATTCCCAACCCCTGGGGAATTGCCTTCGACAATTGGGGGCAGCCATTTTTTGCCGAGACCAGTGGCCCGCCGGTGCGCTGGATGCTGCCGAGTACCCTGCGCAACCGCTACGGTGCCGTGGCACCGATGACCAAAAACCTGATCGAGGAGGCCCACCGGGTGCGGCCAACCTCCGGCCTGGAATTCATTCACAGCCGTCACTTCCCCGACGAGGTGCAGGGCGATATGCTCATCAACAACACCATCGGCTTTCTGGGCATGAAGCAGCACCAGGTGATGGACGACGGAACCGGATACGACACCAAACACCGGCAGGACCTCTTCTGGAGCGACGACCCCAATTTTCGCCCCGTCGATATGGAGTTTGCTCCCGACGGAAGCCTGTACTTCATTGACTGGCACAACGTACTGATCGGGCACATGCAACACAACGCCCGGGATCCCCTGCGGGACCACGTACACGGACGGGTGTACCGGGTGACGTATCCTTCCCGCCCGCTGGTGCAGGCACCGGCCGTCGCCGGTGCGCCCATCGAAGACCTGCTCGAAAACCTCAAAGAACCCGAATACCGAACCCGCTACCGGACCCGCCGCGAGCTACGCGGCCGGGATGCCGAAGAAGTACTCAGCGCCCTGGACGCCTGGCTTCAGGGGCTGGACGCCGCCGCCGAAAATTACGAACAGCTCCAACTGGAAGCCCTCTGGGTGAGCTGGGGCTTAGATCGGATTGACGAAGACCTGCTCCGGCAATTGCTGGAAGCGGAAGATTACCGGGTGCGGGCGGCCGCGGTGCTGGCGCTGCGCTATAACCTCCACCGGGTCGGGGAGGCGACCAACTTGCTGGAGCGGGCCGCCCGCGACGATCACGGTCGCGTGCGGATGGCCGCCATTACGGCGGCCACCTGGCTGGCCGAAGACGCTGGTCGCTTCGTGCTCAGTGCCGCCGAGAACGGGGAAACGGACGAATGGTTAACCCCCATCCTGGAGGCCGCCCCCAAACATCTGACGGGAGAAGGACTGGACCGCAACAAGGGCTCCGAGATCGTCGTGAATCACCTCAAGGGAGCCGACCTGGAGCAGTTCAGCCGGGGTTGGGACATCTACCACCAGGACGGATACTGCGGGACCTGTCACCAGAAAAATGGCAAGGGACTCATCGCTTCGGGCTTCCCGCCGCTGAAGGGGGTGGACTACGTAACGGGAGATCCGGAAATCCTCGCCAAAATCATCATGAAGGGATTAATCGGTCCCCTGGTGGTGAACGGCCGGGAGTACCCAGGGCAGGTGCCCATGACGCCCTACGAGAAGCTGCTCAACGATCAGGAAATTGCTGACGTAATGACCTACGTCCGTAACGCATTCGGCAACCGGGCATCGGTCGTATCGGCGGAAGAGGTGGCGGCCATCCGGGAGAAGATCAAGGACCATAAGGGCTTCTACCGGGCGGAGGACCTGGTGGAAACGCCCAGTAAACGCTGATGATCCCCTCGGTCATTTCCGCCGGTAAGCCCATTCCCCGTACTCACTCCATTCATACACCAAGCATGCGCAATCCATTTCACCTTTTCCATTTTCTGCTGGCAGCCCTCGGGCTGCTGCTGGCGGCCTGCACGGCCGAACCCACCGACGCGGCACCTGCGGCCTCGCCAAACGATCAACCCTACGTCGTGCTGGTGACCGGAGATGAGGAGTACCGTTCCGAAGAATCGATGCCGATGCTGGCCAGGATGCTCGAACGGGAACTGGGGGTGCGGACGAAGGTTTGCTACGCGCTGGATTCTGCGGGTTACGTCAATCCGAACGTAAACGATAACATCGTCGGCCTGGCGGCCCTCGATTCGGCAGACCTCATGGTACTGTTCACCCGCTGGCGGGCGCTGCCGGACGATCAGGCAAAACACATCCTGGATTTTGCGGAAAGTGGTAAGCCCATGGTGGGTTTTCGCACCTCGACCCACGCCTTTCTCTATAAAGACGATAGCCTGCGGCAGCACCTTAACAATGAATGGCCCACGAAGGTCTTTGGCCAGCAATGGATCACCCACCACGGGCACTTTGAGGACGGTAATGCTCCCCTGACGGCGGTGTCGTTGATCGAAGAAAAAGGGGACCATCCCATTCTGCGGGGGGTGGAACCCATGGATGCCTACAGCTGGTTGTACCACGTAGATGGAGGCGAGTGGGAGCTGTACGGCGACAGCGACCCCCTGCTGACGGGACGTTCCCTGCGCTCCAACCACGAGGAAGCAGGTCGACTGGATGAATTTCCGATCACAAACCCGGTGGCCTGGACAAAAACGTATACCGGGGAGTCCGGAAAGGCCGCCCGGGTCTTTTTCACCACCCTCGGGCACCCCTACGATTTTAAATCCCCCAGCATGCGCCGACTGGCGCTGAACGGAGCGGCCTGGGCGATGGGGCGGGAAGAAAACATTCCGGAGGGAGGGCACGACCCGACCATCGTCGGGACCTACGACCCCAATAATTCCGGTTTCGGCGAGAAATTCAAAAAGGGTCTGCGGCCGGAATAAAGCACCACAATCCGAATGACCCTACCCTTCAGTTGGCCGGTTTTACTCCTGCTGGGGAGCATCGCTCAGGGGGTGCTGCTGGCATTACTGTTGTTGCTGCGGAAGAAAAATCAGCTGGCCAATCGCTTTCTGGGTTTGCTGCTGCTCGGCTTTTCGCTCTGGTTGCTGGATGGCTTTTTCGTCATCGGGGGTATTTACCGGCAGGACGCCAACTACTATTTCCTGCCCATCTTTTATTCCTTCTCCTTCGGGCCGCTCCTCTACTTCTACGTTCGGAACCTCGTCAACGCAGATTTTCGGTTTCGGGGCCACCAACTGTGGCATTTCCTTCCGGTCGTACTTCAGGCAAGTTTATATGGCTTCCTCACCCTGCAATCCTACGCCTTTCGCCGTTGGTTCTGGATGGAGGTGCACCTGCCGTTTACCTACGGCCTGGAGTTTTACGGGACGTTGCTGTCCCTGACGGTGTACGGCCTTGCGGCCATCGGGCTGTTGCGCCGCTATCAGCACTGGCTGAGGGAAAATTATTCCGAGTATTCCCGCATCCGGCTGCAGTGGTTGCGGACCGTTTTGGTGCTGATCCTACTGCTCTGTCTGCTGTGGACGGGGGACGTTCTGTTTTCCCAGCTATACTGGACGGAGCAATGGGAGTCGATTCATTCAGCCGCCCTGAGCCTCATTATGTTGGTCCTGGGCATCGGGGGAATTCGTCAGGACAGTCTCGGGGAAGTCCGTTACGAACCGCCGCCGAAGCGGGAGTCCGCCCCGGAGATCGATCCTCAACTGCTGGAACGGATCGTGCACCGGATGGAGCGGGAGGAAGATTTCCGGGAACCTGACCTGAGCCTCAGGAAATTTGCCGTCCTGCTGGATACGCCCCCGAGGAAAGTCTCCCAGCACATCAATCACGGCCTGAAGCAGTCGTTCGTAGATTTTGTGAATACCTACCGGGTGGCCGCGGTGAAGGAGCGGATTCGTCAGGGGGCACTTGAAGACTGGACGCTGCTGGCCATCGCCCTGGAGGCCGGCTTCAACAGCAAGGCTACTTTCAACCGGGTTTTTCGGCAGCTGGCGGGGGAGAGTCCCGGGGAATTCGCCAAGAAAGCGTCCTAAAAGTGACCCAGAACGCGTTTTGAGGCGCTGGAAGTCCGGTCGGGCCGCAGGTTTGTGGAAAAAACAGCCATGCGACTATTTCTTCTTTTTTCCCTCTTCATCCTAAGCGCAAGCTGCTTGCCGGGCACCCCGATTGATTCTCTGGCCCTGGACAAAATCGTGCAGGAACACATCGATGATCACCAGTTCTCCGGGGTAGTGCTGGTGGCCCAGGACGGGCGGCCCGTCTATCACCGGGCGGCGGGAGTAGCCGAGTTACCGGGTGGAACGCCGATCACCCCCGAACACCATTTTGGCATCGCTTCGGTCACGAAGTTGTTTACCACCGTTTTGATCCTGCGGTTGGTTGACCGTGGGGAGCTGCGGCTGCAACAATCGGTAGCGGAATTACTGCCGGAACTGGAAATTCCCCGCGGAAACAAGATTACCGTACACCATCTGCTGCTGCACCAAAGTGGGCTGCCCAACGAAGCGGGAACGGTGTACGGGGCCACGAGTGGCCCGCTTACGGCGGAGGAAATCGTATCCCGGACGGTGAAGGAGCGGCAGCGGGGGCGTTTCGGGCAGTTCAACTACAACAATATCGACTACCTGCTGCTGGGCCTGATCATCGAGGCAACCACCGGTCGCAGTTGGCGGGAGGTGATCCGCCAGGAGATTCTTTCCCCCTTCGGGTTGGAGCAAACGGGCTTTCTGGCCCTGGGCCAGTACCCGGAACACTTCGCTAAAACCTTCAGCTGCAAGGGGGAGAATTCCTGCACCCCGGACCCTACCTACTACGTCGAAAATTTTCACGCGGCGGCCAGTATGTATTCGACAACTACGGACTTGCTGCGCTTTGATTGGGCCCTCTACGATCATCAGTTGCTGAGCGAAAAATCGATGGCCCTGCTCGCGCAGCCCTACCCGGAAAATAACTACGCCGGATACAGCGTGTGGAATTATCGTTATCCCTTTACGGAGAGCAAGCCGACCATCATGGAGCGACGGGGCGGGATCATGGGGGCAAACGTTGTCCTGGTCCGGCTGACGGACTCCCGCCACACCATCATCATCCTGAGCAATACGGACCGCTTTAATCCGGACAGCTTTGGCGACCCGAATAACCTGCGGGAGGCCCTTGTTCGGGCGGTTGCTCCCTAGCTCGTGGCTCGTAGTCTATCCCGGAGGGCTTCGTTCATCGCGATAAACCCGGACCGGGTTTTTTCCAGTAGCTGCGCTTTGAACACGGGAAGGAGTACGCCACGGAAGTGTTCGCCGTGCTCCAGCAGGGTCTGGACGTCGGCCTGTGGCGTGAGGCGGAAGTAGTGTTCTCCGTCAAAAATGCCCCGGAAGAGAAAGCTGCCGAGCCAACGGAGTTCTACGCCCGGCTGAAATTGTAGCAGGGTCGGACGGAAGTCCATGCCGCCCGCGGTGATGGAGAGTTTACTGCCCACGCGCTGGGGACCGGAAATTTTGGTGACGAAGGGGTTCCACTCCGGGTAGGCGGGAAAGTCGGTCAGTACCGCCCAGATCGCTGCGGGGGAGTGTGGTAGAAGAATGCTGGTTTCGAGCTGAAGTGCCATGGCAATTGATTTTGTTTGCCAAAGATGTGGGCACTTGCTAGGGGACTGACTTGACAAATGTCAAGAAATGCCCTTTCGGCGGATGCGGCTGAGCGTTTCCGGGGTCATGCCCAGCATGGAAGCCAGGTACTGCAGGGGGACGTGGTTGAAAAGTTCCGGCTGCTGCTCCATCAGCCGGGCGTAACGCTCCGGCGCCGAATACGACAGAAATCCGAAAACGCGATCTTCCAGGGTGGCGAAGCACTGGGCCAAAGCCATTTTCTCCAGCGTTGCCCAGTTGGGCACCAGGGCGGATAAGCGCTGATAATGGTCTTCGGGTAAAGAATACAGCAGCGCTTCTTCACTGATGACCTGAATATTCCACCGGGCCGGCTGCCGGAAAAAGAGGCAGTAGAGGTCCGTTACGAGATAGTGCTCACTGAAAATCCACTGGGTGATTTCTTTATTGGGGGTCGGGGCCCAAACCCGCAGGTAACCCGTAACCAGAAAGGCAAGCTTTTGGTCCGTTTGTCCCCGTTTCAGGAAGTAGTCGCCCTTCTTTAGTCGGTCGTGGCGAAACAGTGACGCAATTTCCTCCCCCTGCGGCAGCGGGATGCGGAGGTGCTGATGTAGGAGGCTGGGTAAGTCCATGGCATTGCGTTAGTGGACCGCGTCTTGCGGTGGGCCGAACCAGTAGTGAGAAATTGCCGGGCACGGCGTGCGGGTGCAATGCGGTGCCCGGGGAGCCGGGTAGTGAAGTCCGGTAGAAGGTTAATTCTACCGGACTTCATTTATTTAGGCGAGTAGAGAGTAAACCGCCACGAGTACGAGGATAACCAGCAGGGCCGCTACGTTAAAGCCCATCCGGGTACGGAACAGCGAGGGTTCAAGGTCAATGGCCTTGTGGTCATCCGAACTTTTATCCGTGTAGATCAGGGCCAGTACGACCAGAGACAGGAGAAGGAACACGTAGGTCACCCAACTGCTGACCATGGGTACGGGCTGCAAGAACAGGCGGACGGCAGTGGCCAGGCCGATGGCGATCACGGCGATGGAAATGCCGTTGCGTAGTCTCATGTCCTTGATGATGGCGCCCGTCCGCTCGCCGGTCTGGGAGGCCTCTGCGTCCTCCGCCGACTGTGGTTTTCCGGTTAACTTGGACAGGATAATCATCAGGGCTGCGGAGATCAGGAAGATGAGGGCCATCCGGTCGAGGAAGGGCAGATCGGGCATCAGCAGTTTGAAGGCGAGAGAAAGTGGTACGGACAGCAGCACCACCGCCAGTGCGGCCTTGGCCGTGCCCCGGCGGTAGAACATCCCGAAGATGAAGACCGTCAGGACACCCGGACTGATGAAACCGGTGTATTCCTGAATCACCTGGAATACCTGGCCGGCACTGGCCAGGGCCGGTGCCACCAGGGCGCCAATGACGAGGGCACCCGCTGCGGCCATTTGTCCGATGCGTACCTGCCGTTTCTCACTGGCCTGGGTGTTGATGAATTTGTTGTAGATATCGATGGTGAAAATGGTCGAGGCGCTGTTCACCATGGAGCTGATGGAGGAACCGATGGCCGCCACCAGGGCGGCGAAGGTGAGTCCCTTAAATCCGGGCCCGACGTAGTTGCCGAGTACCCAGGGGAACGCCTGGTCGGCCTTCTGGATATCTACTTCCGTACCCTTCTGTAGCAGGTAGTAGGCCGCGATGCCGGGAAGGACGGCGAAGAAGGGAATGAAGAGCTTCATGAAGGCCGCAAAGGCAATGCCTTTCTGGGCTTCGGGGAGGTCCTTGGCGGCCAGGGCCCGCTGGATGATGTACTGGTTGTTGCCCCAGTAGTAGGTATTTACGATCCACATACCGCCAAACAGGAGGGCAAATCCGGGAAGGAGGTTGAAGGAGGATTTGATTTCGTCTCCGGGTTGCAGCTCCGTTGGGGTGCCGTCGGCGGTCATGCCGGTGGCCAGTTCGGTGGCCGCGGCGGTATCGATGTAGGTGTCGTCGGGCTCGAAGAGCATCTCAAAGTGACCGGGGACTTCGTTGAGCAGTTCCGCGATGCCGGACAAGACGCTGCCGTCTCCCACTACACTCAGGATTCCCCAGGCGGCCAGCGTGCCGCCCACCATGAGGACGACGACCTGGACGACGTCCGTCCAGACGACCGCCTTCAAGCCCCCGAAAATGGAGAAACAAGCGGAGTAAATGACCAGTCCGGCGATACCCCAAATGAGGCCGATTCCCAGTAGTTGTTCGATGGCCAGCGCCCCCAGGTAGAGGACCGTGGAGATGTTGACGAAGACGAACAGGCCGATCCAGAAGACCGACATGATGGTCCGCACCGTACCGTCGTAGCGTTCCTCCAGGAACTGCGGCATGGTGTAAATTTCCTTTTTGAGGAACACCGGTAGGAGGAACTTGGCTACGATGATCAGGGTGATGGCCGCCATCATTTCGTAGGTGGCGATGGCCATGCCGAGCTCAAAGCCCGAGCCATTCATGCCGATGATTTGCTCGGCGGAGATGTTGGAGGCGATGAGTGAGCCGCCGACGGCCCACCAGGGGAGGCTACGACTGGCCAGGAAATAGTCACTGGCGGTAGCGGCTTTTTCGCGGTTGGCGATCCAAACGCCAAATAGAATAACGCCAATGATGTAGACGCCAAAAATGATCTGATCGATCCCTTGTAACTGCATGATGGTAAGCTAAGCGAGGTGAGGTAAGCTCAAAAACGTCGGCCAATATAAGCGATTGGACATCACATATTTTGCCGCAAACTGACTTGAGCTACGAGCCCCGGTGTCCTAAATTGAGGTTTTCATTCCCCCCGAACCCTCATTTTACCGGGCTTTTGGGGTGATTAACCACGTAGAAAAGGACCAATCAACTGAGCTATGCCACACCCGAATCACACCCAAAGTCGCCGAAATTGGATGAAACAGGCCTCCCTGGCCGGCGCCGGCCTCCTTGCCTTTCCTTCCCTTAACGCTGCACCTGCGGCATCGCCCCACCGACCAGGTTTCCGGGAGTACCTTCCCAGCCTTGAGTGGGAACGGTCCCTGCCCGCCCCGGAGCTCAAGGCTCGTTTGCTGGCCAATGAGAACCCCTGGGGCCCGAGCCCCCAGGCCCGGCTGGCCATCATGGAGTCGGCCGTTGAGGGTAACCGCTACCAGCACCAGGCGGCCAGTGCTCTGCGAAAGGAAATCGCCGCCTTCGAGGGCGTCTCCGAAGACCATATTGTCGTTGCTCCGGGCTCGTCCGATATCCTCGAAAAAATGGCCATCATGCACTACCTCGAGGAGGGTAATCTGGTTACGGCAGACCCAGCCTACATGTCCCTCATCAAGACGGCCCGGCAAATGGGGGCACAATGGAACAAGGTAAAGCTGGCCGCAGACTGGTCGCACGACCTGGAAGGCATGGCCTCGGCCATCGACAAGCACACCCGCCTGGTGTACATCTGCAACCCCAATAACCCCACCGGCACCCTGACGGATCCGGATAAGCTGCGGGATTTCTGCCGTACCGTTTCCAAAGATGTTCCCGTCTTCGTAGACGAGGCCTACCTGGAGTTTTTGCCCAACCGGGCCAAGCAGACCATGGTGAAAACGATCCAGGAAGGGCACAACGTCATCGTGGCCCGCACCTTCAGCAAGATTCACGGGATGGCCGGCCTGCGGGTTGGATACGGCGTAATGCAACCCGAGATGCGTCAGCAGGTGGACGGAATCTGGCGGAACAACATGAGTCTGTGCAAAACTTCCCTGATGGGAGCTATGGCCAGCCTCCGGGATACCGGTTTCCAGGAGATGAGCCGGGAGAAGACCGCTGCCGCCCGGGAGCAAACTTATGTCGGCCTGGAAAAACTGGGGCTGGAGTACGTTCCCTCCCACACCAGCTTTATTCTCTTCCCCCTGGCCGTAGAGGGCCAGGCCTTCCTCGATGATATGTTTGCGCACGGGGTGGGCGTCCGGGTCTTTGACGTACACGGCAAAACCCACTGCCGGGTAAGCATGGGGACTCCGGAAGAAATTGACCTTTTCCTCGAATCACTCGGAAGCGTACTGGCCAAATAAAACCAACCAATCAATCTGAACCCAATCCGACAGCTTTTGCAATTGGGTAGTAGTCCTTTTCACGTTTTCGTTCATGCGGAGTAACCCCGGTTACTCCGCTTTTCCCCCTTCCCCTTACCATGAACCTGGCACTGCAGAAAACCCTGGCATTTCTCATCTTGATGGTCTGCGGATACCTCCTCCAGCGGAAACTTACCGACCGACAGGATCTGCGTGGAATCAAGGTAGTGATCTTAAGTGTGGTCTTGCCGGCAACCATTTTTCTGGCCCTCCTGAAGATTGAGATCTCTCAGCAATTGTTGCTCCTTCCCGTGCTTGCCCTGGGAGGAAACGTGTTGTTCTACTTCCTCCTCCGGCAGTTATTACCGTTGCTGGGCTTTGAGCTGACCACTGCCGGTGGCAGGACCATGTTGTTGCTGCTGCCCTCCCTGGCGCCCGGATTAAGCTGTTTTCCCTTCGTGCTGGAATATCTGGGGGACGAAGCCCTGGCCATGGCCGCCATGGCTGACGTTGGCAACAAGGTTTTCGTGCTCATCGTCCTGTATCTGCTGGCCATGTCCTGGTACTACCGCCAATTTGATCGGGGAGCGATGGATAACCGTAACCTCAGGGAGAAATTAAAGGAGCTGGGAGGAACCCTGCTCCGGGAACCGGTTAACCTGGTCATTCTGGCGGCCCTTTTGATGCTGGGCCTGGGACTCAATCAGGACAGTTTGCCTACTTTTTTCCAGACCACCGTCAATCGACTGGCGGCCATGATGACGCCCATCGTCTTGTTATTCATCGGTCTGGCGGTTCGCTTTCGCCGAAAGCAGATGACCGCCATTCTTCGCTTGCTTTTGTTACGCTCCGGTCTTGCCTTTGCGTTTAGTGCACTTGCTCTGACGTTTGGCTCGGCGCTGAATCCCACGCTGGCGGTTTTGGTGGTTGTTTTTCCTCAGAGCGCGGTGAGCTTTTGGCCCTTCGCCCACCTATCGGCGGTGAGCCAACTGCCTTCCCCGGAGCGTGGGCCCGTCTTTGATGCGGACCTGGCCCTCAATGTGCTGGCGTTTTCTTTGCCTTTTTCCACCCTGATCATGTTAATGGTGCTGTCCGCGGGAACCGCATTCGCTCAGCCCCTCGCCAGTGGCTGGGCGGCAGCCGGAATGCTGGTCGTTCCCCTGCTGTACGTCCTGCGGGGGCTTGACTGGAAATGGCGGAAAGGGGCACAAGCGGCAGCCCAAAAACCCATCATGGCCCTGCGCAGTTTCTGGGAGGAGTGAGGTGGTTGGCCGTTATTGGTATTGTGACTATCTTAAGCGTCTGCGTCCAAAACAATAAATCAAACAACCACCAATGGGACTATTCTCTTTTTTAAAGGAAAAAGGCAAGCAAATCTTCGGCAAAAAGGAAGTCGAAGCCGCCAAGGAAGTTAAACTCTCTAAAGTTGATCAACTCAGAGCGGAGATCGACAGACTCGGTATTCCGGTAAGCGATCTGCGGCTGGAACTCTGCGAGCAGGTCATCGTCCAGGGGACCACGCCCACGACGGAAACCGCCGAAAAACTGGTGTTGGCCCTCGGTAACGTGGAGGGCGTCGGATCAGTAGACGATCAGCTCACCGTGCTCAACCCCGAGCCCCAGGCCGTTTTCTACACGGTCAAGTCCGGAGATAGCCTCTCCAAGATTGCCAAAGCGCAGTACGGAGACGCAATGGCCTACAACCGTATCTTCGAAGCCAATCAACCCCTGATCAAGCACCCGGATGAAATTTACCCCGGTCAGGTGCTGCGGATTCCGCAATAAGCACGTCCGAAATGATCGGTCACGGCTGCCCCGTATCCCCCTGGATGCGGGCAGTCTTAGTTTGGGCTGCTTACTCAGTACAACCTCCGCGTTTCGGTCTGGAGTAAACCCTCAATCGCTTCAAAAACCCGCGATGGTTTTTGTGGGCGCCAGGTCAGGTCATTGAGGTAATCTCCGTAGTGGAGGTATTGATCGAGTTGGGTGTCGTCCATTTCCTGGCGAACGTGCCCCAGGGTATTGATGAGGGCTACCCAACCACCCCCATCACTGATTTCGTCGATCCATTCCTCATAGTAGTCCGTGTCTTCCCCGTGAAAATTGAGGACCCCTTCCATGATGAGGATGAAATATTTAATGCCGTTGCCAATCAGCTGATCCATGGCTTCCCGCTTGAGGTGCATGACGTCATTATGGACGGCATCATTCCATTCTCCGATGAGCTCGATAATGGCGTAGTGCTCTTCGTATTCCACGAAGAGGATTTTCATGTAGAGCGTTTCCGCGCCGAATTCGTCCCACTGCGGGTGGATAAGATAGTTGTACACCCGGTTGCTGAACCCAAATTCGCTGTATTCCCGACCAAAGAAGGGCGAATACTGATCTTGTTCGGCCCGGTACTTATTTCTCCAGCCAAAATGAGGTTCGATGTCGTGCAAAACGGAAGGCTTTTATTCTCCTAATGATTCGGTAGGATACTTTGTTTTGCGGAAGGGGCTAAGTATTCTGACGGAGAGAATTTCTGACGATTAATTTGGAGGAAAAGAAAAAATGCGCCGTAAAACGGGAGGTTGCCAAAACACAGTCCGCTGATTTCCCATTTACTACTTGTGCATACCCGTGACCCCCGCATCCTTAAACATCCCGGTCTGGATCCGTTCTGGGACAGTATCCGTAAAGACCATCGGTGGCAAAAAACCACCGCCATTGCGGTCGTATTGTCGGGCTTACTCCTGACGGCCTACACCATGGGGCCGGGCAAATTGCTCTGGCCACTCGTCGGAGGCAGTATTGCGGGCGTAGGGTTCTGGTGGTACCTCCGGCTGTTCATCACCGAGCCCGTCGCCGCCTGGAGGGAGCAGTTGCAAAATCAGCCCCAGTCCATCGTTTGGGTGTACGGCATCCGGACCGAGCGGATGCCCTACGGACTGAACTTCGCCACCGCAGCGACCCTTTATCTGGTGGACGAAGACGGCGATTTGCATGACTTCAGTATCCCCGCCGGAGAACTTAAACTGGTCACTAAAACCCTGCGCCGGGTGCTGCCCTCGGCGGAGTTCGGGTACACCAAAGACCGGGAACTCCGCTACCGCGGAACCCTGACCCGCTTCCACGGATGGCGGGATCGGGATCCTTTTCAACTTCAATAACGCCTATGTCCTTTTGGGATCAAATTGCCGACATTTTCCGCTCCGCCGAAGCGGGAACCCCCGCCGCACCCACCATTCATGAACTCATCGATCGCGATGACGCCGACCGACAGGATTATGCCCGCTGGAAGCGGACGCTGGGGAGGAGACGATTGATGGACTGGCTGACGGATCAGTACGCCGTAAACCGCGCCGGGGCACGAACGGATGAGGCCGTCGGTTTCCTTGATACCAACAGCTCCAAGGGCTTCGTCATTTATTTCCACCGGACCAACTACGGGAAGGCAGAAATCCAGCATTTTTTCGATTACCTCAAGGAGCGGATGCTGCAGCTGGGCTACCGTAGCCAGATTTCTGATCGCAGAATTTTTCCCCGTAAGGACTGGGTGGAAACCCAGGAAAGACACTACGTGAAGCCCAGAAACACCTACCGGGAAGGCAGTAAGCTCAATCAACGTTTCGGCAACGTGATGATCGAGTTCGAACTCCGTGACGACGTGCCCCACAACCTCCGGTTACGGGCCACCGTGTATCAGGACGCACAATACGAAGAAGCCGATTCTTTCGCCGCGCTGATGATGGCGCTGGCCGCCGAAGAAGAATAACTCAGGTCCAGCTTATCCGGAGAAAGCGGGAGTAACGACCGCACAGGGTGGAGGGAAAGCACCCATCACGTTGTCCGCCAGACCCAGCGGTGAACGGATAAAAAGAACAGCACCCCGTTTTTCGTGGTTTTATGAGTATGAAAACGATATATATAGCCCTGGCATTGATGATGTTTCCGCTGGTTTCTTCCGGACAGTTTCTTAATGATTACCAGTGGAAATCCCGACTGGTGCTCCTGTTTACTCCCGAACCGACGGATCCCCTTTATGAACGACAAATGGCGTTGTTGTACCGTCAACAGGAAGCCTTTGAGGAACGCAATGTGGTGTTTATTTCCATCACCCCGGAGGGAAAGCACGAGAACAGTGGCGTATTTCTGGACGAAGCGATGTCGAGAAAGTACTACGACCACTTTGGGGTCTATCAGTACCAGTTTGAAATGATTCTGGTGGGCTTAGACAGTCACGAAAAATTTCGGGCGAAGAATACCATTACCCCACCGAGCATCCTGCTGAATTTAATTGACGAGATGCCGATGCGGCGTCTGGAAATCCGTCGGGGACTGAGCAACAAAAGCCAGATCGCCAACGACGATAAAGGGAAAGGCGGCGGAAGGAGGCAGTACTAACCCATGCGTGGAGCCTAAGCACGATTCCCCGCATTAATCTTTCGGGATTCCGGCTCAGCGAATGACGTTGCGGACCTGATATACCTTTGGGCGCCAGTAAGACGACGCCAGAATATCTTCCCTGATTACCCCGCGGCTGCTGGTCGAGTGAATGACCCACAGGTTACGGCCAGTATTGTTGACGACGAGCGAGACGTGAAAGACGGGTTTACCGTTACTGCGTTTATAAAAAATCAGGTCGCCGGGTTGCGCTTCCTGCAAACTGATGCGGGTGCCGTAAGTCGCCTGGTCGCGACTCGTACGGGCGATCTCCAGCCCCGCATTCTGGTAGACGTACCGAACGAAGCCCGAGCAGTCAAATCCTTCCCGCGGAGTATTCCCTCCGTATTTATACCGTACGCCCAATAATTCGGCGGCGTGGTCGGTCATACTGGCCCGGATGTGCGTGTCCGGTCCGCCGCTCCGCGGCTGGCGGGGAGCGTTCCGCTCTCCGACGGTCCCCTCGGCCGGGCGGAACAACGCGCAACTGCTCAGACAGAAGAGGCACAGAGCCAGCGGAAGAATCTTGTCCATTACGATAAGTTAACTGGGGTGAAGGAGCAGAGTACTAGGAAAACGGAGCTACTTATCAATTAATTACTAGGGGAAACGTTACCAAAATACAAAGGGTGAGGCGTACCGCAGTACACCTCACCCTTTGACCAAAACAGCGAATGGGGCTGTTGTCCCTTACTTGGCCTCCTTGGCGGCTTTCTCGGCGGCCTTCTTCTCGGCCGTAGCGGCAGAACGAAGGGCACGGGGTACTTCAACCGTAGCGATGGGCGTACCGCCCGGGTTCATGATTTCGACGCCTTCCAGCGGAGCGATGTCGCGTACACGAATGGCTTGTCCGAGCTGAAGGTCGCTGATGTTGAGCTTCACGTGGTCAACGAGGTTCTCGGGGGTAGTCTTGATCTTTACCCGACGCACGGAAACCTGCAGCTTACCACCGCTGCGGACACCGGGGCTCGTACCTTCAAAGGTTACGGGAACGGTTACCTTGATGGGGTGACCATCCTGCAGGGCGAGGAAGTCTACGTGGACCAGATCGTCCGTTACGGGGTGGAACTGAGTATCTTTGATGATCGCCTTGTAGGTCTTTCCGTCTACGGAAAGCTCGGCGAGCTTGAATTCTGGCGTGTACACCAATCCACGAACATCAAGGGGCTTGATGGTGAAGTGAACGGGGTCTCCCACACCGTAAAGTACGGCGGGTACCAAGCCTTCCCGGCGGGCGGCTTTGCTATCTTTCTTACCAAGATTCTGGCGGACGTCACCGCTTACTTGTACGGTCTGCATAGTTCTAATATTTGGGCGCTGTTTCGCTTTCGGCCCGCAAAGATACGATATTTTTATAAGCCTGCCAGGTTTACGGCGGAAATTTATTATTGAAATCCTCCAAAACCACCTATCCCCCAGTTGATTACTCCCGTCCTGACACCCAATCCCCTCCCGGGTAAGGGAAAGTATACTCCCAAAGCGTTCAGAACGGGGAGGTTCCGCTACGCCCCTTTGCCGTCGTAAATTGTAATCATTCCACATAAGCGACCCCCGGGAACCCCGGCCCGGGCGATCTCCTTTAAGTACTATATTTGACCTCGTCAATTGACCAACCTCACAAAAATCATACCATGCAAAAGTTCTTTGTACTCCTGATCCTGGCCCTCATCGCGTTGGCGTGTGGCGGCGGGGAAGATGCTCCCTCCGAAGCCCCGGCCAAAAAAGAAGCCGCCGCCCAGGAAATTGACGTAAAGAAAATCTGGAAGATCCGCTGTATCGCCTGCCACGGTCTTTACGGAGACATGGGAACCAACGGCGCGGCAAACCTGCAGGAAGTAACCTCCTCCCTGGAGGACCGGATTAAGATCATCACCAACGGAAGCGAAAACGGGGTGATGACCGCCTTCGGAGAAATTTTGAGCGAAGAAGAAATTGAGGCCATGGCAAAGTACACCATGTCCTTTAATGAGGATCTGTAGGCAACCCCCAATTGGCTAGCAAAGCATATACGGTACTGGGCATGATGTCCGGCAGTTCTCTGGACGGGCTGGACCTGGCCATCTGCCGCTTCCGGGTGAACACGGAGGTGGAGTGGACCCTCGAAGACTGGGAAATCCTGGCCAGTTCCACGGACCCCTACCCCCCGCAGTGGCGGGCCAGATTGCGCACCGCCCCCGTACTTCCGGGGCGGGAGTTGTGGCGATTGCACGCCGACCTGGGAACCTGGATCGGCCGGCGGGCCGCGGCCTTCCTCGCCGACCACCCCCAATATCCGGTGGATCTGGTCGGCAGCCACGGCCACACCGTCTTTCATGATCCGGATCTGAAATTCACCACCCAGATTGGTGATGGCGCGGCCATCGCCGCGGAAATGGGGCTTCCGGTCGTGACGGAACTTCGGGGGGCGGACGTCGCCGAAGGCGGTCAGGGTGCTCCCCTGGCCCCCCTGGCGGATAAGTACCTCTTCTCGGCCTACGGCGCCTTTCTGAACCTGGGGGGCATCGTAAACCTGAGTGTTCGCCAGAGCGACGGTACCTACCTGGCGGGAGACGTGAGTGCCTGCTGTCAGGTAATGGACCGCCTGGCCCAGAAGCTGGGGCACGACTATGATGCTGGTGGTCACCTGGCCGCCGGGGGAAAGCTGGCACCTGCGGTCACGCCACCCCTTGATGCCCTCGACTACCATGCCCTTCCTTATCCCAAATCGCTCGATAATGGCTGGGTGACGGAAACCGTCTGGCCCCTGCTGAAAAATGCGGATGCCGAGCCCCGGGACGTTTTGCACACCTTCGTCCGCTGGCTGGCGGGCAAGATTCATGACGATCTTTTGGGCGCGGGCGCAGGTGCCGGGCACTCCCGGGACGCCGTCCAAACGGAAGTCCTCTGTACGGGGGGAGGTGCCCACAACGATTTTCTGATTTCCTGCCTGCGGGAAGCCGCCACGAAGGCCGAAAGCGGTTTGCGGTTCGTGGTGCCCGAAAGCACGGCGGTCGAGTTCAAGGAAGCAGCCCTGATTGCCCTGGCCGCTTTGCTGCGCTCCGCAGGACGCCCCAATGCCCTGGCTTCCGCCACGGGAGCCCCCTTCGATACCGTCAACGGGGCCCTCTTTCTGCCCACGAAACCAGTGGTGGCAGGGTAGGGCTATTAGCCAGGAGGTGATATGTTTTCCAACTACTAATGCAAATGCATCTACTTCCGGTACCGCCAGCACTCAGACGAGTCAGAGACATCGGAAGTAAGCATTATTGATTTCCACTTCATTAAATCCTCATGATCTTACTCACCGGCGCAACGGGATTTTTGGGCAGCCACCTGGCCCCGGCGCTGGCGGCGCGGGGAAGGGAATGGGCGGCCCTCGTGCGGGAAGATTCGGATCGCAGTGAGCTGCTGCGACTATCCAATCCGCCCGTATTCCGGGAAGGAGACCTCCTGGACCCGCAGAGTCTGTTTGAGGCCTTCTCCGGTGTGGAGGTGGTCATTCACGCGGCCGCCATGGTGTCTTACCGGACCGCGGACCGGGACGAGCTGTTGCGGGTCAACGGAGAAGGGACGGCCAACCTGGTCAATATGGCGCTGGAAGCAGGCGTCCGTCGCCTGGTCTACGTGAGTTCCGTGGCGGCCCTCAACCGGGAGCAAAAACCGGGGCACCTGATCACCCTCAAGGATCGCTGGCCCGAAAAACGGCCACCCACGAGTTACGCGGAGAGCAAGTTCGCCGCCGAACGGGAAGTCTGGCGGGGGCAGGCCGAGGGGCTCTCTGTGGCCGTCCTCTACCCGTCGGTCATGCTGGGTGCCGGCGACTGGTCGGGCCACAATACCCCCGCTTTGTGGCGGATGGCGGCCAGCGGCCGCCGCGTATACCCGGAGGGAACCAATGGCTTTGTCGACGTACGGGACGTTGCGGACGCAGTCCTGGAAGTGGTGCACCGCGATCGGAACGGCGACCGGTTTTTGCTGAACGCCGAAAACCTGAGTTGGGGGGAAGTGCAGGGCCTCATCGCCCGGAGTATCGACCAGGCACCGCCTTCGATTAAACTTCGTCCGTGGCAGTCTGCCCTGCTGTGGCCCCTGGAGCAAGTTCGTGCGGGACTGCGCAACGAACGCCCCCTGATTACGCGGGAGGTGCACCGGAACGTACAGGCAAAATATCAGTACGACGGGAGCGATTATCCCCGGGAGACGGGAAAAGGCTATCGTGACGTGCGGCAGACCATTCAGGAAATCGGCGAGGCATTTTTGCGGGAACGGTAGGGAAATGGTGCGTAAAGGTGAATTTTCACTATGTTTGGTCCATTGTTCCGACAATTATTGCGGTGCCGTTATAAAATTTTGTAATCTGCGCCGCGAACCAAACATTGGATTCGTTATTCTATAGCGCACCCCGGAGGGATTGTTCTTGAGAGGCTCAATTGCCGGCGGTGTACGATTAACTTCCTATTTGCTCACTAGATCCTAATCATTCATGAGATTTTACTTAGAGCGGGCGGGCCTGTTATTGGTCTTTGCCCTTTTCTTTCAATCCGCCCTCCTGGCGCAGTATGCGGTATCCGGTACCGTCAAGGACTTTGACGGAGAAGCCCTCATCGGGGTGTCCATTCAGGTGGTTGGCACGACTTCGGGTACCGTAACGGACCTGGACGGTAACTTCACCATCAACGTCCCCGAAGGGAAAGACCAACTGCGCTTCAGCTACACGGGGTTTGCCTCCCAGGTGGTTTCCGTAAGCCCCAGCTCGGGGCCGGTCAGCATCACCCTGGAGGAAGACGTGGCCAACCTGGAAGAGATTGTGGTTACCGGGCTTGCCTCAACCATCAAACGAACGAACCTGGCTAACGCCGTCTCCACCGTAAGCGGTGACGAACTGGCGGGCGTTACCAGCCAGCAAACGGTCGACGGGGCCCTGTACGGGAAACTTACCGGGGTGAATATCACCCAGACCACGGGAGCTCCCGGTGGTGGATACGCGGTGCGCCTGCGCGGTATTTCCTCCCTTTCCGGCAACAACCAGCCACTCATCATCGTAGACGGGGTGTACATCTCCAACGTGGAAATCCCCAGCGGATCCCGCTTTGCTTCCGGGGCCAACTCCGGTTCAGAAGAAGGAGCTTCCAACCGCCTGGCCGACCTCAACCCCGACGACATCGCCAGCATGGAGGTGCTTAAAGGGGCTTCCGCGGCGGCCATCTACGGTACCCGGGCCAACGCCGGGGTAATCATTATCACCACCAAGAAGGGAGAAGCCGGACGGACGGAGGTAAGTTTCAACCAGGACCTCGGTTTCAATACCATCATCCGTAAGGTCGGACGACGCAGCTTCACGCCCCAGCAGGTAGAAGACGAATTCAGCGCCGCGGACCGTGCCCTCTTCGAAGCCGCCCAGGCCCGGGGAGAAGTCTTTGATTACGAAGACGAAATCTACGGAGAGCAGGGCTTCATCAGCGACAGCCGCCTCCGCATCAGCGGCGGCAACGGCAAGACGAGCTTCTTCCTGAGTGGTAGCTACCGCGACGAAGCCGGCATCATCCTGAATACGGGCTACGAGCGTTTCACCACGCGCCTGAACATCACCCACAAATTCAGTGATCGCCTCACGGTGCAGTCCAACACCAATTACGTACAGTCCACGGCCAACCGGAGTTTCTCCGGAAATGAGAACGAAGGGGGACTGAGCTACGGTTATACCCTGGCCTTCACCCGCGACTGGGTCAATCTGTTCCCCGACGAAAACGGCGTTTACCCCGATAACCCCAACTTTGCCGGTAACCCCCTGCAAACCCGGGATCAGACCCGCAACGAGGAAAACATCAACCGGGTCCTTCAGGGCATCAACGTAAACTTCAAGGCCCTGCAAACGGACAATCAGGTGTTGAGCCTGATCCTCAACGGTGGTCTTGACTTCTTCCTGAACCAGACGGAGGTTTACGTGCCCGAAACCTTCCAGTCCCAGCGCGGCCTGCAGAACGGTTTCTTTGGCGTAGGTAAGAACAATGTGTTCAACTACAACTACAGCGCCATTGCCAAGCATGACTACTACACCGATAGTGGCATCAACTTCACAACGCAGGCGGGAATTACCTACCTGAACTTCGACAATGACTTCGTCTACAACCAGACCACGCAGCTGATTCCGCTGCAGCAAAACCTCACCCAGGGTGGTGCTCAGTCCATCACCCAGGCCCTGAGCACGGTGGAGGAATTTGGTATCATCGCCCAGGAGGAGATCAACTTCCAGGATAAGATCATCGCTACGGTGGGTATCCGCTTCGATAAGTCTTCCCTCAACGGTGACCCCAATAAATTCTTCGCCTTCCCCCGGGCCTCGCTGGCGCTGAACCTGACGGAGTTTGACTTCTGGAACCAGAACAGCATCATCAACCAGTTCAAGCCCCGGATCGCCTACGGTCAGACCGGAAACAGCGCCGACTTCGGATCGCTCTTTACCTCCCTCGCTCCCGTGAACATCGGCGGGCAGGCCGGCTTTACCGTTACCGGCTCCCAGGGTAACAGCGAACTGGAGCCCGAAACGAGTACGGAACTTGAATTTGGGGTGGACGTAGGTTTACTACAGAATAAGGTTAACCTGTCTGCCACCTACTACATCCGTGACGTGAAGGACCTGCTCTACGCGCGCTCACTGCCCACCTCTTCCGGATTCGGTAACGAGATCCGCAACGACCTCGATCTGCGGAATACGGGACTGGAACTGCAGTTAGGCTTGAACCCCATCCGCACGCCTAAGTTTGATTACCGTACCACCATGAACTTCTGGTACAACCGCAGTGAAGTAACCCGCCTGGGTATCCCCGACGGCGATGCCGGTGAGGACATTCCCAGCTTCGTGCCTCCGGGCGTGGCCTTCGGTCTTGGCCTGGGTACCTTCTTCATCGACGAGGGTAGCCCCATCACCGGCCTGTGGAACAACGGCGACAACGGTCCCGAGATTAACGGAGACACCGAGCCGGACTTCCAGTTCGGGTGGAACAACAACCTGACGATCAACAACCGTCTGGACATCAACTTCCTCTTCCACTGGCGCGAAGGCAGCGACGTGTTGAACCTGACGCGCCTGCTGACCGACATCGGTGGTACGACGCCCCGGGAGTTTGACGATCTGGGCTCCTTCATTGAGGATGGCTCCTACTTCCGTCTGCGGGAGGCGGGTGTGTACTACCGCGTGCCCCTGCAGAGCGACTTCATTCAGGGACTGAAGATCGGGGTATCCGGCCGTAACATCTTCACGATCACGGACTACAGCTCCTACGATCCCGAAACGTCCACCAAGGGTGGTTCCGGCTTGTCGACGAACATTGAGGTTACGCCCTTCCCGTCTTCCAAGCAGTTCTACTTCCACCTCGGAGTTAATTTCTAAACGATTCACTAGTGATCACCCCCTGGTGATGACCAGTAAAAAAATAAACTATGAAATTTTATCACGCACTTCGCGTAATGCTGCCGCTTCTCGCCCTGGTGCTTTGGTTGCCTTCCTGCGAGATCGACGAGCAGTTCGACCCCAACGGGCCGAGTCTCAACAGCGTCTTATCCAACGCTTCCCCCCAGGAACTGAACCTGTTGGTGTCCGGGATTGAAGCCCGGATGCGGAACGGTTTCGGTACCTACGTAACGGCTTCCGGTACGGTGGCCCGCGAACTCTATATTTTCGATGCTGACCCCCGGAATACGGAGGATTTGCTCGGCAAGGATGACGCCGTGCTGGACGCCAATACCTTTTACCTGACGGCACCCTTCAGCACCCGTTACCGGGTGGTGAAAAACGCCAACATTTTGCTGGAGGCGGTCAACAACACCGATCAGATTTCCGCCGCCGAGGCGGCCGGCTACCGTGGCTTTGCCAATACGGTCAAGGCCCTGATGCTGAGCCAGATTCTGGATTTTCTGGACGAAAATGGCGTCCGGGTGGACGTCGCTGACCCCGATAATCTTGGCCCTTACCTCAGTAAGGAAGCCGGTTACGATGCCATTCTGGCGCTGTTCGACGAAGGCTTCAGCCAGCTCAGTGGAGCGGAGTTCGCCTTTGCGCTGTCCAGCGGTTTTGACGACTTCAACACGCCCGCCACTTTCGGCCTGGTTAACCGGGCGCTGGCCGCCCGCGTAGCCACCCGGGCTGGACGGTACTCCGAGGCACTCACCTACGTAAACAACAGCTTCCTGGACCTGATGGGAGACCTTTCGGTCGGCCCGGAGCACATCTTCAGTACGGCTGCGGGTGACATCCTCAATCCCCTGTTCAAGGCACCCGGTCAGAGTGGTGATCAGTTGGTGGTGCACCCCCGCATCATCGATAACGCGGAGGCCGGAGATAACCGGCTCGACAAATTCCGCATGCGGGTGGAAGCTACCGTCCAGGACGGCCTGACGGGCGACTTTGAAACGGCGCTCTACGCGACGGCGACCTCGCCCATCGACATCATCCGCAACGAGGAGCTGGTCCTGATCTGGGCCGAGGCCAACATCAACAACAATGACCTTGACGAAGGCATTCAGGGCCTTAACATCGTGCGTAATGCGGCGGGACTGCCGGACTATTCCGGTCCCGAAACCCAGGAGGCGCTGATTGACGAACTGATCATGCAGCGTACCTACTCCCTGTGGGGCGAGGGGCACCAGATGTTTGACCTCCGCCGCTACGGCCGTCTGCAGGATTTGCCGATCGACCGTCCGGGAGACGACGTGTGGGAACGCTTCCCCATTCCGCTGTCGGAGGGCGTATAAATCGCTCCGACATCAACTCGAAATTACGGGTGCATCTCCGCTGGGGGTGCACCTTTTTTTGTTGTCGAGCACGCGGGTGCAAAGCTTAGCCGAAGAGCAAAGGATTGAAGGACGGAATGACGGAAGGATTGAATGACGGAGGGATTGAATGACGGAGGGAATGAATTGAATCGGTGGAGCACTACTGGTGCGAATCCTACGAAACACAAGATTTGCCCATTATCCCTCCGCGGAGCCTGCGTACGCGGACGCTCCGGAAGAGCGTTGCCTTTGTCTTTCAATCCTTCCGTCTGACGCTACTTTTATCGTGATTAGTTGGCATCCTCGTGCTCTGCCGGGATGCAATGAAGTGGGACCCTCGTCCTCAGCCGGGTATGCGGATTGAGAAGCTTGGATGTTGATCCAGTTACCTCTTTCGTACTTATTCCTTTGGCTTGCCTGTGCTGCCTCTATTGCCTAAAGCCTTAATCCTCAAGCCTAACTCACGGCACCTGCGCTCCGTCGCAATCACCTTGGAATTGATGATCCCGACGAGCTTCGTGGAACCCGGGACCATCGTAACCGGATGCTTATTTTTCCTTCAATCCTACTTTCCTTCAATCATTTTAAAACCTCAGGTACTCCGTGGGGTCCACCACCCGACCTTCGTGCCAGAGCTCAAAGTGCAGGTGGGGGCCGCTGGTGAGTTCGCCCGTATTGCCGATGATGGCGACCGCCTCTCCGGCCTTCACCCGGTCGCCCACCTTTTTCAGCAACTGGGAATTGTGCTTGTAGAAGGTGATGAGGTTGTTATCGTGCTGGATGCCAATCACGTTGCCGTTGGCGCTGGTGAATTCGCTGATGAAGACGATACCGTCCCGGGCGGCCTTGATGGCCGTGTTCTGGGGCGCCAGGATGTCGACGCCGAGATGATTTTCGGAGATGTTGAACCCGGCGCTGATTTCCCCGCTAACCGGAGCCACCAGGAAGAGCTGGGCCAGGGGGACGTCGTCACTGCCCGGCAGGGGAGCCGAGCCGTCGTTGTTCCGGCTGGACTGTCCCACTCTTTCCAGAGCCATTTCCCGACGCAACCGGATTTCTTCTTCAGAAAGCGGTACGGGCTCGGCGTCCGTGGTGTCCACCAGGCCGCCCTGGGCTTCCAGATCGGCACTGGTCACGACCTCGCCGTGGATGTTGCGCAGGAGGTTGTCAATGTATAGGTTCTGCCGTTCGAGTTCTCCCGTGAGATCGTCGACGATGCTTTGGAGGTCGTTCATCTCCTGCCGCTGGACAACGTCACCGTAGCCGGGGATGTATTTGCGCAAGGGGGTGTAGGCGATGAGTAAGAATACCAAAATGGCGACCAGAAAGAGCAGGGTGGACAGGGCGACGTAAAGGTTGAGGGGCGTAAGGTTATAGCTGCCCACCTCCTGGTAACTTTTTACGTCCCGGATGACCAGCTGGTATTCATCCTTACTGCTGTTTTTGAAGCGGGCCCACCAGCCCGATTTAGTCTTGGTTTCCTCCATGAAGGTGCATTTTTAAAATTGTGGGTACCCCACACTTTAGTCTAATCCTTCGGCGTTCAATCCACTGACCCGAAGACGAATGAGGCTTTGTACCTTTGCGCCTCCGATTTCAATTTGCCGGGGAGCGGCAAAGATACTACGCCCGACGGGCGATTACTTTCTCGGTTCCGAGACCATTTCCCCGGTGCACGGAACAAAAGTCATCTGATTTTGAAGAAGCTAACGCAATTTCTTTTTCTGCTATTGGCCTTTCAGGTCTTGATTTCAAGTTGTGCCTCCACCAAACGGCGCGACGAGCAGGGAGCGATCGCCAAACTTTGGCACAACACCAACTCCCACTACAACGGCTACTTCAATGCCAAGGAAATCATGACCGAAAGCTTGCTCACCCTTGACGAGCAGCACGTAGACAACTACACCCAGCGACTGGAGATGTTCCCCTTTCTGGCAGTGGACAATACCTCCACGGTTTCCGGGGAACTCGACCGGGCCATCGAAAAGGTGGCCATCGTAGTGAAGAAGCATCCCTACAGCAACTGGGTGGATGACGCCTACTTGCTGGTGGGGCAGGCCCAGCTGGTCAAGCAGGACTACGAAAGTGCCGAAAAGACGTTGCGCTTCATGGTTAATGAATTCCGTCCCCGTCCCAAGCGGAAGAAAACCAAGCGGCGGAAGGGCGCCAAGGAGGAGGACAGTCCGGAGGAAGAATTTGTGAGCCGCCGCGAGGTGGAAGAGAATCCCGCCCAGGACCGTCGCGACCGGTTACGGGCCCGGAAGGAGGCCCAGAAGGAGCGTCGGAAACTGAACAAGGAACGGGACAAGGAACGGAAACGGAAGGCGAAGGAGCGCGACCGTGAGCGCAAAGAACGCGCCCGGGCCCGTAAAAAAGGCATCAAGCTTCCTCCCCGCACCCGCCCCGATACCTCGGCCGTAACCGGCCTCGAAGACGAACCCGAAATTACGCAGCCCGAGCAGGAGGAAGGCCCCGTGGGGATGATCTCCATTTTCAATACCAGTGCCAACCTGGGCACGGGTACGGAAGCCTACGGCAAAAAATCCGGAAGCTACGCCCTCAAGCACCGACCGGCCTTTCAGGAGGGACGCCTCTGGCTGGCCTGGACGCTGATTAAGCGGGATAATTTCGATCAGGCCCAACTCATTCTGGAAGACCTGCGGGCGAATCGGGGAACTTTCCCCGACATCCGCCGCAAGGCCATGGCCGTGCAGGCATTCCTCTATCTGGAACAGGAAAGCTATGAGGAGGCCATTCCGTACCTGGAGGAGGCCGCAGCGGTGGCGAAGGAAAGGAACGAAAGTGCCCGCTACTACTACATCGCCGGGCAGCTGTATCAGGAACTGCAGCAGCCGTCCGGAGCGGCGAAGGCCTTTGAGTCGGCAATCGCGGCGCGCCCCACCTACGAACTGGAACTCGGCGCCCGGCTAAACCTGGCCCAGAATGCTTACCTGAGCGGTACGGGGACTGCGGAGGAAGCCCTGAAACGCCTGGAGAGAATGGCCCGGGAGGACAAAAACATCCCCTACGAAAGCCAGATCCTGTTCTCCATGGCGGCCATTGCGCTGCGCAACGGAGACGTAGTGGCCGGACAGGGATACCTGCGGGAAGCACTCGACAGCCCCTCGGCCGGCCCGGTCCAGCGCATGGAGGCCTACAAACTGCTCGGAGACCTGGCCTACCAGGACAGTGACTACCTGGAGGCTAAACTCTACTACGATACCACCCTGACCGTGATGCAACAGGGGGACAGCCGATACCCGGTTACCCTGCAGCGTCGGGATCAGCTCAACGATATTGCGGAGAACCTGCTGAACATTGAGCGCAAGGATAGTCTGCTGCGCATCGGGAATATGTCTCCCGAACGGCGGCAGGAATGGGCCGAAGGTATTTTTGAAGCCCAGCGCGCCGAAGCGGCCCTGCTGGCCAATACGGCCACGGATCAGCCCCAGCGCGGATCCGCTCCGGTAGCCTCCATTGGAAACAGCACCTTCTTCGCCTACAACGCCTCTTCTTTACGGCGTGGACGCCGGGACTTTGAACGGGAGTGGGGCGACCGCCCCCTGACGGATGACTGGCGTCGGAGTAGCCGGACGGACCGGGCCATTTTTGAAGATGAGGGGGATGCCACTTCCGGAGACCCCACGGAGGAAGACGTTACCCTTATCACCGAAGATGAGATCAATAAGATTCTGGAGGGAATCCCCACCACGGATGCGGCCCGCAAGTCCATGTCCCTCCAACTCTCCCAGCATTATTTCGATCTGGGGCGGGAGCTGCGGGATCGGCTGCGGGACAACCCGGCGGCCATTGATGCCTTCGAGGCCCTGAACAATCGGTTCCCGGAGGCCAACGGAGAAGCAGAAAGCTGGTACTATCTCTATCTGATTCATCAGGAGGAGGGAAATACTGCTAAGGCGGCAGAATACGCCGATAAACTGTCCCGCCGGTACCGGGGCTCAAAGTATGAGCGTCTGGCCAATGATCCCACCTACGCCGCTACCCTCAAAAACGAGGAAAACAAGCTCATGCGGGAATACGAGGCCGCCTACGCGGCCTTCGAAAAGGGGCAGTACGAAGTGGCCCACCAAATGGCCCAAAAGGGTAGGGGAGAGTTGCTGGGGCAACACCCTCTGAAACCACGCTATGCACTCCTGCTGGCCATGACTACGGGCAATCTACAGGGAAGAGCAGCCTACGTTGCGGCCCTCCGCCAGGTGGTTGCCCAGTTTGAGAACACTCCCGAGCAGACCCGGGCTAAAGAAATTTTACGCTTGCTCGGAGAAACGGGCGCCCGACTTCCGGGAAGAAATACCGACGTGGGTGGCAGCTTTAAGCCTTCGATGGACCAGCTCCACTACATCATTGTGGTTTTCAACGATAAAGAGGTTGATCTTAACGAAGCGAAGGTGTCCGTCAACAAATTCAATAACGAATACAATAAGCTCGACCGACTGCGGATCACGAACGTCTACCTCGGTAAGGAGAATGACGTGCCCGCACTGGTGCTGCGTCGCTTTAAATCCGGGCAGGCTGCGATGGATTATCTCAACAACGCCGAACAGAACGACCGGGAATTCCTCAATGCCGGGAAGTTCAACTACGACGTTTACGCCGTCTCCCAGACGAATTACCGGGAGATTCTCAAGGCCCGCTCCGTGGATTCCTATAAGGGGTGGTTCCGGGAAAACTACCGGTAAGGAGTAGGTTTTAGGTGGAGGCTGAGGCTAAGGCTGAGGTTAAGAAGGAAGACGGAAGAAGGAAGAAGGAAGGCCTAGCTCGTCCGCCCAGACGCGAGGGCCGAACGGGCTGGTCGGCCGAGTTGGTGTGAAGAGTAAGCCCCTTCCCAAAAACTTTACTGTTTCAGTAGCGCTGGATTTATCCGGCGAAAGGAAGGACGCTGAGGAGAAAGTTAAGGCTGAGGTTAAGACGGAAGAGGGAAGAAGGAAGGTATGGCTCGTCCGCCCAGACGCGAGGAACGAGCGGGCTGGTCGGCCGAGCGGGTGTTCGGGGAGCCTCTTCAATTTCGCAAACTGAACATCCCCGGCCGAACGAGCGGATAAGATGAGAATATCTCGCCTCCGAGCAGAACCCTCCGGGGGAATACTCCGTTAGGTGGCTATGTTTTACATCATGCATACTTCGGCCGATTTGGATACGGCCCTTCAGGCAAGCGAGGAGAAACCCATCGTAATATTTAAGCACAGCGCCAGTTGTCCCTTCAGTGCTCAGGCCCAAATGGAAGTGGCTCACGCCAAGCACGATCTGGATATCCACGGAATTGTGGTCCAGTATACGCCGGAGCTGAAGGAAGAAATTGCCGAGCGGCTTGGGGTCGAGCACCAGACTCCCCAGGCAATTATTGTCCATCGGGGCAAGGCCGTTAGCCATCACTGGCGTAGTGAGATTACGGAAATGGGGCTCAAGAAATCGGTCAAGGCACTCCTGAATCCGGCCTAATCGCTGACCTGGTCGCACCTATTTGCCCCAAGTACGCCACAGCAGGGAGACCCGATGGTCTTCTTCAGAAAAATGTTTCCCACTAGCTTCGGGAAACCCAAACGGTCATCAACTTAAATGGCCTGTTTAATTTCGCCAATTAAGTGCTAGGTTTATCCGGTCCCACTACCGGTTCAATTCCGGGTAGTATCCCGGGGTACCGGGCCCGTTTTTTCAACCAGTACGAACCCAAAATAAGCGCCCTTGATTCCCGCCAGTGAACTCATTATCCGCCCCGACGGTAGTTTATATCACCTGCATTTATCTCCCGGACAGGTGGCCAGCACGATCATTACGGTAGGAGACCCCGAGCGGGTCGCTCGCGTGAGCGAACGTTTTGACCGGGTGGAGCTAAGGGTGGAAGCCCGGGAGTTCGTAACGCATACCGGGGAGTTAAACGGTAAGCGGCTTACCGTCATTTCCACCGGGATCGGTACGGACAACGTCGATATCGTACTCAACGAGCTGGATGCCATGTTCAACATTGACCTCCAGCGAAGAACCATCAAGGATAAACTTACTACCCTGGAGTTCATCCGCCTTGGCACCAGCGGTTCCTTCCAGCCGGACCTCGCGCTCGATACCTTCCTGCTTTCCGAGGGAGCCCTGGCGGCCGATGGCCTGCTTCCCTTCTACCCGGGAACGGAGGGGGATAACACCACCGGAAAAGCACTGGAGGATTACCTTACCCGGGAGGGACAGGCGTTTCCCGTTCCACCGGTAATTGTCCATCCCGAGCTGCCTCCGGCGCTCGCTCGGGCGACCGACCTTCCCCGGGGAATCACCATGTCCGCGGCCGGATTCTACGCCCCCCAGGGAAGAAGCCTACGACTGCCGTCGGCCCTCCATGCCGAATTGCTCACCAGTCTGAGAAAATGGCGCCACGCGGGTACCCGCATCACGAACATCGAAATGGAAACCTCCGGTTTGTACGGCCTCGCCAATGCCCTCGGGCACCGGGCGGCCAGCCTGTCCGTGCTGCTGGCGAACCGGGCGGAGGGAACCTTCAGTACCCAGGGCAAGGCCTCCGTTGATCGACTGATCGACCGGGGACTGGAACTCATCGCCGGCTAATACCCCCTTGAGGGGCTCAACTCATCTATTCTTCTTCCAGGACCTGGTGCCGACCAATGCGGTCCAGGTGAAGTTCCGTGGAGGCGGGCGCCTCAAAGTACATGGGCTCGAAGCGGGCGTTCCAGATGATCTCGTCGTGGGTGTATGAATTATTGACGTGAATCTGTTGGGCGAAGCTTTCGTCGTACCCCTCGATCATAATGAGCAGCTCCGAATGCCGGTGGTTAAAATCTTCCTTGGTCCAGTTATAAATCGGGCTTTCCTCCGATATCGGATGGACCACCGTCCAGTTCAGGGGGAAAAGTGGAACCTTGTCTCGCTCCAGTTGCAGCGGCGCGAAGCGCCGCTTGACCTCACCTCCCGTTATCTCGAGCCAGGTAAGCACTATGCGCGCGTTGACGTTGATGAGTTTGGTGTCCCGCTTGTTGGCGATGCGAAACTGCAGGCTTTTGCCCGTGGGGGCGTAGGGGGCAATTAAGGCATGATCACTGAAGAGGATCAGGCGGGTGGGGCGGGCAAATCGGGCGTAAAAGAGGCCGGTGACCACGGCCAGGGCCACCCAGCCGAAAAGGGCGAGAAAGGACGCCAGTACGTTGGCGGCCACGCCGTCCGGAGCCATGGTGCCGTAGCCCACGGTGGTAAAGGTCTGTACGCTGAAGAAAAAGGCGCTCAAAAACCGACTCCCGAAGCTGGCTTCGGAGTCGATGCCGGTCAGGGAGTCCGTTCCGATCAACACAAAGCCAAGCGCAAAAACCAGGTTGAGGATGGCGTAGACCATTACGGTCAGCATCAGAAAACGGGGCCAGCTCATTTCCACCAGTTCCTGATAGGGGGCAAAAACGGAACGTCCCCGGCGGACGACATTGAAACTTCCGTCATCGTTGACCAGGCGGGTGCCGGGGATGCGGGCAACCTTGTCGCCGAAGCCCAGGTCATCCACCGGGATGGACGAATTTTGCGGCGAAGTTCTTCGGGTAAGTTTGGGGAATTTCATGCCATTGGGTCCGTTAAGCGGAGGAAATACTTTGGAACAATGTTCTGAACGGCTGGGATGAAATAAAGATTAATCCTACTTTTCGTCAGAATAGCCGATTTATATTGTATGAAAAGGCGCCTTCGGGCTTTAGTAGGTGATTTGCCGGGGAACGTATGAGGGTTTTCACCTATTTTTCTCAAATAATCGGAAAGAGCCTCGGGCTTTCCCCTCCTGGGTTCCTATATTTCATCATCTCTTGCTCACTAGGCCAGGCTATTTTTTCGGCCTTAGTAATCGCTAGGAATAAACCATGTAGACTTTGGAAAGAAGATCATTTGTTCGCAATGCCGCCCTGGTGGGTGCCGGAATCCTCGGTGCCAGCCCTTTGCTGGCGAGCCGCCCCTCCGTTAACCTTTCAGAATTATCCCCTGCCGAGCGCACCCTGGTTTCGGATTACCATCGGATGATTCGGAAGAGTACAGCGCTTTCGGAGGGCCAGGCCACGCAACTGCTGGGGCTTACGGCCATCCTGAAGCGGGATAATCACGGACTACTGGCCCGGACGGCTGCCGGCCAGACCATTCAACTTAAGCGTCGGGGAGATCGTACGGTCGCCCAATTCATTCACCAGTAGTAACGGGGCATTTACCCGGACTACAGAAAAACACCATCTATGGAACCATTTCTCGGCCAAATACAGGCCTTTGGGTTCAATTTTGCCCCCCGCGGTTGGGCAAAATGCGACGGGCAAATTCTGCCTATCAACGCTAATCAATCGCTGTATTCCCTCCTGGGCACTACCTACGGGGGCGACGGCAGAACCTCCTTTGCTCTTCCCGACCTGCGAGGACGTACGCCCGTGCATTTTGGCAATGGACCGGGACTGCCAGATCGAAGACTCGGAGAGCGATACGGTAGCGAGCAAACCTTCCTGAACGTCACCCAGCTGCCCCCGCACAGTCATATTGTTAGTGTCCCCGTTTCCTCCGACGACGGCGGTGGTGACGAACCCAACGGACAGGTAGTGGGCTCGGCTTCCGATCCGCACTACAGCCCGACCCCGGGGGCCAGCCAATTCTACAAACCCTTTAATTCGGGGAATGCCGGTGGCAATCAGGGAATAAACAATATGCAACCCTACCTCGTGGTCAATATCTGCATTGCCCTCCAGGGATTGTTCCCCTCCAGAAACTAAACGGTAACCCAAAAAAACAAGCAACATGCAACCATTTGTTGGTCAAATTCAAACCTTTGGGTTCAACTTCAACCCCCGCGGTTGGGCCAAGTGTAACGGTCAGTTACTGGCCATCTCCCAAAACGACGCCCTCTTCTCCTTGCTGGGTACCATCTACGGTGGTGACGGCAGAACCACCTTCGGGCTGCCCGATTTCCGGGGCCGGGTAATGGTCCACGAAGGATCGGGACCCGGACTTAGCCCCCGCCCCATCGGACAAAAAAGTGGCACCGCTAGCAATTTTTTGAACCTCAGTCAATTGCCCGCACACAACCACGGCGTCCGGATGCCCGTCACGAGTAGCGACGCCACCACACCCGAAGCTTCCGGGAACACCTTGGCCAAAAGCGAATTTCCGGCTTACGCCTCGACGGCTTCCGCCGGAGAATCTTACCGAAGCTTCTCAACGGCCGCTTCGGGAAATTCTTCAGAAATGAATAACCTGCAGCCCTACCTGACGATGAACGTCTGCATCGCCTTAGTTGGCATTTACCCTTCCCGTAACTAACCCACCCTAAACAGCAAATATCATGACTCCATTTATTGGACAAATACAGCCCTTCGGCTTCAATTTCGCACCACGGGGATGGGCCTTCTGTAACGGTGACCTCCTCGCCATTTCCCAGTATACCGCCCTGTTTTCCCTGCTGGGAACTACCTACGGAGGCGACGGCAGAACGACCTTTAAACTTCCCGAACTACGGGGACGGGTCCATATGTCGGACGGCACCGGCCCCGGTCTGCCCACCTACCGTTGGGGGCAGCAAGGCGGGGTTGACAACATGACGATGTCCACCGCCAATATGCCGACCCACAATCATGGAATTGCCTTCCCCGTTACTTCCGATGACGCGGAGGGTGAATCTCCGGTGAACAGTGTTTTTTCCATCACGGATGAAGACCTGTACGTAGGAGCACCCACCAACGGGGCTTTTCTGCGGCAATTCGCCACCGATAACCAGGGGGGCGGACAATCCTTCAACATCGACATGCCCTCGCTGGCGGTGAATTATTGTATTGCTCTACAGGGCACTTATCCGTCCCGCAGTTAGCGGCCATTGACGTTTTTCTCCTTCCCCGGAAGGCTTATCTTGGCGCTTCCTCCATTCAGGGAGGAAGCGCCAAATTTTTTACCATTAGAACATGACCTTAGCAGAACTTAAACAGTGGTGGAGTGACCTGGAACCCCAGTGGAAACGCGCCATTAATCAGTGTGTCCTAAATAACGGAGAAACCGAAGATAGCCCCTCCGATAAGCAACTGAAGGAAGTACCGGGCATCGAAGTGATGCGCTTTGTGGGCCCCACGGGGCCTTTCCCGAACCTGAGCTTTGAATTGACCAACCTCAGCGGTCTGGCGGAACTCACCCGCCTGAACCTCCTGGTGCTGAATTACCACCAGGTGGAAAGCATGGTGCCCCTGGCGAAACTGACCCGGCTGAAGACCCTGTACATGCACAACAACCAGATCCGTTCCCTCCACGGAATCGAAGGAGCGAAGAATCTGCAGGGCTTGTTCGTACAGTCCAACAAACTGGTGAATGTGCGGGAACTGGAGGGGCTGGTCCAGCTCAAGGAGGTTTACCTGAACGACAACCAAGTCACCAGCCTGGAGGGCATTACCGCCAAACACGAGGGGAAACTGGAAAACCTTTTTGCCCTGCCCAACCCCATCGGTCAGCGGGAAATCATGCGCATCGAACGGGAAGTTGGGGTGCGTTGCCGGCGCTTGTAAAGTACTTTTACCTGGTTTCGGATAATTTTTATTGGGGCGCTGCGCGCAGGTGCAGCGAAGCGGAATCCTCGTGCTCAGCCGGGGTGCAATGTTGTAAGGAGTAGATAGCAAAAAGAATAAAGGGTTGAATGACTGCCTTGAGGTTAATTCAATCCTTCATTCCTTCTGTCCTTCCGTCATTATCTCGGCACCTGCGCTCCGTCGCATGCCCAAATTGAATGGAGTCTTGCGAAAACCAAGGCGTCACCCGCGCCATACCCCGGTTTTTAGGGGGTTTTTACCTGAATTTTATTTTTAAAATGGTGTTTTTGACGGCTAAATCCTCCAAGCCAATATTTCTGTGTATTTTTGAAGGTCTATCTATGTGGAGCCTCTTCGTGCCCACCACGACCTAAAAACGTAATCCATGAAACACGTCTACTCCCTCCTCGGGCTTAGTGGAATAGTCTTATCGCTGCTGTTGGTTTCAACCACTTCCCTTCAGGGCCAGTATATGGAAACCTTTGATACGCCAAACAAGGGTATCCTTGATGGCCCTCCTAACGCGGCCATGGCGTGCTCGGGTAACCTTGGTACAACCTGTAATAATAACGATTTTGCCGGCGTAAACTGGACGATCGAAGGTGACCTTTCCGGTATCGACGATGAAGACCGCTTCGCCACCAATAATGCCGGTGTGCTGGAAACCTTTGATACGGATGAGGAGGCTTGCTGGGTTAGTCCCGTGCTTACCATTACTGGTGGAACCACCAGTTTTGAAGTCGATCTTACCTGGTTTGACTTTGAGGCTCCAGACTATATTTCCGTAGAATACGAAGTGGACGGAAGCGGTACCTGGATTGAAATACCGAATGTAGTGGGTGGTGGAGCCAACACTATCCAGTACACCAATGGCACTGATAATAATAACCTTCTGGGAACGGCCAACAACGTTGGGGCCTCCGGAATATCCGCCTCCACTTTCCGGATTCGCGTTTGCGTAGACGTAAATGCCGGTACGGAAGTCGTCACCATCGACAACGTCAGTGCCACTAACGCCACGCCGGGCGCCGGTCCCATGTGCGATCTGGCCATCACCAACGTAGCGGTTTCTGATGAAGGCTGCCCCGGCGCCGACGATGGCTCCATCACGATTACGGCCACGACGAGCAACGGTCCTCTGGTGTACGCCATCAGCGGCCCCACCAACATGACCAATAATACGGGCGCCTTCACCGGACTGCCCGACGGTTCCTACACCATCACGGTAACCGATCAGGCCTTCAGTGGAACGAGCTGCGTTTCGACGACTTCCAGGACCGTTAACGCAGGAGTGGACAATACCCCCCCCACGGCCAGCAATCCCCCCGGCGAATCCGTAGACTGCGTGGCCGATATTCCCGACCCCGATCCCGAAGTCGTGACCGACGAAGCCGATAACTGCACCATTCCTTGCGCGATGGGCGGTATGGCGGTGTGGATCAACGAAATCCACTACGATAACGTCGGAGTGGACGCTGGAGAAGGCGTGGAAATTGCCGGAGTGGCCGGCACGGACCTGTCGGGCTACAGCATCGTTCAGTACGACGGCGCCGGCACCGAGGACGGTACCACCGCGCTGAGTGGCGTCATCGACGACGAAATGAACGGGTTCGGAGCGGTGAATTTCCTGATTCCCGGCCTGGAGAACGGAACGGAAGGCCTCGCGCTGGTGGACCCCGGTAATAACGTACTCCTATTCATCAGCTACGACGGCTCCTTCACCGCCACAAACGGTCCGGCCAACGGCATGACCTCCACCGACATCGGCGTGGATGAAGATGATACTACCCCGGTAGGCCGCAGCCTACAGCTGACCGGTACGGGTAACCGCTACGTTGAATTCACCTGGTCCGGCCCCGCCGATAACTCTCCCGGCTCCCTTAATGCTAATCAAACCATCGAAATCTGCCCCGAAGACGTTCCCGTAGTCGCCTTTGTGAGTGATATGGATAACGGCGGAACGGTAACGCGTACCTACAGCGTCACCGACGCGGCGGGCAACTCCATCAACGTTACCCAGACCTTTACCGTCACCGGGAACGATACTGAAGACCCGATGGTGTCCTGCCCGGGTACCGTTGCGCCCGTCAATGCGGGGGCAGATTGTACCCACATTCTTGGTGACTTCCTCAGTGGTGGCCTTCCTACGGCCACCGATAACTGTGACCCCGACCCGGTTCTCAGCCAAATTCCCGCTCCGGGTACGCCCGTTGGCCTCGGGGACAACATCGTCACCATCCGGGCAACCGACGACGCCGGGAACTTTGCCGACTGTACGTACACCCTAACGGTAGTCGACGGTACGGCCCCCACGGTCAACTGTCTTGACTTCCAAACGGTAACGTTGGACGAAAACTGCTCGGCGATGATGCCCAATTTCATCACGGAACTGGGGACGGAAATCGCCAACAGCTCCGCTGATTTCTCCGGCACCCAGGGCACCAACGGTTGGCAATACGGCCGCTATGCCGCTTTCGACGCCGCCAACTTCAACCAGCTGCCGAACTTCTCGGGTACCCAATGGGAGGGAACCCAGGCTTTTGCTACTCCATTTATTGACCAATTCGGTGGTCACCCCGGGGTAGATGATCTCGCCTGGGCCGTCCGTCGCTGGACCAGCTCCGTGGACGGTAGCCTCATGATTTCCGGTGATTTCTTTGACCGGGACGGTAACTGTGGCGACGGCGCCCACGTCCGGATTTTCCAAAATGGTATCGAGATTTACCAATTCTTAAATATCCCCGTTGGCTTTGGGAATAGAGAATTCTACGAAATTTTTCTCAACGTTTCGGTTGGGGACAACATCGATTTTGTAATCGATCCCATATTTGATGCGGGCTGTGATGCCACGTCCTTCACCGCCGCCATCACCAACCTTACCGAAGTCACCGAAAACTGCGGACTGGAGAGCATCGTACAGACGCCCGCTCCGGGTACCGTATATAATGGTGAGCAAATCGTCACGGTCAACTTCACCCTACGGGACGAAGCCGGAAACGAAAATGACGACTGTAACTTCTTGGTGCAATTCCGAGACGAAACGGCCCCAACGGTTACCTGTCAAACGACGTTCACGGCCCAGCTAGGGGGTGATGGAATGTTCACCTGGAGTGATCCTGACCTGAACAGCATTCTGCTGACCTACGACGATAACTGTACCACCGAGCCTGCTTTCCTGGCCTTCTCGGGAGAACCAACGTACGATTGCGATGACGTAGGCACCTTCGACGTGGTATTCCAGTACTACGACGCAAATACCGATAATAATTTTGGGACCTGTACGGTAAGCGTTACGGTTGAGGACGACATGAATTTCTGTTGCGATCCTCCCAACGCCGTTTGTACCCCGACTACCGTACAGCTGGACGGTAACGGCATGGCAAGTCTTACCCCCGCCCAGGTTGACGGTGGGAGCACTGCGGATTGTGGACTTGCTCCTGGTAGCCCTAGCGTTTCGCCCAATACTTTCGATTGTGCAGACATCGGTGATGTTCAGGTAACCTATACGATCATGGACATCAACGGAGCCTCCAGCTCCTGTATGACGACAGTAACGGTAGAAGATAACGTCGACCCCGTCCTGGTCTGCGAAGAGACCATCATCATCGAACTACCCGCCGACGTTCCAATGGATGGGTTTGAGGTTTCTCAGGCCGATATCAACGCGCTGGCGGTGATCAGCGAAAGCGACAACTGTGCCGCTAACCCCAACGGTCCCTTTACCGTGGGCGGCCCCAGCGGAAGAACCTTCGACTGCGATGACGTTGACCCAGCCCAGCCCGTTATTCTTACCCTGACCATCAACGACGGTAATGGTAATAGTGGGGAATGCGAAGTTGAGGTAGATGTGCAGGATAATATTGACCCCATGGTCACCTGTAACGACATTGTGATCGAACTGGACGAAAACGGCGAGGGCACCTACTGCGACATTGATCTTTTTGAGGCTACGGACAACTGTATGGTTGATCTGATGCCCTTTGATCAGTGCTTCGTCGTTGATTGTGGAGACGTCACTACCACGCCCAACGTCATTCCGGTGACGGTCTTTGACGAGGCCGGTAACAGCGCCAGTTGTGACGCTACGGTATCCATCGTCGACAACACCACCCCCGTCCTCGAATGCGAGGAAGCGGTCACGGTGGAGCTCGGCGAAGACGGTACGGTGACGTACCCCAACGATCTTCCCCTGATCAGCATCATGGACAACTGCCTGGAAAACCTGGGTGGTCCCTTCACGGTGGGTGGCCCCAGTGCCCGCACCTTCGACTGTGCTGACGTCGGACTGACCTTCGAACGCCGTATGGTATATAACGACGTCAACGGCGGCGGAGAGGTGGTCGGCTGTGACTACACGGTCACGGTCGTGGACCCCACGCTACCCGTATTGGAGTGCGAAGAATCGGTTACGGTGGAACTGGACGAGAACGGTGAGGCCGAGATGCCCAACGACCTGGCGCTGATCAGCATCACGGACGACAACTGCCCCAACCTGGACTACCTGAGTGGACCCTTCACGATGGGTGGCCCGACGGCCCGGATGTTTGACTGTGAGGACGTCGGCGAAGACATCACGCGCCGTCTGGTGTTCAACAACCCCAACCTCCCCGGTCCGAACCGCGAAGTGGTGGGCTGTGACTACACGGTCGTCGTGGTGGACAACGTGCAGCCCGAAGCGCTGTGCCAGGATGGCCTGGTGGAGCTCGACGAGTTTGGCGAAGGCGGCATTGACGCCGAAGACATTGATAATGGCTCCAACGATGCCTGCGGCATTGAGAGCCTGGAGCTGGACATCGACGAGTTCGGCTGCGACGACGTTGGCGAGGTAACCGTCACGCTGACGGTCACGGACGTCAACGGCAACGAAAACACCTGTACGGCTACCGTGACGGTAGAAGATAACGTAGCGCCCGAGGCGCTGTGTCAGGACGTAGACGTCATTCTGGACGCGGCCGGTAATGGCAGCACGAGTGCAGGTGCCGTGGACAACGGTAGCAACGATGCCTGCGGCATCGCGAGCCTGGAACTGGACATTACGGACTTCAGCTGCGACGACGTGGGTGAGGTTGACGTGGTGCTGACGGTCACGGACAACAACGGCAACGAAAACAGCTGCGATGCCGTGGTAACGGTAATTGACAACATTCCCCCGGTAATCACGACGACGCCCCAGATGATTGTACTGGACGAGGACGGCTTTGCGAGCCTGACGGTGGCCGACCTGGCCAGCGCCACGGACGCCTGCGGCGTAGCCAGCCTGACGGCCAGCCAGCTGGAGTTTGGTTGCGACGACATCGGCGAGGTTCCGGTGACGATCACGGCCGAGGACGTGAACGGCAACGTGAGCACGGCCGAAGTGATCGTGACGGTGGACTTCATCCAGCCGCTCTACGCCTGCGTGGGTGAGCTGAACCTGACGCTGAACGAGAACTGTCAGGCGCTGCTGATCCCGAGCATGGTGCTGACCGGCACGATGGCCTGCATGGACGCTTTTGCCTTTGACATTACGGTCATGGACGATGATCCGAGCAACGGTCCGATCATCGACGGTTGCGGCAGCTTCCAGTACATGATCAGTGCGGCCAGCCTGGGCGATGAGCCCACGCTCGGCTTTACGGGTGACTTTGCGCCGGAGAACTGGGGCCGCACGATCAGTGCGGATGAAAACAACGACCAGATCGCCACGATTGACTTTGGCGAAGACGAGATCGTCTTCACCACGACGGGCAACCCCGACTTTTTCGATT
>NZ_SNAQ03000021.1:0-39788 GCF_004375085.3 Lewinella sp. W8
GAATGCATTGATCGCCATGAGTTCACCAGCAAAGCTCACGCGTGGTCAATTATCTTTGATTACATTGAAGGATGGTACAACACTAACCGCATTCATACTACACTAAAAGGACTAACTGTCCGCCAAGCGTATGAACGAAAGACGAAAACTAAAGTGCCAACTTGATCAGAAGTAACTGTCCACTTTTGTGAGGAGGTGCAAACCCCCCCAAATTTTTGGACCCGGTCTGCTCTAGGTAAGCACATTGATTTTTCATAATGATACTATCGTGTTGGGAAGTTTTTTTACCGGTGAAGGAGCTCTAGATTTCGTAACATCGGGCGGTAGTTGGATTTCCTTCATGGGGTGAAAAATGAAAAGTCTATGTTGCAACCTAGAGCAAGCCTTTTCCGGAAAGGTGTTCTGCTTCGGGAATGGCTCGGCGTGGAACGCCTCGACCGGTTTTGGGTGTGTTCGCTTGGGACCTCGAAGCGTGCAACAAGCGCAGCGCGTTGTTACTTTGAGGGTCCCCGCCGGCTTTATTTTTTCCAAGACGAAGGAGCTTTAGATGCCGTAACATCGGGCGGGAGTTGGAACTCCTTCATGGGGTGAAAAATGAAAAGTTTATATTGCTACCTACCGCAGGACGGTCGGTTGAGCAGAATACATTTAAGCGCGGGGCATTGAGGGAGGCAAAGTAGAGGTAATGCCCAATATGTTGCGTCTTGGACGGTATACGGCTTATTAACTACCTTTTCCGGATCAACCACTCCATCTACATGCGATTCCTATCCTTTTTGCTTCTTGCGGGACTGCTTTGCACCTGCGCTCCGTCGGCTAATGAACAGAACGACGGGCCTCCACCGCGGCCGAACATCCTGTTCATCATGTCGGATGACCATGCGCAGCGGGCGATTTCTGCCTACACCGATGAACTGATTCAGACGCCCAACCTGGACCGCATCGCCAACGAGGGGATGCTGTTCAATAATTCTTTTGTGACCAACAGTATTTGCGCGCCCAGCCGGGCGGCGATTTTGTCGGGGAAATACAGTCACCTTAACGGAAAAATTGATAATCTGAGTCCCTTCAATCCGGACCAGTGGACCTTTCCCGAAGAACTACAAAAGGCCGGTTATCGCACGGCGCTGATCGGAAAACATCACCTACAGGCCCAACTACGGGGCATTGACGAATTTCGTGGACTCATCGGTCAGGGAAGCTACTACTCGCCGGTCTTCGTGCACAACGGGGATACCCTGGACGCCGAAACGGGCTATACTTCCACGGTCATCACCGACTACGTACTGGAGGAGCTACAACGCGCCGATACTTCCGATCAACCTTTCTGCCTACTGTACTGGCACAAGGCTCCTCACCGCAACTGGATGCCGGACACGGTGGACCTGCCCGGCCTGCTGGACAAACGTTATCCCATACCCGCTAACCTCCGGGACGAGTACGAAGGCCGGCCAGCGGCGGCCTACGCCGATATGCGGATTGCCGATATGTTTACGAGCCACGATCTTAAGGTTACGGGGGATTATCAAAACCCCGATCCCGGCACGGGCGGGGCTACCTTCATCAAGAACCCCCGGTGGAATATGATGGATAATTTTCACCGTCAGTTAGACCGTCTTACCCCAGCCCAGCGCGCCGCCTGGGAGCCCTTCCTGCAAAGGGTCGGGGAAGAATGGCTAGAGGTAAAGGGCACCGAGCGGGAACTGGAGTGGCGCTATCAGCGCTATATGCAGGATTACCTGGCCAGCGTTTCTTCCGTTGACCGGAATGTCGGGCGGGTACTTGACTACCTGGACGAAAGTGGTCTGGCGGAAAACACCATCGTTATTTACACTTCTGATCAGGGCTTTTACCTGGGGGAACACGGCTGGTACGACAAGCGCTTCATGTACGAAGAAAGCCACCGCACCCCACTGATGATTCGGTACCCGGCGGCCGTGGCCGCCGGCTCCAGCACCGACGCCCTCACGTTGAACATCGATTTGGGGTCGACCCTGCTGGATTTCGCCGGCGTTACGCCCCCGGAGGACGTTCAGGGACGCAGCCTCCGGCCCATCCTCGAGGGCAATACTCCGGAGGATTGGCGGGAAGCGATTTACTACCGTTATTACCAGAACCCGAACAGTTTCCACCGGGTTGCCCGCCACGAAGGGGTCCGGGAAGACCGCTATAAACTGATCGAATACACGGAGGAAGGTTTTGAAGGCTACGAGCTGTACGACCTCGAAACGGACCCACACGAGATGGATAACCGGATTGATGACCCGGAGCTGGAAGAAGTCCAGGCGAGACTGATGAATCGCATGGTTGAACTAAAACAAGAGATGAAGGTGCCTGACTAGGGGGCTGGTTGCTGGATAACTAGTTGCTGGTTGATCAGTTGCTGGTTGCTAGGTCGTCGGCCGAAACGCGAGGAACGAGCTGGTTCGCCCGCCGACCGGGTTACAGGGAGATAAAAATTTCGTGCTTTATTAGTGCATCAAGTGTTCGGACGCCGTTTCACTCGACTACGCCTTCGCGAAACAGGCTTCCGACCACGGTTTATCTCTAGTCTTAACAGTACATGGCGGCGCCATTGGCAAGCAATGTCTGGTTAGAACAGTAGATTTTTGTCACCCTACGGGCCAATAAGCGCTAATCAACCCATCCTTAATCCTAAATCCTCCATCCTGAATCCTCACCCCTAACCTACCGGGCGTTGACGACCTGGCAGGTGAGTCGGCTGGAGCAGACCTGGCGGCCCCTTTCGTCGGTAATGTCGATTTGCCAAACCTGAACGGTTCGGCCCACGCGCACGGGGCGTACGGTTCCACGCACCCTGCCGCCTTCGCGGACGCTTCGCAGGTGGGTGGCGTTGATGTCGATACCTACGACGGACTGTTTCGTGGGGTCCTTGAGGGACAATACGCCGGCCACACTGCCGAGGGTCTCGGCCAGGGCCACGGAAGCGCCTCCGTGGAGGAGCCGCATGGGCTGAACGGTGCGTTCGTCTACGGGCATTTCCGCGGTGAGGTAATCGGGACCAAAGTCGACAAACTGCATGCCGAGCGTTTCCCCCAACGTTCGCTGACTCATTTCATTAAGTCCTTCGAGGGTTGGGGTGGTTTGCCAGATGGAGGGTTTGTCGTCGGCCATATTGGGTGCGGTTTTTTGAAAGGGAAAGAGATGAGGCGGGAAATGGTTGTGTCGACGGTTCGGCCGTTGGTTGGATCGTAGAATGCCGAAATCGGAACGGGATTGTTTACCCCAGTGCCGCTAGCCGACTGATTTCCACGATTACCTCTGCGGCTTTCTTCATTTCGTAGACACTGGCCCACTCGTATTTGGAATGGAAGGCGTGTTCTCCGGCAAAAATATTGGGACAGGGCAGGCCCATGAAACTGAGACGCGAGCCATCGGTGCCCCCGCGAATACTGTCCTTTTTCGGGGTGACGCCCACCGCCTGGATCGCGCGCCACGCCAGGTCAACGACCCGGGGGTGGTCATCGAGGACCTCCTTCATATTGCGGTACTGCTCGGCAACCTCCAGGGTGATGGTGGAATTTGGGTAACGGGGAGCTACCTGGTCGATGGCCGCCTGCAGGGCGGCCCGGTGGTCGGCGAGCCTGGCGGTGTCGAAGTCGCGGATGATGAAATCAATGCGGGCACTTTCGGCTTTGGCTTCCATTTCCACGGGATGGATAAAGCCCTCCTTACCCTCGGTAGTTTCGGGGCTCAGGCGGTCTTTGGGGAGTGCGCTGATGAGGTCACCGGCGATCTTTACGGCATTTTCCATCTTCCCTTTGGCCATGCCGGGGTGTGCACTGACGCCACTGATGGAAATGCGGGCTCCGTCGGCGCTGAAGGTTTCGTCCTGCAGGGTGCCAAATTCCTCACCGTCGATGGTGTAGCCAAAGTCGGCGCCCAGCTTATTCATGTCCACGGCGTTGACGCCCCGACCGATTTCTTCATCGGGGGTGAAGAGGATGCGCAGTTTGCCGTGGGGGATTTCGGGATGATGGAGGAGGTGCTCCACGGCGGCCATGATGGCCGCCACCCCCGACTTGTTGTCCGCCCCGAGGAGGGTAGTGCCAGAGGCGGTGATGATGTCTTGGCCGATATTCTCGGCCAGCCCGGGGAAATCCTCCGCACGAATCACTATCTGCGGGTCATCGGGGAGAATGAGGTCCTGCCCCCGATAGTTTTCGTGGACGATCGGCTTTACGTTGGTGCCGCTGGCGTCCGGACTGGTATCCATATGGCTGCAAAAACAGATTACCGGCGCCTTTTCGTGTCCGGGGCTGGCTTCCAGAGTGGCGTATACGTAGCCATGTTCATCCAGCTCGGCGTCCTTGATGCCAAGGTCCCGCAGCTCTTCCACCAACACTTTCCCCAGATCCTTTTGCTTTTCCGTACTGGGCTGGGTGGGGGAATGGGGATCGGATTGGGTGTCAATTGTTACGTATCGAAGGAAACGGGGAAGGACGTTCATGAAAATTTGATTTGGCCAGGAAGAGGACGCAAAGTAAGCATTGACAACGAACCCGCTGAGCGCTTTTGGCATTTACGTGTATACGGATCACCCCCAGTCTACATGACCCCACAATTCACCGTTGCCGCCCTGATTATTCTGGCCCTGTTGGGCGGCTTTCTGTACTGGCTATTCCGGCCGAAGCCCCTGGGGGAATTGCCCCGCTTCAAAGCGAGCTGGCGTAAGCTATTGCGCAAACACGTGAACTATTACGGCGACCTGAGCAAGGAGGATCGGCGTAGATTCGAAGAGAGGATGCGGTACTTTTTTCAGCAGGTGGACATCACGGGGATTGAAACGGAGGTTACGGAACTGGATCGGGTCCTGGTGGCGGCCAGTGGCATCATTCCCACTTTCGGTTTTGACAAGTGGAATCATTACCCCCGGCTACGGGAAGTTTTGCTGTACAAAGATCATTTTCGCTACGGTGATTTTGCCACCGAGGGGGAAGACCGGCGCATCGCCGGTATGGTTGGGGGAGGGTACATGAGTGGAAAACTACTCCTGTCCCGACCAGCCCTGCATCAGGGATTCCGTAATGCGGGCCGAAACAACACCGGCATCCACGAGTTCGTACACCTTCTGGATAAAGCGGATGGAGACACCAACGGCATACCGCGGTACTTCCTCGAAAACGGTTTTATGGTTCCCTGGGTGGAGATGATCCGCTCGGAAATGGAGGCCATTGAGCGGGGCGAGAGTGACATCGATGATTACGCCACGACCAACAAGGCGGAATTCTTTGCCGTGGCCGCGGAGTATTTCTTTAACCGCCCTGCGGCCTTTTCGGATAAGCATCCCCGCCTGTTTGCCCTCATGGAAAGAATCTTCTCACAGGACATGGACGATGACGGAGGAATCGGTACCGTTTCCGGAGCGGACCCCCTGAACCTCCAGGCACCTTAGCCGCTGGAAGTCATGGTATTATTGAGGCAATACTTCGGGCGGCATTTGTAGTTTTGCTGGCAATTGTCTTAATTGGTTAGGCCACGGACCGAAAAGGTTCTTAGGTTGAACACCCCAATGAATTACCTCCCCGCCATATGATTGCTCACCTGCGCAAGAAATACAATCAAGACTTCACCCAGGAGAAGTACGACGCCATGATGGACTGGATCTCCGAGCAATACGGCTACCGTCCTACCTTCAATGTGGCCGAGAGCCCGCTGTTCATCGACGAAGCGCTGGGGCAGAAAGTACTGCGCGCCTGCGACGACATTCTGCAGGTTGTGACGGCCCCGGATTTTGTCGAACGCTCCCTGGGCGCCATCCCGCCGGGAGAAAACGTTCCCAATCAGACGGAGCACCCCATGTTCGTGCAGTTTGACTTTGGGCTCTGCCGCGGAGAAGATGGACGTCTTGAGCCTCAACTGATTGAGGGACAGGGGTTTCCGTCCCTCTATTTCTTTCAGTACTTACTGGACAAAGCCTACCGAAAACACTTTGAGATTCCCGAAGACTTCAAATCCCGGTTCGGTGGTTTGCGGGATGATGAATACATGGAACTGTTGCGGAGCTGCATTCACGGAGACTACGCCCCCGAGAACGTAATCCTGCTGGAGGTAGACCCCATTAAGCAGAATACCCGCATCGATTTCCTGATTGCCTGTAAGGAGCTGGGGATCGCGGAGGTTTGCATTAGTGACGTAGACATTGAGGACGGGGCGCTGTACTACGACCTGAACGGAAAGCGAACCCGGATTCACCGGATTTTCAACCGGGTAATTTTTGATGAACTAAAGGCCCGCCCCGATTTAAAGCGTCGCTTCAACATGATCGAGCAAGTGGACGTGGAATGGGCGGGGCACCCCAACTGGTTTTTCCTGATCAGCAAGTACACTTTACCCTTTCTGCAGGGCCCTTACGTACCCGAGACGCACTTCCTGCACCAGCTGGAAACCTATCCCGAAGACCTGACCAACTACGTGCTTAAGCCCCTCTACAGTTTTGCGGGGGCCGGCGTTGATCTTTACCCAACGGCCGAGAAGCTGGCGGCCATCGAGCGGCCGGAGCACTATATTCTTCAGCGTAAGGTGAAGTATGCAGACATCATCGAGACGCCGGACGTACCCGCCCGCGCCGAACTTCGTATGATGTTCATCTGGCCTCCGGGAGAGGATAAGCCCAAGTTGCTGAACAACCTCGTTCGCCTGTCCAAGGGCGAAATGGTGGGCGTCAAACACAATAAGGGGAAGACCTGGGTGGGCGGTAGCCTGGGCTACTTTGCCTAGCGGTTGACCGCAGGTTGGCCTTACTTACGGGAACCCAGTGCCCGGTACACGTGCTTCCGCAACTGGTCGCCGTATTTGCCTGAATAAGGATTCGATTGCGTCATGAGGATGGCAATGAGATCGTTCTGCGGGTCAACGAAGAAAAAGGTGCAGTAAGCACCGCTCCAGTAGTACCTTCCGGCGCTGTCCGTACCGTCTTCGGGGTCAGTGGTCCGCAGCCCGAAGCCATAGCCGAAGCCCATACCCTTTTGGTAGGGAATGTCTCCCAGCTGATTGCTGGTCATTAAATCCAGGGTTTCCGGCTTGAGGAATTGTTGTCCATTCAGGCTGCCTTTGTTGAGCAGCATACGGCAGAACTTGGCGTAATCACTGGCGGTGGAGAGCAGACCGTGGGTGCCTCCGAAAACGGTATGCCCGCTGGGGGGCATCTGGGTAACGTCGCGCATCAGCTTGCCCTTGTCGTCGAAACGATGCAGGGCCACGAACCGCTTGGCTTGTTCTTCGCTCAGGTTATACCCCGTATCGTTCATGCTCAGGGGGGTGAAGATTCGTTCCTGGAGAAACTCCTCTACGGTTTGCTCACTGAAGACCTCAATGAGGCGGGCCAGAATGTCGGGGGAAGCGGAGTAGTACCAACGCGTGCCCGGCTGATAAACCAGGGGCAGGCTCGCCAGGGTCTTTACCCGGTCAGCAATATCCTTTTGCGGGGAGTAGTAGAGGTTGCGGGCAATCTCATTGTCCAGGGTGGTGCCACCGAGGCCGTGAGAGAACCCGGCGGTGTGGCTCATTACCTGAGCGATGGTGACGGGGGAGGCCGCCGCTTCGGTGGGGCCATCGGCTCCCTTATTCGGGTCTAGACTGACGCGGAGGTCACTGAATTCGGGCAGGTACTTCGCCACAGGATCGTCGAGCTCGAAATGCCCCTCTTCATAAAGCATCATGAAGGCCACCGTCACGATGGGCTTGGTCATGGACATGATGTGGAAGATGTGGTCCTTCTTCATCATGGACTCCTCCTCCAAATTGCTGTAGCCATAACTTTCGTGGAGTTCTTCTTTGCCGTCCTTGATGATCAGGGCCACGGACCCCGCCATTTGCCGTTTATCGACCTCCTGTTTCAGGTACTGGTCCAGTTCGGCGAACATCGACTGCTGGGCAGAAATCGGCGCGCACAGCATGAGTAACAAAAGGGGTAGACAATAACGCATGGGGTGAGGTTTTGCCGGAAGTTACGCAACTTATTTTGACCTTGGGACGGCTGAATATTTTCTGAATTCAGGGGTATTCACCATCCGGGTAGGGGAAACGTGGAGGGTAAAGGGTAGTGTAAAGGATTTTTTGGGGCTTCGCCCGGGATGCCGTGGATGTCGGTTGGAGCAACGTAACCAAACCCATTATTCTGTTCAGGAGTCGGATGGAATTTGCGCCATATGATGTCTTAGGATCGATAAGAGCTTGTTTGGACTTTAATAATCGACCTGCATTTGGCCTTTTTTGGCGCTAGCTTTGTTGGGAAAATCCTCATTTAGCGCTGCTATACTCCGGTATTTCCCGCCTTGCTACCACCAAAAAATTCTCAAATTCGGCCAGACGACCAAAATCCCAACAAGCTCTAACTTTGGGACATGCACGCAATCAACCGGGCGGTCTATCCACCCACCTTCCTGATCTTTCTTTTTCTGCTGACCTCCTGCGGCCAATCTCCGTCTTCGGGGCTGGAGCAGCCCCGTGACCCCTACGCCGAACCCAGCATGGAGGGCGAATCCCTGAACGTAATCGTCGAGATTCCTGCGGGAAGTAACCACAAAATCGAGTACCGCCCTGATGAGGGCTTTATCAACGACACCCTCCCCAACGGAGGAGAACGCATCATCAACTTCTTGCCGTATCCCGGAAATTATGGCTTCATTCCGTCTACCCTGATGAGCCGGGACCGGGGAGGCGACGGTGACCCGCTGGACGTTATCGTCCTGAGCGAAGGCGTCCCTACCGGAAGTAAACTGGCCGTCAAGCCCATCGCCGCCCTTCTGCTGCGCGATCGGGGGGAGATCGATACGAAAATCGTTGCCGTTCCGGTGGACAGTAGTCTGCAGGTATTCCCGGTCGACAACTTCCTGGATTTTGCGCTGCAGCACGACGCGGCCCGGTCCATCCTTGAGCTGTGGTTCCTGAACTACAAGGGGCCCAACTCCACCGAATTGCTACGCTGGGAGGACGAAGAATACGCCTGGCGGGAAGTCCGCAAATGGCGGTTGGATAACCCGAAGTAGGCCAAATAATCCGACCGGAAACGGTAGGTAGGGAAGGGGAGCGGTAGCCATTATAAAGGAAGCGTTAGGATTAGGAACATAGAAAAAAATATCAACTAAAGTATAATTTCCCCTGTTTCAAGCGTTACCGACATGTCAAAAAGGCGATAAAAACCACCGGCAAAAGCAAAAAGATGTTAAAATGCGGGAAATAGTCGCAGAAAGTTGACGTTTTTGGGCCCATGCCTTGCTTATCCCCTTAAATTTGTGTTAGAAAGTAAAAACATCCGGACAATTTGTTTCCCCCGAGTTGCTCCGGCATAATCCCTGCTGATATGAAATATTTGTTCACACTTGTATGCACCCTGGGTTTGGTCACTACCGGATTCGCTCAGTCCTTTGAATGGGACACGAAGTCGGCAGGAGGCTCAACCGTTACGCCCCGCAGTGAAAGCACCCTGGCTTACGAGCGGGCGTACAACGAACGCCAACAGGGGTTTGCCGGTATCTATAACCCAAATCTGGCCGGCACGAGAACCATTTACGGAGAAACCTACAATCCGCGGGAGCTTACCGCAAGCCATGCGGTACTGCCCCTGGGAACCCTGATCCGGGTCACCAACCTGGATAACGGTCAGGGAGTAACGGTCAGGATAAATGACCGCGGTAAGGAGTGTGGTGACTGTCTGGTTACCCTCAGTCAGATTGCGGCCGAACAGGTCGGGATCAATTACCGAGGACGCGTAACCGTAGAAAGAATCGGCTTCAGCAACTGGAACCCTGCCCCACCCAAGAGCCCGGCACCTGCGCCCGCGCCCTATACTTATTCTCAGCCAACGGCCTACAGCAGTCCGGCGACGGTAACGCCAGCGAATAATCCTGGTGTGGTTCGTCCGGTGACCATCAGTGGCGAGAGTTATGGCTGGGAAGCAAAGAGTAACGAGGTGGTGGCCCCGCGGGCATACGGCAGCGCTCCGGCTACTCCGACGACTTATTATGGTGGCAACAACGCAACGGTGTCCGCCGAACCGCAACCTTACCGCCCGACGACGACAAATTACGCCAGCCTGAGCCCGAAGGGGGTGGACCTGCAGTCCCGGGAGGTACAACCTAACGCGGCTTCCACCAACTATTACGCGCAACCGACAACTTACTCCCGCTACCCGACCGCTCCGGCGAGTTATCAGGAAGCGGCTCCCAAGGTGGCTACCCTGTCGCCTCCCGTTCCTACGGCGGCGAATACTGCTTCCACTACCGTTCAGCCTCAGTTGGCCAATCAGGCGGCGCCACCACCTTCGACGGTCCGTTACTACCAGGCGGCTAAGTCTGCGCCCGCACCCGCAACTTACGGCACGGCTCCCGCTCAGCCGGTTGCCTACAACGCTCCGGCGCCGGCGCCCGTCACCAGTAACGGTTCCGCTTACGTGGTACAGTTGGGGGCTTACAACAATGAATTGTACGCCCAGAACCGCGTGAATCAGCTTCAGCAAGCTGGCCTGACCAACGTATTCTACCGCTCGGTAACCAAGCCCGACGGGCAGGTGATCAACCGGGTGTATTCCGGCACTTTCAGCACCATGGCCGAAGCGCAGGGCGCATCTAACAGCATCCGTGCCAACCACAATATTGCCGGTATCGTAACCCGGATGTAATCGAGCCGGACATTCCACCCGGTTTGAAACTGGCGACCCGCAAAATAAAGCGGGTCGCCAGTTTCCTTTTCGGGTCTTTCCCACAGGAAGTCGGAGGGCTGAATCAGGGGGTAATATCCGGAGGCAGGAATGGAGATTTATCCGTATTTTAGCCAGTGTTTACGTCGATCACCTCTTGCACTAAAGTTATGAGTCAGCTTAGATTAGGTACGCCACCGGCCGTAATATTATTTCTGGCCAGCATTCTCATTTTCCTGGTATTTGGTTAAGCGAGTGCCTACCGGGAACTTCGTGGCCCGCTACTTTCCGGCCGGCCCTGGCGATGTGATGGCCCTTCCTACACCTCAGATTAAGGAAAAAAATAGTGAGGCCGAGGAGTGAAGCGGAATCCGCGATTCAACCGGCGCCGGGGCGGAGTTGACGGTAGAAATGCCGTCGGTCTGACCGAAGAATGACCTGAGCGAGGGGCTTTTGATGAACCCCACGCACGCCCTTCGGTTAGTGTTACAAATCATTATGCATGCGCTATTCGTTGGCCTCCCTGCTTCTGCTCTCCCTGGTGTTCATCGCCAATGCCTGCGGAGAAACGGACCGCGTCCAGGGGCACAACCTCTACGACCAACATTGCGGGAATTGTCACATGGAAGAGGGTGGGGGACTACGGAACCTCATTCCCCCGCTGGCCGGATCGAATTTTCTGCGGGATAACCCCGCCGCGGTGGTCCGGGGGATACGCTACGGGATGGAGGGCCCCATGATCGTAAACGGGATAACCTACGACCATCCCATGCCCGGCAACCAGGACTTGTCGGAGTTTCAGATCGTGAACATCATGAATTACGTCAACAACGCCTGGGGAAATGACTACGGCCAGATTACCGTACTGGAGGCCAGAGACTGGCTTCAGGAATAGCGGCCGACCGACGGTATGCCTTTCCCTGACGTTAAGGTGGGATAAGAGTTGCTAAAATTCGTACTTTGGCAGCCGCAACCAGCTTCCTGAACCCAAAATCAGCGGCGGCTACCTATGAAGAACCGTTTGAGCTTATTCCTGTCCTTCCTTTTTATGTCTGGCGGCCTCCTATTAGCCCAGGACGCGCAGGTGACCATTTCCAACCCGGATACCATCCTCATCTGCCAGGGGGATACCCTGCAACTGGCTCAGACCAACAACGTCAACGATGCAGGCCTGACCTGGTCGCCCGACGAGGGCTTTATCGATCCGGTGACGGATCCCAACCCCCGCGTCATTCCGGTCTTTAGCCGCTACTACGTCGTTACCGTCGGCAACGAAACGGATGGCTTCGCAAAAGACTCCATTTACGTCGACGTAGATCGTCTGGTGGTGCCGGAGCTCATTTCGGATACCCTGATTTGTCAGGGGTACCCCCTGCAGCTGGTCGCCAGTCCGGTAACGGATCAGGGCAATACGCTCTACAACTGGAGCCCGGGTGATTTCCTGGATGACTCCACGGACGTCAACAGCGTTTTCATTCCCGACGTCTTCCAGGATACCGTATTTACCTTAGTGGCCACTTCCCAAAACGGGGTTTGCGCCGATACCCAGCAGGTGCGGGTGGACATCATTCGCAGTAGCCTGGAAATCCTTCGTCCGGATACCGTCTTCCGCTGCGTCGGCGACGACTCCCTGGTGCTGGAGGTGAGTGTAGATCCTTTTGTAGATAATGAAGTACGCTGGTTTCCCACCGCCGGGGCATTGAGCGCTCCTTCCGGCGTCACCTACACGGTGGACCCTCCCGGCAACCAAACGTATTACGCTGAGGCTATCGTTAACGGCTGCCCGCAAATTGATTCGGTGGTGGTGCGGCTGGACTCCCTGCCGGCCAGCCTGGAGATGACCGTTGATCCGGTCAAAGATCCCTACTGTCAGGGCGATACCTTCACCATTCAATCACCGATCTATGACGTCGGTGATTACCCCCTGATTACTCATGAGTGGTCCGTAGCACCGGGTATTGCCAGTCCGATGGACCTCTACAACGCCGTTTTCTTTGCCTCGGATTCTGCCCTGGTCACCCGCATTACGGTGAACGGCGGATGTGTGGATACCGTGCAAACACAGATTAACGTAATTCAACCGCCGGTTTTACAGTTCGATCCGCCGAACCCCGTCGTTTGCCCCGGTGAGTCCGTACAAATCAACGTTACCTTTCTGGAGGGCAACGGCACCCTGGAATGGGAAGACCCCATGAACACGCTGAGTTGTGACGATTGTCTTAATCCTGTCGCTACGGTCAGTCAGTCTACTTCCTACATGATTACGGTAACGGCGGAGGGATCGGAATGTACCCAGCCAGAGATGTATTCCATTCAGGTCGAGGTGGACCCACAACCTTCCCTGACCAGCCAGACTCTGCTCTGCGCCGGAGACAGTCGGACGCTCGTAACGGGTGGCCTGGTGGATGGCTTTACCTACCGGGTTACCGGTGGCGGGATTGATACGGATGACCCGCTGGTGTCCGTCACCCCCACGGAAGAAACGACCTACACCATCGAAACCACGGGTAACTGTGGCACGAGTACCCAGCAGATTACCCTGCAGTTGGCCGAAGATATTCAGCTGACGGCCGATGGCCCGACTACGCTCTGTCCTGGCGACGGACTGACCCTGACGGCCATCATCGATCAGGATCGTAACGGAACCTTCAGTTGGACGCCCCCGGGAGGTACGCCCGTTCCGGGGCAGCAGCTTCAGCTTTCGGACCCAATTCCCGGAGTTTATACTGCCACCTTTACGGATGCCCTCTGTGGGGTGACGGTAACCACCACGACGGAAGTCACCATCGTGGATGCCAACCTTAACGTGGGGATTGCCGCTAACCGCAGCAACGGTGACCAGATCAATCCCGGAATGGACGCGATCTTCAGTGGAAACGTCATTACCCTTACGGTGACGGGAGTACCCGAAGGACTGGCGGCCAATTTCAACTGGTCCGGTAACCTTTCTCCCGCCGACGGAAGCGGACGCAGCATTGAGGTGCGCGTTCCCGATCCCGGACAGGCTTCTCCCGGATCCCTACTGTATACGCTGACGGTCGTAACCGACGAAGGAGGCTGTGAATTCACGGCCGCGATTTCGATTCCCATCACGGAGTCAGAGTTTGAAATTCCGGAACTGATCTCCCCGAACAGTGACGGTACGAACGACTTGTTCCGGGTCTTCTACGCCGGAGAGGTTACGGACTTCTCCCTCACAATCTTTAACCGCTGGGGCCAGAAGGTATTTACCTCCAACGATATCGACGAAGGCTGGGACGGAACCATCAACGGTACTCCCCAAAACATTGACACCTATCTCTACATCACAAAATTCCGCCTGAACGGCACGGAAGTGGAAAGAGAAGGACAGTTTGATCTGATCAGGTAAGGGGGGGCTTGGTCCGTTAGTTCGTTAGTAATTTAGTCTGTTAGTCTGTTAGTTCGTTAGTAATTTAGTCTGTTGGTATTTTAGTTGTCTGACTGGACAAATGCCTAAAGGACCAACAGACCAACAGACCAACAGACTAATCCCCCTACACCATCCGGCTGTGCCAGCTATCCTCCAGGGGGCGTTCGAAGATTTGTCTTAGTTCTCCGAGTTCCTTGACCAGAGGATCAAACACGATCGTCTCGTTTTCCAGTTGACCGCGCTGGTAAAGGTCTTTGAATTCTTCGCGGGATACGGTTTGGATGGCGCCGTCGGAATCCCGGTAGCTGAAGCGCATGCGGTTGAAGAAGTCGATGCCGAGGCGGGCGCCCAACTCCTGGATGAAGCGTACGGACCCGTCGATAGAACATCCACTGGCTTCTGCCGCACTTTCGTCTACGGCCAGCACGAGGAAACGATCGTGCAGGACGTCAGCTCCCGCCGTCAGTTGCCGCTGGTGGGCGGCCCAGCCCTTCACGTATTCCTGTAATTCTTTTCTGGCTACCTCCACCTCTTCGGCGGTCATGGCTCTTTCTGCGCCATAAATCCAAACCCGACTTGTGGGGGCCAATGCTTCTAGGTGGTTCGCCATGATGATGTCTGTCTTATTTCAGGGAGCGCAAAGATAGAACCAAACTAAATTTATGTGAACATCTCCTTACATATTGTATTAGGCAGTAGGGGCGTAAACGCAGGTGCCATGTCTTTAGCATAAGGTGCGATCGCGACGTAAATCAACTGGAACGATGACCGATGTCCTTGCGAAATCAAGCATCCATTGTCTAGACAATTTCTAAATAAACTCTACGTTGCGCCGCAAGTTTGTTAAAGAAATGTCATGAAAGTATCTTTGCGCGACCAAGGGGGGAGTAGATTTTTTCCTTCCTTCCACAAATGATTAAATGTCAATTGATAATGACATACCACCCCAAGTTTCTAACTTCTTTCCTGCTCATATTCGCCCTTCTTTTTGTCGGCACCGCTGGGTTTGCCCAGGGAGAGCAAGCAGAAGAACCGACCGCTGAATCAATCGATGCTGGTGATCCTGCCGAATCCGCAGCTCCCGCTGGCGGTGTCGCTCCGGGAGAAGGCGACTATGAAGCCGGTAAATCCCTCTGGAACGCCAACGTCTGTGGTTCCTGCCACAACAAGAACATGAAGGACAACGCCACGGGCCCCGCCCTTGGTGGTGTTGAAGAACGGTGGGCCGCCGAGCCCCGGGAGCACCTTTACCGTTGGATTCAGCAGTCACAGGCCCTGATCGCCTCCGGGGAGAGTGAGCGGGCGATTGCCGTTTGGAACGAATGGAAGCCAACGGTAATGTCCAACTACACCAACCTGTCTAACGACGATGTGGAGCACCTCCTGGCCTACATTGACGGACAGTACACCGGCAATATTCCCGGTGCTGCGGGTGTGGTTGCTGGTCCGGTGGTGGAAGCCGAAGAAAAGGACAATACCTTACTCTTCATCATTCTGGGGGTAGCGCTGCTGGCGCTATCACTGATCCTCGCCCGGATCACGAGCAACCTTCAGTACATGGTGGAAACCACCGAGGGGGGCAATCCTACCCGGAAGACGCTCCTGGAAACCCTGACGAGCCGCGGAGTGATTGCCTTCGTCATTTTCGCCCTCGTAGTACTGGGTGGATACACTACGGTTAACCACGCCATTGAACTGGGCCGGCAGCAGGATTATGCGCCCGAACAGCCCATTAAGTTCAGCCACGTTACCCACGCAGGAATCAACCAGATTGAATGTCAGTACTGTCACGACGGTGCTCGCCGCTCCAAGCACTCCGTAATTCCGGCCCTGAACACCTGTATGAACTGTCACCGGGCCATCAAGAAGGGTAGCACCTACGGAACGGCGGAGCTGACCAAAATCTTCGCGGCGGTTGGCTACGACCCCATCGAAGACATTTACCTGGAAGACTACGAGAACTACTCTCGCGACGAAATCAAGGACGTCTACAAGAAGTGGATCGCCAACCAGTACCTCGCCGAAGACGGCGCGGACATTGACGAAGTGGAGAACGTAGTGGAGGAACAGTGGGACGGTATCGTAGAAGCACTGACCAACGAGTACACCGACGATGACAAAATCGCTGGTCCCGTAGAATGGGTGCGGATTCACAACCTGCCCGATCACGCCTACTTCAACCACGCGCAGCACGTAACGGTGGGTAACCTCAAGTGCCAGAACTGCCACGGTCCCGTGGAGGAAATGGAGCTGGTGTACCAGTACAGTCCCCTAAGCATGGGATGGTGTATTAACTGTCACCGCCAGAGTGAGGTACAGTTCCAGGACAACGACTACTACAAAGCCTACGAGCGCTACCACGAGGAAATCAAGTCCGGTGAGCGTGACGGGGTAACCGTAGAAGAAATTGGTGGTCTGAACTGTCAGCGCTGCCACTACTAAGCCACCCGCCCAGGAATAGAGCTTCCCCCGCGGAAGCCGGAATCAAAACAAAATAAGACCTTCCACTGAAGGTGAGAACAACGGCCACCGGCCCCGTTCAAATATAGTTGAATGAAGAAGCAAGTCAACAAAATCTGGTTAGGTACCGATCAACTCGAGGCCAGCCCCGAATACATCAAAGCCACCGACAACGAAATTGGTGCTCCCGCCGCCGAGGTGGAGAATCCCCGCCTGGAATCCAGTCGCCGAGACTTCCTGAAGTACCTCGGTTTCGGGATGACCGCGGCCACGATTGCTTCCTGTGATATCCCGGTGCGTAAGGCGATCCCTTACGTTTCCAAGCCGGATACCATCGTCCCCGGTGTGGCGACTTACTTTGCTTCAACCTTCGTTCAGGGCGGCGACTACGTTCCCGTGCTGGTGAAGACCCGCGAAGGGCGCCCCATCAAAATTGAGGGCAACAGCATGAGCCCCATCACCGGTGGCGGCACCAGTGCCCGGGCCCAGGCCAGCGTACTGGGGATGTATGATACCAGCCGCTTCGACGGACCCTACCGCGTGGAGAACGGTAAGGCGCAGGTTAAGCGCCCCCTGAGTGCCAACGATGGCTGGGACGTTATTGACGGAGAGATCAAGGGCAAAATGACCGCCGGTAGCCGGGTACGCATCGTTTCCCACACCATCCTCAGCCCCAGCCTGCTGGCGGCAGTAGAGGACTTCAAGGCCAAGTACCCCAACACTGAACTCGTTCAGTACGATCCCGTATCCTGCGCGGCGCTCCTGGATGCCAACCTGCAGAACTTCGGTATGCGGGCCATCCCGAGCTACCACTTCGACAAGGCCGACGTAATCGTTGGCATCGGCTGTGACTTCCTCGGTACCTGGGTATCCCCAGTACAGTTCGCCCGCCAGTACGCGCAGGGACGCCGCACTGACGCTGACAAGATGAGCCGCCACGTTCAGATCGAAAGCCACATGAGCCTCACCGGCTCTAACGCCGACAACCGGATCATGGTCAAGCCCAGCCAGCAAGGCCAGGCGATCCTGGCCCTCCACAACGCCATCGTGGGCGGAAGCCGCGCCGCGGACCTCCCCGCAGACGTTTCCGCAAAAATCAAGGCCCTGGCCGATGAGCTGAAGGCTCACCGTAACCACAGCCTGGTGGTCAGCGGTACCAACAACATCAGCGAGCAGCTGATGGTCAACGAGATCAACAACGCCCTGGGGTCCTACGGTAATACCATCACGACGGACCGCTGGAGCATGCAACGCAAAGGTGACGACAAGGCCATCGGAAAGCTGGCGGCCGACCTGGAGCAGGGCAACGTAGACGCCCTGATCGTCCTGGACGGTGCTAACCCCGCCTTCGACAACCCCTGGGCCGCCAAGATTGCCGCAGCAATGCCTAACCTGAAGCTCTCCGTGAGCATGGCCGGTACGCCCAACGAAACCATGGTACTCTGTCAGTACGTAACGCCCACCCACCACTACCTCGAAAGCTGGGGGGATGCGGAAGCCGTACAGGGACAGCTCTCCCTCATCCAGCCGACGATCACGCCGATCTTCGCCAGTGTGGGCCGCAACGGTACCCGTGAACAGGCCGAAAGCCTGCTGGTGTGGGCCGACGCTCCGAACTACGACGCGGAAGCCGAGCAGCCCTACATGGACTACGTGAAAATGAACTGGGAGAAAACGGCCTTCGCCGCCCAGAGCCAGTTCGCTACCTTCCAGGCCTTCTGGGACAGTGCGCTGCACGACGGTGTACTGGAGCTCCCCGCCGGGGATGCTGCCGCCTTTAACGGTGGCGTGACGGGCAATGGCCCCACCGCTGCGGGATCCGGTCAGGAAGTCAGCTTCTTCGAAACCGTAAACATCGGTAACGGATCCTACGCCGGAAACCCCTGGCTGCAGGAGATGCCCGACCCCGTCACCCGTACGGTCTGGGGTAACTACCTCAGCATTCCCGTACGTTGGGAGGGCGGCAACAGCTACACGGCCTACAACGACCTGAACGCCGAAGAATACAAGGGTAAGGCCGACATGGTGAACCTCACCATCGGCGAAACCACCCAGAAAATCACGGCGGTACGCCAATTCGGCCAGTTGGCCGATACCTTCGGTCTGGCCCTGGGATACGGACGCTCCATTACGGGTGTTTCCGGTCGGGCAATCGGCCACGACGTGGGCATCAACGTTTACCCCTGGCTGGGAGTCGACCAGGAAGGTTACGTCCAGTACTTTGCCGACCAGGCTGAAGTGTCCGGTCAGGTAGACGTGGAGGAAGAATTTGCCAGCGTCCAGTACCACCACACCATGGGTCTGACCACCCGCGATGAAGCGACCGGAGACCTGGTGTACTACAACCGGATTACCGGAGAGACGGAGACGATCGCCGGTGAGCTGACCGAAGAACAAAAAGAATACCTCGAGCCCTTCAACGTCGACGAAAAGACGGTAATGGAACTCGGAGAGGGTATGCAGGGCGGTCTTACCGACCGTTCGATCATCTACCAGGGCACCTTCGCTAACCTGGGAGACCTCAAGCACACCATCGCGCACAACCGCGAGCACGCCCAGCACCTGAACGAGCAAACGCTGTACCCCTACGAGGAGTACTCCGAGAACATCTACAGCCAGGGACACTGGTGGGCGATGCACGTAGACCTCAATGCCTGTATCGGATGTGGTGCGTGTGAAGTAGCCTGTGTAGCGGAAAACAACGTGCCCATCGTTGGTAAGTACGAAGTATGGCGCCACCACGAGATGAAGTGGCTGCGCATTGACCGCTACTTCTACGGTGACGTGGAAAACCCACGCGCGGTGTACCAGCCGATGATGTGCCAGCACTGTGACAACGCTCCCTGTGAGAACGTTTGTCCGGTAAACGCCTCTCAGCACAGCAACGAAGGTCTCAACCAGATGATCTACAACCGCTGTATCGGTACCCGTTACTGCGCCAACAACTGCCCCTACAAAGTTCGTCGCTTCAACTGGCTGGATTACACCACCGGTGACCTCTTCAGCACCAACGAACCCGAGGTACAGGATGAGGAACTGCCGTTCGGCGCCGACAACCTGACGCGGATGGTACTCAACCCCGACGTCACGGTCCGTAGCCGCGGGGTGATCGAGAAGTGTAGCTTCTGTACGCAGCGTCTGCAGGAGGGTAAACTGGCCGCCAAGATCGAGAAGCGCCCGCTGCGGGACTCCGACGTCCGTACGGCTTGTCAAACGGCCTGTCCTACCGGTGCCATCACCTTCGGAGACCGCAACAACAAGGAAGGAGACATCGCCGGGAAGCTGGAGAACCCCCTGAATTACCTCGCCCTGGAGGAAGTGAACACCCAGAGTGCCGTATTCTACGCCGCCCGGGTACACAACCCCATGGAAGAACTCGAGGCCTAAACAACAATTCGTGTTTCGGCTTCCGGGTCGAAGGACTAAAAATAAAGTAAGACGCGATGGAAGCGTCCCAAATAACAACTAACAAAGCATGAGTGGACACGTAGCCCCCGTTCGTCGACCGTTAATTGAAGGTAGCAAGACCTACCATCAGATCACGGAAGACATTTGTCGCCCGACGGAAACCGCACCCTCGGTATCGTGGATCATTGCGTTCATCGTATCCGTTATCTGTCTTGGTATGTTCGTCTTCGGCGTCGCCTGGACGGTATGGGTGGGCATCGGTTCCTGGAACCTTAACCGCACCATCAACTGGGGCTGGGACATCACCAACTTCGTTTGGTGGGTAGGTATCGGTCACGCCGGTACCCTGATCTCGGCGATTCTGTTGCTGTTTCGCCAGAAATGGCGGACCGGGGTAAACCGGGCGGCGGAAGCCATGACCATCTTCGCCGTAATCTGTGCCGGTCAGTTCCCGCTCATCCACATGGGACGCCTCTGGCTGGCCATCTTCATCTTCCCTTACCCCAACACCCGCGGTCCGCTGTGGGTAAACTTCAACAGTCCGCTGTTGTGGGACGTATTCGCCATCTCTACGTACTTCACGGTATCCCTGCTGTTCTGGTACGCTGGTCTGGTGCCCGATCTGGCTACGGTTCGGGACCGGGCGAAGGGCATCCGGAAGAAAATCTACAGTGCCGTTTCCTTCGGCTGGAACGGTTCGGCCAAGCACTGGCAGCGGTGGGAGAGCCTCTCCCTGATCCTCGCCGGTCTCGCTACGCCCCTGGTACTTTCCGTACACACGATCGTATCCTTTGACTTTGCTACCTCGGTAATCCCCGGATGGCACACCACCATCTTCCCGCCCTACTTCGTTGCGGGGGCCATCTTCTCCGGATTCGCCATGGTACTCACCCTGATGCTGATTGCCCGTAAGGTGCTGCACCTGGAGCAGTACATCACCATGGAGCACATTGAATCCATGAACAAGGTAATCCTGCTGACGGGATCCATCGTCGGTGTTGCCTACCTGACCGAGCTCTTCATTGCCTGGTACTCCGGTTACATCTACGAGCAGTTTGCCTTCCTGAACCGCGTGCTCGGTCCCTACTACTGGAGCTACATCGGGATGATGCTCTGTAACGTAATCAGCCCCCAGATTTTCTGGAGCAAGAAGCTGCGCACGAGCCTCTTCTGGACCTTCTTCATGTCGATCTTTATCAACATCGGTATGTGGTTTGAGCGCTTCGTGATCATCGCCACCACGCTGGCCCGCGACTACCTGCCCTCCAGCTGGAGCTACTACGTACCCACCTGGGTGGAGATAATCATCTTCATCGGTACGCTGGGACTGTTCTTCACGCTCTTCCTCATCTTCACGCGGGTTGCTCCGGTAGTGGCCATCGCCGAGGTGAAGAGTATCCTGAAGACCTCCGGTGACCAGTACATCGGCCCCAACGCCCACCACGGTCATCACGTACCCGCCGGTGCCAATGACCTGAGCGCGGGCAGCACCGTAGACATTGACGACGATAATACCACCAAATAAACTTACCCGAAAGGAAAGAATCATGGCAGATACCCAAACTACAGACGCCGGACGCAACATCCTCTTCGGATTGTACGACGACGAAGAAAAACTGCTCGATGCCGTGAAGGCCGCTAACGCCGACCACCTGGACATCGACGAAGTATACACGCCCTTCCCCGTGCACGGTCTTGATCCGCTGCTGGGACTGGAAGAAAGCCGCCTGCACCAGGCCGGATTCGTATTCGGCACCATCGGTTGCCTGTTCGGATTTGGTTTCATGACCTGGGTGTTCACCCGCGACTGGCCCATCATTTTTGGTGGTAAGCCATACTGGTCCGTACCGGCCTTCATCCCCATTACCTTCGAGCTTACGGTGCTTTTTGCTTCCGTGGGTATGGTACTGGTTTTCTACACCATTTGTGGTCTGGCTCCCTGGGCCGAGACGCGCCGCCTGCACGATCGCATCACCGACGATAAGTTCTGTATCGCCTTTGACGCGACCGACCTGGACAACGGTGCCGTGGATAAGCTGCGGGACTACTTCTCCAAGACGGGAGCAGAGAGCGTCCACAACAAGATGGTGGCTGCATAATCAAGCAGGGCGAGGCCGCGGGTGCAAACTTTGCGCCGGGGGCCATGCCACTGCACCTGCACGCCGTTGCCCTTCCACCTAGGGTAGGCCTGCAAAGCCCCACGGGGTAGAAAAGAATTAAAAACAAAAGGGAGTCAAGGATTCCCGTGAAGTGAATTAGCATGAAAGATTTGCGTATTCTGGTTTTGTCTCTGGTACTGGCGGTGGTCCTCACGGCCTGTTCAGATGCGGAAGACAACTTCCCCGGCAGCGAGTACATGCCCGACATGGGCCACTCCCTCGCCATGGAGGCCAATACCTACAACTACTACTACTACAATACCTGGGACGAGGAATCCACCATTCCCCTGGCGCAACTCGTTTACCCCCGCGGTACGGTAGAAGGAACGGTTCCCCGTGGCTACGCCGGGGCCTACCTGAACAACGAGGCTTCCGAAGACGCCAAGCACCTCGGACACCCGGTGGCCGATAACGCCATCAGCGTGCCCACCAACGGTCACGTGCCCTACTACTACGACAATACCGTAGAGGGACGGCTGGCCGCCATGGAGCAGCTGACGGACAATCCCTTCCCCATCACGGAGGCGGGACTGGCCCAGGGAAAGAAGTTGTACGACATCTTCTGCGGCATCTGTCACGGATCGGCCGGCAATGGACTCGGTTACATTTACGACACGGACTCCAACCCCAACGCCGCCTACCCGCTGGCCCCCGCCAACTTCCTGCGCGATGAGTTCTACGACGCCAGCAACGGCCGCTACTACCACGCCATCATCTACGGCTACAATGCGATGGGAGCCTACGCCGACAAGATCAGCTACGAAGAGCGTTGGCAGGTCATTCACTACATCCGCAGCCTGCAGGCCAAGGAGCTGAAGCTGGACTACAACCAGGCCAGCAACACCTTCCGCCCCGAGCACGGGATGCCCGCCGCAGAATTTGACGCCATGGCCAGCCGGGCCACGGACGAAGAAGCCATGATGGAAGCCGCTGGTCAGCTTTCCGACGCCGCGGAAGCCGGTGAGGAAGCCACCGAACAGATGCGCAAGAAATAGAAACCACCCAAAAAAATCATTGGGGCTCCGTGCTCCGAAACACTGATAATAGATGGAGAACTTCGTATTCTCATCCCGAGCAAAAACCATCACCGGCGGGGCAGCCCTGATCGGTCTGGTATGCCTGATCGCCAGCTACTTTGTAGACGGCGGTGAAGGGCACCACATGCGCTTCTGGACCAACCTCCTGCACAATACTGTATTCTTCCTGGGGATCGCGTTCATTGCGGCCTTCGCCTACTCGGCCTTCACCACCGCCTACGCGGGATGGTTCGTGCAGTTCAAGCGGGTGTGGGAGTCTTTCTCCCTGTTCCTGTTGCCCGGACTCTTCCTGATGGGGGTGATCATTGTGGGGCTTTGGCTGCACAGTCACCACCTCTACCACTGGAACGACGAAGCTGCGGTAATGGATGACCCCATTCTGACGCACAAGTCCTCTTTCCTGAATAAGTACTGGTATACCTTCGGAACGATTGTATTCGTGGGCGTGTGGTACTTCTTCGTCAGCCGGATGCGTCAGCTGAGCCTGGCGGAAGACACCGACGGTGACAGCAGCTACAGCCACCACAAGAAAATCAAGGTCTACGCGGCCATCTTCCTGCCCATTGCGGGCTTCACCAGCGCCGCCATGATCTGGCAGTGGATTATGTCCATCGACAGCCACTGGTACTCCACGATGTTCGCCTGGTACGCTTCGGCCAGTCTGTTTGTGGCCATGACGGCCCTGACCATCATGATCCTGATTTACCTGAAGAGCCGGGGATACTACAAGGGTATTACCGCCGAGCACTTCCACGATCTGGGTAAGTACCTCTTCGCGATTTCCATTTTCTGGACGTACCTCTGGTTCAGCCAGTACATGCTGATCTGGTACGGTAACGTAGGGGAGGAGACCATCTACTTCCGGCAACGACTGGATAGTTATCCGGTACTGTTCTGGGGTAACCTGTTGCTGAACTTCGTGCTTCCCTTCTTCATCCTGATGCGGAACGATACCAAGCGGAAGTTCGGTACGCTCTTCTTTGCTTCCGCGCTGGTATTCTTCGGCCACTGGTTTGATTACTTCCAGATGATCAAGCCGGGTGCCCGCCTGACGCTCGTGGAAATGGAAGCCCACCACGGTGACGATCACCACGGAGAAGAAGAACACAGCATGACGCTGGACGCTCCCGCCGAGCATTCTACGATGTCCATGACGCCCCAGCAGGGTGATCACGGCGAAGAAGGTCACGGTGAGGAGGCACACGGTGAAGAAATGCACGCCGGCGAGGCCCATGCCGATGACCACGCCGACAAGGCGCACCACGATGACCACGGGACCGAAATGACGGGCCATATGGAAGCTGCCGTTGAACACGGTGAGGGCCATGGTGACGGCCACGGTGATGATCACAGTGCGCTCGGGTTCAAGTCTGGGTACACTCTTCCCGGGCTACTCGAAATCGGAACCTTCCTCGGGTTCCTTGGTGGATTCCTGTTCTTCGTGTTCAGTCGTCTTTCCGCCGCTCCGCTGGAGCCGAAGAAGGACCCCTACATGGAGGAGAGTCTTCACCACCACACCTAATGAAAAAGCCACCCTTGTTTAGACGAAATCTAAACAAGGGTGGACGAACTAACGATTCTTTCCAGCACTCGTTAATTTTGTATCGGTCCGAAAACACGGAAAAATTCGGTCCGTAAAAAGTTGCTAATTTTAAGCGAATGACTACGTTAATCGTCTTTATCTGTATTGCTCTTCTGCTGCTCATCATTGTGCAGATTGCACGGGTGCGTGACCTGGCCAAGGAACTGCGCGGCAAGGAAGAAGTAGAACGGCGTTCCACGAACGTTACCGGTATCTGGCTCATGGGCTTCATGATTGCCTTCCTGGTGCTTACTACCGCTTCTGCCTTCGTGTTGAAGAATTACTTTCTGGGCTACGGTCCCCACGAAGCGGCTTCGGCGCACGGGGGGCGGATTGACTCAATGATGAACTGGACCCTGGTGGTTACCTACAGTGTTTTCATCGTGACCCACATCCTTCTGTTTTGGTACGCCTTCAAATACCGCCAACAGAAGGGGCGCAAGGCACAGTTTATCTCCCACAACAACACCCTGGAGATTGTCTGGACGGGGATTCCCGCCATCGTGATGACCTTCCTGGTGATCGGTGGTCTGGACGCCTGGAACGACATCATGGGCGACGTCGGAGCGGATGATGACTACCTGGAAATTGAAGCTACGGGTTACCAGTTTGCGTGGCAGATGCGGTACCCCGGCGAAGACGGCCTCCTCGGCCGCAAAGACTTCCGTCTGATTGACGGTACGAACCCGCTGGGCCAGGACTGGACGGACATGAAGAATGCCGACGACATCCTGGTAAACGACGTGGTGCTTCCCGTTGGCCAGAAGGTTCGGGTACGCATTACGGCCAAGGACGTCCTTCACGATTTCTATCTCCCGCAATTCCGGGTGAAGATGGACGCCGTTCCCGGCCTGCCGACCTACTTTGTCTTTACGCCCGAGAAAACGACCAAGGAATACCGCAAGGATTTGAGCAAGTACAAAGAGTACCAGGTGCCCGATCCGGAAGATCCCTCCAAGATGTTGTGGGAGACCAGCGACTACGAACTGGCCTGTGCGGAGCTTTGTGGTATTGGCCACTGGTCCATGAAGCGGAAGGTCATCGTACTGGAGCAAGATGAGTACGAGGAGTGGCTGGCCGGTCAGAATTCCTTCTACCTCGCCAACATCCGCGGAACGGATAACGACCCGAACACGGATATGCTTTTCCCCGCAGAGATTCAGGAGCGCCGAGAGGCCTTCAATACGTCCGCCAACACGGCACTGGAAACCGAATCCGACGACGACAATACGCTCGTACTTGAGTACGTGACCTTCGAGACCGGAAGCGCTGAACTGACCTCGCTGTCTCGCTACCAACTCGAAGACGTGATTGCCCTGATGAAGGCCAAGCCCGAAGTGAAGGCCATGCTGAAGGGGCATACGGACAGCACCGGCAATGCGGAAGCCAACCTCAGCCTGTCTGAGGCGCGGGCTGCTTCCGTGAAGCAGTTCCTGATGGACGGTGGTATTGATGCCGCTCGTCTGGGTAGTGCCGGCTACGGTGCTACGCAACCAATCGAAACAAATGACACTGAAGAAGGGCGTGCGGCAAACCGTCGGACCGAATTTTTCATTACAACGGATGAGTTACCTCAGGTAGCCATCAATTTATAGTAAACTATCCACTAGAAGAACTTCTAAAGCTGATAACCATGGCAAGCGCAGTACTTACGGCTCCAGCTACCCGGGAAGACGCTCTGATCCAGGAACTGGGTTACGACGATCACTTCCACGAGCACCATCACGGAGACAAGTATCAGTCTAACTTTATTTTCCACTACATTTTCTCTCAGGATCACAAGATGATCGCCAAGCAGTTCCTCATCACCGGTATGATGTGGGCCCTGATTGGTGCCATGATGTCGCTGGTTTTCCGGATGCAGCTTGGCTTCCCCGAGGAGAGCATCGCCTGGATGAAACCCTTCCTGGGCAAGTGGATTGCCATTAACTCCGAAGGAGTTGGATCGCTCACCCAAGATTTCTACTACGCACTGGTGACGATGCACGGTACGATCCTGGTATTCTTTGTACTAACCGCCGGTTTGAGTGGTACCTTCTCGAATCTGTTGATTCCCCTCATGATCGGCGCACGTGATATGGCTTCCCCGCTGTTGAACATGCTCAGCTACTGGTTCTTCTTCATTTCCGGTAGCGTAATGTTTGCCTCGCTCTTCCTGAGCACGGGCCCCTTCGCCGGGGGCTGGGTAGCTTATCCTCCACTCTCCGCACTGCCCCAAGCCATGGATGGGTCCGGTGCCGGTATGACGCTTTGGACGGTCTCCCTCGTACTCTTTGTGGTCTCCGTACTGTTGGGTGGTATCAACTACATCACTACGGTGCTTAACCTGCGTACGAAGGGCATGAGCATGTGGCGTCTGCCACTGCCCATCTGGGCCTTCTTCATCACGGCCATCATTGGTCTGCTTTCGTTCCCCGTACTGACCTCGGCCTTCTTCCTGATGATCCTGGATCGCAGCGTGGGTACGAGCTTCTACCTCAGTGATATTTACATTGGTGGACAGGCCCTCGATCACGTTGGTGGTAGCCCCATCCTGTACCAGCACCTTTTCTGGTTCCTGGGCCACCCCGAGGTATACATCATTATCCTGCCCGCGATGGGTATCGTTTCCGAGGTACTGTCCGTACACAGTCGGAAGCCCATCTTCGGATACAAGGCCATGGTATTCTCCATTCTGGCGATTGCCTTCTTGTCCTTCATTGTATGGGCTCACCACATGTTCATGTCCGGTGTGAACCCCTTCATCTCTAACTTCTTCGTGATCTTCACCCTGATCATCGCCGTTCCTTCGGCGGTGAAGGTGTTCAACTGGATTGCGACGCTATACGGTGGTAACATCCGCTTCAATCCCGCCAGCCTGTTCGGCATCGGTTTCGTTTCGATGTTCATCTCCGGTGGTCTGACCGGTATCTGGCTGGGTAACTCCACGCTGGACATTCAGCTGCACGATACCTACTTCGTTGTGGCTCACTTCCACATCGTAATGGGTGTTGCGGCCTTCTTCGGCATGTTTGCCGGGGTATATCACTGGTTCCCCAAACTTTACGGTCGTTTCATGAACGAGACGCTCGGTAAGCTTCACTTCTGGGGTACGCTGATCGGTGCCTACGCCGTATTCTGGCCCATGCACTACCTCGGTATGGCCGGTGTTCCCCGCCGTTACTACAGCTTTGATGCGTTCCAGGCTTTCGGTCACTTCGACAACTTGAACAAGTTCATCACCATTGCGGCCATCATCACCTTTGGCTTCCAGATCCTCTTCGTGATCAACTTCTTCTACAGCATCTGGCGTGGACGTAAGCTGACGGAGCGTAACCCCTACAACGCCAACACCCTGGAGTGGACCACTCCCGTTGAGGTTGGCCACGGTAACTGGCCCGGTAAGCTGCCAACGGTACAGCGTTGGGCGTACGACTACGGTAAGGACGGTCGTGAGTTCATTTCCCAGGTGGAACCCGTCGGGGAAAATGAATCAGTTGCGCATTAGGATTAATTAAACATACGCCGACGTCGCAATGCGTTGGCACAATCAGGCGGCCCGTAATTCGTAGCACCTTGTCGCCGCGAAATACGGGTCGCCGCTTATTTACCTTTAAGTAAGTATTCGGTGAAGAGAACATCTTCCACAAAGGCGGTAGAACTTCCCCTGGGGCGGACCCTGTCCGACCTGGCGGCGCTGGTCAAATTCAGGCTGTCGGCAACGGTGGTTCTGTCTTCGGTCCTTGCTTACTTTGTTGCCCTGGGCGGAGCGAGCATCAGCCTGTGGGCGGTGAGCGTACTCACCATGGGGGGCTTCCTGACGACGGCGGCCGCCAACATCCTGAACGAATTGCTGGAGAAAGATTTTGACCGCGATATGGCGCGGACTCAGAATCGTCCCCTGGCAACCGGTAGGATGAGTTCCAGCGATGCCCTGCTGCTGGCGGGCTTTGCCAGCATGGGAGGTATCACCTTACTGGCTCTGTTCAATCCCTGGACGGCCTTTTTGGGTATGGTGTCGCTGATCAGCTACGCCTTCGTGTATACTCCCCTCAAGCGCGTTGGCCCGGTGGCCGTGCTGGTGGGGGCCATTCCCGGAGCATTACCCGCTTTGATTGGGTGTGCCGCGGCGCAGGGACAGATCACCCTGCTTGGCCTGACCCTTTTTGCCATCCAGTTTTTCTGGCAGTTGCCCCATTTCTACGCGATCGGTTATCTCGGCTTTGCGGACTATCGGCGGGCGGGATTCAAGCTCGTTCCGGAGCGTAACGGAGAAGCAGATACGGACCGGCTGTCGCGGGATGCCGTGCTGGCTTGTCTGGCCCTGATTCCCCTGGCGCTGGCACCTTTTGCGCTAGGCTTTACGAATTTGTGGATGTCCGTTCTGGTCGTGCTGTTGAGTGTAGCCTTCCTCTATTTTGCCTACGGATTTCGCCGGGAACCTACCCGAAAGACGGCCTTACGCATGATGTTCTTCTCTTTTATTTACCTGCCGGTAGCTTTTTCGCTGTACTGGTTAGGACAACAGTTTATTTAAAATGAGTGGCATGGACGTAAGTATCGAAAAAAGAATGCAGGCGGAAACCCGCCGCAACAAGATTCACCCAAAGAAACTTGCCCTTTGGGTAGCCATCGTCAGTTTGATCATGATGTTTACGGCCCTCACGAGTGCCTACATCGTGCGTCGGGCGGCGGGAAACTGGCTGGAATTTTCAATCCCTTCTATTTTCTACGTGAACACTTTGGTCATCGTAGCAAGTAGCCTAACTTTGCACGCCGCTTACCGGGCCTTCAAACGGGAGGCTGAGGGAGCGTATAAAGCTCTACTTGGAATGACTTTTCTTCTGGGGACGGCTTTTGTGATTTTACAGTATTTCGGATGGCTGCAAATGGAAGCCGATGGTGTACCCCTGCGGATAAATCCTTCCGGGGATTTTGTCTACGCCATCAGCAGTCTTCACGCCGTCCACGTATTGGGTGGATTAGCCGCACTGGGGGTTGCCCTGGCCATGGCTTTTGCGCGCAAATTACGGCGGACGCCGGCAAGACAACTCCGGTTGGAGCTGACCCTGACCTACTGGCACTTTGTGGACGTGCTCTGGATATACCTCATCGTATTCCTGAGCCTTCAACGCTAAACCTAAACTAAAGAATACCGGGGCGTCAGGCAAAGCCACACACTACCGGAATTACTACACTACCTACTGAGCAGTTAAAAAACGCTAACATGGCCGAAGAAACGGATATCCTCATTGCCGACGAGCACCAGGCAGACACCGGTAGCTGGGACGGTGGTGATCAGAAACCCTTCAAGGCGTCCTACGGGAAGCTGATGATGTGGTACTTCCTCCTCTCGGATGCTTTTACCTTCGCGGGTTTCCTGATCGCCTACGGGGCACTGCGCTTCAGCAGTCCCAGCTGGCCCGTACCCGATAAGGTATTCGCCACGGCACCCTTCGACATTCACAACACGATCTTTGGCGGAGAAGCGCCCCTGATCTTCGTAACCTTCATGTCCTTCCTGCTGATCATTAGCTCGGGTACGATGGTACGTGCCGTACAGGAAGGTGCCCGGGAGAATAAGCGAGGCGTGGTCTTCTGGATGTTACTCACGGTACTGGGTGGTGCGGGCTTCCTCGGCTGTCAGGCCTGGGAATGGACCAACCTGATCGCTACGGAACACATGACGGTCTCAACGAACCCCTTTGGTACCTACACGGAGAACGGTTTTTACCTTGATCCGGAGACGGGTGAGGTAACCGACGAAGTGGTCAAGGAAGGAGAAACCTACCTGCTCCATAAAGCGGGAGTTTCTCACGGAGAGGGCCACGAGGGAGAAGAGCACTTCGAATACCCCACGGTAGCCGGAGATTACGCCGGCTTCCAGATTGATGATGAGGGCTTCATTCACCGTAAGTACGTCGTGAGTGAAACCAACGAAGTTAAGTTGCAGGACTTCGGTCCGACGGCCTTTGGCGCCCTGTTTTTCGGGATTACCGGCTTCCACGGCTTCCACGTATTCACCGGAGTTATCTTCCTGTTGATCATCCTGATCAATGCGGGAAGTGGCGTCTACGCCGCCCGGCAGAACGGGTACGAGATGGTGGAGAAAATCGGTCTCTACTGGCACTTTGTAGACCTTGTTTGGGTCTTTGTATTCCTCGTATTCTACCTCCTCTAAACCAATAAAACCGTACCAACTCCGGGTTCCGGAGGAACGGTGACGTAAAAGAAAAGATAATGGCAAACCATCTTAGCTACGAAGATTCAGTAAAGGGCGTATGGAAGGGGCTTGGCCTCCTGGCCATCGTTACCCTGGCGGAAGTATTCCTTTCTCTCGGAAAGGCGATGGAATCCCTGGAAGAGTACACCTGGGTCATTTACGGCCTGGCCTTCCTCATCATCGTGCTGTCCATTTACAAGGCTTACTTCATCATTTACGAATTCATGCACATGGGATACGAGGTCCGTGGCCTTGCCCTGAGTGTACTGCTACCCGTACTCCTGTTGGTCTGGGCGCTCGTTGCTTTCTTCAACGAAGGCTCCGCCTGGAAGAACAACCGCGAAGAAATCAATGAGCGGGACAACATTGAAGCAGAGGCACCCGTAGGGATGCTGAATGAGGACGAGGTAACGAGCGACGCACTGCTCGGATAACCCGAAGTCATCTACCGATAGAGACACCCCCGCCGCAGAAGCTTTCTCGGTGGGGGTATCTTTTTACCAAAGGTGTCTCCCCATTTCCGGGAGCAGGCAAGCGGGTAGAACCCGGAGACCACGGCTGCATGGACATTTGCTTTGCACCTGCGGTCTCGCCACTAATACCACGATATCGTCAAAATTATCTTCCGGGTTAAGCAAAAGCGGGTAGCCCGGGTTTAGTACAGGAAGTTTTTCGGTGTTTCCCCGGTAATTCACAACGTATGACAAAGGCAAAAAAAATCCTCAACGCAGCTGCCCTGCTGCTCTTCCTGGTGGGACTTCCCCTGGGTTCTTACGTCTATCTCAAGATGGGGTACGAATACCGGAAGGAGGCCATCATGACCCAGGGTGATTTTGGTAAGATGCCGGACCTCTCTTCGTTGGAGGCGGTGCGCGGAGAACTACCCGAAGAATTTCGCGGAGCCATGACGGTAGTGGGTTGGCTGGATCCGACCAAATCCTCCGGCACCGAGATGTATGGTCGAATGATGGATAGCGTCTACCAGCAGTTCGCGAACAGTCCTAACCTTTACTTTACCACCATCACCCTGGCCGACGATCCGGTCACTGCCGCTCGGGAATTCGCCGAAACCTACCATCTGCCGGATGACGAAATGATCAGTTTTCTGGCGGCTGACGAAGCAGCTTTTGCCCGAACGGCCGAGCAATTTTCGCTTCCCGTAACCGCTTACGAAGCCGCCGGCGAGCAGCCGTTGGTGGCCCTGGTGGATAGTTCACTGACCATCGTTAAACACTACGACCTCGCCAAGCGCGAGGAAACGCTGAGTCTGGTGGAATTGATTTCGGTGATCATTCCGTTGCCGGAAAAGCAAGACATCATCGTGGAACGTAAAAAAGAACTTTAGGTATGCAAACGGAAAGATTCCCCCAACTCAAAAAGTACCCCGATAAGGAGCGAGGGCTCAAAATTCTCATCTGGGTAGTTTCCGTGGTGGTCATCCTTCTGGTTGGTGCCATGCGTCAGTACAAGTTGCCGGTTCCCGAAGGATGGGACGTAGGTTTTCTGCCGGGCGTGAATGCGTTACTGAACGGTTTGACGGCCGTGGCGCTGATCTTTTCTCTGGTGTTCATCAAGCAGGGTAAGGTGGTGCAGCACCGCAACGCCAACGGCGTTGCCCTGGGGCTGTCGGTGATGTTCCTGCTCTGTTACGTTGTGTATCACTTTACGACTCCGGAAGTGATCTTCGGGGACGTTGACCATAACGGCATTTTGTCCGAGGCGGAAACTGCTGCCGTGGCGGGGATTCGCCCCTGGTATTTGCTGATTCTTTTCAGCCACATTGGCCTGGCGGGCATCCTTTTACCCTTTATTTTGTTAACTACTTTGAGGGCCCTGGTCGGTAAATACACCCTGCACCGCAAGATGGCCAAAATCGTCTGGCCGCTCTGGTTATACGTTGCCATTACCGGTCCGGTGGTATTCCTTATGCTGCGTAGTTACTATCCCTAAATGTACCCGAAGATGAAAAAGCAATGGATTCTTTTTACGGCGCTTACGCTGGTATGCTTCCTGGTGAGTGGCGAAGATTTGCTCGCTCAGTGTCCGATGTGCCGGGCGACGGCCGAGAGTAACCTGGCCAATGGTGGTACGGAAGGGCGTGGACTGAATAACGGAATTCTATACCTGCTAGGCATGCCCTACCTGTTGATTGGTACAATCGCCTACCTCTGGTGGCGCAACCGGAAGCAGGGCCTCGACGAGGAAGCAGCCTAGCGTTTTTCGCGCGCTCTTGTTACCCGCAAAGACTCAATTCTCCAGCGGGCTGACCAGTAATTTATCCCCCACGACCTTACTGACGTTGAGGGACGACTGACCGGGATAGCTAACGGTCAGGGACCCATCGAAGGGTTCAATCCGCAAGACCGTGAGCGGGATGCCCAGGGCAAGCTGACGGTCATTCAAATAAAGAAGAAAACTTTCGGAGGAATCGGCCAGGGCCGCAATGGTGACGGTTTGTCCGGGGCTCACCTCACTGAGTTTGGCGTATTCCTGGGCGGCAATATTCCCCTCCGGGTCAGGGATGGGGGACCCGTGCGGATCCGTGGTGGGGTGACCCATGAGTTCGTCCATTCGGGCGAAGAACTCGGGGCTCTTTACGTGTTCGATCTGCTCCGCGATGGGATGCACTTCTTCCCAACCAAAGCCCATTTTTTCTACCAGAAACATTTCCGTTAACCGATGCTTACGCACGATCAGGGCCGCGGCCCGGCGGCCCGCATCGGTGAGCTGGAGGGGACGGTATTTCTCATAATGGATCAGGCCACTATCGGAAAGCTTCTTGACCATGCTGTTGGCCGATGGGGTACTGACCCCCAGGGCCTTGCTCAGGTCCGATACGTTGACCCGGTCGTCATCGTCGGCCAGAGAAAGCATTGCCTTCAGATAATTTTCAACGGTAGGAGAGCTCAGTTTGGTGATATTTGGTGGTGAAGAGTAGTGGATTCGGGCGCCGTAAACTTAATGCTTTTATTATCGTCTGGTTTTAAGCGGTGGGGAACAAAATGGTCGTTGGCCCGCAGGAACGGGGGGGAATGTCTATTCTAACGCCCGGATCAGCCGCTTGCTGTCCAGATAGGTAAAGTATCTGGAGGTGACCCGGAACTCCTCATCCAGCATCACCAGGGTGGGGGCGACAAATTGTCCCTTGCGTAACGCCAGCAGCTGGGCCAGCTGATGCAGGGGGCGCCGGGATTTGCCCAGCTGATCATTAATGAATTGCCGTCCGCCAAACGAAATGGTGTCTTCCGTTTCCGCATCTAGGCGGACCGCATAGTATTCCTCATTCAGCAGGTTGATCACTTCAGGACGGGTAAAAACTTCCCGGTCCATTTTCCGGCAATACCGGCACCAGTCGGTGTAGAAGTCAATGAACACCTTCTTAGGCTCCACGGATAGGGAGTCCTCCAGTTGTTCAAACGTTAACCACTGGATGGTGTGGGGTTGGGTTTGCCCGAAGAGGGGCAAAGTCATCAGGAATAAAACACTGAGCAGACCAGCGGCGGACGGGGTAGGGGAGGAAAGCATTAATGGAGGTTGCCAATCTTAACGGAAAGGAACAGGGATCGGGGAGCCATCGGCCCGTACACGAAGTCAGAATCCCGCTCCGGACCCACCTCAAACTCCGGCTGAAAGCTGTTGAAGAGGTTTTTTACGCCTCCACTAAGCTCCAGGTGAAAGTCTTCGGCGAGGTCAAAATGGTGACTTCCCTTGAGGTTTAGGTCAAAAAAAGCTTCGGTATCGATGAGGTCCAGAAAGCCGGATTCACTCACGACCCGGGGGACAAGCATGGAGCCCGTGTAGGTGCCGGTTACGTCCAGGCGGAACGCACTGGAAAGCTGGTAGTAGGAGGTGAAGTAGCCATAGAGATTAGGATTTCTGACGAACTCATCAACGGCCACTACGTTTTCCCCACCGCCGTCTTCGGGTTCAAACAGCACCTGAGTTTCCTCGTATTGGGTCCGTTGCGCGGTGCCCCCGATCTGGAATGAAAATTTATCGGACGGCGAATACCCCGCTTCGAAGTTAATGCCGGAGACCGTGGCTCCCTCACCGTTTCTCACTTCTTCAATGATGGAGCCATTAGGGAGTACGGCGCCCGTGCTGACCTGGGTGAAGGGGTTGCTCAGCCTGGTATAAAAACCTTCAACGAGCAGGCTTATCTGGGCCAGCCCCACATTTTTGGTGTAATTCAGGGAGCCGGTAAAGGCATCGGAGGTTTCGGTGTCCAGCTCATCGGATAGAATGACGAAGAGGGGCTCTCCCCCCACCGAAGAAATGTGCAGGTCCTCATTGAAGGCCTGCGGGGCACGGAATCCCCGGGCGTAACCGCCCCGGAAGCGGAGGTCTTCGTTGATCCGGTAGAGTAGGGTGGCACGGGGACTGAAGACGGCCACGCGGTTGTCCGAGGTATTGGTGATGGTTCCTACCCGGTAACTGCCATCGACCACGGCCAGGTCAAAACGGGCCCCCAGCAGGGCAGTCAGCCGGTCATTGGGTTTCCATTCATACTGGGTGAAAAGGCCAGTAGTATTCACGCGTTGATCGATCAGGCGGTTGTAGCCCTGGATTTCGTCCTGGGTATCGTAGAGCTGGTTTTCCAGGCCAATGGTGAACACGTCATCATTATTGAGGTAGTGCGTGAACTGGGTGCCGGCCACCAGGGCGACGTCATTGGTGAGCCCGTAGGCGTTAAGGGCCAGGGAGCTGTCCTGCGCCGTTCTGCCACCCCCCAGGCCTCCGTAGTAGCTGTCCCTTTCCGTGCGTTGAACGGAGGTGTAGAGGGAGAATTTATTCCGGTCGTTTTTACTCCACTGTTCGTAGGTAAGTCCCCCGAAGAAGGTGTTGTGATCGAGTTCTTCCGTGATATCGGTGAAGTGGGGCGCCAGCTCCAGCCGATCACCACCACGGCGGTATTCTTCCAGGACGCTGAAATCCACCGAAATTTTACTGCGGGTTCCGGGCTTGAAGAAAGCCCGGGCACCAAAGACCGAGTTCTGAAGTTCCACCAGTTCCGTAAAGCCGTCGCCGTTGGCGTCGTAGCTGTCCCGCTGACGGCTCATGCCGTAAAAGGTAATTCCGCTGGTGAGGCTTTCGTTGACGATGGATCCGTTCAGGTTGAAGGTTTGATCTACCGCTTCGCCGGCCAGCAGGGCGGTGTTGGAACGAATTTCCCAGCTATTTTCGGCCGGCTCCCGGGTGATGATGTTGATCGTTCCACCAATGGCGTTGGAGCCGTACAGCGCAGAGCCTCCACTGCGAACGACCTCCACCCGCTCCACAATGTTAGTGGGAATCTGGTCCAGACCGTAGACGCTGTTCAGGGCGCTGAAAACCGGTCGGCTATTGATGAGAATCTGAGAGTATGCCCCCTCCAGTCCGTTTAACCGGACCTGAGTGAAGCCGCAGTTCTGGCAGTTGGTCTCGACGCGGACGCCGGGCTGATAGTTCAGGGCCTCCGAAAGTGCAATGGACTGCGTCGCGTTGAGGAGTTTGTCATCCAGGACGTTGACCACCACGGGGTTATTGATGCGGTCCTGTTCGTAGCGGGTACCACTAACGACAATTCCCTTCAGGTTCAGGGCGTCCTCGCGTAGAGAATAGTTTCTCTCTAAAGACTGACCCGACTGAAGCGTTACCGTTTCCGAAATGGAAACGAAACCCAGAAAATTTACCCGTACGGTGTAGGTGCCAGCCGGTACATTTTGGATCAGGTAGTTGCCGTTTTCGTCGGTATTTGCTCCTAAGGTCGTTCCCTCCAATCCAATACTGGCGGAAACCAGGGGCTGGTCACCGAGATGACTCACCGTACCGGACAAGGTGGCGCCCTGCCCGTAGAGCGTGACGGTCAGGTTAAGAAGCAGGCCCGTTAGTAAAAATTTCAAGTTGGGGTTTTTCATGGTCGGGGAACTGAAGTGCAGTTAGCTTATACAAAGATAAAATGTTAGATTAGTCTAACAAATTTAAGCCGCCTCTTTTTCTGTGCTTCGCTAGCTTCGTTTCCACCTTCAGCCTTGAGATAAGTCGAATGGCTTCCCCTGATTGGCTATTTCGCTCCCGGTATACGGAGCCTATCTTGCACAAAAATCAAGCACTCATGTCTACGAACGTAATGGAGAAATTTGGCCGCTTCCACGATCACTGGAGCCCCAAAATCATCGCTGAACTCAACGGGCAGCAAATCAAATTGGCCAAGATAAAGGGGGAGTTCGTCTGGCACGACCATGCGGAAGAAGATGAGCTTTTCCTGATATACCGGGGTATTCTGCACCTGGATTTCCGCGATCGGGAAACGGTGACCCTCCATCCGGGAGAGCTTTACGTAGTACCCCGGGGGGTGGAGCACCGGCCCCGCACGGATCAGGGGGAGGAAGTCTGGTTAATGCTCATGGAGCCCGCTACGACCAAGCATACTGGCGCGGTGAAGACGGAAATGACCGTTGAGAAATACGAGTGGATTTAGGCGGAGGTAGTTAGTAGTGGGTAGTGGGGGCTTAATCCTCCTTGCGGCGCATGACCGGTACGTCCTTCATGACCATCTGCAGGGTAAGGGGTAACCGACCTTCCAGTAGGGTGACCTTTCCGCGGCGCATGCTTTCGGTTACTTCGTTGGTGTAGTGGCGAATGGTGACGAGTTCGAGGTCGCGGTCTACCTTGGTTTTGAAATTGTCGTTTACCAGGGCGCAGAATCTTTCTACCCGGTCATCGATGTCGTTGACGACGACGTTGAAGCTGATGGCCGTGTTCTGCATCATGTTCACCTGCAGGCGGGTGGTGGTGATGTGATCAAAAAGTTCCTTGATGTGGTGTTCGGCCACAAAACTGAAGTCGCGGGTACTGATGTTCACCAGGGCCTGATCCTTTTCCACGGCTACCATGGGCGGGTAGGCGTCTCCGGCGTCGTCGGAGACCAGCGTCCCCCCCAGTTCGGGCTCCAGGAAGGAACGCACGTGAAGCGGAATGCTCTTGTTCTGGAGGGGTTTGATGGTTTTCGGGTGAATCACCTTGGCCCCGTAATAGGTCATCTCGATGGCCTCCTTATAACTCAGGTTGTCGATCTTGGAGACGTTGTCAAACAGGCGTGGGTCCGCGGTGAGTACGCCCGGAACGTCCTTCCAGATGGACATGGACGCGGCATCGAGGCAGAAGCTGAAAATGGCGGCGGAATAGTCCGATCCCTCCCGTCCGAGGGTGGTGGTGAAGTTTTCGGAGGTGGACCCAATAAAGCCCTGGGTGACGACAAAGTGCCCGCGTTCGAGGATCGGAGGAATGGTTTTGGAAACGCGGCTTTGGGTTTCCGGCCATTGGACCCATCCTTCCCGGTAGGTGTTGTCGGTCAGGATGCAATCGCGGGCGTCTACCCACTGGGCGGGGATACCGCGGTGGTTCAGGTAGGCGGCCAGGATGTGGCTGCTGACGAGTTCGCCGAGCGAAACGATCTGGTCGTAGTCGTAATCATAGAGGTCGCTGGGCTCGTCTTCGAAGACCCACTCCACGGAAACAAAAAGGTCGTTGAGGTTGGCGGCCAGTTCCTCGGGGATGTCACCAAAAAGTTCTTTGATGGCCGTAAAGGTGGCATTGCGGAACTCGGTAAGCAGCTGGTTGGCTTCTTCGAGTTGGCGCTGGTGGTAGGCCCGGGCAATGTTTTCCAGCGCGTTGGTGGTTTTGCCCATGGCGGAAGCTACGATGACCAGCGGCTGCTCCCGATGGGAGGCAATGATGTTGGCAACGTTTTGAATCGCGGCTGCATCCTTGAGGGAGGCACCACCAAATTTAAATACCTGCAATTCAGTCGGCTTCATGGGAATTGGTTACTTCGGGATTTCCAGCGAATAAAGCCGGAGCGCCCAAAATGTTTCGTTGGCGGGTGCCAAACTCTAAATGGGCCGCAAAAATAGGACTTATCCCAAGCATTTACCAGTCCATCCAGGCAAGTAACTTACGGGACGTAGGACGGGCGAAATATCCGCTAATTGGTTCGAGCGGTAGCATCTGCGGGCGTGGACGCAGGTGCCGCAGATTTCCCGAAAAGCCACGTGCACGGGTACTCCTCGCCGACTGCTTTGGTGACCGGCCAAATTATCGCATCTTGCTGACCACAATCAGACCACCATGCTGAAGGAACTGAAATCTTCCGCCCACTACTTTTTTGACTGGAACCTGGAGCGCATTGAGCGCTGCCTTGAGGAGTTAAGTGAAGAACAGGTTTGGTCCCGTCCGAACGCCAATTCCAACAGTATCGGTAACCAAATTCTTCACCTCTCCGGAAACATCCGCCAGTGGATCATTAGCGGTCTGGGGGCAGCAGCCGATGTCCGCACTCGCGATGAGGAGTTTGCCGCCGCAGGCGGCATGAACAAGCAGCAGTTGTTAGCGCGCCTGTCCGATACCATACGGGAGGCCAAGGACACGCTGGAGAAACAGTCGGTGGAAGATCTCCTCCGCGAACGCCCCGTCCAGGCCTACGTGCACGATGGTGTGTTCATCATTATGCACGTTACCGAACACCTGAGTTACCACACCGGTCAGATTATTTTCTGGACCAAAGCCCTCCGCGACCTGGATCTCGATTTCTACGGAGGGGTGGATTTGGGGTAGAGGCTAAGGCTAAGGCTAAGGCTGAGGCTGAGGAGAAGGCTGAGGTTGGGAAAGAAGGCTAAGGAGAGGTAACTGGAAAAGGTCTGCTCCGCAGGCCCGTCGTAAAGCATGGTTGAGACGTTTCACGTCGATCCAATCCCGGCGCCGAAGTAGGCTAGGACTGGGAAAGAGGGTTTAGGAGAAGAGACTGGAAAAGGTCTGCTCCGCAGACCGGTCGTCTGGTAAAAGGAAAACAAAACCGGTGGGGACGCACAAAGGAGCCCCGCGCTGCGCTTGTGGCACACTTCGTGGTCC
>NZ_SNAQ03000021.1:39888-130936 GCF_004375085.3 Lewinella sp. W8
AGAGGGAGACACCAAAACTGGTGGAGACGTTTCACGTCGATCCAATCCCGGCGCCGAAGTAGGCTAGGACTGGGAAAGAAGGCTAAGGAGAGGTGACTGGAAAAGGTCTGCTCCGCAGACCGGTCGTCTGGTAAAAGGAAAACAAAACCGGTGGGGACGCACAAAGGAGCCCCGCGCTGCGCTTGTGGCACACTTCGTGGTCCAGAGGGAGACACCAAAACTGGTGGAGACGTTTCACGTCGATCCAATCCCGGCGCCGAAGTAGGCTAGGACTGGGAAAGAAGGCTAAGGAGAGGTGACTGGAAAAGGTCTGCTCCGCAGACCGGTCGTAGGAGCTAAGGCTAAGGCTCGAAACAATTCTCCGGAGTAGGTCTGCTCCCCGCCCAGTGAGAGGATTGGTTGAGCAGGCGCAGGCCGGTCGTCTGGTGAAAGGAAAATAAAACCGGTGGGGACGCACAAAGGAGCCCCGCGCTGCGCTTGTGGCACACTTCGTGGTCCCGGGTGAGCGTACCCCAAACCGGTCGAGGCGTTCTACGCCGAGCCATTCCCGAAGCAGAACATCGTTCCGGAAAAGGGTTGCTCCCCGTCCAATGGGAGATTGGTCGGGCAGGCGCAGGCCGGTTGTCCCCGGGTCCTCAAGGCTAAGGAGAATGAAGAATGAAGACGGAAGCACAGTGTCCGGTCGTCCGCCCAGGCGTCCCGGCAAAGCCGAGGGCTGACTGGTCGGCCGACCGTGGGTAGGGTAGACCGTTCCCTAAATACCTTACCGATCCAGTAGTGCCGGATTTATCCGGCGAAAGGGAAAAGGCTAGTGCTAGATAAAACCTCAGGATAAAGCTTGCACCCCGCCAAACGAGCGGCAGGGTGGGAGCATGCACGCAATCATGGCCCTACCAAATCGGTGGGCACCTGCGCTCCGGCGCCCCGTGAAAAACCATTAATTTGGAGAAAGCGACAATTTGTTTGGGGAACAAATAAAAAGCCTTATCTTTGCGCTCCGAAAATAATAAGGCAATGAAAAAAGATCTGCACCCCGAATCTTACCGTACGGTAATCTTCCGCGACATCAACGCCAATGAGTCCTGGTTGGGACGTAGCTGTGCGAACACGCGTGACACGGATACGTGGGAAGATGGTAACGAGTATCCCCTGATCAAACTGGAGATTTCTAACGTTTCTCACCCCTTCTTCACGGGTAAAATGCAATTCGTAGATACGGCCGGTCGTATCGACAAGTTCAACAAGAAATTCGGCAAGAGCCGCTTCGCCAAGAAGATCGAAGAACAGGAGGAAGCCTAAGTTCTTCTTTCTCTCCTTCGGGAGTGCAATTGCCGGGAAAGCCCGAAGCGGACGAACAGTTTGCTTCGGGCTTTCGGCGTTATTTTTCCACCAGACGGGCGCCACTCCTTCCATTTTTTTCGATACCTACCCTCCCTTCCTATGTCCCAGATTATTCTTTTTGACGCTGACGTTCGTAATCATCTGCTTCCGCTAACCTATAGTCGACCAGTAGGTGATCTGCGGGTAGGCATCCTGACGATTGCCGAAAAGTGGGAGCGTCACCTCAGAATGCCGGTTTCTTTTCTGACCCAGGACTACCTTGCGGATCTTTTCCCCCTGCAGGTGCAGGACCATAACCTGCTCATCAACGGCAGCGTGCTCCCGACGGCAGAAATCGTTGCGCTTATTCTGGACCTCGCTCCGGGAGAAGCTTACGTGAAGGAGGGCGAATTGATTGCTGCCTGCCTGGACCGGGCGGCCGTGTTGTCGCTGGAGGAAGACCAGGATTTCGGAGAGATTCAGGCCTTTGACCTGGGGGATCAGCCGCTGCTTAGCCTCAATAGGCCCGCCGATATTTTCAGGTTGAACGACACCGCACTCCGGGAAGACTTCATGCTCCTGACCGCCGGCAGGACATCCGCTCCGCTGCCGGCCTCCAATACCGTTATTGGTCCGCTGGAGAATCTCTTTCTGGAGGAAGGCGTAGACATTGAAGCCTGTACCCTCAACGTGAAGACGGGGCCGATTTATCTCGGAAAGGGAACGACCTTACTGGAAGGTAGCCTGGTCCGTGGACCACTGGCGATGGGAGAGGGTAGTGTGTTGAAAATGGGCGCCAAGATTTATGGCGCCACGACCCTGGGCCCCAATTGTAAGGTGGGGGGCGAGGTCAACAACGTGGTGTTCCAGGCCAACAGTAATAAGGGACACGATGGCTACCTGGGCAATTCGGTCATCGGTGAGTGGTGCAACATCGGTGCGGACACGAATGCCTCCAACCTGCGTAATGATTACGGGGAAGTTCGGGTCTGGTCCTATCCGGAGGGACGTTTCGTTAAGACCGGACTTCAGTTTCACGGCCTGATTATGGCCGATCACGCCAAGGCCGGTATCAATACGATGATTAATACCGGCACCATCATCGGATTTTCGGCCAACCTTTTCGGAGAAGGATTTCCCCGCACCTTCATCCCCAGCTTCAGCTGGGGTGGTGCCTCGGGTTTCCAAACTTACCGGCAGGATAAGGCCATGGCCACCGCGGAGCGGGTGATGTCCCGGCGGGAGCAACCCCTGACGGAGGCGCACCAGAAGATGTTTACGGCCATTTTTGAGGAAAGCAGCCAGTACCGGAAGCGCTAGTCTTTCCCCGATGGCATCACCCTCATTTTTAAGCGGACAAGTCCTCGGCCGATTGCTCCCGTAGCAGCGGGTCCGGATGCGCTTCGGGATTGAAGGTCCGGGTGATGTATACCCCAAGGGCTACTATCACCAGCAGGCTTGCGACGGCCAGATACCAGGGCGGAACGTCGGTGATCTCGGTGTCGGGAATGTACTGCCCGTTGAAGTAGGTGACCATTACCTGCATCCCGTTGAAGAAAAAGTGTAGAATGACGGGGACCCAGAGTGAATTTGTCCAATAGTAGGCATATCCCAAAAGTATACCGAGCAGCATTCGGGGGACGAATCCGGCAAATTCCATGTGCATGGCACTGAAGACAATGGCGGCGATCCAGATGGCAAAATGATGGCTCTTAAACACGGGGTGTAGGATGCGTCGTTGGACCAGCCCACGGAGGAGAAGCTCTTCGCCGATGGCGGGCGTTACGGCCACGGTGAGCAGGGCCATCAGCAGTTCCGGTACCGAGTTCATCGTCAGTACACTTTTCAGCAGGGTATTGGTTTGGGCTTCATTCTGGAGCATCCAGTCCGGAAGGGGCAACTGTAAATTCAGCCAGGCAGCGTAAGCAATAAAGGGGAAGGCAAGGACGAAGGTCGCAATGACGTAGGGGAGGGCTTTCCGATTAGCAGGGGCGTTGAGCCCCGCGGCTGGCCTCCAGAAGCGACGATAGGCCACCAGAAAAACGATGAACGCCGTGCCGCCAAAGGTGAGCAAATTGTTGAGCAAAAGGCCCAGTCGAAGTCCCTGTCGGGCATCGGCGGGGAGGTCTCCGGCTCCGAATCCTAACGGATCAATACCGCCCGCTAAGAGGATGCCTCCGGCTACCACGGAGCCCACGATGAGCATGCCCAGAAGGATGCCCACCGTCAGGGCAAAAAGCTTCAGGGGGGAAGGGAACTTGTCGGAAATTTGCTTCATCGCTGATTTGACTTATAGTATTGGTAACGAAATATGTATTTTGCGGGCAATATGGCGGACAGGGTTGGTTCGCCCCAACTTTTATTTTTTGAACTAGTGGCTTATCGCAGAAATTCAGACGCTTTACTTCAGGTTACACCTAGCGCCCAAATTTGCACCTTTATTTAAACCCACACAACACCAACACTAAACCCGACCCCTGATTTTGTCCCGATGGTGGTATGGCTACGTATATGGTTAATTGATGAACAACTCGATTAGAGTTCTTTTCCTGACGGTTCTTCTTTCGGTGGTGGGTAGTTCACTTAACGCCCAGGGGCAGTGTACCGACGAAGATTCCGGAGATATATCCTTTACTCCCTTTTTTGCTGATGTCCCCGGTGGGTACTACGCTCCGGGAACCACGGTAGAGATTTGTTATTCCGTACTCGGGGATTTCAATACGCCCGACGTGGAATGGATTCATGCCGTGCTGCTGGCGTCCGCCGGTTCGGGCTTCGATTTTTCTACGCTGGCCCCATCGGGTACGCCCCCCGCATCCTGTCGGGCTGCTGGTGTCTGGGGGTGGTATCCCACCTGGTCCCGCTGTATGCCCTGCCCGGGAGGGGAAGACACCTTCTTTAACGGCTATGCTTTTGACTCCTCAGAGGGGACCAACGATTCCTGCGGGGACCCCGCGGTACTTGACGGTGACCCCGGAAATAACTACGGCGACGGCGCCGGCAACTGTGGCCTGGTTTTTTGCTGGACCCTCGAGACCGTGGACCCCGGTCCCGGCGTGGCCGCGGCGGATGCCTACGAAATTAGAATCCGGGTTCTGGCCGACGGCGTATCCGGCGGATACACCGGTGGCGTAGGCGGGTTCTGTGGATCTCCCTGCGACAGTGACCCCTTCATTTGCTTTCCCGAAGTGGGCGATCCCTCCATTAACGTACTCAACCAGCCCTGTCCGGGAGAGCTCTTTCAGCTGGAGGCCGTTACGGAAGGCGGTATCTTTTCCGGCGTTCAGGGCCGTTGGGAAGATGATGCCGGTAACGTAGTGGCGGTTGGCTATAACGCCAGTCTGCCGGCCGGCAATTACACCTTTGTGGTTGGTCGTCCCGGATGTAACGAAAAGGACGTGGACATCGAGCTGAACCTCACGGACGTTACCTTCGATTTTAATGGCCTCTCCGACGGGAGCTTTTTCTGCTTCGGAGAAAACTTTACCGCCAGTGTCTCCGTGACCGGGGCGGCCATCAACTCGGCCACCTGGTCGCTGAACGGTTCGACGATCGCCAACGGAACGGTCTTAAACCAATCCAACCTTACGCCGGCGGACGCCGGACAGTATTCCGTCGTGGTGAATTTCGGAGACGGATGTGACACGACCATTTTCCGGAATTACCTGGTCGGTGACGAAGTCCTCGCGGAAATCACCCCCCAGAACGCCGAGGTCTGTATCAACGAAGAAATCACCTTCACGGCCACCGACGCCACTACGGGCAACCCTTTCCCCAGTAGTCATATTGTCCTGTGGGACGTCACCGTCCCCGGAGATACCTACACCACCAGCCGGGACTTTCCCGGCGTGCGGGAGGTAACCCTGGACGTCATCGACGAGGACAACTGTGCCTTCCGGTTTCAGGAGTTTTTCACGGTCCACCCCAATCCGGAGGTTACCATTACGCCGGACGATCTGGAGATATGCGACGGCGAGACGACGGTCATTCGCAGCAGCGTCACCGGAGGAGCTACGCCCTATACCTATTTATGGGGCCCGGAAGAAACCGTGACCACCCCCAATTACACCGTCAGTGAACCCTACGGTTTCACCAATGGTCTCTACCTGCTGGTGACCGACGCCAATGGTTGCGTCGGAGGATCAGATTTTGTCACGATTGACATCAATCCCACGCCCTTCACCCCCCTGCTGGACTGTGACCCCATTTGTGTCAGTGAGGTAAGCTTCTCCTGGAACCAGGCGGACGCTGACTTCTTTGAATTGTACCTGAGCATCAATGGCGGTCCCGAGAACCTCATCGACGATAACTACACCGGATTAAGCTACCTCGTCTCCGGGCTCAGTGCCGGAGATCAGGTGGACTTCAGAATCGTGCCCTTCTCCGGTACGATCACCGACGCCTGCGAGGGCCCCGAGGCCACCGAACGTTGCTTCACCCCCTTGTTCACCGATCCGGGCTGGACGATTAATTTCCCCACAACGGTATGCGCCGGCACTGCGGGGACCAGCATGGACATCGAACTGTACACCCGCGATGCCGGGACCATCCTCCTGAACAGCCCGACCCTGGGCCTCACCGATTTTCCGGCGGAGGTGGACAGCGTGACCACCCTGACCATCCCCGGACTAACGCCCGGTCAACTCGCCGAGGTGCATGATCTGAGCCTTGCCTACGCCGGCCCCGGTGGCCGTTGCCCCGCCGATACCATGATTCAGTTTACGGCCCTCGCCCCGGCTGCTCCGGATTTTGCGCTGGACGTGCTGGACATCTGTGATCAGGCCGGCACTTACCTGGCCAATTTGACCACTCCCTGGAATGCGGAGGGGGTCTACAACCTCTCCGTAAGCGGGGCGGGCACCGTGCTGCCCCTGACGGATTCTACCTGGCAAATTGATCTGGACGTAGCCGGTAGCTACGAGGTGAGAATGATTGCGGCCAACGTAACCGATCCCAACTGCACCGATACCCTGATTCAGACCATTGTGCTTAGGGATCCCCCGCCAGCCCCCGCCCTCCAGTGTGGCGACCGGGGACTGGATTCGGTCGTTTTCGTGTGGACGGATACCGGAGCGGACAGTTACGTCGTCAATGAAGTCGACATCCCCGCTTACGCCGTTACGGAACAGATCGGCAATCAATTCTTCGTCCGTAACCTCATGGTGGACGATGAAATTCAGATCAGCGTTACGGGGCTTTCTGCGGGCTGCCCCAGCGCTACTTCCGATACCATTTTATGTCGGGCGGAGTCCTGCCCGCCCATCGTGATGTCCGTGGATCCCATCGGTCCCTTCTGCGCTAACGACGACCAGGAAGTACCCCTGTCGATTACCATCACCGGCAGTGATGGTTCCGGGACCCTGGACTGGCAGCTGGACGGACAACCCATCGGCAATTCCCTCAACCCGTCCTCGCTGAGTCCGGGAACTTATAATCTTCGCGCTAACTTTTTTGAGGACTGTGAGTTTGCCGCCAACTTCACCCTCACCATCAATCCCGTGCCGACGGCCTCCTTCAGCCTGACGGATACCGTAGTGTGCGTGGATCAGACCCTGGGCGCGGACGCAGGTGCCGTGCAGACCGGATGGAGCTATGATTTTACGTTGGTGGACGCCGACGGGACGATCGCTCCGGGATCAAACGCCGCCTCCCGCACCTTAAGCTGGAGTACCCCCGGCACGAAAATTATCGAACTTACGGTTACCAATGAATTTGGGTGCGTCAGTGCGGTTTACCGCGACAGCGTAGCGGTCGTTCTCCCGCTGGGAATTCCGGTAGTTTCCTGCCGCGACATCACCGAAACCAGCGTAACCTTTGAATGGGCACCGATTGCCGGAGTGGACAGTTTCTCCGTTTCCATCGATGGCGGTACGGCCTTTTTCCAGGACAGTACCTACATTCTCGTGGACGGACTGGGTGTCGATCAGGCCGTAGCGATTGCCGTTGTTGCCTACGGGGAAACGCCCTGTCCGGACCTCACCCCCGGCCGGGATACCTGTCGGACGAGCCCGTGTCCGGCCATCATGCTGGAGCGTCCCGAAGACCTGTCCTTCTGCCTGGACCGCCCGGGCACCATCGTACCGCTAACGGCCGTGGTGACCGGCGGCAACGGAACGGGAATGCTCTCCTTCGCTGGAGATGGCGTTACGGCCAACGGAACAATGTATCAGTTTGACGCCACGGCCGCAGGCCCGGGGAGTCACCTGATCCGGGTCACCTACCTCCAGGGAACGTGCACAAATATTGACAGCTTCACCTATACCGTTTTCGAAACCCCGACCAGTGATTTTACCCTGGACGGAATGCCGCAGGATCTGACCGTTTGCGTTGACCAGGAGTTCAATTTCAGCTACGTCGGAGACGTAGTAGCGGGGCAGGGCGCGGTGTTTACCGTCGACTTTGGTGGTGCTGCCGTTACGCCATTAGCGGGTCTCGAACAATATACGCTCTCCTTTGACGCCCCCGGGACGTATCCGCTAAGCCTCTTCGTGGAAAGAGACGGCTGCGTAAGCGATACGACGATCCTTAATGTGGTCGTGGAAGCTCCCCTGACGATGCCCCAGATTAGCTGCGGCCAAACTTCCCTGACCAGCGTGGAGTTCATCTGGGACGACCAGGTTGGGGTGGACAGCTTCCAGGTGAGGGTGGATGGAGGAATGCCGTTCTTCCAGGATAGTACAAGATTGGTCGTCAGTGGATTATCTGATGGCGTCACCGTAAACATTGAAGTGATTGCCTTCGGAAGCAGTACCTGCGGGAACAGTGAACCCGGGGAGGAAGACTGTAGCAGTGATCCTTGCCCGACCATTGTGGTCACTCCGCCGGATGACGCTGATTTTTGCCTGGCTACCCCGGGCAACGAAACCGTCCTTGCGGCTTCCCAGAGTGGGGGAGTAGGCAATGGCAACTTCACCTTCTCCGGTCCGGGCGTTTACCTGGACAACGGAACCTGGCGGTTCCACGCCGACTCTGCCGGTGTAGGAACGCATACCCTTACGGCGGTTTACCGGGAGAGTATCTGTTCGGATTCCGCACAGTTTACCTTCCGGGTGTTTACACCTCCGACTTCGCCCTTCACCCAGGGCGGCGTTGAGGAAGACATCACGGTCTGCGTCGGGGAGGTATTCCCCGTCGCTTACGTTGGCAACGTTGCCGACGGTGACAACGCCACCTTCAGCTGGGAATTTGATGGGGCCAACACTAGTCCGACGGCAGGTTTCGAAACTTATGATCTGAGCTTTGACGCTCCCGGGGTGTATACCCTTAGCCTATCCATCGTGCGGGACGGCTGTAGCAGTGAGGTGACGAGTCATACCGTTACCGTAGAAGCCCCACTGGGGACTCCCGAACTGGATTGTACGGATGCCGATCTCAACAGTGTACTGGTCACCTGGAATACCATTACTGGCGCCGTTGGTTACGAAGTCAACGTTGCGGGGACTTTAGACACCGTGCTTTCTCCATCCTACACGGTCAGCAATCTGCTGCCGGGAGCATCGGTGACCCTGGAGGTCCGGGCCCTCGGGGCCGGAGTTTGCGGGGACGGAACGGCCAGTACACCGATTACCTGTAGCGCCGATCCCTGCCCGCCACTAAGTCCGGACTTCACGGCCCTGGTGCAGGAAATTTGTCTCGAAACGGGGGATGAGTTCATCCTGCTCAGCGACCTGATCGTTACCGGCGGTAGCGGCGTAGGCGCTACCTACACCTTCACCGGGCCGGGAGTATCCCAGGATACCTTCTTCGCGGCGGTGGCCGGGGGATCCCTGGCGGGTATTGACCACCAGATCGTTCTGGATTACGTTGAGGAAGGGCCCTGCGGACTGCAGGTTCCCTTCAGTATCCGCGTAATCTCACGGCCCGAAATCAGCCTTACCGATCCGGGAGATATCTGTGTCGATAATCTGGTGGATTTCTCCTTCACGGCCTCCGAGGACGTAACGGCCGGTGACCTGACCATCGACTGGGACGGAGGGCAAGTGATGGATGATGGCAACCCCGATGACCTCAACTTCACCCTGAGTTACTCTACACCGGGTACCAGGACCATCCGGGCGACGCTGATCAGTCCCGTGACGGGTTGTGCCAGTGAACCTCTATTCCTAACCGTTAACGTCATCGCTCCTTTGCTGGATCCTGTGCCCTTCTGTAGTGACGAGGGCCTGGAAACGCTGACCTTCCGCTGGGATACCGTCGTCGGAGCAACGGCTTACGAGATTACTCACGCGAATGGCAGTCCCACGGAAACCATTACGGATAACTTTTACGTCGTAACCGGACTGCGCCCGGATGAGTCCTACACCATCAGTGTGCGGGCCCTCGGCCCGCCCCCTTGCGGGAACAGTGAGGCCATTCCGGTCACCTGTACGACTTTGCCCTGTCCGGGTGGGGTGGTGCAGTCAGATACGCCGGATACGGACATCTGTCTGGACGGAACCGAAGCGGCGTTCTTACTGGCAGCGAGTCTTGACGTTGGTAGCCCGACGGGCCCCTTCGTATGGAGCGGAACGGGGGTAGTCGATAACGGCGACGGAACCTACAGTTTTGACCCCGCCGGACTTGCGGCGGGAGCCTACGTACTGACCGTTGATTACCTCGGGGAGGCCGACTGTACTTCCCGCGACGAGGTTACGGTTCGGCTGTTTGACCTACCGGTAGTCAGTTTCTCCGCGACTCCCTCGCAGCTTTGTCCCGGAGAGACCCTGACCGTATCGTTTACCGGCACGGCGGAACCCGGAGCGACCTATGCATGGGACTTTGGTGACGCCAACGTAACGGATCTGGGAGGAGAATCATACTCCCTGTCCTGGGATACGCCAGGGGATCGCACCGTTAGATTGCGCGTGACGGATAACTGCGTGAATGAGGCTTCCTTCTCCCTGGTGGTCGAACCCTTCCTGGCGGTGCCGCAGCCCAGTTGTGTCCGTCAGGACCTGGACGGCGTCCTGTTCAGTTGGCCGGTAATTCCCGAAGCTACGGAAGGCTACCGGGTAAGCATCAACGGGGGAGAATTTGGTCCCCTCCAGCAGGAGGCGGAATACTACGTCTCCGATCTAGACTTTGGAGAGTCGGTGAGTATTCGAGTGATGGCCGTTCGTAGCGGAACCCCCTGCAACGACAGTGAGGCCAGCGCCTCGGTGAGTTGTGCGGCGAGACTTTGCCCCACCGTGACCTTTGCACCTGCGGCCACGCAAACTACTTTTTGTGATGATGAAACCGAAGCCGTGGCGCTGCGGGCGAATCTTGCGGGCGACGACGGTACCGGAGATCTTAGCTGGGCGGGCGCTGGTGTAGGACAAAATCCCGACGGAAGCTGGGGTTTTGATCCCGTAGCGGCCGGACTGGGAGATCATCAGCTCACCGTGACGTACGTGCAGGAAGGGCTGTGTGTTTACCAGGATGTGTTGATCATGCAGGTGAATGCCGTGCCCGATCCCGCCTTCTCTCTGGCCGATGATCTGGTGTGTAGCGGGTCAGAAACGACGGTCAGCTACCTGGCCGGGTTTGACGCCGAAACCAACTTTAGCTGGGATTTCGGGGAGGGTCAGGCTACGGCAATGGGGAACGAATCCTACCGCGTCAGCTGGTCGACCGCCGGGGCACACACGGTGAGCCTGGTGGTGGAGCGGCGTGGCTGCGTAGCGTCCTTCGAGTTACCCGTAATGGTCGAAGCGCCGCCGGTAGCCGGTAACGTAGTGGCCGATGACCTACAGTTCTGTGTGGGCACGGCTACTCCCGTATCGCTTGCGGCCCAACTGGCCGGCGGCGACGCTGGCGGCGTCTGGACCGTTGCGTCGGGTAGCGTACCCGGTGGGGCACTGAACGGTAATTCCGGTAACCTGAACCCACAAAACCTCGCACCGGGGGCCTACTCCTTCACCTACACGGTGAACGGGACGGTCTGTCCTCAGGATGAGGTGGACGTATTGGTGGAGATGCTGGCGGCCCCCGTGGCCAATGCCGGCGACGATCAGACGATTACCTGTAATATGGGAATGGTGAGCCTCAACGGCTCCAACTCCGAGCAGGGTAGTGGCTATACCTATTCCTGGTCGGCCGACGATGCCAGTGTGATGATCATGGACGCTGATCAGTTAATGATTGACGTCGGCCAGCCGGCTACCTACACCCTGGAAGTGACCAATGCGTTCGGGTGCTCTTCTACGGATGAGGTGCTCGTGGATGCGGAGCTGGAGGCTCCGGTACTGGAGGTGGAACTCAGTCAGATCACCTGCTTCCAGGCCGATGACGGAGCCATCCGGATTACGGGCGTTAACGGGGGACGGGCTCCCTATACCTATTCGTTGAACGGAGAAGATCGGGGTTCCTCTACCCTGATGGCGGGACTGCAGCCGGACCAGTATGACCTGACGGTAACCGACGTAAACGGGTGCTTCAGTACCATTTTGCTGGACCTGACTGAGCCCGATCAGTTGTCCGTTCAGCTCCAGTTTCCGGGAGATACGAGCATCGTTAATGAAGGAGAGGAAATTTTCATTTCCGCGGCCATTAGTGGAGGTAATGCGATTGATACCCTGATCTGGCAACCGGACAGCATTAGCAATATGGACGGGCAGTCGGGCATTCAGTTCATCGCCCGGGAGACGCAAATGATCTCGGTCACCGTAGTGGATGAACTCGGGTGCCGGGCCTCCGATAATCAGATGCTGCTGGTCCGTCAGGACCGGCCCGTGTACTTCCCGACGGCCTTCAGTCCGAACGGAGACGACGTCAATGATATCTACTTCATCGGGGCTAATGACGACCAGGTGGTGGAGATCCGGGACTTCTTCATCTTTGATCGGTGGGGAGAAGCGGTATTTACTGCGGGAATTGGTGAAGGGCAGGGTTCGCTGAGCAGCAGCCGGGGCTTCCCCCCCAATGATCCGAATTTCGGGTGGGACGGGACGCTGAACGGTCAGCCCATGAACCCGCAGGTGTTTGTGTATACCGCTACGGTGGTTTTTGAAGACGGGCAGGTCCTTACCTTCAAGGGGGATTTCGTGCTGATGCGTTAAGACGGGACCAATTGGGGATTAAACCCCTTTTGGGTTAGCTGAATGTAAAGGATTGATGTATTTTGCGACTGATTTTAATGCTTCCCTGACCGGAAGCCTGCTTTTTTGATTTAGTAGCGTAATGCTTTCCAATTCCGAAAACTCTCAGGTCCTTCCTTTTTAGATTAACCAGACTACTCCGCAACTTCCACACCTAAATCAACGCCCATTTGACCTGCTTTGAGGGTAATCGACTACCCAAGTGGTACGCTGCGTAGTGGCATCTGCTTTTATGAATAACCAGCATTTTTGGTTCCGTGCGGGGATTTTTGCCCTGCTGATGATGAGTGTTAATGGGCTGTCTGGCCAGTGTTCTACCGCCGATTGGGGGACACTGACGTATTCACCAGATTTTGGCAATTCCCTGTACCCGGCGGGAACGGTGGTTACCGTCTGCCTGACGACGGACACCTATACTCCGGATGACGCCGAGTACCTACACTCCATCATTCCACTGGGTGCCGGTCCGGGCTTTGATTTTTCTACCATCACTCCGGGGCCGCCGCCGCCGGAGGCCTGCGGAAACGGAGGGAACTGGGCCTGGTATCCTTCCTGGACCCGTTGCGCACCAAGTTGCCAAACCGTTTGGCCCGGCCGGGGATTGCCGGGGGGATTTGCCTTCGACAGCCCTTCGGGTACCATGGACTTTACCAACTGTAATTCTCCGGCCGTACTGGACGGAGACCCGGGTAATAACTGGGGGGATGGTAACGCAACTCCTCCCTGTAACGCAGCTGGTCTGACCTTCTGTTTTGATCTCACGACGGTAGATGCAACCGGACAATGCCCCGGTGCCGCTTACCGAATCGATATTGAGATCAACCCCGACGGGGAAACGGGAAGCTACAACGGAATTTCTGATCCAAACGAGTGTACTTCTCCCTGTCAGGATGACCCCACCCTGTGTTTCCCCGAGGTAGAAGATCCACGGGCCGAGCAGTTAAATAATCCCTGTCCGGGAGAAAATTTTGTTCTTCAGGGGAGTTTTGCCAATAACCTGTGTAACCCCTCTCTTCGCTGGGTGAACTCTTCGGGCACAACGGTCTCGACGGATCCGGTATTTATGACCAACGTTGAGGATACCTATACGCTGTTTATCTCCAACGATTTTGGTTGTCGTGAGGTGATGGCCATGGTTACAACCCAGTATCCTACGATCAATCCTTCCATTAGTCCCGATCCGGGCGATTCTTTCTGTTTTGGCGAGACGGTCACCCTCAGTGCCAGCGGAGGAAATGCCTATCAGTGGAGAAACCCGTTGGGAACGGTCGTCAGTAATGGTCCCACCTATTCCTTCATCGGTACCCCGGCGGTAGCCGGGACCTATACGGTAGAAGTGTTTTATGGGACGGGGAATGCCTGTTCCGAAACCCTGACCACGGACATCACCGTGGCGCCGGAAATCCTGGCTTCCATCACCAATACCGGTCCGGCCTGCTTCGGGAGCACGCTCTCCTTCGTGATTACCGACGATGTGGGGAACCCCTTCCCGGCCGGGACGACCTACACCTGGAACGGTGTGGCGGATGGCTCCTTTCACATGATTACCGCCGCGGGGTCCGGGGTGCAAACGATGACCGTGGAGGTGGCCCTGCCCAACGGCTGTACCAATACCTTCACCAATAGTTTTGAGGTGTGGGATTTGCCCATGGTAACCATCGATCCAAGTGACCCGACCATCTGCTTTGACGGCAGTGTTGACCTGACCATCGTTGCTTCCGGCGGACGTCCGCCTTACAGCTACCAATTAGGTCCCGACAATGCTCCGGGACCCGTGGTCACCATCGACAGAAATTCACCGACGACGTCGAACCTCTACGGTGACGTGACGGACGCCAACGGTTGTCGGGGCTTTTCCAGCTTCGTCAGTTTACTGATCCTGCCCGATTTGGTGGCTCCCGACATCAGCTGTACGGAGTCGCTGGATGAGATCACCTTTGACTGGAATGATGTGGGCCAGGACTATTTTGAACTTTACGTTCGGGTGGGGGCCGGAGTAGAGCAACTAGTGGATAATCGCTACCGGAACCTCTCGTACACAGAGACGGGCCTGGGACAGGGCGTGTCGGTCACCATCCGCATGATTCCGGTCATCTTCGAAAATGGCGAAACCTGTATTGGGGAAGAAGCGACCCTGACTTGTAGAACGCCGGCCTGCCCCGACCCGGGGTGGATGATTGGCGCCATCGATACGATCTGCCTGGCCACTGGTGGGCTGTCCTATGATCTGGACATCAGTACCACGGATGCTGGCACCATCGTCATGAACAGTACCTCACTGGGGCTATCCGGGGCGCCCATCAATACTGCGGGGGCAACCTCCATCCCCATTCCTCCCCTGATGGGGGATACGACGGCCCTGGTGCATCAGTTGAACCTTTCTTATACCTCCCAGGACGGAAGCTGTACGGTTGACTCTTTGATTACCCTTCCCGTAGTGCGTCCGGCGAACCCCGCCTTTACCGGAGCGGATCTAAGCTTGTGTAATACGGACACCACGGTAATTTTCTCCTTGGTGGAGGCTTATGACACCAACACGGTGTACCTCATCGACGTAGAGAATCCTTCGGGTACCACGATTATTCGGGAGGAACCCACGAACGGAGAATGGGAAATTGAGTTTACGGAGTTCAGGACCCACCAGGTTCGCCTGATCACGGAAAGTATGAGTAATACCGCCTGTCGGGATACCTTCACGGTTCCCTTTACCCTGCAGGCACCACCCATAGCGCCTACTGTCTCCTGTGCGTCTACGGGGCTGGATTCCGTGGTGTTCGTTTGGAACGACGTGGGAGCGGACAGCTACACCGTGAACGAGATTGACCTTCCCACCGGAGCCACCACCGAAAGGACGCCCACCGGGTTCATCGTGCGGAACCTCAATACGGAGGATATGGTGACCATCTCGGTGACTGCCGTCACGGCGGGGTGCGCCTCGGCCACCTCGGCGGAAACTACCTGTACCGCTTCGGCCTGTCCGCCCGTCACTCCAATGATCACGACGCCGGTGGATACTTTCTGTTTAGACGGTACCACTTCACCGGTGGCTCTGACGGTTACTGCCCCAAATACCGGTACCGTTACCTGGTCCGGTCCCGGCGTGAGCGGGACCAATTTTGATCCGGTAGTGGCCGGAGAGGGAGTACACGATATTGTGGCGACCTATACGGAAGACGTATGTGATTACACGGATACGCTGGAGCTGGTGGTAATTTCTCCTCCTGCCGTGTCGCTCCTGGCGGATCGGGATTCCATTTGCGTGGGGGATACGATAATGTTGCGGAGTCCGGAGAGCTATGCTCCCGGAGAATTCACCTTTGACTGGCAACTCCCAGCGGGGACGACGATCATTAGTGGCGACGTTACGGGGCCCGGGCCGCTTGACGTTCGATTTGATGCTGCCGGTGACTTTGCGGTTACGCTGGTCGTAGGAAATCGATTTTGTACGGATCAATCTGCTACCACCAACATTACCGTAGTGGCTCCACTGGGATTGCCTACGGTAGAATGTGATAACCTCAACTTTGATCAGGTTGGCTTCGTGTGGTCCCATCCGACGGCCACCATGTTTGACGTCAGCATTGACGCTCAGCCCCCGGGCGCAGTCATTACCCAGAACGGAAACAGTTTGCTGGCAACGGGGCTGGCCGAAGGGGAATCGGTGACGATAACCGTTCGGGCACTGGCCACCAACATTTGTGGCGATTCCGAACCGGTGACGCTCACCTGTACGGCGCAGACCTGCCCCGCAATTTCCCTGATCGTAGACCCGCAGGGGCCTTTCTGCGCGAGTGGAATCGACGAAAACGTTCCCCTCACGGCTACGGTAACGGGCAGCAACGGTTCTGGAATTTTAAGTTGGCAGGGACCTGGAGTCGTCGGTGACGCATTTTTTGTGGATACTGCCGGAGTAGGCATCCACGAAATTATTGGCGTTTTCCAGGAGGAAGGGTGTACCTTCCGAGATACCATAATGGTAACGGTCAATGCCCTGCCCGTTCCCAGCCTTAATCTACCCGCCGGTCCGATTTGCGTTGATGACGTAATTACGGTTGATGCCGGTGCGCCCCAACCGGGTTTTAGTTACAATTTCCTTTCTCCCGGCGCTACGCTGGGCGCGGCACCTGATGCCGCCAGTCAGGAGTTCAGCTGGCCCACCGCAGGGCGGCGGTACGTGCTGTTGACGGTAACCGACGATAATGGATGTCAGAGTCTGGAGGTAACCGACAGTATTGACGTGGTGGCTCGCCTGCAAAGACCCATGGTGGAATGTGGTATCACCTCACTAACCAGTGTTGAGTTTACCTGGGAGACGGAACCCGGAGTGGACAGCTTTCAAATTGTCGTGGATGGCCAGCCCCCTTTTTTCCAGGATAGTACCACGCTGACCATCAGCGGTTTGGGCGATGGTGTTGACGTAGAGATTGAAGTAATTGCTTTGGGCAGCGGACCCTGTGGGAACAGTGAGCCGGGGATGGCCACGTGTTCGTCGGACCCCTGTCCGGCCATTACCGTTACACCGCCGACGGACGAAGATTTTTGTGCGAATACGGCCGGCAATGAGACGGTGTTGACGGCCACGCAAACCGGCGGCTCCGGAGGGGGTGTCTTTACCTTCTCGGGGCCGGGTGTTTTCCTGGACAACGGAGATTGGCGGTTCCACGCCGATACGGCTGGGCTGGGTAGCCACCAGATCAGGGTAGTGTATACGGAAAGCATTTGCTCCGATACGGCCTTCTTTACCTACCGGGTTTTTGATCCCCCTACGGCAGACTTTACGATGAACGGGATGGCTCAGGACCTGACGGTCTGTGCCGGCTCCGTATTTGAGGTAGCCTACGCAGGTAACGTTCTGGACGGAGAAAGTGCGACCTTCAACTGGGACTTTGACGTAGCGTCCAGTACGCCGCTGGGCGCCTTTGAAACTTACGAGCTAAGTTTTGCTTCGGCCGGGACCTACTCTATCTCCCTGTCCGTTGATCGTCAGGGATGTAGCAGCGAAGAAGTCAGCTTCGAGGTGACGGTAGTGGATCCGCTGGGGGCACCGCTGGTATCCTGCGGGACCAGCACGCTGAACAGCACCCAGTTCACCTGGACCGCCATACCCGGAGCGACGAGCTATGAGGTTACCGTTGGTGGTGTGGTGGATACCACCACTAACCTTGACTATGTGGTTACGGGCCTACTCCCGGGTGAAGGGGCGACCCTCACCGTGCGTGCGCTGGGGGGCACCGTTTGTGGTGACGGCCCCGCAAGTGCTCCTTTAGAATGTTTTGCTGCCCCCTGTCCGGACCTTGTACCCGATTTTTCTGCCCTGCCGGATCAGCTCTGCCTGGAAAATGGCGACGAATTTATCCTGCTGAGTGATTTTGTGGTTAGCGGGGGAAGTGGCATTAACGGGAGCTACACCTTCTCCGGACCCGGAGTCCGGCAGGATACCTTCTTTGCGGCGCTGGCCATGGCCAGCGAGGCCGGGGAAGTGAACCAGATCAATATCCAGTATGCGGAAGAGGGCCCCTGCACTTTAGATACCATCTTTGAAGTTACGGTATTTGACCGGCCTTCGGTATTCATCACCGATCCCGGACCGCAATGCGTCGGGGACACCCTGCGGGTGCTGATTGGTAGCACCAATTTCGTGGCGAACGACGACATTAACGTTGACTGGGACGGCGGTATCCTCGTCGACGATGGCGATGCGGACGATAATGAATACCTGCTTTACTACGATACCCCGGGAACGAAAACCATCCTGGCAACGGTACTTAGTAACATCAGCGGCTGTATGAGTGATACGGCCTTCATGATCGTGGAGGTGAGCGAACCACTCCGCGCACCCGTCATGGGGTGTGGGCCAATTGAACTGGAAACGATCACCTTTATCTGGGACCCCGTTCCCGGATCGACGGGTTACGAGGTGGTTCCCGCCAACGGGGACCCCACGGTCGTGACGACGGACACTTTCTTCGTCGTTAACAACCGCACGCCGGAAACCACCTTTTCCGTAACCGTCCGGGCACTTGGCGATGGTCCCTGTGGCGATAGTGAACCGACTCCCTTTACCTGTGAAACCGCTCCGTGTCCCGGAGGAAGAGCGCAGGCCGTTACGGCCGATACCGATATCTGCCTGGACGGAACGGAAGTGGCGTTCTTGCTGGAGGCTAACCTCACGGAGGGGATGCCTACGGGGCCATTTACGTGGTCCGGGACCGGGGTCGTTGACAACGGAGACGGCACCTTCAGCTTTAATCCGGTGGGCCTCTCGGCGGGAGAATACCTGTCCGTCGTCAGCTATCTGGGGCGGGGGAACTGTACTTCTACCGATACGGTACGCACCAATCTCTTTGACCTTCCGGTAGTTGGCTTCAATACGACCCCCGCGACGGTTTGCGTTGGCGAGTCCTTCAACGTACTCTTCAACGGTTCGGCGGAGCCGGGCGCTGAATTTGTCTGGGATTTTGACGGAGCGGATATCACCTCCATCGGCCAGGAAAGTTACCTGGTGTCCTGGGATACACCGGGCATGAAGACGATCAACCTGCTGGTTACGGATAATTGTCCGGCGGCGGGTAGCGTAGTGGTGGAGGTCCTGGCGCCCCTGGCCACTCCGGAACCCAATTGCACCCGCCAGGACCTGGATGGCGTACTCTTTTCCTGGTCGGCGATTCCCGGGGCCACGGAAGGTTACCGGATCAGTATAAATGACGGACCATTTGGCCCCATCACCACCAGTACGGATACGCTGATCAGTGGCCTGGACTTCGGGGAATCGGTTTCGATATCCGTCCTTGCCGTCCGTACGGGAACGCCCTGTGATGAAAGCATGGCCAGTACTCCGGTTAGCTGTGCGGCACGCGAGTGCCCACCCATCAGTTTGGCACCTGCGGCCCCGCAAACTACCTTCTGCGCTAATGAACAAACTGCCGTCCTGCTGGAAGCAAACCTTTCCGGTGACGATGGCAGTGGCACCCTCAGTTGGACCGGCGCCGGTGTGGTACCGAACGGAGACGGGAGCTTCAGCTTTGACCCTGCGGCCGCGGGAATCGGAACCCATGCCCTTTACGTGGACTACGTTCAGGAAGTTCTCTGCACGTACCGGGATTCCCTGGTGATGACCGTCAACGCCGTACCCGTAGCGAGCTTTACGACCAACGGTGCGGCCCTGTGCGTGAACACCGATCTTACGGTACAATTGGAGGGAGCAGTCGACGCTCAGGCGAACTACACCTGGGACTTTGACGGCGCCCAATCCACGGACCTCGGGGAGGAGTCCTACTTACTCGCCTGGCCGGTAGCGGGCACCTACACCATCCGCCTGACGGTAGATCGCCTTGGGTGTTCGGCCGTGGATTCCATGACCGTCACCGTGGAAGCTTCGCCCAACTCCGGAAACTCCGTGGCCGATGACCTGCAGTTTTGCGTCAGTGAAACAACTCCGCTGGATTTATCCGCTCAACTGGTCAATCAGGATCCCGGCGGAAACTGGTCGGTCGTGGCGGGCAGTGTGCCCAACGGAAGCCTGAACGCCACCAGTGGAATGCTGGATTTAAGCAATCTGGGAGCCGGAAATTACCGCTTCGCCTATACCGTGGACGGTACAAACTGTGCCCCCGCCAGTACGGAAGTGGCCGTTGAACTACTGGCCGCTCCCCGGGCAGATGCCGGAGAGGACCAGATCCTTACCTGTAATATGGGGATGGTCAGTCTGAACGGCAGCGGATCCGAAACGGGCGCGGGCTACACCTTCCGCTGGACGGCCGACGATGCGAGCGTCAACATCATGGATGCGGATCAACTCATGATTGACGTGGGGCAACCCGCTACCTATCAGCTGGAGGTGACCAACGCCATCGGCTGTTCGGCCACCGACGAAGTCGTCGTTACCGCCGAACGGGAGGCCCCCGTGCTGGAGCTGGAACTCAGTCAGATCACCTGTTTCCAGGCCGATGATGGTGCCATTAACGTGACCAACGTCACCGGCGGTAGGGCCCCCTATACCTTCAGCCTCAACGGAGAGGACCGGGGCAGAAATACGCTCATGGCAGGACTACAGCCGGACCAGTACGAAGTGCGGGTAACCGACGCCAACGGTTGCTTCAGCGACGTACTGATCGACCTGACCCAGCCGGATGAGTTGAGTATTCGCCTGATCTTCCCGGGCGATAGCAGTATCGTGGATGAGGGCGAGGAAGTCTTCATCAGCGCGTCAGTGGTCGGTGGAAATGCCATCGATACCCTCATCTGGCAGCCCGACAGCATCAAGAACCGTGATGGTCTATCGGGCATCGAATTCGTGGCTACGGAAACCCGGATGATCAGCGTTACCGTGGTGGATGAGCTGGGCTGTACGGCCACCGACCGGCAGATGCTGCTGGTGCGCCAGAACCGCCCGGTCTACTTCCCGACGGCCTTCAGCCCCAACGGAGACAACAATAACGATATATTCTTTATTGGCGCCAACCGGGATCAGGTGGTGGAGATTCGTGATTTCTTCATCTTTGACCGATGGGGAGAAGCCGTCTTTACGGCCGGAACGGGTAATGGTGACGGCGGCATTGCGGGCGCCCGGGGCTTCCCGCCGAATGACCCCAACTTCGGTTGGGACGGCACCCTGAACGGGGAGCCGATGAACCCCCAGGTGTTTGTCTATACGGCAGTCGTCGTTTTTGCCGACGGAACGGAGCAGGTCTTCAAGGGCGACTTCGTCCTGATGCGATAGAAGCTGAGGCTCCCGTTGGATGCCGGTGGGCGTACGCCCGGTTAATGAGACCGGCGCCGGGGTGGGGTAAGGACCCGCTCCAGCGCCGGCCCCATAACCCCCGTCTGTTTACCTTTGCGGTCAATGGATTTATCCGTCATCATTGTCAACTACAACGTGCGCCACTTCCTGGAGCAGGCACTGTTGAGCGTCGAGCGGGCCATCGCGGGGCTGGAGGCTGAGGTATGGGTGGTGGATAATGATTCCGTGGATGATTCGGTGACGATGGTCCGGGAACGGTTTCCCTGGGTGAAATTGATCGCCAACGACGACAATCCGGGCTTTTCCGTAGCCAACAACCAGGCCATCCGTGAGTCTTCCGGCCGGTACGTGTTGCTCCTCAACCCCGATACGGTCGTGGAAGAAGACACCTTCCGCCGCTGCGTGGACTTCATGGACCGCCACCCCGACGGGGGTGGCCTGGGCGTCAGGATGATCGACGGCAGCGGCCGCTTCCTGCCCGAGAGTAAGCGCGGCCTGCCCACCCCCTGGGTGGCCTTCACCAAGGCCTTCGGGCTGGCCCGGCTCTTTCCTGCCTCCCGAAAATTCAACCATTACCACCTGGGGTACCTGGCCGAAAACGAAACCCACGAGGTGGAAATTTTAGCCGGAGCCTTTATGCTTATGCGGCGCAGGGCCCTCGATGAGGTGGGCCTGCTCGACGAAAACTTTTTCATGTACGGGGAGGACATTGACCTGTCCTACCGACTGCTAAAGGGGGGCTACAAAAACTACTACTACCCGGAAACCAGCATCATTCACTACAAGGGGGAAAGCACCAAACGCGGGAGCCTGAACTACGTGCGGGTTTTCTACCAGGCCATGATCATCTTCGCGCGGAAGCACTTCGCCGGCTCTCAGGCCCGATTGCTGGTCTGGCTCATGCAGCTGGCCATTTATCTACGGGCTTTCCTGACGGTAGTGGCCAACGTATGGCGGACCTTCCGGTACCCGCTGCTGGACGCAGCGGGCATCTACCTTGGTTTGCGTATCCTGAAATCCCTCTGGTCATCGTATCACTTCGGTGACGTCAACTACTTTCCGGATTACATCAACTACTGGCACTTCCCCGCCTACACGGTCCTTTGGTTGGGGAGTATCTTCCTGGGCGGTGGCTATGATCGTCCTTTTGACCTGGGGCGTACCCTGCGGAGTCTCGGCCTGGGGACCTTGCTGTTGTTTGCCGTCTACGGACTGCTTCCGGAAAGCCTTCGTCCCAGCCGGGCACTGCTGCTGCTGGGAGCCGCCTGGGCGGGCAGTTGGGTGGTGTTGGTGCGAGTTGCGAGCCACCTGCTAAAGTACGGTTCCCTGGGGCCCCTACTGAGTGGGGAAACCCAAAACCAGCGCCTGGTGATCGTGGGGGGCGCGGAAGAAGCCGAGCGGGCGTTGAGCCTGCTCCAGCGGGCGGGGGCGAGCCGGAACTATATCGGACGGCTTTCCCCCGGAGAATCACGGGGGACCGAAATACTCGGTACCGCCCAGCGCTTACCGGAGCTGGTCCAGTTGTACCGGGCCGAAGAAATCATCTTCTGTTCGGCGGACCTCAGTAACGAGGCCATCCAGCGATGGATGACGGATCTGGGCCCCAAACTTCAGTACCGCATCCTGCCCGAAGCGAGCAGCAGCATCATTGGTAGTCACCGACCCGATCAACGCGGAACGTTGTACACCATCGACGTCAATTTACGCATTAACCATCCCACCCAGCGGCGGGGTAAGTGGCTGTTCGATAAGCTCGCGGCCCTGCTGGTGTTGTTGACGTGGCCGGTGTTGATCTGGTGGGTAGACCGGAAACCGGGGCTGCTGCTGAATGCCTGGCGCGTCCTCACCGGCCAGCGGCATTGGGTTGGATACGCCCCCGAAGACCCTCGGGTCTCGCTGTTACCGGGGCTGCGCCCCGGGATAGTACATCCAGCCACGAACCGGGGGGTAACGGACCCGGATACGCTCCACCAGCTGAACTTGTTGTACGCCCGGGATTACCGGGTGAGTGAAGACTGGCGGATAATCCTGAGAGCCCTCTCCGCCCTGGGGGATCGGAGGTAGCCCCGAAAGCTACCGCTCTTCCAGGTTACGCCTGATCAGGGCGTTGCGGGCCGCCACGCTGGCGAAACTCGTCAGGCCATCCTCGGGGGTGTTTTTAGCGTAATCGAGAAGCTGCGCCACGCTGGTCGTGGCCACGTGCATCCGCGTATCGGAACTCGCGTAGTAGATGAACACTTCGTCCCGTTCGTTGCGGATCCAGCCGTTCGTGAAGAGAACGTTGGATACGTCGCCGACGCGCTCCGGTCCCTCCGGGGCCAGCAGATGGCCGGCCGGCTGGTACTTGATGACCCAGGGGCGCCGCAATTCCGTGACGAAAAAGTAGAGTACGTACCGTAATCCCGCGGCGGTATTCCGGACACCGTGCGCCAGATGAAGCCATCCTTCGTCCGTTTTCAGGGGAGGTGGGCCCTGACCGTTTTTGACCTCCTTGATGGTGTGGTAGGCCTTGTTGTCGATGATGACCTCCTCTTTAATCTCGGCCCCCTCCATCGTGGGGCTCAGGCCCCAACCGATGCCACCGCCGGAGCCCACGGAAATGAATCCGTCCTGAGGACGGGTATAGAGTGCATACTGCCCCTCCACGAATTCTGGGTGGAGCACTACGTTGCGCTGCTGTCCGCTGTAGGTGATCAGGTCGGGGAGACGTTCCCAGGTGACGAGGTCCCTCGTCCGGGCGATACCGCACTGGGCCTCTGCGGCACTCAGATCGTTAGGGAAATTCGGGTCCTTACGCTCGGCACAAAACAAGCCGTAGATGTAGCCGTCCTCGTGGGCCGTGAGCCGGATGTCGTAAACGTTGGTGGTTGGTCTGCCGTATTCAGGCATGGTGATGGGGTAGTCCCAAAACCTGAAATTGTCCACGCCGTTTTCGCTCTCCGCGATGGCGAAAAAGCTCTTGCGGTCATTACCCTCCACCCGGAGGGCGAGCAGGTACTTACCCTTCCAGTGGAGTGCGCCGGCATTGAAGGTGGCGTTGACCCCCTGCCGTTCCATCAGGAATGGGTTGCGGGCTTCGTTCAGGTCGTAACGCCAGAACAGGGGCGTGTGAGCGGCGGTGATGACCGGGTGCTGGTAACGGGTGTAAATGCCATTTCCGGGGAGCACCTTTTCGTTCTTTCGGGTAATCAATGCCCGGTGCTCTGCCTCCAGAGCAGCCAGGCGGGCGGTGAAGTCCATGTGGAGTATTTAACGGGTAGGGTGCCGACGGGCACGAAAGTAAAATATACACGGAGTTCCGGCCATGGTGCCCTTACTCCCGCCGCAAGATTACCACTTCCGACGCTCCAGACTAAGGACCGTGAGGAGCAAAAAGAAACCGGTAAGGGAGAGGAAGTAAATCACGTCACGGCTGTCGATGAGTCCGCGGCCCAGTGAGCGAAAGTGATCCTGCATGCCCAGCGACTGGACGAAAGTTTCCCCGTTGAGGTAGAAAATGGAAAGACTGGACAAATAGTCAAAGCCAAAATAGCACCAGAAGGAGATGGCCAGCGCCAGCAAAAAGCTCACGATCTGGTTACTGGTCAGGCTGCTGGCAAAGAGTCCGATGGCCACGAAGGCCATGGCGAGAAAACAAAGACCAAGGTAGGAACCAATGGTGCCTCCGGCGTCAATGTTGCCGACCGGAGCACCGAGTTGATAAATGGTGTAGTAATACAGCAGGGTAGGCGCCAGGGCAATCAGCACGAGCAGCAGGCAGGCAAAAAACTTGCCCAGCACAATTTCAACGTCCTTTAGGGGGCGGGTAACCAGAAGTTCAATGGCCCCAGTTTGCCTTTCTTCGGCGAATGCCCGCATGCAGATGGCGGGGATGATGAATACAAATACGTTGGGGACCAGCGTGAAGAACGGCCCCAGCGAAGCGTATCCGTAGTCCAGTAGACTGGTTTCGGGGAAAACGAAGAGGAACAGCCCCATCACCACGAGAAAGACCGCGATCACGATGTATCCGATCAGCGAACTGAAAAAAGCATTAATTTCCTTACGGAAGATGGCACCCATGGAGTTACGGATTCATTTTTTGAGCCGGCAAAGATAGGGGATGGCGATCGTCATATAAACGGATGGCCCGCAGCAGTAAATCTTCGGTAACCTCCTTTGCTTCGCGCAGGGCTTTCGATAAATCCGGATCATCACTGAGCAGGGGGAGCAAATTGGTCCGGTCTAGATTTTTCAGGGCGCCGGAGCGCAGGTGCAATACTTTTACCAGCGTCAATGTCTTTTCCCGTTCCACGTAGGCCTGCCGGAAGGGACGACCATTGAGCGGGTTGTAGGCCTTCATCAGTTGCCGCTTCGTGACCGTGGTGTCATAGCGGACGGTACTCAGCGCCCCCCGAACCCGTAACCCGGCAAACTCATGGAAGTCACGCTCTTTGTCGTAGCGAACGTAGAGGTAGGGGAGTCCGTCCAGGCTAATGGCGTAGGGAATCAATTCCGGATTGATCCGTTCGTCTTTGTAGGCATAACCGTCGATCTGCACCCGGTAGTCTTCTGGAAGTTGCACCATTTCCCCGTCGATGGCTTCCCAGGGAAGGTCGGGCTGATTGGAGAGCAGGGCCGCGTGAGAGAAGTAGACGCCCTCACCAAACCGGAAGTCTGCATCGAAGAGCAGGCTGTCGGATTGGGCCGAAAGCGGGCATGCGGTCAGGCAAAAGAGCACGAAAAGTAGGGGGTGAATCTTCCTCATATTAATTGGTTAGGGCCCGGAACACTTCTTCTACGCTGAGGTCTTCCCGTTGTAGGCCCAGCAGGACCAGACCCTGGTCAACGGCATAGCGAAATACGGCGGGCCGAACGTCGTCGGCACTGTCCACGTAAAGACGAAAAGTCGTACTGCCAGGGTTGGTTTCTACCCGGTCGACACCCTGAATTTTCAGCAATTGCTGCTTGGCCACGCTGCGGTCGAACTCGACGGTAAGCACCTGTCCGCCGCTTAGCCGTTGTTGCAACCTACCGATGGGGTCGTCGGCCACCAGGCGCCCCTGATTGATGATGATCACCCGGTCGCAAAGGGCCTGTACTTCCTGCATGATGTGGGTGCTGAAGATAACGGTCTTCTCCTTTCCGAGTTCACTGATCAGTTTCCTGATTTCCGCTAACTGGTTGGGATCCAGTCCGCTAGTTGGCTCGTCGAGGATGAGTACTTGAGGGTCGTGCATCAGGGCCTGGGCGAGTCCAACCCGTTGACGATACCCCTTGGACAGGGCACCAATCGGTTTATGTGCTTCCCGGCCGAGCCCGGTTTGTTCGATCAGGGTTTCGGTCCGCTGGCTAACCCGCTCGATCTTATTGGCCCGCCCCACGAAGGAAAGGTATTCCCGCACGTACATGTCCTTGTACAGCGGATTGTGTTCGGGCAGGTACCCTACCAACTTTCTCACCTCCAGACTATCCGTGGAAACATCATGACCACAGACACTGGCCGAACCACTGGTCTGGCTCAAGTAGCAGGTGAGGATTTTCATGGTCGTCGTCTTGCCGGCACCATTCGGGCCCAGGAAGCCAAGAACCTGACCGGAAGGAGCTTCGAAGCTGATGCCGTCGAGCGCTTTTTGATCACCGTAGACCTTGGTAAGCTCAGAGACACTGATGGACATAAAGACATCTTTTGGGGGAGGGTGCAAAGGTAGGTTACGGACAACAGAATGTAGCTACTGTGCCATCATGAACTACCCCACGCGTAGTAAACGTCTATGGACCGGGATTAATGTGACTTAGCCGTGCGGTTTTTGTATTTCGGTCCCCGTAATTGCTTTTTCGGACTGACCCGAGACCAATGCATACGCCCGCTGGCGGAGCTGGCCCGCCTCCGGAAGCCGTTTGGTCTCCGGTGCTTGGCGTTCCGCCGCCGGCGTTCGGTAGCGGAAGAGGCAAGATTACGCGGGCGGGAACTTGGCGCACGAGCACTGGCGGGACTGTTCTTGTACGCCGGTCCGTAAAGCGGACCGTAATTCCCGTTGTCCACCGCGACGGTGTTGGAGGAAGCCAGGTTGTCGAGGCCTAATCTGGGCGCGCAGCCGGACAGTAGTACACATCCCAAAAGGAACATCACCGCCCGGAGAAGTGGTGTGAAAATTTGGCGTGGCATGATCGAAAACTAAGAATGGTAAGGACTAACAAAAACTAACGCACCAATAAGATTCGGCAACAACTCTTTCCGAAAATAATGGAATAGGCAAAATAGGGAATTGTTCAGTGTTGTGACGAAAAAGGGGGTGCCGGTCGCGCGACACCCCCGCAATCGCTGGGAACTAAAAAGGACAGCACATAACTAATTTTTCGCTACACGACTAAGCGTGCAAGCACTAATTTTTTGCATGAGCGTATTGGAAATACCTGATTCCCAGAACCAGGCAACGGAAGATATTGGGCCGTGGGGCGGCCGTTCGGTCGAAGTAACATGAGACGGGACAAAGGATTAGTTTTTGGGTTTAAAGAGGAAGAAACTGGGGTCCCGAAAGGAGAAAATGGTTGTTGGTTATTAGTTTTTGGTGATCAATACACAATATAAGGGGTTGACGTGGAATCGCGTCGGACTTTAACATTAAAAGGAGTGAACCCGACTAAACGGATTCACTCCTTCTAAGTAGTAACTTCTGTGGCGTTACGCCATTTAGGTTACCCGTTCAATTACTTGGGCAGTAATACGGTATCAATGGCGTGAATCACGCCGTTACTGGCTTCTACGTCCGTCATTACCACCTTGGAACGGTTACCGTTTCCGTCGGTAAGGATTACGGAGCCATTGTCAATGCTGGCCACCAGCGTTTGGTTGCCCAGCGTTGGGAGGGTGTAGTACCCACCGGCTTTGGTGATGGCACCCACCAGCTTCTCCGCCGTAATTTTAGCGGGTACAACGTGATAGGCCAGGATTCCCTGAAGGGCACTTTTCTGTTCGGGCTTGACCAGATTGGCAACGGTTCCTTCGGGCAGGGCGTCAAAGGCATCGTCGGTGGGGGCAAACACGGTGTATTCTCCGGCGGACTTGAACATGTCCACGTAGCCCGCAGCACCGAGTGCGGCCACGAGGGTTTCGAAGTTTTCGTTTCCAACGGCGATGGAGGCGATGTTAGGTTCGGGGGCACCCATCATCATGCCGGCCTTCATTTCCTTCTTGCGCATCATCGCCTTCTTGGGCAACAGCGCGGCGGGATTGACGCCAGCGGGAAGAATAACGCGGTCGATTACGTGGATTACACCGTTGGAACCCGCAATATCCGTAGCGGTCACTTTGGCCTTGTTGCCCTGTGCGTCCTTGATCTGGACGCCTCCACCGGCGAGCATGGCGGTAAAGTCACCACCCTCGGCGGTCGTGGCCGTAAGGCTGCCGTTACCTTTCTCGATGCCGGCCACCACGTCGGAGGCCATCACCTTGGCGGGTACTACGTGGTAGGTAAGAATTTTCTGGAGTACGGCCTTGTTTTCGGGCTTTACCAGGGCCGCTACCAGTCCGTCGGGCAGGGCCGCGAAGGCCTCGTCGGTGGGGGCGAAGACGGTGAAGGGGCCTTCACCACTGAGGGTTCCGGCAAGGCCGGCGGCCTTAACGGCAGTGACCAGCGTAGAAAAATTTTCGTTGCCAGCGGCGATTTCGACAACGGTTTTGTCGCTCATGTCCTGAGCGTAAGAAGAAGTGGGCACGAGGGCCATGCTCAACAGCGCGAGCATAGAAAAGAACAAGCCTTTCATTGGGTTAAATTTTGTTTACTAATGCATTCATGAACGTAGCGGAAAATAGCGTCCGTTTGTTCGGGGGCCTAACGGGACCTGACCACAATTGTTGAAACATCACCCTAAGAAAGGCTTAAAAATTAGTTAAGAAATTGGGAGAGCAGAGCGGTCATTCCCCCCGCGATACCCTTACCTTTGGCGTCCTTAGCACTACCTCAATCCATCAATATGTTGCCCAGTACCGACCCCTCCCAAACCCTTGCCTGGAAAGAACTCGAAGTACACGCCCGGGACATGGAGTCGCGACACATGAAGGACCTCTTTGCCCAAAATCCCGACCGATTCGCCAACCTCAGCCAAACCTTTGAGGACATCCTGATCGACTACTCAAAAAACATCATCACCCAGGAAACCCTGGACCTGCTCTTTCGCCTGGCCGAAGAGTGTGGGGTCCGGGAGGCCACCGAAAAGATGTTCACCGGAGAAATCATCAACGGTACCGAAGGCAGAGCCGTGCTGCATACGGCCTTGAGAAATCGTGGAACCCATGCCGTCATGGTGGACGGTGAGGACGTCATGCCGGCGGTCCGGGATACCCTCAAGCAGATGGAGGCCTTTTGTGGCCGCATCCACCGGGGGGAGCATACGGGCTATACCGGCAAGCCCCTGACGCAGGTCGTCAACATCGGTATTGGCGGCTCGGATTTGGGGCCGGTCATGGTAACGGAGGCCCTCAAGCCCTACTGGATCGAGGGTCGTGAGGTTTACTTCGTCAGCAACATCGACGGCACCCACCTGGCGGAAGTGCTGAAGCGGGTTGATCCCGAAACCACCCTTTTCCTGATTGCCAGCAAAACCTTCACCACCCAGGAAACGATGACCAACGCCCGGTCCGCCCGGCAGTGGTTCTTTGAGCGGGGCGGGCGTGAGGCCGACGTGGCCAAGCACTTCGCGGCCCTGTCCACCAATGCCGAAGGCGTTAAGGAATTCGGGATTGCTGCGGAGAATATGTTTGGCTTCTGGGACTGGGTCGGTGGCCGCTATTCCCTGTCTTCTTCGATCGGAATGAGCATCGCCCTCACCGTTGGGTTTGATCACTTCAGCGGACTCTTGGACGGCCTGCACAGCATGGACGAGCATTTCCGCCACGCCGCTCCGGAAGAGAACCTGCCGCTGAAGCTGGCCCTCATCGGCATCTGGTACACCAACTTCTTTGGGGCCGAAACGGAAGCCATTCTTCCCTACGACCAGTACCTGCACCGCTTTCCCGCTTACTTCCAGCAGGGGAACATGGAAAGCAACGGAAAGAGTGTGGACCGCGACGGCCAACCGGTCGACTACGAAACGGGCCCCATCATCTGGGGAGAGCCGGGGACCAACGGCCAGCACGCATTTTATCAGCTCATCCACCAGGGAACGCGGCTCATTCCCTGCGACTTCATTGCACCTGCGGTATCGCATAATCCAATTGGCGACCATCACGCCATTCTGCTCTCCAACTTTTTTGCCCAAACCGAGGCGCTCATGAACGGTAAAACGGCCAGTCAGGTCGCCAGCGAACTGCGAAGTGCCGGAAAGTCAGATTCAGAAATTGCCCAGTTGGTGCCCTTCAAAGTCTTTGACGGCAACCGGCCCACCAATTCCATTCTGGTGCGCCAAATCACACCCTACGTCCTGGGGCAACTCATTGCCCTGTACGAGCACAAAATTTTCGTCCAGGGGGTGATCTGGAACATCTACAGTTTTGACCAGTGGGGCGTCGAACTCGGCAAGCAGCTGGCCAAAGCCATTCTGCCGGAGTTGGGCGACGGCGCGCAGGTGCAAAGTCATGACTCGAGTACCAATGGCCTGATCAACGCCTACAAGGCCTGGAGATGATCCCATAACGGGACATTGTGCGTCGCAAAGCAGTCAATTCCAGGCGAATTTGCCCCCAAATGGAACAGGAATATCCATATTGGGACGATTTTTGAAGAAGACACTAATTAAGATGACCACTTCGTACCGCTTGCTGGGCGTGGGGCTGTTATTGGCCCTGCCAACCTTTCTGTTCGCACAAAAGCCCGTGCCCACTTCCGCCCTGGAATTCGGGAAAGTGCCGGAACCGGCCACCCAACGCCTGGATGACCGGCGCGTTCGGATGGACAATCAACGGCCCGTGGCCCTGTATGCCGTCGGAACGCCCACGGTGGGGCAGGACGCAGAGGCTAAAGCGAGAAATTATCTCCGGCAGGCACGAGCAACTTTTGGCTTCCGGGAGGCCGACCTGGCCGACTTACGCCTCCACCTGGTGCGCGAAGGACGGGCGGCGACCACCGTGCGTCTGCGACAGGAATATCGGGGCGTGCCGGTTCACGGCGGGGAACTGACGGTATCCCTGCGCCCGAACGGACAGGTGGGGTTTGTGATGAATACTTTCCTGTACGACATTAACCTCGCGAGTGTGCAGCCCCAGCTCACCGGAGCGGCCGCCCGCCAGGCGGCCATCGACTACCTGAACGTAGACGGCAACATCAGCTACGAAGACCGGGAACTGCGGGTGGCGGAAACCCGGGCGGGCATTCGGCTGGTGTGGCGGACCGTGATCACCACGGAGCGCCCCCAGGGACACTGGGAAGTATTCGTAGACGCCCAGACCGGAGAAATTCTGAAGGCCGAAGACACGGCCCTCTATGCGGGTAGCCACGATCACGAAGACGACTGGCACCCGCCGATGAGCCTCCGCGTCTCCGGTACGGGTAAGGTTTTTGACCCCGACCCCCTTTCAACGGCGGGGGTGTCTTACGGTGGGAATTACTCGGACAATAACGACAACGCGAACGCAGCTCTCATTGCCGAGCAACGACAAGTGGTATTGCTGGACATTACCCAGTCCGGAGGACAGTATCAGCTGAAGGGCCCCTGGTGCGAAATTGTAGATTTTGAGAGCCCATTTCGGGGCACTTTCTCTCAGTCTTCCCCCGACTGGACGGGCGACCGGGACGATAATTCCTTTGAAGCCGTGAACGTCTACTACCACATTGATGCTTCGATGCGGTACTTAAATGACGTCCTGGGCATCAACGTCCGGCCTACGGCCTATTCCACTGGCGTGCGGGTGGACCCTTCGGGACTGAACAATGCGGATAACTCCTATTACTCTCCGGGCAACCAGCGCTTGGCCTTCGGAGATGGGGGAGTGGACGACGCGGAAGATTCGGACGTCATCCACCACGAACTCGGCCACGGACTGCACGACTGGATCACCGGTGGTGGCCTGTCGAACAACCAGGGTCTCAGCGAAGGCAGCGGAGACTACTGGGCGGTATCCTACAACCGGTCGCTGGGGCTTTGGTCTCCCGGAGACCCCCAGTACAACTGGGTCTTCAACTGGGACGGGCATAATCAATTCTGGAACGGGCGGGTGACCAACATCAGCAATACCTATCCTGCGGGGCTGTCGGGGTCCATTCACGCCAGTGGCCAGCTGTGGGCTACCTCCATGATGCTGGTCTGGGATGCCCTGGGAAAGGAAAAAACCGACCTCATTTTCTGGGAGGGCATTGCGATGACCAACGGTGGAGCCAACCAGAATGACGCCGCCGTGGCGGTTTACGAAGCCGCCGGAAACCTGGGGTACTCCAACGAGGACCGCATGAAGGTCCACACCATCCTTACCCAGCGCGGATACACGCTGCCCGGGTTCACCCTTCCCGTAGAATGGCTTCACCTGACCGCTACGCCCCGGGATAAAGTGATTGATCTGCAGTGGGCCGTCAGCTCGGAGGTGGATAACGATCGGTATACCGTGGAGCGTTCCACGGACGGGGGACAGTCGTTCCGGGCATTAGGCACTCTGGCCGGTGCCGGCACCGCAGAGGGGAATCAAACCTACCGGTTTACGGATACCGCACCCGGAAGCACCCTCAACGTCTATCGGGTCCGGCAGACGGATTTCGACGGTACCTTCACGTATTCCCCTCTGGCTACGGCCGGAATTGACCAACCCGATGAGGTTCGGCTTTTTCCCAATCCGGTAGCGGAGGAACTGATCATCTCCGGATTACCCCCGGCCGATCAACTTACCGATCAAGTACAGGTGCTGGACGCGCGGGGAAGGTTGGTAAAGCGGGTGGTGCTTAACGATGATGTTCAGCGGGTTTCCGTTGCGGAACTCCCGGCGGGGATCTACCTACTGCGTTGGGAAGAGAATGGCGAAGTGGTGGCCAGGAGGTTTGTGAAGCGGTAGGCCTGATTCAAAAGCCTACTTCCTCCGCTTCTTTTTCTTACCCCGGGGCTTTTGCCCGCGGGTTTGGGGTTTCTTGTATTTCAGGGCCATTTTATCCCGCCGGCGCAGCTTGTTATTGACCTTCTGGTTTTTCTCCTTCTTCTCGTGAAAGGCCGCGCGTTCCGGGTCGACTTCGAGGGCGGGACCGTCGTCGGGGACGAAGAAGGGATCCCGTTCCAGGTCGATCAGTTCATCCGTGATGACGACGCCTTCGGGGAGGGAGTGCTGCGGAATACTTTGGCCCATCAGTTCCTCGATGGCGGCGAAGGCCGCCTGCTCCTCTCCGGAGACGAAGCTGATGGCTACGCCGCGCTCCGCGGCGCGGCCCGTACGCCCGATGCGGTGAACGTGTTTCTCCGGCGATTCGGATACGTCAAAATTGACCACGTGGGTGACGGAGGATACGTCGAGTCCGCGGGCCACCAGGTCGGTGGCGATGAGGGTCTGGATGGTCCCCTCATCAAAAGCCCCGACAGTATTGAAGCGGTAATTCTGAGACTTATCGGCGTGGATGACCCCGAGGCGCTCTTCAAACACGGGGTAGAGGCGTTCGTAGAGCGCGTCGGCCATGCGTTTGGTGCCCGCGAAGACGAGGTTCTTTTTCATCTCGGGGTGGTTCCGGAGTAAATGCTCCAGGAGGTTGGCTTTGGAGTTGAAATTTGGGACTTCGAAGTAGTACTGCTCGATGTTTTCGAGGGGCGCGCCGGAGGGCGCCGTTTCAATTTCGTCGTAATAATCCGTGAACTGTTCAATGATACCCATGACCTCTTCCGTCATGGTGGCCGAAAACATGAGGTGCTGGCGCTTCGGGGGCAGGAAGTCGATGATGTCGTTGAGTTGAGCCCGGAAGCCCCGGTCGAGCATTTCGTCTACTTCGTCGAGGATGACGCGTTTGATTTGTTTGAGCTTCAGCACGCCGTCTTTGAGGAGGTCGCCCAGCCTCCCCGGGGTGCCTACGATGACGTCCACACCAACTTCGACCTCCGCCTTCTGGGTCTTGATGTTGGCTCCGCCGTAAACGCCCACCACCTCAACGCTCATGTAGGTGGTCAGCTTTTTCACTTCCTCCACTACCTGCATCACCAGCTCGCGGGTAGGGACGACAATGAGAATCTGGGGGTGAGGGGACTTGGTGAACTTCCACAACCGTAAACTGGGGAGCAGGTAGGCGAAGGTTTTGCCCGTTCCGGTTTGGGCAATGCCCACCACGTCCTTTCCCGCCATGATGGGGGAGAACACTTTGGCCTGGATGGCCGTCGGGTGCTCCAGCCCCAGGTCGTCCAGGGCGTTGAGGAGGGAGGAGTTCAGGTTGAGGTCCGAAAATTTCATGCGGCAAAGATAGGGTGGGGAGCACGGGAAGGAGAAAGCCGTCGCGCACCAAAGGTGATGGCACCACCAAAATTTATGGCACCTGCGGCCACGCCCTGATCTCAAAAAGAAAAGGGGGATTCGGTACCTTGTGGAGGAATATTCGTTTGTGGCCCCTTCAACCATAATACTGTTAGTTGTCCTTTCCCTGGGAGCCATCCAGGGCATCGTCTACGCAGCCCTGATCTTCTGGCGGCGCAAAGCCGGAGATCAGGCTCCCCTGTTCCTGGTTGCCCTGTTGTTGATGCTGTCTTACCGGTTGGGCGTTGAGATTCTCCAACTGTTCGGACTGGGGCGGTATGACTTTTGGTATCATGTCCTCAACGACTGCAACTGGATTTATGGCCCCCTGCTATTCCTGTTCGTCAGCGGATGGATGAAGCCGGATTTTCGGCTTTCGTGGAGGCATTGGCCGGTGCTGTTGCCCGTTGCCGTGGAGTTTGTCATCAGTAATTTTGTGCGCACCCAAAACTTTTACTGGGACGGTACCCGCGAAAGCCTTTCCTGGGCGGGGTTCTGGGGTTACGTCATCTGGATGAACTATCCCACGAAGTACCTGATCGCGAGTGGTTTGATTATCTACTATTGCCTACGGTCGGAAAAGCTCCTGACGGCACGGCGGGCGGAGCCGGAGGTGGCCTGGATCTGGCGGGTAGTCCGGATCTTCCGGTGGTACTTTACGGTGGTCCTGGTGGTGATGCTCGGAGATTTTCTGGTGGATTTTGACAGCAGTTTTGAGACCTTCTACTACTTTTTTACCAAGTACTACTATTATCCCTTTCTGGTGGGCATTGCGGTGCTGACTTACTGGTTGGGGATTGAGGCCCTGGGGCGAATCGCCGCTCGACCGGGCCGGGAGCGGGTACCCGGGGCAGCGGACGATACGGTACTGGCCCTGGCCGGTCGGCTCGACCAACTTATGCGGGAGGAGGAGCCGTTTCGGGACCCGGAGCTTACCCTTGCGGCGCTGGCCGAACGGTTGGAGGTTAAGCCCTATCTGGTGAGTAAATGCCTCAATGAGGTGGTGGGCAACCGCTTCAATGATTACATTAACCAGTGGCGACTACGGGCCTGGAAACAAGCCCTTACCCCGGATAACCTGGAGCGCTATACCATGGTGAGTCTGGCCTATTCGGCGGGCTTTAACTCCAAAGCCAGTTTTCACCGGGCGGTGCAGAAATTCACCGGAACGACGCCGGGCAAGGTGAAGCAGCAACTTTTGGAAAATTTGCGCGACTGAATTGGTCTCAATTAGCCAATTGAGGTTTTATCCGACCAGAATCCCGCTAGGTTTGGCCAAAACCAACTGCTTCATGCGCTTACTCCTTTGTCTTTTTATCCTGTCTGTTTTTGGTGCTTGTACCCGCCCGGTTACCGAGCAAGGGGCCGTTCCCCGCTTTGAAATTGCCCGCAAACCCCCCGTCATGCCCAACAAGGAAACGCCCTATACTTTCGGGTACCTGACGGTTCCGGAAAGCCGGGATCGGGCAAATGGCCGGCAATTGAAGCTACCCGTCTACCGCTTCCAAAGCCGCTCCGCAAACCCAGCTCCCGATCCGGTGGTGCTCACGTTTGGTGGTCCCGGGAGTAGTTCCCTTTCGGCGGCGGCTTACATGAAGTATTATCGATATCTGGACGACCGGGACCTCATCCTCTTCGAGCAGCGGGGTACCCGCTACGCCAGGCCGCACCTGGCCTGCCCGGAATGGGGACAAGTGAGTGATCAGCTTGCGGGCACCCAGGCCAGTGCGGAGGAATGGAATGCCGCCTACGTCGCGGCGGCCACCGCGTGCCGGGACCGCCTCGAAAAGACCGGGGTTGACCTCAACGCCTACCGGACGTTGGCCATCGCGCAGGACATTGAAGACCTCAGGAAAGCCCTGAAGCTGGAAAAAATTAACCTCCTGACAACTTCTTACAGCACCAAGATCGCCCAGGTGATGATGCGTGAGTTCCCCGATGGACTCCGTAGCGTGGTGATGGATTCCGCGCTGCCGTTGGCGGCCAGTTGGGGCGCTTCAAGCTCCACTAACCTCATGGAATTGCTGGGGCAAATCTTTCGTGATTGCGCCGATAACCCCGACTGCGCGGCCGCCTATCCCGATCTGGAGGAACGGTTTACGGATTACCTGAAGACCCTGAACGAACGTCCCGTGGTGGTCCGGGTAGGGGACCGGGAACCTCAGAAAACATTCACCTTTTCGGCCGTTGAGGTCATTGAGTTGCTGAGTGGGATCTCGACGGGGGAAGTGCCCGGCATTCCGCGACAAATGGCGGCCCTGATGGCCGGCGATATATCCTTGTTGGAAGACCAGGCCCGACAACTGGCCGGCGGCGGTTCGACGGGTGAAGGGATGGGGATGCGCCTTTCGGTATGGTGCGCGGAGGAAACGGCCTTTACCACTCCCGCCGCCGTGAAGGAAGAACGCAACAAGCATGATTTACTCCGTGACCGCTCCCCCCTGGTCTTTTCCTATGAAGTATGCCGCAGTTGGGGCGTAGATGCCGCCGCGGCCCGGGAAAACGTGCCGGTGAAGAGCGACGTACCGGTACTGTTCATCACCGGGACCTACGACGCGATTACCCCCCCGAAGTGGGCCGAGGAAATGAGCAAAACCCTACCCAATAGCCATCAACTTAACTTTCCGGGTTGGACCCACGGCCCCATTACCAACTGGTCTAATCCCTGCGCCATGGAAGCGGCCAATGCCTTCTTTAACGCGCCGACTAAAAAACCTGACCTGCCCTGCTATGCAGACTTACCCCAACCGGTGGCGTTTGAGTAAAGGGAAAGGCCCTTGATTAAGCGGGACGGACGGCCGCTACCGCTTCAATTTCGATCAGGCAACCGTGGTGCAGCTCCCGGCTGGGGACAACGCAGCGAGCGGGGCGATGACCTCCCATGATGTCGGCGTATACGGTATTCACGTCGCCCCACAGCGATACGTCGGGGATATAGATTCTCACCTGCAGTAAGTGGTCCAGATCACTGTTGGCGGCCCGCAGTAGGCTGCGGATTTTGTCCATCGCCAGCCGGGTCTGGGCTTCGATGTCTTCCGGCATGCTGCCGTCGGGGTGGCGGGGCAGTTGTCCGGATACGTAAAGCACGCCCTGGTGCTCGATCACGGGACTGTAGTGGCCGGCCGGCTTCGGAATGTCCGGGTGCTGGATAATCTTCATAAGGAAGTGGAGACTTTGGGGGTGACGGCGTTTTCGGAGGGCGCAGCAACTTCTTTTTCTGCACCCACCAGCCGTTCTACCCAGAAGAAAAGCATGGCTTCCATCTTCTCACTCAGGTTATCGTCGGCCTTCAGGTCGGTGAGGCGGGGGAGATGCTCGGCGAAGTAGGGATTGTTGTGGGCCATCTCAAAAAGGGAGGTGGCCAGGGTGCGGGGATAGGGGAAATCCGGGTTGATTTCCAGGAAAATATCCGCAATGTCTTCGGATAAAGTTTTGTATCCCAAGAACAATCCTTTGCTGTTTTCCTTATCTACTGACTTGGTGTGATAAGCTTTTGACCCCTCGTTGATGACAACCCGGTGCAATAAGTGCTCGTCAATGTAATCTACGGCGGGGTTGGAGACAAAGGGCTTGGTCAGTGCACCGATGGCCGCCCGCACTTTGGCGTAGGGAGAATGCTCCTGGGCCACGGCCTGGTTAACGAGGTAATGGACCCAGTCCCAGTACCAGTTCACCAGGTAAAGCAAGAGCTGATGTTTACTGCTGAAATAGCGGTAAATACTGGCTTCCGCACTACCCAGCCGTTCGGCTAGTTTACGAAAGGTGAAGGCCTCTAATCCAATCTCATCAAGCAGCTCAATGGATTGACAGATGATCCTCTTCCCCAGGTCCGTTTGTTGGGGATCACGTAAAGACAGTTCCTCAGAAGGAAGTATGCGTACTTCGATTGCCATAATTTCTTCAACGAAGTAAAACTATTTTTGTTTGATAGCATTACTATCGATGTTCTTTTTAATTGAATAATTCATGACCACCACACCACTTACTCCGCTGCGCCGACTCATTCGGCTGTTCAGTCAGGATCGTAAAGAGATATCCTATATCTACCTGTATGCGATCCTGGTGGGTTTGATTGCGCTGGTGGGCCCCCTGGGGGTTCAGGCCATTATCAACCTCATCGCCGGGGGTGAATTTAACGCATCTTTGGTAATTCTGGTATTGGTCGTAACCCTGGGTACCGTTTTTGTGGGGGTACTCAAGGTTATGCAGTACGTGGTTGCGGAGACTTTGCAACGCCGCTTATTTTCCCGGGCCTCCTTTGAGTTTGCCTACCGGTTGCCGCGCATCAAGTTGCAGGAATTGGCCAACCACTACCCCCCGGAACTGGTCAACCGCTTCTTTGATACCCTGACCATTCAAAAGGGGTTACCCAAAATCCTCATGGATTTCAGCGGTGCCGTAATGCAGATCATTTTTGGTTTGGTGCTGGTATCCCTGTATCATCCCTTCTTCGCGGCCTTTGGCCTGGCCCTGGCCCTGTTACTTTTCTTTCTGATGCGGGCCGTGGCTCCCACGGGGCTGCAGACCAGCCTGAAGGAGAGCAAATTCAAGTATAAGGTGGCCAGCTGGCTGGAAGATATTGCCCGGGCGAACAACACCTTCAAGCTGGCGGGAGGGGAGCGTTTGACGATGCGCCGCACCAATGACCTGCTGGGGGGTTACCTGGACGCCCGTGGGGCGCACTTCCGGGTGCTACTCTTCCACTACGGTGGACTGGTGGTCTTTCAGGCCCTGGTTACGGCGAGCTTTTTGCTACTGGGAGGAATCCTGGTGATTGACAACCAAATCAATATCGGTCAGTTCGTGGCGGCGGAGATCGTCATCCTGGCCATCGTGAGCAACGCCGAGAAACTGATCTTTACCCTGGACGTGATTTATGACACCCTTACGGGCGTCGAGAAAATCAGTGTGGTGACGGATCTTCCCCTGGAAGATTCTGGAGAGCTTCTCTTCAGTACCGTCGATACGGGTAAGGGCATGGCCGTCACCGTGAGCAACCTCACCTTTGAGTACGGACAAAGTGGCGACAAGGCACTGAACAACATCTCCCTTGACGTCGAGGCCAACGAGAATGTCTGCATTGCCGGATTCAATCGCTCCGGACGCAGTACGTTGGTACAAATCCTGGCGGGATTGCGATTTGACTTTGAGGGGCGGCTTACCTTCAATAATATCCCCTTCGGCAACCTGAATCTGGATGAATTGCGGCGGGCCATCGGTGATTACAGCCCGCAGGAAGACATTATCCCCGGGAGCCTGATTGATAATATTTGTCTGGGGCATCCGGACGTCGATTTCAGCGACATCCAGTGGGCCTTGCAAATATCTCGCCTGTCGGAGTGGGTTTCCGAGCAACCCGATGGTTACGAAACCGAACTGGTGGCCGAGGGACTCAACGTTCCCCGGTCGGTGCGCACCCGCCTGCTGGTAGCCCGGGCCATTGTCCGCAAGCCGCGGCTGTTGGTGCTGGGGAACGTTCTGGAGCGCATCGAGCCGGGCATCCGGAACAGCATCATTGATGACCTGACCGATCCGCGACAAAACTGGACGCTGGTCATCGTCAGCAATGATCCTTACGTGGTGCGCAAGTGTAATCGGGTGGCGGTCTTGCGCCGTGGTCGTTTGTTGGCCCACGATAAGCCGGAGGCCGTACTGGCCGAGCCGGCCTTTAAACCCATCTGGGATGCGGAGGCGATCTAAATTCCCGGGGCCAGGAGGAAATTGGAAAACGTTGCGATTTTCTTTTTGGCTACGCGGGTGCCGGGGCCATCAGCAGGGAGCAATGTTGAACAGCATCCTTCCCGGCAGCTGGCTTTTGAGGAACCAGCACGGCACCTGCCGCAGGCCAGAATAAATGAACTAATCCTATCGATTGCTCACGAAACAGGTAATTGACTATGTTGAATTTATCGAATCAACGGGTATTAAATAACGTCAAGGGCATGGGGCTCACGGCACTGGAACGGGTCGACCTGCCCGACGGGCAAAAGCTCTTCCGCCGCTGGATCGTTGCCCTCGCGATCATCGGGATCATCATGATGTTCCTCCCCTGGGTGCAGAACTTCCGGGCTAAGGGTACCGTGACGGCACTCGATCCGGCCTTCCGTCCCCAGACGGTGCACGCCACGATTCCCGGCAGGATCGAGGAGTGGCGCGTTTTTGAGGGGGATACGGTCAGCTTCGGTGACACCATTGCCCGCCTGAGTGAAATCAAACCGGAATACCTGGACCCGGAGATCGTCCCCCGTACCGCTGAGATGCGGCAGGCAAAATCCAACAGTGCCGGAGGGTACCTGGAAAAGGTGGCCGCGCTAGATGAACAGATCAGAAACTTCCGTCGGGAACAACAGAACAAACTCGAACTGGCGAGAAATAAACTTGCGCAGAGTAAACTGAAGGTCAATACCCTGCAGGCCGATCTGGCCCAACAGGAGGTGCAGGTGAGTATTGCGGAGTATCAGCGGAGGCGGTCAGACACGCTGGTCACTGAGGGCCTTAAGCCACTCACCGACCTGGAAGCCAAGCGGCTCAAGGAGCAGGAAGCTAACGCCAAGTACGTAAAAATTGCCAACGAGCTGGACCAGGCCAGAACCGACGTAGAACAGGCCCAAATTGAAATTAACAACGTTGGGCCCACCTACCAGGGGAAAATTGCCAAGGCGATGAGTGATCGGGCCAGTGCTTTGACCTCTTATTACAATAGTGTTGGGGACGTGGCTAAACTTCAGATTCAGGAATCCAATTACAGCATCCGGCAAGGATATAACTACATCCTGGCGCCCCAGGACGGAATCGTCGCCAAGGTACTCACCCCCGGGATTGGGGAGACGGTCAAGGAAGGAGACGCCGTGGTAAGTATTTTACCGTCACAGTTTACGGCGGCGGTAGAAATTTTCGTGGAGCCCTTTAACCTGCCCCTGGTACGACAGGGGCAGCAAGTCCGTTTCCTGTTCGATGGCTGGCCGGCCGTCTTTTTCAGTGGCTGGCCCGGCCTTAGTTACGGTACTTTCGTTGGGGAGGTAGTTGCGGTAGACAACATTATTGATAGCAAAGGACGCTATCGGGTATTGGTGGGGCCTTCCGACGACGGAAGAGACTGGCCCGCCGCATTGCGGCCGGGCTCCGGAGCAGAGGGCGTTGCTCTCCTCGAAACCGTACCGGTATGGTACGAACTCTGGCGGCAACTGAATGCCTTCCCGCCGGATTACTACCAGGATGCCGGAGAAAGTGAGGAGGTAAAAACCAAGGCACCAAAAACGCGTGTGGTAAAATGATGAGAGTCTGGAAATGCTTATTGTTTTCGGTCGTAATCCTGTTTGCGCCGAAGGCACCAATGGTGGCCCAGAGTGCTCCGCTACAGTTGAGCCTGGACCAGGCCGTCAACTGGGCCCTGGAGAACCACCCGCTCGGGATCATGGCCAATGCCGTGGAAGAGCGCGGTCCGGCAGCCCTGATGCGTTCCCGGGGAAACCTGGACCCCAAGCTGTTTTCCACCTATGACCGAAAGCAATTCCAGGGAACGGAATACTTTGACTACGGCGAAGCGGGCGTTGAATGGCAGAGTCCGGCGGCCCTGAAATTCAGTGCTGGCTACCAGTTCGCCGACGGAACCTACCTGAACGACGAGTTGGTGGTGCCCAGCGCCGGCCAGGCCTACCTGGCCGTCAAGCTGCCCCTGCTGCAGGGCTTGCTGGTGGACGAAACCCGAACGGATTTGCGGCAGGGTGACCTGGAAGTGGACCGCAACCGCGCGGACGCCAACATCATCCGAAACGAACTCCGCTACGACCTGGCGCTGCGGTTTGCCGACTGGGCCTACACGGAACGCATCCTGGAAATCAACCGGGAGACGTTGCGGTTGATCGAACAGCGGTTTCGCGACACCCAGGGGCTTTTTGAACAGGGAGACAAACCGGCAGTGGATACCCTGGAGGTCTACGTGTCACTGGGTACCCAGCGGTTGACCGTCCAGCAGGCCGAAGTGGACGCCCGCCTGGCGCGGCAGGCCTTCAATGAGTTGTACTGGCCCATGGACGAAAATACCCGGCCCCTCACCCTGGACGATCGTTGGACGAGCATCCCCGAAGCCGGCGGCTGGCTTATGCAGCACCCGGACCTGCTGGAAAAGCAAATTGCGCTGGCCCAGACCCAGTTGGAACAAAGGCTGAAACGGGAAAAGCTCAAACCAAAACTGGACGTAGGCTACTATCTGCTTGGTGATGGTTTTGACATTTCCCCGGTTCCGGTTGGCGGAGAAAACGGCGGGTTTTTCACCCGCGCCTACAAACTTGACGCCAAGTTCAGCTATCCAATCTTTAACCGCAAAGCGCGGGGAGACGTCCAACTCGGCCAACTCAAAATAACGGAAAGCACGGCCAAAATCGACGCCAAGCAACAGGCTTTGATTACCAAGGCCGACGCTTACCGGGACGCCGTCCGGCAGTACGATAGCCAGCTGGCGGCGGGACAGGATTTGGGCCGGCAGGCGGAGGCATTGTTGCAGGCCGAGCGCAGACTTTTTTCCCTCGGGGAGAGCACCCAGTTTCTGCTCAATAGTCGGGAACAGTCCCTCCAGAAGGCGAGGTTGACCGTCGCTAAATTGGCCTTCTCTCAGATCAAAGCCGTACTTACCTATCGGTACGTGACCGCGCAGTGGGAGTAGGGGGGGATTGGTCTGTTGGTAATTTAGTCTGTTAGTCTGTTAGTCTGTTAGTCTTTTGGTCTGTTGGTCTGTTGGTTGGTTAGTTTAGGGATGCACTGTTGAGGTTTTCTACCATGCGTTCGAAACGAAGGCGGGTATCTTCTGGTGCGAACAGTTCGCGGAGCACCCGACGGTACTGATTACAGAGTTCGGCGAAATCGGGGCTTTGGCGGAGGTAGGCGAGGGCTGCACCCCGGAAGCACCGATGGATTTGATTGTTCACCAGTGGTAGAGGTTCTTCCGGATGGGTGTTGTACAATCGGTGGAGGGCCCGGACGGATTGAAAAACTTCCAGGTGATCAAAACCCCTTAACTGAAGTTGGGTGTAAAATTCTTTGGCGGCGGCGTGGGCGGATTTTTGGTCGGTAATGCTTAGCCGCAGGGGATGAATGTTGGCCAGTTTTCCCAGCGGAGTCACCATGCTCATGCTTTCATTGCGGAAGCCGGGGGCTCCGTTGAGGTAGGGGAAAACCAGCTGTTCGCAGTCGGTAATTCTTACGCCCAGGTGGACCTCCGCGAGACTCAGGTCGGGGTAGTCACTTACCGAAAGGATGATGCAGCTAAACCCCCGCTCGTGGGAGCGTCGAAATTGTTTCCAGTCCGGCAGCCAGGCGAATGCTCTTTCCTCGAGCTGGGGGGAAAGGGCTTCCTTTAGCCATTGCATTACCGGTCTTTTTGGAGAGGTGGCCATGGGGAATGGGATTGTCCAGCACAAACGGGGATACCTACCCCTGGTTTTCCGGGCTGTCGGCTGCTTCCTCGGCTTCCAGCTTTTCCTGGACGAGTTCGCGTTTGATGAGGTGGTAGGTCTCTTCCTGGCTGCGAATGGAAAGGTCACTTCCTCCCCGGAAATAGGAATTTCCCTGCTGATCACTCAGCAGGCGCGCCTTGGTGTTGTCGCTGAGCTGGATATCCATGAAGGTAATGACCTTCTGCTTCAGGTCCGGATCGTAGATGGGGAAGGTCGTTTCAATCCGGTGACTGAGGTTTCTGGTCATAAAGTCGGCGGAACTGAAGTAGACCAGGTCGTCTCCGGCGTGATGGAAATGGAATACCCGGGCGTGTTCCAGGTAACGATCGACGATGCTGATACCGTGGATGTTTTCACTGACGCCTTTCTGGCCCGGGACCAGGCAGCAAATGCCGCGCACGATCAGATTGATTCTAACACCGGCCCGGGAAGCTTCGTATAACTTGTTGATCATTTCCGGATCCTGCAGACTGTTCATCTTCAGGGTCATCTGGGCGGTTCGACCGGCTTTGGCCTCGGCAATTTCAAAGTCGATGAGTCGGACCAGCCCCTCCCGCAGGTTGAACTGGCCCACCAAAAGGTGCTCGAAGGGAGCTTCGGGAACCTTCACGTTTTCCAGAAAGCTGAAAACGCGGGACACCTCGCTCGTTAACCGTTCATCTGCCGTGAAGACGCCGAAATCGGAATAGATTTTTGCGGTATCCTCGTGGAAATTACCCGTGCTGAGGTAATTGTAAATGGCTTCCTTCCCGTCTTCGATGCGGCGGACCAGGGCGAGCTTGGAGTGGACCTTGACGCCGGGGAAGCTGTAGTGTACGTGGACGCCCGCCTGTTCGAGGCGTTCGCCCCACTTGAGGTTCGCTTCTTCGTCAAAGCGTGCTTTGACCTCGATGAATACGCTTACCTGTTTGCCCGCTTCCACGGCCCGCATGAGGGCCTGCATGATCCGGGACTTTTTGGCCACCCGGTACTGTACGATCTTGATGTGGGTCACGGAGGGGTCGACGGAGGCTTCCTCAAAGAAGCGGACGACCGATTCGTAACTATGGTAGGGGAAGTGGATCAGGTGATCGCGTTCCCGGATCGCCCCCCAGAAATCTTCCGTTTCTTCCAGGGCGGGGTAGACCAGGGGGGGCTGGGGAGGATTCTGTAGCTTGGTTCTCCCGAAATCCGGGAATTTGAAGAAATCAAAATTGTTGTGGTAGCGTCCTTCCGCCAGGATGTCCAGCCGCTCCAACTCGAAGGTTTCCTGCAGGTATTCCAGGAGGTTTTCGGGCATGGTCCGGTCGTAGACGAAGCGGCTGGCGGGCCCGATACTTCTGCGGTTGAGGCTGGCCTTAATTTTGGACAGCAGGTCGCCACTGAATTCGTCGTCGATGTACAGTTCGGCGTCCCGGGTGAGTTTGATGCTGTAAGTATCTTCAATTTCGTAGCCCGGGAACATCCAGGAGACGGAGTGGCGGACCATGTCGTCCAACATGATCAGGTTGCGCGTGCCGTCCCGACTGGGAAGCTCAATGAACCGGGGAAGGTAATCACTGGGGATTTTGACGATGGCCGTGGCAGATTTCCCACTATCCTTTTCCTTCATGAGGATGGACAGGTAAATCTGGGCGTTATTCAAGAAAGGACGAACCATGTCCTTGATGAGGAGTACGGGTTGCACGTAGGGCAACATATTCTCCCGAAAATAACTTTCCGCAAATTCAAGTTCTTCCTCATTCAGGTCGAGTCGACGCTTGAGAAAGATTCCGTGGCGGGCCAACTCGGGGATGATTTTCTTCTCGAAAATCCGGCTGAATTCTTCCTGCTGGCGGTTGACGATGCGTTGGATGGTCCGGACGGTCTGCTTGGGGCTGATGTCCAGTTCCTTTTTGGTCTTTTTGCCTACCCTGAGCAGGTTGCGGTGGTTGGCCATCCGGACCCGGAAAAATTCATCCAGGTTAGAGCTGTAGATGGCCAGGAATTTAATCCGTTCAAACAGGGGGAGGCTTTCGTCCTTGGCCTCCTGGAGCACGCGGTGGTTGAAGGACAGCCAGCTGATGTCACGCGGAATAAGCGGGTATTCTTTCATTTCGCACTGCTTTTGGTGGTCAGTTTAAGGACGACGGATACGAACAGCGGTTAGCATCCGAATTTTTGCCAGAGGCAGGTGCAAGGTAGGAAGCCAGGGGGGCAATGCTAAATACAGCATAACTTTTTTACGACCAACTAACGCTGGCTGATCCTAGGAGGTGACGGATGACTCATCCGGATTACCCCGGTGGGCACTGGCACGTAGAATGAGGTAGCCCAGGAATCCGGCGAGGAGAGATCCGATGAGGATGCCAATTTTAGCCGAGTCGAGCATGGTGGGATTATCGCGGAAGGCGAGGTTGGCGATGAAGATGGCCATGGTGAACCCAACGCCCGCCAGCAGAGAAACCCCCCAAATCTGACGTTGAGAAACGCCTTCCGGGAGCGTGGACACGCCGGTGGCCAGCGCGACCTTTGACATGCCGAAAATACCCAGGGACTTACCAATGACGAGCGCAGCGGCGATGGTCAGGACCAGGTTGAGGTTGAGGCTGCTTCCGGCGGAGAGGGTGACGCCAGCGTTGGCCAGGGCAAAAATGGGCATGATGAGGTAGGCTACCCAATCGTGTAACTTGTGTTCCAGATACTGTAGGGGAGACTGCACCTCGTTGGTCCATTCGTCCAATTCATCGATGTAGCCGATTTGCTGGTCCGTGAGGACTGAGGAATCCGGGTCATTGGTTAGCCGTAGTCGATTAGTGATGTCATCCAGGGAAGCGGCGAAGTCCGAGAAACGCATTTTTTGCCGGATGGGAACGGCAAAAGCCAGCAGTACCCCGGCGATGGTGGGGTGGATGCCGGCCTTGAGGAAAAGCGTCCAGACGGCAATGCCCACCAGGAGCAGCAGGTGTTTGGAGAACAGGTCCCGATAACTCAATACGTACAGCACGGCCAGTAAACCCATCGCGATGAGGATGAGGGTCCACTTGATCCCCGTACTGTAGAAGATGGCGATGATCATCACGGCACCCAGGTCATCCACAATGGCCAGGGCCGTCAGGAAGATTTTGGCGTTAAGGGGAACGCGGTCTCCCAGTAATTTAATGATGGCCAGGGAAAAAGCGATGTCGGTAGCCATCGGAATGGCCCAGCCCTTCAGGGTTTCGGGATTGCCGTTCAGGAACACGAAGATCAGTCCGGGGAGGGCGATGCCGCCGATGGCGGCCAGCACGGGGAACACGGCCTTCTTGGCGGAATTGAGTTCTCCCACCATGAGTTCCCGTTTGATTTCCAGCCCGATGAGGAAAAAGAAAATGGCCATCAGGCCATCGTTCACCCACAGGATGAGTGGTTTGATGAGCTCAAATTTGGTGACCTGTACGCCCAGCTCATAGCCCCACAGCGATTCGTACAGGTAGCCCCAGGGGGAGTTGGCCCAGACGATGGCCAGTATGGTGGCCCCAAACAGGAGGAGACCACTAAAGCTTTCAACCTGGATGAATTTCTGAATGCCGTGGGTGAGTAACTTTTTTACCATAGGTGTGCAGGGCTGGAATACGATCGAGTAATGATGGTATTACCTCTTTTGTTTGGTGTCGTTGTGTTTATGTACCAAAAACGGAGGCATTTTTTGGGGAATCCCCTCAGTTTTGGGCAGCGGTTTTCCGTTCCTTGCGAAGAACGACGACGAGGGCCACGATCGAGAACAGGGCCACCAGGTACCAAACATAATGCAGGTAGTCCGTTCCGCCGCTTCGGTAGTCCTGGGCCACGGCCAGGGCCACGACGAAGTTCATGATAAAGGTGAGGTAGTTGAGTCGGCGAACGGCGCCGGGTTTTCGACTGAAGGCCAGCACGAGGAGGTTGACGACTCCGGCGATAAGCTGAACGGCGAAGAGGAGCGGCTTGTCGTCCTGCAGGGCGCTAAAGCTGGCGAGTAGGAACAGTGCACCGTTCAGGCCAAAGGCAAGGCGGGCAAAGCGCTTTTTACGGTCGTTCGACATAGGGTAACGATGGAAATGATGTAGGAAGGACCAAACTTTTTCGTAGTGCGACAGGAATACGCTTGCTGAAAATAACATTCGTCACCATGATTGAAAAAATTGGTGCTGGTAAATATTTATGGAGACGAAAACACGCGACCGAACTAATGAACAAGGAGAATAATGCCATTACCAATTAAATGGGGGAATAATGTATATTTATGTTTATTAATTTATTAATTAGTATATCCATGAAGGCAACCCTACTTACCCTTGCGTTTCTATTCTGTGGAGTGTTCACCAGCTCCACCATCAATACTGCCGGAGCTACGCTTCAGGCACAAATGGGTTCTTCCTGCATAACGGTCTCCACCGTGGTTAACGGCACCAACACCACGATTACCGTATGCGCAGACACATTTAAAGAAGCTCATAAGCAGATGAAGGAAATTCTTGAGGCCATAGAATAAAGGTGAATTTCAGGGGCCAGCGGACAGAACTCCTCTGTCTTCAAGACAGCGAAACAAGGCGGTACCACCAACTTGTTTGGCACCTGTGCTCCGCACAAAAAATAATTCATCCAACAACGAATAGGCCTCTCCTCGTCAGGCTGATCTCAATAACTTCCTCAAGGCCGCCAGTCCCAGTACCGGTCCGAGGGCGAGTAGGGGGAGAAGATAATGGTAGGGAGAGGAGACGCTCAGGTAATTCAGGAGCTGGATACTGAAAATGGTGATGCCAAAGCCGATGCAGTTCACCACCGTCAGGGCCGTTCCCCGAATTTCCGTGGGTGCATGCCGCGCCACGAGGGTGGAGAATAGGGGGGAGTCCGCCACGACCACCATACCCCAGAACAGGAGGAAAAGCAGGAGAAGCATCGGCGGTGCCAACCAGAGAAAGAGGGGAGAGAGGAGGCAGCAGAGCATGGAGGCGGATAAGGCCAGGCCCGCTACCCGGGCGGGGCCAGCCCGTAGCGACCAGTATCCGCCGATCACGCAGGCCGGTCCTCCCACCGCAATGATGGCAAAGCTCCAGAGCGAGATGTTAACCTCCAGGCCCCGCTGACCAAAATATTCGAGGAGCACGAGGGGAATGAAGGCCCAGAAGGTGTAAAGCTCCCACATGTGACCGAAGTAACCGAAGGCGGCGCCCCGAAACTTGCGGTCGCGGAATACCGTGACTACGTTGGTCAGATCAATTTTTTGCGCCGCTTTTCGGAAGGGGCCGTCGGGCACCAGTAATTGCAGCAGCAGGCCCCCAAGGATGGCCAGTCCGGAAGTGACCAGCAGTACACTCTTCCAGGGGAGCGATTCTCCGGCTCCCCGCAGTAAATGCGGGAAGGCGGTGCCCAATACGAGAGCACCGACGAGGTATCCCAGAGATTTTCCCAGTCCCCGGTCATAATAGTCCGCCGCGATCTTCATACCCACGGGATAGATACCCGCCAGGAAAAAGCCCGTGCCGAACCGCAGCAGGAGCAGGCTGAACAGGCTATGGTTATCCCACACGGTCAGGCCATTAAAGCCGGCGGCCAGGACGGCGCTGACAAAAAACACCCGGGAGGGAGAGAAGCGGTCCGCAATCGACAGGAGGGCGTAGAACAAGGTACCCAGAATAAAGCCGAACTGTACGGCTGCCGTCAGGTGGCCGGTACTGGCCGCGGGGAGCTGGAAGGTCGTCACGAGCGCCTCCATGACGCCGTTGCCCGCAAACCACAGCGAGGTACAGCAGAACTGGGAGAAGATGATGATGGGGAGGATCCGACGGGCGGTGGAGGGGCTGCGCATGGCCAAAAGGTAGGGCGCTTCCGGAAAATTGCCCTAGAACAAACTCATCTGTGGCGGGCCGGCGTCAGGTTGTGGTCCGCGCGTCTCCGACTGGCCCTGGGCGTGCAGGTGGTCTACAAACCAGGCGGCGGCCTCCGGCGCGAGGATATTATCGGGCTGATGGGGGAAGAAGTAATTTTCGGGCAGATTCCACTCGCTGAGTTTATGGGCCCAGTCTTCCAGGCGCCGGTAGTCGGAGTTAATCAAACCATTGCCGACGAAGCGGACCATGCTACGGGGAGCGGTAACGTAGCCATGAAGGACATCCCGGCGACCCGCCACGTCGGTAATGACCGCCGCCACGCCGTTGGCCGCCAGGAGATCCATGAGGCGTTCGGTAGTGAAGGGATCCTGAAACCAGGAGGGGTGACGGACCTCCACCGCCAGGGGAAGTAGTCCTGGCCACCGATCAAGAAAGGCTTCCAGTACTTCCAGGCGAGCCGCGTCGAAGTAGGGGGGCAGTTGGACGAAGGCACAGCCAAGCTTTTCCCCAAACCGATCCAGCGAGCGGACGAAGCGGGGCAGTGCGTCCTGGTGTTGCCCCAGGTCATTGCGGTGACTGATGGACTGCGGGACCTTCGGACAGAAGCGAAAGTCGTCAGGAACGGCCGCACACCATCGGTCCACGAGGTCCAGGTCCGGAATGCGGTAGTGGGTCGTATTTAGTTCAATGGTATTGAACTGCTTGCCGTAATGCCGAAGATAATCGGAGGCTTTGGTTTTTTCCGGGTACCACTTACCCACCCATTCCTTCATACTCCAGCCGGTGGCGCCCACGTAGATGCGGGGCAATCCCTCCGAGGGGTCAATCTCATAGCGTTCCAGCCGCCGGGCGTTGGCCAGGGGCTCAACGGGCAGATGAAATTCAACCCGGGAAGGATCGGCTACTTTTCCAAATTTCATGTAATGAATGGATGTGGAGGGTGCAGGAAGGCCTTATCCCCAAGACAGTCAGAAATCGCAAATGTTTGGCGGGAAGGGGAAAATCAAGCTGGCGACCGCAGGCCAGCCTTACGATACCGGCTTAGTATTCGCGACGCAGGATTGGAGCGGCACGACCAGAAGCTTGTTCATTTTTTTTCTGTCTGGTATGGAGGTCGGGACTCAAAGGCCAAACAAGCTCAAAAACCGGAGACGACAGGCGACTCGATGGTGAGCCGCCCGCAGTGCAACGGTTTACTTGACTGTGGTAAGTAGATCCCACTGGTACTGAAAAAGCCGCCGCGCCTGACGTGCTTCTTCCCGTGGGCCGGGATGTTCCGGAAGCTCCCTAGTAAAAGTTTAGAGAGTAGCGCAGGGGCAAAGATATATGGGCGCACTACTAAGCAGCGAACCACCAAAAGATTTTTTGGTACCGTTCCGTAACCCGGGCACAGTTAAGTAATAAATAAATATGTAAAATGTAAATGTATTTCGGTGCCGCGACACACGGCCACCATCAGTTAGGGAAGGTCAATTGGCCCGGATCAGCACTACCCCCGCAATGATGAGTGCCACCCCCAGACTCCGGGCCCAGTTAATCGGGGCTTCCGGAACGCCCAGCCACCCATAGTGGTCCATGATGAGGCTGAAGACCATTTGGCCGGCAATGGTGAGGCCGAAGGCCAGGGTGACCCCAAGACGGGGCGTGAGCAGGATGATGGAAAAGACGTAAAAGGCCCCCAGGAGGCCTCCCGTCCAGTAATACCAGGGCATTTGGAGGCCCTGCTTAACGGTCCCCAGCGGCACTTTGGCCACCAGGCAATAGAGAAACAGTCCTACCATGCCTACGACGAAGGACAGTAGGGTAGCGTAGATCGGACTCTTGACCGCCTTGCCCAATTCGGTGTTGAATCCGGCCTGAATGGGTAAAACTACGCCGGCCACGACCGCCAGTAAAATGAAGAGGGATTGCTGCATGGGATAAAGGTCGGGAATCTTGGGGCTATCACTTTAAATCGCAAGGAACAACCTTGTGGTTTGCTTGCGGTACCGATAATATACCGCTACCCGATAAAATTACCTTCCGTCCCGATAAAAACACTTTATCATCGGTGGGTGTCTTATTCATAAGTTTAGGGTACAACTGTACCTAAAGCGCCGAATCATGATTACTTTTGCGGCCAAATCGATTACCATATGCTGAAAGAATTTAAGGACCTAACGCCCGAAGAAACTGCCCTGATGATGGATGCCATTCCCCTGGTGACCATTCTGGTGGCGGGCGCCGATGGTGAAATGGACGAGGTAGAACTTTCCGAAGCCGAACGGCTTGTCGACATCCGTAGCTTTGATACCAGCGGTCAGCTGCACGATTACTACGAACTACTGGAAGAGCCCCTGGCCGGGCGTATCGTAGCCCTTTCTCAGGAACTGCCGAATGAGGTGGCCGAGCGCCAGCGGGTCATTTCCGAACGTTTGTCCGGACTCAACGTCATCCTGCCTAAGTTGCGCCAACCGCTGAATTACCTCTACTACAGCAGCTTCCGCAGCTTCGCCAACCACATCGCCAAGAGTAGCGGAGGGTTCATGCGTTTCATGACGGTTAGTCCCGAAGAAGCGGAGGTGGTTAACCTGCCGATGGTTCACCCCGTGGAGAAGCCCGACGAACGGGATTTCCCCAACCTGCTTTAATCACCTACGCCAAGCCAGTCGACCATGAGCAGAATTATGATTATCGGCGCCGGAGGCGTCGCCAGGGTAGTTGCCTACAAGTGCGCCGAACACCCGGAGGTGTTCAGCGAGTTTATGATCGCCAGCCGCACGGTTAGCAAGTGCCGGGAAATTGCCGCCGACATCAAAGCGGATCTGGGCTACGAGAACATTTCTACGGCTGCCGTCGATGCGGAAGACATTCCCGCCCTGACGACCCTGCTGAAGAACTACCAACCCGAATTGGTAATCCACGTGGCCTTGCCCTACCAGGACCTGACCATCATGGAGGCCTGCCTGAACGCGGGGGTCCACTACCTGGACACAGCCAACTACGAGCCCAAGGACGAAGCCAAGTTCGAATACAGCCATCAGTGGGCCTACCAGGAACGCTTCGAGGAAGCCGGCCTGACGGCCATTCTGGGCTGTGGCTTTGATCCCGGCGTAACCAGCATCTTCACCGCCCGGGCGGCCAAGCACATCTTTGACGAAATCCACTACCTGGATATCGTTGACGCCAACGCCGGTGACCACGGTAAGGCCTTCGCGACCAACTTCAATCCGGAAATCAACATCCGGGAAATCACCCAGCCCGGCCGTTACTACGAAAACGGGGAATGGGTAGAAGTGCCGGCGCACAGCATCCGCAAGGATCTGGTCTACCCCGAAATCGGTCCCAAGCCCAGCTACCTGATCTACCACGAGGAACTTGAAAGCCTCGTCAAGCATTTCCCCACCATCAAGCGTGCGCGCTTCTGGATGACCTTCGGCGATGAATACCTGACCCACCTGCGCGTGATTCAGAACATCGGCATGGCGGGCATCGAGCCGGTAAATCATCAGGGAATGGAGATCATTCCCCTGGAATTCCTCAAGACGGTACTGCCCGATCCCGGTGAACTCGGCGAGAACTACACCGGCCAGACGAGCATCGGCTGCCGGATCAGCGGCATCAAGAACGGCAAACCCCAGACGTACTACATCTGGAACAACTGCCAGCACGAGAAAGCCTTCCGCGAAACCCGCGCCCAGGGAGTGAGCTACACCACCGGGGTACCCGCCATGACGGGAGCCATGATGCTCCTGCAGGGCAAGTGGGGCGGTGCCGGCGTTTTCAACGTGGAGCAATTCAACCCCGACCCCTTCCTGAAGGTACTTGGTGCCCACGGACTGGAATGGCACGAAGAAATCGGTGGCGACCTCGGACTTTAATCCTGAAATACTACCGGATAAGCATAATGGCTATGGGGAAACCCGTGGCCATTGCTGATTTACTGAAGTCGTGGTTGATGCCGGAAATACCGCCGCCGATTTTGGGTGCGGAGCACGGGTGCCAGGGAGAAGGGTAGGGCCGTGCGGTGGGAATACTAGGGATTTCTCCGCTCCTGACTACCTTGCCACTCCTGCCCCGGGCTGCGGCATCACCGCAAGCGGGGTACCTTATGCCGGCATTGTCCAAGCAAGCCGATCCCTTTACCGGAAAAACTTCTGGACCCGAGCGTCAATCATGGACGCGCAATACCGCCTACTGTATGCTTCTACGTACCTTTTCCTTACTTCTTGTGGTGGTTTGCCTGACGTGTTGCGGGCGATCAAACCCGGACAACGCCTCCTCACCGCGACCCGAAACCTCCGGTAACCCCATCATTGACGGTTGGTACGCCGATCCCGAAGGGATTGTCTTCGGAGACGAATACTGGATATTTCCCACCTATTCCGACGATTTTGACCGGCAGCTTCACCTTGACGCCTTTTCCTCCCCGGATCTGGTGCACTGGACCAAGCACGAAAGCGTACTGGACACCAGCATCGTGCCCTGGGTCAAGCAGGCCATGTGGGCGCCCTCCGTGCTCGAGCATCGGGGCCGGTATTACCTGTTTTTCGCTGGGAACGACATCCAGAACCCCGACCGCCCGGGTTACCGCCCGGAATACGATAAATACCGGGAGGGTGGCATCGGCGTAGCCGTGGCCGATGCGCCGGGCGGCCCCTACCGTGATCTGCTCGGGAAGCCCCTGCTGAGTGAATTTTACAACATGGCGCAACCCATCGACCAGTTCGTCTTCCGCGATGACGACGGTACCGTGTACTTCTTTTACGGCGGTTGGGGGCGGTGCAACCTGGGACGGCTCAACGAAGATTTTACCGGTTTCCTTCCCTGGGAGGACGGCGAACTCTTCCACGAAATCACCCAGGAGGGCTACGTGGAAGGTCCCTTTATGTTCAAGCGGCAGGGCACCTACTATTTTATGTGGTCTGAAGGGGGATGGACGAACGGTACCTACAAGGTCGCCTACGCCACGGCCCCCGCCGTTACCGGCCCCTACACCCGGATTGGCACCATCCTGGAATCCGATGAGGCCATCGCCACCGGCGCCGGCCATCATTCCGTGATCAACGTCCCCGAAACCGACGAGTGGATCATCGTGTACCACCGCCGACCCATTCCCAACGAAGACCGGGATCACCGGGTCGTGTGCCTGGACCGACTGACCTTCACCGAGGAGGGGTTGATCAATCCGGTAAAAATGACCAATAGCGGGGTGGAGGCGAGGCCGATTGGGAAGTAGGTCGCACCTTCTATTCGCGACCCCTGGGAGCAGCTCGTTACACTCGACAACTCCGAGGAGCGCTTTAGGGAGGGTAGTAAAGCCGGTTCTCCGAGCGGTATTTTCTGGGCCGGTGGCCCGGATTTCTGCTCGTAGGTCCCGGTATAGGTAAATGGAGATGCCACGATGTCTGGCCCCCTGGAGTGGACCCGGCACCCGCACGCCGTGCCCTGATTTTTGGCAATTTCGGCACCCGAAACTTGTGGAGAAAAAAGGCTTTTGCGGACTAGTATAATAAGGTAATCCTATGTACCTTTGCGGCTCAATTGGGTACGGCCCAAAATTCAGACTTTATGAAATTGTCTCTGCGGATCCTGTTTTTGCTGGTTTTTGGGCTGTTTCTAGGCCAGTTGTCAGCAGCTGGTGGCGGTGAGGAAGGCGAGGAATACGACCTCGTCGGTACCGCCATGCACCACATTGCCGACGCCAACGAATTTCATATTGTGGGGGATTTTTCTATTCCCCTGCCCGTTATCCTCTACGCACCCGGTCACGGCTGGACGTTTGGCATGAGCAATATGTTCCACCACGGCACCGAGGCCGTTGACGGTTACGTGCTCAATCACGGCCGCGTAAACCGCATCGCTGACGCCTCCTTCCCCATGGGCCACGTGGCCCTGGCCGGTGGTGACCACGGCGGCCACGACGATCATGGAGACGATCACGCTGGCGATGAGCACGCCGAAGAAGCTGGTCACGAAGAAGAAGCCGCCCACGACGCGCACCACCTGGTGCACCACAAGATGATGGAGGTTGACGGCAAAGAAAAAGAAGTCGCCTACATCACCTACGAAGGAAAAGAATACCTGCTGGACCCGCCCTCTACCCTCGACGGGGGACTCGTTGGCGGTGGCATTACCAGCTTCTACGATTTCAGCATCACGAAGAACGTGGCCACCATGATCCTGGCCATGATCCTGCTGATCGTCGTCTGGACGAGCGTCAAGAACCGCTACCAGAAGAACGAAGGCAAGGCTCCCTCCGGCCTGCAGTCGCTGATGGAGCCGCTCTTCGTTTTCGTCCAGGAAGAAGTATCCAAGCCGATGATCGGTGAGAAGCACTACGCGCGCTTCCAGCCCTTCATTATGTGTCTGTTCTTCTTCATTCTGTTCTGTAACCTGCTGGGCCTGATTCCCTTCTTCCCCGGTAGCGCCAACGTAACGGGGAACATTGCCGTGACGCTCGTGCTGGCGGTGATCGTGTTCATCGTTACGAACCTGAACGGCAACCGCCACTACTGGGGCCACATCTTCGCGATGCCCGGCGTACCCAAGTTTGTTCTCATCATCCTTACCCCGGTAGAAATCCTCGGTCTGTTCATCAAGCCCTTCTCCCTGATGATTCGTCTTTTTGCGAACATCTCGGCCGGGCACATCATCATTCTGAGTCTGATCGGACTGATCTTCGTCTTCGGCGAAAGTGGTCAGAACGTTGGCGGCGCGGCCGTTGGGGTACTGGTTGGCGGACTGTTTACCGCCTTCATGAACCTCATCGAGTTGCTGGTGGCCTTCCTGCAGGCCTTCATCTTCTCCATCCTGGCAGCCAGCTACATTGGCGCGGCGGTGGAAGAACACGACCACGGCCACGACGATCATCACGCCGAGGAGACGCACGGCTACGCTGCTGCCGTTCAGCATCAGCCCATTGATCAACCCAGCGTTGCTACCAACGGGTAGTCAACTTAAAGATATTGAACGGTCGGCCCGATTTTCCGGACGGCCCGTTCGCCCACTAACTTGAATTTTTCATCGCTTAAATTTCCATAATTATGGGAGCTATTGGAGCAGGTATTGCGGCACTTGGTGCCGGTATTGGTGTAGGTATGATCGGTGCTAAGTCTACCGAAGGTATCGCCCGCCAGCCGGAAGCCGCCGGTGACATTCGTACCGCCATGATCATTACTGCCGCACTGGTAGAGGGTGCTGCCCTCTTCGCCATCGTTGTCGGTCTGATCGCTACGAACGCCGGTCTTTAAGCCAGCAAACCAAACCGAACGGCACCGGTGGCCGAACCGCGATTGGCGGCGGCACCGGTGCCAATTTTAAGCGACAAGAATTTATACCTCATGTATTTACTCCCCCTTGCTTTTGACGTAATCAAGCCCGATCCGGGTTTGTTGGTCTGGACCACGATCATCTTTCTGTTGGTCTACTTCTTCGTTGGCCGCTCTGCGTTCAAGCCCATTCAGACGGCTCTGCGTAAGCGTAACGAGGAAATCCAGGACTCCATTGACGAAGCCAAGCGCGTACAGGCCGAAATGGCCCAGCTGAAGGCGGACAACCAGCAGCTGCTGGCCGAAGCCCGCGAAGAGCGTACCCGCATTGTGAGTGAGGCCGAAAAGCAGGCCAAGCAAATGGTGGAAGAGGCCAAAAACGAAGCCAAAGCTGCCGCTCAGAAAGTTGCCGCCGACGCCAAGCGTGACATCGAGAACATGCGTAAGTCCGCCATGGTAGACCTGAAGAAGGAAGTTGGTACGATGGCCATTGAGATCGCCGAGAAGGTCCTGCAGAAGGAACTCAAAAGCGACGCCAACCAGACCGCCTACGTCAAGGAACTGGTGAACAACCTTAACTAAGCACACCCATGACTAATCACAGAGTAGCCGCACGGTACGCAAAGTCACTCATCGAACTGGCCCAGGAGCGCAAGCAGCTCGACGGGATCAAGTCCGACGTAGACTCCCTGCTGGCCATGGCGGAAAATCGGGAGTTCGCCCTTCTGCTGAGCAGTCCGGTGGTCAACCCCTCCAAGAAAAAGGCCATTCTGGCTACCTTGTTGGAAAAGGCCGAAGCCGACGAACTGACGAAGGCTTTCGTCCGCATCCTGGTCGAAAAGGGTCGGGAAAAGGACCTGGTGGGCATCCTGAAGGAGTTCATCGCCCAGTACAAGGTGATCAACCACATTTCCACGGTGAAACTGACCAGTGCCGCTCCCCTGACCGAGGAGGTACTGAACAGCGTCAAGCAACAGCTGATCGCCGGCGGAAAAACCGAGAAGAACATTGACCTGCACACCGCCATTGATCCTTCGATCATGGGCGGCTTCATCCTTGAGTTTGACGGCAACGTCTACGACGCCAGTGTGGCGCACAAGCTCAAGCAGATGAAGAAAGAACTGCAGCGTCCAAATCTTTACCAAAACCGGGTTGGCGATCAGCCTGCCTAAATCCGTCCGCGGACGGTAGCCGGAAGGACCCCGGCACGACGAAACATATCCACTTAAGTTTTAAGCAAAATATCCAATGGCTGACGTAAAACCTGATGAAATCAGCGCAATCCTCAAGCAGCAGCTGAGTGGCTTTGATACGGCCACCGAACTGGAGGAATACGGTACCGTACTCCAGGTAGGTGACGGTATTGCCCGCGTATACGGACTGAACAACGCGCAGGCCGGTGAACTCGTGCAGTTCGACAACGGCACGGAAGCAATCGTTCTGAACCTCGAGGAAGACAACGTTGGTGTAGTACTCATGGGTACTTCCACCGGCATCCAGGAAGGTAGCCGCGTTTCCCGCACCGGACGGATCGCTTCGATCAACGTCGGAGAAGGGTTCGTAGGCCGTGTGGTTAACCCCCTCGGGGAGCCCATCGACGGTAAGGGTGACATCACCGGAACTACCTACGAAATGCCCCTGGAGCGCAAGGCTCCCGGTGTAATCTTCCGTCAGCCGGTAAGTGAGCCCCTGCAGACGGGTATCAAGGCCATCGACGCCATGATCCCCATCGGTCGTGGCCAGCGGGAACTGATCATTGGTGACCGCCAGACGGGTAAGTCGGCCATCGCCATTGACACCATCCTGAACCAAAAAGAATTTTACGATCGCGGCGAGCCCGTATACTGTATCTACGTAGCCTGTGGACAGAAGTCCTCTACGGTTGCTCAGGTAGCCAAGACGCTCGAAGACAACGGTGCCCTGGATTACTCCGTCATCGTTTCTGCATCTGCTTCTGATCCCGCACCGCTGCAGTTCTACGCACCCTTCGCTGGTGCCGCCATCGGTGAGTACTTCCGCGACACGGGCCGTCCGGCCCTGATCATTTACGATGATCTGTCCAAGCAGGCCGTGGCTTACCGTGAAGTATCCCTGCTGCTTCGTCGTCCTCCCGGTCGTGAAGCTTACCCCGGTGACGTATTCTACCTCCACAGCCGCCTGCTGGAGCGTGCCGCTAAGGTCATCGATGACGATAAGATCGCTCAGGACATGAACGACCTGCCCGAAAGCCTCAAGAAGGCGGGCATCGTGAAGGGTGGTGGCTCCCTGACGGCCCTGCCCATCATCGAAACCCAGGCCGGTGACGTTTCTGCCTACATTCCTACGAATGTAATCTCCATCACCGATGGTCAGATCTTCCTGGAATCCACGCTGTTCAACAACGGTATTCGTCCGGCCATTAACGTAGGTATCTCCGTTAGCCGGGTAGGTGGTTCGGCTCAGATCAAGCCGATGAAGAAAGTATCCGGTACGCTGAAGCTCGACCAGGCTTCCTACCGCGAACTGGAGGCCTTCGCCAAATTCGGTTCTGACCTCGATGCTTCTACGATGAACATCCTCGAGAAGGGTAAGCGCAACGTAGAAATCCTGAAGCAGCCCCAGTACAGCCCGGTACCCGTTGAGAAGCAGGTAGCCATCATTTACCTCGGTACGAAGAACCTGATGAAGGACGTGCCGGTCAACAAGATCAAGGAATTCGAAGCCTTGTTCCTGGCCGAGCTGGACCGTCAGCTCCCCGAGGTACTTGAGAATTTCCGCAACAAGAAATACGAGAAGGAAGACCAGCAAAAGCTGGAAGAACTGGCCGCACAGCTCGTTCCTCAGTTTAGCTAAAGGATGAACGGCCGCCCGGTGGGCACCTCGCCCACCGGCGGCCATCTTCTCCTCCCGTTGTCTCCTTAATCCTTTTCCTCCCTTACTATGGCTAACTTAAAAGAAGTACGTGAACGGATTCGCTCGGTAAAGAATACCCAGCAAATCACCAGTGCGATGAAAATGGTGTCCGCGGCCAAGCTCCGCCGGGCCCAGCAAGCCATTACCGACCTGCGCCCCTACGCCGAGAAGCTCGACGAAATGTTGACCAACATCCTGACCAACCTGGAGGGAGATGCCAACACCAGCTTCAACAAGGTGCGTCCGGTAAACGGAGCCTGTGTGGTCGTGGTAACCTCCAGTCGTGGCCTGGCGGGTGCGTTTAACACCAACGTCATCAAGGCCGCCGAAGCTACCATCAAGGAACAGCAACTGGTCGGGCTATCCGGCGTGCTGGACATTGTCTGTATCGGTAAGAAAGGGGGAGACTACTTCCGTAAGCACTACGCCAAGAAAGAGAACATTCGCGTGAATCTCGATTACGTAGATCTGTTCTCCGACCTGAGCTTCGACCACACCAAACAGGTTCCCCAGTTGATCATGAACCGGTTTGAGTCCGGTCGTTACGACCGGGTTTTCGTGGCCTACGCCCGCTTCAAAAACGCGGCGGTGCAGTTTGCTACCTGTGAACAGTTCCTGCCCGTAGAGGATAAGGAAGAGAGTGGTGAGAAGAGCAGCTCCGGACTACGGGCCGACTACATCTTCGAGCCCAGTAAAGAAGCCCTGTTGGATTACCTCGTGCCGAGTATCCTGCAGACCAAATTTCAGTCTTTCCTCCTGGATACCCACGCTTCCGAGCACGGTGCGCGGATGACGGCCATGGACAAGGCCACGGAAAACGCCCAGGAACTGCTGAAGGAACTGAAAATCAGCTACAACAAAGCGCGTCAGGAAGCCATTACGACCGAAATCCTCGAGATCGTTAGTGGTGCCGCCGCGCTCGAGGCCGGCTAAGCTACCCCTCGCTGGCCACTATTTGAGACTTTTAGTGGATTAGAGCCCCGCTTTCCTTTCGGAAGGCGGGGCTTTTTAATTGGTTGGTTGTTAGTCTTTTGTGGAATTAGTTTTGCAATTTTTGAAATTTTGGTGATTGCTGCCCACCGGTTCGCAGAGCACTTTTGCTTCAGCATTACCGGCAAGCTATCCGGTGAACTTCAACCATCCAATCACGAATTATGAAAACCCTTTTCTCGCTTTTACTAACCCTCAGCCTGGTGTTCTTTCTTCAACCCATAGACGCCCAGGTTATTGATCACAACGGCCAGGACAGCCAGGTCAATTTTGTCCAGGGAAATATCGCCGTGTACTACGTCATCGAAGGCAGCGGCATCGAAATTCCCATTCCGTGCGGACAGGGGGTGAATTTTAATAATCAGGTTCCCGTGGGAGGGAGCTACTCGGCACTCTTCCGTATCTACCCCGAGTACGAAAACCCCAACAACGAGGAACCGCTTGAACTAACGATCCACGATGTGTATTTGCAAACCACGGATTTTCATTTCCTCGGGTTTCCCAACGGCTTCGATGGCGTGTTGACGGAAGGGGAGTCCCTGGATGTCCGCGTGTTCTTTAAGCCCATTTGCCCCGGAGTATTCACCAATGGATTGGTGATCGAAAGCTCCGCCGCGAACGCTCCGGTGTGCCTGCAAAGGATTGATCAGATCACGGAAAGTGGTGATGGGGCCCAACTTAGCGTAAGCGCCGTATTCCCTTCCGAAATTGGGCTTCAGGAGTGGACCGTAATCCCCGCCACCCAGGGGCTGGAGGTTCCGGCCTTTCCCCCGTCAATCAATCGACGGGTGCAATTGGACATCCAGAATTTTGGTAACGAAGACCTGATCATCGATGGAATCTACGTCTACGGACCGGCCAGCCTCAACAACACCCATCCGAGCCAAAGTGTGGTTTTTGCGGAACCCATTCCACCTGGGCAGCAACGCTTCGTCTGGATCGAAATGGACGAAGAAATCGATTGTGACGGGCAGGACGTTCAGGTGCTGATCAAGAGTACCGATAACATTACCTGTGGACCTTCGCTGACGAATCATCAGTTTAAATTTTTCGTCTATCCCTCGGAAGATTGTCCGGAGGAAGAAGAGGAACAGCCCGATGACAATGAAGATCGTCCGGAAATTCGGAGTGGTCGATTAAACCAGTCGAATGCACCGGTCATCCGGGTATTTCCAACGCTGGTGAGTAATACGCTATGGGTGGAGCTTGGCGAACCGCAGGTGGGCACCGCCTACCAAATCCTGGATGGAACCGGCCGAATGGTCCTCGAGGGGCGTTTTGCCGCGGGGGACTTCCGGGCCGCTCTCCCGGTCCAAAACTTACGTTCCGGACATTATTTCCTCCGCGAATTGGCGACGGGAACCGTGGCTCGGTTTATCAAGCCGTAGCATTTTATAACCAGGAATTGACGAAGCATTGGGGCGCAAGAGCGCAGGTGCCGGGTTGATCCGAAGCGCGAAGTGATCGGGAAGGGTAGTGGGCTACTTCCAATCATTTCGTGCTTCGGTTCATTCGTGAACCCGCACTTGGCCGGGGAGGCGCTCCTCTAACCAATCCCGAAAACTGGCCACCGGAATTTGTCGGATTTCCTCCCGCAAGCTGGCGACTTTCTTAGGCGCAGGCCGTTCCGGAAGTAGCAGCAATTTCTTGCACAGGCGAACGAAATCCAGGCAAATCTGCCGGTGGTAACCCAGTTGCTGATGACGACTGAGGAATACCGTGATGCTGTGTAGGTGGCTTTCCAGCAGCACCCGGGCATCCTGATCAAAGTATACCTTTGCGAGGGTAATTCGTGCCTGGAGCTGCATGGTCGTACTGCTGCGGGAATAATCGAAGCCGACGAGCAAATCTCCCGCTCTTTCCAGGTCTCCCATTTCGTAGCAATAGCTTGCCTGGCAGTAGGGTAAGATGGTCTTTTGGTCCTTTCCGTTTAACCGGGGACCGTACTCCTCGAAGAAGGCCGACAGCCACTCGAACTCCCGGAGTTTAAGGGCCGTCAGGCTGATGTTAGAGAAGGTCTGCGCCGTAAGGTGCTTTCCGGCGAAGAGAATCCCTTGCTGTAGGCCAAAGTTGAAGAGATCAAAGCAGTAGCGTTGATATTCCGGATGGCCAGTATTCATTTGCCGGATACCGTCGTTTAGGAGGACCATGAAGACATCCCGAAAGGAAGTATCCGCGAGGACTTCCGCCCGCCCCATTAGTAATTCCCGAAGCCGGAGCCGATCTTGCTCATTCGGCTCGGATAGGATGCGATAGGCCGTAGCGTAGAGTTGGATCAGGAAGTCTTCTTTCCAGGGAGAAGACTGGGCCAGTGCCAGAACCTCCGCGAGCAGGGTAGTGTTGGCGGATTTATCCCGCAGGTTCCTCAGGGCCGTAAGGTGGCAGGCTGAGCGTAACTTCTCAGTGAGGTAGAGTCGGTCCAGCGCCACGGGAAGGTCAGTGGTAAGCAAGGTTTCTCCGGAATCAGAGAGTTCGTATCCGCCGTAGACCAGCTCGTGCTGGAGCAGAAAGCTGTCCAGGTTGCCGCGGATGCTTGCGGGGGGCGTGGAAGGCGGGCGAGCGGTCAGCATTTTGGTCGCCTGTGGTTCCATTTTGTACTTCTGATAGGCCCGGGCGGTATGGAGTTTGACCTGCAAGGGATTTTCTAGGAACTGATTCACGGCCAGAAAGCGGTCCAGCTCCCTACGGAGATAGGTAAGCTCAAGAGCGGTCGGGGATTTCCCGCGGGGGGTACTGCGTGGGGCCCGGTCGGATAATCCGTTCTCCAGATACTGCACTTTTGGTCCCAGGTTTTTACGGAGGGTAAAGGCACCAGCTTCGAGCCACCGAATAAATTTTTGCCGGTCACGGGCCTTCATCCGGCGGTAAACCCGGGTAAAGGGGTGGTCTGAGGTACTGTTTTTTGTGTTGTTCGGCATGATAACTTGCTGATAGGGAGTAGGGTAGGCGAAATGGTTTGCAATTTACGTTTTATCAAGTGTTTTCTGGGGCAGAGTGGGGCTTCTATCTTGGTGGTCCAATACGTTAAGATCATGTACGACTGCATTACCCGGCTAACGTTAATTCTCATCCTGCTGTCCGGTACGGGAGGGCGGCTCGAGGCCCAGGGCCTGGAAAGAATTCTGCCGCTCCGGCAGAGTGGCCCCACGGCGGCATTCCACAGTACGGGATTGCCGGACGGATCGGTCGTATATATGACCACCTCCGTGGCCGGACGCATCGATCCGGAGGGAGAAATTCTCTGGCGGACGCCCTTGGGCGTATCCGGACCACTGGGCGGCTTCGATACCCTGGACAATTCTTTCTGGGTGGCGGGGCAGGCGGTAAGCAGCATCCGGGATCGGGTACAGATTCGGGAATGGCGCGTCAGCATGGATGGAGAAATCCTGGACGACCGCGTAACGGAACTGGATGATCTGCGTCCCACGCTGGAAGAGATCACGCCCGACCTCGTCATCCGACGAGGAAGTAACGACACCCTACACGTGTACGTGTCGGTACGGGACCAGGGCGTAACGACCTTCGTAGGTGTGGCCCAACGCATTCACTACTATAAACTGGACGGAAACCGGAACGTAGTGGCCTCTATCGTCTTCCGGGAAGGAGAATTCTGCGGAATCCTGGACGCTTATCCTCTTCCCAACGGTGGTCATGCCATCCTTATGAAATCGGACCCGGACTTTGATGGAGAAACCGTCCAACGATTACCCGTCCTGGTGGCACGGGTTGACGAAGAAGCTATCGTCCGCCCGCTGGATACCTTTCCGGCCGTATACTTCCGTGATCCCTTTTTGCTTCGCCGCGCCAACGGCAACTTCGTAGCGGGGTATCGCGGGAGTACCCAGACCCTCTTCCTTCGGGAGTACGACCTGGAGCGGTTGGAACGTCGGCAACGGGCGGACATCAATACCCCGGTGGGGCCCACCCGGCCCCAAACGGCCGAGGAACTCCCCGACGGAAGCCTGTTGCTACTCGAGGAAGGCCTGGGCTTTGCGCTGGGCTTACCGACCAGATTTCTCTATCAGCGCAGATTTGATCCCTCGTTCAACGAGGAATGGAGCCAGCTCTATGGCTTGCCGGAAATTGACGTAACCCCCACCGAGTTGGGCGTACTGCCCGGCGAGGAATTTTACGCGCTGGGGATGATGGCCAGTGCCGACGGTAAAGGATTCTTCGTGAGGGCAGCGGCCGACGGAACGACCTTTCCGCACCATTTGCGGGGACAAATCCTGGCCAGCGATCCCAACTGCGTTCCGGTAGCCGATAGTACCGGATTACCAAACTGGTGGATCAGATTGTTGCCGCTCGACGGACAACCGGACACACTTTATGCCTTCTCCGGGCCGGAGGGCCGCTTCGCTCTCCGGGTAGATACCGGGAGGTATCAAATTGAACCGATTGCCCCAAATGCCTACTGGCAAGTTTGCGAGGCCGAACCGGTGAGCTTTTCCGGGGTGTCCGATACCCTGGAGGTGGTGCTGGGGGCAAGCGTCACGTATGACTGTCCGATGATGACCGTCGCGGTCAGTACGCCCTATTTCCTGCCCCGTTGTGAACCCTACACCACTAAAATAGATTACCGGAACCAGGGGACGGCTCCGGCGGCCTCCGCTACCGTTCGCGTCATCATGGACCCCCTGGTGGAGCCCCTCAGCAGCGTTCCGGGCTGGGATCAACGGCAGGGGGATACACTCTGGTTTGAGCTGGGAGAACAGTCGGTGGGGCAAGCGGGAGACATTCGCATTTCGGGAGTTGTAGACTGCGAGACTGCGGTAGTGGGCCAGGCCCACTGCACCGAAGCGACGATATTTCCGGACAGTTTGTGTACCCCTCCCGGGATTAACTGGGACGGCAGTTCCCTGCTGGTCAGCGGCCGCTGCGAAGCGGATACGGTCTTTTTTCGGATCGAAAATGTCGGAATCGGGGATATGGCGGCTCCCCGGCAGTACGTCATTACGGAAGACGTGGTATTGCACTTCGGGGGAGAATTTGAACTGGAAAGTGGCCAATTCCTGGAGATTCCCATTCCCGCAAGCGGCGGCACCTACCGGCTCACGGCGGAGCAGGACCCGGATCACCCCGGAAACAGTCAGCCAAGTGTAGTGGTGGAGGGCTGCGGAGCAGCAAGGCCGGAGGACTTTCAAACGGGTATCTTCGGTCAGTACCCACAGGATGACGGTGATCCCTTTATCGATATCAGTTGCCGGCAAAATGCAGCGCTGAACGCCGGCGGGTTGTGGTCAGACGAGGATGCGGACGAAGCCCAAAAGCGCCGCGGAAACAACGATGCTTTTTCCGCATTCGTGAGCCCGACGGGCATCGGTGAGCGTCACCTGATTGACACCGGAACGGTACTGCAGTACCAGTGGCGTTTCGAGAATCGTACGGACGGTCCCATTCGCTACCTGCGTTTCCGTAACCCGTTGGCGGAAGGATTGCGCCTCAGTAGTTTGCGGGAGGTGACGGCGACGGAACCCTACGATTACCGGGTATCTCCGCAGGGAGAGCTAAGCCTGAGCTTCCGGGCGCTGGACCTGGCGCCGGGAGAAAAGATCAGCTGGTCCTATCGGGTGGCGCTCGCGGAAGGAATCCCGCCCGGAACGGAAATCATGAACGTGGGGGAAATTAGCTTCGGGGGGCGGCCGTACCGGGAGGCGATTCCCGCGACCGTCCGGGTTCGCAACCCTGAACGATACTCCTTTACTGAAGCTCCCGCCGTTTGTTCCCTTAATGCGGAGGATCTGTCGGGATTGCTCCGGCAACGCGATACCGTATCCCTGCCGGGATACGACTCCATCACGCTGACCCTCGCCCCGGTCCTTCCGGCTTATCGCACGCAGATTGATACCCTGGTCGCAGAAGGTGATAGCCTACTCGGACAACTTATCCTGACGGACGTGGAGATTGTGGACTCCCTGAAAACGGCGGTGGGCTGCGACAGCGTGGTCCTCTACGCGGTAATGGTTGATCCGGGCACCTCCGTGGCAGAAAAGCCCGCCGAAGCATCTTGGTCGGTGTTTCCCAATCCGGCGGGCAACTACTTTATTTTGCGACCGCGCGTGGCCGAGCGCGTTGCGTCCATCAGCCTGCGAGATTTATCCGGTCGCTTGGTCCGGAGCATTAGGCCCCCATCAACGGAACTCCTAAGCGGGGAGGGACTCTTCGTGCCGGTTTCCGGACTGCCACCGGCCTGGTATACGGTGATGATCCGGACGGAGGGCGGGATTTGGGTGTCCAGGATTTTTATCCGGGGAGACTAGGAAAGCCAATCATTTTCTGATTGTTTCGAACCCAGCTGGCTCCCCGCCATCTACACGGCACCTGCACTCCGTTGCCCGAAAAGCGGAAATTTTGTCGGGGACGCACCCTAGTTGCTCCGCGTGAATTCATACTCCTCGCGGAGTCTGCCTAAATGGCTATCTTGACCGGAAATTCACCCCGATCATGTTACGTGCCCCCCTGCTATTTATGGCCCTCTGTGGCATTTTTTCCCTTCACCTGAAGTCCCAGTGTGGCCCCAGCCTGGTCTGGTCCGATGAATTTGACGGGACCTCACTGAATACCCTCGACTGGAATTATCAGGTCGGCGATGGGTGCGACCGGGGCATTTGCGGATGGGGTAACAATGAAGTGCAGTGGTACCAGCAACAGAACGTATCGGTGAGTGACGGGACGCTGAAGATCACCGCGCGGCGGGAAAGCGTGGCCAACAGCACCTACACTTCCGGCCGCATCACGACGGAAGACAAGAACGATTTTCGCTACGGATACTACGAGGCCCGGATCAAGCTGCCCGAGGCGGGAGGTACCTGGCCGGCCTTCTGGATGCTGCCGACCGACTACGTCTACGGTGGGTGGCCCACGAGTGGAGAGATTGACATCATGGAGTTTGTGGCCAACGATCCCCGGGAGGTTTTTGGCACCATCCACTACGGGCTCCCATTCCCCAACAACTCTTTCCAGGGCAACGAACTCGAGATTGGAGAAGGGAACTGGTACGATGATTTTCACACCTTTGCCATCGAGTGGCGGGAAGACGAGATCAAGTGGTTTGTGGACGATATCCTTTACAGTACCAAAGTTCCGTCGGACGTCAGTCCGGCCCGCTGGCCCTTCGATCAGGATTTTCACTTCCTGCTGAACGTGGCGGTCGGCGGCACCCTGGGGGGAGCCGTTACGGCGTCTAGCTTTCCGACCACGATGGAAGTTGACTACGTGCGGGTCTACGACCGTGGAAAAACCTACATCAGTGGAGAGAACATCGTTTCGGGCGGTGCGACCACGGTGCGGTACGTGCTGGGGAACGTTCCGGACGGAGCGAGTATTAACTGGGCGGTCCCCGCAAGTGCCACGATCACCTCGGGACAGGGAACCGATCAGATTACCGTGGATTGGGGGAACGCCGGGGGAAGGGTTGCCGCCACCGTATCGGCGGATTGCGGCGACTACGCGGTGGGCATGGACGTAACCGTCTCTGCCTTCAGTCGGGTAGCCAGCTTCGAAAACTTTGACGACAGTCCGCTGGCGACCTTCGGCACGGCTTCCGGAACGCTGCGGGAGGTGGACAACCCGGCCCCCAATGCGCTGAACGGTTCCCAACTCGTGGGCCGCTACACCCGGAACGCCAACAGCCAATTTGACTTTATCGTCTACAACGTCAACAGTCTGGGGGATGCAGACGAATTCTACCTGGGTGAGCGCCGGATATTCATTGACGTCTATACGGAGGAGGCTCCGGTGGGGACGGAGATATTATTACAGATGGAAAACAGTACGGCAACGGGGGATAATTACCCCACGGGCCGGCACAGCCGCTACCGGGCCTACACCGAAGCACAGGGGGAGTGGCACCGACTGGAGTTCGAGCCCCTGGACCGTCCGGATGGAGGCGTGTCGGGCTTCGGGATCAATAAATTCGTGTTGCTCTTCCAACCCAACAGTACCTCTTCGAACGTATTTTACTACGACAATTTTGACGCCTACGAACGGCAAATCGTCTCGGTACGCGAGCCCGCTGCCTTAGATTTTCCGGCCGTGATTATGCCCAATCCGGTTCGGGGAGAAGGGGCGATACGCATCGCGCCGGAACGTTCCGTCAGGCTTGATCTGGACATCCTGGATTCACGGGGCAGGGTGGTGGTGCACCGCTCCGGAATCCAGGTGGCGGCGGGCGAACGGACGATGGACCTAGGCGTTGGCCACCTGCCCGGTGGCGTGTATTTCGTGCGCCTGCGGGATAATCGGGGAAGAAGTGCCACCAGGCGGCTCATCCGGATAGAGTAGGGGGACTTAGTTTGAGGTTTCCCGGCGGATTTTAGCCGTTACCTTTTCGTAAAACACAATGGAAAAGGTGGCGCCATTATCGTTGGAACTTTCCAGTGTCCCCCTTAGCTGCTGCGTCATTTTTTCCAGCAGATATTTTCCCAATCCGCCTTCACGGTGCGGAATCGTACCCTCCGGGAAGCCGGGGCCATTATCCTGATACCGTAGGCGGTACATCGCCTCGCCCTCCTCCTGAAGTTGGATGGAAATGCGGAGCAGATGCCCCGGGCGATTGGCGTATTTCAGGCTGTTGGTGAGGAGCTCGTTCAGGATGATGCCGATGGGCATCAGCGTTTCGAGATTAAAGAGGATGGAAGGAATGTCGAGCTGGAATTCGGGGGCGGTACCCTTTGTCATGGAAGAGAGGTAGTCGCATAATTTCAGGGTATACAGATGAATGTCGATGACCTCTTCGCCGTCCTTGAGGTAGAGCAGGTCGTGCAGGGCGGCCATGCTGAAAATCCGGCCCGACATGGCCTCCAGGTTGGCGGCCGCCACCCGGTCGCTCATCTCCAGCTTCTGCAATTCCAGCAAGCTGATGATGACCTGTAAATTGTTTTTAACCCGGTGGTGGATTTCGGATTGCAACATCGTTTGTCGTTCCAGGCTGTCCTTGAGTCGTTGATTGGCCTCGCTGAGTTGCCTGGCCTGTTTAAGATTGACGTCATGCGATCGATTGAGCCGGGAATAGAAGTAGATCATCACCACGGAGAGGAGAATGATCAGGCCGGTAAAAATCAGTACCCCCGTGAGGCGAAATTTCTGAAAGCGTAGCATGCGATCCTGTTCGCGGATGCGGGCCATCTGCTCTTCATTTTTAAACTGCTCAGCGGCCTCGAGGATCTTCTCCCTTTCTTGGTTGGTCAGGTACCGAATTTCCTCGGAATAGCCCCGGCGCATGTAGTAGAGGGCGGAGTCCAGTTGGTTGAGTCTCCGGTAGGCACGTCCCCGGATCAGGTAGGCTCCGGAGAGTGTATTGGTCTCCGGCCGATCGGCTTTGATGGCCTCGTAGCAGGCCACGATGGTGGAATCATTGTAGTCCAGAGATTTCTGGATGTTGCCGGCCCGGTAGTGAATCAGGGTGATTCCGTGTAGACGGTCGCTGAGGGTGACGTAATCCTTCAGTTGACGCAGGATGGGAATGGCCCTGGCGTGCTCCCGCACGCTGCTGCGGTAATCGCTTTCTTCCAGAGCACTACCGGATAGGGTATAGGCACAGGCTAATGCAATGGAGGGATCATGCTTGTCCAGGAAACGGAGTGCCTGATCGGCAAAATACCGGACGGAGTCGTTGTAGCCGAACTGACTGTGCCAGGTCCCGAACCGAATGGCGGCGGCGGCGGACCGATCGTCCAGCTGCCATTGCTGGATGAGGTTGCTTGCTCGTGCTACCCACTGTCGGGATTCTTCGGGTTGATGTAAATCCTGGTAAAGCTGGCTAAGCAACAGCGCGGCATCCACCGCGACCCCCCAATTACCTGAGTTATTACCTTTTCGCCACAGGGGCAGCAGCAGGGTGATGGCTTTTTCTCGCTTATCCTGCCTAACCCAGCTGGCCGCTAGGGTATACTGAAGCTTCAGGTCAACGGGGTCCGGATCGACCCCGAGGGTATCCATTTCGGCCACTAGGGGAAGTAGAAAGAAGGAAACGCTGTCGTAGGCGTAGCGGGAAAGCAGGCCCTCGGTTTTTGCCAGGAGCTCGGATTTTGAGAAGTTTTCGGAAGACTGCCCCGGAAGTAATTCAGGGCACAAAAAAAGGAGGGCGAGGAGAACCACCACCGGGAGGAGATTACTAAATTTACTGAGTAATTCAGGGAGCCTGACCTTTTTAGATTTTTTTCCGAAGGAGGGCATTGGTCGTGTTCGAGGTAGGAGCGTTAGCTGCCAAAAGGTACTATGAACAAAGATACTCGATCACCATTAGGATCAAAACTTCCCAAAATGTTGGCTATCGGATGAAGTATTTTGTTTCTACGCTATGTGTCCTGGTGATCGCGATGATCATCTGGATGCTCTATTCCTACGAGTTCATCGCCAACATGGCCGACGAGGAAGCAACACAGCACCGAACGAACCGAGTACTGGAGGGGGTGGCCACAGCCTTTTCCACCGGAATCGTCCGGGATGCCTCCGGAAGGCCCTACCGCACCGTCACCATCGGGGAACAGACCTGGATGGCCGAGGATTTGCATTATGCTCCTGCGGAATGTGCCGACGGCCAGCCACTGGAATTTGTGGATGGCCTGGAGCGGGGACCGGGGGTGAAGTTGTACGTCACCAACCCACGATATGCTTACTACAACGGGGACTCCACCACCGGATGGGGATTGATCTACAATCACGCGGCGGTGATGCAGTGTGAGCTTTGTCCGGAGGGTTTCCGGGTTCCGAGTAAAAAGGACTGGGATGTCCTCATAGAAACCCTCGGGGGGAGCATCATTGCCGGAAAGCGGATGCTTCCCGGCGGGGATACGGGTTTTGAGGCAGTTCCGGCCGGGCGCATCGATGATTATGGATCGGTACTGGGCAATGAGTTCGTATTCTGGTGGACCAGTGATTACGCACCCACCAAGCGAGAAGTGGAAGCCTACAGCGCGGAACTAAGAATCAACGGGGAATACAAAATGAAGGGTCAGGACGCCAGAATGGGAGCCTATCTGCGGTGCGTAAAGTAATCCGAACCGGACGGAAATCACCATTCAGCACAAAAATTTACCATTCAGCACATATCCGTGCCGTTTAGAACAATTTCTGTACACCCCAACGTGACGCAGAATATATTGTAGGTGATTTCAGACTATTCTTGACGTAACGGACATGCAAACACGAAACCCAAAAGTGCTCATCGTTGAGGATGAGCTACTCATCAGTTCCCTGCTGGAGCGACAACTTGAGCACCGTGGTTACCGGGTGGTAGGGAACGCCATTTCTTACCTGCAGGCCGTGGACCTTTACCACAAATCTGCTCCGGACATCATCCTGATCGATATCCGTTTGAGTGGTGAATATACTGGCCTGGACTTCGCCCGCTACCTGCGCACGTTGCCCTCCTGTCCTCCCTTTGTGTTCCTGACCGCGCAGCTGGATCGCCGGTATCTGGAAGAAGCCAAGCAGACACTCCCCGCGGGGTATTTGAATAAGCCGATCCAGGTAAATTCCCTGATGTCCACCCTTGAAGTGGCGTTATACCGTCAACAGCAGAGCGATTCCCCGCCGGGCATGATCATTTTAAAGGATCAGGGGGTAAATCATTTTGTTCGTCCCGACGACATCCTCTACCTGCAGATTGAGCACGTGTACGTGAACACCTACCTTCGGGACGGACGTCAGTTTGTCGAGCGGAGCACCCTGACGGATTTCCTACAACAACTGGGCCGACCGGAGATTGTCCAGACCCACCGTAGTTATGCCGCCAACCTGAATCACGTGGTCAGTTTCGACGGACAGGAACTGGAGATGGGGAAGGTCCGGATTCCCGTCAGCCGGCAACGCAAACGCGAGGTCCTTCGGCGGGTGGCGGAGGTTCAGCGGAAGAAAAGCTGAGCAATGTCCGACTACTGGCCAACGGGGTGCGGGCAAATCATCTGCCGCCATGACCGTAAGAATCATCCATTGGGATCAATAAATTTTACGGGGCAACGGTCCCGAGTTCCGCGATGCTCGTCGGGATCGCTGATTTTTAAGAAAATGCAACGGCGTGCAGGTGCAAGGATCATCAGTACGGCAGGGTCATTTCCCGGGAACTCGCCTGAATCCTTGATCCTACATCCTTCAGCCTCATCATGATTTACCATTCAGAACATATTCAGGACCGTTCAGAACATTGCTGGATTTTGGCGGATGGTTTTACCTAATTTCAATTTCATTCTAAGCCCGTACGGAAATTTTACCGTCGGGGCACCGCACTGAACTCATAGTTATGCAATCACTTTACAAATTCTTATTTCCCACCTTACTGGGAATTTTCCTCACCGGCTTTTCGGCTACGCTTTCCGCGCAGACGGACCTCAATCCGGGAGACATCCTCTTCACCCTCGTCAACATGGACGGCAATAACGACGATGCCTTCGGTTTCGTCTTGCTGACCGACGTGGAAGCGGGCACGGAAGTTTTCGTCACCGATAACGAATGGGACCCCGCCAACGGTTTTACCGCGGATAGCGAGGGCACGCTGCGCATTACCTTCGTCGAGGCCTTCACCTGCGGTACCGAAGTGATCGTGACCGACCAGGATCCCGAAAACGCGGTATATACCTTCGGGACCGATACGCCCGGTATCCGGATCATTCAGGAAGAAGCGGATGAATTTCAGCTGACTTCTGCCGGTGAAACCCTCATCATGTACGACGGGGACAACATCAACCTGCCCTGCAATACCTGCTTCATCACCGCCCTGGCCAATACGGGCGTGGATTTTGGCGTAACCGCCACGGGTTCCGGTCCCTTACCTCCCGGACTGGTCGTCGGCCAATCGGCGATGGTCATGCGCACCAACGAAGGGGCTGAATTTGATAACATCAAGTACAACTGCTCCGTCACCCAGGCGGACCCGATGATCTTGAGCATGAACCTGCTCAACCCCGACAATTGGTTGGGTAGCGACGACATGCTGCAGTCGACCGATCCCTGTTCGCCAGCCTTTAGTTGCTCGGCGCCCGATCCCCTGCAGGTGACGGTGTTCGAAAATACCCCGATACTTTGCAACGGGGGGAGTGAAGGATCCCTGGTGCCCCAGATCGCCAACGGTACGGAGCCCTTCACCTACCAATGGAGTAATGGTTTTACCGAACGGGTGAACCCCGGTCTGTCGGCCGGCCCCTACTCCGTCACCGTCACTGACGCCAACGGCGCCACGGGGGAAGGGAGTTTCACCCTCACCGAACCTACCTTATTAACGGCGCTTACAGTGGTTGATTCCAACGTAACCTGTAATGGCGTCTTTGACGGAGGGGCCACCGCAGCTGGCTCGGGAGGAACGATGCCCTACAGTTATCTCTGGAATAATGGTGCCACCACGGCTGCCATTACTGGAGTTGGAGCGGGCACCTATTCGGTAACGGTAACGGACGCCAATGGCTGTGAGGCCACGTCCAGCGCTACGATCACTGAGCCGATGCTCCTGATGGCCACCACCGTGGTGGACTCCAATGTCACCTGCAACGGATTTGCTGATGGCGGGGCTTCCGCGTCCGCCGCCGGAGGAACAATCTCCTACAGCTACCGCTGGAGTAATGGCGCCACCACTGCTGCCATTACCGGAGTAATGGCGGGCACCTATTCGGTAACGGTAACGGACGCCAATGGCTGTGAGGCCACGTCCAGCGCTACGATCACCGAGCCGGCCCCACTGACCGTATCCTTCACTACGGGTGGCTTAGAAGTTGCCGGTGACGCGGGCGCCCAAACCGGCCTCGGCGGCGGCATGCCCGTGGGCGGCACCTACTCCGGCCCCGGCGTCACGGACGACGGCAACGGCATGACCTACACCTTCGACCCCACCGGCCTGGAGCTGGGCGAAACGACGGTCACCTACACCTTCACCGACGGCAACGGCTGCGCGGGCAGCGCCACGGACGTGATTACGGTGGTGGATGGTTTGGATGGTTGTACGCTGGAGGAGACGAGGACAGGAGGTAGATTCAATATTAATGAAACTGCTGATATGGGACAGCCCTTTATTGCTTGTGATTCCGGTCGCGTCACCCAAATTACGCTTGAACTATTTGAAGGTCCCGCCAGAAATTTCCGATTGTCCTTGAAGGCAGGTGATAATACGCTGGATGCAACCTTTTCTCAAGAAGTCACCTTCCCGGGATTAGGGGTATATACCATTGAGATTACCGACCCGTTTTATGTCTTAGAAGATTCTCTGTACTCTTTCAGCCTTCGGCCGACTGATGGGGGGACCACCATTTCCCGTTTTAGAGCCACAAACACGGGGTTAAATTCAAGCCCTCTTGGCCCGAATCGTTCTTTTCTGCAAAATGGGGGCGCAGTGACTCCGCAACCTGTTTTTCTAACCACCACCATCGTCATCGAACGCCCCCCAGTAGTCGTTTCCCTCGGTGCCTTTGCGGGCGTCTGTGCGGATGCCGGGGTCCAAACCGGCCTGGGGGGCGGTATGCCTACGGGGGGGACTTACGCCGGTCCCGGCGTCACGGATGACGGTAACGGCATGACGTTCAGCTTTGATCCCGCCGCTGCGGGGGCGGGCGTGCAAACCGTTAGCTACACCGTACCGGGCATCACGGCTACGTCCACGCTGGAAGTCTTCGCGCTGCCCACGGTGACGATGAACACCGGAATGCTACAGGTGGAAGCCAACGCGGGCGCCCAAACCGGTCTTGGCGGTGGCCTGCCCTTCGGCGGCGCCTACTCCGGCCCCGGCGTCACGGACGACGGCAACGGCATGACCTACACCTTCGACCCCACCGGCCTGGAGCTGGGCGAAACGACGGTCACCTATACCTTCACCGACGTCAACGGTTGCGCGGGCAGTGCTACGGACGTGATTACGGTGACGGAAGCCTTTGATGGGTGTCGGTTGGAGCAACCGGAATACAGTGACGACTTTGTAATTACATTGACTGATGCTGGTGGACAACGATTTATTGCTTGTACGACTGGTCGAGTAACTGAGATTTCGCTGAATCTGGTTGCTGGAGCTGGTCAGGACTTTGTGCTTGCCGTTGATAAAGGGGCGGGGACCGGGCCAGATGGATACGACCAGACCGTAACTTTAACGGAAACCGGTCCCTTTACGGTAGTGTTGGACACGGCATTCGCCGTGCTGGAAGATTCCTTGTATTCCTTCACCCTTATACCTTTGAGCCAGGTTGCTTCGATCCAAGGGGCAATTACCGATGATCCTTCCCCCTTCGGGGAGTTTGCTTTCTTGCAATTTGACGATGGCTCTATTAACTCACAACCAGGAGTATTGACCGCTGAGGTGACCATTGTAACCGACTCCACCGTTGTCTCCACCCGCACGCCCCGGGCGGCGGTGGCAGAGATGATCGCCTACCCGAACCCCGCCCGCGGGAGCTTCACGGTAGCTTACACCCTGGCCGAAGCTACGGAGCTGGAACTCATCCTCTTTGACGCCCAGGGGCGCCTGCTGCGGCAGCAGCGGTTGGGCCGCCAGCTGGCCGGAGAGAACACCCTCCGGGTCGACGCGGCGAACCTGCCGGCTGGCATTATTGCCTACGGACTGCGGGGCAGCAACGGCCGCATGCTCGTCAAGCGGATGGTGCTGATGGAATAGCGAATTAAGGAATGACTGATGGAAGGAATGGGGGATTGAATGGAGACGTTCAATCCCTCATTTTTTGGCGTAATTTACCCCCATGCGACCACCTACCCAGTTACTTCCCCACGGCCTGCTGGGCCTGGCCTGTTTTTTTACTTTGCAAACAATTTCCGCAACCACTGAGCCAGGTGTCGGAGAAAATCAATTACCCTTCAGCCAAAGGGACACTAAGGTGGAGGCCTCCATGCTTCGCTTCCCGCGGTTAATGCCCGGTAGTCGACTGGCGGAGTGCGACAATCCCAGGGCTCTCCTTCCCCGCACACCGGTCATCCCCTGGTCGGATTCTTTGCAAGTTACCATTAGCGAAACACAGTCGATTCTCTGCGCGGGGGATAGTACGGGAACCCTCATCGCCGATGTCCTGCACGGACGGGGCCCCTACACTTTTCTCTGGAGCGATGGGGTTGATCAGCCGACGAACACCGGATTAACGGCCGGGACCTACTCCGTCACCGTCACCGACGCTGACGGAGTCCAGGCGGAAAGCAGTTTTACCCTCACCGAGCCTGCGGCCCTGGCGGTCACGACCATCGCGGATGCTACCTGTCGGGGGACGGCAAACAGCACGGTAATCGTGAGGAGTGCCGGCGGGACGCCACCCTACAGTTACCAATGGAGTACCGGAGCCACCGCCGACACCCTCTTTATGCTTCCCGTCGGAACCTACTTCGTCACGACCACGGACGCCAACGGATGTATGGACACGAGCGCCGCGAGGGTTTTTGAAATCCCCCTACCCGAAGTCACTTTTGAAGCGGGTGAAGTGGAAGTTCCGGTGGACCTAGGTCCCCGGACGGGGCTTGGCGGGGGCTTGCCCGTCGGCGGAATCTACTCCGGCCCCGGGATAACGGACGACGGTAATGGCGAGACCTACACCTTCGATCCTACCGGTCTGGAGCTGGGTGAAACCACCGTGACCTATACCTTTAAAGATCCCGTCTCTGGGTGTTTTGCCAGCGCCGAGGACGTGATTACGGTGCTGCCAGGCCTGGACGGCTGTCGGCTAGAGCAAAAAAACCGTGAGATCGGGCTGCTGATCAACGACCGAAGCGAAACCGGCCAGCAGTTCGTGGCGTGCACCACGGGACGATTAACGGAAATTCTCTTGTTTAGCCGGGACGACCTGCCCTTTTCCGCCACGCTTAAGCTTCAGCGGGGCCCCTTTCCCACGGCACCCGCTTATACGCAGGAGATTGATGTTCCTGCGGGAGACAGTATCATTATCCAGCTGGATACGGGCTTCAACGTTTTGCAGGATACGCTGTATTCCTTTGCCCTGCTCTCCCGTAATCGGCTGTTTGGGATCAGGGGCACGATGACGGACGTTGACCGCGTTTTCGGCGGTCGGGCCATTCAGAACAACGCCAAGGGAGAATACCTGGCACTAGATCAGTTCGCGGTGGCGGGTCGACTTACCATTGAGGCCGACTCCACCGTCGTCTCCACCCGCACGCCCCGGGCGGCGGTGGCCGAGATGATCGCCTACCCGAACCCCGCCCGGGGGAGCTTCACGGTGGCCTATACCCTGGTTGAAGCGACGGAGCTGGAACTTGTCCTTTTTGGTGCTAGGGGCCAACTGCTGCGGCAGCAGCGACTGGGCCGTCAGCTGGCCGGAGAGAATACCCTCCGGGTCGATGCGGCGAACCTCCCGGCCGGCATCATCGCCTACGGACTGCGGAGCAGCAACGGCCGTATGCTCGTCAAGCGGATGGTGCTGATGGAATAGTCGAAGGACAGGATGAGGGATTGAATGGAGACGGTCCATCCCTCATTATTTTTGGTATTCTCCTTTATTGTCCGTCTTCGGGCATTCGTCAGGAGTAAAGCTGCAGTTTGCGGAGAATGTCTGCCTTTAACTGCCGACTGATCGGCACTTCGGTATCGTGTACCAGCAGATAATTGCCTCCGATTTCTTTGATGGCCCTGGCGTTGACAATGTAGGAGCGATGCGTTTGCAGAAATTCCGTTTCCGGAAGGGTCGCCAAAAAGTCCTTTAGGGTAGACCGCACCACGAAACGTCCGGCGTCCGTAACCAGTTCCAGGTAATTTTTGAAGGCCTCTACGAACAGGATGTCTTTAAGGGGAATTTTTTTGTAGCTGAGTCCGTCCTTGACGAAGATGCTGTCGTTGATCAGGAGTTGATTACCCGAAGAATCTCCGTTCTCCTGCCGGTTACTGTTGCGGTCGGCGAAGGTGACCAGGGCCAATTCGATGGCGGCGTAAAGATCCTGCTGATTAAAGGGTTTGACCAGGTAGGCGGCCGGGCTGGTCGCCCCGGCTTCGGCGATGGTCTTCTTGTCCGTAAAGGCGGTCAGGAAAATGAAGGGGATGCCGAATCGCTCGTTTATTTGCTCGGCCAGCCAAATGCCGGATTCACTGTGTCGGAGGTGAATGTCCAGAATGGCAATGTCGGTGTCTCCCCGTTCCAGTACCAACAGGGCGTCTTTCGCCCGCATGGCATCTCCCGAGATCCCGTACCCCATATCTTCCAGGGCATCACGCAGCGCGTCTAGCGTGATGAATTCATCCTCGACGACCAATACACGAACTTGTTCTTTCATAAAACTTCAGGTCCCAGCACCAGCTCGGAGGATATACCCACGGCTGGCAACGATAGCTTAAAGACTGGGAAGATAACCGCTTGAGAACACTTATCCGGTAAAAAATCCCCCCTTTACCTGACGTTCAGAACATTTTGCGGTAGCGAAGGGACCATTCTTTACCCGCTTTTTAAGTCAACTGGTCCCCCCGTGACCGGATATTCTCCCCCCAAATCATCGGATTTACCACTCATCCCAGGATTATTACCATTCGTCCCTCCATCCGGCCATCGCCGGGGGTGTTCCCATAGGTTTGTTCTGAATCGCTGGTGGACTTCCACCAAACATCCCTATTAAATCCTACAACATGACACCTTCATTTGGATTCAAGCTCAGTCAAAAACCCTCAACCTCTTCACTCATGGCAACTGCTCTCCCCCAAACACCTGGCTACATCAACTTTACTCCTCACGGAGAAAAACACCAATCCTCAACACTAAATGCCCCTTTCATTGTGGTCAACAAAGGCAACCTACGCGTAAAAATCCTTGTGCGGAACATTCTCTTCATCCAGGCCGAGCATATCTACGTCAGGATTTACTGCGGAAACAATCAGAACGTGCTGCAGCGCATCTCCCTGACCTCTTTGCTTCAGGAGCTGCCGCGGGATTCTTTTCTGCGGGTACACCGTAGCTTCGTCGTTAACCTGGCCTACGTCGACCAGTGGTCTAAATCGGCCATCTACCTTAAGGACCACGAAATCCCCATCGGTCGTGGTCGCCGGGAAGCGGTACTCGAGAAACTGGGGGCACTGTCCAACGGCTAAAAAAACCGCCGTTTCCAAAACCAATGGGGTGTCGTTTGTTTACTCAAAAAACGACACCCCGATGGAACAATCCCTGGTCGACAATTTCTTTCAGGCTATCCGGTCCCGCCAGTACACCCAGCTCCAGCAGATGCTTAAAGAGCACCCTGAATTAGTGAGCGCACGGGATCCGCGCGGGTCCACGCCGCTGATCCTTACCACCTACCTGGGGGACCTGCCCGCCACGAAAATGTTGGTCAGGGCCGGCGCCCCCCTGGATGAACGGGACAGCATGGGCAATACGGCGCTGATGGGGGTGAGTTTTAAGGGGTTCCGGAACCTTGCGGCCTTCCTCCTTGAGGCCGGCGCCGACCCCAACGTACGGAGTGGAAACGGAGGCACCGCCCTGCACTTTGCCGCCATGTTCAATAAGGCAGAGATCGCCGAGGTCTTGTTGAAGCAGGGCGCGGACGCAGGTGCCAAAGACGACCAGGGCCTGACGGCCGCTGAGCAAGCCAAAAATCAGGGGTTTGCCGAGTTAGCGGAACGGCTGAGATGATCTTCCCCTAGGTCTTAACACCTTATTTTTCCTCCCGCAGCGAATATTGGTTTGGTCCGTCCATTCCCCGCTCCCGGTATACTTTCTCGTTCATCCTGAAGTGGAGTTCCATCATGGAATTCAGGTACGCCTCAATGGGGTCCAGGCCCACGGCGGCTCTGCGCTCGTTAACGTGGAGGCTGTCCTCCAGCGGCAGGGGGATCACCCAAAAATCGTCCGTATAACTGACCTGGGTGCCATAAAGAATTTTCTCTCCGGCGTTTTTGCGCACGCGATCCGTCAGGTAGGCGTAGTTGCTGGCGTCCGCTAGCCCCTCCTTTACCAGGGGAGCCATGGCCTCCAGAACCCTCCGCTGAAAATCAGGGTCATGGTCGGCGTGCTGCACCAGTAACCAGAAATTGTAGCTACCCTTGCTGCCCACCATGGTGGTGTCGAGGAATCCGTGACGATCGAACATCTCCTTCACGATATCAGACTGCACCCGAAAAATGCTGTCTTTGGCCCGATAGAGGCTATCCCGTACCCTTGCCGACTGGCCCTCCGTATGGGCAAACTGAACCGCCTGGTCCCGCGCCACCATACTGGCGAGGCTGTCCTGGAACAGGGTGAAATCCGGATTATGGTCCAAAGCATTTTTCGAGATGGCGGAATAATTTTCGCAGGACATGAAAATTATCAGTACGGCAAAGAAAACTGCCGCGTGAACGCCCCAGTACTTCGGTAAATTCATTGAGGAATGGGTAAATGAAAGCTTAGGTCAGCAAAATAGGATGTGAAGTTTACGATAAACCGCTTCTCCGTTGAATAAAAAGGCAATCGCCGGGGACGTATTGTAGGGTCCCACGGCGATTAACTTTTGTCACATCCACTTTAGAATTTAATCCTCGGGCAGAATCTCCTGCGGAATGAAGAGGTAAATAACGGCGTTGCGATCCGCCTTGTCCACCTTCTCCTTCACCGAGCCTTCCAGCACGATGGGGTCCAGCTTCTTGGCGTAGATTTTGATCATTTCCCGCAGGTATTGCCCCCGAAGGTTGGGCAGGTCTTCGTTGCGGAAACCACGCTCCGGGATGGTTTTACTCGTGGGAGTCTGGCCAAAATTCTCGTCGCTTCCCTTCATCGGGAGCATCTCAATTTCGTCGAAGTAGTAACTCTCGTCGAGGTTCCCCCGGAAGGAATTCTGTCCGGTAATGTCCGCACTGCCCTGAATGAAGAGCTTCACTTTACGCTGGTCCGATTTCCGGATGGCACTGAGCGTTTCGGCCACGAAGGCTCCGATCACCGAACCGTAATTGTCGCGGAAATCGCGCTTCTTCATGAAGTATTCTCCGGGGCCGAAGAGCAGCTTGACCACCTTCTCGGCGTTTTTCAGCTCCACCTGGAAGTAACGACCCACGTAGCCTTCCACCACTTCGTCGTCGGGGTGGAAGGTGGCCTCCCAGTACGGGCGCTCAATTTCAAAGGATTCGGAAAATTCTTCGACCGTCACGGGGTCGAGGTCGACATCCTGGCCAAATTCTTCCTTGATGGCTTCCTGCTGCTCCTTCAACTCATCCTGTCGTTCAATGATCTCATTGGCCTCTTCCTCAACGGCTTGCGTTTCTTCAGCAAGCTCGGCTTCCTGCTCCTCTACGTCTTTCCAGTCCTCTTCGAGTTCTTCGATTTGGGGTTCTACCTCATCGAGTTCCTGGTTGGCTTCCTCAACTTCATCCTTCAGGTCACCGAGGTCCGTACATTTAGACTCTTCTCCGAGTAGCTTGTGCTTCTTCACGAAGTCAATCACCTGCTGTTCTACGGGGCCGAGGTCCGACAGGGGTTTATTCAGTAGCTCCAGAATACCCGTTTTTTCGTCGCCGAGACGGACGAGTTTTTTCTGCAGGGTTTCCAGCGCCTTCTTCTTCCCTTCGTAGGTGTTTCTCACTTTTTCAAGCTTCGAGCCAATCCCCTCCAGGGTACTCAGGAGTTTATTCTGCTTACCGGTCAGGTTCTCGATGAGCCCGGCCAGGGCCGTGCCTTTGCCGATTAATCCGTCGACGGTATTGAGGATGTTTCCGACCCCCGGTATCGCACTCAGTAAACCCTTGACGAGCTTGTTTTTAGACACCCAGTCGGTCACCTTGCCCAGCATCCGGCCGGGGAAGGAGAGGATGCGGCCCAGCCGCAATCCGCCCCGTTTTTTCTTCTCCTCGGCTTTTTCCAGGCCGGGCAGGAGGTCGGCCAGCTCCGCCTTACAGTCAGCCACCCGTTGCTCGTATTCGGAGACCGGCTCTAGATCTTCCACTTGTTGTTTGAGTCCTTCGCGTTCTTGGGCGTCCTTGACGTCATCTTCCAGGGTTTTTCCCTGCTGGTCCAGCTGGTCTCCTCTATTCTGGGCTTCCTGCAGGGCGTCTTTGAGCTCATTCAACTGGTCTTCCAGGGCCTTCTTTTTGGCCTCCGCCTCGGCCAACTTATCCTTCAGGCCGGCCTGATCGGCCGCACCGGACTTGATCTTGTCCAGCAGCTCTTCTCCTTCTTGCTGGGCCTGGGCCACCCGGTCGGTCAGCTCATCGAGGATTCTCCGGGGCTTGTCTTCTAACAGGTCTCTGAGTTCGTCCCGTTTTTTGGTGAGGTCCGCCAGTTTGTCCTGAAGGTCCGCAAGATCTTTGCCCTTCTCGGTGAGGCCGGCACCTGCGTCTTGCGCCTGCTGCTTCAGTTCATCAATGGTATCCTGGATGTCCTTCGCCTTTTGGCCGAGGTCACCAAGCTTGTCCTTCAGCTGGTTGCCCTTACCCATGAAGTCCTGGATTTTATCCATCAGCCCGCCGCCGGAAGATTTGGGCAGGAGGTCCGCAAGTTGCGACCCCTTGTTGAGCAGATCGCCTACCTTGGACAGCAAGCCCCGCTGCTTGGGCTGGGCGTCTTTGACCTGGTCGAGCAGCTGATCGGCCGCCCGCTGCAGCTTATCCGCCTGGGGACTGAGCTTATCGAGTTGGTCCTGTAGGTCGGCAATTTTCTGCTGGGTTTCCGGGGCCACGGGAAGCTTACTGACGTCGTCGCGCAGCTTCTCGATCCGCTCCTTTTTGCTCATGCGGCCGGGATCGGGGGTGGGGTCGGGCGTGGCCGTCGGTACGGCTTCGAGGGGTTTGAGCACGTTACCGTCCTCGTCAAAATACCCCAACACCTGACCCAGTTTGGTGTACACGGGCTTTTCCTGCTCGGACTTGGGCCCGTCCTCCTTGTCCGCCTTCCGGATTTCACCGGGGCAGTTGCGGTCCATGCGCGTCAGCAGGTTCATTGCCCGACGGCTGCTTTCGAAACCGGCCCGCTGGAAGGCTTCCCGGTCGGGTTCGCGCTGATCGATGAAGGTTTTGAAGGCGGGGTTGAACTCATACTCGTAGGCGAAGCGACTTTCCAACTGGTAGTAACGCTGGCAATTGCTCCCGCCCAGTTCAAATGTCCGGTATTTTTCCCGCCAGCCGGCGTCAGCGGATTGCTGGTTCTTCAGTTGCTTGAAGGCCAGGTAGGCCGCAATGAATTCATCGGTGCGGGCCTGGCTGGCCGTTCCGCCGGGTGCCTGCAGCGGAGCCGTGAGTTTGATGTCGAAAACCGACTCGTCACAGTCGTCGTTGTCACAGATGTTGTTGGGGGCATTCTGCCCCGGCAAGCTACCCGCAATCAGCAGGGCGAGGAGTATGAGGGAATACTTCATTTACTCGGAAATTTGATTGAATCCATAGCAAGGTACTTCTTCGGGAGGGAGCGAAGTACAAAATGTTCTGAATGGTAGCAATAGTGTTCTGAATGGAATACAACGGGACGATTTACCCGCATTTATTCCATTCCCTTACCGGTGGCGGCCCAGTAAATCCCCCCGTACAGATGTTGCAGGAAGGCCGGGTCCTCGAAGACGGCCGGAACGTGCCCCAGGTTGGTGTAGAAGGCCCGACCACCGTCATAATTGTGGTACCAGCTGATGGGGTGGAAATCACCGTGGCCCTTAGACTGCCGTCCCGGACCCCAGTTTGCCTGGGTGTCGTAGGAGGATTCATCGACCGTGATCAGGTAGTTAAATCCCGGTTTTTTGGTGCCGTCTTTGTACTCGTAGTATTCGTCCGTCCACATCATCCGCTTGGGCCAGGTGGTCAGGCCCGGAAAGCTGTTGTCGTGCACGTCCAGCATGGCCGTTTGCACGTGTGGGTGGATGAAAAACATGTGTCCGACCATGTCCGTGTACCACTTCCAGTCGTATTCCGTATCCGAGGCGGCGTGGACGCCCACCCAACCCTTACCGGCCTGTACGAAGGCTTCGAGGGCTTCCTGCTCGGCTTCACTGAAGATGTCGCCCGTGGTATTGATCATGATGACCACGTCATAGTTTTCCAACTGGCCGGCCGTGAGGGGCATGGCGCGCTGCTTGTGGTCCAGCCGAAAATCGTGGCGGGCGGCCAGTTTGTGCATGGCGGGAATGGCGTCGAAGGTACTTTCGTGCTGCCACCCGGCCGTCTGGGTAATAAGGAGGGCCCGGTACTGTTGCCCGAAGAGAGAGCAGGAGAACAATAGGGCGAGGGCGCAGGTGCCAAGCAAGTAGGAAAGGCGCATAGTTCGTAGCATAGTAGAGTGCATGATGGGACTGTTGCACCAATGTACGGCAAATGAAGGTTTTGTCGCACTGGTTGCGGGTTCCTGCCAGATACCGGGGAAAAATTTCCCCCACGCACAATACCTTGTTGGGGTACTATGCGGCAGTTAAGTTCCCTTCTTCTCGTTTTCGGTTGCCTGATATCCGCGGTGCCGGGACACGCCCAGGAGTACCCCACGGATACTACCCACTTCCGACACGGTTGTTTGTCCATGCTCCTCGGCCCGAACGGTAATTTGTTGTCGGACCATCACTACCCAGAAGTGCCGGCACTGTCCGTTGATCACGATCAAAATCCGGCGACCAACCCTTCCCTGGCCTTCTCCGCATCGATCTGGATGGGCGGTAGGGACGAGGCCGGAGGCGTACGCGTTGCGGGCCAGCGCTACGCCATCCAGGGGGAAACGGATTTTATGCCCGGGCCGATCCTGCCCGACGGTAGCCCACCGGATTCGGCGACGGCCGCGGCCTGGGCGCGGCAGTTTTACGTGGAGCGGAAGGCCATCGAACGGCTCCGGGAAGACTTCCTCCCCGACCGGAGACTTGACGCCACGCCCGATGCCAGCCTGCTGGGCTGGCCGGCGCGCGGGAATCCCTACTTTGAAGAAACGCAGGGATTTCCCCTACTGGATAAGGACCTGGCACCCTTCATCGACGCCGATGGAGACGGAAGCTACGATCCCTACCGTGGGGACTATCCCGCCATCAAGGGAGACCGGGCGGTGTGGTGGGTCATCAATGACCTGACCCCACATATTTTTTCCCGCTCCGAAGTCCCGCTGGGCTTTGAGTGGCGGATCATGGTATACGGGACCGACGAAGAAGCACCACTGTTGGGACAGGCGGTCTTTTTCGAGATTACCACCACCAACTACGGCGAAGCAAGCATGGAGGAGGCTTATCTCGGGTTGTGGATGGATCCCGACATCGGTTGTTTCGTTGACGACGTCATCCGTTCCCACTCGGAATACGACCTGGCCTTCGCCCACAATTTTGCTGCCCCGGACTTCCAGCGGTGCCCGGCGGAAGTGGAGTCCTTCGATACCACCACGAATGCCGCCCTGGGCGTGAAGGTCGTGGATTCACCCTCCGGCCCGGACGGTGAGCCCCTCGGGCTCGCGAAATTCATGACGGCTACCTCGGGTAACTGTGACTATATCAGTGCCCTGACGAGTCCTTCCGGCCCCGAAAATATTTATGGTCGCCTGCGGGGATACTGGTCCGACGGTTCGGCCCTCCGGTTTGGCGGAGCGGGACACTGGGACTCCACTACGGGACCACCGACGGACCACATTTTCGATCAGCGGGAAACGGAGGCACCGGAGTGGTTTTACTGGCGGCAGTGCCTGGCCGACGCCATGCTGTTATCGGTGGGGCCCCTTAAGTTTGCTCCGGGAGAATCTCACCGGGCGACTTTCGCTCTGTACGCCGTAATGGGGCTGGAATTCAGGGAGGAGAGGCCCGAGTACGACACCATTTACCGTGCTTCCGCGGTGATTCAACGGGCGCACGAGGAACTCGTGGAAACCCGGCAAGCGGAGGCAATGTCTCCCTATCCACCGCTGGATACCCTGGGGGAGGAAAGCATATTTGCGCCGGTCCCGTTACCGAATCCAACCAGTGGCCCCCTGCAAATACTGAACCCTTCCGATCAGGCCATTGTGCAGATAAGCGTGTACGATGCGGCGGGGCGGATTGTCCGGGAGGTGATCGGATCGTCGGTATTGCCTGAGCTGGACCTCACCGGACTACCGGCGGGGGTATATCTCATCATTATTGGGGCAGAAAACGGAGCAACGGTTACGAGAAGGGTGGTTAAGGCACCCGGCGGGTAGGCAAGCGGGGGCTATTCTCCGCCGCCGAGGGCTTCGTGTTGCCGGCGAAGCGCCTCGAGGGCCGCTTCCAGGGACTTGATCTGGCGGATGAACTCCGGATCATGCTGATCGTGCACCCGGGATTTCAGGGAATGGAGGAGTTCTTCAATTTCTTCTACGCGGTCAAGAATCGGGGTGTCAGATTGCATCAGGTGGGTATCCTTAAAGACTAACTTTAACTGTGGGCCTAAATATAGGGTATGGGGTCGGAGAGTATGAAATCCAGCCGAGGCGTTCCGGAACGGAATAGGATCGCTTGTCGTGTCCCTTACGGCGGTTAGTAGAAATTGTTGGATATTGTGCCAAAGGGCCAACGTTTTGTCGTGCTTACTGTTTGCTTAACCGATGACCACCCAAGACTATAAGGACATTGCCAACACCATCCCCAAACAACCGGGGGTTTACCGGTTCATTGGTCCGGATGACACCATCCTTTATGTAGGTAAGGCGAAGGTGCTGCGTAACCGAATTGCCAGCTACTTTGGTGACCGCAAGGACCGTCTCAACCGGACTCGCGTGATGGTCAAGAATGCCGCGCGGCTGGAGTTTACGATTGTCGAGACGGAGGCCGATGCCCTGCTGTTGGAAAACGCGCTGATCAAAACTCATCAGCCTCGCTACAACATCAACCTCAAGGACGACAAGAACTACAGCTACATCTGCATCCGTAACGAGCGTTTTCCCCGGGTGTACATCACCCGCAAGGTGCACCGTGACGGGTCCTACTACTTCGGTCCCTACACCAGCAAGGGCCGGCTCAAGGTGATTCTGGACCTGGTGAAGCAGCTGTTCCCCCTGCGGACCTGCACCCTCAACCTCACCGAGGACAACATCGCGGCGGGTAAGTTCAAGGTGTGCCTGGAGTACCACATCAAAAACTGCGAGGGACCCTGCGTGGGGGAGGAAAGCGAGGAGAGCTACAACGAGAAAATTGCCCAGGTGAAGAACATCCTGAAGGGCAACTTTGCGGAAGTGAGGCGGCACTTCAAGGCCGAGATGGAGCGTCTGGCCGAGGCTATGGAGTTCGAGCGTGCCCAGCAGATCAAGGAAAAGCTCACTGCCTTTGAGGATTACCAGAGTAAGTCGACCATCGTATCGACGAGCATCCATGACGTGGACGTTTTCGGCCTGGCCGTGGACGACAAGGAGGCCTACCTGAACTACATCAAGATCGTCAACGGTGCCGTCATCCATACCCACACCCAGGAGATCACCATGAACCTGGACGACGACGAAGAGAGCCTCCTCACCTATACCGTTCCGCAGCTCCGGGAGCGCTTCAACAGCATTGCGCCCGATATCATCATGGCCCACGATCTGGAGATTCCCGGCATCGAGGCCACCGTTACCGTGCCCAAGATTGGCGACAAGAAAAAGCTGCTGGACCTGAGCACCAAGAACGCGAAGTACATGCTGTTGCAGCGCAAGAAGCAGCGGATCAGTCACGCCAACAAGCAGCGCCCCGCCGAGCGCATCCTGCGAACCCTCCAGCAGGACCTACAGATGGACGAGCTGCCGATGCACATCGAGTGTTTCGATAACTCCAACATTCAGGGCACCAACCCCACCGCAAGTTGTGTGGTCTTCAAGAACGCCAAGCCCAGCAAGAAGGACTACCGCCACTTCAACATCAAAACCGTGGAGGGACCGGACGACTTCGCCAGCATGAAGGAGGTGGTTCACCGGCGTTACCGCAGGCTCCGGGACGAAAACGAGCCCCTGCCGCAACTGGTCATCATCGACGGGGGCAAGGGCCAGCTGAGTCACGCCATGGAGTCCATCAACCTGCTGGGGCTGGCCGATCGCATTACCGTGGTGGGCATCGCCAAGCGGCTGGAAGAAATCTATTTTCCCAATGATCCGGTGCCGCTGCACATCAACAAAAAGAGCGAGTCGCTGCGGTTGATCCAGCAGTGCCGCGACGAAGCCCACCGTTTTGCGTTGCGGCATCACCGCAACCGCCGCAGCAACGCCATGGTTGGTACCGAATTGCACAAAATTCCCGGGGTGGGGGACAAGACGGTTCAGAAACTGATTGGCCACTTCGGGAGCACGAAAAAGGTGCGGGAGGCCCTGGCCTCCGAAATCGCCGAGGTGACCAACCTGAGCGTGGCCCGGAAAATCGTGGAGTACTTTCAGCGGCAGGAGGTGATGAATGGCGAAACGCCGAAGAACCGGGGAGGAGAATAACCTGAAGATTGCGTCGGATACCTTACTTCCTCACTTTATCCTCGAAAGTTAAGGAGGGGCTTAGCTACATTTGCGGCCCCACAAAGATGTTTGCATGCGCCACCTGCTCCTTTTATTATTACCCCTGCTTTTGCTTTCCTGCCGCGACGATTTTACCCTCGAAGCGGATTTTGAAGACATTCCCGTTGCCTACGGCTTTTTGAACGCCGAAGACGACCGGCATTTCGTCCGGGTAGAACGGGCATTTCTGGAGGCCGGGGGCAATGCCACGGTGAACGCCGGCATCTCCGATTCCATCTACTACGGTCCCGAAGACGCCACGGTGGTGCTGGAGAATCTCCGCACTCTGGAGTCCACCGAAATGGCGCGGGTCAATGGAGAAAATTTCGGCCTTGACCGCGAAGATGGGGTCTTTGCCACCAGTCCGAACATCCTGTACAGTATTGAGGATCAGGACCTGGGGCTCCAACCCGGCGATAACGTCCGCCTCACCATCAGTCGGCCCGGAGAGGAAGACGCCGTGGCGGAAACGGTGCTGTTGCAGCCGCTGGACATCCGCTCGCCCGGCGACCAAATCCGTCCGGCCAACTACAACCGCCCGCTCATCGTAAGCTGGATTGCCGGGCCGAACGCCGTGATCTACGACGTGAAGATGATCTTCAACATCCGCGAATTCTTTCCCGCCGACCCGAGCCAGAACCGGAATGTCCAATTGGAATGGACGATCAACAACGCCTACGTCCCGAACGACCAGAGTAGTGCCGGGCAGGTCCGTTTCGAGGTCAATACCGAATCCATCTACCGCTTCATCGGGCAGGCACTCCCGGAAGACGACGCCATCGTGCGTCGCTTCGATGATTTCGACATTCAGGTAGCGGCCGGCGGGGCGGAGGTCCTGGATCGCCGCCGACTGGAAAACGCCAACGTGGGCGTTACCAGCTCCCAGAGCCTTCCCCGGTACACCAATCTTTCCGGGGGCATCGGGATGATTACCAGTCAGAGCTTCGGCTTCCGCGACGGAATTCTGTTTGACGGCGAGGGGCAGGACAGCCTCCGCAACGGTCAGTACACCCGTCGACTCAACTTTCAGTAGGGTATGCAAAAGGTCCTGCTGATCACCGGCGCCTGCGGGGTGGGGAAGACGACCCTGGCCCGGGCCTGGGCCCGGCGGCATCAGGGGGCCATCATCGAGACCGACTACCTCACCGAGTGGGTTTTTAAGGAAGATTTCCCCCAGTGGACGCCCGCCGAGGAACGCTTCACCGCCCGGGCATCCGCCCTGCTGGCGGTGGAATACCTGCGGGAGGGCATGCCGGTGGCCATCGAGAATGTGTGGTCGCCGGAGGGGATGAACCTGATCCGCGCGCATTTGCGCGCGGCCGACGAACAGATCGCCGTGCAGGCCGTCTGGCTCTTCTGTGACTTGCCCGAGAACCAGCGCCGCGACCAGGAACGCATCCCCGAGAACCAGATGCTTGCCCGCGTGGCGGTGGTGAAGCGAGAGCTGGAAGGCTATGACTGGCCAGCGGAGGTGCATCGCATGGATACGATGCGGATTTCGGTGGAGGAGACCCTAGATATTATCGAAGGGTTGAAGGCGATGGGGTAAGGCTCTATCCATAGATTCCACATCCCTGGTCGCGGGGCCCTTGCCGTTCTGCGAACGGGCTGCAGACCCTGCTTTGGGAGAAGGAACGGCCTTCCAGGCCGGGGGGGAAGGTCGTCCGCCAACTGAAGGTTTAAGTTTTTGGCGGGATAACTGATTGCCGTGAATGGACCCCGCTCGGCCGGTATACGCTGTTCTGTTTGAACTTCGCGACACCTCCTTTAAGTTTGGCTCTGTCTCCTTTTGACTCACATTCAAATTGGATAGATGCGTAAATGACGATGGCAGCCCTCATCGTCTGTGGAGCTGCCATCGTTACTTACGTATCGTTAA
>NZ_SNAQ03000022.1 GCF_004375085.3 Lewinella sp. W8
ACCAGTTGATGATGTCGTAAGTAACTTCCAGCTTGAAGCACTCCTCGGAAGCAGTACCCGTCGTGCGGAAGGTGTCAACGCTGGGGTTGATCGTGATCAGGTCACAGGCACGCTCGTCGATGCCGATACCGTCGTAGTCGGGAACTACGGCACAGTCAGCTTCCTCATCCGTGGGGAAGGTCAGCGTGTAGTCGTGGATGCCGTAGACCGTGATGCGCTGCGTACAGGCAGCAGCGTTGGTCAGGCCCTGGCCGTCAGTAGCCGTGAATACACGGGTGAACTGGCCAACACCACAGCTGTTCACGTCACCGCTGATCGTCTGGGTGATCGTTACTTCACAGTTGTCGATACCGGTAGCAGCACCGAAGGCAGCGTCCAGCTCCTCGTCGGTAGCTTCGCTGATGTCAGCGGGAAGTTCAGCATTGTAGGCAATGCAGCTGATGTTGATCGGAGCCGGAGCAAAACAGATAGGACGTGCCTTGTCTTCCACCAGTACTTCGAGCCAGCAGTAGTTTACGTTACCACGCTCGTCCGTAACACGGAGGCCAACGAGTACGTTACCGAGGTCCTCACAGGTCAGCAGCAGCTGGTCCGTGTAAACAGCGCCGGGCAGCAGTTCGTAGGTGCCGTTAGCCAGCTGGCGTACGCGGCCGATGTGCAGCGTTACGTCGCCACAGTCGTCGTAAGAACCGTTGTCAATCATTTCGGGGGTCAGAACAGCTACACCAGTGCTGGGGCCACCGGTAGAAGAGCCGGAAGTCAGGCTGATGTTCAGGCCGTCTTCACAGATGGCTACGGGAGCCGTACGGTCGATGACCGTGAAGGGTACGTCGGTGAAGTCAGAGTTACCACAGTCGTCCGTGTAGGTGTAACGCAGGGTGTGCGTACCAGCGGGGATCGGACCGGCAATCTCAGCGTCGCCGTCGTTCAGGTCCAGGAAGAAGGTGCCGATGGGGGCGCCGTTCAGGTTCTGGAAGGGGTAAATGTCAGCTTTCAGCTCGATGCCGGCGCTACAGTTGTCCGTCAGGCGGATGCTAGGATCGTCCAGGCGGATGTAGGCAGCACAGATGTCACCAGCGTTGGTGCTGAACTCCAGCGGGCCATCGTCGATGATGCCGTCGAAGTCGCGGTCTTGCGTGGGAGCAGTGAAGTCAGGAGCGGTGGTGTCACCAACCTTAACTACCTGCGTGTAGGTACGTACGGTCTGGGGAGCACACCAGTCGATAACGGTGTAAGTCCGTACGAACTTGTAAGTGTTGGGGCAGGTCTGGATCCGGGGACCGTCCTCGTAGGTCAGGGCGATGTTACAAACAGAGCCGTCGAGTACCAGAGGAATGGTACGGTCTTCGAAGGTCCAGAAAGGCAGATCGCCGGCGCGGGGAACGGGGTTACCGTTAGCGTCGAGCGTCAGGGTCTCGTCACACTCGTACTCAGCTACGTCCAGCTGGTCGCCAGCGGGTTCGATGTCACCGAGTTCGGGACGAACAAAGTCAATGTCGAAAGAAGTAACGGCAGGACCGTTCTCTTCGCCAGCAGCGCTTTCACAGTCGCTGATTTCGGTAGCGGTGAAGGTACGCGTGATGGTGATGTCATCACAGGCGGGGTCTTCGCCGAAGGTAGCTACGTCGTTCACACAAACCTGGAGGCGAGGAGCACATCCGTCGGTGAATTCAGGAACAACAGCGGTACCAGCACCGGGATCGAAGGCGATCAGGTCCAGACGGTCGCGCAGAGCGGTAGCCATGGTGCCGGGAACGGTGCGGAATACACCGTCGGTGCCACGAGCTACTTCCCAACAACGGCTGATGTTGATGTCGAGCATGGTCAGCATGATCTCCTCGAAGTCGGTGCAGGGAAGCACTTCGTCATCGGGAGTAGAGACTACTGCGGGAGGCGTCTTGTCTTCAGCGTTAACGCGGCCCCAGGAGGTCGTGTAACCTTCAACAGGGAAGATGATGTCCATGGGATCGAAAACACCGTTGGTGAGTTCGAATACTTCGAACTGGAAGTCAAAGTCACCGTCGTCAATGATACCTGCACGCAGTACAGAACCGGGCTGTACGTCGAAAGAGGCGGAGCCGGTAATGTTTTCGTCAAAGAATTCAACTACGTCCTCGATGGGGAAACCTTCAAAGTCAAAAAGGAGGAACCCGAGGTCATCTTCCAATTCGTTGGTACGCGTGAAAGAGTAGTCAAAGCTGAAAGTACCCGTTTCGAAGAAGTCGAACTGGGCAAACAGGGCGTAATCATCACCACCGGCAAAGAAGTTACCGTCGGTAGCAACGCCAACGAGGTCGTCAGTTACGATGAAGTCGAAAAAGCCGAAGTTGTCATCGCTAATGGTGAAGAGGTTAAGGTCGTAGGCAACTCCGTCGTTAGCCAGGAAACCAGCAACGGGAGGAGTTACTTCCACTTCTTCCTTAGCCTCGATCTTGTAAGAGTACTCACCACAACCGTCGATGATAGGACCGTTAGCGGGGTTGCTATCCATTACGGTGATGCAGAAGAGTTCCCAGGGAGCAACAATACCGTCGCCGTCTACGTCACGGTCGCCGGTAAGTACCATCTCGGGGATAAGGAGCGCCTGACAGTCGTCATTGAGCGTCAGGTTGATGTCGGAAATATTTCCGAGGTTGACCTCGTAAACGGGGTCTTGGGCTGCTAGCGCTACGCTGAAAAGGCAGCAGAAGGCCAACATAAGCAATTGTCTTGCTTGCTTCATAAGATTACGATTTAAGAAAAGTTAAAAGTACACGACCCCAAAAAGGGGCTTTAAATATGGTTAAACGTTCTTCGAGTGAGGTCGAAGTGTCTTTAGGTCGGATTTACCGCGTAAAACTACAAAGCCCTGCGAATACCGCAAAGCATCACCGAAAAAATCATCATTTTATTCATGCGATACCGAACAACTTTAACAGTTTCGGGTTCGGCGGGGTGTTTTTTTGGGGATCAGTCTCAACCCGTAGCACCATTTTATCACCTCGTGACAGCAGCTCAGCATCCAGTTTTACTGCATCCCGGCAGAGCACGACGATTCCATTTCATTGCACCTGCGCGCCGTCGCCCAAACTAGCCACGTATCCATTCGACGGCTCTAAGGAGCACAGTGGGGGGAAGGTTAGTATAGCTGGCCCACCGGGCTGTTTCCATCGGCCGCAGCCCCGGATTACTGTTCGTAGGTCTCGGTGTATGATATATATAAGGTTGGTTGAGGTCATTCCTAAACCAAACTGGCCCACCCGGATAACCGAGCGGGCCAGCGTGGCTTTAGCTAAAGGGATAACGATTTAGAATCGCAGAGAAACCGTTTCTCCGATTCCGCAACCGACCGTAACCCGGTCTCCTTCCTTGAGGCTCCGGCTAAAGGCATCCGTCTTCAGCGGCTTGGAGCCACTGTAGCTGTTGATACGCTTGTTGGCATCGGCGGCCACGTCGGGGTCGATGCTCCTGGCGTAGGCGTACTTGTCAAGAGCGGCCAGTACCGCCAGGCGCTGCTGCCAGGGATCACCGCAGCGGCTACCCATCCGGGCGTAGATGTCGCCGATGAGCAGGTAGGGCTTACCCCAGCCATCGCTGAGGGAGGCCGCCTTGTTGGCGTTCTGGCGAGCGGAACCGTACTGCCCCAGCTTACCGGACTGGATGGACGCCATCTGGTAGTAGGACTGGGCCTTCTTCTCGTCATCTTCGGCCTGGTCAATGGCCTCCTGGTAGCGGCGGATGGCTCCTTCGTAGTCTTCCTCCTGCACCAGGAGACTGGCGTCGTAAGCGGGGTTCATCCGACGACGCTCGGCCTCGAATTCTGCCGCTTTCTCGGCGTACACCTTATCGTACTGCGCCTGGACTTCCTTGACGGCGGGATCGATTTCATCACATCCCTGGGCCTTAAGCTTGGTAATGATGAATCGCATGACCTCCAGGTCTTCCTGGTTTTCGCGGAACTTGGGCATCAGCTCTCCCTTGAAGTAGGCACAGTCGAAGATTTGATCTTCGTACTCCAGCACACTGGCTTCCAGGTTGGCTTTCGCATCCTTATAGTACTGACTATAGGCTTCGTTATTTTCGATGTTGTAGTCAGCGATGGCGTTGCCCTTGTCGTAGAGCTCCCGCACCCGACCGTTATCGATCTGTTCGGTTTTGAAGTAGTAGTTCAGCAGCTGGCCCAGGGGAGGGAGTACGATGTATTCAGCGTCATCTCCACCTTTGTCCATCGCCATTTCGAGCGTAGTGAGGGCATCCATGGAGTAGCCCTGGAGGTAGAACATGTCGTAGCCCTTCCGACCGAGCAGGAAGGCTTCGGCGTCGGGGTAACAAGCCAGTTCTTCGTCGTAGAAGGACAGCAGACGGGCTGCGTACTCCTTCTTCTTTTCCGGGTCAGTAGCTTTGGTGTACATCGCGCGGTAGAACTTCCGACCGTCCCGGTAGTGGAAAGGACGCTGGCCATCAGCTGCGGGAGCGATCTCGTAGGCTTTCTGCCAGTTATTGAAGGCGGTGTTGAATTCTTCTTCGGAAAGGGCCGCAAGGTCTGCGTCCGTTTTTCCCTTTACGAAGTTACGGTAGGCCACGTGTGCGTTTTCCGCTTCTTCCTTATCGGGAGAGTTTACCCAGTTTTCGCACTGAGCGTTAACCAGGGAAACAGAAGCACAGAATATCAGCAACAGTGCCAGGGGGCGAAGGATAGTTTGCATGTTGGCTTAGTTGAGTTTGCGTTTAAAGAACCAGGTGTTATCGTTTAACGAGAACCCCAGGGTGAGTTGTACGTAGTTTTCGTCAAGGATATCCGGAACCCCAAACTTACCGAATTCTAGGGCAAGGTCAAGGAAAGATACCTGCTGACGTGGTAAACTGATGGGCATACCGAGGCCTAAGGTAATGGCATTACGGCGGGCCTGCACCCCATCAACGCTACGAGCATCCTCCTCCAGGCGGAGGCCGAGGCGGTAGCGCACCCGCTGCCAATACCGGTTATAGGAGTTGGCGTTGGGAATATACTGGACACCCAGCGCGAGGCGGTTGGCGTCCGATAAATCTTCCGGTTGCGCTTCGTTCAGGTAATTACTGAAGAAGCGGTTTCCGTATTCGACACCAACAAAAAACTTGTTGAGGTCTTCGTAGCCTACCCCGACGTTGAAGGAAGAGGGCAGGGTCAGGTTATTAATCTCGCCGTCCACGGCCTGCAGGGTATCAGACACGAAGAGGGCGCCATTGGGGCTAAAGCGGCGGAAAAGCAAGCTGGACTCCGATTCGATGTCCGTCTGTAAGTTTCCGTTTACGCCCAGGATTAAACGCTTCCCGTTGGGAACCTTAATCCCCTCGTCGTTCACCTCCTTGAAGTTGATGGTATACTGAACCCCGTACCCGAGGCTCACCCCGCCAACACTGAATTCTTCCAGAAACTCCGTCGCCAGGGCTTCCGGAATATCGTCGAAGGAAACGATGCGGCTGTTGGTGATTTTACCAAAGTTGTAGTTCACGTTCAGTCCCGCGGAGAGAAAGCGGTAGCGGAAAGCCGTCGACCAGGAGAAACGATAGGTGCCGCCGTTTCCCTTCAGGGAGTTAGACGTGGCGCCGAGTTCTTCATCCTCACCGGCCAGGCGCAGGTCGTAGCCCACCAGGGTGGTGGGCGCGAGGCTGAAAGCCATACCCGCGTTCCATTCGTTCTGAATCCGGTCAAGGTTGAGGTTGATCGGGTTCCTCAGCGGAAAGCCAAGGGCCAGGTAACGAATGTTACCCTGCCAGGTGTTGGCGGAACTGGTCTGATCCTGCAGCGAAGCATTGCGGGCGTAAACGCCCACTTCAAAGCTGGTCGACTGAAGGTTCGCCAGGCTTGCGGGGTTCTGTACGTTGAGGTGGAAGGCATTTTGGTATACCGTTTCCAAACCACCCATACCCGCCTGCGCGGCGTGCACCTGATCCAGGGGATCTCCCAGGCCAAAGCGGCTTAGGGGGCTGTTCAGTTTTGGGCGAATGTCAACAAAGTCGGAGAGCAGGTTTTGCGCACCCACCTTCAGCCCACTACCACAGAGCAGGAGCAGGAAGAGCAGACTTAGTTTACAATTCGTTTTCAACATAATTTGACAAAATTTGAATGAGCCCTTCGAGGACCAGATAAGGGTGATGGGAGTAAGCAATCTTCAGGTGGCTACCGATCCAGGCGGCATCTCCTCCCGTGAGCAGGAGTTCCAGACCGGGATAGGTGGCGGACAAACGCTCATACAAGCCTTCAATCTCGTACACCAGGCCCATCTGACCTCCGTGACGCAGTGCGTTCAGCGTGGAGTCTCCCAGGATACCCACCGGATTTTCGGCGGATGGCAACGGCAGTCTGGCGGTAAACTCATGCATTGCCCGAAGGCGCATGTGCAGTCCAGGGCTGATGTTTCCTCCGACGAAAACGCCTTCGGCATCCAGCAGATCGATGGTGGCACAAGTTCCCGCATCCACGATCAGTTGGGCTGTTTGGCCCGGTTGATCCGGAGGGCAACGGCGTGCAGGTGCCGGGGTCTTTCGCAGGCCCATGGCTCCCGCCATGGCCGCCATGCGATCCAAACCCAGCGTATCCATGGTGCGATACCGACTGCCAAAGGGCAGCGGCAGGCCATGATGAAGCCGGACAACGCGACGATGCTCGCTTTCCCATTTATCTATCCACACTAATGGCGGCTCGTTAGCTACCGTGGAATAGATGATATTTTTCACCCCGTGGTTGGTTACCACCTCATCCAGCGTTGACCAATCCTGGCCGGAAACCGAAAAAGGTACATCAATCATCCTCCGAAAGTGGAACAGCGCGGCTTTGGTGCCCGTATTGCCAATATCGATGGCTAGTTGATGTATTGAGGTACTCATCTCACAAGTCGCCCATAAGACGTAAAAACTCCCTTGGAGGGTTCTTATGGGCGCGTTAAAATTTGGTTTAATGCTTAAAGTGGCGAATTCCGGTAGTGACCATCGCCATTTCCGCAGTATTCGCTGCGGCAATTGAATCTTTATCCCGAATGGAGCCTCCCGGCTGCACTACCGCAGTAACGCCGGCCTCGTGAGCAATCTCCACGCAATCGCTGAAGGGGAAGAAAGCATCGGAGGCCATAACCGAACCGGCGGGGTCAAACCCAAAGGCTCTGGCCTTGAGAATGGCCTGCTTAAGGGCATCCACCCTACTGGTTTGACCGCAGCCCATACCGATCAATTGACCGTTCTTCACCAGGGCGATGGTATTGGATTTAAGGTGCTTGGCACACTTATTGGCAAAGACCAGGTCCGCCAGTTCTCTTTCGTCGGGAGCGCGGTCCGTTACCGTCGTAAAGTCGGCCGCGGACTCCGTTTTACGGTCGGCATCCTGTACGGCTACCCCATTCAGCAGGCTCTTGAATTGCTTGGCCTGTAAATCCAGGTGGTGGTACTGCAAAAGAATGCGCTTCTTTTTCTTGCTCAGCAGCTCCAGGGCAGCGTCCGTAAAATCCGGGGCGATGAGGACTTCATAGAACAACTCATCGATCGCGGAGGCGGTTTCCAGGTCCAGGGGACGGTTGGTGATCAGAATACCGCCAAAGGCCGATACCGGATCGCCGGCGAGTGCGGCTTTCCAGGCTTCCAACTGAGAGGGTCTTACGGCCACCCCGCAGGCATTGGTGTGCTTGAGGATCGCAAAAGCCGGATTTCCCGCTTCGAATTCCCCCATAATGCCAACGGCAGCGTCAATGTCCACCAGGTTGTTGTAGCTGATGTCCTTTCCGTTCAGCTTCGTGAACATTTCTTCCAAACGCCCGAAGAAGGCCGCCTCCTGATGGGGGTTTTCTCCGTAGCGCAGCGTAGTGGCCCGCATTTCACTGCGTTTGAAGGCGGGAAGTTGCCCATCCTCATTAAAGTAGTTGAAAATAGCCGTGTCGTAATGACTGCTCACGGCGAACGCCCGGCGCGCCAGGGCCTTACGGTCCTCCAGACTGCTTTCCCCGCTTTGTCCTTCCAGAATGGCCAGCAGGGTGGGATAATCGTCCCTACTGGGCACGATTACCACATCGTGGTGGTTCTTCGCGGCGGCCCGAATCAGGGCAATGCCACCGATATCAATTTTTTCAATGATCTGAGCTTCGTCTTCCGTATTGGCCACCGTTTCCTCAAAGGGATAAAGATCAACGATGATCAGGTCGATCTCCGGAATGTTGTACTTAGATAACTGGCCGAGGTGATTCTCCTCCCGACGAGCCAGAATGCCGCCATGGACTTTGGGGTGAAGCGTTTTAACCCGGCCGTCCAGAATGGAAGGATAGCCCGTAAGGTCTTCCACCGGAACGACCTCAATGCCCCGGTCACGAATAAAGGTTTCCGTTCCTCCGGTGCTGTAAATGGTAACGCCCAGTCGATCGAGTGCATCGACAATGGGGCCCAGCCCTTCTTTATGGTATACGGAAACGAGCGCGGATTTTATTTTCCTGGAGGTCATGCGAGCCTTTCGATTTAGAAGGCGCGAAGATAAGCATAATTGGCCTGTTCCTCATCGGATTCCCAGTACCCACCCTTCGTGGCGGATCACCTGACGCACTTCTCGCCGGGATAATCGATCGGGGGCCGACAGTAAATAAGGTAATTCTCCCGCCGTGGAGGCATTCCGTAAATAGTTTACCAGCGCCTTAACCTGGGCCCGATCCGGGATAGCATCGGACCGATTTATCGGCAGCATACTGGGGTAGATTTCGGCGTGCAATACGCAGGGGCCGCGGCGGACTTTCTGGTCAAAATGGGTCGTAAACGGCCAAATGTCACTTACGTTGGCCAGTTCCGGGTCTTCAATGGCCAGGCGATACACTCTGGGGATGCCCAACAGGGACTGACTACCTACGCTGCCCGTGTAGGCCAATTTCCAGGCGGGTTGCATCCTGGGGACACTTTGCTCAACAATCCGGCGTTCGGCCAGGCTGCTCCGGCGATTGGTAACCGGATAACGAAAATCCTTCTTAGGGCCCAGAAATATTCCACTTTGCCCCGTAGGAACACCCCAGAAGGGCCCACTTCCACCCGTGATCTTCCGGTTCAAATCCGCGCCAACCTGAAAACGGTTATTCTGGTTGTCTGCCCCGTCTTCCACCAGTTTATTCAGCAAGCGCCAGACGGCCTTCCACCGGGGTTTCTCCTTTAGCCGGAGCGCTTTGGCGAAGCCCTTGGGATAGCCGAAGGAAAAATCCCAGCCAACTACAACCCTTTGTTCCTGTTTTACCAGCTCGAGCAAACGCTTCCGCAGATACTGGTGACAGGCTTCCCGGGTGCGGAAATAAGAAACCTTCATCCTCCCCTGCGCGCTGGCCTGCGCCACCCAAATCGCATCCTTACTCGGACGACGGGGGCTGGGCTTGGCCCGTGAAGACCAATCAACGGCAATGAAGTAATTAAAGCTTTGCAAGGTTTTTATCGTTGGCCCGCGAAGGTAACCTGCGTTAACCTATTGTAAAGCAAGTGTTACGTTAAGTTTACTTGTTTGCACACCATAAACTCAGCCGGAAGCCCCGAACTCCGACACACAACAGCTCTCGTCAACTTAATTAAACCTGGGGGCTGCTTTCCCTTGATACAGGTACGCATTATTCAATCTGAAGGGCACACTAGACGTAAGCTGTCGTGAGGTTTCATCAGCGATTCCTGCGGAATCGCGGCAGTTCAGAGGGGCGCATAGTAGCGGCAGGTAATTACCTGCCGCTACTAGAAAATTCAGGGGCTTGATTGCCAAATGATTAATTCACGAAACAGCCTAGCACTAGACGGTAGCTCCGTTCAGGGCCGCCCGTTTCTCCGCAATTGCGGGAGACACCAGATACTCATCATAATTCATCAGGCTATCAATGACACCATTCGGCGTGATTTCAATGATGCGATTACAACTGGTCTCTACGAGCTGGTGGTCGTGGCTGCTCATGATGAAGTTTCCGGGAAAATCTCTGAGCGAATTGTTGAGCGCCGTAATTGATTCCAGATCCAGGTGGTTGGTCGGCTCGTCCAACAGCAGAAAGTTTGGACTGTTCAGCATCATCTTACTGAGCATACACCGCACTTTTTCGCCTCCGGAAAGGACGCTTGATTTTTTGTGCACCTCTTCGCCCGCAAATAGCATTCTACCCAGGAATCCCCGGATGAATTGTTCGTCTTTATTGGCGGAATACTGCCGGAGCCACTCTACCAGATCGAGGTTGTTGGCGCCACTAAAGAAGTCAGCGTTCTCGTTGGGCAGGTACTGCCGGGTGATCGTCTGGCCCCACTCAATTGTTCCGGAGTCTGCTTCGGTTTCCCCGGCGAGCACTTCATAGAATGCGGTCAGGGCAGTGGCCTCCTTGGCCAGCAAGGCAATTTTGTCTCCACTGTTCATCGTGAAGGAAACGTTGCCGAACAACAATTCGCCTTCCGGCGAGCGCTTACTCAGGTTCTCCACCTTGAGGATCTGGTCGCCTGGCTCCCGCTCGGGTTGAAAAGCGATGAAGGGGTACTTGCGACTACTGGGCTTAATTTCTTCGATGTTAAGCTTTTCCAACGCCTTTTTCCGGCTGGTTGCCTGCCGTGACTTGGAAGCATTTGCGGAGAAGCGCTGAATAAATTCAAGCATTTCTGCCCGCTTCTGCTCCATCTTTTTGTTCTTGTTGGCCAGTTGCTGGGCGGCCAGCTGACTGGATTGGTACCAGAAGCTGTAGTTACCCGTGTAAATGGTTGCCTGCTGCCGATCAATATCCACGATGTGCGTACAGACCATATCGAGGAAATAGCGGTCGTGGCTCACTACGATCACGGTATTTGGAAAATCCGCCAGGAAGTCGGCCAGCCAGTGGACGGTGTTGGCGTCCAGGTCGTTGGTCGGCTCGTCCAGCAGGAGGATATCCGGACTGCCGAACAGCGCCTGTGCAAGGAGCACTTTTACCTTCTCGGGGCCGCTCAACTCCGCCATTAATTTGTAGTGTAAATCCTCCCGGATTCCCATATTGGAAAGCAATTCGGCGGCGTCAGAATCGGCCGTCCAGCCGCCCATTTCCCCGTAGGTATTCTCTAGTTCTGCGGCGCGCATACCATCTTCATCCGTGGCGTCCGGATTCATGTAGATGGCGTTTTTTTCCTGCTCGATGGCGAAGAGCTCTTCGTGCCCCATTTTGACCACGTCCAGGACAGTTTGTTCTTCGAAGCCAAAGTGGTTCTGACTCAGGACGGCCATCCGGTTACCGGGCTCCAGGCTCACCGATCCTCTGGTGGGATCGAGGTCTCCGGAGATCACCTTGAGGAAAGTAGACTTTCCGGCTCCATTGGCCCCGATGATGCCATAGCAGTTTCCGTGCGTAAACTGCAAATTGACCTCATTGAAGAGTATTCTTTTGCCAAATTGTACCGTAAGATCATTAACCGTCAGCATGGACATTTCAATTTTGAAGCTGCAAAGGTAAGGCCTTTAATTGGCTGATTACCAAGAATCCTTAACGCCCGAAAAGTAGGATGGGTTTTCGGGGGTTAAAATTTGGCTTCATGGCCCCACTAAGCGCACTGCACCTGCACCGGCTGTGCCGAGTATTCCGCTTTACTCCACGCCCCGACGACCGAAAAAAAAAGCGTCCCCAGCGCTCAATTAAGGCGCTGGGGACGCTAATCATCACCTCCGTGATGTATTGGCGTTAATCGATGATCACCCGGTGGGTTTCACTTCGATCGCCGGCCGTTAAGCGCAGGATATATACGCCCGCAGCCTGCTGACCGATGTTCAGGTTAACCACTCCCCTACCCGGGCGGAGGAAAGTCCGTGGCCCAACGACGTTACCGCGCACGTCGTAGAGCTGAACGCTCATGGGTAGTTCTTCGGAAGCTTCCTCGGTCATTTCCACGTGCATCATGGAACCCTGGATCGGGTTCGGGAACACCCGGCCGATGGCCGTGGTCGGAGGAGCCAGCTGCAGCGCGACCACATTGGACCACAGATCGCCATATTCGGCGTCGTTAAGGCGTACCCGGTAGAAGGTCCGTCCCGCCAGCGGGCTGACGTCGTCCAACTCGAAGCGGGCCGTATTTCCGTTAGCGGAAATGAAGGCAGGCGTATTGACGGACACCAGATCCGTAAAGTCTTCACCGTTGAGGGAACGCTCCACGGTAAAGTCATAATCGGAGCCGTCGTAGGGTACCGTCCAGTCAATGGTCACCTCGCGAGCCTGCAGACTGTTGATGGTTCCCCCGGCCACTAAGTCGTCTCCGCAGGCACTAGGATTATTGATAATCGTGATCTGGCGGGTTTGGGTAGACGTACAACCGTTGGCCGTAACCGTAAGGGTAATGCTGAAGGAACCAAAGGTTGCCCAACTGGTGGTAACGGAAGCAGCGCTACTCGTCTCTACCGCAGAGAGTCCGGTAAATACCCAGTTTATTACGGCACCTTGTTCGACGCCTTCGGCGGTGAAGGTCGCCGATTCTCCGACACAAAGGACGTTGGGTCCACTGATTTCGGCTACGGCATCGTCACCAACGTCCACCGTCAGCACATTACCCTCGATATAGGGGCAATTATTCCGGCGTACACAACGCACGAAATAGGTAGTGCGGGAAACGGGACCGGGAGCGTAGTTGGGGCTGTTGGTATTCGGAATCGGCGTCCAGAAGGAAATATCCTGAGAAGGATCTTCCTCGTTGAACATCCACAGGTACTCAATTTCACCAACACCTCCCGTGGCGGGAGATACTTCGATGAAGGGATCCGGCGTATTCCCCGGTCCGCAGATTTCCTGGCTAAAGCCGATGACGCCCGGATCATTCACATTTTCAATACAGGGATTGAAGAAACCAGCGTCGATGGAGAAGTCCATTTCATCGGGCCCTACCGTGTAGAAGGGCGTCATGAAGGTGACGGGATCCATGTCGCTATCCAGTTCGTCGTCGGACCCGTTGTTGTCGGGGCTGGGATCAAAACCGTCCGGAGCGATGAAGGTCACCTTGTAGGTTCCGGGAGGAACGGCAAACATATACATGCCCGTTTCGTCGGTCATGGTCTGGTCCATGTAGGTTCCATCCTCGCTCGTAACGATGACCGTTACGTTCGGAATACCCGGCTCTCCGGGGTCCTGAATGCCGTCGTTGTCCAGGTCATTCCAGACGAAATCTCCAATCTTCGCGTCACAATCTTCGGTGATCAGCACCTGACGCTCCGTGAAGGTGATACACTCTTCGGGATCATCGGGAATCAGTGAAGCGGTAATCACCACCTCTCCCTGGGGCAACATGGAGGGGTCCAGTTCATCGACCTCTTCTCCGTTTACCGTGTAGACGATCGTTCCGGGGATGCTTGCAATGGCAAAGAGCTGGAAGGGCGGCTCAAAGCGACAAACGCTTTCCGGGAGATTGTCTTCAAAGCTGATTGTGGGGTAAAAACACTGATTACTGATGGTCAGGGTAAATACGCCGTTCGTCAGGGTAGAGGAGTACACGAATTCATCCACGAGTTTGAATTCGATTCTGTACACGCCCGGGCTGACTTCCTCCAGCACGGTACCTACGGGCACCGGAATCGGAGCCGCCGGCGGGTCTTCACTCTCCAGCAGATACATGTTCTGGTTGGAGAGGATGGTCCAGGTCTGACCGGGGTCAGCGGTAATTTCTAGCACCTCGCTGAACTGTCCGTCAATGTCGTTGGTGTTGTTGTTCAAACAATTACAGGGGTCCACGATGGCTGCACCGGGTTCGGCAAAGAAACCGGCATCCACCGTCATGTTATACTCACCGGGCTCCAGCGTGTACGTCTGGGTCATCCCGTCCATGTCCGGATCTCCGTCACTGTCCGTTGCGTCGTCTCCGGAGTTGGCCAGGGTGCGAATTCCCCCGGGAGGCTCGATGAAGAGAATGGAGTAGGTTCCGGGGACCAGTCCCAGGAAAGCGTAATTACCGTTCTCGTCCGTCCGGGTAGAATCGATGATTTCACCGGCGGCATTCTTGAGGTAGACGGGGTAATCGGCAATGCCGGGTTCACCGGGGTCCTGCTGTCCGTTGACGTTGAAGTCCTGCCAGACAAAGTCGCCGATGCCGGCAAAGGCCGTCAGGGTTCCCGTACAGGAAGTAGTACAGCCGTTGGCGTCCGTAACGGTCACGGAGTAAGTACCCGGAGCCAGGTCCGTGATGGACTCGGTCGTTTCACCGTTACTCCAGCTGTAGGTGTAAGGTTGCGTACCCCCAGAAGCCATTACGGACAGGGCACCATTATCGCCCGCCGTAGATTCCTGGTCTACAACTACGGAACAAACTAATTCGGGGAGCTCCGTCAGGAGCAGGCTGGAGGTCGTGGCCATACAGCCGTTAGCATCCGTTACCGTGACGGAGTAAGATCCGGCGGGCACGTTTTCCAGAATTTCACCGGAGGTTCCATTACTCCAGGCGTACGTATAGGGTTCTGTGCCCCCGACTACCGTAAGGGTAATCATTCCGCTTTCCGTTCCGCCACAGGTGATCGTTGGCGTGGTCGCGGTGAGTAGGATTTCGTCTGGTTCTCCTACCGTGAAGGAGGCTACCGACTGACATTCGTTCCCGTCGGTGACCGTCACGGTGTAGGTTCCGGCAGCCACGTCGGTGAGGTCTTCCGTCGTGGCGCCGTTGCTCCACAGAAAGGCAAAGGTCCCGGAGCCCCCGGATACGGTAAGGTCGATACTTCCGGAAGCTTCGCCATTACAATCTGCGTCCGTAACCACGCCGGAAATCATAATTTCGTCGTTGGCCGTGAGGGTGTAGGACTGCTCCAGGGTACAGTTATTGGCGTCCGTGATGGTGACCCCGTAGGTACCGGCCATCAGGTTACCGATGTCTTCCGTGGTGGCACCATTACTCCAGGCAAAAGTATAGGCTGGCGTGCCCCCGGAAACGGTCAGATTGATGGAACCGGTTGCATCGCCGGGGCAGGCGACGTTCGTCAGGGCTGCCGAAGCTTCCAGTGCCGAGGGCTGCTGGATGGAAACGGAAATGGAAGCCTGGCAGGCACCCGCATCCGTAACGACTACCGTGTAAGTTCCTGCGGTCAGGCCACTGAGATCTTCCGTGGTCGCTCCGGTAGTCCAGAGGTAGGTGTAGGGGGCAAGGCCTCCCATGACGGTAAGGTCAATGGAGCCGTCATTCCCTCCGAAACACAAAACGTTGGTGGGAACCACGGAAAGATCGATCTCGTCGGCTTCTTCTACCGTGAAGGAGGCCGTGGCCTCACAGTCGTTCACGTCCGTGACCGTCACGTCATAGGTGCCGGCGGTCAGCCCCGTGATGTCTTCGGTCGTGGCGCCGTTGCTCCACTGGAAGGCGTATCCACCCGTTCCTCCGGCGACCGTTAAGTCGATCGCTCCTTCGTCTTCACCGAAGCAGTCGTTATCGGTCACGGTTCCGCTGACCATGATTGCCGTCGGCTCGTTGACCGTGAAACTGGCCACGATTTCACAATCGTTCGCGTCGGTTACGGTTACTACGTAGGTGCCGGCCGTCAGGTCGGTGATGGTCCGGGTAGTGGCCCCGGTATTCCAGGCGTAGGTGTAGACGGGGGTACCTCCGGAGGCCAGGACGGTGATCCGGCCGGTAGCCGCTCCGTTACAATCTACGTCAACCACATTGTCCGTGATCATCAGGTTAGCCGGCTGGTTGATCTGGACCGTGATGGTCTCGGTACAGCCGTTGGCGTCGGTGGTGGTGTTGGAGTAGGTACCCGCCATCAGGCCGGAAATGTCCTCAGTCGTAGCACCATTGCTCCACAGGTAGGTGAAGGGGGCCGTGCCGCCAGTGACCGTCAGGTCAATGCTGCCCGTGGCGTCTCCGGGACAATCCACGTTTTCCGGGTCAACGGCCAGTACCAGCTCGTCGGGGGACCCGACCACAACGGAACCCGTTGCCTTACAGTCATTCGCTTCCGTGACCGTCACGGTATAGGTACCCGGCGCCAGGCCAGTAATGGTTGCCGTTGTCCCGCCATTGCTCCAGGCGTAGGTGATGGGGGCATCGCCACCGGTTACGGTGGCCGTCGCCGTTCCGTCATTCTCGTCGGCACAACTGGTGGGGGTGCTGCTCAGGCTTACTGAGATTTCTATCGTTCGAATGGTGGCACTAGCCTCCGCCGTACATCCGTTCACGTCCGTTGCCGTCACGGTATAGGTGCCGGCACCAAGTCCGGATACGGTAGGACCGACAGCGCCGGTACTCCAGGCGTAGGTATACTGACTGGTGGGGCCGGAGAGGGGCCGGGCGGTCAATGATCCCGTGGCGTCACTGCCGCAAAGCAGCAGGTCACCCACAATTTCAATTTCGACTTCAGGAGACTCGGTAATTACGTAAGTATCGACGAGGGTACATTCGTTGGCGTCGGTTACGGTGACCGAGTAGGTGCCGGCGGGGAGGGGCCCGATGCCCTGGCCGGTAAATGCTCCGGGCTCCCAGTTGTAGGAATAGGGCGGTGTACCTCCGGACGGAGCGATGCGCAGGAAGGCGTCGGCTTCTCCCGGGCAAACCGTCTCATCACCAAAGATGCTTCCGGTCAGTGCCGGAGGGGCGCCAACGGTTCCGGTAGCGGTAGCGGTACATCCCCGGGCGTCCGTCAGGGTTACCCCGTAGGTGCCGGGAGCCAGTCCGGAGATCATTGGTCCTGAGCCACCGTTGGACCAGGCAAAAGTGAAGGGAGGCGTTCCACCGGTAGTGGTTGCCGTAAGGCTACCATCGTTGGAATCGGCACACTGGGCGTCAACGTCCACCAGCGTAATCACCGGAGGGTCTTCGACGATCGTCGTACAGGCCACGTAGCCGCAGAGGTTCGCGTCTACGACCGTAACGCAGTAGTCACCGGCGGGTACCACCACGGCACGGGTCTCGGCCCCCGTAGACCAGTTGTACCGGTAGGGGGTGACGCCACCCATGGGTTCAGCAGCAATCATGAAGGGGCCTTCACAGCCCTCGGCATCCGTAATGGTTGCCGTCACTCTTTCGGGTTCGAAGAGTGTGACGGATCCGGAAGCAGAACCTCCGGCGCCGTCCGTAACGGTAACTTCGTAGGTGCCGGCAGTGAGGTTATCGATTACGGGAGTGTCCCCGCCATTGCTCCAGGAAAAAGATACCGGAGGCGTGGCGTCGCTTACGGTTACCTGGGCAACACCGTTAGCCAGGCCAAAACAGCTGATATCCTGGCCGGTAACGGAAATCGAAAGTTGGCCAAAAACGGCCATGGGTAAAAAAAGAAAAAGCAGGGCCAGCAACTTGCCGGGCGGTGTCGCTAGGGGTAAAGATTTCTTCATAGTGGAATTATGATAAGTGAGCAGATTTTGGGAATGATTATTGGCTAGATTGAACGAGCAATCTAGCATTCGGCTTAAATCGGAGAGACCCTGCTTAGACAATAGCACAGGTACCGGCCCCTAATCAGGAACTACCGGATACACAAGAAAAATGTTTGATCGTAAATAACCCCCTAAAGCTCTTTCTTCGGCGAAACAGATAATTTTCGCCCTACACAAAGAAAAGCCTCCGCCATCGTAATGACAAATACTTAACTTTTTAACAGTTGGTAGACGCCCTAAAAAAGAAAAGGTCACATTCCGCATTGGTGGCGGAATATGACCTATTCGACAAATCGTAATCTCATGAAAATATTGCGAAAAAGGTGGGCGAATGCCCGATAATCTCTGCGTTAGTGGTCAAAACGAGGGGAGAAAACTTCGGGTAGTAAGTTAGCCTTTCCTTGATTCCAGACTGACTTACTACCTTCGGCGAACTCTGTGTATTTCCAAAAACCAACGCGTTCGCTGGTATTTGCTTTCGTTTGACAATACAATTATCGGGCACAACCCAGGCCAGAAAAAAGACATAAAAAATTAATTGTGAAAATTTTTATTGAAAAAAATCATCACTAACTACTTAAAGTCAACTAGTTACACTTATTTTTTGCGAAAAATTTTTCACTCCTACTTACGCTCTTTTTATTCAAAAGGGTTAGCGTATCGCTCATCGGTCAGTAAAGTTTCGTCGGTAAGGGAACGCAAAAACGCCAGCAAGGCCGTTTTTTCTCTTGCGGAAAGTGGGAAGCCCGTGATGTTGGGATCTTCGTTTTCGACGCCATGCCCGCCGGCGGCGTAACTGTCCAGCACTTCTTCCAGGGTCGCAAACCTTCCGTCGTGCATGTAGGGAGCCGTCACGGCAATATTCCTCAGCGTCGGTGCCCGGAACTTTCCGTTATCGAAGCGGGATCCCGTAACGCCCCCTAGTCCCAGGTCAGGAAAATCCTCCAGGCTTTCCACGTCTTCAATGCCATTATTGGAAAAGCGATTGTTTCCGAAGGACGGTTGGTTATGGCAGTGACCACAACCCGGGTGCAGCACCCCGGCCGGAACGTCCTCCACGAAGAAGAGGCTATCGGCCCCCAGTTGCTCCTCTTCGGTGAAGAATTCGGTATTTTGGTAAACGACCCGGTCGTAGTGACTATCCGCGCTGATGATGGTACGCTCAAACTGGGCCATGGCCTTTGCCGCCATTTCCCGCGTGATTTCACTGGTCCGGTCAACGCCGAAGGCGGCGCGGAATCGCTGCGGGTAATCGGGATGGCGGCGCAATTTTCGGAGGACATTATCCCAGCTTTCGTCCATCTCCAGCATGTTTTCCACCGGATGGATGGCCTGTTCCCAGAGTTGGATGGCACTGCCGTCCCAGTTGAACCCATTGGGGTTGAAAGCCAGGTTTACCAGAGACATTGCACTACGGTTAACCATTCTCCCCTCCACCCCAACGGCCAGGGCCCGCCCGTCGGTAAAGGCCAGTTCCTGGCGGTGGCAGCTGGCGCAGGAAATCGTACTGTCCACACTCAGAATGGGATCGTAAAACAGCCGCCGCCCCAGTTCGATGCCTTCCACCGTCAGGGGATTGTCGGGGTTAAGGATGGGCGCGGGCATGTAATCCGGCACCTCCAGCACGTAGGGCGTGGAGATGTTGGGGCCGGTGATTTCCCGGTCAGTTTCTCCCGCGGGACATTCCGGACAGACCACCACCGGATCAGGGTCGCAGGAAGAAGCCGTAAACAGCAGGAAGCCGGCCAGCAGCAGGGCCCATCGGGTCACCTTTGACAACCCGTAGAATCGGGGCGACAGCCGTAGAGCATGGCCTTTAGGGCGAGGGACCGCAGGTGCAGGGCGCTCCGGCGAAAGCAGGGCACCCGCGCTCCGCCGCCCAGGGCACTTTCCATCCGATGTTCGGGGGTGATCGGGTACGTACTCCCTGGACACTTGTTTGGTATGCGGACCGTTTTTCATCAATTGCTTCATGGGAAATTAAAACGGCGAGTGGAAGCTCTGGTTGTTCAAAAAGGCAGAATCCGTCAGCGTCGTCAGGAAGGCGACCAGTGCGGCAGCCTCCGTACTGTCCAGGCCAAGCGGGACGACGTTAGGACTTTTGTTCTCGGCGTAATGCCCCCCACGATTGTAGTGAGCAATGACCTCCTCCAGGGTTTGGAAGCGCCCATCGTGCATGTAGGGGGCCGTCAGGGCCACGTTGCGCAGGGGCGGCGTCCGAAACCGACCAAAATCAAAGGGGGTACCGCTGACCATCCCCCGCCCACGGTCCGTAAAGTCCGTGAGGGCCCGGGCCTCCTCCAGTCCGTTGTTGGCAAACTGCTGGTTGGTGAAGTGGGGTGGCGTATGGCAATGCGCGCATTCTCCCGTCGGCAAAGCCGCGTAAGGCCCCGTGGGATCATCGGCAAAATCAAAGAAAATGGCCTCCCCCAGTGCTTCCGCTTCGGTAAAGCTGGCCCGTCCCATTTGTACCCGGTCGTACTTGCTGTTGCCGGAAATGAGGGCCCGCTGAAACTGGGCCAGGGCTTTGCCCACGTGGTCTCGTTGAATGGCTTCCGCCCGGGAAAGACCAAAGGCCGCCCGGAATCGTTCGCGATAGTCGGGATGGCGTTGCAGGCGGTCCAGCGCCAACTCCCAACTTCCCCCCATTTCGTTGGGGTTACCCACCGGGTGAATGGCCTGATTTTCGAGATTGTCCGCCCGCCCGTCCCAGAACAAGGTCCGGTGGAGGTAGCCCACGTTGGCCAGTCCGGGCGCGTTACGCGTGCCGGGTCGCCCGTTGATGCCCACACTCACCCGGCGGCCGTCAGAAAATGCCCGCTCCGGCAAATGACAACTGGAGCAACTTATCGTGCTGTCGGCGGACAGGATGGGATCAAAAAACAAACGCCTTCCCAGCGCCAGCCCTTCCTCCGTGGTCGGATTATCTTCCGGGTAAAGGATTTTGGCAAAATGATCCGGCTCCGCCGGGGAATAGGGCGTAGGCTCCGGGGAGCCACAGGCCACCAGCATCGCCGTAAAGACCAATCCGGCCACAACCGTTCTTCCCCTCCAATTCATTTAGCGAACTTCGAGCACGAACTGTGCCGCCAGGCGATTCCAGATGTCCTGGGCAACGGCCTGGTTGCCACCGTGAACGCGTTGCTGGTCGGGGTCGGAGATATCAAAAGTATCGGTACCGTCAGACATGGCGGCCAGTACGTCCGCCACAATCGTCAGGGCCGGGTCTCCTTCACCATCAACAGTAAAGTCCTGGTCAAAGGTTACCGTCGTATACAGTGCATCACTTCCCATGTGGTAGGTCAGGGCCGTATCGAAGGTGCCGTCGGTTTCCAGGTCGGCGTTGGCCTCAATTTTTGCGAAAACGTAGCGGGCGTTAGCGTTCCAGAACTCATTTTCGTTGAGCACAAAATCGGCCGCAAAATCGGAGGGTTCCCGGGCGTTGAGGTCCGGGCTTACGCCCAGCCCGAAACGGATACCGGAGTATTCCCCCGCCGGCACTTCGTAGGTGCGGCTCGTGACGCTATTTTCGGTCGCCGACTGCCAGCGGATCATGTCAATGTCCGTCAACTGAACGGCACCACTACCGTCCGCCGGAATCAGTTCCAGGTCAGAGATGTAGTACTGAAAAAGGAGGACCTTCAGGTCTGCGCCCGTGGGATAGTTATAAGTCTCGCTGGAAATCGCCAGCGGATCGCCGCCGAAGTCCGCCCGGAAATCGATGGTAAAGTCGACCGCGCCGGCAACGGGGTCGTCGTCGTCACATCCGGCAAAGAACATGACCAGTAAGAGGGCAAAAAGTGCAGCGTATTTCATTCAGATTTTTGTTTTGGGTAAACGAAAGGTGGTTCCGGTCGGAAATTCAATTAAAGGTCCGGGGTTAAGACACCATAACTTGGTGACCTCCTTCACTTAAACATCCCCGCCAGGTATTTTGGTGGCCATTTCCTTCCGTTTTGTTGGTCAACTGACATTGTGCGGTGCATCGGGACCGGGAGGTAGTGGGTTCCGATGGGGGCGAAATTATTCTGGCACGATTATTGGACTTTCGATTGGTGGCTCCCGGAGTCATCCAGAAGGCCCGATTATTGTTAAGAGCTTGTTTGGATTTTGGTCGTCTGGCCGAATTTGAGAATTTTTTGGTGGTAGCAAGGCGGGAAAACCGGAGTATAGCAGCGCTAAATGAGGATTTTCCCAACGAAGCTAGCGCCCAAAAAGGCCAAATGGAGGTCGATTATTAAAGTCCAAACAAGCTCTAACTACCTATCCAGGCCTTCGCGGCCGTCCGAAAAAAACAACACCATGGTCCAGTCTGCACTCGCCAAGGCACTTCTTGCCCCTTTTTCTCTGCTGTATGGCCTGGGGGTAAGCTTTCGTAACTGGACCTACCGGCAGGGAATACAAAAGAGCATCAATTTTTCGGTGCCGGTGATCAGCGTCGGTAACCTCTCCGTGGGTGGTGCGGGTAAGACGCCGCACATTGAGTACCTGATCCGTGGCCTGAGTCCCTACCTGGAGCTGGCCACCCTGAGCCGGGGGTACCGGCGCAAAACCCGGGGATTCCTCATGGTGGACCGGCAGATGAACGCCGAGGAGGTGGGAGACGAGCCCCTGCAGTACGCCCGGAAGTTTCCGGGCATCACCGTCACGGTAGCCGAGGAGCGGGCCTTTGCGATCCCGGAGATCATGTCCCGGCGGCCGGACACCCAGCTGATTTTGCTGGATGACGCCTTCCAGCACCGGGCCGTACGGCCCGGCCTCAACATCCTGCTTACCGAGTATGACCGCCCCTTCACCAGAGATTACCTCCTCCCCTCCGGCCGCCTCCGGGAATGGCGATCCGGCTACGAACGGGCCGACGTCATCATCGTCAGCAAGTGCCCCCGGGAACTGTCCCGGGAAGCCGCCGACCAGCTGATCGAAGAGATCGCCCCCCTACCCCATCAGCGGGTCTTCTTCAGCTACTACGATTATGCCGCCCCCTACTACATCCTCGATCACCGCTACCGGCTAAAGATGGAAGAAAACGTCAGTGTGCTGCTGATCTCCGCCATCGCCAACACCGATTACCTCATCCGCCACCTGAAGGAAAAGGCCGCCGACGTCCACTCTCTGGACTACGAAGACCACCACTACTTCGACCGGCGTGACCTGGGAAATCTGCAACTCCGCTTCCGGGAAATGCCCGGACAGCACAAGGCCATCGTCACGACGGAAAAGGACGCCACCCGCCTCGAACTCCACCGCTCCTTCATTCAAAAAGAACGGCTTCCCATCTTTGTCCTCCCCCTGGCCGTCAGGTTCCATTTTGACCAGGGCCCCGAGTTTGACACCCTGGTGCGGGACTTCCTGCTGAACTTTAAGGCGTAGGGTTGTATCTGGTTGCTGGTTATCTGGTTGCCGGTTGCTAGTTGTTGGTTGCTGGTATCTGGTTGCTGGTTGCTGGTTGGGGGAAAACGGAGGCAGGTTTTAAAGCGGGAAGTGCGTCTTATCTTCGCCGCATGGCAAAACTCGTCTTCTGGTTATTTCACTTCTTGAGTCGCTGGATGCTCCGGCTGTACTATCCGGGCATGGAGGTGGAGGGTCGGCACCACGTCAACCACCCCGGTCCGACCTTACTTTGCGGCAACCACCCCAACACCCTGGCGGACCCGCTGATCGTGGGTATCCATCTGGACTACCAGATGTACTTCCTGGCTAACGCCGGCCTGTGGCTCAATCCCGTGATGGCCTTCCTCATTGACCCCTTCTGTATTCCCGTGGCCCGGCCCAAGGACCGGCAGGCGGGCGCTCAAGGAGGCGATAAAGACGAAGTATTCAACCGGACCTTCGCCGGACTGGAAACGGGCAAGATCATGTACATCGCACCGGAGGGCTACAGTGAACTCGAGCGTAAACTGCGCCGCCTCAAGGGCGGCGCGGCCAGCATGGCCCTGGAGGTCGAGAAGCGGAACGATTGGAAACTGGGGGTTTCGCTGCAACCGGTAGGCGCCAACTATGAGAGTCCCACCACCTGTTTCAGCCGCGCCTTCATTCGCTACGGGGAGCCGATTGACCTGCTGCAATTTCGCGAGCAGTACGAGGAAAGCCCCATGCGCGCCATCCGGGCCCTGACCAATCTGCTCACGGAGCGGATGCAGGACCTCCTCATCCAAACCAAAAACAAGGCCGAAGAGCGGGTGCTGCGCCCCATTGAACGGGCCGTGCAGAATGAAGTCCCGATGAAGGTCAGCGACCACCATTATCGCACCAAAGCCATCCTGAGCTGGCTGCGGGAACTTCCGGAAGACCGCCGGGAAAAACTCGGAGCAGTAGCCACCAAATACGAGGGCCTCCTACGGGAAACCGGACAATTGGACGTCGAATTCAGTAACCACCCCGATCGCAAACTCAGTGCCGGTCTGATCCTGGGCATCCCCTTCTACCTCTATGGATTACTGAACCATGGCCTCTGGCTTATCCTGATCACCAGCATCTGGAATGCGCTGGGGATTGACCGCGGCTATAAGGCTACCTTCCAGATGCTGGCCTCCTGGTTCCTCCTCCCCCTTACCTACCTGCTCCAGACGCTGGTGTTTAACTGGGTTTATCCGGAAGGCTGGGGTTGGCTGTACTTTTTCAGTCTTCCCGTGGTGGGCCTTTTCACCCTCAAATACTGGTTGACCTATCGTGCCTACTGGAAAGGACGTTTTTCCGGCTCCGGGAAGCATGACGCAACCCTAAAGGCCCTCCGCAAGGAAATGTTTGCGCTGGCGGAAGACCTGCCGATGCGGGGTTAAAGGCCCCGGACCACTGGGTTGCTTGATGGCCACCGGTCAACTTTTTACTCTTCATTAACCGGGCATGTACCACATCGACCACTTCGTATACCTCGTTCATGACCTGGAGGGGATGGCCGATCAGATTGGCCACCAGTTGGGCGTTGCTTTTCGTCCGGGTGGCCGCCATCAGGACCGTGGAACCCGTAATGTACTGCTCCGGGTGGGCCCGAAAACCTATCTGGAACTGCTGGCCATCGACCCCGACAATAACGCAATAGCCGCTCCGCGGTGGATGGGTGTGGACCTGCTTCCCCCGACGGTAGTGGGAAGGTTGAGTCGGTGGGCGGTGGCCACCACCGGTGAACAATACGACATGAGTCGTCGGGAACTGGCCGCCATCTCTCCGGCCATGGGCGTTTCGGAGCCGGGCAGCCGGCAACTGGCCGACGGCAGTACGTTGAAGTGGCGGCTCACCGCACCCGGAGCGGAGCCGGCCGTCAGGGCCGCGCCCTTCCTGATTGACTGGTTCGGGCAATTGACGCCCGCCGAAAAATTACCGGAGGCCGGGGTCAGTATCCGCTCCTTTACCGGTCGGCACGCCCGGCAGCTGCCATCCTTTGTGCGGGCAGTCGAAGGGGTGACTTTTACGCCCGGACCGGAGGATGTCCTCCGGCTGGAGCTGGTGGGCCCCGCGGGACAACTGGTTATCCTGACCTCCTGACGGAAGTGTTGGCCCACCTAAAAAGCCTCCTCCCGGCATACCAGGAGGAGGCTTTTATGTAGGCGATCACCGCAGGTGCCGACCAACTACGGAAGGAGCAAAGATTACGGGAAGCAAACAGGGATGATTCAAGCTCTTTCGCCGCTTGCGCTACCTTTACTTCACGGCACCTGCGCGCTAGCGCCCAAAGTCCCTATTCGCCCAGCAGCTTAATGGGCACTTCGACGACCGTCTGGTCCCAGCCCATTTTCAGGTGCACCGTTTGGGGACCGGCCTCGTAGAGGGCAACGGAGAAGTTTTCGATGACGTCCGCCACCTTCGCCGTAGGCACGGTGATGGTCGCCACATTGTGCTCGGGTTTGTAGGCGTACACGCCCCAGCCGTCCACGTCAACGCTGAAGAAAACCTCCCACTCGTTTTCGGTGGGGATGGCGCCCATGGTGTAGCGACCGGCGGGAACGAGTTGGTCACCGATCATCACCGGAGCGTAGAAGGTGATTTCGGTCGTTTCGTTCGCCCCGAGGCGAGAAGGCTCGTTGTAGGGCACCAATTCACCGAAGATGGCTCTTCCCTTTTTGAAGGGGCGACTGTAAAGAACCCGGATTTTGGGTTCCAGCGCCTGGGCGGCACTATCCGTTTTGGCGAAGGCCCGAAAAGCCGCACGGGCGGGGTAGTAGGCAGCGTCCAGCGGACTTACGTCCAGGTTGCTGAAGTCCTGCGCGGAAAGGTTAAGGCCGAAAATCATCGACAGAAGGAGTAAAGTCATGCGGGGCATGGCAAATAGAATTACGTGATCAATACGCCCGAAGCATTTTACCACCGGGCACACAGGGTACAATCCACCCCGCAGCTAGGTTGACTCCACGTCCGTATCCGTCCCATTGAAAATGTAGCGATGCTTACAACCAGTGCAGAAAATCCATTACTACCCTCCCCCAGGTTTCGGGATTGTGCTCTCCGCCTTCCACCTCGAGGTATTCAAAATCCTCGTGTTCCTTCAGGCCCTTTTCGGAAAGTAACGACATCAGCTGGAGGGTATCGTCAATGGCATCAATGATGCCGTTATTGTTGCGGTCTTCCTTTTCGTCTTCGGTGCCCGCCATAAACCAAAACCGTACCGGTGGTGCTTTTTTGGCCTTCCTGACGTAGTCGTGTACGATGCGGTCCGCATCGGGTTTTTTGGGATCAAAGGCCTTGTGTCTCCACCACAGGGAACCGCTGAATACGCCCGCCGCCCCGAAGGCGGAGGGGTTGTTCCAGGCCAGGTCGAAGGCATTGAGTCCTCCCAGGCTAAAGCCGGCGATGGCCCGGTACTTCCGGGCGTGGAAAATGTTGTTGCGGCGGTCAAGCCAGGGGATTAGCTCTTCGAGGATAAAGGCCTGGTAGGCGGCGGCCTTCGCGCCCCGTCCCAGGTAATCCTTTCGCTTGGCCGTACCGTATTCAGCCATGCGGTCTTCGGCGTGGATGCCCACCACCAGGGTGGGCGAGAGGGTCTTGTTCGTGTACTGTTCCTGCAGGCGGTTGAGCATATCCATCCGGGGTAAATCCTGGCCATCGTTGAAGACCGCCAGGCGAAGTAACCGCCAGGGAGGCACCGCGGGGCGGTACAAATCAACCATCACCTCCCGATTCAGGTGCACACTGGGCATCAGGTAGGACCGCTTGATTAAGCGCCGCCGGGAAAGGAGACTCCCCAGCAATTGCCGGACAAAGGGTAATGGCTGCATGCCCTAAAGGTACTATCCCGGAAAAAGATGGCCGCAGCCCCGGCCGCAAAAATATTCCCCAAATACAAGCGCTACCCGGCCGGATATTCTGCCTCAGGCGCTATATTCACCCGCTCAGGACCCCCGATTATGAAAGAAACCTACACCGAATTCTACAGCCACCACCTGGGCCACAACGTCAAGATGCTCACCTTCGGAACCCACGGTTATCCGCTGGTAATTTTCCCCACCACGCTGGGTAGCTACTTTGAGGCCAAAGACCGGGGTATGCTGGAGTCCATCCGCTGGTTCATCGACCGGGGCTTCGTGCAGGTATTCTGTCCGGACAGCATCAACAACGCCAGCTGGTACGCCGACATCCACCCGAAACACAAGGTAGAGCGGCACATCCAGTACGACCGCTTCCTGGCCGAAGAGTTCGTCCCCCAGATCCGACACAATACCGGGACCGGAAGAATCGCCGCCTGCGGGATCAGCTTCGGCGGCTTCAGTGCCAGCAACTTCGCCTTCCGCCATCCAGACATGGTCAGCCACCTGTTCTGCCTCAGCGGGGCCTTCGACATCAAGTCCTTCCTCTACGGATACTACGACGACAACGTCTACTTCAACAATCCGGTGGACTTCATGCCCGAGGCCAATCACCCTGACCTGTGGAACATGAAGATCGTCCTCGGCACCAGCAACTGGGACATCTGCCTGGACAACAACCTCAAATTCAGTGAAATCCTCCGCCGCAAAAACATCCCTCACTGGCTGGACGTCCGCGGCGACATCGAGCACGACTGGCCCCTGTGGCTGGAGATGCTTCCCCATTACGTAAGCCTGATCTAGAGCTTGTTTGAATGTTGGTCATCTGGCCGGATTTGAGCGTATTTTTGGTGCTGGCAAGGCGGGAATACCGGAGTCTAGCAGCGCGAAATGAGGATATTCCCAACGCAGCCAGCGCCAAAAAAGGCCAAATGGAGGTCGATTTCTAAACTCCAAACAAGCTCTTATCCATGCCCTCCTTCGAGTCCGAACTACTGACCAACTACCAAAAGCAATTTGCCTACTACCGCCACCTCGGCGCGGGCGCAATGGCCCAGTTGTCGGAGGAGCAACTCTTTCGGGACGATGAGGCACGGTCGAATTCCGTAGCCGTTATCGTCAAACACCTGGCGGGCAACATGCACAGTCGCTGGACGGACTTTCTGACCACGGACGGCGAAAAACCCTGGCGCAACCGCGACCAGGAATTCGAAGCCGATTTTGCCAATCGGGCGGCCCTGACGGCCGCCTGGGACGCCGGCTGGGCGGTCCTCGAGGGCGCCCTGAACGACCTCGCCCCCGAACAGCTACACGACATCGTCTACATCCGCAACGAGGGCCATCTGGTCGTCGAAGCCCTCAACCGGCAACTGGCGCACTACGCCTATCACGTAGGGCAGATCGTGCTGCTCGCCAAACAGATCCGGGGGGAAGCGTGGGAATCGCTGTCCGTCCCGCGCGGCAAATCGGCCACCTACAATGCCCGCAAATTTTCCGAGGAAAAGGGCCGCAGAAACTTCATCGACGGGCTGATGCCGCCCGATGAGAAATAAAACTTCGAGCGGTTGCGGAGTATCCGCCCGTAAACGATTACCGGACCGTTTACTTGGGCCAGTACTTCAGCTCCAGTCCACGCTCATCCAGGCGAGCGTAGGAATCGTAGTGCAGCCATTCGCCCAGATTCACGTAGCGGGAGCGATCATTGCTCAGGCGGTAATCAATGGGGAGGTGACGGTGGCCAAAAATCAGGTAATCCAGGGACGGGTCCTGCGCGAGCTTGCGCTCGCTGTAGGCCACCAGCCATTCTTTATCTGGCCCCAAAAACTCCGTTTCTGGCGGTTGGCTGGAGCGACTCTTACCGCTGAAGAAGAGTGCCGTTGCCATCGCAAAATTGGGGTGAAGCCGGGCAAAGAGCCAGCGCGACCAGCCGGCCGCCAGCAATTTCTTGAGTCGTTTGTAGCCGTAGTCCCCCGGCCCCAGACCGTCGCCGTGCCCGATCAGCAATTCGTGTCCCAGCAACCGGGTACGGATGGGGCTCCGGTGAAGGGTGGCCCCTAGTTCCTGCATGAAGTAATCTTCCATCCACATATCGTGGTTACCGGTGAAGATGTGCAGCTCGATGCCCCGGTCCGCCAGTCGGGCCAGCGCCCCGAGGAAGCGGACGTAGCCCCGGGGAATAACGTGCTTCCACTCAAACCAGAACTCGAACAAATCTCCCACCAGGTAAATGGCTTCGGCGTCGTGGGCGCAATGCTCCAGCCAGGCCACAATCCGCGCTTCGCGCTCGCGGGTGGTTTGTCGGGCGTCCACGCCCAGGTGAAAATCGGATGCGAAGTATACCGCCATAGCTGGCGCAAAGAAACGCTACCGGGCCGACATCCGCAGCAGTCGCGCACCAACAATCTCCCCGGATTCCGGTTCCGCCACCAAAATCGCCACGGCGCTGGCGGCCTTCTCCAGATCGTCGGGAAGTTCAAATTCCAGTACGCCTTCACCACTGGCGTGGCGACTCGCCGGAAGTTGCTTCAGCTCCCGGACTACATTATGGTGCTCGAGCGCCCGCCCCCGGTTCTCTCCGCGGGTAACGTCGGTAGCGGCATAATTTTGCACCAGGAGGCCCGTAATCTCCAGACCCTCCCAGTCATCCGCAAGGGAATACTTTACCGACAGCGCCCGATCCTCCGCGGTGAGCGCTTCCAGCTTTACGGCCACCCGAGGCGGGGTTGCCAGTCCGCGACGAACCGCCGCCGCGACTTCCTTACTTCGGCTCCCGATCATTTCCTGCCGTCCGTTCACGACCAATTGCGGGGTGTAGGTGCGGGAAGACAGGCGGTCGGTATAATCCGTCTGGCGGGCCGAGAACCAGGGAGAGCTGTAGGGGTCCGCCCATCCCAGGCGATTCCAGTAATCGACGTGAAAGGACAGGGCGATCACGTTGTCTTTGGCCGCCCGGGCGTACTCCGCCAGCACCCGATCGGCGGGCGGGCAGCTGCTGCACCCCTGGCTGGTAAACAATTCCAGCACGGCAAGTCCTTCCGCAAGCTCCGCGGTCTTTTCCGGCGCCTCCGCAGCGAGCGGGCGAGGGACCGCAGGTGCCGCGGCATCACCGGGGAGCCAACGTAAAAACAGGGCCGGAGAAATAAGGAGGCCCAAAAAGATTAAATATTTCATGCTCGTTCAGTTTCAGCGTCTACCGCTCGGGGTGGATGAGTTACCCGGGGAACGCCCCGCAGCGGACGTTCAGTTTACCCAGTGCCCGTAAAGGGCCGAAAGTGTCGGCAACGGCCCTTCCGGGTATCGTCCCACCGACATTTACCGTGCCGGGAGCCGGCATTGACTCAGACGATACCCTCCCGAATCAAATCGTGGAGGTGCAGGAAGCCAACGTACTGGTCCGCTTCGTCCATCACAATGAGTTGGCTGATGTTGTGGGTCCGCAGCACGTCAAGCGCCTTCACCGCCAGGGCGTCCTCCCGGATGGTCTTGGGGCCTACGGTCATGATGTCCGTGGCCGTAATTTCCTCGAGGTTCCGGCTCTTGCTCAGCATACGGCGCAGGTCTCCGTCGGTCACGATGCCCAGCAGCTCTTTATTCCGGGGGTCCAAAACGGCGGTTGCCCCCAGGCGTTTAGAAGACATTTCCAGTAAAACATCCCGCAGGGGGGCGGCCGGTCCTACGGCCGGCGCGGCGTTGTGCGTCGCCAGATCCCGCACCCGCAGGTAGAGTTGTTTTCCCAAGGATCCCCCGGGGTGATATTTAGCAAAGTCGCGGTGAGTGAATCCCTTGAGCGTCAGCAGTGCGGAGGCCATGGCGTCACCGAGGGCCATTTGGGCGGTCGTGCTTGCCGTGGGGGCCAGATCGTTAGGATCTGCTTCCCGGATGATGGGGGTCAACAACACGTGATCGGCCAGGCGACCGAGGGTACAATCGGCCTTACTGACCATCGCAATCAGCGGGTTCCCCAGTTGCCGGACGAGCATCGCCAGCACCTTGATTTCGGCAGTTTCTCCGCTTTTACTTAAACAAAGCACCACGTCCTGCTCTTGTACCATCCCGATATCGCCGTGAATTGCGTCTGCTGCGTGTAAAAAAAGCGAGGGGGTTCCGGTAGAGTTCATTGTAGCGACGATCTTTTTGGCTACAATAGCCGTTTTCCCAACGCCCGTAACTACGAGGCGGCCGCCGCAATTGAAAATGGCACGTACACTGGCCACGAAGGATGCCCCAATGCTTCCCTCAAGTGCACGTAATGTTTCAACTTCAATACGCAGCGTTTCTCGGGCAACCTGCTCAATCTGATTTGCATTTTTCACGTAAAAGTGTATTTTTGAGCGCCTTTTCGGGCCCCTCCGGCGACAATCGGAAAAATTTCGGCGAAATTTCGCTGATGGTTCGAGAAAATAAATACTTAAATCCTTAATTTAACGGTTAGATGCTCCCTCAGGCATTCTAGCGAGTAACACTTTGCCCATTTTTCATATCCCGAAAACCTGTCGGTACTCGGCAAATAATCGAGTTTATAAAAATTCTCCGAAGCCAGCTGGTATGTTTTAGTCGTGGTGATCTTCATACCGGCCCGGCAAAAGTACACGAAAACTACGGAGCAAAGCGAATCAAGAAATGACTGCAAAGCCAGCCACAAGCCACTTAGAAGAGGCTTTATTCGAGCACTTTGGATTTGACTCCTTCAAGGGCAATCAGAAGGCCATCATCGAATCCCTGTTTGAAGGAAAAGATACTTTTGTCATCATGCCTACGGGTGGGGGCAAAAGCCTCTGTTATCAGCTTCCGGGCCTGATGATGGACGGATGCGCCCTCGTTATCTCTCCCCTGATCGCCCTGATGAAAAACCAGGTAGACTCCATCCGCGCCCACAGCGAAGGGGATGAAGTTGCCCACTTCCTGAACTCCTCGCTCTCCAAAACGCAGATGCGGCAGGTCAAGGAAGACATTACCTCCGGAAAAACGAAGCTACTCTTCGTTGCTCCCGAAACCCTGACGAAGGAGGAGAACATTGAGTTCTTCCGGTCGACCAACATTTCGTTCGTCGCCATCGACGAAGCCCACTGCATTTCGGAATGGGGGCACGATTTCCGGCCGGAATACCGCCGCATCCGCGAAATGCTGGACCAGATCGGTCACGACATCCCCATCATTGCGCTGACGGCTACGGCTACCCCTAAAGTACAATCGGACATCGTCAAGAATCTCCGGATGGGCGATGATCACAACACCTTCGTTTCTTCCTTCAACCGCGACAACCTCTACTATGAGGTCCGCCCGAAAGGCAAGAAGGACTATACCATCCGCCAAATCATCCAGGTGGTCAAGGAGATGCCCAATCAATCGGGTATCGTCTACGTGCAGAGCCGCAAATCGGCCGAAGAGATCGCCGAAGCCCTCCGGGTGAACGACGTCAAGGCGGCCCCCTACCACGCCGGACTGGACCCCAAGACCCGTTCGAAAACCCAGGACGATTTCCTGATGGAGGAGGTCGACGTCATCTGCGCCACCATTGCCTTCGGCATGGGCATCGACAAACCGGACGTACGCTTCGTCATCCACTACGACATCCCCAAGTCCATCGAGAATTACTATCAGGAAACCGGACGGGCCGGCCGAGACGGGCTGGATGGCCGCTGCGTGGCCTTCTACGCCTATAAGGATATTCTGAAGCTGGAAAAATTCCTGCGGGACAAACCCCTCATGGAACGGGAAATGGGTGCCCAGCTCATGCAGGAGGTGATGGCCTACTCCGAGACCACCGCCTGCCGGCGGCGCTTCCTGCTCCACTACTTCGGGGAGGAGTACGACGAGGCCAACTGCAATAAGATGTGCGACAACTGCCGCCATCCCAAGGAACGGATCAACGTCAAGCAGGAAGTCCAGCAGGCCATCGTCGCCGTACGGGAGCTCGACGAGAACTACCCCCTCAAGACCCTGATCGAGTTCGTGCTCGGCAAGGGCACCAAGCAAATGAAGGACTACGGCTTCGACCAGCGTCCCAGTTTCGGCATCGGAAAGGACAAGGACGAAGTATTCTGGTCCTCCGTCTACCGGCAGGCGCTGCTGAACAACCTCGTCCGCAAGGACATCGAATCCTACGGCCTGATCAAGGTCACCGAAGCGGGTGAAGCCTTCGTAAAGAACCCCACGGATTTTGAAATCCCCATCGATCACGATTTCGAAAAGGAACTCGCCGCCGACATGCAAACGGCCGCGGACGACGCCCGGGCGGTCGTCCTGGACGAGCCGCTGCTCCTGGCCCTCAAGGACCTGCGCAAAAAAGAAGCGCGCCGACTGGACGTGCCTCCCTTCGTGATTTTTCAGGACCCCTCGCTGATGGAGATGGCCACCCGCTACCCCATCACGCTGGAGGAAATGAAGAACATCAACGGCGTCAGCATCGGTAAGGCGCGGCGCTACGGCGCGCCCTTCCTCACCCTCATCGAGCGGTACGTGGAAGACAACGATATTGACCGCCCCACGGATTTTGTCGTCAAGCAGGTCGCCAACAAGTCCAAAAAGAAGATCAACATCATCCAGGGCATTGACCGCAAGCTGCCCCTCGAAGACGTGGCCAGCGGCAATCAGCTTTCGATGGACGAATTACTTGACGAACTCGTCGCGGTGGTGAACTCCGGCACCAAGCTGGACATCAACTACTACATCGAAGACAACGTCGATGAATACAGCCTGGAGGATACCTACGAGTACTTCATGCAGGCGGATACCGACGACGTCGACCTGGCCTTTCAGGAACTGAAGGAAGAAGACGTCACCCTCGAGGAAATCAAGTTGGTGCGCATCAAGTTCCTTAGCGAAATGGCGAACTAGCGTTATCCGGCTAAAACGCGAAGGCCCCTTGTTCTTGGCTGGAACAAGGGGCCTTTTCATTGGTGCATGGCCCTCACCTCATGCGCATGGCACCTGTACCGGCTGAGCCGAGCATTCCGCTGCGCTTCACGCCCCGTCGCCCGGAGAAAGACCTCCGCTAACGTGACAGGCTCAGATGCTTCACGCTGAAGAAGAAGATCGTGCCGTACCCCAGGGCCAGCAGGGCGTGGAAAATGATGAAGGTGGTGTTTTGCAGGTAGAAGGCGCTCAGGACCGCAAAGGCGAAGTAAAGGCTCAGCAGCCCCTCCCCGATCGTGATCAGGTTCAGGCGGCCGTTCAGGTACTTCCTGGACTGCAGGCGGTCCTTGATGCTGTTGATGTTGAACTTCGGCGTGCGCACGAAGGGACTCTTCTTGCCCCGGTATCCCTGCAGCACGGCGACCGTATTGTGAAGGGACAGGCCCATGCTCAGGGCCAGGAACAGCGGGAACAACACCAAAAACTTGAAGACGGACTTCAGGAAGCTCTGTTCCTTGTTCGCCGGACTCTGGACGTTGGCGGTGTAGTAAATGCCGATGACCGACAGTAACCCCGCCAGGAAAATAGCGAAGAAGTTCTTGCTGAACCCGAATTCCACCAGTTCCCCGTAGAGGAACAGTAGCGGCACACTGAAGACGCCGCAGAGGAAAACGAAGAGGAAAATGGTACTGCCCAGCAGGTGGGCCGTGGCGTGCACCTTGTGCCCAAAGCTCAGGTCGCTTTTCCAGACGGAGGGCAGCATTTTGCGGGCGGTTTCCGCTCCGCCCTTCATCCAGCGGTGCTGCTGGCTCTTGAAGCTATTCATCTCCACCGGCAGTTCCGCCGGGCTGCCCACTTCTTCGAGGAAGTGAATCTTGTAGCCCGCCAGCTGGGAGCGGATGCTCAGGTCAAGGTCTTCGGTGAGCGTATCGGGTTGCCAGCCGCCGCCCGCTTCGATGGTGTCCCGCCGCCAGACGCCGGCCGTACCGTTGAACTGCAGGAGGTGACCGCCGTTCATGCGGCCGACCTGCTCCACGGTGAAGTGGACGTTAAGCTGCAGGGCCTGCAGGCGGGTAATGAGGCTGTAATCCTGGTTGATGTGCTCCCAGCGGGTCTGCACGACGCCCACTTCGGGATCGGCGAAGTGGGGAATGGTGCGCTGGAGGAAGTCGGGTTCCGGGACGAAATCGGCGTCAAAAATGGCCAGAAACTCTCCGCGGGCGACCGACATGGCGTCCCGGAGGGCACCGGCCTTAAAGCCTTCTCGCTTTTCCCGGATGATCTGCTCGATGTTGAATCCCTGGGCCCGATACTCCTCTACCTTGGCGGCCACCAGGTCCACCGTTTCGTCGGTGCTGTCGTCGAGAATGTGGATTTCGAAGCGATCGCGGGGGTAATCAAATTTTGTCACGGCGTCGATCAGTCGGCCGATCACGTAGTATTCGTTGTAGATGGGCAGCTGTACCGTCACGAAGGGGAAGTAGGGCGCGGACGCAGGTGCCGTGTCTTTTTGGGGAAGTGCCATCTCCGTACCGGCTTCGGCCAGCACGGGCGTTTCTACGCCCACCTCGTTGGATCTTAGGTCCGCGAAGGAGACCGAATGGTCCGTCGGGTTATTACTCTGCTTGTAGTGATACAGCAGGTTAAACTGAAGGACGCAGTACACCGTAATGTAGAGGAGGGAGACGGTGTAGACGGCAAGTACAAATAAAGCGAGTCCGGTCATGAATCAGATCATTTTAAAAATGGTCCACAGAATCTTGTGTCCAGCCAGCAGGGTTCCACGAATGGTCCCGGATATTTTGGACACCCCGATACGGCGGCGGTATCGGACGGGGACTTCGGTGCAACGAAGTCCGGCCTTTGCCGCGCGTACCTGCATTTCGACGGTCCAACCGAAGTCGGGGTCACGCATGCCCATTTCCCGGAGGGCGGGGTAGCGTACGGCGCGGAAGGGGCCAAGGTCCGTGAACTCGTAACCGTAAATAAGTTTAATCAACGTTGTCGCCAGCCAGTTTCCGAAAATCTGCTGGGGTTGCATACTTCCCGGTTCCAGATCCCCGAGGGCCCGGGAGCCGATAACGAGGTCCATATCCTGCTCGACGATGGGCGCCACCAGTTCGGGCAGTTGTTCGGGGTAGTCACTGTGGTCCCCGTCGATGAAGACCACGATGTCCGGCCATTCGGCCGGAGGGCGGGCGGCAATGTGGGCCATTCCGCGCAGGCAGGCACTACCGTAGCCCGGTCGGGGCTCATCAACTACCGTCGCACCGGCTTCCCGGGCCACGCGGGCCGTATCGTCTTTGCTGTTGTTATTACATACGATGATCTCCCGGACCATGGATTCAGGCAATTCATTAACCACCAGGCCAATGCTGGCCTCTTCGTTGTAAGCGGGAATGATCACGTCGATGACGGGCGCCTGTGGGGCCAATGTGCTGTCGGTTGTTGAGGGGCAAAGATACAACCACCGCCCTTGGCGGGATGTCGTGAGGGGACAGAGTATTCGTTCCTGGTTGCTAGTTGCTGGTTGCTGGCTCCCGTATAATGACTGGGAAAGGAGACAAGTCTACCCTATTCTGACCGATAACCGGTAACAACATGTAGCCGGAGCAAGCTCCGACCTGCTCCGATTTCACCCGTCAACTTGAGGGGGTATGGCTACGACAGGCCGCCGTCCACGCCCAGTACCTGGCCGTTTACGTAGGAGCTCATGTCGGAGGCCAGGAAGATGCAGGCCTTGGCGATTTCCTCGGGCTCTCCCAGTCGGTTGAGGGGAATGTTGCTGAGGTAGGACTGCTTGAGGTCTTCGGGGAGTTCGTCGGTCATGTCCGTGACGATGAAGCCGGGAGCCACCACGTTGCAGCGGATCTTGCGGCGTCCCATTTCCTTGGCGATGGACTTACTGAAGCCAATGATGCCCGCCTTGGAAGCCGCGTAGTTGGCCTGACCGGCCTGGCCGGTAACGCCCACGATGCTGGACATATTGATGATGGAGCCACCACCGGCCTTCATCATGGGACGCAGGGCGGGTTTGGTGAGGTTGAATACGGATTTGAGGTTATTGTCGATAACCGTATCCCACTGGTCCTCGCTCATGCGCAGCATGAGGGTGTCGCGGGTCACGCCGGCATTGTTGATGAGTACGTTGATGTTGCCCAGATCGGCCGTAACGGCCTTGATCAGCTCTTCGGCCGCCGCCGTATCGGAGGCATCACTTTGGTAGGCACGAACGTGCTCTCCGAGTTCGGCCACTAGTTCCTCAGCTGGTCCCGCAGAACTGCGGTAAGTAAAGGCCACCTTTGCGCCCTCCGCGGCAAAAGCGCGAACCAATGCGGCGCCGATACCGCGAGATCCTCCGGTGATGAGCGCAATTTTTCCTTCGAGTAATCCCATGAATTTGCTTGTTTTTCGGGCCACAAAGCTAATCAGGATTTTTTTAGTTCCCACCCCAGGCCAACAAAACGGGCTCGTAAAACCTTTAAAGTGTCCACAATCAAAACAGCCGGCTATGTTTGGAGACATGATGAACCAGATGCAGGAGATGCAACAGAAGATGCAGGAGCAGCTCGCTGCCGAATCTTTTACCGGTGAAGCCGGTGGTGGTGCGGTAAAGGTTACCTGTAACGGAGCACGGGCCATCACCAACGTCAGTATTGATCCCGAGCAGATTGATCTGGAGGATATCGAGGGAGTAGAAGACCTGGTGGTGGTAGCCACCAACCGGGCCCTGGAAAAGGCCGCGGCCTACGAGCAGGAGCAGGCGGGCAGCATGATGAACAACATGCTTCCGGGCGGACTTGGCGGCCTGTTCGGCGGATAAGCTCGCTTACAATATTTTTACGTCCCCGTTTTAAATCCCCGATAATCGATTATGGAGGAACTCGCCGGAATAATTATTCTCGGAATATTTGCCCAATGGCTGGCCTGGCGCATTCGTGTCCCCGCCATCCTTCCGCTGATCGTGATTGGTTTGCTGGTGGGGCCCCTGTCGACCCTGTGGACGGAGGACGGCGCCAAACTCATCAGTCCAATTTTTGAGAATGACGCCGGCAAGGGCTTGTTTCCCGGCAGGTCCCTTTTCTATTTCGTGAGTTTGGCCATCGGCGTGATTCTCTTCGAGGGGGGACTGACCCTGAAATTCAAGGAAGTCCAGGGCACCCAACGGTCCATCCTCCGTCTGATTTCGCTCGGAAGTCTGATCACCTTTATCGGGGCCGGATTGGCGGCTCACTTCATCATGGGGCTTGGCTGGAGCATCAGCTTCCTGTTTGCCGGTCTCATCATTGTGACCGGCCCGACGGTCATTGCTCCGATCCTGCAGAACATCCCCCTGACCCGCAACGTATCGACCGTACTGAAGTGGGAGGGCATTCTCATCGATCCGATCGGGGCCCTGGTGGCCGTACTGGTTTTCGAGTTCATCAGCTCCACGGACCACGGTATGGGCTTCACCAGCCATGCCCTGCTCACCTTCGTGGAAATTGTGATTTACGGGGGCACCCTGGGGTATTTGGCCGGTATCGGGCTCTACCACATCATTAAACGGCAGCTGGTCCCCCACTACCTGATGAACGTGTTTGTGTTGGCGTACGTCCTGCTGGACTTCGTGCTCAGCGACGTCCTGGCCCACGAATCGGGACTGCTGGCCGTAGTGGTCATGGGACTGGTGCTGGCCAACAAGGACGTGCCCAGAATTAAAGAAATTTTGTCGTTCAAGGAAAGCCTCAGCGTGCTGCTGATTTCGATCCTGTTCATCCTGCTGGCGGCCAACATCAATATGTCCGAACTGAGGCTGCTGACGGAAGACTGGCGACCGATCGCCCTCTTCGGGTTTGTGGCCCTCATTCTGCGGCCCATCAGTGTATTTGCCAGTACGTATCAGGGGAACCTTTCCACCAACGAGAAGCTGTTCATCAGCTGGGTGGGGCCACGGGGTATCGTGGCCGCCGGTATCGCCTCCCTGTTCGGGCTGACCCTGGCCGAAAAGAACGTACCCGGAGCGGAATACATCACGCCCCTGGTGTTCATGATCGTGCTGGGTACGGTCTTACTGAACGCCACGACGGCCCGACTGATGGCCCGACTACTCGGCGTCATCCAGAACGTATCTAACGGTGTGCTCATTCTGGGCGCCAGCGACTTCGCCATAACGATTGGCAAGTACCTCAAGGAACAGGGCCGGAGTGTCCATCTGGTGGACAGCAACAGCAACAATATTGACACCGCCCGGGAAGAGGGACTGGAAGGTTTCGTGGCCAACATCTATAACGATGAACTGGCCGAAGAATATGAACTCCTTGACGTTGGCTACCTGCTGGCCCTGACGGGCAGCAACCCGGTTAATACCTACGCCATCAATCGCTACGAAGACATCTTCGGTGAACGGGGAGCTTACCGGCTGATTTCGGCCAAGGAGCTGAAGCAAAAAGACCCCATCGAGGACGCCAGTATTTTCAGTTACCACGATGACTTCATCAACTTCAGCGACGCACACCGGGAAGCCAACACCATTTATGAGTATCCGTTGAGCGGCAAGGAGGAATTCATCGAGCTGATGGCCACCATCAGAGAAGAGCGCAAATACGTCATTCCGCTCTTTCTGAAGATGCCGGACGGCAACCTGGACCCCCTACCCTACGATCTGGACAACATCACCGTCGGAAACGAAGGGTACCAGTTGGTCTACCTGGGGAAGAAACTTCCGGAGCCGAGCGCCAAACATCCGGCCGAGCAACTCAGCGAGGACGCCTAGGTACACGTCCTGTGCCGCCGGGAAGGCGCCGGCACCTGCCTTTGGCCAAATGAAGGCCCTCCGCTGCTCCAAAACGCAGCAGGTCGGGCAGGAAAACAACCGATATATCGGGGCCAGGGTGATAAAATCCACTGTTCAGACCACGATTTGATGTATAGCTCAAGCACCGAACTTTCACCACCCTATATCGGATCAACCCGTTCCCCGACGTAAATTGTTATCGTTCAGCCCCCCACACCAAAAGGGGAGCGTAAAGCGTTTAGTGTCTGACACACCACCCGCCCCCTCAGCTTTTTGAACAACTTAGTAATAATGCGTCTTTCTCTGACCTTCTCCTTACTCCTCGCCGCAGCGGTATCCTTTGCACAGGATCCAGCGGACATCTTCCACAAGACCGTTGATCTCGACGAGATCAATGAGGTAAGCCTCGACGTCTACGCCAACGACTTGCTCGAAGTCCGGCAGTGGCCCGGAGATGACATCCTCATTGAGACCAGCGTGAAACTCAATAACGGCAAGCCACACATTCTCAAATTCTTCCTCGAAAAGGGCCGCTGGGACCTCAAAGAGAAAGTTACCGGAGACCAGTTACAGCTGGTCAGCAGTGACAAAGTGCGACGAATGGTCCAGGGCACGGAAGGTACATCTTCCGAAACGGTCAACATCGTGGTCTACATGCCCGAAGAATTTGACCAGGCCGGGGAGAATCTCTTCCGGCGGGTAAGTCGCTAAATACCCCGCGACTTCCCGGCGACCGGCGTAACTTTGCGCCTCGATGTCGACTACCGTAGAAATAAAATTATCTCCTCCGGACTTGCACGACGAGCAGGCGCTCCGCCGTGCGCTGGTCCGGCAGACTAAGCTTGGCGCCGACCAGATCGGAAAAGCCGTGGTGCGCCGTCGGAGTATTGATGCCCGGGGCTCGCGGCCGGTTTTTCGGCTGCGGGTAGAGGTCTTCCCGTCAGGGGAAGACCCCGAGGCCGAAGCACCGCTCATGGACGATTACCGTGAGGTGCAGGACGCCCCCATCGTGGCCATTGTCGGTTGCGGGCCGGCGGGAATGTTTGCCGCCCTGGAGATGCTTGAGCTGGGGCTCCGCCCCATCATCATTGAGCGGGGAAAAGACGTGCAGGCCCGGCGGCGCAGCCTCCGGGCGATCCAGCAATTCGGGGAAGTTGACCCGAACTCCAATTACTGTTTCGGGGAAGGGGGAGCGGGAACCTACAGCGACGGGAAACTCTACACCCGCAGCCTGAAGCGGGGAAACTACCTGAAGGCCCTGCGTACCCTGGTGGAACACGGCGCCCAATCGGAAATCCTCATCGACGCACACCCCCACATCGGGTCGAACAAGCTGCCCAAGGTGGTCGCCAACATGCGGGAAAGCATCCTGCGGCACGGCGGCGAGATCCGGTTCGGGCACCGGATGACCGGCCTGGAAAAGACTGCTGACGGAAAAAACCTGGCCGCCCTGATCATCACGGACGAGCGGGGAAGCACCTACCGCCTGGCGGCGGAAGCTTTCGTGCTGGCCACGGGCCACTCCGCCCGAGACGTCTATGCCCTCCTCCACGAAGAGGGAATCCGCATGGAGGCCAAGCCCTTTGCCCTCGGCGTTCGCATCGAACATCCGCAGCCCCTCATCGACAAGATTCAGTACGGCCAGGAAAAACGGGAAGACAATCTTCCCGCCAGCAGCTACAAACTGGTTACCCAGGTTAAGGACCGGGGGGTCTTCAGCTTTTGCATGTGCCCGGGCGGTCTCGTCGTTCCGGCCGCTACGGCCCCCGGTGAAATCGTGGTGAACGGGATGAGTCTGAGCCGGCGGGACAGTCCCTACGCCAACTCCGGCACGGTGGTGGCCGTGGAACTGGAAGACCTCGCCCCGTTCCGAGACCACGGGATATTTGCCGGACTGGCCTTCCAGCGCTCCGTGGAGCAGGCCATGTTTGGCGCGGGCGACGGGAGCCAGGCGGCTCCCGCCGCGCGGCTGACGGATTTCGTCCGGGGGAAGGTTTCCCGGAACCTTCCGGAGACCAGCTACATCCCCGGCTTGTTTCCCGCCCCACTCCACGAGTTGTTGCCCGCGGGCATTTACCGACGATTACAGCGCGGGGTGGAAGACTTTGGCCGCAAGATGCGGGGCTACTTCACCGAAGAGGCCAACGTGATCGGCACGGAAAGCCGGACGTCCTCGCCCGTGCGCATCCCCCGTGACCGTAAGACCTACCAACACCCGGACTTTCCGACCCTCTACCCCTGCGGGGAGGGCGCGGGCTTCGCGGGCGGCATTCTTTCTGCCGCCATGGACGGCCAGAACGTAGCCCGGGCGATTGCCGCAAAAGTACTCGCATGAAGTCGGCGGGATTCCTCCCCTGGTTAGGGTCCGCGCTGCTGCTGAGTCTGGGCGTACTTTACCTCGGCTTCGGGGTGGACCGCACGGCCTTCTGGTCCCTCTTTCTGGCCTTCAGCGTGTCCTTTTTGGGCTTCTGGGGGCTGATACGCCGCCACCATCCCCGCTACCTGCGGTGGTCGATTGTCCTCGGGATTGTGCTCCGCCTTGCGCTGATCTTTGCGTTTCCCCGGCTGAGTGACGACATCTATCGCTTTCTCTGGGATGGGCACTTAATCGTGGCGGGGCAGAACCCCTTCGCTTTCCTACCCACGGAATACCTCGAAGCCGGCAAACTGGAGCAAATCCCGGGCTTGTCTAAGGAGCTGTTCGCGGCCCTCAACAGTCCGGATTACTACACCATTTACCCGCCCGTCGCCCAGGGCGTTTTCACGCTGGCCGTCTACCTGAGTCCGGGCAGCTGGTTCGGCGCCAGCATCGTCATGAAGGTGTTCCTGTTCATTTGCGAGCTGTCTTCCCTGCTGCTCTTCTGGAAGTTGCTTCCCCGCCTGCTGCACGACGAAAAAGCGCCTTCTTTGCGGCATTTTCTGCTGCATAAGGGCGAGGACGCAGGATGCCAGGCAGACGCTCAGGGAGCCGTGCGGTCAGATGCCTCCCAATTGTTGTGGTACTGGCTCAACCCCCTGATCATCGTCGAAATTCTGGGCAACCTCCACTTTGAGGGGGCGATGGTCTGTTTTCTGTTGTTGGCCCTTTGGTGGCTGGTCCGGAGCCGCTGGATCGCGGCGGCGGGGGCCATGGCCCTGTCGGTGGCCAGCAAGCTACTCCCTCTGATGCTCCTCCCCTTCCTGATAAAAAGGCTCTGGGGGCGGCCCTTCTGGATTTTTTCGGTCAGTTTTGGTGCCCTGCTGCTGCTGTGTTTTACGCCCCTGCTGGCCTCGGGCTTTCTGACCGGATTCGGGAGTAGTCTCGATCTGTACTTTCGGAAATTCGAGTTTAACGCCAGCCTGTATTACCTGGCGCGGGCCTATGGGTACTACGAAGTGGGATGGAATCAGATTGCCCGCTTCGGACCGCTCCTGGCCAAAATGGCCGCCGGGGGTATCCTCCTCATGGCACTCCTGGAACGACGCCCGTCCTGGAGGAAGCTGCCCACCGTCTGGCTCTTTGCCTTTGTGCTGTATCTGTTGTGCGCCACCACCGTCCACCCCTGGTACCTTAGTGTGCCCATTGCCCTGTGCGTATTTACCAACTGGCGTTTCCCATTGCTGTGGTCATTTCTCATCATGCTCACCTACACCAACTACCTGACCGTCCCCTATCAGGAAAACCTGTGGTTGGTGGCCGCGGAATATATCCTGGTGCTCCTCTTTGGGCTGGCCGAGTGGCGGGGTTATCTGGGGAAGCGGACGGTATCACCGGAATAAAAAAAAGGGTCGGACGTTGCACCGTCCGAACCCTTGTGGTGTAGCTTTCAAAACTACCTAGTAATAACTGGAATCTAGGGCGCTGTGCGCCAGGAAAAAACCTTTCAGATGGAGGGAGAAAAACCAACAATTCTCCGTCCTTAAAAATGAACACGCTTTTTGGAAAACTCAGAGAAAGAGATGTTGCACCATCTCCATCATCTGACACAAAGGTAACGTGTGGGGGGAGGGGGGGGACACCCCATCGCGATGGGGTATGGTGGGGTAAAGCAGGAAATTCGGCACAAAAAGGTGCGATTTAACGCTTTTTTTAGCTTTCCGGATGCTGGACCGGGAAAATGTCCAGGTTGGCGGCGGCTTCCAGCATCTTTTGGTGGGCCGCTGCGTACTCGTTGCTGATTTCTCCGTCGAGGATGGCTTCGCGTACGGCGTCCTTGATCATCCCTACTTCACGGCTGGGCTTGAGGTCAAAGGTCTCCATGATGATCTCCCCGGAAATTGGGGGCTGCCAGTTACGCAGTTGGTCCTTTTCCTCGATTTCGGCCATGCGTTGCCGCAGCAATTCGTAGTTCTCCAGGTAGCGCTTCACCCGCTGCGGATTTTTGCTGGTGATGTCGCTTTCGCAGAGCACCATTAAATCGTCGATGTCTTCTCCGGCTTCGTAGAGAATGCGGCGGATGGCGGAATCCGAGATTTCTTCCTGGGTCAGGGAGATGGGCCGCTGGTGGAGGGCCACCAGTTTTTGTACGTATTTGAGCTTGTCGTTGGGTAGACGCAGGCGGCGGAAGATGCGGGGTACCATGTTGGCGCCCACGGCATCGTGGGCGTGGAAGGTCCAGCCGGCGTCGGCTTCCCAGCGTTTGGTTTTGGCCTTGCCGATGTCGTGCAGCAGGCTGGCCCACCGCAGCCAGAGGTTGTTGCTCCGCTGGGCCAGGTTATCCACAACCTTGATGGTGTGGTAGAAATTATCCTTGTGCTTACGGCCGTTCCGGCTTTCCACGCCGCGCAGTGCCGCCAGTTCGGGCAGTACGTATTCCAGCAGGCCGGTGTCATTCATCAACCGCAGGCCGACGCTGGGCACCGGCGATAGCAGAATTTTATGAAGCTCGGTGGCGATGCGCTCCCAGCTGATGATCTTGAGCCGGTGGCGATTGTCCTTGATGGCCGCCAGGGTCTGCGGGTCAATCTGAAAACCCAGCTGGCTGGCGAAGCGCACTCCCCGCATCATCCGCAGGGGGTCGTCGCTGAAGGTCTTGCCGGGTTCCAGGGGCGTAACGATGCGTTTGGCTTCCAGGTCCTCCAGGCCGTTGAAGGGATCAATGATGGTGCCGTAATCGGCCGCATTCAGGCTGATGGCCAGGGCGTTGATGGTAAAGTCGCGGCGGTTCTGATCGTCGGCCAGGGTACCGGACTCCACCGTGGGTTTCCGGCTATCGGAGCGGTAGCTTTCCTTGCGCGCGCCCACAAACTCGATTTCCAGATCAAGGTGTTTGAGGGCCGCCGTGCCGAAGCGCTTGTAAACGGTCACCCGGCTCCGTGGGTGGAGGCTGTCACCAACCTTGCGGGCCAGCTCAATGCCGTTACCCACACAGACGATATCCAGATCCTTACTCGGACGGGCCAGCAGGCGGTCACGAACGTACCCCCCCACGATGTAGGTAGGAAATCCGAGGTCATCAGCCGCACGACTGATCACCTCAAAAATTTTACGCTCATTTTCTCGAATCTGAAAAATCATACGGGCGGCGAAGATACGGTAGTCGGCAATTCTGTCCCATCAATACAAAGGTAAACCTGAGTTAACAGTCAAATACCGTATTTTGTAGTAGCTTAAACCATCACCCTTCTATTCACCAGGAACACCCGACCAACATTATGAAGCACGCTTATAATTTATTCCTCACCCTGTTACTTTCCCTTGCCCCAGTCTTTCTCTTTGGACAAACCACCGTGGCCGTCATGAATTTTGACGGTTCCACGCCAGAAATGGGCGTGAGTACGGACGTTCCGTTCTTTGACAACAACAGTGACGGATTTTTTGGCATCCACGACGGCAACGCTAACCCAAATGACGGGGTACCTACCGATACCGGAGACGGAAACGCTACCGATATCGGCGCCATCACACTCCCTTCCATCATTCGTGACTTCCTTTTCGTCAACGACCTGGACGACGAAGGAGACAACGGTACTACGGGCGAGGCGACCGTAACGTTTGGGCCCGTTTCCGTAGCCGGTCAGACGGATTTATTGTTCTCCTTTGACTACGACGTAGTAGGTTTTGATGGAGGAGATGACGTATTCTACCAACTTAATTTAGATGGCGTCCCCCAGGGAAGAATCCAGCTGATCGACGGGGGAACCGGTGGAGTATCCGACCAGGGAACCGAAAACATCGTCATCCCCGACGGAACCAATAGTGTGTCCCTGGAGCTCATCATTATCCAAAATGGAGATAGCGACCAGGCCGCCTTCGACAACTTCATCGTCTCCGCCGACAACCCCGGCCAACCCTGTGGCATCACCGGTATCGGCCCCCGAAGTGAAGAATGCGTGGCGTCTACCGCCGCCGACAACACGGATGAGTACCAGGTCCGGGTCGGCTACACCGGCGTGGATGCAGACGTCACCATCAACGTTACCGTCGGGGGAGCTTCCGTGGCGTTTACCAATAACGGAGACGACCCGACCTCCGTTGCCGACGGAGAATTACTCATCAACAGCGCCAGCTTCATTGAAGGAACTACCTACGAGATCACCCTCCGGGGAGGCGACTGCCTGCTCCCGGTCAGTGGTTCGGTGGCCTCCGATTTCTGTACGCCCTCCTGTGACCTCAGCATCGCTCCCGAGGACTTCCGGATTTTTTGTGATGCCCTCACCTCCGGTCTCGATGGCGTGTCCGTAGAAATTGGCTATACGGGCATTGAGCCCAGTACCATGATCACGGCTACGGGATCAACGACCGTTACCGTATCCGGAGACGACCCCGCCACCGACGAAGACGGCTTCATCGACTTCACCGGACTCGTGGAGGGAGGCACCTACAACATTACCATCCGGGGGGGAGACTGCGTAAACGGAGAATTCGTCTTTGACTTCACCGTCCCCACCGATCAGTGCACCCAATCGGACTTCATCATCAACGAAGTCCTGGCCGACGATGGCGCCATCGACGCCAATAACGATGGGTCCACCACGGATTCTGACGATGAATTCGTGGAACTTTTCAACATCGCAGAGACCGATTTAGACGTATCCGGCTGGACCATCGAACAAAACTCCGGCATCTTTTACCAGTTCGGTGCGGGCACCATCATTCCCCGCCGTACCGCCTTCGTGGTCTTCGGTGGCGGCGCCCCGAACCTCAGTTGCCTGACGGACATCGCCAACGTCACCCCCTTCATCGGGCTCAACAACGGCGGTGATTTCGTGGTCGTCCGCGACGGTGACGGCAAAATTGTCTCCCAGATGAGCTACGGCCCCGAGGGAGGTAACGACCAGTCGCTTTCCCTTGCGCCCGACGGCGACCTTGCGGGGGGCTACGTGCTTCACACGACGATTGCAACCAACCCGGTAGTACAGTCGGCCTGCATCGAAAACGACGACCCCAACTTCACCCTTCCCGTGGAACTGACGTCCTTCACCGGCACCGCCCGGGAAAAATCAGTACTGCTGGAGTGGACGACCGTCCACGAAGAGAACAACGATAAATTTATCGTGGAGCGTAGCGCCGACGGACAGTCTTTCCGGCAGCTCTCCAGCGTTCCCGCCCGGGGGGGCGGGCGCAATGCCGACCGCCAGTATACCTTCGTCGACCAGGCACCGCTGGCCGGGCAGAACTACTACCGCCTGCGGCAGGTGGACCTGGACGGCAGCCACGCCATTTACGGCCCGGTGAGCGTCGTCTTCGAGGGGAGCTCCTTTACCCTCTACCCCAACCCGGCCCGGGAGACCTTACGGCTTACGGGTAGCCTGAGCGGTGAGGAAAGGCTCACCCTCCTGGCGGCCGATGGCCGCCAGCTACGGGAATTTCCCCTGCGGCCGGACCTCGACGTCCGCGACCTGAAGCCCGGCATCTACCTCCTCCGGATCGAAGGCCGGCAGGAGGTCAGTGTACTGCGCTTCGTCAAACAATAAGCAAGAAACAATCCAGCATTAGAGTGGGCGGTCCGCAACGGCGGTCCGCCCATATTTTTTGCTCCTACGGCACCGGCCGGCACCTGCCGTCAGGCCCAATCCAACTACTCGACCTCGGCAATCATCTGGTAGAGGAAGCTGTGGATGCGCGGACGGATGCCCAGCGTGTAGATGGCGCGACGATTGCGGCTGGGGTGCACCCGGTTGGAGAGGAAAATGAAGAGGAGCTCCGCCTCGGGGTCGGCCCAGACCATGGTGCCCGTGTAACCGCTGTGTCCGAAGCTTTCCGGGGAAGCCGCCTCGGCCACGGAGCTGAGGTTGGGATCGTATTCCAGCAGGGGCTTATCGAAGCCCAGTCCCCGGCGATTGCCCTCCTGAGGGTACTGGTAGCGGGTAAACTCCCGTACGGTGGCCTCCGAGAAATACCGCTTCCCGTGTAACTGCCCCCCGTTGAGCAGCATCTGATACAACTTGGCAAGATCCTCCGCTTTCGCAAAGAGACCGGCGTTGGCGCTGACGCCATCCATCATCGCCGCGCCCTCGTCGTGCACGACGCCGTGGAGGGTATCCATCCGGAAAAAGGTGTCGACCTCCGTGGGTACGATCCACTCGCGGGGAATCATCCGGTCCAGGGGACGGTACCCGAGGGTACCCGCGCCCAGCGGATTATAGATGTTGGTCCGTAACCACTGGCGGTAGTCCTGCCCGGAAGACCGCTCCACGTAGTCGGGAAGGAGATAAAACAGCAGACCCGAGTACGCATACTTACCTTCTTCCTTCAGGGGCGACTTCCGGATGGAGCGATAGATGTTGCGTTCCCGGAAATCCTTGTAGAGCCACAGGTCCGTATTCAGGCGAATGGGATAATCGGCCGTGCTGTCGCGGGCGATGGTGCGGGGCCGAAAGCGGTAATCGTTGGTCCGGGAAGTATCCCATTTCTTTTTCCAGGGGTAGCGGGCATTGCCCTTCAGGGTGCCCTGCCAGTAGGGCACCCAGGGCAGGAGGCCGGCCCGGTGGGCCAGGGCCGACCGCAGGCTGCGCTTCCCCTTTTTGGTGCCCTTCCACACGGGGAATAGTTCGCCGAGGGGAGCGTCCAGCTCCAGTTCGCCACGATCATACTGCCACATCAGGTAGAGCAAGGCCGAGCTGGTCTTCGTCACCGAGGCCAGGTCATAGACGTCATCGCGGCTCACCGGTCGCTGGGCGGCGTAGGTGTGGTAACCGGCCGTCAGGTGCAGGAGGGGTTTGCCGCGGTGCAGGGCGAGTACCTGGGCGCCGGGGAAGGCGCCGGCGGCGATTCCCTCTTCCAGAATCTGCTGGATGGAGTCAACCAATGGCGACTGGGCCCGCAGCGTCGGGGCGGCCGCACCTAAAAGCAAAACTGCGGCGAAACAAAGTAGGTGGCTTCTCATTCCGACAAGATAGAAAGCCCACGCAAAAACGAAGTGTTATACCTCCACGCCGGCGTAAACTTCCTCAATTTCGGCCAGCGTGCCGAAGAGGGTTTCCGGCTCGTATTCGGAAACGAGGATTTTGCGGTATTCCTTGATGCCCGGCAGGCCGCGGAAGTAATTGGTGTAGTGGCGTCTCATTTCCAGGACGCCGAGCTTGGGGCCCTTCCAGTCGAGGCTGCGTTCCAGGTGCTCCCGGGCGGCCGCAACGCGTTCGTGGATGTCCGGCGGGGGCAGGAGTTCTCCGGTGGCGAAGTAATGCTTGATTTCCCGGAAGATCCAGGGGTAGCCAATGGCGGCCCGGCCGATCATGATGCCGTCCACCCCGTAGCGGTCGCGGTAGGCGGCGGCCTTTTCGGGGCTGTCAATATCTCCGTTTCCAAAGATGGGCATGGTGATGCGGGGGTTGTCCTTGATCCGGCCGATGAGGGTCCAGTCGGCCTCCCCCTTATACATTTGCTTCCGGGTGCGGCCGTGGATGCTCAGCGCCTTGATGCCCACGTCCTGCAGGCGTTCAGCCACTTCTTCAATGTACTTGGTGTTGTCGTCCCAGCCCAGGCGCGTTTTTACGGTCACGGGCAGGGAGGTCCGGTCCACGATGGCCTTGGTCAGCCGCACCATTTTGGGGATGTCCTGCAGGATACCCGCTCCGGCGCCTTTACACGTCACCTTCTTTACGGGACAACCGAAATTGATGTCCAGCAGTTCCGGCTGGGCTTCCTCCACGATGTCGGCGGCCTTGACCATGCTGTCGAGGTTGGCCCCGAAGATCTGAATGCCGATGGGCCGTTCATAATCGTAGATGTCGAGTTTTTCCACGCTCTTTCTGGCGTCCCGGATCAGCCCCTCGACGCTGATGAACTCCGTGTACATCATGTCGCAGCCCTGGCTTTTACACAGGGCCCGGAAGGGGGGATCACTGACGTCTTCCATCGGCGCCAGGAGCAGGGGGAATTCCCCGAGTTCAATGTCGGCAATCTTTACCATAAGCAATGATTTCGCAAAGGTACGAACAAGGAAAGAGTCTGGGTAGTTGCGTGGCCCGGGCGGTTGAATACTTGATTGTCCCCTTCAACGAGGTGGCCCTGGGGCGCAGGCGTGACGTGAGACGAAATACTTGGCAGCGCGTGCAGGTGCAGCCTACGTGGGTATGGCCGTGGGCCGGGTATTTCTCCGCCGGCAATTGTGGCGATCACTAACATCAAAATATTTTTAAAGTTTCTGTAACACCTCGCTGGTCAGGGGTATAAAGGGACAATGCGGGCAACGGCACGCGAAAGGTTGGCGAAAGCCCTACATTTGGGGAACTCACTCAATGAATCCCAATTACGTGAAGGTTAAGCCACTTGATGATGCAGAACTGTTTGCGGCAATTAAGTCCGGGCGCCACGAGCTTCTGGACGAATTATACCGCCAGCACCGGGGCGCATTTCTTACCTACGCACAACGACAGTTGTTCGCCACCGAGGAAGACGCCGCGGATTGTTTTCAGGACGCCGTCATCGCCTTTTATAAGAATATTGTGAGCGGAAAGCTGGAGGTACTCACCTGTGGTATCCGAACCTACCTGTTTGCCATTGGCAAGCGCCTGGTGTATCGACGCAATCAACAACGCCAGCGGGAATCCCCCACGGACCCCGATGCCGGAATTGGCCTGGGTAACGACCCCAGTGCGGAGTTGGACATGAGTTTACTCAATCGCTTCGAGGACGATCACCGCAAGGAGATGCTCGCCGGTGCTCTCGCCAAACTAGGCGACGAATGCCAGCGGATTCTCACCTTATTCTACTATCACCGTTATCCCATCGAAAGCATACAGAATACCCTGGATTTTAGCTCTCCCGGGGCGGTACGCATCAAAAAAATGCGCTGCCTCGACAAACTGAAAAAATTTATCAACCCCCAATCGTAGTCTATCGGCAAACGTAGTGTACCCACGGAAAAGCATTAGTCCGGAATTCCCCTCCGGCAAGGTTTAGGGACCCGCGTGCGCCTCGGTTATAAAAAATCTCGGGAAGCATGACATCGGAAGAAAAACAGGATCGCATTGACCAATATCTCCTCGGCAAGGCCGACAAAAATTCCCGCCGGGAATTTGAGGAGGAAAGTACTCGGGACGAAGAGCTCCTGAAGGGGCTGGAAGACACCAAGTCCGCCATGGCCGCCATTGAGCTGGCCGAAGACCGGGCCCTGAAGGCACGGCTGCAAGGCCTTGAAACCAGCCTTCGGGAGGGAAACGGGACCAGTGAAGCCAAAGTAGTTGGCCTGAAGCCCCGGCGCAGCGGCACGCTGCGCTACCTCGCCTACGCGGCTTCCCTGCTGCTGGTACTGGCCATTGGCTGGTGGGCTCTGAGCCCCAGCTTCGGGCAGAGCCCCCAACAGTTGGCCATGGCCAACTTTGAGGCCTACCCCAACATTGCCTACCAACTGGAACGAAGCGGCACGGAGGAACCATCGCCCGAAGCACTGGCCTTCGTGGCCTACGAAGCGGGTGATTTTGCCAGCGCCGCCACCCGGTTCCGAGAACTTGATGACACCCCCACCAACCGCTTTTACCGGGCACAGAGTGAGCTGGCACAGGAAAACTTTGCCGCGGCCAGTCCGCTCTTTCAAGCATTGAGCCAACTGCCCGATTTCGCCCTGTCCGCCGAAAGTGAATATTTCCACGCCCTGGCCCTCCTCGGCACCGGAGCTTCCGACGAAGCGGCAAATGAGCTTCTCGGTATTTCCGAAACTCCCGGGCACCCCATGGCCCAGGAAGCGGCGGAGTTGCTGGCTAAAATTCGGTAACCCCGTAAACCATCACACCTTGACATCACGGTCGATTTCCGGTGCGCTCGGTTAGGGTAGTACCTACCGAGCGCACCAGACCGGATTTTATCGCATTAGCCGCCGGGGCCTGACCAGTCTGCTTGTGCTTTGCGCCCAAACGACGTGTCCATCACGACCGGCTTGCGGGGCCTCTCTTCATTACGACCGGCTTGCGGGAGCAAGCCTATTCCGGGGGTCTTGCTCCGTTGGTGGGCGCCTTGGTGTAGCCTTTACCATCTCGGTCCGCCTTTCTTCTTCATTCTTTTTTCTCCTCAGCCTTACGACCGGCTTGCGGGAGCAAGCCTATTCCGGGGTCTTACCCGTTGGTGAACGCCCTGGTGTAACCTTTACCATCTCAGCCCGCCTTCCTTCTTCATTCTTCATTCTTTTTTCTCCCCAGCCCTACGACCGGCTTGCGGGAGCAAGCCTATTCCGGAATCCTTCTTCATTCTTTACTCTTTTTCTCCTCAGCCTTAGCCTCATCCTTAACCTCCCGCCTCATTCCTAATCCGTAACTTTCCCCCATGACGGCAAAGATCGGACTGGAAGACGTACGCTTTCACGCGCCCCACGGGTTTTACGAGGAGGAACACCTGATGGGTAATGAATTCAGTATTGACGTAGAAGTGGAAGCCTCCATTACCGGGGCAGCCCATAATGATGATCTGGGTGGCACGGTGAATTACGCAACCATATATTATCTATTGCAGGCAGAGATGAAGAAACCTACCCAATTACTGGAGGCCCTGGCTTACCGCATGGGAAACCGCATTCTGCAGCAATTCGACGGGGTAAAGTCCGTACGCCTACGACTACGAAAGCTCCACCCACCGCTGGGGGGTAAAGTGGGGGCCGCGGTCGTTGAAATAAATCTCGGAGGGGCCGGAGGAGGCCCCATGCCGCCTCAGCGGCAAATGACCTTCGAGGATGAAGGTGATTTCGATGATGACTTCGACGATGATTTTGACGATGACGGAGGTTACGAAGGTCTGGACCTAAGTGGATTTAACCTGGGATAAGGGTAGAATTGCCGAGTCTATCGACAACAGAGTTTTCATTTCGGGCCACAACTTTTTCATTGAAAAATAGTTATACAATCACACGAAAGAGCTTGACTAACAATACTTGATAGTCATACTATTGTAAAAGCGAGTATAACTTTCCAGTTTTGATAGTAAAACTATCAAAATTCACGAACAACTTTCCTCGGGGGTAGTTTCTGCTGGTGAATACACTAATCATCACAACCAAATTCCCCCAAATGAAACCATTGTTTCGAAATTCATTCCTGCTCCTGTTGCTCCTGATCGGAACGACTTCCCTGAGCGCCCAGCAAACCGCAACGATCAACCGCTTACTCAAAGTGGAACCCCGGCAATACTTTGCCGACCGCGACAGCGCCTACCTGGACCCCTACTACGGCTTGAAGAAGCTCATTTACGGCAACCGTCGTTTCGCCGAAAACAAGAGCATCAAGCCCCGACAAACGGATGCGGACCTCAAAAACAACGAATTAGGTCAAAAGCCCTTCGCCACCATCATCGGATGTGCCGACAGCCGGGTGCCCAACGAGATCATTTTTGATCAGGGTGTTGGCGACCTCTTCATCACCAGAACCGCCGGCCAGGTAATGGCGGAAGCCTCCTACGGCACCATCGAATACGCCACGGCCGTACTCAACACCCGCCTGATCGTAGTCCTGGGGCACGAATCCTGCGGAGCCGTGCAGGCCGCCATGAAGCTGCCCGAAAACCCACCCGGACACGTCGTAACGCTCATCAACGCCATCAAGCCCGCATCCCTGTACGCCAAAAAGGTTGGCGGTGACGACAAGGAAACCCTTGACCTGGCCGTGCGTCGCAACGTAATCGAGCAGGTCAACGAGCTGCGGGGACTGGAGCCCGTACTCAGCCGGCAGTTCGACCGCGGTGAGGTACTGATCGTCGGTGCCGTATACAATTTACACACCGGCGCGGTCGAATTTATCGAGGAGACCATTACGAGCTTACCCAAGTTCCAGGAGGGGCTAACCGCCGATTCCGAAAAGTAATCCTTCCTAATTCAGCGAATGCCCGACAGTATCGCGTATACTGTCGGGCATTTTATTCCCCCAACTCCTAATTCTTACAATTATCATGAAAAAGCTACTCATCGTCACCGTACTCGCGGTGTTCTGCAGTCCGTTATTTGCTCAGGGTGGTCCGGATGAAGACCAGCTCGGCAGCTGGTATATGTACTTCTATAACGCCACCTTCGGTGATGGCCCTTTCGGTATTCAGGGAGACTTCCAGTACCGTGCCTGGGACCAACTCGGCGACATGGAGCAATTGCTGCTGCGCAGCGGCCTGACCTACAAACCGGAGAACGCCAATATTCTCTTCACCCTGGGTTACGCCAACATTACCACCGGAGCCTTTGGCGAAAGTGATGCCACCATCGGGGAGAACCGGATTTATCAAGAAGCCCTGCTTCCCCAAAAGGTTGGGACCCGCTTTCTCCTCACGCACCGATTCCGCTATGAGCAGCGGTGGGTCGATGACCAGGATTTGCGGACGCGCTTCCGCTACAACCTCTTCCTGAACGTACTCCTCAACAAGGACAAGCTCGAGAAGCAGGCCGTTTATCTGGCCCTCTACAATGAATTATTCATCAACGGAGAAACGGAAATTGGTGACGGGCGTACGGTACAACTGTTTGACCGTAACCGCACGTACCTGGGCCTGGGCTACAGTCTCTCCGATCAAGTGCGCGTACAAATCGGCGCCATGCGACAGACCACCGTTAACTGGGCCAAATGGCAGACCCAGCTCAGTCTGCACCACAATTTGACCCTCTAAGCCGGAGCCAGCGAACCAAAGGAAGGACCAGGAAGGTTTATTAAGAATATCCAAAGCCCGCACGAGAGCCGTTACTTATTTTCGTTCTTCTCGTCAGCTAACTGTGGGCCGCCCCCGGGTACCCCACCATCATTCTAATAAATCTTTTCATCGATGAACCGCCGTTTATTACTCCTGGTCCTTCCTTTTCTACTGTTTGGGTGCACCAGTCAACAAATCAACCAAACCCTCAACACCGTACTCGGAGGCACCGGGGGGCTCACCTCCGAAGACATCGCCAACGGTCTGAAAGAAGCGCTCCGGATCGGAGCACAGAAGGGCGCCAGCGACCTTTCCACCGACGGCGGATATTTTGACGATCTTGCCTACCGCATCCTCCTGCCCGAAGAAGCCCGCAAGGTAACCGACCGGCTGCAGGGCGTTCCCGGCTTCCGGGACCTGGAAGAGGTCGTCATCCGAAAAATCAATCAGGGCGCGGAAGACGCCGCCCGATCAGCGGCCCCCATCTTCGTGGAAGCCATCCGCCAAATGACCATTCAGGATGCCCTCAACATCCTCAAGGGCGACAAGCACGCCGCAACGCAGTACCTTCAGCGAACCACCTACGACCGGCTGTACGGAGAATTCAACCCTGTCATCCAGAATTCGCTGGCCAAATTTGACGCCGATAAGGTCTGGGGGGATGCCGCCAACGCCTACAACAACTTCCCACTGACGCGGGAACCCGTCAACACTGACCTGGCCGATCACGTCACCCAGCGGGCACTGGACGGCCTCTTCCGAAAGGTAGCCCTCGAGGAAGAAAACATCCGCGCCAACATCGCCGCACGTACCTCCGAACTACTTCGCCGGGTATTTGCCCTGCAGGATTCGTAGCTTAGCCCCATCACCCATCAATCACTCCGAGAGATATGAAACTTCAAGGAAAAGAAGGCAGTCGTAACATTGACGACCGTCGTGGAAACCGTGGCCGCGGAATGAGTGGTCGGACCAAAACCGCCGGAGGCTTTGGCCTGGGCACCCTGATCATCGTCATCATTGTACTGCTGATGGGTGGAGATCCTTCGGAGCTGCTGGAATCGTCGGGAGGCGCGGCGGCACCCGCGCCCGCGCAGACCACCGGCGGCGTAGTGGAAGAAACCACGAACGCCCAGATCGTCTCCGTCACCCTGCGCGACACCGAAAAACTCTGGGGCCAGAAATTCCCCCAGGAATTCGGCCGCAATTACCAGGAACCCACGCTCGTCCTCTTCGACGGCCAGACCAGCTCAGCCTGTGGTTTTGCCAGCGCAGCCACCGGGCCCTTCTACTGCCCGGCAGATAAACAGGTATACATCGACCTGTCGTTCGCCGACTTATTGCGGCGGCGGTTTGGTGCCCCGGGCGACTTTGCCCTCGCCTACGTGGTGGCCCATGAGGTCGGGCACCACATCCAAAACCAGCTTGGATACAGTCAGCAGGTCAGTCAGGCGCGTCGTCGGATGCGGGAAAAGGACGCCAACGCCATGTCCGTGCGCCTCGAATTGCAGGCCGACTACCTGGCCGGCGTTTGGGCCCATTATGCAGACCGGTATTCCGATCTGCTCAGCGACGGGGATATTGAGGAAGCCATCCAGGCGGCCTCGGCCATCGGGGATGACAAAATCCAGAAACAGAGCCAGGGCTACGTGGTACCGGACAGCTTCACCCACGGCACTTCCGCCCAGCGGGTCCGGTACTTCACCGCAGGCTACCGCAGCGGAGATGCCAGCAAGAAATCGCTGGATTACTTCTTCCAGGCCCGCGAACTTTAACCGTAGTCTCCGAATAAAAAAAGCGGAAGCGATCAGATCGCTTCCGCTTTTTTTATTCCAGGGGTTGCCACCGCGTATCCATGGTCGCCAGCACCTCCTCACCGCGCAAAAGCACGTGTTGATGATGGTGGGTGGCCGTATCCGTTTGCACCCCGGCCCGTACCTTTTCGCCGTAACGGGCTTCGCGGTGGTAGGCGATCATGATGCGCGTGGGAAGGTGCCCCAGCAGGTAGTCGTGCCCGAGGGGCTCCAGCATCAACTCGGGGAAAACCGGATTAGTGAGGTGGTCATTGAAGTCCAGCTGGTAAAACGCTACCCGGGAATCAATGGTCGCGTCTACGGAGCTTGGTGGCGGCACCTTTTCGAGGGGACGTGGCAGGTGCGCGGACGCAGGTGCCAGGTCTTTTTTCAGGGCAGCCACGCGCTCGGGTATTGGCTTCAGACGCCGATTGGCGACGTCCATGATCAGCCAGGCGGTCGTGGCCGAGATGATGCGGTTACCCGCTTCGTCCAGCAGGTGAAAGTCGCGGAAGGTCTGCAGCTTTCCCGCAAAGCCGGTCGGGGCCGTCAGCACCCGAATCCGTTCCCCCAGCCTTGGCCATCGCTGGCAGTCGATGTTCTGCCGACGCAGAACCCAGGATAACCCGTAGGCCTCCATCAGTTCGGGGCTAGAAATGTTCAGCCGCACCGTATTTCTCATGGCCGCCTCCTGCAACATCCTGATGAGGTGTGGCGGGGTCAGGTGTTGGTGGGGGCCGACGGCCGCGGCCGCTACCCGGAAATCCAGCAATTCGTGTAGGGGGGATTGCTCAAGCAAACTTTTGTGTTTAAATTTGTAAAAAACCAAACAATGAGTGGCAAAGCAACCGCCCGCCTGGGAGGCCGCCCGGTATTCATTGCTAATTACCGCAGTGACGCGGCACCTGCGGCCTCGCCAAAATCGGAAGCGCACTCCCCAGCGGCCCAAACGACCGTGGACGCGTTCTCCGGGGCCAACTTCTCCCCGGAAAGCAGAGAGGTTCCGCACTCCCGGCGCGGCTTAAGGTACAATTTTCCCACCGAGCCCGGAGAGGTCGAGGGAGGCCATTCCGACGGATACTGCTTTCGCATGGTGTTTGCCGGAGGGCGCTACGAAAATAGCTACCAAATGGTCCGGGCTTTTTTGCTTGAACAGGGGTACGCAGCGACCCCGATCCCGCAAACTGCGGAAGAATTATCCTATTTCCGACTCCCCCAAAAACTCCGTCACCAGCTTTCCCTTTTTGGGGAAGACGGATACGTCCACAATCCGGTAAAAATCCTGTATCCCCCTCCCGGCGGCCGGCGGGGAAGTCTCATTTTAGAGTTGTACCACGAGGCAGCGAAAGACCATTTGCTGCGTTTTCATCGGCGAAAATGAGTATGAAAACAAAAAAAAAGCAGAAAAAAGGGGATATGTGGTAGGCAGTCCGTCGATAGTTATGACAATTCCCCGCGAAACCACTAAAATTGTAGCTTCGTTCGGAAGGCTCCGAACAATTCCACGGACCATGCGATATACTTAATGTGGTTCGGAAAACCTTTCTACGGATCACTCACACACAAATTTCAACTTACGTCAAATCCAGCGCTAATGCTTAAGCACTTACTTTTTGCCGTCGCCATGCTCACTTGTGCCAGCATGTACGGTCAATTACAAAAACAATATCCCTGGGAATTTGGTCTTCAACTCGGAACCTCCAGCTACGGTGGTGATCTTTCCGAAAATGACCTGCCCCTATTCAACGAACCGTCCATCAGCGCCGGCCTTATGGTCCGTCGTCGGATTGGAACGGCTCTGGCCCTCCGCCTTCACCTGATGTACGGTGGACTGAGCATTGATGACGATGTAAACGCTGAACGTGGTTACTCCTTCAGTACCTCCGTCATCGAACCCGGTCTGATCCTCGAACTGGAACCCTTCGCCAAGAGTCGTTTCGGAGCTGACGGATTCAAGAAAATTCTTTCTCCCTACATCTCTGCGGGTGTTGCCTACGGTATCTGGGGAGACGTCGACACGGACTTTAACGGAGATAGCGGTACGCCCATCAGCAACGACATGATGGCTGATGCCGACGATTCCGGCGGCATTGTTTTCCCGGTAGGTGTTGGTCTGAAGTACTACGTTTCTGAGCGTTCTTCTCTCGGTCTCGACTTCAGCGCACGCATTACCGGTGATGACCTGATCGACGGTGTCAGCGAGTCTGGCAACCCCGACGAAAATGACACCTACGGTTTCTTCGCCCTGACCTTTGCTACTGGCTTCGGCAAGCCCGACAGTGACAAAGACGGTATCGTTGACGAACTCGACGCCTGTCCCGAGGAGGCTGGTCCCGAATCTACCATGGGCTGTCCTGACCAGGACGGTGACGGTGTTGCCGACAAAGACGACGCTTGTCCTACGGTTGCCGGTCTGGCGACCCTGATGGGTTGCCCCGACGGTGACGGTGATGGTGTTGCCGACAAAGACGATGACTGTCCTACCGAAGCCGGTGTGGCCAGCCTGAACGGCTGTCCTGACCAGGACGGTGACGGTGTTGCTGATAAAGATGATGCCTGTCCCACCGAAGCTGGTGTAGCCAGCCTGATGGGTTGCCCCGACGGTGACGGTGACGGCATTGCCGACAAAGACGATGACTGTCCTGCCGAAGCAGGTCCCGCTGCCCTGAACGGCTGCCCCGACCGCGACGGTGACGGTATTGCCGACAAAGACGACGAGTGTCCGGACGAAGCTGGTGTAGCCAGCCGCAACGGATGTCCTGAGCCCACCGAGCGCCCCGAGTCGCTAGAAGAGCGTATTGCTCGCTACAGCCAGCTGCTGGAAGGACAGGACTTCAACCACATCCGCGTGGACAGCGTGACGGGAACGATCGCCATCGACCGCATCTACTTCCCCACGGACGTATCCAGCCTGAACCGTCCTGACCGTCTCATCATTGAAGAGATTGATCGCTTCCTGGCGCTGCCCGGTGCTTCTGAATTCAGCATCCGCTACGAAGGCCACGCTGACCGTCGTGCTTCTGACGAGTACAACCAGCGTCTCTCCGAGCGTCGTGCCGGTTCCGCCGAGAAGTACAGCCTCGACAAAGGTGCTACTCAGGACAAACTGAGCACCATCGGCTTTGGTGAGCAGAAGCCCGTGGGCGAAACGCTGCGCGAAAACCGTGTGGTAATCCCCGTAGCTTCCGAGCCTACCCGGATGGTCACCGACAACTAAAGTAAACTACCCACCGCAACCGATCAGGAATGATCGGCGGGTGCATTGGGCGCCGCTTCCCTCCCGGAAGCGGCGTCCTTTTTTTTGCCTTTTTGCGTCTGGCCGGATGGATTTCAGCGGGTCGGGCAAGCGCCCACTCCACCCCAACAAGGTAAACACTGGCTAAAAAGCGAATATTCGCCCATTTTCAAAATTTAGCGTCCACATAATTTGGAAAAAACACCCTGATCATTGCATTTTTGTACTCCTGCCGTCTTGTTTTTCAACAAGTTATCAAAGGCAGCATGGTATACTATCCTTCCAGAGGTCGCTTCTAATATACTTTGGTGGTTTCCACCACTCACGATCATGACTTACGGTAATTCTGTCGGGGCAGAAGGAGCCATGGATCAACCTGTTATTCAACGTCAAATCAAGAAAAGGGAAAAGCACTCAAATATGTCAGAATACAGAATTATCATTGCTGGTCAATTGGAATTTGGCTCAGAGCGGGTTTTCAATCAGGTGGTCGAACAGTACAACCACCGGATGGAGAACTACTACAAAAATGATATTCTGTTAAAGGCCGAAAACATCTTCAAAGAAGAAGAGCTTACCCTGGATATTCCGAGGACGGTTGTCGTGGGGAGTGAGCGACACTGGCTGAACACCCTGAACTTACTTGAGCGGGTAGTCTCCTTCAGTATGGCCGGCAGCCTCAACCTCTGGCGGCTGGAAGCGGGCAAGATTCTCGATCATCACATCCTGGAGCCCAAGAGTGACCGAACCACGGTGCAATTGTTCAACCGCGGGCGGAAGCTGGTCAATCAGGAAGAAAAAGAACAGGAGGCCCTCGCCATGATGACCAAGGTCGTCGGTCGATTTGCCCGTCACGCCCAGGCTTACGAACGCAGGGGCTACGTCAACTTCCGACTCAACAATATGGACGACGCTCTTTATGACTACAACAAGAGCCTGTCCATCAATCCTTCCATGCCCGAAAGCCACTACGGCCGGGGACTGGTATACGCCCGGAAGGAGCAGTGGGAAGAAGCGGCGGCTGACTTTGATGCCGTCACGAAGAACAGCATCCCGCACCAGGCCATCTACTGGATGGCCCAGGTTGCGCTGGGTGACACGTACATGCAACTGAAGCGCCCTGCCGATGCGCTACGGGTATACAATATGTTCACCAAGCGGAAGCAGCGAATCGGAAGTCTGGATCGCTATAACCGCCGCATCAATTTCCTGCTCGGCCAGCTACTGGATAAGGCTGGGCGTACGGAAGACGCCATCAGTGCTTTTGAGCGGGCGCTGGAAGCTGCTCCCGACGATAAGGCTCCCGAAGAATCGCAGATTCGCTACCACCTGGGGCTGGCGCTCCAAAAAAAAGGCCTGACGGCCGAAGCGATTAGTAATTTTGAGCAAGCCGCCGCCGACGTGCCCGAAGCCCATCAGGCCCTGGAGCAAAGTCGGGTAGACGCCTGATAACATTGCTCTTCGCCGGACGTTATGTAGGGTAAACAACTGCGCTTGTTCCCTCATCCGGCCTTAGAAGGTGCACTTGCACCGCAGGACGCCGTGGGGATCACGTCCAAAAGAACCCACTGGTGGCTTTGAAAGAACTTTTCCTCTTACTTTTCTTTGGTAGCTTACTCACCGCCTGCGCGGTAGCTCAGTCTGGTGCGACCACGCTCAGTGAGCTCAAAAAGAAGGAAACCAAGATCCTGGATGAAGCGCAGCTGGCGCTGGACCGGGAGCAGTATGCCGTGGCCCGGGAGAAGTTTTCCTTGTTGCTCGACAAGTATCCGCAAATTGCCGACCTCTACTTCCGTAGGGCACAGGCCAGTGGAGGGCAGCAGGATTATGATGCGGCGATCGCGGACATGCAAAGGGGCATTGAACTCGACGGGGATAAGAGTACCGTTGCGTACCGCGTACTCGGGGACCTACAGCAACGAGCGGGAGCATTTGCGGGGGCCGTAAGCTCCTACGAGACCTACCTGAGCAGACTCTCTCAAGCAGTTCCTCCCAATCGCCGTGAGGCAGCGGAAGCCAAACTAAGCGAGGCAAAGGTGGCCGCAGAGCTGGCCGCCAACCCCGTGCCTTTTACCCCTCGACCCGTAAAAGGTATGATCAACACCAAAGAAAATCTTGAATACTTCCCCTCCCTGAGCGTGGATGGCCAGCGGATGATCTTTACCCGGCGGACTCCCGGCCGGGGAAACTTTGAAGACTTCTACCAGAGCGAACGTCAACCCGACGGCAGTTGGGGGCCCGGAGCGCCCATTACCAGTCTGAATTCCGAATACGGCGAAGCCGCCCAAACGCTGACGGCCGATGAGCAATACATGGTGTTTACCGCCTGCTTGCGGCCCGACGGTCTGGGCAGTTGCGACCTTTACTTCAGTGAAAAACGCGACGGCAAATGGAGTACTCCCCAAAATATGGGCGAAGTGATCAATTCCGGAGCCACCGACCGGCAACCGAGCATCTCCGCCGATGGCCGCTTACTATTCTTTTCCAGCAATCGCCCCGGAGGATACGGGGGTGATGACTTGTACGTTACGGGGAGGGGGCCATCCGGGAATTGGTCTCCTCCCGTGAATTTGGGGCCGGTCATCAATACGAAGGGTAACGATCAGTTCCCCTTCTGGGCCAACGATGGTAAAACCTTGTTTTTTACCAGTAACGGCCACCCGGGAATGGGAGGAGATGACCTGTTTCGTAGTCAGCTCACCCCCGATAATGCCTGGGGGACGCCCGGCAACCTCGGCTATCCCATCAACACCCCGGAAGACGAAGCCAACCTCTTCATTTCCCTCAACGGTGAGCAGGCCTACTTCAGTAAGAGCATCAACCGTGCAGATAACCCCAGGCCCGACGTAGACATCTTTGAGTTCGACCTTCCTCCCAGCCTCCGACCCGATCCGGCCACCTACGTGGAAGCTACCGTCACGGACGCGGTCACCGGGGAAGCCCTCGTGGCCAGCGTACGCCTACGCCCACTCGATCAGGAGACACCCCCCTTCGTCCAGACTTCGAATGCGGAGGGACGCTTCTTGTCGGTCTTACCGACGGGCCGCGAGTACGCACTGACCGTAGACCGGGAGGGATACCTGTACTACACCGATCGGTTCTCCCTGGACGAAGGTTACGCCGTTGACAATCCCTTCCTACTCACCATCCAATTGCAGCCCCTGGAAGAAATTGGCTCCGAAATCCCCCTCGACGCCACGGCCGAAGACGACGGAGCGATCCCGCTCAAAAACGTACTTTTCGCCACGGGCAGCGCGGACTTACTTCCCGTCTCCGGCGACGAACTGGATCGGCTCTATGCCCTGCTGAACAACCGTCAGGACCTGATGGTGGAGATTGCCGGCCACACCGACAACGTCGGTGAGGAAGACGACAACCTCCAGCTTAGCCTACTACGGGCAGAAGCCGTGAAGGCTTACCTGGAGGCAAAGGGGATCGCGGAGGACCGCCTGATTACGAAGGGTTATGGAGAACAAAAACCCGTAGCGACCAACGACACGGAAGCGGGACGCAGCAAAAACCGTCGGACAACCTTCCGCTTGCTCACGAGTGAATAGGCGGATCAATCGCAAAAGGTCAAAACTGCGCTAAATCATTGGGGAAGGTCCGCCGAGGCAGCGTGCAGTAGGCCGGAAATGGCTACTTTTGCGCCATGACCGATCAAGCAGAATCGTTACCGGCCCGCAAACCGGCGTGGGCCTTAATGCTCAGCGGCTTATTTCATCCGCTGCTGGTTCCTACCTACATGTTTTTGCTTCTGGTGGCGGTGAATCCCTACCTGTTCGGGTCCAACAATTTCCTGGATACCCGCTCGGCGATCACCCTGCTGATGATCTTCCTGTATACCTTCGTCATTCCACTGGTATCCGTGGTATTGATGCTGGCGCTCGGGATGATCAGCAGTCTGATGATCGACGATCGGATGGAGCGGATCGGGCCCCTGCTGCTGGTGATGGTGCTTTACTTCTGGGTGTATTACAACTTCAGCCAGAGCAACGACATTCCGACCATTTTCTCCAGCTACATGCTGGGCATCGTGATGGCGCTCGGGGCCAGTTTCGTCATTAACGTGGCGGATAAAATCAGCCTCCACGCCGTCGGTATGGGCGGCCTGGTGGGAATGGCGATGATCACCATGGCCATTTTTGGCGCCAACGGCATTCAGATCAGCGGACTGACCTTCAGTCTTGGGTTGCTGGTGCTGCTGACGGTAATTCTTGCCGGCCTCGTCGGCTCCGCCCGCCTGGCCCTGAAGGCGCATGCTCCCGGTCAGCTTTACGTGGGATACGCCGTAGGCTTTATTGCGCAGCTCGCGGCCCTGTTGTATTATTTTCAAGGATAGAGGGTACATGGAATACATCGAAACATCCCAAAGCCGGGTCATTGGCCACTATCGGGGTGCCGAACCGGGCCCACTGGTGATTGCACTGGGGGGGATCCACGGCAACGAACCCGCCGGCGTGCAGGGGCTCGAACGCCTTTTCGATCTGCTGGCCGAAGAACCCTTCATCAACCCTTCCTTCAGTTTCCGGGGAGAACTTCTGGCCCTGCGGGGTAACCTGTCGGCCCTGGCGGCGGGCGTCCGCTACATTGATACGGACCTGAACCGCATCTGGGAGCCCGCCGAACGCCGGAAGAACCGCCCCCGCACCCGGGAGGACCAGGAGCTGGACGAATTACTGGCCGTGATCGAACATGCCATTGAAGAATCCCCCCTGAGTGAGCTGGTGCTCCTGGACCTGCACACCACCACGGCCGACGGTGGACTGTTCGCCATCACGGGAGACGATCTCCCGAGCCTTTCCCTGGCGGCGGAGATGTACGTTCCCGTCGTCAAGGGTATGCTGGATGGCCTGCAGGGCACCACCCTCGAATATTTCCGGACCGGACAGGCGACCAACGGCCGGCCCGTACGGGCCGTCGTCTTTGAGTCGGGCAACCACCACGACCCCGCTTCGGTGGACCTGGCCGTGGCCGGCACCATCAACCTACTCCGTGCCCTGGGCTGCGTGCGGGAAGAGGACGTCAACACCCTCCACGACGAAAAGCTGCGCGAGGCTTCGGCGGCCTTACCCCGCATGACGGAGCTGGTCTACGTCCACAACATCAGCAAAGATGGCTCAGATCATTTTCAGATGAAGTCGGGCTACCACAACTTCCAGCGCGTCAGGCAGGGGGAAGAGCTGGCCCACGATCGCAACGGCCCCATCCTGTGCCCCGAAGATGGTTACCTCCTCATGCCCCTGTACCAAAAGCTGGGCAAGGAGGGCTTTTTTATCGTTCGGGACTATCATAAATCCACCGCCTATTAACTCCCCGGGCAGGTAATGGCGGAACAACTCCCGAATGTCCTCACCGGAAGGCCCACACTAAAATCTTATGCAGCGCTCCACCGGCTTATTCTTCGGATCGTTCAACCCCGTCCACGTGGGGCACATGATCATCGCCAACTACATGGCCACCCAGACGGCGCTGGACGAAGTCTGGATGGTGGTGAGTCCGCAGAATCCCTTCAAAAAGCGGCAGTCGCTGGCCCGGGACCACGACCGGCTCCACCTGGTGCGGCTCGCCATCGGCGACACCCCCAACCTGCGGGCCAGCGCGGTGGAATTTGACCTGCCCAAACCCAGTTATACCATCGACACCCTGGCCGTCTTGAGGGAACAGTTCCCGGAGCGGACCTTTTCGCTCATCATGGGGGGAGACAACCTGCCGACCTTGCCAAAGTGGAAAAACTCGGACATACTGCTTCGGGACTTCGACATTCACGTCTACAACCGCCCCGGATACGAGTTGGGGGAGCTGCAGGACCACCCCCGGGTGTTCGTTCATGACGCTCCCCTGATGCACCTTTCGGCCACCTACATCCGGCAGTGCCTCCGCGAAGGGCACAGCGTCCGCTACCTGGTGCCGGAAGCCGTGGCGAAGGAATTGGCAGTGTCCGGTCTGTATCGGTGATGCACTTACCGATTTGCCCGGCACCTGCGGCCCCTCGCCCAAAGCCATCGCACCACCGGAAGCGAGAACTGTCATACATCGGACAGCAGATTTCTCCCGCCAACGTCGTTTCCCAGACGACGTTCGTTCCCTTCACCGTATCAATAGGGAACCGCCGACCGGCTACATAACCCTACCTTTGCCGTATGCCCCTAAAGACGATTTTCTTTTTCCTTTTTCTGTCCCTTGCCTGCTGCCTGTCCGCCCAAACGGACAGCCTGGGCCAGTGGACCACGCATCAATCCTACCGGTTTGGCACCTACGTAACGGAGAGCGAAAATTCGATCATTTACACCACGGGAAAGGCCATCTTTTACCTCGATAAAGAAGACCTGAGCATCACCCGGTTGGCCCGGGAAGACGGGCTCGCGGAGGGTCGCATCCGACTGATCCGCTACCACGCCCCCACCCAAACGCTGATCATCGTGTACCAGAACAGCGTCATTGACCTGTTGCGGGACGGGCAGTTCTTCACGCTGCGGCAAATTGACAACTTCAACTTCAGCGGCGACAAAACGATCTACGACCTCTTCCTGGGAGAAAACAACCTCATTTACCTCGCGGCGGGATACGGGGTATCGGCCCTGAGCCTGGACGACCAGACCTTCCGTTTCACCACCTTCACCGGCGTACGGGTAGAGGGGACGGCGATCCACGACGGCTTCATTTACGCCGCCACCGAAGAGGGGCTCTACCGGGCGCCCAGGGAAGGGGTCAACCTGAACGACTTCGGCAACTGGGCCCTGCTCGGCCCGGAAATCGGCCTCCCCGGCGACTACAGTAGCAATGCCGTAAACGTCTACCGGGACAGTCTCTACTTCGGCGTGGACAAAGACGTCTTCAAGCTCACCGCATCCGGTGCCGAGCTCTTCTTTGACACCGACGACGAGCGGGAGTGGCGATTACAGTACCTCAGCGTCGGCCCTACCTTCCTGCTGGCGGGTTACCGTTGCACGACCAACAGCTGTAACAGCCGCCAGCTCATTTTTCTGGATGAGGAAGGGCAGCGCAAAAGGATCTTTGCTCAGTGCATCATCCGCACCAACTACGCAATCGAAGACGACCGTGGCCGCATCTGGTTTGGCGAAGACGAGGAAACCCCACTCATTCGCTACCTCGACGGCATTGACGACGGCGACTGTAACGAAATTGAGTACAGCGGCCCCCGCGACGACAACAACTACCGGATGCTGCACGACGGGACCAGCCTATGGGTCGCCCCCGGCGTCCTGGACGAAAACTTCTCCCCCAGCTTTTCCTTCGGGGGCGTTTACCGGTTCCGGGACGGAGACTGGAGCACCTTCAACCGCGACAATACCGCCGTCTTCCTCGGCCGGGACGGGCAGCAGGGAGGCGACGATGACGTCGCCTCCATCGTTGACGTGCACTACGACGAGATCAACGACCGCTACTGGTTTGGTTCCTATTTTGAAGGGGCGATTGCCTTTGACCCCGAAACCGAAACCGGTGAACTCTTTGACGAGACCAACAGCAGCCTGCAACTGAGTGCGGGGGCGGGGCCCGGGCGCGTCCGGGTGTCGGGGGCGGTAACGGACCCGCAGGGGTTCACTTACCTGACCAACAACAAGGCGACCAACGGCGACTTCATCAGCGTAGTCAGTCCCGAAGGCGACTGGGCCGCCCTGGGGGGAAACTGCGGCGTCAACGACGCCATCGCCATCGACATTGACCAATTTGGCTACCTGTGGACCGTCCACGCCACCAGCGTGGGTGGCGGACTGACCGTCACGGACCCCATGGGCACGCCCCTGGACCCCAGCGACGACCGCTGCCGGAGCATCACCTCCAGCAACAGCGAGCTGCCCTCGAACAACGTCCGGAGCATCGCCGTGGACCTGGACGGGAACGTCTGGGTCGGTACTTCGCAGGGCATCGTGCTCTTCGAGTGTGGCGCCTCCGTGTTCGACACGGACATCTGCATCGGCCGTCGGCCGATCGTCGAGGCGGAGGATGAGTTCGGGGGTTTCCTGCTCGAAACGGAAGAAATCCGCTCCATCACCGTCGACGGGGGCAACCGCAAGTGGATCGGCACCAGTGGAGGCGCCTACCTGCTCTCGCCCACCGGCGACGAGCAGCTGCTCTTTTTTGATCAGGGGAACAGTCCGTTACTGGACAACATCGTCCGCGACATTGCCATCGACCCCAACACCGGCATCGTTTACTTTGGCACGGAACTGGGCATCATCAGCTACCGGGCGGAGGCCACCACCGCCACCCGGCGCTTTCGGGAGGAGCTGGTCATCTTCCCCAATCCCGTGGAGCCCAGCTACGGGGGACCGATTGCCATCAACGGCCTGGCGCGGGACGCGCGGGTCAAGATTACCGACGTGAGTGGCAAACTCGTGGCCGAAGGCAACGCCACCGGCGGGCAGTTCATCTGGGACGGGGCCGACTACAACGGACGGCGGGTAACGAGCGGGGTGTACCTGATTTTCGCCTCCAGCAACGGCCGTTTCGGGCTTACCAACCCCGACTCCGCAACGGGCAAGATTGTGTTTATCCGGTAAGCGACTTACCTTGAGCCCTATGAAGCTCCGCTACAGCTACCACTCGGCCCACAATGCCGCCACCACCGACCGCTGGCGTCATTTTATCGTCTTCGTTGGCGCCCTGTTGCTGCTCGTGGCCGCCACCGTTGAATTGTACCGCTACTTCACCCACTGGGGGGACGCCGATCCGCACTGGTGGGAACTGATCCTTGGCGTCGGGTACCTGGTGGTCGGTCTGGCGCTGGCGGTTTTTGGCTACCGCATGGCCAACGCCAGCGACGGCGCCGAAGACCGCTTCGTTCGCGTGGGCGAAGACACCCTGCGCTGGCACCTCTGCCAGCAGGACGGAGAGGAGAGCCTGCCGCTGGCGGATATTCAGTCCGTCGAGCGGGTGAACGTCCGGGACCTGAAGATCAGCCACGTGGGCGGAGAAACCATGCTGCCCATCTACCTGGTGGCCGACGGGGGAAAACAGGAGGAATTGTTGCGGGTACTGACGGAGGTAGCCGGGCGGTAGGCGATGATCGCAGAGGCCCTGGTCCGTTCTGCGAACGGTCTGCAGACCTCGCTCACGTAGGAGGACCCTTCCAGGGCCCTCGCTAATTAAGTGTTCCCCCTACTCCTTATTCGCCAGCTGCCCGCAGGCCGCGTCGATGTCCTTGCCCCGGCTGCGACGGACGGTGACCATGATGCCCCGGTCGCGGAGGTAGGTGGCAAAATCGTCGATGCGGTGCTCGGTGGATTTGCGGAAGGGGGCGTTGTCGATCGGGTTGTATTCGATGATGTTGACCATGCTGGGTACCCGCCGGCAGATCTGGTAGAGGCGCTCGGCGTCTTCGAGGGTATCGTTAAAGTCCTGGAAGGTGATGTATTCGTAGCCGATCCGCTTTTTGGTTTTGGCGTAGAAGTATTCCAGGGATTCCATGAGCACCTCGAGGTTGTTGGTCTCGTTGATCGGCATGATCTCGTTGCGCTTCTCGTCGTCGGCCGCGTGGAGGCTCAGGGCGAGGTTGACCTTGGTGTCCGCATCGGCGAGTTTTTTGATCATCTTGGCGATGCCGGCGGTCGAGACCGTCAGGCGGCGGGGGGCCATGTGCAGTCCGGTGTGGGAGGTGATCCGGTCGATGCTGCCCAGGACGGAGTTGAAGGCCAGCAGGGGTTCGCCCATGCCCATGTAGACAATGTTGGTCAGGGGCTTGCCGTAGACCTCCAGGCACTGCTCGTTGACCAGGAAGACCTGGTCGTAGATTTCTGCGGCCGTCAGGTTGCGCAGTCGTTTCATGCGGCCCGTGGCGCAAAAAGTACAGGTGAGGCTGCACCCCACCTGGCTGCTGACGCAGACGGTAAACCGGTCGTCGGCCTCCACGGGAATCAGCACCGATTCGATCAGGTGGCCGTCGTGCAGCCGGAAGCGGTTTTTGATGGTGCCGTCCAGGCTCCGCTGCTGTTTGTCGAGCGTCATGACCGGAAAACTGAACTGTGCCTTGAGTTGCTCCCGGAGGGCCAGCGAGAGGTTGGTCATCTCGTCGAAATTCCGGGCGCCCTTTTTCCACAACCACTCGTAGACCTGCTTGGCACGGAAGGGCCGTTCGCCCATCAGCACGAGGGCGGAGGTGAGCTCTTCGAGGGAAAGGCTCCGGATATCGGTTAGTGTGGTGGCGGTAGAGGCAGACATGGATAATGCTTGTAATCAATTGGGCGACGGGGCGCAGGTGCAGCGTGTTAGGTTAAGGGCCGCAACCGTAGAGACAAGGCATGCCTTGTCTCTACGGTTTCGTGGGCATGCATTATGTGCGATGCCCATTGGGAATACCATGGCACCTGCGCCCCGTCGCCCCACATTTTCGATACAACACCCAAAAACTTAGGCAGTTGTAAAACGGCCGCAAAGATAGGGCGAAAGAAATTCCCGGAAAACCGTCGGGTGGTCCGAAAAAGTATGTTCCTCACCCATGACGCTCCCCCGTCCGTAAAAAATAAGCCCTTAAAAAAAGGACCTAGCGACTACTTTCCCCTGTCCGCCAGCTTTCCAAAACGGATTCACCCGTCAGAATTGCCGGCCAGGATATGCAACTTCAATCCGTCTGGTACGTTACCTTCACCCTCACGAATAGAAAAATTACTCCTGCATTGTCTCACGGCCAACTGAACGATCCTAACCACTGGGCCCTCTACGAGGAGGCGCTCCGCTACGATAAGGTGGGGGACGTGTACACGGCCGTGAAATTGCTCAAGAAGGTGGGGCGGCTGGTGCCCGACTGGCCCGATTCCTTTGCCGTGCTGGGCAAGATTTATCACCGCCGCAGAGAATGGAAGCCCGCCTTCCACTACTGGAAAAAGACCGTTGCCCTCGACGCCGACGACCGGGAGGCCTGGTGGCACCTCGGTCTGGCCGCCATCGCCCTCGGCCGGAAACGGGTGGCCGCTACCGTCTGGGGAAAATTCGGGTTCAGGGAAGTGCCACTCGGCCAGCCCCTGGGGCTGGAACTTCGCACCCCCGACGGCTACGAAATCCTCTGGATGCAGCCCCTCGACGCCGCCCGCGGGCGCATTCTGAGCATCCCCCACCCCGCCAGCGGCATGCGCTACCGTGACCTGATGCTCTACGACCGCCGTTCCCAGCGGGGAACCAACGTCGTGCAACGCCGGCGGGTACCCATTTTTCAGTCGCTGGACCGCCTCAAGCGGTCTCCCTACCAGACCTTCAGTTGCCTGCTGCACACCAGCGACGAAAAAAGCATTCGCCAGCTGGAGCAGCTTTGCTTCGAGGCGGGACTGGGCTTTGAGGTTTGGAGTAACGCCAGTCGGGCCATCCAACTGAGTCCGACCCTGGCCTCCGACGCCGAGCGGAAGGCCTTTCCGGAGTACTACAGCGATTTGCTCCCCCGGGAAGATCACGGCACGACCCTGGCGGCCATCGCCGCCATCCACCCCGCCGAAGTAGAACGCTGCCTCAACGATTGGCAGATCATCTCCCTGGCCGCCTTTTCCGACCTGAAGCACCACTAAAAACTGAAATGAAATCCCTAGTCGGAAACGGCTTCGGCTCCGTGCAGGGCACCGATGAAGGTCATCATTTCATCGAGGCCGCCGACGATCTTTACGCGATCAAATTCCGAAAAATCGTGCAGGGAGGCCTGGTAGCCCGTCAGGAGAAGGGTGGCGTCCGGGCAGCCCGTCAGCACGCTCTCCACGTGGGCCTCCACGGGTTCGTGGACGAAGGCGTTGGACAGGATGGTGAACAAGTAATCGATGCGGGTGCAGCGGGCGGCATCCGCCAGGTCCACGGCGCTCACGTCTCCCCCCAGGTAGAGGGTGGAGAACTGCCGCTTGCGGAGCAGATACTGAACGAAGAGTAAACTGAGTTCCTGGCGTTCGCCTTCGGGCAGATAGAGCGCAAAGGTCGGCCCCCGCCGCTGTTTGAGCGGCGGTAGTGCATCCGTAGCCGCGATCACCTTCTGGCGAATTAGGTTCCCGATGAAGGCTTCCTGTACCGGAGTAACCGAGCCCGTGAAGTAGAGCACGCCGAGTTTATCCAGAAAGGGGTAGATCACCTCCAGCATCGTTTCCTCGAAGCCCCGTTGCTTGATGTTCGTGTCGATGATGTGGCTGAACTTGAATTCATCCATCTCCACGGTGGAAAGGGTCAGGGCGTCCAGCTGGGTATCGGCGCTGACGTTGATGGAGCTGATGGCCGCCACCCGTTCGGCCCGCTCATCCGACGGCATCTTGGCGATCTTCGAGATGCGCATGCCGTTCTTGTTCAACAGGGCCACGTTGAGTAATTCGCGGAGGTCCTCGTCGAGGTAGTAGCGGATGTTGGAAGCCGTTCTTTTGGGTGTCACGATCGCATACCGCTGCTCCCACGCGCGTAGCGTGGCCGCCTTGATGCCGGTAAGCTTTTCGAGATCACTAATGGAGTAAACGGCCAAAATGCGGGGTTAGGAGGGTATTTAAACTTGTCAGAAATGGAAGCCGGGGGACTAACATCGGTCTTCCAGAATAGTTCAGTGCGCCGGACACGGGTTCTTTATTCGCTTTTGGCTATTTTTCGCCTCCGAACTTGATTCGGGCGTGACCGCAGGATGCAATGTAACAATATAGCGCCGCATTTCCGGGTATCTGGTGATTGATCCCGGGCCTACGGCTGGCAGCACCGCCTTGACCCGGCACCTGCGCTCCGCGCCCGCGCCTCGTTCAACCCAAACATCACGGCTTTCAGCCTAAACCTAAAATTATGCTCAACCGTCTTTTACCGCTGTTCTTCCTGCTGATCTGCTTTGCCAGCGGATTGAGGGCCCAGGATTGTCGCTACCAATTGCTCATGGAAGACCTCGTTTCGGAAGACGGATGGAACGGTGGCGAACTGACCATTACCGTTGCCGGAGTTCCCAGCACCTACACCCTCACTGAGGAATTGGGGGAAGGGCGTTCCTTTTCGGTTTTTTTTGACGTAAACAACGGCGACGAAGTGGTGCTGGGCTACGCACGCGGCCCGTTCCCGGAGGAAACCAGTTTCTCCATCCTCAACAACGCCGACAGTCTGATCTTCCGGGCCGACACCGCCCCCGAAAACAGCACCAACGTGTTCAGCTTCACCGCCGCCTGCGTGGACTGTGCGCCACCGCCCGCCGCCAGCATTGTCTTTTCCCGGGTCCGCTTCAATTCCGCGGAAGTCAACTTCCAGCCGAGTAGCAGTGCGGCCGATCCGGTCTACCTTTTCGAGTACGGCACGGGGGACTATGACCCCGAAGTCTCCACCAACGGGGAGAGCCTGACGACCCAGGACACCTTCCTGCGCATCAACGACCTGGAGTCTGACGTATTGTACACCTTCTGGCTCAGCACCATCTGCCGGGCCAGCGACGATACGACGGTGCGCCGTGGCCCCTTCCAGATCGTTACCCAGAAGGAGAAAGACGTGGGCATCGCCGAGCTGATGTCGCCCATGACGGGTTGTGACCTGGGCAGCGAGGAAGTAACCATCGGCATCCGCAACTACGGGGGCGCTCCGCAGCAATTCTTCAACGTCGACTTCACCATCAACGGCAACGGCGGCGGCGTCAGCCGCCCCGCCGACGGCATCTTCACCGGCGTCGTTGGGGTGGACAGCATTGAGTTCTTCACCTTCGACGTCCGTGCCTTCCTCACCACGCCGGGAGACTACGAATTCAAGCTCTGGACGGAACTCGAAGGCGATCAGGACCCCACGAACGATACCCTGAGCATCATCGTCCGCCACGTGCCGGTAATCACGGAATTCCCCTACGTCGAGAACTTCGAAAACAACGACGGATTCTGGCGGGCAGAGCGCGCGGGTCGTGGGCCGGTCAGCTGGCAGTGGGGAACACCCCAGGGCACCTTCATCAACCGGGCGCCCCAGGGCTCCCGCGCCTGGGTAACCAACCTACGCGGCAACTACTTCAACAACGAAGAGAGCTACCTCATTAGCCCCTGTTTTGACCTGACGGACATGGAAGAAGACCCGCTCTTCTCCGCCATAATGTACATCGAAACCGAGGAAAACTTCGATGAGGTGTACCTGGAGATGACCACCGACCGCGGGGAGAACTGGCGACGAGTGGAAACCAGTCCCGCCGACATCCGCTGGTACAACGACCGGGGCAACCAGTGGTGGGAAGGTGACGGTGGCTTCGGCAACGGGCCGTCCATGGTCGCCCAGCTGCTCTCGGGTGCCGCCGGTAACGAAATTCAGCTGCGCTACGTCTTCAGCAGCGGACGCAGTGACGTGCTGGAGGGCGTGCTCGTCGACGCCGTCAGCATCGGCGAGCGGGCGGAGATCAACCTGGCCGCCCTGCAGGCGGGCCTGGACGCGGGATGCATCGCCTTCGACAACAGTAACCTCAATTTCACCGTCGTCAACCTCGGCACCACGATCGCCAGCGACTTTACCGTGAACTACACCCTCAACGGCACGGACATCATCAGCGAGCCCTTCCCGGGCAGTCTGTTGCCGGGTGAGCAGTCTACCTTCACCTTTACCGACCCGCTCAACGGCGGGGCCTTCCCCGACGGCATCACGGCCTGGGTCAGCATCGCCGGCGACGTCCAGCTCAATAACGACACCACCTTCCTGAGCTTCCCCGGCATCATGGAGCTGCCCTTCTACGAAGACTTCGAGAACGGACAACTACCCGACAGCTGGGCGCTGGACGGCGACGCGGTCATCGGCCAGCGAGCGGGCAGCCCCTCGGTCACCCTCTACGACACCTTCAACGACACGGACTCCACGATGCTGTTCTTCACGGCCACTTACGGAGATTTATCCGCCCAGGACACCCTGCGCTTCGACGTGGCCCTGGAGGGTGACGGAATCGTCAGCCTGCGGATCGACGTGGACTTCTGTGACGTTTCCACCGACATCTTCGAGATCGACACCCTCGTAGCCGGAACCTACGCGGTGGCTGTAACGCCCAGTGCGAACGGCCTGGCTCGCTTCGGTTTTTACCTCGAACGGGAGTCCGGGGAAGTCACCGTGGATTTCGACAACATCAACATCGTCCGCTGCCCGGAAAGCCTGAGCCTGACCGCTGACGTCATTGCTGTGACCGACCGCCTGGCTACCGACGGGGCGGCAACCATTTTCCCCGGAGCGGGTACGCCTCCCTATACCTTCGACTGGAATACCGGAGACACGGAGCAAACGCTTGACGGGCTGGCCCGTGGTCCCTACCAGGTGGTGGTGACCGACGTCCTGGGCTGTACGGATACCATCCGCTTCGACATTGACCTGACGGTGGACACCGACGATCCGGAGGGCATTCTGGCGGACCTTCAGGTATTCCCGAACCCAACGTCGGGGATGCTTCTGGTCCAACTTCAGCTGGAAGAGGCCGCGCCGCTTTCGATCATCCTGATGGACGTTACCGGACGGCAACTGCGGGTGCTTGATTTTGGCCGTAACGTCCGGCTGGATGCTCCCCTTGACCTGAGTGCCTATCCGGCCGGGTTGTACTTCCTCCAGTTGAGGACGGTTGACGCCAGCCGAACGCTGCGGGTGATTCGCCGATAGAACTTAATCCCCCCTTCGGGCATTTTGAAATAACCCCGCGAAGTAAAGATTGCTTCGCGGGGTTTATTTCAGGACGTTTCCAGCTCTACTATGAAAATCGGTGTTGTTTGTTATCCCACTTACGGTGGAAGTGGTGTTTTGGCTACTGAGTTAGGCCTCGGTCTGGCCCGTAAGGGTCACGAGATTCACTTCATTACTTACCGGCGTCCTGCGCGGCTGGGGCACTTTCAGGCCAACGTCTTTTATCACGAAGTGGACGGAAACGCCGATTACCCCCTGTTCGAATACGCCCCCTACGAAACCTCCCTGGCCTCCAAGCTGGTGGACGTGGTCGAGAACTACGGCCTTGACCTGTTGCACGTGCACTACGCCGTACCGCACGCGTCCGTAGCCTACATGGCCCGAAAAATTCTGATCAGCCGGGGGAGGTACGTCCCCTTCGTCACCACCCTCCACGGCACGGACATCACCCTGGTGGGTACTAATCCCGCCTTCGCCCCCACGATTACCTTCGCCATCAACAAATCCGACGGGGTCACGGCCGTTTCAAAGTCTCTGCGGGAAGACACCCTCAATAATTTTGAGATTTGTCGGCCCATTGAGGTGATTTATAACTTCATCGACTTCAAGCGGTTTCAACGCAACAACAAGGACCACTTCAAGGCCGCCATTGCGCCCAACGGAGAGCGCATTCTGATCCACGTGTCCAATTTCCGGCCCGTCAAGCGGGTGGATGACGTCATTTACATCTTCAAGATCGTCAACGACGCGATCCCCAGCAAGTTGCTGCTGATCGGTGACGGTCCGGAGCGGAGCCGGTGTGAAGAACTCAGTCGCCGGCTGAAACTCAGTCAGGACATTCGCTTCCTAGGCAAGCAGGATGCCGTAGAGGAATTGCTTGCCGTGTCTGACCTCTTCCTGTTGCCCTCGGCCAGTGAAAGCTTCGGGCTGGCGGCCCTGGAGGCTATGGCTTGCCAGGTCCCCGTCATCTCCAGCGACGTCGGGGGTATTCCCGAAGTAAACATCGACGGGGAGACCGGCTACACCTCCGGGGTGGGCATGGTGGATAAAATGGCCGAAGACGCCCTCAAGATTTTACGGGATGACCAGACCCTCGGCCGGTTCCGGGCCGGCGCCCTGGCCCAGGCCGCCCGCTTTGACATCGAGGAAATGATTCCTAAATACGAGTCCTACTACCGCGAGGTCATCGAGAACAGCAAGGTTACCCCCACCGAGCCCGTGCCGGATTGCTGATGGAGGGGTGAAAAGAGATTGATCGAAACTCTTTGCCCTGGCTAAGTCCCGCCAGCCCATTGCTTCCCCGCCGCCCAGACAAGGAGCTTACGCTCCAATTGCTCGTACTGCATCCCGGCAGCGCGCGAGGATTCCGCTCCACTGCGTTCCTTGCATCCCGGCAGCGCGCGAGGATTCCGCTCCACTGCGTTTCGCTGCACCTGCGGTCACGCCATACGCGACAAAAAGTCACCCGAAGCCTTCAATTGCCTGACAAATTTTCCACCAACTGCTTTGGGAACGCGCTTTGTGCGCTAAATGGCGACTGGTTGATAAACTTGAATGCCCTCAGAGGGCGTTCGATCTAGGAACCGGTTCCCATTAGTAAACCGGTTTCGCACCGAAACCGCAAAGCATAAAATTTATGAATTTCAACAACTTCACGATCAAGAGCCAGGAGGCACTGCAGCGGGCGGGAGAAATTGCGCTGGGTAACCAGCAGCAGTCCATTGAGCCCGGGCATTTGTTGAAGGCGGTTTTTGAGATTGATGAAAACGTTACGCCCTTTCTCTTTAAAAAGATGGGGGCGAACATCACTGCCGTCCGGCAGGCGATTGACAGTATTGTGGCTGGCTACCCGAAGGTATCCGGGGGGCAGCAGATGCTCAGCCGGACGGCCGCCGAATTAATTCAGCACGCCAACGTGGTGGCCAAGGAGATGAAAGACGAATTCGTTTCCCTGGAACATCTCCTACTCGCCACTTTGAAGATCAGTGACCAGACCGCTCAGGTGCTCCGCGACGCCGGGGTAAACGAAAAGGGGTTGAAGCTGGCCATTGAGGAACTGCGCAAGGGAAAGCGGGTGACCTCCAACTCCGCGGAGAACAGCTACAACTCCCTGGAAAAGTATGCCGTCAACCTGAACGAACGGGCGCGTAACGGTAAACTGGACCCCGTCATCGGGCGGGACGAAGAAATTCGCCGGGTGCTGCACATTCTGGCCCGCCGGTCCAAGAACAATCCCATCCTGATCGGAGAACCCGGGGTTGGTAAGACCGCCATCGTGGAGGGACTGGCGCACCGGATCGTCAACGGCGACGTCCCCGAAGACCTGCGGGATAAGGACATTTACTCCCTTGACATGGGTGCCCTGATCGCCGGGGCCAAATATCAAGGGGAGTTTGAGGAACGGCTCAAGGCGGTGATTAACGAAGTCACCCAGGCTGACGGACAGATTTTCCTCTTCATCGACGAAATCCACACCCTCGTGGGTGCGGGTAAGGGGCAGGGCGCGATGGATGCGGCCAATATCCTGAAGCCCGCGCTGGCGCGCGGGGAGCTTCGCGCCATCGGCGCGACGACCCTCGGGGAATACCAGAAGTACTTCGAAACGGATAAGGCACTCGAACGTCGCTTCCAGCAGGTACTGGTGGCCGAACCCAGCGAAGAGGACGCCATCTCCATCCTGCGCGGCCTTAAGGAGCGGTACGAAACCCACCACAAGATCAACATTCTGGACGAAGCCATCGTGGCGGCCGTGCAACTTTCCGAGCGCTACATTTCGGACCGTTTCCTGCCCGATAAGGCCATCGACCTGATCGACGAGGCGGCCGCCCGCCTGCGTTTGGAGATGAACTCCATGCCGGAAGAGCTCGACGAGATCGAGCGTAAAATCCGACAGCTGGAGATCGAGCGGGAGGCCGTGAAGCGGGAAAACGATGCCGATAAAATCAGCCGGATCAACGAAGACCTGGCCAACCTGGAAGAACAGCGCAACGGCCTGCGGGCCCAGTGGGAAAGTGAGCGGGAAGTTGTGCTGGGCATCCAGCAGGCCAAGGAGCGGATAGAAGAGCTTCGCAACGAAGCCAAGCGGGCCGAACGGGCCGGTGAATTCAGCAAGGTCGCCGAAATCCGCTACGGGCGTATTCCCGAAATTGAGGGAGAACTCGCCAGCTACAACGAGCGACTCACCGACATGCAGACGACGGCCAAGATGCTGGTCAAGGAAGAGGTGGACGCGGAAGACATTGCCGAAATCGTCGCCCGCTGGACGGGCATCCCCGTCACCCGGATGCTACAATCGGAGCGCGACAAGCTCCTGCAACTCGAGCACGAACTGCACCAGCGGGTAGTGGGTCAGGAGGAAGCGGTGGAGGCCGTAGCCGACGCCATTCGCCTGAGCCGCACGGGGCTGAGCAATCAGGAACGCCCCATCGGTAGCTTCCTGTTCCTGGGTACTACCGGCGTCGGTAAGACGGAGCTGGCCAAGGCGCTGGCCGAATACCTGTTCAACGACGAGAACATGATGACCCGGATCGACATGAGCGAATACCAGGAACGGCACGCCGTCAGCCGGCTGGTGGGAGCGCCTCCGGGATACGTCGGCTACGACGAAGGGGGCCAGCTCACCGAAGCCGTCCGTCGTAAGCCCTACTCCGTCGTGCTGCTGGACGAGATTGAAAAAGCGCACCCCGATGTGTTCAACATCCTGCTGCAGGTGCTGGACGACGGCCGACTGACGGACAATAAGGGCCGGGTGGCCAACTTCAAAAACACCATCATCATCATGACCTCGAACATGGGATCGGACATCATCCGGGAGCGGTTCAGTCAGATCGATGGCAACAACGAAGACGAAATTGTTGCCTCCACGAAGGAGGAACTCTTTGGCCTGCTCAAGCAAACGGTACGACCCGAGTTCCTGAACCGAATCGACGACATTGTCATGTTCAAACCGTTGAGCCGGAAAGACATTCGCGAAATTGTTGAGTTACAATTAATTAAAGTTCGCGAACAATTGGAAGAACAAAACATTATACTTAGTATAGCACCAGAAGCGATGGATTGGTTGGCCGCCGAAGGCTACAGTCCGGAGTTTGGTGCCCGTCCGCTTAAGCGAGTGATCAAAAAGCGGGTCCTTCGTCAGCTTTCCAAGCAAATGCTCGAAGGAAGCGTTCAGGCCGGGAGCCAAATGGTGCTTGACGTATTTGACGATGTAGTCGTCTTCCGCAAGGCGCGCGAAAACGAGCGTATTGCCGAAACGGCTTAAAGATGTTGTTCATAGTGTTATGAATAGGCGGCGGCTCTGGAGACGGAGTCGTCGCTTTCTCCTTTTCGGGCCGTGAACTACTGGTTTTCAACAACCATTAGTCCCCTGAACCGTTCCGTTGGCGTGCAAGCAACTAGCAGAAAAATTGTCGTGGCCATCGGTGGCAGCAGTGGAAGTATTTACGCCAAATGTCTCCTGGACCGGCTCGTGAGCATGTCCGATCAGTGGGACAAGGTGGGCGTGGTCATGACCGCCAACGGGAAGTACAACTGGGAGCTGGAACTAGGTGCCTTTGATCCGCAGGACTATCCCTTTGATTTTTACGATAACAAGGACTTTCACGCCCCCTTCGCCTCCGGCTCCGCCCGCTACGACACCATGATGATCTGTCCCTGCAGTATGGGGTTACTGGGCCGCATCAATGCGGGCATCAGCCAGGATCTCATCACCCGGGCGGCGGACGTCGTCCTGAAGGAACGGCGCCGGCTGATCCTCGTGCCGCGGGAAACGCCCCTCAGCCTGATCCACCTCCGTAACATGACGGCCCTGACCGAGGCCGGCGCCATTATCTGTCCGGCCATCCCCAGTTTCTACTCCGGGGCAGCAACCCGCGAGGAGCTGGCGCTGACCGTCGTAGACCGGGTCCTTGACCTGGCCGCATTCACGCCGCCCGAAACCTACCGCTGGGGAGAAGAGGACAAATAATTTCCGCCGTTCATCGACCGACGGGGTCATTCATCGACAATTTGGGAAGATTCATCGATCCCGGGGGCCGAAGGTGCAACCCCGCGGGCAAGCCCCTCGTCTTTCAACCGTATTACACACAAGAACCGCCTGATTGCCAACCCAGTAACCCAAGTACCATGAAAACCTCTTTGTTCACTTTATGCCTGTTGTTTTGCCTGTTTTCCACTAACGCCGCGGCCAACACTCCCGTCGAAGATCCTCAGGAACCACTAATCGTTCGTTCCTACCTGGTGACCGACGGACTGGAGATCACCCTGGCCAACCTGGAAAAAACCCGCACCACCCTGAAACTGGAAAATCTGGATCAGGAAAAGGTGGTGTATTCCGACATCGTTCGCAACCACAACGGGTACAGTTACAACCTGAACCTCAACAAGCTCCCCAAGGGGCGTTACCTCCTTTCCGTAACCAAGAACAACACCGTACGCCAACAAGTGATCCTGATTGCCGATCACGGGGTGATGTGCAGTGAATGGAAATAACCGGCCCCACGGCTCCTGCCGGGGCACAACCGGTTTTAAGAGCATTCTAGTTTATTCCAGTTCTTAAGCATTATCTCCGCGCCGGAATTATCCGGCGCGTTTTTTTTTGCCCCAAGCAGCGGTTTTTCCCGCCGCCACAAACTATTCCCGGTCGGGGAACGATTAATTAGAGCATGCTTGAATTTTGGTCATCTGGCCAACATCCAAGCATGCTCTTAACAGTAAGATTCATTCCCCTCTATGCGGTTTTCCCTTCCCACTATCTTTCTGCTGGTTTGCCTCGCCCTTTGCGGCACGGGCTGCGACGGAGACGTTCCGCCCGTTCCCAAGCCCCGTTCCTACCCCCGGATCATGTACCCGGACCGCGACTACCGGCCGGTAAGCAGCGAATACTGTGACTTCACCTTCAACGCTCCGGTGAGCGCCCAGATGGTGCGGGAGGAGTTGTTCTTCGACGAAGCCCCGCCGGATTCCTGCTGGTTCGACCTGAAACTGGATCCGGCCCTGAACGGGAAAATCCATTTTTCCTACTATCCCGTGACCTCTTACGCTCAGTGGGAGGAGCTGCGGGACCAGGCCTTTGAACTCGTGGGGGTGCACAATTCCCGGGCCAGTGACATTGAGGAAATCGTCATTCACCGGGAGGAAAACGACGTCCACGGCATCGCCTTTGACATTGCGGGTCCCGCCGCCAGTCCGTTTCAGTTTTTCCTGACCGATTCCACCAACCACTTCTTGCGGGGAGCGCTGTATTTCGACACGACCATTCAACCGGATTCACTCGCGCCGGTCATCGATTACGTGAAGGAAGACATTTTCACCATCATGGAATCTTTCCGGTGGGAGGCCCGGTGACGGTTGGTGAGTTTAAGTAGTTGGGCGGTCACCGCGGGTGCCGGGTCGATGGGTAAAAGCGACGTGTAGCCGTATCAATTCATCAAGCTCGACCGAAAAAAATGGCGACATAATCCCGGGGGCCAGCGATCATTTACAATTTCCCGTCCTTCGGGAAAAAGCCCCAAAAGAACAGGGCGGCCAGCACCCCGACCGTGCCGGGCACCAGCCAGATGGACCACCAGTCGTGCTGGCCCGCCGCCACGAGGTTCGCGTTGACCACCTCTCCGGCAATCCAGTTGCCCAGAAAGGCGCCTACCCCCAGGTTGGCGAAGGAAATCAGCCCCTGGGCCGTACTGCGCAGGTAGGAAGGCACCCGGTTGTCCACGTAAATCTGGGCGGCAATGATGATCCAGGCGAAGGCGAAGCCCTGAACGGCGATGCCGGCGTACAGCAGCCACTCGTAGTAACCGGGCCGACCGATACCAAAGGCGAAATAGCGCAGCCCCCAGGCCATGAGCCCCCAGAACAGGATGGTACGAAACCGTAGTGTGTGGAAGCACCAGGGTAGGAGGAGTACGATCCAGATTTCCAGGAACTGTCCCAGCGCCATTTTTGCCGCCGCGGCCGGCCACCCTACTTCGTTGAGGAAGGGATTGAGGAAGCTGTAGTAGAAAGAGGAGGGCACGCAGCTGGCGAGCATCGCCAGCAGCAGGATGACCATGCCCCGCTCTCGGAAAATTTTCTGAACATTCTCCCCCTTCACCGCCGCCCAGTTAAAGCCCGGCTGCGGCGGAGTATGGGGCAAGGTAAGGCAATAGAAGCCGAGCAGTACGCTCGTGATGCCGCCCGCCAGCAGCGGATAGGGAGAGTTTTCTACCCGAAAGTAACTCAGCAGCAGGCCCATCATCATGAACGAGACCGTGCCCCACACCCGGATGGCCGGGTACTGGCGGCTGGGCTCCGGAAGGTGGTGAAAACAGAGGGAAGCCGCCAGACTGAAGGTGGGAATAAAGCAAAGGTTATACACCAGCATCAGCGTGTAAAAGGGCAGGAAGGAGGTAGTAAAGTAACAACCAATGAGTGCGCCACCCCCCAGAATATTCAGGAGAACCATCAGGCGATCGGCACTAAAGAGCCGGTCCGCCAGTAAGCCCATCAGTGGCGGGGTGATGGTGGCGGCGATGGCGTTGGTGGCGTAAATCATACCCACCTGCCGGCCGGAGAAGTCCAGACTCTGCAGCATGTAGGTCCCCAGGTTGATTAACCAGGAAGACCAGACAAAAAACTGAAGAAAGAGCAGTACCGAAAGACGAAACTGGAGGGGCATACCGCAAAGTTACGGAGGCCATCGGCCCCGTGAGTCATCCGGTTGACCGCAATCCGCTTGCTCGCGTCAGGCGGCACAACCGATGTCCGGGGCGAAGGGGTGTTTCGCTAGTATCAAGGGCGATTCCCGGTAGCAGGAACGACGGGGTTACCCTTGCCACAGTTTGCTCCAGCGGGCTAGGCGTCTAAGCGAGAGCGGTCCTTACTCACGGAGGCCTGGTCACGGGCAAAAAGGGCCAGCGCGGCCAGCGCTACCACAATGCAGACGATGGTCAGGGTACCGTTGGAGGAAGTGGGGTCAGATTGCTGAATCTTCAGAAATACTCCGGCGAGGATGAGGCAAAAAGCCCGGAAGAAGGGAACGAGGTTACTGGTTTTCATGTTGGGGTCCGTTTAGGGGACTTGTGGCAGCGGGCCACGGTACGGGACCAGAGGCCCACCACAACAAGTCTAATGCACTAATTCCGCACATTCATCAACTGATTCCTGTGCGACGGCACAAAGATAGCATAACTTTTAAACATGATAGCTTTACTATCAAGTAAAATTACATGAAAGATTCATCATTTGTCTGGTCCGGCTGGGCGCCATAACTTTGCCCCTCATTCCGGACCGACGGAGTGATTTTATAACGAAGGGTGGAGAGACCAGGCTCTACGAAACCCTGGCAACCACTCTCCCGCTGGGAGAAAAGGTGCCAAATCCTGTCCCGAAATTTTTCGGGAAAATATAAAATCGTACTGCCCATGATTTCTCCTCCATCTCTTTTTGCGCTATCCCCTACCCCGTTTGCGGGGGGTCGATTGTAGCGCAGCATGGTCCGAATCTACCACTCGCTTGTTGGTTTTGTCCACTGGTTTAATGCCACTGGAAAGGCTCCGTGTGCTTCCTACAGCGCTCGGCTTGTTGTCGGCTGTCTGGAATCTACGCGGCACCCCGCGCGGCGTCGCCCGCTTCACCCTCTTTCCCCTTTCGTACATCTGTACTCATTTCCGGAAAACCACAGCGGGAACGGGCAAGACCAGCGGTTTTCAACGAAAACGACTCCCATGAACTACGAAAAACGTCTCAGCGGAGGGCACCCCAATTCATTGGGCAACACGATTGAGGTGGTCGAGGAGGTACTGCAACATCCGGACCGGCTGGAAGCCCTATACCGGTGTTACTTCAGCGAAGATGAAGTCGTGCGGCTGCGGGTTTCCAACGCCATGAAACGGATTGCACAGGCTAACCGGCCGCTACTCCTACCCTACCTGCAGGGCCTACTAGACGACGTCAGTCAGATCGAGCAAGCCTCCACCAAATGGACGCTGGCGCAGCTTTTTCAGTGCTACACTACTGATCTGACGCCCAGGCAACTGGCTCGGGCTACCTCAATCCTGCAGCACAACCTGGAAAGTTGTGATGACTGGATCGTACAGAATCACAGCCTGCAGACGCTGGCCGAGTGGTCCGTGCACCAGCCCGAACTCAGGGCCTGGTTGCTTCCCCGGCTAAAGGAACGACTGAAAGAACCCCGAAAATCCGTGAGGCGGCGCGCTGAAAAGCTGCTCACCTTCCTCTCATAACCCATTACTAACAATTTAAATATTCCCCCAATGCGTTTTGAAACCTTGCAATTACACGCCGGTCAGGAGGTCGACGAGACCACCCGCAGCCGTGCGCTCCCCCTCTACCAAACGACCAGTTTCACCTTCCGCGACAGCGAACACGGTGCCAAACTTTTTGCCCTTCAGGAATTCGGTAATATCTATACCCGGATCATGAACCCCACCACGGACGCCTTCGAAAAGCGGGTGGCGGCCCTGGAAGGAGGCGTAATGGCCCTGGCCACCGCTTCGGGACAGGCCGCCCAGTTCCTGGCCATCAACAACCTCGCCCAGGCGGGAGACAACATTGTTTCCAGTGCCAACCTCTACGGCGGCACCTACAACCAGTTTAAGGTTGCCTTCAAGCGCATCGGCATTGAGGTGCGCTTTGCCGCGAGTACCGATCCGGCTGACTTTGCGAAGCTGATCGACGAAAACACCAAGGCCATTTACACCGAAACGCTGCCCAACCCCAGCTTCCTGGTGCCCGATTTTGCCGGACTAAGTGCGCTGGCCAAAGAGCGTGACCTCCCCCTGATCGTGGACAATACCTTCGGGGCCTGCGGGTACCTTTGCCGGCCCATTGAGCACGGTGCTAACATCGTGGTGCAGTCCGCCACCAAGTGGATCGGCGGCCACGGGACTAGTATCGGCGGCGTAATCGTCGACGCGGGAACCTATGATTTCGGCAACGGGAAATACCCCCAGTTTACCGATCCCAGCCCGGGATATCACGGCCTGGTATTCAACGACGTCTTCGGTAAAGATGGCCCCTTCGGCAACATCGCCTTCGCCATCCGCGCCCGGGTGGAAGGCCTCCGGGACTTCGGCCCCGCCGCCAGTCCCTTCAATGCCTGGTTGCACGTTCAGGGCCTCGAGACCCTAAGTCTCCGGGTACAACGTACCGTAGACAACGCCCAGGCACTGGCGGAATGGCTGGCCGCCCACGATAAGGTTGACGAAGTCAGCTACGCCGGCCTACCCGGGCACCCCGGCCACGAAAACGCCAAGAAATATCTGCAAAACGGCTTCGGCGGCGTACTGAGCTTCACCGTCAAGGGCAGCAAGGAAGACGCCACCAAGGTAGTGGACAACCTAAAGCTCATCAGTCACCTGGCCAACGTCGGCGACGCCAAGACGCTCATCATCCAGCCCTCCGCCACTACGCATCAGCAGCTTTCAGAGGCGGAGCAAAAGGCCGCCGGGGTCTTGCCTACCGCCCTGAGGATCAGCGTCGGCATCGAGCACATCGAAGACATCAAAGCGGACCTCGACCAGGCCCTCGCCCTGATTTAATGGATTGAAGGACTGAAGGATTGAATGACTGAATGACTGAATGACTGAAGTTAGCATTTGGTCCTCCACTGCGAAATTTGTTGTGGCTAGCCGGTTCGGCTACCCCGGCCACCGGTTAGCCCCACATAATAACGAACTAATAAACCAACAGACTAAACGACCAACGAACTAAAAAACTAACAGACTAACAGACTAACAGACTAAAAAACTAACGAACCAGAACCCCCTCCCATGAATGATTACTTCCACCATTTATACGACCTCATTCACCGCGAAATGCCCTTTTTCGGTTCCGGTATAGAGGAGAGCCTGGAGCGGATTCCCGAGGAACATTTTCACGAGCAAGTGGGTCACCGGTCGATTGCCGAGTTACTGGAGCACATGCTGGCCTGGAGGCACGATCTAGGTAAACGCCTCAACGGAATTCCCCGGGAGAAAATCGAGCTTAACAGTCCGCAGGACTGGCCGACGCCCTCCGGAAAAACCCGGGACGAGTACATCAAGGCCTTTCAGGAGGCCGCTCAACTGATCCGGGAAGGCCTGGACAAATTTGATTACTCCACCCTGCAGGATAAACTTCATCCGGACTATGACTACACCAATGTCGACCTCCTGGAAGGTGGGGTACACCACGACATCTACCATCTCGGACAGATCAACCTGATTGCCGCCATCCTTAAGACCAGGGCGGAACAGTAATTCCGTTTTTTATTCCCCACAACGCTAAATTTTCGTTGCCCCCTTGACCAAATACCTCTACATCGATCATCCCTTTACGTTGGAATCGGGCCAAGCGCTTCCCGCGCTCCGGGCCGCCTACCATACCTACGGCAGGCTTAACGAGGAACGTAATAACGTGATCTGGATCTGTCACGCCCTGACGGCCAACAGCGACGCCGAGGACTGGTGGCCCGGCCTCGTGGGCCGGGGGTTCACCATTGACCCCGATCGGTACTTCATCGTCTGCGTCAATATGCTCGGCAGCAGTTACGGCAGTACCGGCCCCCTTGATCTTAATCCCGCGACCGGGCGAGCCTACGGGCTGGACTTCCCCCTGATTACGACCCGCGACCAGGCCAGATTCTTTTCCCTCGTCGCAGATTATCTGGGCATTCGCGCCATCCGCCTCCTGATGGGCGGAAGCATGGGTGGGCAGTGTGCACTGGAATGGGCCTGCCTGCAACCCAATCGTTTTGACCTGCTCTGTGCCCTGGCCACCAACGCCAAGCACTCTCCCTTTGGAGTAGCCTTCAACGAATCGCAACGAATGGCCCTGCGGGCGGACCCCACCCTGGGCACCGATCATCCCGAGGCGGGGCGCGCCGGACTGGAAGCCGCCCGGGCGATCGCCATCCTGTCGTACCGCCACTACCGGACCTACGCAGACACCCAGCAGGAACCTTCCGAAAGCACCACCGACGATTTCCGGGCCAGTAGCTACCAGCGGTACCAGGGGTACAAGCTTTGGAAGCGCTTTGACCCCACCTGCTACTACTCGCTTTCCCGGGGTATGGACACCCATAATCTCGGTCGGGGCCGCGGCAGCAAAGAGGAAGCGCTGGCCACCATCAGCTGCCCCACCCTGATCATCAGTATTGACACCGACTTACTTTTCCCCACCGAAGAGCAGTCTCTCCTCAGCCGTTACATTCCCAACAGCCGACTGGACGTCATGCAGTCGGATTACGGACACGATGGCTTCCTGGTGGAGACGCCCACCATTGGTCGGCTGCTGGCCGACTTCCTCGCCGATCAGCTCACCATCAACGAAGCCACCAGACGGGCCTTTACCGACGGACTGGGCGGACGGTCGTTTGCCCTTCCGGGGTCGGAAGAGGTGTAGGCCATAGGGGAGCCCGGCCTACTCCCCAAACTTAGCCAGATCATCCACCGGGTTGGCCGACCGTGGCGGAATGCAGAGCAGCGCCAGGTCGATCCGCGTGCCGTAGAAAACGTTACGGTCGACGTCGCCAACGACACCCGGTAGCTGCCCCTCATCCGTATACTGCCAGAACTGGTAATCCCGGCCGCAAACGGTTACGGGTTCTTCGGCGTCGTAGCGGGCAATCCACAGCGGGTACTCGTCGAACTGACCGGCCAGGTAGCGATTGTAGAAATTCTGACCGGTATAAAGAATGGGCTTGACGCCGTAGTGCAGTTCGGCCATCTTGAGCCACTGCTTCACCGAGGTGACCAGATCCGCCGGGGAAAGGCGGCCCCGTTCTTCCACGTCCAGTACCGGAGGTAAGTCACCAACTTCTAACTCCACTACGTCAAAAAAGTGCCTGGCCTGAATGGAGGCGGGTACCTCGGGTCGGAAAAAATGGTAGGCACCCCGGCAGAATCCCCACTGGCCCGCCGAGGACCAGTTGGCTGCAAAGGCCTTGTCCCGAAGTTCGCGACCTTCCGTAGCCTTGATGAAGGAGAAATGGTGATTGTCTTTAGCCAGGGCTTCCCAGTCAATGACGCCCTGATAGTGACTCACGTCCACTCCCCGCACCTCAAATACTTCGCCGGGGTCCCGGAAATCGGGCCCGCAGGCGGTGGTCACGCACAGGACCATCAGCAGGAGAAGTATGTGAAACGGAGCGCGCAAGTAGAAATCTGGTCTTTATGGGGGACGTTGGCCGCAAGATACGGTTTCACGCCTAATCGTTGATGTCCAATCCCCGACGACTATCCCACTTTGGCGAAGCTATTCTTCGTCCGCCAGGATACCACGAATGTTCCAGTTGACCCGCTCGGGTGAACGCAGCGCGTTGAAGTTCGTCCAGCCGGAAGGATCTTCCGGGGTAAGGATACGGTCACCATTGGGATTATAGTTCTCTCCCTGGTCGCAGCCTACGGACTGGACGATATCGTCCACGACCACTTCCACGCCAATCCAGATGCCATCCTGCGTAATTTCGATGGGACTCGGCAGGCGGTGAACGATTTCTCCGACGTTGTTGATGCGGCCACTGAGGTCCACCCGGTAAATTTCGTTACCGGGGGCGTTGGCCGAGGCGCCTTCCTCATAAATCACCACACTGGTGCTGTTGGGGACGCGGATCAGGTCAAAGCTGACCCGGTCCAGCAGCCGGCCCACGAAGGGCTCGGTTTCGCTCGGGGGGAAGTAAGCCGCAAATACGGTGGTTCCCGGCACAATCTGCGGGGAGGTGAAATTGGGCCCATCGTAGCTTAACTGATCCGGGCGGATCGGATCGTCGTCTTCGCAGCCCGTCCAGCTCAGCAGCCCGACGACAAGAAGGAGTAACAGGGTAAGGGAATTCGTTTTCATGGTCCGGGTTATTTTCTTGTTCACACCAAAGGTCGTACAAAAGAAAGCCGCAGGCCAGGGAAGGGTTGATAAAGATGTCTTAAAAAATAGGATTAAGGCGGAAGGATTTAGGATTGAGGTTGAGGGCAAGCTATTTTAGGCACTCTTGATTCCTGCGTCCTGGATCCTCAATCCTAGCTCCTCAATCCTCCCCCTCCCCCCATGAACCGAGAAATCCTCCGGCTGGCCGTTCCCAACATCCTCAGCAACATTTCGGTCCCGTTACTGTCCAGTTTCGATACCATTCTGATGGGGCAACTCAGCGGCGCCCACATTGCGGCCGTCGGATTGGGTAGCATGGCCTTCAATTTCGTCTACTGGAATTTTGGTTTTTTGCGCATGAGCACTACGGGTCTGACCGCCCAGGCCTACGGCCGGGAAGACGCCCGCGGCCAGGCCGCGGCCCTCGGGCGGGCGGCTTTGCTGGCGCTGGGAATTTCATTCCTGCTCCTGGTTTTTCAGTACCCCTTCGCCGAGCTCACCCACTGGCTGCTCAACCTGCGGGCCGACCAGATCATGATGGTCGACGAATACTTCTACACCCGGCTCCTGGCCGCCCCGGCCGCCCTATTGCTCATGGTACTGTTCGGGTGGTTCTTCGGGCGGCAGAATGCGGTCGTCCCGCTGGTCCTGACCCTGATCATCAACCTGGGCAATATGGCGATGAGCTATTACCTGGTCACCGAACTGGACTGGGGCATCAAGGGGGTGGCCTGGGGGACGGTAGCGGCGCAGTACCTGGGGCTCACCTGCGCTTTGGGGGTCCTGCTGGCTACGCGCTACGGAATCTCCCTAAAAACAATCCGGGCCGCCCTGCGACCGGATGCGGAAGCCGCAACGGTTACCTCACTAAAGGACTTTTTCCACATCAACCGGGACATCTTCATCCGCACCGTCTGCCTCACACTGAGTTTCGTTTTTTTCTACAACCGGGCCAACGCGCTGGACGTCAGCACGGCCGTCGTGGCGGCCAACGTCATCCTGCTTCAGCTCGTCAACTGGCTCAGCTACGGCGTGGATGGTTTCGCCTTTGCGGCGGAAAGCCTGGTGGGTAAATACCACGGTGCGGGCAATCCCGCGGCCCTGCGGCGGGCCATCCGGCTGGTGTTTTACTGGGGGATGGGACTGGCCGTCCTGTATGCCCTGATCTACTACTTTGGCGACACGGCCCTGCTGCAGTTATTTGCCCCCGAAAACACCGCCGAGGACACCCTGGCCGCCGCCCTGCGGTACCTGCCGCTGGTGATTGCCTTCTGCATTCTGGCCACGCCCTGTTACCTGTTTGACGGCATCTACGTGGGGCTGACGGCAGCAAAGGCGATGCGGCAAACCATGATCCTGGCCTTTGCCGCCTACCTGCTGACCTACTACGCCTTCGGACAGTTCTACGGCAACTGGGGGCTGTGGGTCAGCCTGCTGCTTTTCATGGTTTACCGGGCGGGGATGCAGTGGTGGTGGATGCGGACGGGGCGGGTGTAGATTCCGTAAAAAAGGGCCAAATATTATTCGCCCGCCACCAGATTTCCGGTGGGCTAATCTACCTTTACCGCATGTTGCCAAAATCCATAGCCGCCACCCGGGAAGCCCTCGATTCGGGAAAAATGACGACGGTCGATCTGGTCCGCGGATACCTCCGGGCCATCGAGGCGCAGCGGCACCTCAATGTCTACGTGGAAGTATTTGACGAGGAAGCCCTGGCGGAAGCGGCAAGGCAGGATGAGGCGCGGAGCGCAGGTGCCCAGCTAGGTCGTTTGGCCGGAGTCGTAATCAGCATCAAGGACGTGATCTGTTACGCCGGACACGGGGTAAGCGCCGGGTCCCGCATCCTGGAGGGCTTCGTTTCCCCCTACACCGCTACCTGCCTGGAGCGGCTGCTGGCCGAAGACGCCATCGTCATCGGCCGTACCAACTGTGATGAATTTGCCATGGGTTCCGGCAACGAGAACAGCCACTACGGCCCGACCCGCAACGCCGCCGACCCCGCCCGGGTGCCGGGCGGCAGCTCCGGCGGGGCCGCCGTATCCGTGCAGGCGGGCACCTGTTTGCTGGCCCTTGGCTCCAGCACCGGGGGCTCGGTGCGGCAGCCGGCCTCCTTCTGCGGACTCTACGGCTTCAAGCCCACCTACGGCAGGATCAGCCGGCACGGGCTGATCGCCTACGGCTCCAGTTTTGACCAGATCGGTTTTCTCGCCCACGACCCGGCGGACATCGCCCTGGCCCTGGAAATTTCCGCCGGTGCTGACCCGTACGACGGCACGGCCCCCAATAAAATCGTCCCACCCTACTCCCGGCCTCCCGCCAGCGGAGAGAAGAAAAAGATTGCCTACTTCCCCGAAGTCATGGCCTCCGACGGGCTGGCCCCGCACCTGCGCGCCGTCGCCCAAAACGCCCTGGATGAATTTCGCAACGAAGGCCACGAAGTAACGGCGGTCACCTTCGACTACTTCGACTACGTGGTGCCGACCTACTACGTGCTCACCACGGCGGAGGCCAGCAGCAACCTCAGCCGGTTTGACGGGATGCGCTACGGCTACCGCAGCCCCGAGGCCCGCGACCTGCAGGATACCTACACCAAAAGCCGGAGTGAGGGTTTCGGCACGGAAGTTCAGCGGCGAATCCTGCTCGGGACCTTCGTACTCAGCAGCGGTTACTACGACGCCTACTACGGGCAGGCCCAGCGGGCACGCCGGCTGATTCGGGACCAGCTGCGGAACATCCTGGCCGAACACGACTTCATCCTCATGCCCGTCAGCCCGAGCCTGCCCTGGCTGGTCGGCGAGCAGGTTGATGATCCCGTGGCCAACTACCTGGCCGACATCTACACGGTCATCGCCAACCTGGCGGGCCTACCCGCCGTAGCCGTCCCGACCGGGGAGATCGATCAACTCCCGGTGGGCTATCAGCTCATGGCCGACCACTGGCGGGAGCAGGACCTGCTGGACTTCATCCGGTCGTAGCTCCCCAAACCCGAACCGTTCCCCTACCCGATATCTTTGGCGAAGTGCCACAGGGTACCGGCCGGATCAATCAGGTGAATTTCCCGTAAGCCCCAGTCGTAGTCCGTGGGCGCTTTCCAACGCACGCCGGCATACCGACTGGGCAGATCGAGCGCCCGGAGCTCCTCCCAGAAAGCGTCCAGTTCCGGGACCATGAGAAACATCATCAGGTTTTCGGCCCAGTCCTTCACGTAGTAATCCTGGAGGTAAAAAGTGGACTGCCCCAGGCGAAAAAGGACCATATCGTTGGAGGACCACAGCTCTTTGGCCCCCAGCTCGGCGTAGAATTCTCGCGAGAGCGCAAAGTCTTTGGCGGGGAGAAAGGTGCGTAAATCAGTGGTGTTTTCCAGATGCTTCATACTTCCGGGGAATTGTACAATTTCATGAGGCAATCGAGCCTCAGCAAAGAAGAATATTCGGAGTATTTAGATTTTTTCAAAATACGTGAATCCGATTGTCGGCTAGCTGACGTATGTGGTGGTGCATACAACCATTAAAACCAAATTCCATGGTATCACCCATACGCTTGCTCATTCTGACTTGCTCCCTCTTCTTCACCCTTTCCACCACCAGCCTCACGGCCCAAAAAACTGACCTTAACCAACTTCCCGAGCGTTTCCAGGAAGTTAACGCGGTTTCCCTCAACCCCGCACGCAGCACTGCTTCCATCATTGAACTGGGGGACCTGCCCAAATCCCAGCAAAACGCCAACGTTGCCCCCGTGCTGGTGCAGCGCTACTACGGCCTGAAGGCGGGGGTAGACGCGGTTAGCCCCCTCTCCACCACCCAGCCGGCCCGGGGCTTTGCGGTCAACAAGTACCAGCGCATTCACCGGGGTATTCCGGTTGAACACGAGCGGTACAACGTACTCAGTGGACCGGCGGGTCCGCGGGTCATTGCCGCCGAGCACTACGACCTGCCGAACAACCTGCGCACGAAGCCGACGCTCACCAGGGCTGCGGCGCTGAAGATCGCCCTGAACTACGTGGGCGCCACGACCTACGCCTGGGAACAGATTGACCAGGACTACGTCCGGTACGTTTGGTCTCTGGATCTCGTAAAGCAGATTGACGAAGAGCTTCGGGCCGTCCAACCCGGCGGTGAACTGACGATCGTTGACGATTACGACACCCCGGAAGCCGATCCCGATCTGGCCTGGAAATTCAACGTCTACGCCAGTGCTCCCCTCAGCCGCGCCTGGATTTACGTCAACGCTCATTCCGGAAAAATCATGCTCAAGGACCGGATCATCAAGCACGCCTCCGAGCCCGTGAACGTGCAGACACGGTACGCCGGTCCGCGTACCATCATGGTCGACCTGGAGACCAGCGGCACGGACCCCCATAACGGACTGCCCCTGCTGGACAGCCGCACCAACGCCCCCGCCGCGGGGCCGCTGTACGTACTCCGCGACGATACGCGCGGTGACGGACTGGAGACCTACGACCTCAACGGCGTGGGCGGCGTACCGCTTTCGCTCCCTTTGCTGTACGCTCAGGGCAAGGCCTTCACGGACGACGACCTGAACTGGAGCCTGAGCGAACACCGCCGCGGAGGCACCATCAACGAGGCCGAAAACGACGACATCGCCTGGGACGCCCACTGGGGCACTCAGGTGGTGTACGACTACTGGCTAGACGTCCACGGAAGAAACAGCTACGACGATAACGGCATCGCTATCAAGAGCTTCCTCCACTACGGGGTAGCTTACGACAACGCTTTCTGGAACGGTACCGCCATGACCTACGGTGACGGCAGTTACCAGGGAGGGGCTAACCCCGACGGCACCTTTGCGCCCCTGATGAGCCTGGACGTGTGCGGCCACGAGATCGGCCACGCCATTTGCACCTTCACGGCGGATCTGGTGTACGCCAACGAATCCGGCGCCATGAACGAAGGCTTCAGCGACATCTGGGGTGCGGCCATCGAAGCCTACGTCGCCCGGGCGGTTGATCCTTCCCTGGGAGCGATCATGAACCCCTGGGGCATCGGCGAACAAATTGACGAGCGCGACGGCGGCATTCAGTATCCGGATAACGGATGGAGGGCCCTGCGCTACATGGACGAACCCGGCAGGGCCGGAGACCCCGACACCTACGGGGGCGCCAACTGGGTGGACCAGGACTGTAGCCCCAACCTCGCCAACGACCAGTGTGGCGTTCACACCAACAGTGGCGTTCTTAACAAATGGTACTACATCATCACCGCGGGCGACGCCGGCACCAACGACCTGGGCGACAACTACGCGGTCAACGGGCTTGGGTTCGAAGTTTCCGAACGCATTGCCTACGGTACGGAATTGCTGCTCACGCCCAACGCCACCTTTGCCGAGGCACGGGCGGCCTCCATTGCCTTCGTCCGTAACATGACGGAAGCCGGTGGTGGACAATGTGGCACCTACGAAAGAGTCTTGACCGATGCCTGGTTCGCCGTTGGCGTGGGTGAAGCCTTCAGTTGCGCCCAGGTGGCTTCCTTTACCGAACGCAAGTCCTTCACCAGCGAACTGGTGATGTCCAGCAACGATTGCGATGCGGGTAAGATAATTACCGTGGAAGCGGCCGTAGTGGGCAGCGGACAGGTATCCCTCGGCGGCAACGCCACCGAAGGCGAGGATTACGACGTCCTCAACAAGTTTTTCTCTACCGGGAGCGCGGGCTTCGGCGTCCACAACTTCCAGGTACTGGTCTACGACGACGCCAGCATCGAGGGCGACGAGACCATTACGCTGAGTCTTCCCGGCGGACCAACCCACCGGCTGACCATCATCGATAACGACACCGATCTTTCCGTGGGCAGTCCCGCCGAGAGCCTGCTGAACCACACCATGCGGGCCTCCAGTCTTCCTCCCGGTTGGTCGGTGGTTACCCAGAGCGGTGGCGCCAACAGCTGGTTTGCATCGGTGGCCAATGGCGCACAAATCGGCATTACCGCCGCGGGCGGAGCGACGCCTACCTACGACGGTAACGAGCAAGTATCCGTTGACGTCATTCTGGCCTCACCCAAAATTGACGCTCGTGGGATGCACAGCCTGCAGCTGTCCTTCGACTGGCGAGCCGGTGGAGAAACTGACGTACCCACCGACGTCTCGGTGGATGGCGGGGTAACCGCCGTGCCGCTGGACTACGGTAACCTGGCGTACTCCTTCGACGGAGAGACCTGGGAAGATTTCCCGGAATACGATGCCTTCGTCAGCATACTGGCGACCGTCGCCTCCGGTTCCTTTAATGAAGTGCTCCCCGACTACCTCCAGGGCACCCAGTTTTACCTCGGGTGGCGCTGGCGCAACGACCCACTGGTGGGATCGGCCTATAGTTTTTCCTTCGAAAACGTAAACCTCAACGCCAGCCATCCGGGTATCGCCACCCAGACCATGGCCACGGAGGAGCCCCTTGGCCCGCAGGAAACCATCTATTTCCTGGATGCTTCCGGCACCGAAACGATTGCCAAAATCACCAACCTGAGCAACCATGACTTCGGGTGTACTTCCGTACAAATCGTGACTTCCGGTACGGGTAAGAACCGTTGTTCGGGCGGTGTATTCCTGGATAAGACCTTCCGGATTGTGCCAGAAAGAAGGTCCAACAACAAACCACTGGAAATCACCTGGTACGTCAGCGACGCGGAAGCTACTGGTTTCGAAAACTCGAGTGGGCAGTCAATGGAGGACGTGGTCGCCTACAGCAGCCGGTCCTACGTTTGCGCCACCGGGTCCGACCGCCGCCGCGAGGCTGAGTTCACCCTCATGGACGACATTGAGGGCGGGGTGGCCATCTTCACCTCCGTGCGTTCCGGAGACGAATTTTTCTCCCTGGGCATGGAAGATTCCTCCTTACCCGTCCTCTTCAGCAGCTTCTACGCACAAAACGAGGGGGATCATAACCAACTGAACTGGGCTACCTCCCAGGAGCGTGACAACGAAGGTTTCGTCGTTCAGCGGTCCAGCACCCCAACCGACGGATTCCGCGACATCGGCTGGATTCAACCGGAGAAAGACTTCCCCGAAGGAACTACGTATCAGTTCACGGATGCCGACATCGTGCGGGGAGAAACCTACTATTACCGACTGCTGCAGAAAGACTTCGACGGGGCCACCCATCCGACGGACATTCAGCAAGTGAGCACCGTGGCCAGCGGCGCCACGATCAGCCTTTACCCCAACCCGACGCAGGACCTGCTTAACGTCCGTGTCTCGGAGGAAGATATTTCCTCCTCCGACCTACTCCAGGTGATGGACGTCAACGGAAAGGTGGTCATTAGCCAGGCCTTACGTAGCCAACAAACCCTGAGAATCGAGCAGTTGCCCAACGGCATCTATCTGGTGCGTGTCCCGCTGCGGGACGGTAGCACAATTACGCGTAGGGTACTGAAGCAATGATGCTCAATCGCTGGGAATTCAAGCATCGTAAACTATCATAGCACAGCTTCATTCCTTGTATCCAGATTTCGATTTATTGGGTGCCCGCAACCAGCTTTGGTTGCGGGCTTTTTTTATGACAACGGCACCAAAATTTCCGTCACCCCGGAGCCTGGCCCTACCCGCAAATGCTGCATGCACCGCGACGGGTGATCAGCGATTCCGGGGGAATCGCGGTTGTTCCGTAGGGCAAACGGTAGCAGCAGGAAATTTCCTGCCGCTACCTTCCTGTTCCATAATCAGTCTTACTATTCCCGATCACCTCCGTTTTTTGCGGGGGCATCTTCTTTTCCAGACAACTGACCCGCCCCGCCATGGCAGCCCGGCATGCATCAATTTCCTCCGGTATAACGCAATAAAAAAGCGGCGATTTTGACAAATCGCCGCTCGGGTAATCAGGATGAATTTCGTTGGTTTATTCGGGTACGGTCAGGGTACCGTTCTCCGCTTTCTCCTGGAGTTCTTCGTTGGCCGTAATGGCAATTTCCACCCGACGGTTCTGGGCTCTGCCAGCCTCCGTTTCGTTGGTGGCCACGGGCTGCATTTCTCCGTGACCAACTGTCTGGATGCGGCTGCGGGTAATCCCCTGAACGACGAGGTAATCGGACACCGCCGCGGCCCGTTGTTCACTCAGGCGCTGGTTGTAATCTTCGGCGCCCTTGCTGTCGGTATGGCCGTCCACCAGAATGTCCGTTTCCGGATAACGCTGGAAGATTTCCGCCATTCTGCGGACTTCAGCCTTACTGGCGTCAGTAAGCTGGTAGCTGTCGAAACCGAACAGTACACCACTGTCGAAGGTGACCATAATGCCTTCCCCGACGCGTTCTACTTCTGCTCCGGGGATTTGCTCGATTTCTTCGGCCTGTTTGTCCATGTACTTACCGATGATGGCACCGGCGGTACCGCCGATTACGGAGCCGATGATGACTCCCTTGGTACCGTCACCGCTTTTCTTGCCGATGGCACCGCCGACGACGCCGCCCACGGCACCGCCAATGGCGCCGCCCTTAACGGCTTTGCTGGTATTACAGCCCTGTGCAAAGGGCAGTGAAATGGCCACCAGGAAGACCAGGAAATAATTTTTGAAGGTTTGCATGTTCCTTGGGTTATTTCCTCCGTAACCCGGAATTCAGCTCACAGGTTTGTTAAGGTTCAAAACTCACACAACGATTTTTTCCTCGCGTTTCGCAATCAACTCCGCCGTAATCTTTGCCGACAGCAGGCAAAGGGGCACCCCTCCCCCGGGATGAACGCTGCCCCCAAGGAAGTAGAGGCCACCGATCCGCCGACTGAAATTGGGGTGACGCAGGAAGGCCGCCATGGGATTGTTGCTGCTGGTGCCGTAGAGCGCACCCTGGTGGGAGCCGGTCAGTTTTTCGATGTCCGGCGGAGTAATGATCCGCTCGGCGGCGATCAACTCCCCGATCGACGTGGCCGCGGGGGATAGTCGGCGGGCCAGGCCCGCCCGGTCGAGCTGATCAATCACCCGTTGCCGTAGACCGGCCGTGATTTGCGGCCAGTCCTGTCCGACGTCCGCCGGCGCATTGACCATCACGAACCAGTTTTCGTGACCGGCCGGAGCATCTTCGGCCACGAGCTTGGAGCTGATGTTGACGTAGGTCGTCACGTCGTCGCTCAGGCGGCCCGCTTCCAGTTCCGCAAATTCCCGGGCGTAATCCTGGCTGAAGAAGATGTTATGGAGGCCCAGTTCGGGGAAGCTATCGGCCATTCCCCAGTAGAAGATCACCGCGCTGGTACTTTTTTGCTGGTTGAGGGTCCGCCGGGGTTGGCGGGCCCCGGGCAGCAACCGCTCGTAGGCCAGCCAGACGTCCATGTTGCAAACGACCAGATCAAAGGGAAGGTCTTCTCCGTCCACGCGCACCCCGGTAACCCGTCCGCCTTCGCGGAGGATTTCGTCCACCCGCCGTCCGAAGTGGTAGGTTACGCCGAGGCGCTCGCCGAGCGCGTGGATGCTCTTGCTGATGTCGAACATCCCGCCTTCGGGGAGGTAGGCCCCGAAGTGGTGTTCAAAGTGGGGGATCATGGACAGCAGGCCCGGTGCCTTGTAGGGATTTGAGCCATTGTAGGTGGCAAAGCGGTCGAAGAGCTGCACCAGTTTGGGGTGGCCCAGGTCCCGGGCGTGTACCTCGTGCATGCTGTTGAGGAGGTCCAGACCGGGAATCCGGAGCATCGCGGCGGCCACTTTGGGGTCCAGCCAGGTATCCATCTGGTGAAGGCTTTTCTCCAGGAAGGTCCTTCCGGTGAGTTCGTACTTGCGGGCGGCCTCGTCCATAAAGTCGGCGATGCGCTCCCGGGGAACGCCGAAGGTGGCCGCGGCCCCGGTCGCCAGAGCTTCCGTAGTGGCGGGGGCGGTAAAGCGGGTGCCGTCCGCCCACCAGTAGCGGCAGACCTCGGGCAGGCGGACGTAGTGAAAATGCTCCTTGGGGTCTTCCCCGGCCAGCGAGAAGAGTTCGTCGACGTACTGGGGCATGGTGAACAGGGAGGGACCGAAGTCGAAGCGGTAGCCTCCCGGCAAACTGAACTGGCTCAGCTTACCGCCCGGCCCGTCGTTGGCCTCGAAAACTTCTACCCGGTGGCCGTCGGCGGCTAAGCGTACGGCGGCGGCCAGGCCGGCGATTCCGGCACCAATGATTGCGGTTTTCATCCAATTGCTTTGTCCATAGGAAAGACTGGCTCCCGGCAATTTGTTGCGGTTTCCGGTCAGCTTTTGGTCCGTATTCCCTCCCTTTCACTGGGCAACTTTATGGGCGGACGGGGTGTTTTCCCCGCGCAAGTACGTCCACTCCACCGCTTGCGGTACTTCGGTGACCGCAAGAGGAAAGTCCGGGCAACGCAGGGCGCCACGCCGGCTAACGGCCGGGGTTCTTCCAACGGGAAGGATACGGAAAGTGCCACAGAAAGCTATACCGCCCCGGCCTGGCCGTGGGTAAGGGTGAAAACGTGCGGTAAGAGCGCACGCCGTTTCGTAGTAATACGATTCGGGGGTAAACCCCGTGGGTTGAAATACCAAACAGTATTGCCTTCCGCCTTCGGGCGGAACGCGGGCGGCCCGCTCGCCACTCCAGCAATACGGGTAGGTAGATCGAGCCGATCGGTAACGGTCGGCCTGGATAAATGGTGGAGCTCCCGACTCCGTCGGGACGACAGAACCCGGCTTACCGGAACGCACTTGTTTTGATGACGGCCCGTCGGCTCCCTCCCGGAGTTGGCGGGCCGTCGCCGTTTTGGGTGGCCGTTACGACCGGCTTGCGGAGCAAGCCTTTTCCGGGGGTGTACTTGCGAGAAGTCTTACAGGTGTGATGCAATGTTTAATAGGACCGGTAGCACACCCAAAGGCGCTGCGCACGCTTCGAGGTGCGGGGAACGGATCTGACTACTCAAAAACTTCCAGCCCCTCGAAAAGCCCGTCCAAATCGTCGAAGCTTTTGTAGCCGACCTTTTCTTCACTGCTCCCGCGGACGGCGAAGCCGGCAATGGAATAGGCCGCGTTGACGGCCTTCGGATCACGGTCGCCGAGGTCGATTTGGAGTAGCACCGACCGTCCTTGCGCAAGCGCTTCCAGTTCCGGCAGAGAGAGGGGCTGCCCCTCCTCCAGGTCCTCCCAGGTGATGCCGCCGTGGGCAAAATCCAGCACCACGTACTGCGCTTCCGGCATGTCCTCCATCGCTTCCCGCACCGTTTCCGCGTCCTGATAGCCTTCCACCTTCACGTGCGCGATCAGTTCAATTCCCGCCGCACGAAGATCACGTTGCGCGGACGCAGGTGCCGTGTGGTCCAGTAGCGCCATATTTACCCGGTGCTCGGTGAGTTGCGCGGCCCAGGCCGCGCCGTCGGTGATGCTCCCCAACTCCGCCACGATGGCCGGTCCTTCCACCCATTCCCGCATGGCGTTTAGGTAGGTCCAGGTGATGTTTTCTCCCGTCCCGTCTCCGATGGGGAAGGCCAGGAAGTCGACCTCCCAGGCCGCAAAGTAGCGGGCATCCGTCAGGTGGGTGATGCCGGCGGCGAGCACTTTAGTTGCGAGCATAACTGAAATTTGCGCAAAGGTAAGAAGCGGAGGATTTAGGTCTTAGGATCGAGGATTTAGGAGTCGGTATGGAGGCTTGCGTGGCACTCGACTCGACGGACGAGGGGATCGCCGGGGGCGATCAAACGCGTCCGACGAGGAGTGCGGGGGGGGAGGAGGCGAAGGCTGAGGAGAAGGAAGTAGTGGAATCCGTACCGATTGACGGGAGGCGATGACCGTGATTGAGTGCCGTGGTTAGCGATGTATTATTCGTAAGGACGTCAATTTCACCCATGCGGTCGTACACCGTGGTTTTTATCCTATTTTTAGGGGGACTACGTTGCGTTGTTACAATTCCAGCCTCTTCAAGCAAGAGAGACCGTTGGTGCAGGCGTAATGCAGATACACCTTACCGTTGTGGCACATCTAAAATACGTTATGAAAAAACTAATTCTTACCAATTTTATATTTTTCATCGGTTTAACTAACCTTTTATTAGGCCAAGATCAAAGCTTAGATTCTTTGAATGATTTTATCAATAATCAGGCTGAGAGATTTCATGTTCCCGGAATTGCAGCTTGCGTCATCAAAGGGGATAGCATAGTTTGGCATAATGGTTATGGCTATGCCAACATTGAGGACGAAAAAAAAATGACTTCTGAGTCTATACTTAATATCGCTTCCATTTCAAAAACAATAACAGCAACTGCAATAATGCAACTTTGGGAAAAGGGGCTTTTAAAATTGGATGCCGATGTCAATAACTATCTAGATTTCAGTGTAACAAATCCTAATTTCCCAAATACACCTATAACGATTAAACAACTTCTAACTCACACCTCTTCAATAGCCGATGGAAGCTCATTAAAAGTTGGTTATCAATGTGGAGACCCAAAGAAAGAATTAAAAGATTGGTTATTTAATTATTTTGACACCGATGGAGAATATTATAATGAAATTGATAATTTTCACAATAAAGAACCTGCATCTTTCAGAGAGTACTCAAATGTTGGATTTGGCCTACTAGGATTAATTGTCGAAGAAATTTCAGGTGTTCCATTTAATGAATACGTAAAAGTAAAAATTTTTGAACCATTAGAAATGAGTAATTCAGGATATTTCTTGAATGAAGTTGATGCCAACAGATTGGCGACCTCGTATTTATATTTAGGCCCTCTACAGGAAAATTTGACTGAACCTCAAAATAGTAAACTTCCATACTACAACCCTTACTGCCAATATAGTTTTTGGAATTATCCAGATGGATTAGTTAGAACATCGGTACTTGATTTAGCAAAGTTTGCAACAGCCTACATGAATGGAGGGATTTACAAAGGCAAGCGTATTCTCAAAAAAGAAACTATTGAATTTATGATGAGTCCTCAGCTCTCTGAAGAAATTAATGTAGATAAAGACCAAGGATTATGTTGGTTTCAAAGTCCAAGTCTATATCCAACCTGGTATCACGGTGGTTCAGACCCTGGAGTTAGCACCAGAATGTACATTAATAAAAAAGATAAATTGGGAGTAATTGTTTTTCAAAATGCAAATGTCGATAATACATTTTATATTATTAAAGAATTATATAATAGATTTAAATAAAAACGTGCCACATCAATGGCTATAAACAATTGCCATTACAGGCTTATCCTGAAAATTCAGCTTGAATTTTCAGCTTGTCGTATACGTGCCAAGTCTGTGGTAACCCAAGCAACTGTTCATAGCCGAGACCGTTCTACTAAAAAGACGTCACGAAAAAACCAAAAATCCGATTTAGAAGACCTCCAGCGAACACCCTCCCCACTGCCAAAAACGCTATTTGAGCAGGATATGATTACTTTGCCAGACAGTTACTAAAGCAAACCAATGCAACAGATTTCTTTTTGGCAAACCTGGGTAGTGGCGGGGATACTGATGGCGCTTTCCGCAACCGTTACCGCACAGGAAGGTGATCTCACGCTTGATGACCTGTTCGCCACGCCGAAGCTGACGGGCACCAGCCCGTCCCGGCCCGCGTGGGCACCGAACGGCGAGCACTTCGCCTTTTCCTGGAGTGAACCAGGAAAACCTGGGCGTGGCCTCTGGGTATCCACCAGCAACGGAAAGGAAGTACGCCTCCTTTCCGATCCGGCATCCGGAGCCGTGCGGGATATGGCCTGGACCAACGCGAACACCATCGTCAGCCTGCGCGGCAACCACCTATGGCAAACGTCGCTGAACCGGGGAGACGACCTCCAGTTTATGCCCGTCGAAGGAGGTGCCCATAACCTGTCGGTATCGCCAACTGGCAACCAGGTGGCGTATATCCGGGACGGTGACCTGTGGCTCGCTAACCTTACCTCCAAACAGAATCGCCAGCTCACCGAGATCGGTATCGCCAGTTTATCGAGCTTACGGAAGGGGCGCTACAGCCGACCGGAACGGGAGATCGGTCCGGGCATCTGGAGTGGGCCCACCTACAAGTGGTCGCCGGACGGCAAGACCATCGCTTTCCACGCCGTGGACCGACGCGAGATGCGCAAGGTGCCGTTCCCGGATTACCTAGCAGACGAAACCAATCCCAACGAGGTACGCCGGGGTTACCCGGGCGACCCCAACGAGATCCGTAGGGTTGGCCTGCTCGACGTAGCGAGTGGTGCCGTAACGTTCCTCGATTTGCCCGACCCGCAGTCCAACCAGGTCATTGACTTCAACTGGTCACCGGACGGTGCCCTGCTGGTGGATACCGCATCCGACACGGCGGTGGACCGTAAGTTGTTCGTCGTTGCTCCCGGCGACGGCCGGCTGCGGGAGATTTGGCGAGGGGTGCGGGAAAGCCGTATGTACACCTCCTTCGGGTCTGCCTGGCATCCGGACGGGCAGCACGTCGTTTTCCTAAGCGACATGGGGGATCGCTACGGCCTGTACAAGATCGATGCCTCACCGTCGCGGGATCGTCCGCGGCTCCTGACGGATTCGTCCTACGATGTGCTATCCACCCCCAGCATTGCTGGGGATGCCCTGTTCTATGCCGGTAACGGCGTTAATCCGTACGAGCAACACGTGTATCGACTGCGTATGTCCGATGGCGCCCCCGAGCGAGTGACAAACCTTCCGGGCCGCAACCTTGGCTACCCCTCACCGGATGGCCGGCACCTGGCGTTCCTGCACAGCAACGACACCTCCCCACCCGAGCTTTACGTAGTCACCAGTGAGGGAGGTGACGCTACGCGCGTCACCCACTCGCCCCTGCCCGCCTTCACGGAGCGCAGCTGGACGGCTGCGGAATACGTTAGTTTCCCCAGCCTGGTGGATGACTACACGCTGCACGCCCGGATCCTGAAACCCGCCAATCTGCAGCCCGGCAAGCAGTATCCGGTGGTATTTGGCCCCGTGTACTCGAATACCGCCCGGAACCGCTGGGCCGGTAACTACAGCTTAGTGCAGCAGCTGCTGGTCAAGAAGGGATACATTGTCGTGCAGGTGGATTCTCGGGGCAGCAACGGTTATGGCCGGGCGTTCCGGGAAGAGTTCCTGCTGGGCTTTGCCGACCAGGACATTGAGGACTACGCGAGTGCCGTTGCGTACCTGGAGTCGCTGGATTACGTTGACCCCGACCGCATCGGCATCTGGGGCAGTAGTTACGGGGGCACCCTCTCCGTTTATTCGCTGCTGATGAAGCCGGGCTTATTCCAGGTGGGGGTTGCGGCCGCAGCGGCCGTTGATCCGATGTTCTTTGGCACGGACGACGTCGCCATTGTCCGTCGCCCACAGACCCACCCGGAGATATTCGAACGAAAGGCGCTCAAGTATGCGGCGAATCTGGAGGATAAGCTCCTGTTCATCCACGGCCTCCAGGACCAGGTGGTCCCCTTCAAGACGACGGCCACGTTGGCGGAAGAATTGATCAAACTGGGCAAAGACTTCGACTTTGTCTTTGCCCCGGGGGCGACGCACGGATGGAGCCGTGAGCAACATTACGATCGCTACCTATTCGGCAAGATCATCGCATACTTTGACCGCCACCTGGGCGAGCCGTCGGAGTAGGTGTTTACCGGTTGGTAGCTTTCTCCTTTAGATGGGCGAGGGTGGTTTCCCGGGGAGGCTACACATGCGCTATGCAGATGTATCCAAAGGTTGTGGCCAATGCAATCGTGCCATTTGTGTACCAAAAATACAAAAAAAGTCCCTTATATTTATGATGTGGGACAAAAGACACCATATCAACTACCCTATCTTCCGCCGGCAACGGAGAAGATTCAAACGATAGCCACGCTGAAGAAAGCCACTTCGGCTACTTTTGCGATAGCTGAACTGAAGGGAATTGCTGAAACCATTCCTAGCCAGCAAATGCTGGTCAATGCGATCATTCTAAAGGAAGCAAAAGATAGTTCGGAGATCGAAAACATCATCACGAGTACGGACGAACTGTACGAAGCTCTAGCGACTAAGGACAGTACGGTTAGACCCCAAACTAAAGAAGTGGTCAATTACCGGAGATCCATCATGCTTGGATTTGAAATTTTCAAAGTTCAAGGATTCCTCCGGGTCAACGACATTGTCAATATTCAGAAGGACTTAATCAATAACGATGCCGGCATAAGGTCTACGCCAGGAACAGTTCTTAAAAATGATGCAACGGGAGAAGTAGTTTATACTCCTCCTCAAGACAAAATCGAAATAGAAAACCTGCTGTCAAACTTTATAAAATACTACAATGACAAAAGCCTGAGGGATGGAGTGCCCGATTTGATATGGTTAGCAGTGCTGCATTTCCAGTTTGAAAGCATTCATCCATTTTATGATGGTAACGGACGAACGGGAAGGATTCTCAACATTCTATTTCTGATCATGAATGGCATGATCGATATTCCAATACTATACCTGAGTTCACATATTATTCAAAACAAACCAGAATACTACAGGCTACTGAATCAGGTAAATAAAACGGGTGAATGGGAGGAATGGATACTATTTATGCTGGATGCCGTGGAGAAAACGGCCATAGAAACAAAGCGGCAGATCCTAGCCATACGATCCCAGCTAAAAGAAAAGATAGCGCTCATAAAATCACGCCTTCCAAAAATCTACTCGCGAGAACTAGTCGAACTAATATTTGAGCAGCCATATTCAAAAATTGAATACGTCGTTAACAAATTGGGCGTAGAAAGGAAGGCGGCTTCTCGGTACTTGCGGCAACTGGAAGAGGTTGGTGTTTTGAAAAGCAAACGGGTCGGTCGAGAAACCATCTACATCAACGTAGATTTATTTTTACTACTAAAAGAATAAAGGTACTGGCCACAACACTGCGCCCGGCGTCAACCTGGGCTGGGGAGGAGGAGGCGAAGGATGAGGCTGAGGAGAAGGAATTAGTGGAGGTCGGAACAACCTACCCATTCTATTAACCAGTGGTCATGTGATATCCAGAAGCGGAACCGTTTGGAGGGAAGCGATGACCGTGATTGAGTTGCGTGGTTTTTGGTGTATTCCTTGAGACCACGTCAACTTTGTCATTGCGACGCCGACGGCAACAACGTCAAGTTTTTCCCCGAAATGCGGGGCCAAAGTGCTATTTTACGACTACGTGAAGAAAGAAAGTTGGGTTGTTATCCTGAACAGCAGGACTTGAAACCACAGACAGTTGGTGCATGCGTAATGCGGATGTAAACATGTCAGGCCCCATTAGAAGAAGTACGAAGAGATCAGAAGAAAAGACATGGTTGAAAAATTAATTGAAATAATCGAATATCACTCTGAGAGCGTACATGTAGACTTCAAGGCTTACGAGTATCCTTTAGGGAAGCATCCAAAGAAAAATGAACTCCTAAAAGATATTTCGGCTATGGCTAATCATCCATCGAAAGAGCCAAAATATATATTAGTAGGAGTCAAAGAACTCGATGGGATGGCATCTGAATTTGTCAATATAGAATCGCCAACTGATCAAGCAAGCTACCAGCAGTTTGTTGAGGACAATATTGAGCCAAGAATAAACTTTGCTTACAGAGTTTTTGAATATAAGGGATATACGTTGTCAGCGTTCATCATATCGAATAATGAAGAAAGACCTTATTTATTTAGGAAGCACCTACGAAGGACGGATGGCGGTAGTCAAGAATTTAGAATAGGGGATGGTTTTATTCGAACTGGGACTAGTACTCGAAAACTTTCAAGAAAGGACTACGAAGAAATCTATACTAAAAGACTTGAGGCAAGAGACCGGGTATCAGACTTGAAGGTTACGCCATTTATATCTAAATATTTTGTATCGCCCATTAAGGGCATTCCATCGCTCTTTCTTATTGATTTTATGATTGAAAATCTATCAAGGAAATCAATCGGGTTTGATGCAGAGCTGAGGTTGCAGTACAAAGAAGGCATTAGTCTTCAGAAAAAATTCGACTTCAAAGACAAGACTGAAGATAAAGGGCTATCAGGAATTTATCCTCAACACTTTCCTCCAAAGATTGATCTCACTATACTTGATTTAGAGATAGAACAGCAGCATGATTCATACAAAGTTTCGAGGCTAAGGAAAGCTAGTGAAAGTTACGCAGTAACAATTTCTCAAAGAGATCGGGAGGAAAACATTTTTCTGGATGAAATTCTAATTGGAGCTCTACCAAGTGATTATGCAGAATGCATGATTTCGATCGAATTGATCTTAAGAAGTGACGACTTCCAACAAGGACCGATTCATAAGAAGTACTATTTTGACTTAAAAGAAATAATAAACGGTGCCTAATTTTAGCTTTGCCACAATACTCGTTCCTCGCACAGAGCCAAGTCCGGAGCTGGTGGCAAACAGAAAAAACAGCATATTCGTAGCGACGAATAATGAGTAAACCTTTAATTACGAATCAATAAACACCAAAATTTAACGAATGGCATCTTTGAAAAAAGACATTAAAAAATCAGCAAATTGGCTTGTACAAGCATTTCGAGCACTCGACAAAGAATTAGATTTCTCAGTAAAAAGTGTGGAACATATTGAAACAGTCTTAACTGAACAATTTGAAAACGGGCAACCAAGACCTGACGGGTTATTTGCGAGCGGATTAGGAGGAAAATTATTTGCAATAAGTTCCTACATCGGAGAAGTGATAATTCGAAATACCAAAGCAACAAAATGGGTAACCGATGATAATGATCCACAAGGGGAAATAAATATCAAATTAGTTTCGGCAAATGGAACTGAAATGTTTCCAGCTCATCGAGTAATGAAACGACTACAAAATGGCGAAGAGGATAATGTCTATCATTACACGGCAATAGCAGTAAAAAAATATATGAATTTTGACGGAGAAATACCCGAAGGATTTATTGAAGTGGATGAAAATGGCGGAAAACCCTGGTGGAAGTTTTGGTAAATAATCGAATAAAAAAAGAAGCCAGCAGCTAACAAAGGCTAAAACGTCCATGCCAGGTAAAAGTCCGCCACGACATATATCCAGGGAGTAGCACCCAGCCTCCATCACCTTCCCGCCACCACCACCACAATCTCCCCCTTCACCTTACCTCGCGCTGCGTAGTCTGCCTTCAGGGCGGACAGGGGAGCGGTGGTGATTTCTTCGTGGAGTTTGGAGATTTCGCGGGCGACGCAGGCGAGCCGGTCCGGGCCGCAGTGTTCTTCGAGTTGGCCGAGCAGCTTGGCGATGCGGTGCGGACTCTCGTAGAGGGCGAAGGTATGGGGCAGCTCGGCCAGGTACTGCAGGCGGGTCTGGCGGCCCTTTTTGTGGGGCAGGAAGCCTTCGAAGTGGAAGCGGTCGCAGGGGATGCCGCTAGCGGCAAGCGCCGCCACGAAGGCCGCCGGACCGGGCAGGCAGCTCACCTCGACGCCCGCCTCCCGGCAGGCGCGGACGAGCAAGAAACCGGGGTCACTGATGCCGGGGGTGCCGGCGTCGGTAATGAGGGCGTAGGTGGCGCCTTCCTTCAGCTCCGCGACGAGGCCATCGACTACCTTGTGCTCGTTGTGGGCGTGGTAGGCCCGCAGCGGAGTCTCGACGCCGTAGTGTTGCATCAGCGGCCGGCTGGTACGGGTGTCTTCGGCGAGGATCAGGTCGGCCTCCCCGAGGAGGCGAATGGCCCGGGCCGTCATGTCTTCCCGATTGCCGATGGGGGTGGGGACCAGGTACAGCATCCTATAGGATATCTTCTTCCATCGCGTAGCGTACGCCCCGGCGCACGACCTCCACCGTGGCCCCGAAGGCCACGTGGCCGGCCAGGTTGCCGAGGCGGTCCTGGGCTTCGTCCTGCAGGGCGGCCGGGGCCAGTCCGAGGAGCGGGGCGGCCACCTGCTGGGTGGTCGTCCACAGTGCGGCGCCGTCTTCGTTCTGGGCCTCGGGCATGGCTTCGACGAGCAGACCGTAGAGGCCACCCACCAGTGCTCCCATGCCGAGTTCCACCACCGTTTCGGCCAGCGCCTGCTGATCTTCGGTGAGTTCGAGGTCGGCGGAATCCACCACGGCGGCGGCGGCCTTGTCTTCAAAGTGCTCCTGGTCCGGGGTAACGGCCCGATCCACGAGCATTTTGACCCCGGCGCCGACCAACCCACCGATGAGGCCGGCCACAAGACCACGGCCAAAATTGGTTTTACCCCGCACCTGCGTCCTCGCCATAAACTCATCTACCGTATCGGCCCGGTGCCCGGTTACCTTCTCGATGGTGGAGAAGTCCAGGTTCTTTACGGATTCCAGAATTTGTTCAATCGGCGAAGCCATCGGCAGGTGGTTTATCGGTGAAAGGTGGGCACAAAGCTAAGGGCTACTCAGGACTAACCGTCCTTCTTCTTCCCAAAAAGGGTTTTGGACCAGAATTCTTTCCGGCGCTCCCGGCGTTCGTCCCGACGGGCGTCGCGTTCCAGCTGGCGCACGATCCGGTCCGCGTATTCTTCGGGCGTTTCGTTGGCGCGGCGGCGTTTTTCGGCCATCATCCGCTCGATTTCCTCGGCCTCGAAGGCCCGCAGGCGGGCCAGCAGATCGTCGGCGGGGTTGAACTCCGTCGGATCGCGGTAGATGGGCAGTTCCTCCAGGTAGTCCGGACATTCGAGCAGGGCCGTCGTCATTTCGTCCAGCTTCGGGAACCAGCCCCCCCGGAAATCTTTTACCTCCTCGGCCTCCTGCACCTTACGCATGAAGGTGCCCCACACCGGCAGGGCCGTGGCCGTGGCCGAGCCCCGGCGCAGCGTCCGGAAGTGGACCGCCGGATATTCGGCGCCCACCCACACACCGACCACCATCTTGGGGGTGTAGCCCATGAACCAGCCGTCGCTCTGGTTCTGGGTGGTGCCCGTTTTGCCGGCCATGGCGCCCCGGAGGCCGTAGGTGGTGCGCAGTCGGCTGGCCGTGCCGCGGTTGACCACTCCGGCCATGAGGTAGGTGGCCACGTTGGCCACCGTATCGCTCATCACCCGCACGTAGTCCGTTCTCGGTTCGGCGGCGTAGACGATGTTGCCGTAGGCGTCTTCGATCTTATCGAGGTAGTAAACCCCGCGCGGCCGGCGGCCGCGGTTGGCGAAGCCCGCGTAGACGGTGTTCATTTCCATCAGGCTGGCCTCTACCGTACCGAGGGCCACGCTGGGGATTTCTTCCACTTCCCCCTCAATGCCCATCTCGTGGATTTCGCGGACCACCCGCGGCAGGCCGGTCCGGACGGCCACGTTCACGGCCACCGTATTGATGGATTTCGCCAGGCCGCCCCGCATGGAGTAGGCGCCCTCGTATTCCCCGCTCGGGTTGCGGGGGTTGTAGTTGTTGAAGTCTTCGTAGGTAAACTGCTGGGCCGGGGTGTACTCACAGGGCAGCATACCCTCCTGCAGAGCGGTGGCGTAGATGACGGGCTTGATGGTCGAGCCCACCTGCCGGCGGGCGGATACGTGGTCGTACTGGACGTAGCTGTAGTCCACGCCCCCCACCCAGGCCAGGACCTTTCCCGTCTTGGGTTCCGTGGCGAGCAGGCCGGCGTTCAGCAGGGTGAAGTAGTGCCGGATGCTGTCCATGGGGCGCATCAGGGTGTCCTTGGGGCCGGCCGTCTTCCAGTCGAAGATGGTCATCGGTGCCGGCTCGCGGAGGGCGGCAAAGATGGCCTCCTCTTCCATGCCCCTGGCTTCCAGGGACTGGTAGCGCTGGCTCCGCCGGACTTCTTTGAGGAAGGCATCCTCCCAGGGTGCCCGTTTGGCCGACTTCCAGTCGATGGCCAGGTTGCCCTGGATGGTGGGCATCTGTTCGCGTACAGCCTCCTCCGCAAAACGCTGGAGGCTGCTGTTGATGGTGGTATAGATCCGGAGTCCGTCCCGATCGATGTCGTAGGGGCGGCCGTCGGCGTGGGTTTTGTCCTGCAGGATGTCCATGACTTCCCGGCGGAGGCGATCGCGCAGGTAGGCCGCTCCGCCCACCTTATTGTTTTCCCGGCGGTAGTTGATTTCCAGCGGCAGAGCGGTGAGGCTGTCGGCTTCCGCCACCGACAGGTTGCCGTTTCTGGCCATCAGCGACAGGACGACGTTGCGCCGTCCGCGACTCGCTTCGGGGCGCAGACGGGGATTGTAGGTGGTATTGGCCTTGAGCAGGCCCACCAGCACGGCGGCTTCCTCCACGGTAAGCTCGCTGGCGGATTTACTGAAAAAGCGGCCCGAGGCTACTTCGATACCGTAGGCGTTTTCTCCGAAGGGGACCGTGTTGAGGTACAGGTTGAGGAGGTCTTCCTTGGAGTAGACCTCTTCCAGGCGGCTGGCGATGACCATTTCCCGCAGTTTGGTCTTAAGGATGCCGAAGCGGCCGTTCGGCTGGCGGGGGTAGAGTTGTTTGGCGAGCTGTTGGCTGATGGTACTTCCGCCGCCGCTGCTCCGGTCGCCGAGCAGGATGGTGCGCACGGCGACGCGGGCGAGGGCCCGCAGGTCGATGCCCTGGTGTTCAAAGAAGCGGGCGTCTTCGGTGGCGATGAGGGCGTCCACTACGTAGGGAGAGATGTCTTCCTGGGAAACGCTGATCCGGTTTTCCCGGAAGTACTTACCCAGCAGTACTCCGTCTTCGCTGAGGACGGAGGAGGCTTCGGCATTTTCGATCAGGGCCAGTTCTTCGTGTTCGGGCAGGTGGCCGTAGCGCTCATTGAGCACCCGCATGAACAGAATTCCGAACAGGAGCGCCACCGACACCGTGGGGATCAGTACCCCCAGGAAGATTAACTTCAGGGGGGGCTGTTCCCGGAGGTACGCCCAGCATAGCTTACCGTATTTCGCGGCGAAGGCCTTGAATGTATCCCAGTACTGTTGCATTGCTTTTTGTAATGGCCGAAAACCAGTAAACGTTTTGAGCGGGGATTAGATTTTAGCGGTCCGGAAGAGAAAACTTTTGGGACGGGGTAAGCCGGGCAAAACGAAAAAGCGCATTCTGCCCCCCTGTCTTTGATAAATACGCTACCGCCACCACTACCCACAAGTGTCTGATTGCAACAGTTTTAGACCCCAGATTTGACAGAATTACCCCCAAACAACCTTGTTTGCCCACCAACAATGTCTATCTTGTGACCGATCAAAAATCTTAACGTCTTAATAACAGTTGTTGGCCTCGGCTAAGCAACACAATTCAGCTTAGATGGCAAGCGCAACGGCCTCGGGACCTTGTACGCCGACCATGGAAGACATGGACATCATCCGTGCTTACCGGGAAAAGCGGCATGCTACCTGTTTTAGACTATTACACGATCGCTACGCAGCTAAAATATACAGTAAGGCGATCACCATGCTTCGTAATGAAGACGAAGCCGAAGACGCAACACAAGAAATTTTCACCAAGGTCTTTTTGAACCTGGGCAAGTTCCAGGGCCAGTCTAAGTTCTCTACCTGGGTTTATTCCGTGACGTATAATTACTGCATTGATAAAATCCGCAAGGAAAAGCGCAGCCGTGCGCTTTTCGCTGATGAGTTGGACAATCCCCCCGACGTGGAGGAAGAAGATGACAACGACGAAGAGCTGACCCGGATACAATTGAATGAACTTCGGAAAGTACTCAATAAGTTATCGGATGCTGATCGCACGCTGTTATTGCTGAAGTATAAGGATGGCGTAAAAATCAAAGCCATCGCCGAGATGTTAGGAAAAAATGAATCTGCAGTAAAGATGCAGCTCAAACGCGCCAAGGAGAAAGCACTCAAGATTCACCAAAAGCTTTTTCCGGCAAAAAGCCTTTCTTAAATGAGCAGTTTTCTGCAAATCAAGGAGGAAGAGATCAACCAGTTCGTAGAACTGCGTCAGGATCGGGTTCGCCAGCAGGTCGAAACCAAACTCAGCACTTATGAATTCATCGGATCTCTTTTTGAGATGTACCTTCCCATGATGGCCGACACCATGACCGCCATTATGGGCAGTGACCCCATCGACGATGACGATGAATACCGCACCATCGAGGAAATCGACGACGAGGAGTCCGACAATCCTCCCCTCGGTCCGGGAGCGCCCAAGGGCCCCGATAACAACGACGAGATTATCAGATAAAAAGTAAGACCACCCGTGTTAGACGAACTGCTCACTCAGATTAATTCCTTATTCGCCGTCATTCCCGCCCTGCTCAAGGCAGGTGCCATTTTCATCATTGGTCTGATTCTGGCGAAGGTGCTGGCCAAGGTAGTGGAGCGGGTCTTCAAGGCCATTGGCCTGGACAGCCTCGCCAAGAAGCTCGGCGAAGTGGATTTGATCCGAAATTCCAGCTTTGAAATTGTCCCCAGTAAAATCGGGGCGGCCATCATTTATTACCTGACGATCATCGTCTTCCTGATGGCTACCGTTGAGGCCCTGGGTATGAAGGTCATCTCCGACATGATGGTGTCCACCATCGCCTACATCCCCAACGCCATTACGGCCTTCGTCGTCCTGCTCATTGGGGTCTTCATTGCCGACTCCATTAAAAAGGTAGTCGCCGCCACTTGCCGCGGTCTCGGGATTTCCTCCGGCAACCTGATCTCTAACATTGTCTTCTACTTCATTCTCCTGAACATCATCCTCATTTCGTTGCGGCAGGCCCAGCTGCAAACGGAATTCATGGAAGACAACATCTCCATCATCGTGGCCGGCGTGGTCGCTGCCTTTGCCATTGGCTACGGCCTGGCCAGTCGTCATCTGATGGGCAGCATCCTCGCTTCCTTTTACAACCGCGGTCGGATCCGCGTGGGCGATGAAATCAGCATCGAAGGAAAACGCGGTGAGGTGATCACCATCAACAACAATGCCCTCACCCTGCGGGGAGATGAGAGTGACTTCATCGTTCCCTTCAGTAAGGTGGCCAGTGAGGGGGTAGAAATCCACAGCCGTCCGGATGCCGGACCGGCCCTTCCGCCCCACGAAGAGGGACGGAAGTAAAAGAGAAAAGCCCGGTTCGACGAGATCGAACCGGGCTTTTTTTTTGGGTTGCCCCCGCAGCTTTAGAAGCTGTAGGTCAGGCCCATGGCGGTGTAGGACTGCAGTCCGGGAGGGTACTCAAATCCAGCCTGACGGATACCGACCGTAAAGCCGACGCCGATGCCCTTCCAGAGGTCAGCAATGTTGAAGGAGTTGATCCAGGTGTAGGAGAACAATCCCTCTTCGCTGGTTTGCTCTACGCCGTCTTCGTCGATGAAGGTGATGAGCGTCTGGGTGTCGTCGTAGGGAAGGAACATACCCAGGTTAGAAGACCAGGTAACGCCACCGGGCAGCTCCAGGGCGTAGGTCGCTTTGACCTTCGCACCGAGTGCGGACTGACTTTCGATGCCCTCAAAACCGGAGAAGGCGAAGTTGTAGGTCAGGGGGTGCGCCACGACGACCAAGTTAGGAATGGTCTTTGGCGTCCAGGTAACCCCCACGCCGACGTCGACCGTACCGGGAGAGAGGAAATTGAACACGGAGGTATTCAGGTCGAGTAAACCAGTGGCGGCCAGGCTTTCGCTGAAGCGAAGGCCGTAGAGGGAAGAACCGATCAGCACGTCACCATTGCGGTTGGCCAGGAAGCCGGTGCCACCGTCATCATCGTTGGTGTTGTTGTCGAGTCCCTGCCAGCTGATGTTCGTAGCCAGGGTATTCCGCCAGAAGGACTTCTCCTTGATGATGTTGGCGTAGGCGTTGATGCCCAGGTTCAGGGCAGAAGAAGAACTGTTGGGGTTGGCGTTAGCCTGCCAGTTGCTGGAGCTATTGAAGTTCAGTCCCACCAGGCCGGTCAGCCCGGTCTGCCAGCCAGACAGCAGCGTAATTTCCTTTTGCAGGTCAGCAATCTCCCCATTGAAGGAATTGGCTTCCGCCATGATCTCGCTCTTCTTGGCTTCCAGTTCGGCTTTTTTTGCCTTCAGCTCCTCCAGCGTCTGGGCTTGCAAACCGCTCAGTGACAGCAGCGTCAGTAGCGTTAACAGGAAAAAATTTTTCATACGAGTGAAAATTTGATGGTAAGTAAAATGATATCCAGGGTCGACCGAAAGACTCCGGAGTAGTGTCCGGGGTTTTAGACCCCTAAACCTCATAAAGTCACCCGCAAAATTGCAAAATTTATCATCAGCTGCCCATTTTTTGGTGGTGACCGAAACCATTGACCGCTCTCTGCCCATTGTATCATCGCAAAGGGCAGCGGTCATCGCAGGCAAATAAAATTTGGGCGCAAGCGCAGGTGCCGGCAATCTTCCGGTGGCCAGGCAGCGTGGTGTTCCCGGGTCGGGGCCGAAGATTCTTTCAAGAAAACGCACAGGTCTTGCACAAAAACCACAAAGCGCCTATCTTTGCAGCCGCTTAACCAAACGGCGCGGTAGCTCAGCTGGTTACCCCGATAGCTATCGGGGAGGATTCACAACCACGAGGCCACCGTCCGGCAAGCTCAACGCTTGCGATTAAAGCACCACATGGCGCGGTAGCTCAGCTGGTTAGAGCGCAGGATTCATAATCCTGAGGTCGGCGGTTCGGGTCCGCCTCGCGCTACGAAAGAAGGTCCTTCACGATGTGGAGGGCCTTTTCTCTTTTTAGCCAGCCAGGTGGATGACTGTAGAGAATGGTCGGCGGTTCCCCCGATAGCTATCGGGGCACCTCGCGCTACGTAAAGGCCCTCCACGAAAGAAGAAGACTATACATCGCCTCTTTAACGAGGCTTTTGTGCTGTGCACAGCAAAAACTGAACGCCAGGGGAAGTTCCGCCCCACCCTTTCCCCTTTTCGTGACGTTAGCGGTTTAACGGGAGTTACCAACCGCCGCTCCCGGGCAGTATGCCGGCAACCCTTAACTTTCAATCATCAGTGGCCCGAAAAACGTAGTCCATGGCAAATCCATCCGCCAAACCCATCCTCATCCCGATGGAAGAGGGATTCGTGCCCCTGAGCGTGTTCCAGGATTTCGTCCGGGACAATGACCCCCAATCAGTCTATGCCTCCGTATTCAGCGTCCGTAAACTGATCGAAGAGCTGGAAGGAAAGAGAAATGCCTTACGGGATAGCCCCCTGCTCAAAACCATCGAAGATCTGAAAAAGGCGGAGGCAAAGATTCAGGCGTCTCCGCATGGTTGGGAGGAACTACAACGCGATCCGGACGTAGAAAACCTCATGTTACACACTTTCCCCTCCTTTTTCTTCCGGGGAAAAATGGGTTTCATCAAGGGCCCCTTCGAGGGGCACGCCTTCCGGTTTCGCACCGACGCCCTACTCGAACAGATGACCAATGATCGCTGGGAAATCCGGGTAGATCCCCGCAGCCTGATCAGCAATGACCTCAAGGAAACTTTAATGGCCGGCACCTCCGTCCTCAATACCTTCTACCGACAAAACGTGGAAATCTTTTCCAATCAGGGCATGGTCTTACGCGACCGCAAGACCAGGGTGGAAAAACACTTCAAGTTTGACGTCCAGTTGGACTACATGGAAGTCAAACCGATCAAGCCGCTGAAAAAACTCAGCCAACAGCAGATTCATCGGCTCCTGAACAATCTGGACGACAAGGAACTCTGGCTGGAGCTCATTCCGCCCGAAAATTTCATTTTTGAAGGCTTCGTCATCGGTGTCCTCGCCGACGTCACCAAGGTGGAGATCCTTTCTACGCTGAAAGCAATGGCGGCCAATGAGGGTGGCAAGAGCGACCACGAAAGTGACCTGGCCTACCTGGAAACCCTGACCAGAACCTTCCTGGACCTTCCCGAGCTGACCTTCGGAGTCCTGCAAACGGCCCGGCGGCCCTACGTAGACAACCTCACCTGGTCCCTGTTGCGTACCTACGACGCCGTCGCCATTCAGGCGGCACTCGGCGACCCCAAATCAGCCTACGGTCAGGTGGCGCGCTACCAGAAGGCCATCATCATTGATGACCTCCGGAAGCGCCCCAACCTGTCGGACCTGGAGACCAACATTCTGGACCATAACGTCCGTAGTCTGTTGTTGGCGCCCCTACTGAGTGAGGAGGGGAAATTGGTCAGCATTCTTGAACTGGGCGCCCCCCACCCCTACGCCTTCAGCCAGCTCACGCTGCGGCAGCTGGACGAATTTATCTCCCTGATCCAAATGGGCACCAATAAATTCCTGTCGGAAATGGAGAACTCCATCAGCCTGACGATGCAGCAGGAGTTCACCTCCATTCATCCCAGTGTGGAGTGGAAGTTTCGCCAGGTAGCCAGCAAGTGCTACTGGGAGCGCACCATTGACCGGCAAACGTCGATTCCCGACGAAATTGTCTTCAAGGATGTCTACCCCCTCTACGGCCAGGCCGATATCGTGGGTTCTTCCAAACAACGCAATTCCTCCATCCAGGCCGACTTACTCGATAACCTGGACCAACTCCACCAGCTGCTCCTCAGCTGCCGGGAAGCCGTTCATTTCCATCTGCTGGACATCTACGCCGAACGGGTAAAGGCCCAGTACGATAAACTCGTAAGTGGATCCATTGCGTCCAGCGATGAATCCATCATCGTTGATTTGCTGACCAAGCAAATCCACCCCCTGCTGCGGGACCTTCGGAAACGGTTCCCCGACCTGCCCCAGGAAGCCCTCAACGCCTACTTCGACGCCCTCGACCCCGACCTGGACATCATCTACCGCTCCCGTAAAGCCTACGAAGACAGCGTTACCCAGCTGAACCACGCCATCAGCAATTTCCTCCTGCAGGAGGAGGATAAGATGCAGGCCATCCTGCCCCACTACTTCGAAAAATTTCAGACGGACGGCGTGGAATACAACCTGTACCTCGGTCAATCACTGCTGGAGGAAGGGGAATTCAACGACTTCTACCTACGGGATTTCCGGCTGTGGCAACTGATCCTGATGTGTGAAATCACGCGATTGGTGCAGCGGGAGGCGGTCAGTATGCCCGTACCGCTTTCCACGGCACAACTGATCTTCGTCTTTAACAGCAGCCTGAGCATCCGTTTTGAAATGGACGAAAAGCAGTTCGACGTGGACGGGGCCTACAACATCCGGTACGAGATCATCAAGAAACGCATTGATAAGGCGTACATCAAGGGCACCGACGAACGGCTGACGCAGGCCGGAAAAATCGCGATTGTCTGGCTGCAGGATAAAGACCGGCAGGAATACCAGGAGTATCTGGATCACCTGGCGCTAAAGGGGTACATCAGCCAGGAAATCGAGGACCTTGAGTTGGAAAAAATGCAGGGCGTGGAAGGACTGAAGGCCATTCGGGTAACGGTTATCTGACCCAGTAATCCTCCTGGTTCTGCAGCTTTTTCTCAATCTGGAAGGCCGCCGAAATCAGGGAGAGGTGGGAGAAGGCCTGCGGGAAATTCCCGAGCTGTTCCCCCGCCATACTGATCTCTTCGCTGAACAGGCCGAGGTGGTTTCCGTAGCTGAGGAGCTTTTCGAAGGCCAGCTGCGCTTCGTTCAGTCGCCCCATCCGGGCCAGGCACTCCACGTACCAAAAGGAGCAAATGGTGAAGGTGCTCTCCTCTCCGTCAATGCCGTCTACCTCATCCCCGTTCTGCCGGTAGCGGAAGATGAGGACGTCGGCGGCCAGTTCTCGCTCGATGGCGTCCAGCGTCTTTTCCCAGCGGGGTTCTTTGGCGCTGATGAAGCGAAGCAGGGGGAGCAACAGGGCGCTGGCGTCCAGCGTGTCGCTGCCCGGAAACTGCGTAAAGGCTTCCTTTTCTTCGTTCCAGAACTTATCGTGAATTTCCCGGTACATCTCGTCCCGTCCCTGCCGCCAGCGGTCCAGGTCGGCCGGGAAGCTCCGGTCACGGGCAATGTTCATGGCCCGATCGACGGCCACCCAGCAGCAGAGCGCCGAATGCAGGAAACGGCGCTGCTCGTTCCGCACCTCCCAGATGCCGTGGTCGGGGCGCCGCCAATTCTCCAGGACGTACTCCACCAGCCGGACAATCCGCTGCCAGAAGGCGTAGGTAACGCTTCCGCCCGCGCGGTGAAACAGGTAAATGGTATCGATGAGCTCCCCGTAGATGTCCAACTGCAACTGGTCGTGCGCTCCGTTGCCGACACGGACGGGTTGGCTGTCGCGGTATCCGTTCAGGTGATCGAGCGTCCGCTCGGTCAGCTCCGTTTTGCCGTCCACGGTATACAAAAGCTGCAACTCCTGGTCGTCACAGATCTGCTCGATCCAGGTCATGAAGCCCTGGGCCTCATCCTGGTATCCCAGACGGAGGAAGGCATACATGGTGAAGGCTGCGTCGCGGATCCAGGTGTAGCGATAGTCCCAGTTCCTCGTGCCACCGATGGTTTCGGGCAGAGAAAAGGTTGCCGCCGCGATGGGTGCACCGTAGCGGAGGGAAGTCAGTAGTTTCAGGGTGAGCGCCGAGCGTAAGACGGCACTCTTCCAGGGTCCGTCGTAATTGCAACGGTCCGCCCATTCGTGCCAGAAGCGGTGGGTCTCCCGGAAAGCCGGTAATATGTCGGAACAGGAAGCCTGCACCTCCGTCGAACGCAGTAAAAAGCATACTTCTTCTCCGGCCTCCAGCGTAAAGGTGGCCTCCAGCCCCCCTTCCCCAAAAGCTTGGAGGGGGAGGTCCGTTTCCAGGATCAGGGAGTCCACTTCGGCTTCGGGATCTTCCATCCGGTATCCTCCGGGGACGGAGGCCAGGGAGAAATTCCGGGCGCCGTAGGCCGCCCGTGGCAAGAACCGCATCCGAAAATTCTGGCGGCCGGTTACGGCCCGGAGTCGGCGGTACAGGGTAATCCCCAGTTCGCCCTCCCGTTCCACCACGGGCATGAAGTCGGTCAGTTCTGAAATGCCCGCTTCACTGAGCATCCGGGTCATGAGGATGCAGGTATTGGGCAAATAAATCTGTTTATACCGGATCGTATCGGCTGCCCCGTCGGGAGTGATGGACCAGTAGCCCCCGCGATCCGCGTCGAGAATCTTTGCGAAGATGGTCGGACTATCATAGCGGGGGGCGCAGCAGTAATCAATGCTGCCACAGCGGCTGACGAGCGCCGTAGTATGCAGGTTACCGATGATGCCATAGTCCTCGATGGGCAGGTAGTCGGACGGAGGAGACGAGAAGGGTTGTGCCATGAATCTGGGGGTTACCTTAATAGACGGACTCCGCCGAGAAATGTTCGGTGGCTTCTTCCCCGAACGGAATCTCGGTCAATTGCCGGCTGACGTTTTTTGCCGCGGACCCCGACAGAGCATTAGGGCGCAAACGCGCAGGTGCCAGCAATTGGGTAGATCGCAAAGCACAGAACTCCTCAGTCTTCATGGCTCCTTGGTGGGGAACGCGGCACCCGCACTTGTTGCCCAAATCTATTCTTCGCCCCGTGTTGCCCCGATTTTTTTTTATAAAGTACGCTCCTCAGCGAACAGCACTGCGCCGCTCCGTGCTTCAGGGGAAAACCCAATAAATTATGAGTGCATTTAATGACAAAGTGAAAGGAAACTGGAACCAAATCAAGGGCCAGCTTAAGCAGGAATACGGCGAGCTCACCGACGATGATCTTACCTATCAGGAAGGTCAGGAAGACGAGCTGATCGGCCGCCTGCAGGAAAAACTCGGTAAGACCAAGGACGAGGTGAAATCCATGATCGACCGCATCGGTTCCTAATCCAAGTATATCCCAAATTCCGAGCCCGGCTTCTCTACGGAGAAGGCCGGGCTTTTTGTTGTTTCACCGAAATGGTCAGCAAAGTGGAACCCGTTTTTGCCGAAAATGTCTGGGACGAATTGTCTCCGACAGCGCGCTGCGGACGGGAAATGAAGATTTGATTTACACCGCGACAATGTCTGGTTCCCTGCCTTCATCGAAAGCCAGAATGAGGCCTTCGATCTCGTCGGGAGAAAGGTAATATTTGCGCAACCGACGCTGATATTTCTCGGGCAGTGCGCCGTTGTTGAGCAGATAATGCTTCGTAGCGAGGATTTCTGCCCCGAAACCGTGTTCCACGGCGATCTGGTCAGCCCGTTTCTCCGCTTCCCGCAGGTAGGGACGATTCAGGGCATAATTGATCCCGAAGGAAAGCATCCCTAGCCAGGGTCGGTGGAGGTAGTCCACCAGGTGACCTGCCTCGTGGGCAATCCATCCCCGGATGACTTCATCGGGAAGGTCTTGGAACCGGGTGTGGGCGGCAATTTTCTGGTGCTGGCTGTAGTCGATGCGGTACTCCCGGGTCGCCCGGCGAAAAAACCTCCAGTTGAACACGGGTTGCGCCCGCATGGCACTGCGGGCAAGATCAATTTGCCGAAAATAGAGGACGCGGGATTGTAGTAAAGGATAATGGCCGATCACGTCGCTGAAGAGCACTTTCATGCGATCATCGCGGACATTCTGAAAAATAATTTTTGAAGACATCAATTACTTAACCGGATCAAGGCAGAAGAGGTTCGGGCGGAGGAGACCCACGCACAACCACCTGACAATCAACTAACAATAAGTTTCCGCGTAAATAGCATCCCGGTTGAGAAAATAGCGTAAAATTTTTCCAATCTTTCCGAACACCACGGAAAAATGGGGGGTTCCAAGGGCACAATGGCGACGTAAAAACCGCCATGATTATTAACCCAAAACCAACTACAGCATGTTACGCTACGCATTAATCTTCTTCATTGTCGCAATTGTCGCAGGTGTCCTCGGATTCGGCGGTTTTGCCGGCGCGATGGCCGGAATTGCCGAAATTCTGTTCTACATTTTTCTGGTACTTCTGGTCGTAAGCCTGATTTCCGGATTGCTGAAGAAAGCCTAATCACAGGAAACAATAATCCTAATAAAGTGGAAAAACGCCACGCCGTGAATTCGGCGTGGCGTTTTTCATTATACCAATTTGTTTGCCTGAGTTACCCGAAACGAGAAGTGTGCACCCCGAAATGAGCAACTCGGGTCGCTGCCCCTTAAGAGCCAGCGTATTTTTGGATTTCTGCGGCCAGTTTCTTGCGCGAAATGGTTCCGCCAATGGTGTTAAGCACCTCTCGCCGGTAGAGGAGAATAATGGTAGGTATCTGGTGGACGTTGAAATAAGTCTGTAGACCAGGATAGGTTTCTACATCAAAACTCTTGACGTACAGATTAGAAATATTATTGGAAATGGTGTGCAGGGTTTCCACCATGATCTGGGAGCTCCCGGACCACGAGGCCTCTGCGAGCAGCACCACCAATTGTTCTTCACTTTGCTTTAGCCAATCGCTTATTATTCCTTCAACATCCGGTTCTGTGGGGTCTCTGGGGGCCATAGAATTCATTGTTGACAGTATAACAATAACTTGGCAAATTACCCCAATGTTTGCCCAAAAGATGTTCAAACAAGGAATTCTCGCTTTTCTATACCGAATTTGCGCATTTTTGACATTAATGTGCGATCATTCAGCCCCAAAAGGCGTCCGGCGCCCTTGTTGCCCGTGATTCGCCCCTTGGTCTTTCGGAGGGCCTGGATGATGTACTCACGCTGCATTTCATCGAAGGTTTTCCAGTCCTGATTTTTCTCCGCTCCCACCTCCGCGCGCTCCAGCGGAATCTCCAGTACGGGCTCCTGGCTCAGGACCACGGCACGTTCCACGATGTTCTCCAGCTCCCGTACGTTGCCGGGGAAATGGTAGTTCTCCAGTTGACTGAGGTCTTCCTTTCTGATGGAAGTAAAGTTTTTCCCCATCCGGCGGCTGAACTTCCGGAGAAAGTGCTTCACCAGCACCGGGATGTCTTCGGGGCGTTCGCGCAGCGCCAGGTTTTCGATGGGGAAAACGTTGAGTCGATAGTACAGGTCGGCCCGGAAGCGGTTCTTGGCCACCATTTTCCGGAGATCGCGGTTGGTGGCGGCGACCAGCCGGACGTTTACGGAGATGGTTTCGGTGCCCCCGAGTCGTTCAAACTCACCTTCCTGTAGTACCCGCAGCAATTTAGCCTGCAGCATCAGCGGCATCTCCCCAATTTCGTCCAGGAAAATGGTGCCGCCATCAGCTAGCTCAAAGCGTCCCTTTTTACGGGCCGTGGCGCCGGTAAAGGCCCCCTTTTCGTGGCCGAATAGTTCGCTTTCGATCAGATTTTCCGGGAGTGCCGCGCAGTTCACCTTGATCAGCGGCTGATCCTCCCGATCGCTGAGGCGATGAATTGCCCGGGCCAGTAATTCTTTACCCGTTCCGGTTTCCCCCAGGATGAGCACCGTGGAGTCCGCGTCCGCCACCTGGCTGAGTTGCCGCAGCACCTGCTTGTACTTGGGGCTCACGGTCACGATGTTGTTGATGTCAAAATTGTAGTTCATCTCCTCCTTGAGGATGATGTTTTCCTCCTGGAGTTTGGCGCTCAATTCCTCGATCTGCTGGTAGGCATCGCTGAGCTTTTGTTCCCGTTGGTACCGCTCGGTGACGTCCCGTCCCGTCAGGACGTAAAAAGTGTCGTCTTCGTGTTCGAGTAAGGAGAAGGCCAGCTCCAACTGATGGCTTTTTCCATCCCGGCCAGCCAAGCCAAATTCAACCGTTTCACCACTCCTTAGCTCAACATCCTTAAGATCGGGAAAAAGGTCATGCACGGGTTTTCCCCGCCACTGTTTCATATCTCCTCCCACTAAGTCTAAGGCAGTATCGTTAAGGTAACGCACGGTAAAATCTTTCCTTAGCCAAACGATACAGTCGCTGGCTTCATCGAGGGCCGTTTGCGCCAATTCGATGAACTGATCCCGCTTTTTCTTCCGGGTCCAATCCGTCAGGTAGAGGCAATCATACTCTTCTCCCTGAAAAATTGTGTAGTTGGAGGTCGCCAGAAAAGGAATCAGGCTACCGTCCGCTTTCCTAAATTCTACTTCAAACTTGAACGAATTTTCGCTTCTCAGCCGATCCCAGATGCGCTGTCGGAAGGTTTCGTCTGCTTCCGGGACAAGCTTGACAATATCCTGGTTGAGAATTTCCTCACTAGTGTAGCCCGTCTTAGCCAGGAAGGTATCGTTGACGAAGTCAACCTGGCCGTCGGGGCGCACCCACAGGATAGACTGGGTGGAACTGTCGAGGGTGAATTCCGTTAGTTTTTGGCGTTTTTCGCGGGCGACCTGAGCGGTAATGTCGCGGCTAAACGTACAGGAGAACTCCTGATCACCGTATCTAAGGTAGTTGATGGTCGCGTAAACGGGGAAGGTCGATCCATCCTTTCGAATGAGTTCAAATGCCCCTTCAAGATATTTTTCTTGCCGTAATTGTCGCCAAAAATCCCGTAGGACATCGTCCGTAAATCCTAGGGAAACATCCCCCACGGAGGGCAAAGATTCAATGGGATAACCAAGCATTTCTCTGGCCGAATGGTTCATGTAACTTATGGAGCCATCGGGCCTGGTCCAGAAGATCATGTCCCGGGAATATTCAATGCTGAAGCGATTGATCTCCTGGAAATCATCCACCTCCGTTTGTTGCTGTCCCGGCAGAAAGAGTGTTCCCACCAGGTGGGTAGCGTGGAGGGCGTTTCCGAATACCTCAATGTTGACCTCCAGAGATTGTGTCCCCTTACCGGTTTCCAGAATAATGGTTTGCCGAATAGTCTGGGGCGACTCCAGTGCTGCGCGCACTTCCGCCTTCAGGGCCGACCAACTCTCCGCAGTGGTCCGGTCCGCCAGCGATTGCAGGGCTGCGTCCAGAGCGGTTCCATCCTCCGGCAGTTCAATTCCTAGCAGGTTTCGTCCTCCTTCGGATAGGGTCCAGTTGCGCGAGATGAGATTCAGGGAGAAAAAGCCGATGGCCAGTGATTTTCCGGCCAGGGCGAGCACCTTTTCCGGGAGCTCGGGTTCCACCTTGCTGGAGAAGCGAGCCAGCACCAACTCATCGTCCAGGAAACTCAGGGAGACGGAAACCGGCAACAGTAAGTCTTTACCCGTAGCCAGATCCGTTTCGTAAGTGAATTTGCCCGCTTTCTTGATTTCCTCCAGATAGCCCTTCCACTGAAAGAGGTTTAAGCGAGCGTCCAGGCCAGGATACTGCCGGCCCCGCAATTCTTCCGGAGACAGGTGCAGGTCCCGCACGCCGGCGGAGGTGGCGCCCACAATCAAGCCTTTGGTGTCGATGATTAGGGAAGGCACCCCGGTTTTTTCGAGAACTTCCAAATAATCCTCCTTCAATTCCGTCATGCGTCAGGTCCTCACCTAATGTGGTGTGTACTAAACTAAATAAAAAGCAGCTCATTAGGTTCACCGACATGATGAAATATAATCATTGCCCCGAGCAGGATAGCACCTAGTAAAACGAACACGTCCAAAAAATCTTTGGTTAAAATAATAAACAGGTAATAACCATGAATATTTACAAATCAAATTCCACCAAAGAAATCGAGCTTAAAGAGCCTGAAAACCAGGACGTTACCATGACGGACCCCGACAACAAAAATCCATTTTACCGCAAGGCCATTTACTGGGGAGCGGGTGCCGGGCTACTCATGGGACTTTTTGTTTTCCTTCCCGGTTTTTATATTAATGGGGACCATCCCGGCTACGGATTCGTCAAGTATTTGGTCCTGATTCCGGTCATCTACTTGTTTCTGCGTTCCGTTCAGCAGAACACTGCCTACGGTAAAACCTTCCGCCCCGGATTTGCGATGGGGCTCGTTTTGTCTGCTTCTGCCGCGCTCGTGAGTGCCCTTGCGGCCTTACTCGTTGGCGGTCAAACGGTGATTCGCGGACGCGTAGAAGAAGCCACCGATTTGGTGATCAACCGGATGACGCTGGCAACTATGTCCTTTTTTGAAACCATCGTAGCGGGGATCATCATCACCTTTATTTTACTCCAGTTCGTGAAGGAAACCAATACCATCAAATAAGAGAAATGCCATCGCTAAACTTCTATAACACTACCAAGCAGGCCACCGAGGAGCTCCGTAAACGCGGATTTACGGAGCTCTTCGTCCCCACCACCGGAGGACTTAGGGCCGTCGATCAGGGAAAGAACTATCCACCCAAGAAGCTATTAATCATTGAGTATCATCGCTTTGAGCGATCAACCGTTGACGGAGAGACTTCCGTAATTTTTGCCATCAAAACAGTTGACGGACATCGAGGAATATTTACTTTTCAGTACGGTGGTCGGGCCGATATGCAAATGATTGAAATGATGAATAAAATCCCGGTCCAGTGGTCCGAAATCCAGGATTAGCAAGCTAGCTTTTACCAAGCTGCTATACTCCCCTAGCGGAGAAACTTCAGCAGACTGTTCATCATTTTAGTTTTCATCACTTTGGGCAGCTTGATCTGCCCTCCCTTTTTCTTTTTCTGCTCCAGCCAGTCGTAGAGCCGGCGCCGGGGGGCTACCAAAACCTTTACCCCCTTCAGCGCCTTTTGACGGGCAACCCGGTAATTTTTGTTGGCGTCCTGCAGAAACTCATCGAGTATGCTGGCGGCCTTCTCTGCGTCAAGCTGCTCACCGCCCAGGACCCACTGGTGGATATATTCGCCTTCCTCATTCTTCACCGCACTCACGGCATACTCACTGATCTCGACGTTCAGCTTTCCGGCCAAATGATCAACGGCAGCATTGAGCTTTTCCTCCGAGAGTTGACTCCCCACTACGTTGAGGAAATATTTCGTCCGGCCGCTTATCCGGAGCTCGAGTGCGGGCAGGTCATAGAACTTAACGGTATCCCCAATCAGATAACGCCAGGCCCCGGCGGGCGTACTCACCACCAGTGCATAGTCCACTCCTTCTTCTACCTCATTAATGCCGACCACCATCGGGTTGTCCAGCAACTGCCCCGTTTCGTCAAAGCCGCGATCGTCGAAGGGGATGAACTCAAAGAAAATCCCGTGTTCAATGGCCAAACGCATGTTCATCGTACCCGGTCGGGCGGTGAAGGCAAAAAAGCCCTCCGAAGCAAGGTAGGTATCCATCACCTGAAGGGGCTCTTTGGTCAGCGCATCAAAGCTTCGCCGATGGGGCTCAAAGGCCACCCCGCCCGAGGCGTACAGGCGGAGATTGGGCCACAGATCATGAATCGTCTCCAATTTATGGTGTTCAATGACCTTGAGGAGCATCATCCGGATCCAGGAGGGGATGCCGGCCAGGGCAACCACGTCCCAATCCGGCGCGGCTTCGGCGATCGCCTGCACGCGCTCGTCCCAGTCGTCAATGGCCGCAATTTCTTTACCGGGTTTGTAGAAGCTGTCGAACCATCCCGGAATATTACTGCTGTTGATCCCACTGATTTCCCCTTCCAGGTGCTCCTTGTGGGGCGTCAGGTCCGCAGAGCTGCTCAGCATTAAAACGTCCTTTTCGAAGAAATCTGCCGGTAGATCAAAGTTGGCCAGCGCAGCGATTTGCGACTGCCCGACGGCGCGAAAGCTGGCCAACATATCGTCCGTGACCGGAATCCGTTTGCTGCGCTTCCCCGTCGTCCCCGAACTGAGGGCAAAATACTTGGGCTGACCGGGCCAACTGATGTTCGGATGGTCCTGCTGTTGCTTCCACCACCGACGATTGATGGACCGGTAATCATGCAGCGGCACCAAATCCTGATAGGCCTTCACCACATCCTCCGCCGCTAAAATCGAACGAAAATCATGGTAAAGTCCAAAGGACGTATCCTTGGCGGATTCAAGCAGGTTTCGCAATTGCTTTTCCTGCGCCTTTTCCACGTCTTCCGTGGGCGAGCTCAACTGGGCGTTAAGGTCAAGAGCGGTCTTAATAATGCTGCCAAGAATTGCCATATGTATGTATAGATTAGGTGAATACCCCTCCAACTACAATCACCTCCCCCGGGTTCGGTGCTCAAGGGAACTAAAAATAGCGATTTATGGGGTCAGAGGAGATGCAAAATGGGGAGGGCGCATGTTTAAATTTGATTTTTTGATTAAATAAAATCATTTTAAATCAAGACTGATCCCCTCCTCAAGACTACAACTAACTGAAAATCAACTACTTAAAAAGTTTGGCACGGTTATTGATAAGGTATGAGTGTCTAATCATAAATTTAACCGCAACCAACAATGACTAATCAGGAGTTCACCACAAAGACACAAGAATTTAAGAATCTTTTATTTTCCTACGCCCTTCGCCTCACCCGCAGCCGCCAGGATGCTGAAGATCTCGTACAGGAAACTTCCATCAAGGCTTATCGCTACCGTAACCGCTTCACCCCGGGAACAAACTACAAGAGTTGGATTTGCACCATCATGCGCAATACGTTCATTAATAACTACCGTAAGCGCAAGAGCCGGAATCACATTAATCAACCCGTAGAAGCCTTCAGTTTTGCCCTGGAAAGCAAAAACGCCATTCCTAATGAAGCTGAGCACAATCTGCGCATGAAGGGTTACCTGAAAGTGATTAAGAGCCTGAAAGAAATTTATAGTATCCCCTTTATGATGTTCTACCAGGGCTTTGAGTACCAGGAAATCGCCGAACAGCTCGACATTCCCATCGGTACGGTAAAGAGTCGCATTTTCGTAGCACGTCAGCAACTGAAGCAAAAAATCAACCGCCCCCTAGCCGCCTAAGCGAACCTTTTTGACCCAATTGACCCCATAGACATGACCCGAACGCCAGCAGTATCTGCTGGCGTTTTTTTTTTGCCTGCGCCTAAACGTTGAAAATCCCAATCCCATACTTCTCAATCGACCTAGGGTGTTCAGTTTGCACTAAAATCACGAGAATCGTCTTAGGGTTTAATCGTAAAAGCCGGTCCTCCGAGCTGACTCTTCGGGGCCATTGGCCCGATTTGCTGCTCGTAGGTCTCGGCGTAGATCATCAAAACTATTCCAGGGATCCAGAACTTTCGCGACACCTCCTTTAAGTTTGGCTCTGTCTCCTTTTGACTCACATTCAAATTGGATAGATGCGTAAATGACGATGGCAGCCCTCATCGTCTGTGGAGCTGCCATCGTTACTTACGTATCGTTAA
>NZ_SNAQ03000023.1 GCF_004375085.3 Lewinella sp. W8
TAGAGCCTGGGACCGTCCTTTCCACATTCTCCGCGCCGAAATAAATCCCCGAAGGGGTTTCTTGCGGGAGAATGTGGAAAGCACTCAGGAATAACTTTTAACCAGACACAGTTTATTGAACTATCCCAATTAAGATGACTCTACTCGTAAATCCAATTCTAGGAAATGGACGGTCAGTCCAATTTCTGGCCCCACAGTCTTACCTAGATATTAAGGATTATCTTTCCCCAAGACACAGTCTTTGAAGTCTCCCACACAACGATTGTTTGCTCTGACGCTTTCAACTTCAACTGGAACACCAATATAAAATACATTAATTCCATAACGGTTTTTGGTTACGGTGTCGGGGTAATCTGAAGTGACTACCAAACGATTATTTCGGAGCATAAAAGGAACCCTGACATTATTCAAATTAATCCAATTTGCCTGATCCGCCGGGGTTGGAATTGGCGCCTGATCAAAGACATGATTATTGCTAACCTCAACTACTCCCGGGCGAACAACATTGAGCAGGTATATTCCCGCGAAAGTAGTATTAACTCGATCAGGAGCGACAAGCCCATTCCAGGACAGATGATTCTCTTTGATGGTCACGGGTAGATTAGCGTGGATACCGTACCGCATATTAGAGTCGATCTGGTTCCGTAAAATTTGAATGCCCCGCGCATAGTGATCACCAGGATTGTCAATTAGCCGGACACCTGAATCATCATTTCTGGCAATAGTATTGCCATCAATCACTACGTTCCTGATTTGACCGGTGTCTTCGGGTTTAAAAACGGAGGAGTTCATTTTAACCTCCACTCCGTGAACCCGATTGTTGGATAACCTATTTCCGGAAATGGTAACGTCCACTCCTCCTGGATACAGATCAATGGCGTCCCCCCAGTTATCTTCGATGTAGCAATCGGCGATGCGGATATTGGTACAGTTGGAGCGGGTTTTTATTCCGTCATTGCCAAAGCTGGTATCTATTTGACTACGCAAAATCCTCGTCCGAAGGATTTCCACGTCATCTACCCGAAAGTCCTTGAGCGGTCCCCGCGCAGTATCTAATTCGCCCAGGTAAATTTGGTGAGAGTTGGCTTCGAGCAGACAATCCTGGATGGATATATTTTGCCCGTTTCGAACGGTAATTCCACTGTAGTGCCCGGCAAGCGTAAGTTCCTTCAGCAGAATACCACGTTTGAACCCGGGGGGATTTTCAATCAACACCAATGCTTGCCCACTCGCGGGGATGTAGGGCTTGGCGGCAATAATGTTGAGGTCCCGAAGGCTTACCCGGTCCGCCTGCTTAATCCGGACCGCCGAGGTGGTGGTGGAGCGCTCTTTGATGATGATTTCCTTCCCCGTCTCTCCCCTTAGCGTCCAACCAGACTTCAATTTGAGTTCATGATCTCTACGAAGGTAAAGGGTATCCTGGGCGGCCACCAATAGGGTCAATTTTCGCTCCGGTAATTGATCAATGGCCTCCACGTCCACGTAGCGTCGTTGGGCGCTTTCGTCAAAAACGGTAAAGGACTTTTCGTCGATCCGGTAAACGACCTCTTTGCAGGCACCGCAAAAAATTACTACCAAAAGGGCAAGGGTGATACATCTAGTCATTGCAATAGGGTTTGGTTCGTGAATTTAACCCGAAAGCGTAAAAGAGCATATAACCTTACCCACTGCGAAAAATCCTGAGGCATCAACCCTGTTATAGCAAATCCTGGCTATTCCGACCTACGAAAAAGAGCACGCCCCCTCTTTTCCATCCTACTTCCCCCAACATCAAACATCAGTTCTCAAACATCAAACATCAGGCCTCCCCAAACTCCTTCACCAAGGACTCCGAATCCCAGCCGTAATCCCGGGGATAGGTGTTGGGACCGAGGTCGCTTTTCATTTGCTGCTCCAGATCGGAGACCGTTCCGCGCACCATATCGGCGTATTCCCCCTCATCCTGGCGGACCGCCGCCAGGGAGCGCAGGGCGTTGGTGTCGTGTTCCAGGAAGCGGTGGGCATGACGGTCAACCTGGTAGGCCCGGAAGCCAAGAAGCTTCAGTGTTTCTCCGGCGGCGGCCACGCCGTTGCGGAGGGTGTCCCGGAAAATATGGAGTACCCCGGCATCCATCAGGTCGTAGGTGTCCATGTAGTCAAAGGAACGGGCAACAATGTGCAGGTGAAGGAAGTGCTTTTTCACCACCTCCACGAGCATGAGGTTTTGCTCTGGAGTAGGTAATCCGATAATGATGGCTTCCGCTTCTTCCGCGCCCGCGGATTCCAGTAGGTCAAAACGGGTGGCGTCGCCGTAGTAGACCTCAAAACCCATGCGACGCAGGAGGTCCACCCGATCACTGTCGTTATCCAGAATGGTAGCTCGGACCCCATTGGCCCCAAGGAAACGCCCGACCACGGCACCAAAGCGGCCAAAGCCCGCCACGATGACACGGCGTTGTTCTTCGATCGTATCGGCGGGCCGGGACTGTTCCACCTTTTCCCGCGTTCCGAACCGGGGTTGTAGGACCCGCTCATTGAACAGCATCAGCAGCGGTGTTGCCGCCATACTGATGGCTACCACCACGAGGAGCAGGGCAACCGAATCTCCGGGCAGGATTCCTTCCTGCTTGATGAAGGAAAGGAGCACGAAGGCAAATTCACCGGTTTGTGCCAATCCGAGGGAGAAGAGGAAGTTCTGGTCGAGTCCCATCCCAAAGGATTTGCCGATGGCGAATAAAATACCCGCCTTCACGATCAGCAGCGCCACCACCAGCCCCAGGACCAGGACCGGATTGTTGGCCACGAGGTTAAAATCAATGGAAGCACCGACGGCCATGAAGAAAAGCCCCAGCAGCAGTCCCTTGAAGGGCTCCAGATCACTCTCCAGTTCGTGCTTGTAGTGACTGTTTGCCAGCACCACACCCCCGACGAATGCGCCCAGCGCCGGGCTTAATCCCACCAGGGTCATCAGCACCGCAACGGCAATGACGAGCAGCAGCGCTGCGCCCGTCAGTAGTTCGCGCTGTCGGGTGGCCGCCACGATGCGCATGAGGCGGGGAACCAGGTAACGTCCCGCCAGGACGACAAAGACAACCGACCCCAGCGTCAGGAGGGTCTGCACGTAGGCGGGTAATCCGTCCATGGCACCACCTCCGTGGCCGTGGCCATCGCCACCTTCTCCTCCCCCACCGTGGCCCAGGGCCAGCAGGGGCAACAGGGCCAGGATGGGAATCACGGCAATGTCCTGAAAGAGCAGCACGGCGAAGGAGCTTTGTCCGCCCCGGCTTTTCATCAGTCCTTTTTCGTTGAGGGTCTGCAGCACGATGGCCGTGGACGAAAGGGCAAAGGTCATCCCGATGGCGAGGGCCTCGTTCCACTGAAAGCCCGTGAAGTAGGCGATCATCCCGATCACCGCGGTGGAGGCCAGTACCTGCACCCCTCCCATGCCCAGAATGGGCGTGCGGAGCCTCCACAGCAAACGGGGTTCGAGCTCCAGTCCGACGAGGAATAACATCATCACTACCCCGAATTCGGCGAAGTGCAGGAGTTCGTCTCCTTCCTCACCGATAAAACCCAGCAGAAAGGGGCCAATGATGATGCCCGCCAGCAGGTAACCCAGCACGGAGCCCAGCCCCAGGCGCTGGGCCAACGGCACCACCAGCACAGCGGCGGACAAATAGATCATGGCGTCAAATAACAAGGTGTCTCCCATGATGAATTACTTAACGGGGTTGAGGATGCGGTGATCGTTGGCGTAGTAAAGAGGCTTGAGTTCCTCCGGGTCCACCTCCCCGGCCCCGAGGGCACGCAAAAAGGTGTGGTAATCCTTGCGGGCCTTCTCGGCCCCGGCCTGATCGATTCGATGGGTGCCGTGAATGAGGTAGGGTGGCAAATACTCCATCCCGCAGAGTTTCGCCGTTTGTTCCAGCGGACGCAAAAAGTCGTGCATCGTAAATCCGTTGTACCCACCCGCTTCATAGGCCGCGTGTCCGCCGCCGGCGGTGATGACGTTCAGCACCCGTTTTCCCTTCAGGTATACGCCCTTCGAGCCGTAGGCCCATCCATGCTCCAGGGTCAGGTCGATCCACTGCTTGAGCAGGGGCGGGACGGAGTACCAGTACAGCGGATGTTGCCAGATGATGATATCGTGCATCAGCAGCAGCTCCTGTTCGTGCTGCACGTCGACGTAGAAATCGGGATAGTGTTGGTACAGGTCATGAAAGTGGACGTTGGGGATGTCCCCGACGCCCTGAATCAACACCTGGTTTACCCGGGACCTTTCCAGGGCCGGGTGCGCAAATAGAATAAGAACTTTGGGCATGCTGTGAGGCTGGATTGCCAGTATGAACAGCGACCGAAGCGATTGAGTTGAGCCAACTGTAGGTGCCCGTTGGATGTAGCCCGTTCCGTGATGTTTCATCAGCGATTCGGTAAGAATCGCGGTTAATCAGTAAGGCAAACGGTAGCGGCAGAAAATTTAATGGCGCTACTTTGGGCGAGAGACCGCAGGTGCCAGCAGTTTGGTCAGGAGCAATGGGCCATCACCCTACTGACTAACGCTCTCCTTTGCTTGCTCTTGCAGGGTGACTTTGTCGATCTTTCCCGTGGCGTTCTTGGGTAGTTCCTCCACTTTAGTGAAGTACTTCGGCACTTTAAACCTCGCCAGCCCCCGCCGGCAATGCGCCACCAACTGGTCTTCCCCCACCTCTGCCACTTCGCTTTCCGGCACCCAATAGGCGTATCCGACCTCCCCCCAGCGTTCGTCGGCCACTCCCACCACGGCAGCCTCCCGGATGGCCGGATGGGCTTCCAGCCACCGTTCAACCTCCGCCGGGTAGACGTTTTCGCCCCCCGAAATGTACATTTCCTTGAGGCGACCGGCCACGAAAAAGTAGCCATCCTCGTCCCGCCGAACGATGTCTCCGGTCCGAAACCACTCCCCGGCAAAGGCCTTTTTCGTGGCTTCGGGATTGCGCCAGTAGCCCGGGGTGGTCATGGGGCCCCGAAGCCAGAGCTCTCCGGCCTGGTTTGCCGGGCAGGTCCTCCCCTCCGCATCCACAATCTTCGTCTGAACGTAAAAATTCGGGCGGCCGATGGAGCCCCGTTTACGGTCCGCGTCATCCTGATGGAGGGAAAAGAGATTGGGCCCCACTTCGGTCATCCCGAATCCCTGCCGAATGGGCACCCCCCGGTCATGCCAACGCTTGATGAGCTCGGGGCTTAGCGGTTCCCCCCCAACGATCACGTAGCGCAGCGCATCGAAATCTGCCGTTGCGAAGGCCGGATCATCGGCCATCATCCGCAGCATGGTAGGCACCGCCATCAATACCGTTGCTTTTTCTGCTTCCACCACCTTGAGCAGCCGGCCCGCATCAAATTTGCGCAGCAGGCAGGTATAGCCTCCGCGGTGCAGAAAGGGCGTGAGCAAAACGTTCCAACCGCCCGTATGGAAGGGCGGCATTACGTTAACCGTACGGCTCTCGGTGTTGACCACGAGGGAAAGGGCCGTATTGACGCTGTTCCAGAAAAGCATCTTGTGGGTGTACAGCGCCCCCTTGGGGAAACCGGTAGTCCCGGAGGTGTAAAGAATAAAAATGGGGTCATCGGGCGCAATGACCGGCCGATCTTGGCGGGGATGTACCGATTGGCTGATGGCGTAGACGTCCGCAAGGGGAAGGCGGTGTACTCTCTCCGGCAAAACGGTGGTGGACAGAAGGGCATCAAAGCAGGGCTCGACGATAACCATTGCGGGATCGGCATCCCCGAGAATGAAGGCGACTTCCGGGGGACTGAGGCGGTAATTAATCGGTACCAGAATGAATCCTGCCTTCTGAGCGGCCGCAAAGAGTAACGGATACGCCAGGCAATTTTCGGCGAGGATGGCAATCCGGTCACCGGGGGTAAGCCCCCATTCCCCCAAAAGGGCGAGGGCTAGCTGGCTGCCGCCGGCATCCAGTGCCGTAAAGGTCAGCGAATCTCCCGTATCTCCGTCCCTGAAGGCCATTCGATCAGGGGCATACATCGCCCACTGTGCCGACCAGTCCGTTACTTCGTCCATGGTTTTTTCCTGAATTTGGGGTTACCGGAAAGCTTACATCCGGAAAGCTGCGCTGGCGAAGGCCAGTCCGCCACCGGAACCGATAAAGTACACCAGATTTCCCGCTTTGATCAGCCCCTTTTCCCAGGCATCGTTAAAGGCCATCGGAATGCAGGCGGAACCGGTATAGCCATAGTGATGCATAATGGTGTGCCCTTTGTCGCGGTCCACCCCGAGCAGGTCCAGGGTTTCGCGAATGGCATTGACGTTGATCTGGGTGATCATGTAATGGTCCACGTCGGTCGGATTGGCGCCGATCCGGTCCGACAACTGCCGGGCCATATCACTCCAGGTCTCCGGATTGAGTTCTTTGGGGAATTTATGCACGAACTGGAGTTGATACTGTACGGGATCCTGTCCCTCCTGATGCAGCGGGTGACGGGTTCCTCCGCCGTATATGCCCATCCATTCGTTGTACTCTCCCTTGGTGCGCAATTCACTGGCCAGAAAGCCCTTCCCTTCTTCCTCGGTTGCTTCCAGCATGACCGCTCCCGCTCCGTCGGCGAAGAGCGTTACGGTCTTTTTATCGGTTAGGTTCAGGTACTTACTCATGGCGTAGGCACCGATGATCAGAATCTTCCGGTAGCGTTCGTCGGCCCGGATGTACTTAGCCCCGACGTCCAGGGCCGTGACGAAGCCGGCGCAGGCCGTATTGATGTCGAAGGTTCCCGCCCGGGAGGCTCCCAGGCGGTGCTGCAGCACCGCGGCGGTGGAGGGAGAGACGAACTCGGGGGTATCGGTGGCCAGAATGATGAGGTCCAGTTCTTCGGCCTTCACGCCGGCCCGATCCAGGGCCTGCCGGGCCGCCCGCTCGGCGAGGTCCGCCGTACTCTCGTCGGCCGCCGCCCAGCGGCGTTCGAAGATTTCTACGTTCTCCTCCAGCCAGGTAGATACGTCCTGGCCGAGGAGCTCATCGAAGTAGGCGTTGGGTAAAACACGCGCCGGTGCGTAGGCACCGCAGGCCGTGATGGTAGCATTCCGCATGGGAAGGTTATTCTTGTGAGGAGGAGCTCGTCGCCGACGGACGAACCCAGGTGATGAATACGGCGGGAACCGCCGTGAGAAGGAAAGCAATGCTGGCCGTCACCCCCGGATTTTCCAGGGGGAGATTCGTAGTGGGAAAAAGCTCCCGCCCGAACACGTAAAGGCCAAAATGAATACCCAGGGCCGCCCCGGAACAGATCCAGACCAAAGTCCGGGAAGGATTGGGGAACAGCACTCCGACGAGGAGCGGCGGCACCGCCGCCAGAACCAGCCCGTACACGCCCGTCTGGCCAAAAATGCCCAGCAGGGGCGGTGGATTGAGGGCCACCACGAAGGCGGCGATGGCCACGATCACCAACACCAGCTGGCTGACCCGCATGGCTTTTTTCAGGTGCTGTTCCTCGTTGTCCGTTCCGGAACGACGCAGAAAATTGAGTACCAGGTCATTGGCCGTGATGGTGGAAATGCCCACCAACAGTCCGTCCAGGGTAGACATTGCGGCGGCCAACAGCACCACGCTGACGATGGTAAACAGCCAGTCGGGGAAGGTTTCTTTCAGAAAAACCGTCATCACCAGGTCCTGCCGAAAGGCCCCGGAATCCGGGTCCACGAGGGCGGCTTCCGGCACGGCTGCGTGGGCCCAAAAGCCCACCAGTAGCAGCAGGGTGAACAGCAGATAGACCACCGAGAAGACGCCAATGTAGCGACCAACGTCCCGGTTGGTTTTCACGTAGAGCGCTTTGGTCAGGATGTGAGGTTGGCACACCAGGGCCCCGCCGATGCAGAAACCGGCGACGTAAGTAGAGAAAAAGTCCCGATAAAAGACGCTATCCGGATTAACCCAGCTCAACAGATGATCTCCGGCACCTGCGACCTCGCCCCAAAAATTATCGGTTTCCACCATCAGATAAATGCCTACCCCCAGCACCAGGATGGTGACCAACACCATCAGGAAGCCCTGCAGCATATTGGTGTAGACGTGGGCGTAGGTGCCACCGATGAGGACGTAGCCCGTCACGAACACCAGGGTAATGACCAGGGCCACCAGATTGGAAACGCCCAGCAACTGTTGCATCACGATGGAGATGCCCCCGACCAGCAAGACGATGAAGGCGAAACTCAGGAGATTGATGACGGCGAAGTACAGCGAAAAATTCCGGGACCGATAGCGTTTCCCGATCCAGTCCGGAATGGTGAGGGCGTGGGATGCTGCTCCCAACTCCCGGAACCGGAAGGATAACAGGAGCAGCATCAGTACGAAGCCTAAATACACGCTGAGACCGAGATGCATAAACGCCGCCAGGCCATCAACGTAAACAAAACCGGGATTAATGATGAACGTAGCCGCCGAGGCGGTGGCGGCCGCCAGGGTCACCCCTACCTGGAGCGGAGACAAGTCCTGCTTGCCAATCGCAAAGCTGCTGAACCCATCCGTTTTGCGCAGGCCAAGCCAGCCCAGATAGGAGGTTGCCACCAGATAGAGAATGAATAGCGTCCACGCCATCGTCGACAGAAAGTTTTTCCGGGTACTAAGCTAGATTATTTCGCCCGGCGAGGGGGAAGGTTTACCCGGAATTCCAGGGTGTAGAGTCCGCGGGTCGGGGCTGAGGCGGTAAACTCTCTCAGTTCGGTATTGAAGAGGTTATTGGCGGCCAACGACAGGGTTACCCGGTCACTGAAGCGGTAGCCGACGCTGGCGTCAAAGGTGACGAATCCACCCAGTGGTCCGTAGTTGTAGGAGTCCGCCGACCGGGCGTCCTCAATGATGGGCCGTCCGCGGTAGACGAGGTCCGGGTAGCTGCGGCTCGCAATCTGGAAAGAGCTGAAGTAATCATATTCCTGCACCCAACGGCCGAAGAGACTTCCGAACCACTTATCTCCGCTGTAATTCAGTCCGGCACCAACCTTGTGGGTGGGCGCATTGACGAGGATGTCCAGGAAGTTCACCACGCCGTCACCGTTGAAGTCGTTTTCCTCGGTGTTGTCCTCGTCCACGCTGTAATCAAAGTAGGAGTAATTGACGTAGGCACTTAACTCGGGCTGGAAGTAGTAGGTCAGGTTGAAGTCCGCCCCGAAGGTATTCACTTCCCCGAAGTTGATGTAGGTAGCCACCAGGCCACCGAAGGTGCCGAAGGCGGCCTGCACCTCCTCGATGGGGGTATCGCCCCGCTCAGTGGTTACCCCCACCACGGTGACCGGGCTAAGAAAGTCGCGGGAGATGTTGTAGTAAGCATTAGCGTCCAGGAAGAGCTTGCTCTTTTTCAGTTGTCCACGGTAGCCGAGTTCGAAGGTGGAAATTTTTTCTACCCGCTGTTTTTCCACCATGGACCCATCGGCCAGGGTAAAGCCTTCCGCGTTGCCGAGGATGAGGCCACCAAAGAGGTTACCGAACATGTTCAGGATGGTGGGGGCGGCAATGCCCTGCCCGTAGGTGAGTCGCCAGGTGCCCATCTCCCCGATTTTCAGCAGGCCGAGTTTGGGCACGAAGTTGAAGTCGTAGATTTCGTGGTTATCCGCCCGGGCCGCGGCCAGGCCGCGCCAGCCACCCCCAAAATCGTAGGTCAGGTGGGCGTAGGCACCGAGTTGACTGACCTCGATGAAGTCGTCTTCGTTTTCGTCCAGCAGGTAGGTTCCCCGGCTGTTGGCCCGGTCCAGTTGATACTGCACCCCACCGACTACCTTCAACTGTCCGAAGGTGTTGTAGTACTGAAACTCCGTGTTGAGTCGGTTGGAGGCGTCCTGGAACAGGGCACCGCTGGCGTAGGACAGCGGCCCGCGGGCTTCGGCATCCGAAAAGCCGGCGTCCAGCAGGCGGTAATACTGCTTGGTACGGTCGTCAATGGAGTAGGTGGAATCGGTTTTGGAAGAAGTGTAGTAGGCCTGAGCAAACCAGTGATTTCCGCTCGCCTTGAGCTGGAGGTAGCCCACCTGCCAGTCCTTAATCTGGTTCCGGCCTACGTTGGTGGGGGAAAGGTAGGTGCTGTTGCTCATACCACCGGCCAGCTTGAAGTTAAGTTTATCGGAGGGGTCGTAGTGCAGGGCGAATTCACCGCGCAGGAACTCAACGTCGCGGTCCAGTTCCAGTTCTTCGTAGCCTTCGGCCTGTCCGTCTGGAATGGGATTGCCCAGCGTATCCACGGCGCCAACCCGGTCGATGAAGACCGAGTCCGCCCACTCGAATTCCGTTCCGGTGGTGTACTCCCCCGTCACCTTAAAGGCCAACTTATCGCTGAGCACCTGGGCGTGCCGGATGCGCGCGCTGAAAAAGGCATCGCCGTCGCCGGTAACCCCGGGGTTGAGGGTAAAGGTCGTTCCCTGATACTGGCGAGGATCTTTGGTAATGGTATTCAGCAGGCCGTTGTGGGCGTTAGGCCCGTAGAGGGTGGAGTTTGGCCCCAGGATTAATTCCACCTGTTCGATGTCTTCCTTGATGGTGGTGTTCAGCGGACCGAAGGGCAGGCCGGTAGCCACCAGGGTACTGAAGCGGCCGTCGGTTACCTGCAGGTTCTTGGCGTTGAAGTTGGAGTTGAAACCCCGGATATTGAAGGCCGGGGCGGCCAGGCCGGCGCGGAAGTAGTCGACCCCCTTCTGTCGGGCCACCAGTTCCGCCGGATTACCGGCGTATTCCAGGATTTCCCGACTGAAGATGGTCTCAATCGTGGCCGGACTTTCCGTGATCCGTTCCGGTTGCCGGGAACCGGAAACCACCACTTCGTTGAGTTCAAAACCTTCCGTCAGGGTAAAGTTCAGGGTCAGCGCCTGACCGGCCGATACCGTAATCTCTTCCGTGGCGTTGGCGTAGCCGATGAAGGTAACCTGTAGGGTGTACGTTCCGGGATCGAGCGTCAGCGAATAGCTTCCGTCCGCGTCGGAAAAAGCACCCAGTGAGCTCCCGGAAACACCAATGGTTGCGCCCGGAAGGGGTGATCCGTCGTCGGCGGCTACCAGGCCGGATACGGTGGCCCGTTGGGCAAAAAGCACCCCGCTGCCGAGGCTGAATAATAGTATTAGTAGTGTGTAGCGCATGATTGATCCTTAGTTAGAGCAGACATTTATTCGGCCATTTGCGGCAACAGAAAAGAGGATATTCCCCCACGGTGGCGCACGGCCGAACAAAAATTCAACGGGGGCAAAGTAGCTGTCTGTCCGCCGCAATTTCCTTCCTCCATTTCACTAAAAGAGGGTGGACCGAACAAAAAAAAGAGGCCCCGATTCACGAAAATCGCGAGCTTTTCCCGGAATTAGCTACCGTCCGCAAGGGGGTGGACTCCGGGGAATACTTACTGGATAAATTGTCGCAGGTAGGTGTTGAAGCGGTCGGATTTTTCCCACTGCACGAAATGCCCCGACTCCGGCAGGAAGGATAATTGCGCCCCCGGAATTCCTTTTTCGCCTACTTCCGCCACGGTGGCGACGGTGAGGGTGGGATGCAAAATCTTATTGGGAATAAGCTGATCATTCTCCCCAAAAAGGATCAGGGTTGGCACCTCAATTGCTCCCAATCGATTGGCCACCGGAGCGTCCAGCATGCCCATTACGCAGCGCGGAATCATCGCACAATACGCAGCGTAGGCCGCCGAGTCTTCGCGGAGCGCCAGGCGGTCTTGAATCATGAACTGTGCGTCTTCCGGCATATCGAAAAAGTTGACGGCGAAGTTCTTTTTGATCTGGGCTTCGGGGGTGGCCATCAGGATTTCCGGACGTACGTAGGTGGCGAAAAAGGTCCGGTCCGTTTCGGAGAAGGACTCCAGTCCGGCGGGAGCGGCAAGGACCATTTTCTCCAGATAATCAGGCCGTTGGAGCGCCAGCGTCATGGCGATTTGTCCCCCCATGGAATGCCCGACCAGCGTCACTTTTTCCAGCTCTAGTCCCCGAATCAGTGCGTCCAGGGATTCGGCAAAAAAATCCATGCTGTAGGGGAATTCCCCCTTACCGGACTTCCCGTATCCGGGCAGATCCAGGGCAATGCACCGGTAGTCTTTCCGCAATGCCGCTACGTTCTTCTTCCACGCCTGCAAGTTAGAGCCGAGGCCGTGTACAAAGACCAACGTCCGCTCTCCCTTCCCTTCGTCTACGTACGCCAGGCGAAGGGAATCATTGACGTCGTGGTAGTGCACGGGAAAGGGGTATTGCCAGGAGTCCATGGTACTTTTTTGGGCCACCGAACCGCAGGAAAAAGCGAGCAGGGCCAGTAGGGTGAAAGAATAAACCAGAGGTCGCATACGGGTCAGTTTGGATTGGGCCAAAATAGGGCGAGGACGCAGGTGCCGGGCATTTCCCGAAAAGCAATGTTTTCGGTTAGTCCACCCCTAAAAAAATAGCCTTACACTTCTGTAAATCAGCTTTTTACTTACTAAAATATCCCCCAGTCAACACTTTTTTCTTTTTACCTTGTCCGCTCCCACGGTTCTTGCCGGGGTAGTTTTCCCGCCAAGATCATCACAAAGCAACATCATGCTACAACTTACCGGCCGCGTGGCCATCATTACCGGTGCTGCCCGGGGAATTGGAAAAGTAACCGCCGAAAAATTCGCGCAGCTCGGGGCTACCATTGCTGCCTGGGATATTGATGAACGGGCCGGACAACAACTCGTTGCCTCCCTGACCAGTGCCGGGCACGACGCCAAATTCTACCTGGTGAATACCACCGACCAGATGGCCTGCCAGCAGGCGGCCGCTTCCGTCGTTGAAGACTTTGGCAAGGTTGATATTCTCATCAACAATGCCGGCATCACCCGCGACAGTAGTTTCAAAAAAATGACCACCGAGCAGTGGCAACTCGTCCTGGACGTAAACCTTACGGGCGTTTTTCACGCCACCAAGGCCGTCTTCCCCTTCATGGCCGAGGCCGGTTACGGCCGAATCCTGAACGCCTCTTCCGTAGTGGGGCTTTACGGGAACTTCGGCCAAACCAATTATGCGGCCACCAAGGCCGGCCTGATCGGCATGACCAAAACCTGGGCCCGGGAATTTGGCCGCAAGGGCATCACGGTAAATGCCGTAGCCCCGGGCTTCATCGCTACCGAAATGACGGCCGAAATGCCGGAAGCCATCCTGAAGGGGATGGAAGAGAAAACTCCCATGCAGCGCCTTGGTCTGCCCGAGGACATCGCCAATGCCTACGCCTTTCTGGCCTCCGATGCGGCTAGCTTCATCACCGGAACCTGTCTGAGCGTAGACGGAGGACTGGTCCTCTAGCGTTCCCAAAACTCCTTCCATGCGCAACCGCCTTCAGGCCTTCACCGATTTTACCAACCAGCTGCTTCCCCACGAAACGGCCTACCTGTTGCGTACCCATCGGCTGGAAGATCAGGAGCGCATTGCCATCCTGGAGCGCGTTGACCATAACTGCCGCCAAATCCAGCAGTTCACCCCCTACGACCCCAACATCAACAAGCGGAAGTACCACCACCTCAAGCTCTGGATCGAGGAGCGGCTGCAGTCCATTGACGTGGACGTACAACACGACTGGCTCCTGCAGTTGGAACGTAAAATCATGACGGATACCATTGAGCCCGCCGACGAGAAAAAGCTGCTTAAGATGGTCCGACGGTACGAGCATCCGGCCTACTACTTCATGAAGCTGTATGAAGTACTGCAGCACTACCGCCACTTCCTCCAGATTCGCCTCCGCTACCGGGACCACAAGCTGGTCGATGACTTCGTCCGCTCCTACGCCGAACAGTACGACCGCAGCAAAAAATGCTACGATCACCTGCACGCCATTACGCAGGACGTGGTGGGGCAGTACGCCGAACAATCCCTCCAAAGCGACCACTGGCAAGATCTTTTGGAAGGTATTTTCATGGACACCGACATGGACGGGCTCAACCGCTACCTGGCCCTGGTCCGGCTGACCTTCATCGGATTTAACTACCGAAATTATGATCGGGTGCTCCAGCACTTCGATCAGATGGACAAAGCCTTTACCGAGGGTAAACACTACTCCCGCCGATTGCTCACGAATTACTACGGCAACCGACTCTTGCTCCACTCCCAGCGTAAGGAATACGAAAAGGCCGTCTACTACGGTCGCCTTTCCGTGCGCGCCCGCAACTACGATTACCTGTTTTACGTCAACAACCTGGCGGCCGTGCTACTCCGGCTCAACCAGCGGCAGCAGGCGCTGCAGCTCCTGCAATCTGCCCGGGAAGTCGCCCGGGAAACGGTCAACCCCCACAACCGCATCGGCTACGTGGCTTTCTACCTGGAGGCGCTGATCAAAAACGGCCGCACGGGGCAGGCAGAATCCTACGGAGACACCTACCTGCGGGCCTACCGGAAAGACATCCTGCGCTACCGCTGGCACCTCTTCTTCACCATTTACCTCCAGGCCATTCTCCTGCAGGGACGCTACGAAAAAATTCTACGCCTCAACCGTCAGTATAAGCTGCTCGAAAAAGACCGCGACTACTCCGCCAAAGCCAGCTACCTACCTTCCATTCCCGTAATGGTTGATCTGGCCCAGTGGCGGGAGGGAAACATCACCGACGAGGATTTCCAGCATCGATTTCAACGCATCCGAGCCCTGGTCTCCGACGGACGCAAGGAAGAACGGTTCCGGCGATTCTGTGAAGACCTGGGAAATTTGCTTCCGGTACTGGTCAACAGCTAGAGGAATCAATGTCTTACGCATTAGACTGAAGGGAGTAAAACTTCACGCTTGGGATAATGAGCCTAAGCGTGTTCAGAACAGTGGATTCACATTAGACTTATTCCCTACTCCATGATCCACGGATAGGCCGACGCAAAGGCCAGCTGCCAGGTGTCATGGCCGTGTCCCTTTCCGGGGAAAACGTCCGACATCAGGAGGCTATCCGGAAGGCCAGCGTCTCGTAGGACGGTCATCATTTTTCGGTTATCGTTTACGGTGGAGGATTCTTCTTCCCCCGCACAGAAGTAGAGGCGCATCTGCGTAAGGTCTACGGATTCATGAAGCGTGAATACTTTTTCGTTCACCCACAGCGAAGGAGAGAAAATCAGGCCGCGACTAAAGACCTCCGGATAAGTCATTACCCCGTAGTAAGCCATCAATCCACCCAGGGAGCAGCCACCAAGACCGGTATGCTCCCGGTCAGTGAGCGTCCGAAAGTTCGCGTCCACCCAGGGCTTTAGTCCGTTCACTACCCAATCCAGGTGCCCCGCGCCGGTAACGGGTACCTTATCGGGATAGTCCGGGCTCGGGAAGGGCTTGTATTCGGTAAGTCTCTCGTCGGAATCCGCGATGCCAATGACGATGGCCGCCGGCCCTCCCCGGCCGGCCACCCGGTTAATCACTTCATCCACCTCCCATTCCGTTCCCTTATTCTCGAGTTCATTAAACAGGGCCTCTCCGTCAAAGAAGTAAAGTACCGGATACCGCAGACTGTCCCGCTCCCGATACCCTTCGGGGAGCAAGACGTAAAGCGTACGTTTCTTTCCCAGGTAATCAACCAGGATAGTATCCGGCAGGGTCATCACGTTGGGGGCGGCCGTATTGGTTAGAGTGGCCAGGTAGGCGGCACGTTCCTTCCGCTGCTCGTATTCCTTCCAGCCCAGAAAGGCCGCCAACAGGAGCAACATAAACAAGACTCCCAGTAGCGCTCGCAGTAGAAAACGTTTCACGGCTAATATTTTCAACAAAATACTTACGGAAAGTTAAAGTCGCCCCCCTGATCATCAGTCATGATCAAAAAACCAAGGGGAAAGACCCACGCGACACCTACGGCTACGGCCTGCAGGTATGGGACAACACCATCTACGGCCACGCCGGAGACATGGACGGCTTTGCCTCCTTCTACACCTTTTACCCGGACCGGGATTACGGTTTCGTCCTCCTCACCTCCAGCGGGGAAGATTGGATGATGCCGCTGGTGGGGCGGCTACACGGTCTGCTGGGGGAGTAGCGTCCGGTACCAGTAAATCAGGATTGCCTCACCGGCTACTCCACATCAAAACAAAACTCGGTTCTCGACGAGGACGCTCCCGAGAAGCGAATCGTATAGCAGGCTCGCGTCCCCACGAAAATATTGTTGGTGACGAAGTGGGTGCGGTCCGCCGCAAAGCCGCGGCTGATGCCGGGGCCATCGACCACTATCCCGGATATTTCATCCTTTAGTTCAGTGGACAACTGGTTATAAATGGATTCGAACTCCACTCTGGCGGTACGCTCATCAAAGTCTACCGTGGTGAATTCCACCGACAAAATGGTAAAGAATTCCGTGTCTTCCTCGGCAAAAACGTTTGGCGGCAAACGGGGAATTTCTTCTTCAATGCAGGAGGCCAGCAATAGGAGGGGTAAAAGGAAAAGAATATTTTTCATCACTAAAATTTGAGGGTAAAGCCTAATTGCGTTGACCGGGCATCTACCGCGATGAGCGGATCTGCGTTTCGCCATACCTGCGCAAAGGGATTTTGGGGTTCGTACACTGGCCGCTTCATGGTTTTCTTACCCTTCTTGATAAAATAGACAATGGTCGCTCCCGCCATTACCCCCGCGGCCGACAAATAAAGTACCGTACGGTTGTTGTGTACCTCCACCGCATCCTGATAATCCGCTACCGCCAAATCGTATTCTTCCCGAATTTGGTTGATCTCTTCGATTTCGGCCACCAGGCGATATGCTGCCGCCCGATTGCTCATTAAATCTGCCAGTCGGTCCACTTCCTTACGGTTTCCCTGGGTTCCCAGATAAGCCAGGGCTACGGTACCACCAACTAGCCCGACATCCACGATCCGCCTGGCCAACATTTTATTGTTGTGAATTCGTACGGCTTCAACGTGCTCCAGATACCTCGGCGATTGCGTCGTCAGACCTTTTCTGAAGTAGGTGGTTTCGTCAGGTTTTACCACTACCTCCGCCGGAAACACTTCAAACCTGGGCGCCCACACTTCAATGGGGTAAGTTCCTGCGGGTAAAGAAACCTCTTTTTGGTTCTCGATGGAAATCGTCTTTCCATCAACTTTTACGATGGCATTACCCGGCGTAATTTCGAAAACTACCTTGCCGGTTGCCTGGGAAAAAAGAGAAAATCCAGCTGCTAAGTAGCAGCACATTAATATTAGACGGAGCATTAATAGGGTCTTTAGTTCTACCGGCAAGGTAGATACAATTTGCGTACCCTTCTAACAATGTGCTCAATTAATTGGGTAGGTGATTAACTGTAATAGCCACTACACGATTCGACAAATTGGACACATTGAAACGATCCTCATGCGACAGTCACTGCTTTTCCTTTTTCCTCTTCAAATCAGCCCTACTGGGCTTTTAGAGGGCCGATTCGAAAAGGAAAAAGGAATTTAGGCTGTAAGATTTCCTTTCAATCAAAATGCACTGTCTGACAGATCAAGTATTCCTTTTTACAGATTAACACTACGATTATTTCTCTGTTGAGACAGTTAGGAGTAAGTATATATCAATAGAGACCATTATTGATTTAAACCTTGTGAGTTTATTTCTTTGGCTAATATCCAGGGTACTCTAGGTATTGCTCAGTCTACCTTCGATGTTTAGCGCATCGCGATATTCTCGATATAGTGCTACGAAAGCTCGCTCCGCATCATGTGGGAAATTATAGGTAAAGACGTGCTTCGTTTCCTGATCATCATTTATTTCCCGGACTTGGTGAAGCGTCCCCAGCCAGTCATCATAATGCTTGAGTAAATCCCCAGCATATTCCATGTGGCTGGCAGGAATAAGGTACCCTTTATCTAAAAGCAACTTGCGGATGGTTTCATTGCACTGTTTCAAAATCGCCTCTTGGTAAGCGTTGTTAGGCTCATACGCCCCCAAAGCTATTTTACTTCGCTTGAGTTGCATCACCATTGGGCCCAGCAGTTCTTCTAAAGCTCGTCGTTTATAATCGAATTGGGCTTCGAGATAGCGGTCACGTTGCTTGAATTCATCCGCAATTTGTTCTTTCAAACGTGTCTCTCGCCGAGAGATGATGTACCCAATGATTCCTGTCAGGATAATTAAAGAAATGCTCTCTTGAAGAAGGTTTTGTAGGAAATCCATTTTAGTAGCCTTGTATGATTAATTTAATATTGACCTTACTGAAGGCATCAAACTCTAATCCGCTTCTGCCAAGTTTCCGGCAACAACGTTTGAAGTAAGACCGAACGCTCCGCTTCGTCAAGTATCACCTCAGCATCCAGATTCTTTTTGTTTAACTGATAGATCAATTCTCGGCAACGGCCACAGGGCGGCAATACTTTCCCATCATGGGCGACGGCGACCATCCTTTTCAACTGAGTTTCTCCCGCTTGAATCATGGCGGCGGTGCTGTGCTCAGCACAAAAACCGATACCGCAAAGCAATGCTAAGTTTATCCCGGTGAATACATTTCCGGATTGGGTTTCAATCGCAGCTCCGACATAACCCAAATATTCCCAGTCTTCCCGCTTTGCGGATAGCGGGAAGGCTTTTTCGGTGGCGTTTTGGGCTTTCTTTATCAAAGATCTGGCAATCACGTTTAGCTTATTCTGTTTGTTCAATTATTTTACTGAAGAAATTTATCTTTTTTTTTGAAGTTCCTATTTAGCATGAAGCACGATTAGGGTGAACTCATGTACAAACCTTAATTACCCTTACCTCTTAGGTGCTTTTTTCAATACAGTTTTGGATAGGCCCGAAGGTTCTATGCCCCATATATTGGAAACCAGATCTTCCGTTTTCGCGATAAACTGATCAGTATTCAATCCTGCGATAAACGCTAAAGCAAAAATGCCGAGGTAAGAAGCGTCGGCATCCGGAGAAGCTTCCAAAACAAAAAGACCCGCTGCTACTAAGAAGTAGGTGAAGCCTCCGATAATAATACCAAGTATCGGTCGGAGAAGGTACCAGGGAATCCAAACATCGTCCCAATCTTGTTCCCTAGAGTAATGGTAATATATTGCCCAGAGGCAGTAACTGACGGCTCCAAAGCCACCAGCAAAGCAGCACTGTATTACTACATTGTAATCCGAGATCCAAGAGGGCGAATATCCACTCAAAGTGAATAGTAGAAGGGCTACTAATACGAACAAGAATGTGATTAGGTATGCAGCAACTAGCTTCATAATACTGTGGTTTTTTTGTTATTTCCCCAGAGTGTTTACTGGTAATTTATGGGCCACGCGTGGGTCCGCCATGTCCCGCTCGTAGTGATACGTCAGGCTTTCCTGGGGCGCCGCAAAGAATACCGCATGCCGATTTTCACCTCTAGCCTGCAGCCGCTTCAGCTGGTAGTTGTTGCTGGTTACGGTGTAGGGCAATCCGGCTCTTTCCGTTCCGTCGTCCGCGTAAACCTCCTGCCGCAGAAGCTGGCCCTTCAGGGCCCGGCAGGCTTCGCGTTGCTCTTCCGTGCTCAGATCGGGCGGAAAGGCCGAATCTTCCAGGGGCCAATCGGCGTGGGTAGGTTCTCCGGCCTCGTCTCGTTCGCGGAAGTATTCCGCCCGATAGGGCGTGCGGGTGTGGTCTGGAAGGTAATAATGGCCGGTGTGAAACCAGGTCTTGGTATAGATCGGGGGGACGTCAGTGACCTCAGACCAGTTGCTACCGGGCGGGGTGTAGGCTTCATCCTTACGCAGCGTTGCAAAGTCTTCCGTATCCCACTGCTCCACCAACCCGAAACCGCGGAACTCTCGCTCCGCCCGGTCGTAATAGCCATGGTGGTAAGCGTAGCGGGTTACGAAGCTATTTTTACTGATGTGGTCATAAGTCTCCTGTCGGGTAAGTACAAGCACCGGGAAAGGTAACTTGGTGATCCAAGGCTTTCCAGCAGCTTTGTCAGCTAAATAAAAGTCGGTAGAAGGCTGGTAAGTCAGGCGGATCTCCGCCCCCCGGTTATTATGAATGCCGATTAGCAGGTGGGGCTTTTCGGGCATCAGATCTACGTAGCGCAAAGGGCTTTCCTGGTGTGAAGGCACCGGTGAAGACCACACCAGCTGGGCAGTTCCTTTTGCCAGGAAATCAATGACCTGGACAGTGGTAAGGCTATCTATCGGCAGAGGTATATTTATCGGTACTGGATCGCGCCAGCTATTACCCGCTTCGTTGTGCCAAAACTGTATTTGTTCTCCACCGAGATAAATAATGTCAGTAGTGCCAGAACCATCAATATCGGCTAGCTTGATGTAACGTTGGTTAAACTGATCGTTGGTATCAAATTTGGGACAGTTTTCCATTTCAACCTTTGGGCTAAAACGGGCATAGCCCATATTTGCCCAGTAGCAGATATTGTCTTTTCGAATGCGAACGATATCGGTTAGCCCATCACCGGTCATATCTGCCAGATAAATGGATTGTTCAGGATTGCTAAAAACGATCTGGGGTCCTTTGGTTTCATCCAGGGCTTTGGCTATGCGCTGTGCCGCCCCGTAGCCAACTTTACCTTCTGAAGGATAATATACCAGGTGATCCTGCTCCGTGATGAGTAAGTCCGGGATACCGTCACCAGTTAAATCAATTCTTCGAAGGTCGGGTGCCTGAAAGTTGATATTCGGCTGATGATCAAAGTGTCGTAATTTATTCCAGCGTCCTTCTTCAGTTCTGGCAAAATAACCCTTTACTTGTGGTGAGTGTACTTCGTATTCTAGTTGACCGTCTCCATCTATATCTACTAACTGTCCTGCCGTACGTTGTGGGTTAGCCAGAGAGGGCAGATCTGGTACTGTTGCTAATTTGGCGAATTGGCCATTCCCTTTGTTCTCTGCCCAATACCAACCTCCGTTTTTCTTTAGCAGGATATCTGATACACCATTGCCATCATAATCGACAAACTGGGCTTCATTTTGATTGATCAGTTTACCTACAGGATAATCCGTTTTGATATCCTCTATTGTTAAAGGGAGTAGAGGAGGCTTTGTCCTGGTCTCCGCTTTTGAATAGGTAAATTTTAGGGGCGGAAAATCAGCTTTTTCATAGGTTTCACCCTTTTTGCGATAGCTCGTATGAGTCACAGCAATGAGTTTAGTTGCCATCTCATTCTGATCGTATTTTAAATCAGTAGAGCGAACCAAATAATCCTTCGCGTCCAATTCTTTCTCAAAGTGATGGTACATTAACACCCGCCGGCAAAGCCGATAGGTGCGAATATCGAAGCCCGAGCGGAAGCTCGAGAAGGGATCGGGGCGGCACGACCAAGGTTGCTGCTCCTCGTAAGTAGGGGCTTCTTCCGCATTGGACTCCTCACCAGAGAGATGCTCGCCATAGTCGAAGACCAATTCGAACAACCAAGAATTTGGTTTATTCCATTCGTTATGAGTGGGAGGCTCCGCCGTGAGTCCCTCATTTAGGTAGGGAACTTTATTCCCGTAGTAGACTCGCTTGAGATAGCGGTTGGTCGGTGCCGATCGGTTTTTTTCGTGTCCAAGGGTAGTGTCTACTTTCTTCTGATCTTCCGGTTTATACCGGTAATACATCACGTTGCCCTTGTCATCGTAGCAGTACTCCATTAACCACTCGAAGACTTTGGTTTCATCTTCCGGGCTCGCAATACGCGCGGAGGCACTTCGTCCGTAGACCGTCGTGACATTCTCCTTACTGATGGATCGCCAAAAGGTAGTACCCTCGGCTGCGGTCCATTTTTCGATGCGGGCGAACAACCCCTCGATACGGGGGCGATAACGCTTCACGGTATAGCCATCTACTACTGGCAGCGGTGCTTCGTCTTCGAGCACGGGCACCAAATCCTCCGCTCCCGAAAGCAGAAAAACATCGCTTTCTTCTTCGTCCTGGTAGCGGGGCAGCCCCTTCTGCGTTTTTCTGGCAACGGAGGGCAAGCCGATACTCCAGCCCAGCCCAAAGACGGAGTTGCCCGTGCCGGAATCGTAAGACAGCGACAACTCAGGCGTAAATCCCGCTCGGCCCGGACTGATCGCAAGGGGAACGGTCAGTTGTCCAGTTCCGGTAACCGGGTTAACCCGGAATTTTTCTCCCACGCCCTGAATGGCACCACCTCCCTTAGGAAGTGAGATTTTGGGTTGCTGTTGCCCATCCCCCACAAAAGAGGAAGCCATCCCTTGGTGGCGGTCCGTCTGCTGACTACTCCCTAATGGTGAACTGCTTTCCATTATGATTGGGCTTGAAATCCATGTTAAATGCAATTAGCATCCCCAATCACCATTATTGGGAATGAATCAACGAGCGTAACCTACTCCCCTGTGGGCAAGCTAATTGCAAAATGTATGTTGGAATTGAAATTTACTTATTCGAATTAATCCTACTATTGACTTCGATCAGCGTAAAAATTCTTTTTCGTCACTATTCAGATCAATTTAATCGCGGGGCCCATCTTACGTGGTGTTGCCAATAGATGTCAAAATCCTACAGTCTTCTCGCTCCTCTTGTCGAACTTACGTTACGATCAATAGAAGCTCCACACCTAGCCCATACGCTCAACAATGACCTTACGGTCCAACGCTCCTTTGAGTCTCCGCCTAATCACTGACTCAACCTCGTCCAATTGTCTAATACCTGAGGAAGAACCTTAGGCTCAAGACCGCAAATACCCCAATCTTTCCAAATCATCCTCCCCTTTGATCAGATGAACCTTCCCCCCCTGGATTAGGTACAATTCATCCGATAGGTCAACGATATCCCGATACATATGGTCCGAAAGGATAATCCCCTTGTTGGTTCGCTCCCGTCGGATTACCTTCTTTAATTCTTCGACGTGAATTGGCATAAGCTGAGAGAACGGCTCGTCCAGGATACAAAACTTCGTTTTCGAAGTGAGCACCACGAAAGCCTCCACGATGCGTCTTTGCCCCGATGAAAGCGCGGACATCCGAGCGTTTCGGTACGGGGTGAACTCGGGAAAATGATGGAACAGATCCGAAAGCTCAACTTCAAAATCATCAAAAACTCTCCTGATCCTCAGGTGCCGGGGGGCAAAATTGTGCTGCGGCAAATACATGATATCTTGCGGAGAGCGTCGGGAAGTACCGTAAGCCGTACCGTTGAGCCGTACGGATTGCGAACTGGCGACTAACTCACCAAATATTACTCTGAAGAGGCTGGACTTACCCGTGCCGTTCCTCCCCAATACTCCCGTGATCCTACCCGTCGCTGATTTCAGGTAAACATCCCGTAGCACCGGCTCATTATCGAACGCCAGCATTACCCCGTCAACTTCCAGTACGTGCTTCATCTCAGAGTGAAGGTAATCATGATCGTGGCCGCAAAAAGGACAACCTCCACGAATGCTGCGACCGTCCAGAGTAGCCGTTTAGATACACCAAGGTTTTTGTAGTAAATGAATTCCTTGGCTTTAATCTCGCTGACGAAATAGTAGGTCAATAATAGGGTAATCACCTTAAACCAAAACAGGTACTTGAACGTCGCGATCCCCCAGGTGGATAGAATGATCGTACAGGCGCCATTAATCAATACGCCCACCAGCACGCAGGATTGGTAAAAGGTGAAGAACAACTGTACTGTTTTCATTTTGCTTTTCATCAGTTGGAAGCTCCATCCAATTTGGTCACTCATAACGTCGGCTCACGTTATTCTTTATCCAGCAGATGCCGCAGTTCCGTAGACCTCACCTCTCCCGTCAGGGGGTTCGCCACCAGGGTTTCAATATGAATTCCCCGCGCAATATCTGCGGGCGCAATTCCCCGATACTCCACCTCGCCGTTTTCCTTGGTCGCCAGTGTATCCCCGTTAATTACGACCCAGGCACGATCCGGCCCGTAATTGTCCGAAAAGTAGGCGAGCTGCATGGATAGGTGGAGAGAATCTCCCGGACGTACGTCCCTGGGAATATTCGCAATCACGGGCAAGTTGTAATCCCATCCACATATTTGTCGGACGGTATAAATTGAATTCAACGCAGAAAAAAGCCGCATCTGGTTGTGTAGTAAAAGCGAAAGTATTTGTGCCCTGGCGTAGCGGTAAGCCTCCCGGCTTTCGGCCCGAAATTCGGGTAATTCCGCAATGGTTTCCAGTGCGTAAACTTCTCGGTCCAGCATGTGAAGATGAGCGATTACATCGGCGGGGCGGAATCCAACTAACTCCTGTTTCCCCAACAACAGGGCTTGATAATTCTCCCGCCACCGGCTTTGTTGCCACCGACTTTCCGTCAGGGCCGTACGCAGTACCTCCTGTCCTCGCACTGGCAAATATTTCTCCGGAGAAAAGTCAGTCAATAACTCCTCCACCGACGCAAAACCCCGTTCAAGCTCGGCGTTAAACCCAAGAATAAACCTGAACTGTTCCTTTGCCTTATCCTCCAGTAACCGTTCCGCACGGACTACTTCTACTGCATATTGCTCAAATTGCTGCTCCAGCAGCACCTCCGCCATCTCGGCGCGTAACCGGGCGGTAGCGGGGTCGTGGCGTTGCAGGTAGTCGGTGCCCAGGGTCACGCTCAGGCCCACGGAGATGCAGCCCAGGGTAAAAATGAGGAGCGCACGCCAGAATTTCATGGAAACGGGTTTGGTGTAGAGGGATAACGCAATTTTGGCGCAAGCGCAGGTGCCAGCCCATCCCCTTAACGGCCAGGTTGGATAATATTTATCAGACACCCGACTGGACTACAAAACGCATATCCCCAAAATAAGCAAGCCCGACAAATTCGGACCCGTAGGTCCGAGTTTGTCGGGCTTGCAATCTCCAGGGGGATCGAACCTTACGGTTTCGCATTCCTGGGAGATGATATTATCATTGTCGGTTACGGCAGCAGCACCCGGTCAATCATGTGGACCACCCCATTCACCGTTTGTACGTCTGGGATAAGCATGTTAGCCACCTGGCTGTTGTTATTACCTTGCACCGTAAGTACGCCGTTGTTGAAGGCGCCCACGCTGAGTGGGCTTTCTCCCAGCGGAGTGATCGTCCCCTGGTTCATCTCTGAAGTAAACTTACCGCCATCGGCGATGACGTGGTTGAGCAGCACCGCGGCCACGGTTTCCTTGGGCAGCTTACGGATGTCTTCGGGCTGTTCGAGGGACACGCCCAGGTCTTCGCCCAACTGGCGGAAGGCGGCATCCGAAGGCGCGAATACCGTAAAGGACGGACTACCCTCCGCGGCGGTCAAAGCCCCCGCCAATTCGGCGTAGACCACGGCTTCCACCAGGAAGGTAAGCTCGGGCGTCCGGAAAACCTCCGAACTGGCCAGGGCGATGGCGGACTGCACAATATCAACGCCGGTAGCCAGGAGGACCTTGTCAATGACGTGCACCGTACCGTTTTCGGCCTGCACGTCGGTTGCCAGGATCTGGGAACCGTTGATGTACAGGTCTCCATCACGATTGATGAAGCGGCGATCAGGGCCCAACAGGGAGCCGGACACCATGCCTTCTCCAACCTCGGCGCCAGGAAGGTTGCCGTTGGAAACGTGGTAGAGCAGGGTATTGGTCAAAAAGCTTTTGTTGAGGACCGCAAAATCACCTTCCGCGACCAACCCCAATCGGCCAAAGGCCGCGTTGTTGGGGGCAAAAACCGTGAAATCACTTGTAAGGTCATTGGGGTTTGGGTTAGAGAGTGTGACGGCTACCCCACCCTGAACGGCGGCAGCTTCCAGTTGGCTGAAATCCGCATTGGTAACCGCGATGGCCGCAATGGTCGGTCGGGCGGGTTCGTCCTTTTCACAGCTTGAAAAACTAAAGAGCACGAGGGCCGTAATGGCCGCAGCAAAAAATTTATTGATTGACATTCTTGTCTAATTGTATTGGTTAAAGATTTGGTGGAGCGGGGCTTAGAAACTGTAGGTTACGGCGCCGGAGAACCCGGTTGATTGCCCTACGTTTCTGCCGTTGAGGTACCGGCTGGCGCTGGCCGACAGGCCGAATCCTCCACCTACCGGAGCAAAGAGCGTGACGCCCGCCCGGGAAAAACTGACGTCAGTAGCCGGGAAAAAGCCCGTAAAGCCCTCACCCAAAATATTTACACCACTGGTCGAAACCTGACCAGCGTACCAAGCATCCACGTAAAACTTGCTGCCGGCGTAGCCCGCCCGGATTTCTCCCAGGACGGCATTGGGTACATCGTTGCTGCGCAAGCTGTAGCCAGCCTGGGTGGTCAGAAATACCCCCGAGGGCATACGGAATTGCGCCATGGCTAAACCAGTGACACTCGTGGCCCGGTTACCAATCGCCAGGATGGACTGCAAGCCTTCGTCAACCGCATAATCGCCAATTGGCGCGCTGATACCACCGCCCAGCATGAAGTGCAGGTCGTTTTCACCTACGGCGAAACTCACGGGGTTGTAGCGCAGGAAAACGGACAGGTCCTGGACGCCACTGCGGCTATTTTCGAAGCCCAGCTCATCGAGTACGCCCTGCGAAGCGTTGCCCGTAGTGCTGATGTGGGGCAGCGCCGCCACTACGTCCCAGCGGTCACTCAGTCCGTAAGTACCAAATATGGAAACGCTGTTGACGTCAACCTCATTAAATACGGGTACACCTTCGGCATCGGTGGGCACCAAAAACACGTTGTCGTAGCTTTCAGCGGTGTAAGAAAGGGCGATCGTGCCTTTTCCCTTACCGTTCATGAAGCCACTTAGTAAGCTTTGGGCCTGCATATTTATGCCCCAAAGCAGTAATAAAAAAACAATTGGAAGTCGGAAGAAATTCATAATAGTTTGCATTTGGGCAAAGGGTGTTCTGCTTGCGCGATGGGCTTAAGGGCCCGGCAAGTGCAATCCTCTGCAGTAAAAAAGGGGGTGAATGAATTACACTTCTACTTACGAGGTAAGCGAGGCTTCCGGTTTCACAATTGCCTAATTTTTTCCGCGCGTTTCAACTGCTTTGCTTCTGACACGGTGACCGTATTTCCCCGAATGCACAAAATTCCAACTCCCGCCGTCAACACTATTCAGAGAAGCGTACTCTCCTCTACATCAAAAATCAAACGCCATACGTCAAACGTCAAATCTCCAACATCACCTATCTTCCCGTTTCTTTCCTGACCAAGCACACATTCATGAGATACAACTTCCTACTTTCTTTGCTCCTCCTGTTATTTTCCGGCACCTGCGTCCTCGCCCAAAAAAGCACCTCGGTGGCGGATCGCGACGCGGGATACCAGCAGCGACTGGCCCTGGAAAAGAACAGCCCCACCGCCGGCCTGGAGGCCGTCAACATCGGCCCCACCATCATGAGCGGACGGGTAACGGATCTGGCCGTGGATCCTAATGACCCCACTCACTTTTATGCCGCCTACGCCAGTGGTGGCCTCTGGGAAACCCACGACAACGGCATCACCTTCTCTCCCCTTTTCGAACGGGAAGCCGTGATGACCATCGGCGCCATTGACGTGCACTGGCCCAGTGGCACCATCTACCTGGGCTCCGGTGAAGTCAACTCCAGTCGCTCCAGTTACGCCGGTAACGGAATGTACAAGAGTACCGACGGTGGAAAAACCTGGATGCACCTGGGGCTGGACGACACCCACCACATCGGTCGCGTAATCGTGGACGCCAAAGACCCCAACACCGTTTGGGTGGCCGCCCTCGGACACCTCTACGGCCGCAACCTCGAGCGGGGCATCTATAAAACTACCGACGGCGGCAAGAGCTGGTCCAAAACGCTGTTCGTAGACGACCAGACGGGAGCCGTGGAACTCGTGCAGGACCCCCGCAATCCCAACGAACTCTTCGCCGCCACCTGGCAGCGGCAGCGGTGGGCCTGGGACTTCCTGGAGTCTGGTCCCGGCTCCGGCATCTACCACAGTAAGGACGGAGGCGACAGCTGGAAGCTGATCACGACGGGTGGTGACGGTTTCCCCACCGGAGAGGGCGCCGGCCGCATCGGTCTGGCCGTCAGCTACGACGACCGCGGCAACCGCCACCTGTACGCCAGTATCGACAATTATTTCCGCCGCGATAAAACTGACGAGGAGGAAGACGGCCTCACCAAGGACGCCCTGCGCAACATGAGTGCCGCGGCTTTCGCCGACGTCGACGATAAGGAGCTCGGCAGCTTCCTGCGCAGCAACGGCTTCCCCCGTGACCTGAAGCCGAGCGCCCTCAAAAAACGGGTGGCCGACGGAGAACTGCGCCCCGTCCAACTCGTAGAATACCTGGAAGACGCCAATTCCCTGCTGTTCGACACGCCGGTGAAGGGTTTCGAACTTTACCACACCACCAACGACGGCCGTAAGTGGACGCGCACCCACGAGGACTACCTCGACGGCATCTACTTCAGCTACGGCTATTACTTCGGATTCCTCACCGTGCATCCGGAAGATCCGTCCACCATCTACGCCCTGGGCGTCCCCATGGTCAAGTCTACCGACGGCGGGAAAACCTGGAGTGGCGCCAACGGCGACAACGTACACAGTGACCACCACGTGCTGTGGATCAACCCCGACCGGCCGGATCACCTCATCAACGGCAATGACGGCGGGGTGAACATCAGCTACGACGGCGGAGAAAACTGGTTCAAGGCCAACATGCCCTCCGTGGGGCAATTCTACGCCATTGCCGTAGACGACCACCCCGATGGCTACCGCGTATACGGCGGCCTGCAGGACAACGGCACCTGGCGCGGACCGGGCAACTACCGCCCCGGACGCGGCTGGCACGGTGGCGGGCAGTACCCCTACGAACGCCTCTTCGGTGGTGACGGCATGCAGGTGGAAGTGGACCCCCGCGACAACGAAACCGTTTACGTCGGTCTGCAATTCGGCAACTACGCCCGGGTGAATCCCAAAACGGGAGAACGCAAGTTCATCACCCCCAAGCACGAACTCGGGGAGCGCCCCTACCGCTGGAACTGGCAATCCCCCATCCTGGTCAGTAAGCACGTGCCCGAACTCTTCTACATGGGCAGCAACTTCCTGCACCGCAGCTTCAACCGGGGCGACAAGTTCGAGATCATCAGCCCCGACCTCACCCAGGGCGGCAAGAAGGGAGACGTGGCCTACGGCACCCTGACGACGATCGACGAAAGTCCGCTCCGCTTCGGGCTGCTGTACGTCGGCAGCGACGACGGCCTGGTGCACCGCACCACTGACGGCGGCGCCAACTGGGTCAAGCTCAACAACGGCCTACCCAAAGACCTCTGGGTAAGCCGCGTGGAGGCCAGTCACCACGACGAAAACGTGGTCTATCTGACCCTGAACGGCTACCGCTACGACGACTTCAACAGCTACGTCTACCGAAGTGAAGACCAGGGCGGAACCTGGGAACGCATCGGGATGGACCTCCCCGCCGAACCGGTCAACGTCATTCTGGAGGACCCGGCCAACCCCGAGCTGCTGTACGTAGGAACCGACCACGGCCTCTACGTCAGCATGGATGGCGGCAAGAGTTTCTCCGCCGGACCGTTGGATCTGCCCAACGTGGCCGTCCATGATCTCGTAGTGCAGACGACGGCCAAAGACCTCGTCATCGGCACCCACGGTCGGTCCATCTACCGCACCGACGTCACCCTGCTGCAACAAATTGCCGGTCAGGCGTCACCGTCGCTGACGATGGGTAAAGTGGCTCCGGCCCGTTATTCCTCCCGTTACGGTGCCAGTAGCTGGTACAGCGATGACACCAGCCCAAAACGGGACGTAGCGGTCTATTCCCCGGTAGCCGGCAAGGGAATGCTGGAGGTGATGGCCGACGACGGCACCACCCTGCAAAGTATGGAAGTAGAGCTGGCGGAGGGCTTCGGCACCCTCAGCTACGACCTCTCCGTCGCCGCCGATAAGGTGGCGGCCTACACCGCCCTCCTCAACAAGGATAAAAAAGAAGACGAGGACCCCGTTGACGTCAAGGCCGCCGACAATGGTGCCTACTACCTCCGGGCCGGCAAATACACCCTCAAACTCAGCGTCGGCGACCAGGAGGCCAAAACCATGCTGGAGGTGAAGTGAGCATGAGGCTATAAGCCTGAGGATTGAGGATACAGGCTTAATTATCCAGGCCAACTCTAAAATCTGCCCCGTCGGACAATTCCGGCGGGGCAGATTGCTTTTAGAGGCAACGTTCTCCGAAAACTTACGTCCCTAAGGATATGAGACTAGTAATTGCCTTTTTTCTCCTGATGGGCCTGACACCCGTGCGGGCCCAGGATACCCAGCCACTTTCCATTGAGCACACCATTACCTCACAAGCTTTCGGCGACGAGCGAAAGGTGACGGTGTACCTTCCTCCCAACTACTACAATCGTCCGGAGGTGAGATACACCGTCACCTACGTACTCGATGGTCACTACGCTCCCTTCATTGACCTGGTGGTCAAAACCCTGGAGTATAACGTGAACGCTCGCAAGATTACGCCCACCATCGTGGTGGGCATCCACGCCAGGCGACGGGGACAGGAATTCACGATGCCCATGTCTCCCGAAGCAGAACGGGAGGGTCGGGCGGACGCCCTGCAGCAACACTTCCGCGATGAAGTCTTTCCACTAATCGACTCTCTGTATCCCGACCGGCAGGAATATCGATCCATCATTGGTCATTCAAGCGGGGGGCTGTTCGTGTTGCATACCCTTTTTGGGAAGGCCGCGGACTTATTTGATGGCTACGTGGCCATCAGCCCGGCCCTGCGGCCGGGAAACAACAACATCCTGCCCGATGCCACCGATCGGCTGGCGCAGGGAAAGCCCCTCCATAAATTTCTGTACTGCTCGGCCGGCACCGTCGGGGAGCGGGAGGAGCTGTTCGGCGGAGCGGTCAAACGCATCGATGCCCTGTTGCAGTCCCAGCCCGATCACGGCCTGTACTGGGAAAAAACGATTTTCGAGGGACTGGACCACTGGTCCGTCGTCGGCCCCTCCGTGCTGGACGGCGCCCTGCGGCAGACCCGGGCCTTTCGGGCGGACATGAAAAACATCGTCGACTTTGCCCGGGACGGGAGCACGCCCCTTAAGGAACGACTCGATGCCTTCTACGCTAAGAATAAATCGAAGTATGGTTTTGCGGACCTGCCCTCCGATCGCTATCTCCGATCGGTATCCAGGGAGCTGGAGCGCTTGGAACATACCGAGCAGGCGGTGGCCCTGATGGAATGGTCGCTCGGGCAGTATCCAGACAATTTTCGGCTGACCAAAGAACACGCTATGCTGCTGGCGAGCATGGGGAAAATCGGGGCTGCCCGCAAAGGCTTCGGCACCTGTCTCAGCCTACTCAAACGCCAGAAAGAGGACATGGACCAGGAGGTTTACGCCGCCAACGTGCAGGACATCGAGGAACGACTGGCGAAGCTGAAGTAAGGGAGTGGCGGGGCTTCCCCGGTGCGGGGTGAGTCCCAAAATCCGGTATTCAGTTGGGGTGAAGTCCACCATTGATTACCCTGACCGAAAACCACCGGAAAAAGCTTGCTTCCCGCCCGTGGTGTGCATGGTCGGGCGAGCGCAGGCCGATCGTTGGTCTGAGGCAAAAGAGAAGGCTGAACGAAAACCACCGGAATAGGCTTGCTCCCCGCCCGTGGTGGGCATGGTCGGCAAGTGAAAGCCGATCGTTGGGCTGAGGCAAAGAAGGCTGAACGAAATCCACCGGAATAGGCTTGCTCCCCGCCCGTGGTGGGCATGGTCGGCAAGTGCAAGCCGATCGTTGGGCTGAGGCAAAGAAGGCTGAACGAAATCCACCGGAATAGGCTTGCTCCGCAAGCCGGTCGTAATGGCAAAGATTAAGGTCCAGTCCAAAGCCCCCCCCCTGGAAGAAGCTTACTCCCCGCCCGTGGTGGGCATGGTCGGGCAAGCGCAGGCCGGTCGTAAAGCAAAGCAATCAGCGCGGCCAACACTGAAACAGGAGTCCTTAGGGAGTTTTTCGGTTTACGGTGGAGTAGTTGAATTATGGCGGAGCAGGTGCCCAGATCATTCCCGGGTGCCATCATCCGGGATGAATTGCTCCACTTTAACCTTTCCTTAAAACACAAGGGACGGCAAGGCGGCGTCAATAGGAAAGAGCACTCCCCGATTGATATGCCGGCCATTTGGAAATACTACCTTGATACCACCTTGTTTAATCTGGGATTTTCCATCCTCGTGGGGCTTTACGCCGGTCCGGTGTGGTCGCTGCTCACCTTTGCTTCCTTCGGTACGGGCGTTGGCTTCCTGGGGTACGGCTATTTCCGGGAAGCCGAGTATTATTTCTACCGGAACCTGGGTTACACCAAAGGAGCATTGATGGCGCGGGTATGGGTCTTCAACCTCATCGTGGTCGTCATCGCGCTTGGCGCGTTCGCCATCATCAGCAAGCTGTTCTCATGAAACTGTCCATCAGGAACGCCACCAAGTCTTTCGGGAAAAAATGGGTATTTTCTGATTTGTCCCTGGAGGTATCACGCGGAGAGATCGTGGGCCTCTTTGGGAGAAATGGAAGCGGAAAATCTACGCTCCTCAGGATGATCTTTGGCACCCTGTCCCGATCAAATCGAGGATTCCGCTCCGCTACACGCTCCGACGCCCTCCGTCTGACGATGGACGAGAAAATGATCGCCCCGAAACGCGTCATCCCCGATCAGTGGGTCGCCTATCTGCCCCAGCACAAGTTTCTGCCCGCCAGGATGCGCATTCGGAACATCGTACCGCTCTATTTCCAGGATGAGGAAACGCTGGACAGCATCTTCTACGCCCCGACGGTCTCGCAGATCGAAAATCGCACCCCCGCAGAGCTGTCCGTCGGTCAGCGGAAGTACGTAGAAATTTTGCTGGTGGCGCACCTACCCCACCCCTTCTTGCTGCTCGATGAACCCTTCTCCATGATTGATCCGCAGTACGCAGAACTGATCGAAGAACGGCTCACCGAACTAAAGAAATCCAAGGGCATTCTGCTGACCGACCATTACTACCGGCACGTGCTGCGGATTGCGGACCGCAACTTCCTTCTTAAAGACGGAAGCATACATCCGGTAGCGGGAGAACGGGCGTTGCGGGAAGGGGGGTACCTACCCGCACCACGCGACCGTTGACCTTTATTTGAGGTGGTCCGGCAGCGGAATATCGCCCGCATCCGGCCCGGTAACGGCCGCTCCCCGCTGCGGCGCGATGGGGATCAGTCCCGTCCAGATTTGGTGGTCCGCTTCCGCTTCGACGAAGGTCGGTGGTCCCTGCCGAACCTTTGCCGAAGCTTCGGTAATCGGCACGCCGATGGCCATCGTCTTGTCCATTTGTTTTTGGGTCATTGGGATCAGGTAATCCCAGGAACCGGGTACCATTTTTTCTGTCAGTTGCTTGAAGGCTTCGTACTTCAATTCCTGGTCCTCAATCACGGTCGGTTTCCCGTAAAGCACCACCGAGCGGTAGTTGATGGAATGGTTGAAGGCCGTTTTGGCCACCACGATATCGTCCGCCAGGGTCACCGTAATGCATACCTCATCCAATTGGGCCAGGCTGCGGAAGAAGTGGCTGCCCACCGAGGCGTGAAAGTAGACGCTGTCCCCCACCCTAACGATCGATTGGGGAATACTGCGTACCCGACCCTCCCAGACAAAACTCATGGTACAAAAGAGCGCTTCGTCGAGAATCGGATAGATGGTTTCGGCATCGTAGTGCGCCCGCTTCGGGTAGCGGGAGGGGCGGAGTCGGTCGGTGGTGGCCATACAGCTAATTTTGCTGCGTCAAAGCTAAGGCCCTGCTCCGGAAACGGCACCCCATCGATCAGAAAGGGTATCCGAAAGCGATCACGTACCGCAGGGAGCGATCCGGGGCATCCCCCACGACCCGGTTGGGGATGCGTTGATCCGCCAGAATGTCTTCGTACGGAATCCGGAGGGGTTTGGCCAGATCTAGGCGGAGCACGAGGAATTGCAGGTCGAAGCGGAAGCCTACGCCCGCGTTCAGGGCCAGTTCACGGAAAAAGTTGGCGGCCCGGAAGTCGGTATCCAGGGGTTCCAGTTCCGTGCGGTAGGTCCAGATGTTTCCCGCATCCGCAAAAAGGGCAAGCTCCAGGGGATAGAACAGCCGCTGGCGGAATTCCACGCTGCTCTCCAGTAGCACGTTGCCGTAGCCACCGAAGGTGAGTAGGTTGTTGTTGATGGGCGCCGTGCGGCCCGGACCGAGCTGCCGGGGGATGAACCCCCGAAGACTGTTCGGACCGCCAATGGTGAACAGGTCAAAGTAGGGAACGATGGCCCGCTCGGAGAAGGGGTAGGCAATTCCACCGTGCAGGCGAATGGCCAGTTGTTGCTGGGAACTGAAGGACCAGTAATAGCGCAGGTCCGTTTCCAGAATGGGGTAAATGCTCGTTTCCCGACCGTCGGAAAAGTTCCGGGTGCCTACGGGGAAGATGTTGTTCCAGTTCAGGGAAACCGTTTGTTGCCAGAAGAGCTCGTGCTTTCCGGTTCCATCCTTGCGGGTATCGTAGTTGAAGATGTATTCCGGGGAGAGGACGATCATCCGGTCAAACCGACTCGGACCGGCCACTTCCGTTCCCGGGGCCACCCCGAGGCCGCGGGCCAGGTCCAGGACCTCCTCATTACGTACTCCCGGGTTCTGAAACCGCAGGCTGAAGGGATAGAACAGGTGCGTCTTATCGATGCGCTGCCGCCAGGTGTACCCAAGCTTGGTGCCAATTTGCAGCAGACTGATCCGTTCGCTGGCCGTGGAATCTGTCTCCACTATCTCGGCCAGTTCCCCCAGGGACTGGGTTTCGATCTCCCCCGAAAATCCGGCCAGGTTCAGGTTCAGCGTTTCCAACTTGCCACTCATTTCGACTACCGTTCCACTGGTGATCAGCTGCGGGTTTTCCTTCCGCTGCCAGGGCAGCCACATCCTGGGTACCTGCAGACTAGCCGTCAGGCCATAGATACCCGAGCGCGGAATCCGGGAACTGTTGTCATCCCCCAGAAAGACTGCGTAACTGAAGTCTCCTTCAATGCGCAGCAACTCCGCCCCCCGGAACAGGTTACGGTTGATGTAGGCCAACCGCAAATTGGGTCCGAAATACTGGGCGTTATTGTAGGTAAGTCCAACTTCGCCCTCAAATCTTCGCCGGAGGCGGGGCTGCAGGTAGGCGTTGAGCACCAGGGCCGTATCCGTCCCCGGCACCCGCTCGTAGTTCAGGCTGATGTAGCGGAAGGTGTTGTAATCCGCCAGACGCCGCAGGGTCTTGTCGTGCTTTACGGGACTGTAAAGATCACCCGCCGATTGTGCGAAACCCTCATCGACGATTTCCGGGCGCAGGGGGCAGTCCTCACAGATGATGGTCAGTCCGCCCACCCGGGTGGTGTCCGGACGGCGGGCGGCAGCCCGGACCTGGGGATCACGGTTTGGGTATACGTTAACCTCTACGATCCGCTGAGGCGCCAGATGGTTTGGCGGAACGCCATCCTTTAGTTTCACCAGCATGTCTACCTGGTGATTTCCCGCCACGGTATCGGCCAGAAAAAGAAAGTCGTCGCTGCGGGCGTAGTAATAGCCCGCACGCCGCAGGGCCAACTCCCAGTTTTGCCGCTGGGTTTTGATCAGGTCCAGATTATACTGGGTGCCGGGTTCGAGGAGGTTGGGAACCTCCGGGTCCCGAATCACTTTTGCTACCGAGGAGTCCGTCAGGAAGTAGGCCGTGGAGTCCAGTCGGTAGGGATGCCCCACCCGCAGTTCGTAGGCGACGCTGATCTCGCGGGTCTGCCGGTTGGTGTCCAGTTGATAGGAAACTTCATTGTTGAAGTATCCGCTGTTGCTGGCCCGGTTTTCGAGCAGGGTGCTCACCGTTCCGGCCAGGCGATCGTCATAGAAAATGGGTTCGTCGCCCTTCTCTTCGCGGCCCTCGTACTTCTCCGGGCGCTTGTCTGCCTTTTCCTGCCAGCGGTAATAGCGCCACACCGAATAGTAGCCGAGCAGGGGTACTTTTTGGTTCGTGCTGTTTTCCAGCACGCCGTTCGCCGCCAACTCCAAATCCCCCACGCTGACCGAATCGGGGGCCTCAATGGTCACCGATGCCCCGCGGTAGAGGTATTCGTTTTCGGGTAGGTACTTGGTCACGTTGCAGCTGCTTGCTCCCAGGGCAAGCGACAACAGGGACAGGAAAAACCAGACGGGTAAGCCGAACGGACCCGCCCCTTCCGGCCGGACTTCCCGACCCGCAAAAAGAAAATGATTAGTGTGGTGTTTCCCGGGCATCATTCCTTTTCTTTTTCTTGGTCCTTCTTTCTGCTCCACCCCAGGCGGTCAAAGTCTTTACCAAAGGTGAGTCGCCCCCCGAAGCGAACGACGTTACCCCCCACGAGGATGTCGCGGTCACGGTCATTGAAGAATTTCAGGCGGAAGCTGCCGTCTTCGTTGATGAGGTATTCAGCCGTGATGTTATCGAGGTAGGTCTGATTGGTTCCGGACAGTTCGTCTTCTGCCGTACCCGCGACGCCGTCCACACTGATGATGACCCGGTCGTCAAACAAGCTTTTGCGCAGACTTACCCGTAGGTTCCGCTCCGTCGTACCGGTGTTTTCGTTTTGGTAGCTGTCTACCCCGAAATCCAGCTCGACGAAGCCGATGAGCTGATCGGCAAAACTATTCAGGTAGTTGCCCATCAGCTGATCCAGGGTGGTGTTGACGAGGCTTTCCTGGCCGGCCCCCTGCTCTAGCAGGGGTACGTTGAAGCTGTTGAAGGCCAGGAGCTGGAAGGCCGTGGTGGTCATCCGGCTTTCGTCCTGGCGCAGGGTACCCAGGGCATCCGAGACCACGTCCAGGCCGAGGTTGCCCTCGGCGTCTTCGGGATAGGAGACATTGGTGGTAATGTTGCTGGACTGTAAATCACCGTTCAACCCAACGTCAACGTAGAAGGTCTGCCGGCGCCGAAGTCCGGCCACGGTAGCGCTTTCCCCCAGCACGCCCTGAACCAGTGGCAAGGGAGAGGTCCGGGACAGGTAGCGGATGTTGAGGTCCAACTGAGGATTGATGAGCGGACCGTTGAAGCTCGCCGAGCTTCCGGCGAGCACCTGAAACCGCTTATTGATGATGTTCTGATAAATGAAATCGTAGTAGCCTTCGGTCAGCACCACCCGGCCGGCGGCTTCCTGCCGCCCGTCGGGGTACACCCGGATCGTCAGGTCACCCGTGGCCCGCCCCGTAAACTGCTGCTTGCTGATGGGGTCTACGATAACGTTGACGAGGAGATCCGGCGTAACGCTCAGGTTGAGCACCAGGTCGATGCCCGTCCGCTGCAGCCCGACGGTATCCTGGTTCAGGGTATCCCTGCGGTTAACGTCCCGCCAGCGGTATTGCTCGATGAAGGCCACCACACCTTCGCTTTCCACCAGGCCTTCTTCGGGAATCCGGTAAACGTAGGTAATGCGGGAGTTTTCCTTGGCCGAAGCGTCCACGGTGATGCGCGGCAGGGTGGCCGTGCCTCCGATGTCAACCTCGGCGTCTACGGGCATATAGCCGTAATAATCTTCGTTGTCTTCCTCCGTACTGTTGATGGCCAGGAAATCGTTGGCCACCACCCGAAGGTCCAGTAGGATGCGGTCCAGGGACTGCACCCGCACATTGCCCTGCACCTGCGCCTCGGCGCCCCGCGAATCGTAGATCAACCAGTTATCCCCGAAATTGACGGTTTTGTTCTGGAAACGGATGGGATCTTCGCCCAGGCGGAACCTTTCTCCGAGCAGGCTGATGATCAGCGACGCTTCCCGGAAGCTGGCGCTACCGTCGAAGGTGGGGGACGCGATGGTGCCCCCCAGCTGCAGCGACCCCGTGAGGTAGCCCGTAGGGTCCACCAGGTAGCCCAGGCTGAAGGGTACGGCGCTGGCCAGCTGCAACTTCTCAATATTCAGGTCCAGGTCCATCGGACCGTCGAGGGCGTAGCTCCCGTCCAGCGTCAGCCGGTTTCCGGCGTCGGTGAGGGATACGTCCAGTAGGTAGGTCTGCTCGTCTGCACTGCCGACTTCCGCCCGCAAATCCCCGATTTTGGTTCCCATCCAGCCCAGGTTATCCACCCGCAGGTCTCCCTGCAGGCCGAAGTTGGTCAGGACGTTATCCAGTTCCGCCTCTCCGTTAACCACTCCCCGGGCGACCTCTTCCTCGGAGAACACAATCCGGCTCAGGGTGCGGAGTTCAAAGTCGGAAAAGCGTACGGTAACGTCCCCCGGTTCCAGGCTGTTGGCTTCCAGGGATTGCTCGCCGTTCCGCAGCGCAAAGTTGCGGACGATGAGCTGGTCGCCCGCGATGAGAATTTCGTTATCGACCGGCACCGCCCAGGGCTCAAAGTTGAGCAGTTGTTCGGGTTCCAGGGCCAGACGAATGGTATCCATTTCCGGATCGGCCAACAGGCCGAGGTAGTGCCGTAGGCTATCCTCTTCGGAATACAGCTTCAGCTCCACCAGCAGCTGGTCATCGACCGTTTCTCCGCTGAGTTGGGTCCGCCCGAGTTCGACCTGCTCTGCGTAGCTGATGTCGGCCCAGTCGGCTTCCCACGTCAACTGCTCCGGATCCCCGACGGCCCGGAAGGCCAGCCCCCGGGCCTCCAGCCCGGCGTAATTGATCTCGGGCAAATCAAGGTTCATCAGCAGCTCCGGGCTCGCATCCCGGTAAAGCAGCGACGCCTGCATGGGCGACAGCGCCACGAGGCCATCAATCAGCCCTCCGGTGAGGGGTTGCGGGCGCTTCAGCTGTAGCGTAAAATCCAGGCGCTCACCGTCCTCCACGGGCACGGGCTGCCGTAAATCCTCCTCCCAGTAAGCCCGGATGAACTGCACCATCTTCGCCGGCGTCTTGACGGGGTCGAACCGCCCGAGCAGTTCCGCGTCAAGGACGTCCGAGCGTACGTAAATCTCGTTGTCCAAATCCTGCAGGCTGGCCTCCACCACCAGGCTATCCACGTAGCTGCTACCGGCGGGGCCCCGCAGGAAAACGTCTTCAAACCGCACCAGTGCCTCCGTACTGTAGGGGTCAAGGCCCACGGTGCGGGCCGTCAACCGGCCCTCCAGCAGCAGATCCGCCTCGGTGATGTCCCACCGCTGCAGGTCCACCCGGCGCATGTTCAGTTCGGCTTCGGCCAGGACGACACTGTCGGGTCCGATCCGGTAGTTACCCCTACCTTCGGCCAGGAATGCCGGATGGGTCAGGTTGAACTCCCCGGCGTAATCACTTCCGTTGATCGTGGCCGTCAAATCCATAATTTCTCCCCTGCCCGCTTCGGAGATCGAGGCCGCTACGGCAAGTTGGTTCTCGGGCGTGAGTTGACCGCGCACCTCCGCCGCAATGTCCAATCGGCCAAGACGTAGCGTCTCGAGCGTATCGCGGTACTGCCCGGTAAACAGCTCCGGCAAATTCAGGTCTTTAACGTCTACTTTGACGTCCAGGTCGCTGGGATTGTACCTCCCGCGAATGGTCCACTGCCCGTTGGTGGTGCTGAGGGGAACGTCAAACGTCAGGTTGTTCGGCGTTCCGGAGATGCTGGCGTTACGGATGCTCAGGTTTGGAAGGTTGAGGTTGTCCGGCAGCAGGCTATCCGGTAGGATGGAGCGAATGTCGCTGACGTTGATGGCCAGGTCCGATACGTCTACGTCCAGTCGTAAGTTGTCCGGTTCCAAAACGTTACTGATCTGCCCCCGGATGGTGGCGTAGGTTTCCTCTCCCGGCAGGGACAGCCGGAGGTTCACGTCCAGAGAATCCAGTGGCCCCGTCACCGTTCCGCTGCCCCGGACGAAGTCGGGAATCCGGTAGTCCTCGGGCAGCGTGCCGGGTGGCAGGTAGGCCAACAGGGTGCTGCGCGTAGCCAGCAGGGTATCCAGGTTGACGTCCAGGCTGGTTCGCGGGTAACTTTGCAGTCCGTCCACGACCCCATTGGTGCGCACCCGTGACTGCATACCGTTGCCGAAGCTGCGGTTTTCCACGGCAAACAGGTTGAGTTGCAGCCGGTCGTTGCGGTACTCCGCCCGCCCTTCGGCCACGATCCGTTCCGGCCAGTCGATACCGCCGGGGAGCATTCCTTCCGGGATAAGCGGCAACAGGGGGCCGGGCAGCACACTGAGCTCGTTCAGAAAAAAACGCCCGCTGATGTTCCGTTGGTCCGGGGGGAGTTGAACTTGTCCGCTTCCGTTTACCCGGACGCCGGGTCCCCGCAGTTGGATCCGGCTAATGGCCATATCGGCCAGACTGCCCCGTGCCCGCACGGAAAAATCCAACTTCCGGGAGCGGTTCCCGGCGATCACCGGTTCTCGCCCAATTTCCGGCGCCAGCAGATAAATGTCGTTCAGGCCCAGATAGCCATCCAGTTGAAGTCTGGCGATCAGGTCCTCCGGGGAGCCCCCGGCAAAGTCGTAATTGATGGCGGTATTATCGCTGCGGATGCTACTCGCCCCGGTTTGCAAAGTAAACTCCTCTAACCCCAGGAATTCGGGCGTATACGTGAGGGTGCCTTCGGTTTCCCGGATTTGCAGTCCGCTACGTTCGTTGGCCGTCAATTGGCGCAAGCGCAGGTGCAAAGAATCTCCGAGATAGGCCAGGTCCCCGGTGGTCACGTTGATGGCCGACACGTCCAGGTGATTGTAGTCCATTCCCGGTCCCGCAATGGGTGGCGCGGGCATGTCCAGGCGAACGCTTGCCTCCCTGAGCTCGAATCCTGCCGCCCGGAAATCCAGTAGCCCCTCCGTGGTCAGGGTACCGTTGTCGAGGTGGGCCAGGGGAAGGCCCAGGGCCAGACCCAGGCTATCCATCCGCAGCGTGAAGTCGCTTTCGGTGATGGTGATGTCTTCCGCCGCCAGGTCGATTGGCGTAGGAGAGGATTCCGTGGTGTCCGGAACCGTAGGGCCCTGCGGGAACAGGCTCAGGTTCACGCTAGCTCCCGACAATTCGGCGTAGTCGAGCAGGTATTTTTGCTGCCCCAGGTCGAGTTCGTCCACCCGCCCCACGAGGCGTTCGGCGATGGTGGACAGGGTGGTTCCGGTAGCTTCGTCCTGGTAAAAAATGTCTACTGCCGCCAGGTCTAGCTTGGCGTTACTGGCCAGGATGCTCCAGGGGGTGACCGTGCTGGTGTCCGTGGCGGCGGCCGGCGTTGCGCTTTGACTGCCCATTTCCAGCAGGAAGCCAATATTACCGAGGGAATCGCCCATTCTGATGTCGGCAAAAACCTCCCGGGCGGTGACCTCCGTGATCAGTACTTCTTTTTCCAGCAGGGCAAACATATTCAGGCCCACCCGCAGATATTCCAGGCGGGCAATGGAGTCTCCCGCGGGATTATTGAGATAAACGTCACGTACCGAAACCTCCGAAGGGAATTTCCACCGGATTTCTCCGATGCCCAGATCCGTATCCAGCTGTTTTCGGGCGATATTTTCCACCTTCCCCGTAATCCACTGCTGAACGAAGGGAAGTTGCACGACCAGAAAGAGCACCACCAACAGGGTTGCCAGGCCGGTGATGAACCAGCCAATCCATTTAAGGGCCTTTTTAAGAATGTTTCTTTTGGTCAATGCTTTGGGGAATCGAGAATATTCGGCGAGTATCCGGCGGTTATTCCTCCAAACCTCAATTGCTGCGGAAAGGTTCGCCGGACCGCCATTCGTCAGGGCACCTTCAAATTCGGAGCCGGATCCATTTGATCCGCCGTTTCCTACCTGACGGCACCGTAATTTGCGGCCATGAACTTGATCCTGATCTGTAAGGCCCTGCACGTGGTGGGCTTCATCTCCTGGTTTGCCGGACTTTTCTACCTCGGACGGGTGCTGGTGAATCACGCCGAGGCCGTCAGCGTACCGGCGCCGGAGGGCGATGCGGATGCCCTGCTCCGCCACGGAATTCGCCGGGAAGTTTTGCACGAGGAGTACTCCGCTACGGAAGACCGCGTCTACAAGATCATCGTCAATCCCGCCATGATGATCACCTGGACCGCCGGTCTGGTGATGATCGCCGCCAACGTCAACTACTTCGTTGCGGGAACGCCCGGTTGGCTGCACCTGAAGCTGCTGCTGCTCGTCATGCTGGTAGGCTACCAGATCTACACCAAAGTGAAGCTCATGCGCCCCATGCAGGCCGGCCAAACACCCTTTTCCGGTTGGCAGTTGCGGCTGTGGAACGAAGTACCCACCTTCTTCCTGGTCACGATTTCCTTCGTGGCCGTCCTGGGAAAGGCCGGCCAACTCAATTACCTCTACCTCGGCATCGGGGTCGCTATTTTCTGTCTGCTCGTTTACCGGGCGGCGGTCGCCTACCGCAACCGCCGGGTAGACCAGTAATAAAAAACCCTCCCCGGCGGACCGGAGAGGGTTCGTTACGGGGTTACTTCCCCCATTCCTTAGGTCATCAGCGCAGCAAAACGATGCGCTTCGTAAGTACGTCCTGCCCGGATCGGATCCGGACGAAGTAGACGCCATTGCTCAACTGTTGCCGGGCACGCCAGGGGAAGCTGTGTTGTCCAGCTCCGTAGGCTGCGTCGGCCACCAGCGCTACCTGTTTTCCCTGTCCGTCAAAAACGGCTACCTCCAGATGCGTTGGTTGGGGCAGGTAAAACTGTAGCTGCGTTTCTCCGCGGCTCGGGTTAGGCACCACGGTCACCTTCAGGTTGGAAAGGGCCTGGTCAGCCAGGGAGGTCGTCTGGTTACGGACGATCTCGGGCGTAATGGTCCGCAGGGTATGAGCCGTGCTCAGGTCTTCGATATGAATCCCCACTTCGGGCAGTTGATCCTCGTCGGTTAGGGGCGTCAGCCGGAGCTGGGCGATGGTCACGCGCTGGCCCGCACCCAACGGATTGGCGTGGGCCATCCGAAGGACGCCTTCGGCTACGCGGGACTCATTCACCGTGGCCCGCTCAAAACCGGGGGTTGGGGAAGGTACCAGCGCCGCGAAAGCGAAGCGGTTGATGTCCCAGTCAAGCTGCAGCTGGTAGCTGCCCAGCGCTTCGGGGGCGTCGGAAAGATCCACCACCACGGGAATCAGATACTGACCATCCTCCTCCAGCTCGGGCATGATTTCTACCGGAGCCGTCAGGGCACTTCTGCCACCTTCTTCTCCCCGGAAACTATCCGTGGACTGATTCGGGCAAACGGGTGTTCCGACGGGGAAATCCACCGGCAACCCGATCTCGTAGGTCAGAATGATGAGGGCATCCCGGGCGTTGGTGCGGTTGTTACCGTCCACGTTGCCGATGCCCGCCTCAATCCGCTCCAGCGCGATGGCCGGAATGGGGTTTCCGACGCTGAAGGCCAGGATCATGGCGGCGTCGGTAGAGTTGATGAGGCCATCACCGTTTACGTCGCCCAGTAGCTGCTCTTCGAGGACGGGGAACTCACAATCAAAGATGGTGGCCGTGGTGGAAAGGTCCCGGAAGGTAACCGCCGAGGCCAGGGTGGGCACCTCCAGATTGGTGGCCAGCACCGACCCGGGGGCCGCCAGCGCCCGGAAGGTCGCCCGGAAAACCGCCACGTCTCCGGCCTGCCCGTTGGCGTCGGCCCCGTTAAAGGCGATCACTCCCGGCAGGGGATTGACGAATCCGGCGTATCCCGAGAGTACTTCCGCTCCGCCGACGTACTCCATGACCGTCTGGTCGTAGCGCAGGAAGCCCGTGAAGTTACCCAGGAAGTTATCCGGCTCGGGAACGTTACTCATGTCCACGCGGACGGTCACGGGGAACTCACAGCCCGTGGGTACGCCGTCCGGACAATCAACGAACACCGGGGGGAAGTTCTGCCCCGTTCCCCCGCCGGGTTCGGGGAACAGAATCCCCGGTGCGAAGGTGGGAAAGCGGAACTGGTTACCGCCAATGGGTGCGTTGGTCTGGGCTTCGACCTGCGTCATGTTCAACCGGTGAACGGTATTGATTTGTCCCTGGGGAAAGGGATCAAACAGGACGTCTACCGGAACAAGTGCTCCGGGCTCCAGGGGGATGCCCTCAATGCTCGCCCCCTTGTCCAAAATGGCTACCAGGCCATCGCCCAGGGGCTCCACGGCAGCCCCCTGGCCGCCGTTATTCTCCCAGCGTTCGTAGAGGGGGCCCAGGTTAACAAACACCTGGCCGTAATCATAAATGGAGCGTTGGGCGTCCTGCGGAAGGTCAAAATCCAGGTTAATGAGGCGTTCACCGTCTTCGTAGTTGGCCACGATGACCTGGTTGGTCTGCCGACCACCGGGGGTAGTCTCCGTGCCGATGGAGATGTTCTTCCAGACGATATTGTTGTTATTCTTGACGTTATTCCACAGGTTACCCGTCTCCGGGAAGGTCATACCGTCGGCGTCCTCGATCCGGCTCAGCAGGCAGAAGTGCGCCCGGTCCGCGCCGAAACTGGCGTAGTCGGCCGGATTTGGGACCACCCAGGGAAATTCCAGCACGGTAAATTCTCCGCCGGCCACGGAAACGGCCTGGGCGCCCAGCGGAGAGCCCATCAGCGCGGGGCTGGCTACGGAGCCGTCCCAGGGCGCCGGCCAGGAAAGGCCGGAACTGGCCTTGGCCCAGTAGAGCCGAACGTTCCCGCTCTCCGTTCCCCCGCAACCGCGGTTGCGGATGCGTACGTAGACGTAATTCGGGGTACCGTCCGCCCGGTAGACCGGGTTGATGTGCTCCTGATTGGTCATCCCGTCGTTCGTGGGGCGCACCCAGATGTCGGCACTGTGGTAAACCACTTCCGTGGTCGCATTGGGTTCATCTCCGACGTCATCGTAGGTATCGGAACTCCACAGATCGGGGGTGTTAGGGGCCTCGGGTGGCGGAAGGCTTCCTTCCGAACCGAGGATGTCCGTCCGCACCGTAAACAGGGCCGCCGCCGCCCGAACGTGCTGCCCGACGGTGAACATGGTCATACAGTCATCGTCCACGTAGTCCATGTAGTTCATGAACATGTCTCCGTTCGGGCCATTCTCGCAGGATACGCTGGGGAAGGTCGGGCAACCGGTATTCTGCAGGCGCTGGTTGGGGGTATCGTCTACCTCATCGCTGAAGGAACATTTATCCGTTTCCAGATTGTCGTCGCCCCAGATGTGGCGGAGGTTCAGCCAGTGGCCGACTTCGTGCACGGCCGTGCGCCCCAGATCGAAGGGAGAGGTCGCCGTGCCGGTATCACCAAAGTAGCGGTAGTCGATAACGACCCCATCTTCAGCGGGTCGGCCGGCCAGGTCGGCGGGCCAGGAGCCATAGCCCAGGAGGCCTCCGGTCAGGTCACAGACCCACATGTTGAGGTACTGGTCACTGGGCCATCCATCCTTCCCGTTGGTGCTGTTGAATTTCACGGGATTACGGGCCGTGGCGGTGGACGCATTCCAGATGAAGTCAAAGGAACTGGCCGTCGTGGCCGTTCGGGTGATGCCGGTGGTAGGGTTACAGTCCGGATCCCGTTTGGCCAGGGCAAACTGGAGGCGCAGGTCCCCGATCTGGGGGGCGAAGGCCGCGGGAACGGTACTGATGTCCGTATTCGTTGCCCGGTAGGCCTCGTTGAGGATATCGATCTGGCTTTGAATCTGCGCGTCGCTGATGTTTTCCGTGGCGTTGTTGTAAACTACGTGGACGACCACGGGAATGGTGATCACCTCCCCGCCGAAGGCGAGTCCCCCGCGTTCATTGAGCAGTCCCTCCAGGTAAGTGTCGGTCAGCTGGCGGATGCGCTCAAATTCCTGGCGGAAGGTCGGGTCCAGTTCGAGGCGTTCCAGCAGTTCGTCTCCGGTGCCGCACTCCCGACCGGGATCGGGTTCCGGGCTCGTGAAGACAATGTCATCCATAAAGAAGGTACGTACGGCGTTGCCGCCCTCCATATCGATGACGTAGCCCTTAGCACCGGGTACCGAGACGGTCTGCCACTGGGTGGAAACGGGTACGCGGGTCAGGCGCTCCACGTTGCCGTTTTCGTCGTAGCCGTACACGACAAAAAAGGCGTCCTCCGAGAACCCCTGCAGGGCCACGGACATGGAGCCGGTGGTTTCGGCAAATTCAATGAGGACCGCGCCGGAAGGAAATTCGCAGCCGATTCCGCTGCTGCAGTTCGCCCCGACGTTGCGGCCGGAGGGCGCGTCGTCACGGGTGAATACGGTCACCGGCCCAAGGGGCTGATTCGTCAGGGGAGGTAAGCCGTTGAGGTTTACGGAGGGGGTTCCGAAGGAAATACCCAGCGCCTCCAGTTCGGGACTGGTGGTGAGGGTGCCGGAAAAATCTTCAAAGTCAAAGGTGGTCTGGGCGCGGAGTTGGAGCGCCATGGACGATAACAGTAAGACCAAAAGGAAGCCGAGGCTTCGGGGTCGGGTAAATAAGTGTTGCATTGGTAGGCAATTAAAAGGGTCAGATAATCCGAGAGCGCTTACCAAAGGGAGGTCGTCCAAAAACTGCCCCTTAATGCCTACACTTTACCGGCCGTTACGGCCGGTACCCAATTTTAACGTATACCACGGCCCCACCCAGGTGGTGGCACCTGCGCGCTGCGACATAAAAAGAGGATCTAGGTTTGAGGATTTAGGCTTGAGGATTTAGGTCTAAGGAACATCCTGAATCCTACATCCTCAAGCCTAAATCCTAGATCCTCAAGCCTCAATCCTGATTCAAGTTATACCAGTCGATGTTCCGTGTCAGGTACATGATCACCGCCAGGATGAGCAGCAGTCCGAGGGAGCCGAAGAGGAGGGCGTAGTCCTGCAGCTGCAGCAGGCTGTAGAAGAACACGTAGAGCACCAGCAGGAGTCCGGCCACAATGGCGGTGAGTTTGACGTTCTTCAGGATGAACCAGCTGTAGCCCGTAATGAGGGTCACGATCGCCGCGCAACTGATCCAGTAGGCCGCGTTGAACAGTAGGTGCTCGCTGATCGACAGCAGCAGCACGTAGAAGAGGATGATGGCCGCGCCGATGAGCAGGTACTGGATGGGGTGCACTCGCCGCCGGTTGAGGACCTCAATGAAGAAGAAGGTCAGGAAGGTGATGAAGATGAACAGCACCGCGAAATTGGTGCTGCGGTAGGTCTTCTTGTATTCGTCCACGGGCAGGAGGAGGCGCAAACCAAAGCGGTCGGTGTTGTCCTCGAAACCGCTGTATTGGTCGTACCGGTAGGAATTTGTGAATTCGTTGATGCCACTTCCCTGTACTTTAGGCGCAAAACTTCCCGTACCCTGCTGCGGGTAATTCCGGTTGAGCTGCAGCACCTCCCAGCTGGCGGTAAAGCCCTCGCCGGTGACCTCCCGGTCTTTGGGGAGGAAGGTGCCGTCGAAACTGGGGTTCGCCCAGCCGCCGGTCAGCTCCAGGGTCGTTCGTTTGCCGAAGGGTCGGAAATAGATGGCCGAGCTGCCGTTGAGGTCGAGGGCGAAGCGGAAGTCAATGGAATCCCGGTCGGCGGTCAGGTTGATCGGCACGCTCGCTCCACTGCTGAACACGTCGCTGGTTACGGTGCCCGGTCCGAGATCGTAGGTCTCGCCACCGAATTGCAGGTCGATGGCCGCCTGCACGCCGGTCATGTCACTGATGCCCACCGTAAAGAGGGCGTCTTCCCAACGCAGGGAGGTTTCGGGGACGTTGAGGGCCGCCGCATCAAAATTACCGAAGGTGCCATCCACGGCTATTTTAGTGTTGTAGAGCACCACGACGTAGATGCCGCGGTACCGTTCTTCGGGGACCAACTCGCCGGTCATGGAGATATCGTCCGGGAGGAAGTGGGCGTAGCCGGAATGGGGAATGATCTTGTCTTCTCCTCCGGCGGTCTCGTAGTAGTAGGGCACCGAGATCACGGGGCCGCCGACGGTTTGCGCCAGTCCCCACTTGGAGGCCACTTCGGTCTGGGCGTTATCCCGCAGTTGCTGCCGCTCGTAGATGAGGCCGTCCAGCATACTGGTCGGAATGAGCAGGAAGAGGATCAGGAAGCCGATGATGGCCAGCTTCAGGGTGACCGAGCGACGGGCCCAGTTGTTGAGGCGATCCCAGAAGGAAGTAGTCGTTGAACTCATGAAAAAGGCAGGTGGTGTATTTCAAAGATAGTGGCAATTGGCGTGGCGCCCCCGGCCACCGATTAATCGCCGGGGTTTTATGAGTTATTGCTGGAAGGTCTTGAATATTTGGGCGCCGGAGCGCAGGATGCAGTGTTGACGGGAAGGGCCCTGGAAGGGTCCTCCTGTACGAGCAAGGTCTGCAGCTGGAGCGTCAGCTCCAGATAGGGCCTTGCGATCATTGAACCACCCAAGATAATTCACCTCCGCACGCTACACTTAATCCCTACATTTGCTCCCTCCAAAACCGGGTAACCGCCATGCTCATCACCCACTCCTTTACGCATCAGGAAGTTCTCGGCCTGAAGTTTGGGTACCAGACCATCGGCCGGCCGCGATTGTTTTCCCACCTGTATTTCGTCGACGGACTGCTCATCGACACGGGCCATAGCCGGGTCCGTCACCACGTTCAATCGGCTTCGGAGGGGCTGGGGATCGAGCAAATACTCATCACTCACCACCACGAAGACCACACCGGCAACCTGCGGGCCCTGAAGGCCCGCCACCAGTGCCCCGTCTACGCCTCCCCACTATGCTGCCAGATCATGCACTCCCCTCCCCCACTGAGCCTGGCCCAGCAAATTACCTGGGGAAACCGGCCTCCCCAGCGGGATTTAATCCCCAAAGTGGAGCGAATCGAAACCCATCGTTTCACCTTTGACCTCATTCCCATCCCGGGCCACGCCCCCGACATGGTGGCCCTCTACGAACCCAACCGACGCTGGCTTTTTTCCGCCGACCTCTACATCAACTCCTACATCGACTATTTCCTGGCCGACGAGAGTATGGCGGAACAGATTGCCTCTACCAAAAGAATCCTGGAGTTGGACTTTGACGTGATGTTTTGCGGGCATAAGCCACAGCTCAGCAACGCAAAGCGACAGTTGACCAAAAAGCTCCACTTTCTGGAGGCCTTCTTTCAGGACGTTGCTACTCTTCACCAAAGGGGATGTAGCGACCGGGAAATTTTTCGTCGTTTGAGCCTGAAGGAAAACTGGTTTGTCCGCCTCCTTTCTGGGGGCAAACTCTCCAAGTTTAACATGGTCAAATCGGTCATTCGGGACGTAGAAAACAACCTACCATAAGCCACCTCAACACCCCTAATTGTCTACCCGCTGACGAAAGGAGGGAGCATTTCCACCCTCGAATGCCGGGGCGTTTCGTCATCTTGTTACTCTCCGAGGAAATTCATATCGTTCGGTCATTAACGCCCCAAAATCATGCCCCAAACCAATATTTTTCCTGTCTTCCTCCTCCTGCTGCTTTCGTTCAGTCTATCCGGCCTGCGGGCGCAGGACAGCACCCGCGTCGGGGCCAATCCCTGGCGGTCTGCCGTCGACCAGAGCACCCAGATGATGCTCGATAATCAGGATTTCGGACAGCGCCTCATTTTCGGTAGCGGCTTTTACGTAAACAATCCGGAAATTGACTACGAAGTCGACAAAAAGAAGCTCTTCATCGATCCCGAGCTTCATCCCGCTTCTATTACCCTGGTGGGAGGACTGACGGATACGCTGCCCGCCCGCATCCAACTTTACGACCAGGTCGTGGAGGTAATCCGGGATGGAAAGGAGTTCCAGGTTGACGCCAAGTCCTTACAGTCCATCACCACCCTAGACGGCCGTCGTTTTCTCGCTTATCGCCGCCCCTTAATCGTCGGTCAACCCGCGCCGCTGCTGGAAGTGTTGGCCGAAGCGGACCGTAAAAAATTGTGCCTCTACCAGCGCGTTGAGTGGCGGGAGCCCAACTACCAGAAAACGTCCTACGATACCGACAACTACAAAAAGCGCCTTCGCCGCATCGAAGAGGTATACCTAATCGCGCCCTACGTAGCCCGGCCCATCGGCAAAATGAAGGAGCTCATCTCGTTACTTCCTCAGGAACAGCAGCGGGAAGCCCAGCAGTATGCCAAACGGGAACGGCTGCGCAACCGGACGGAGGACTACGTGAAGCTGATGACCTTTCTGGGCTGGGAGGGATAGGCCCGAAGACTACCCGTTGAAGTCGATTTCGGTATTATCCCCAATGTTGAGGCTCTGCTGCAGGCCGCCAATGCTGGCGTCGTTGCCGACGACGGAATTCCGCAGGACGATATCGTGGATTCGGGCGTAATCGCCAATGATGGAGTCGGCAACGATGGCGTGCTCTAACCTGGTGTTGGCCCCCAGGGTGACGTAGGGTCCAACAATGGAGTTGCTGATGTCGCAGTCCGGCCCGATGTGGACCGGGTGAATAATGATGCTGTTATCGTAGGGTGGCGGATCGTCGGTGGCGAAGCCGGGGCGGTCGAGAAAGATGGCGTTGGTTTCCAGCAGGACATCCCGCCGGCCGCAGTCGAACCAGTTGTCCACCTTGATCAGGCTCAACTTGGTGCCCCATTCCAGCATACGTGCCAGGGCGTCGGTCAGGGGGTATTCTCCGATGCTCTGGATGTTGTGCTCCAGGTTGTGGGTGCAGGCCTGAATGAACTGCTTCACCTCCCGGATTTTGTAGCACCCCACCATGGCCAGATTGGACCGGGGGATTGTCGGCTTTTCGATCAGCCCCCGGATGTTGCCGTCGGCGTCGAATTCAATCACCCCGAAATTGCGGGGGTCATCCACCATTTTCACCCCGATGGTGGTCAGCTTGGAGTCCTTGAAGGCCTGCAGGTCGGCATCAATGATGGCGTCTCCGAAGAAGATCATGATCTCCTCGGCGTCGGCGTAGTGCTCACGGGCGAGCCAGATGGCGTGGGCCGAGCCAATGCGCTCTTCCTGAGTGACGAAGGTGAGGTTGAGCTGCGGGTAGGTCCGCTCAATGTATTCGCGGATTTTCTCTCCCAGGTAGCCGATGATAAAAATGAAGTCCTCGATGCCCAACTCAATGAGTTGTTCCACGATGAAACTGATGATGGGCTTGCCCGCCACCGGAATCAGGGGTTTGGGTTGGGTGTAGGTGAGCGGCCGGAGCCGCACGCCCGTTCCAGCTACGGGAATGATGGCTTTCATGGGCCGCAAGATAGGGGGCGCTCACGAAAGTCGTGATCTACTTAGACAGAATTTCTACCCATTTCTCCGCGCACGACGCACGGCCTTACGCACGGGCTGCCACACTCCCGTTCTCCAGCTCCAGCCACCCTGAACGCGTACCCACTTTCCGGGTACGTATTTGAAGCCGGGCCGGGTCTTCACCCAACGGCCCACTACCGGAGCGTAAACGCCCTTCTTGACCGCCCAGGAAGGAGCAATGTAGATGTAATCAGGGCCAGGTTTCACGACCCGCACGGCGGCCTTGGGAGCATTAGGTCGTACTTTGACGACCAGCTGCGCGGACGCGAGGCTAAAGGTGAACACCATCAGGAGAGCGGTGAGGAGGTACTTAGGATTTCTCATGGTACAATCGGTATAGTATTGAAAGTTACGCTCCTTGGAGTAATGGGGGAAGTGAGGGTTTAGGAGGTTGCCGGAGTTTGAGATTTTCTTAACGCTTTACTTCTGCTAAAGTAACGGAGACTTATCCCCGGTCATTTTTCTATTGAGTGGTTTTTGATTGCAGCATCAGATCAAACAAAAAGCCGCCTCCCGAAACCCGTTCGGAAGGCGGCCATGTATCAACTACCGGCGGACATTAGCGCATATTGCGCGCGCCCTGCACCAGCAGATTTACTTCATTATTCAGGACCTCCACGAAGCCACCATCAATTGTGAAGGTGATGCTCCGGCTTTCGGTGCCGATGGCTTCCTCGTCCTTCGCTTCGTCGTAGTACGTATATTCTCCGGCTCCGGCCTGTACCACCACCCGGCCGCCAGCAAGGCTGGATACCAGAGGAGCGTGGTTGTCAAGCAGCTGGAACGTACCGTCGGTTCCCGGCAGCGTAAGCTTACTGGCCAGGCCAACGAAGATCTTACGATCGGGAGTAAGTACGGAAATGGTCATGTTATCGTATTACAGTCAGGCAATTCAGCCACCCACTGGCGGCAAACTACGCGGTACTTTTTATTGAGCTGCGGCCAGCAGTTTTTCCCCTTTGGCGATGGCATCTTCGATGCTACCCACCAGGTTGAAGGCATCTTCGGGGTACTTATCCACCTCACCGTCGAGGATCATGTTGAATCCTTTGATGGTATCCTTGATGTCTACGAATACTCCCTTCAGACCGGTAAACTGCTCGGCAACGTGGAAGGGCTGGCTCAGGAAACGCTGTACCCGGCGGGCACGGCTAACGACGAGTTTGTCTTCTTCGCTGAGTTCGTCCAGACCGAGGATCGCAATGATGTCCTGCAGCTCATTGTAGCGGGCCAGGATGTTGATCACGCGCTGGGCCGTGTTGTAGTGGTCCTCACCGATGATGGCGGGGTCCAGAATCCGGCTGGTGCTGTCCAGTGGGTCCACGGCGGGGTAGATACCCTGAGAAGCAATCTTCCGGTTCAGTACCGTCGTGGCGTCAAGGTGAGCAAAAGTCGTTGCCGGAGCGGGGTCCGTCAAGTCATCCGCAGGTACGTAAACGGCCTGTACGGAGGTGATGGAGCCACGCTTCGTGGAAGTAATCCGCTCCTGCATCAGTCCCATCTCCGTGGCCAGCGTGGGCTGGTAACCTACGGCGGAAGGCATACGACCCAGCAGGGCAGATACCTCAGAACCCGCCTGGGTGAAACGGAAGATGTTGTCTACGAAGAACAGGATGTCACGACCACCGGAAGGATCACTCAGGTCACCGTCGCGGTAGTACTCGGCGATCGTCAGACCGGAGAGGGCTACCCGGGCACGGGCACCGGGAGGTTCGTTCATCTGACCGAACACGAAGGTTGCCTTGGAGTCCTCCAGTTCCTTCATGTCTACTTTGCTGAGATCCCAGCCACCGTTCTCCATGTCGTGCATGAAGTCTTCACCGTACTTGATGATATTGGATTCCAACATCTCGCGGAGAAGGTCGTTACCCTCACGGGTACGCTCACCCACACCGGCGAATACGGAAATACCGTCATAACCTACGGCGATGTTGTTGATCAGCTCCTGGATCAATACGGTTTTACCTACACCGGCACCACCGAAAAGACCAATCTTACCACCCTTGGTGTAGGGCTCGATCAGGTCGATTACCTTAATACCCGTGAAGAGCGGCTCCTTTTCGGTAGCCAGGTCTTCGAAGGCAGGAGGAGTAGCGTGGATGGGACGGGCGTTGTCGCCTTTCTCTACGGCGGGCATTCCGTCGATGGGGTCACCTACTACGTTGAACAGACGTCCCTTGATGGCGTCCCCTACGGGCATCGCGATGGCACGTCCCGTGTCGGCTACCTGCGTTCCGCGGGTAAGGCCGTCCGTAGCGTCCATGGCAATGGCGCGCACGGCGTCTTCACCAAGGTGCTGCTGCACTTCCAGTACGAGCACTTCGCCGTTGGGACGGGTAATCTCAAGAGCGTTAAGGATCGCGGGCAGCGTTGAATTTTCGCCGTCGAAACTTACGTCGACAACTGGTCCGATGACCTGCTTAACTTGACCGATGTTAGCCATGTATTGATACTTAGGAGTACGGGGGATTCACAATTGAGCCGCAAAAGTAAGGCCTTTCCCCGAAGTGACAAAGGATTTCTCCCGCCTTATTCTTCACCGGAACGTAAACTATGAAGGATTTTTTCCACACACTACCGAATGCCCCCTACCGCCCGGCCAAAACCCACATTTTGCGGTGCCTCCCCCGCTTTTCAACGAAACGTGGTTTTAAGGAGTACGCTTGGTCTGTTGGTTCCTTAGTCTGTTAGTAATTTTGGTTCCTTAGTCTGTTAGTAATTTGGTTCGTTAGTCTGTTGGTTCAGTCGCGCCTAATAGCAAACCAACAGACTAACAGACTAACAGACTAACAGACTAACAGACTAAAATACCAACGAACCAACAGACTACCCCCTCTCCTACATCCCCTTCAACTGCGTAAAGGAATTCCGTAGGGTCTCGGTCGGTTCGGGGGCCAGGTCCCGCTCCAGGAAGAAGTGCTCCGTCCCGTTAACTGCCGCCGTCGCCACGATTTCTGCTACGTCCAGGACGCCGGTTCCGGGATCGGCCATCTTCGCAAATCCCGCCATCCACTGGTCGGGGGTGCTGCCGTCTCCGGCAAAGCGGAAGGGCTCCGAAGCATCCTTGATGTGGAGCATCTTGAAGCGGCCGGGATATTTTTTCAGGTAGCTGATGGGCTCGGCTCCGGCGGCCTTCATCCAAAACATATCGAGTTCGAAGGCGACTTTATCCTCCTCCGTGTTGTCAAGTAAAAAATCCAGGGGCTGCTGGCCGTCCATGACGATGTGTTCGTAGCCGTGGTTGTGGTACACGAACTGCATGCCATAGCTGGCCATCTGCTCCCCGAATCCGTTAAATTCCTCGGCCAGGCGGCGGTAGGCGTCCAGATTCGCACGATCCTTCACGTCACTCAGGGCGGGCAGTACCACGTATTGGGGCTCCAGGGGAGCCAGTCCGTCGAGCAGTTTGGTCATGCCCGTCCGCAGGGTGATGAGGTCCGTGTGGGCGGAAGGTACGCTCAACCCGTTATCCTTCATCATCCGGGCGGTTTCCGCCGAAGAGTAACCGTAGAAGGCATCGTTCTTCAGCCCCAGCATGGGCTTCATTCCCGCCCATTGCTCTTTTGCGACCTCGGCACTGAAGGGATAGGGGCCGAAAGTCTCTACCTCCCGATAGCCAATGTCTCCCAGCAGCTTGAGCGTACCGGAAAAGTCCTGGTCCACCAGACCGGGAATGGTAAACAGCTGGACCCCGATGGCCCGTTCCCGGGCGGCCGCTACCTCCTTACTGGCCGTACAGCCAGGCAGTAACATCAAGCCTCCTGCTCCCAGGAGCAGATGTTCCAGTACGGTTCTTCTTTGCATGATCTTTTTTGCCAAAATACGCACATTTTTTTCGCCACATCCCGAAGCAAAGGAGTGGAAAAGTTTGTCGCCTGCGGACAAGCACGGCATCCACACCGCACGTTTCCTCCGTATATGTTGTTACTCCATTACGTAGCCTGATCGTTTACGAACAAAACCTGTCTGAACGTTAGGGCGCCTACGCGCAGGTGCAAGGAAATGACCGAAGGAGCAATGAACGGAATGAATCGATCATGCCTATATTCAATGCTTCTTTCCCAACTTCATGGCACCTGCACGCCGTTGCATTTTCTTAAAAATCAACGATCCCGACGAGCTAAGCGACCACCGAAGGTAGCTGCGAAGCAAAACTCGGGACCGTCTCCACTTCATAATAACGCTATCATGTCACGCTTCTCCTTCCTCGTTCTGCTCAGCTTCCTGCTCTTTGTTTCCTGCGGGCGCTACCAGGCCGCCGAAGACTTTTCCGCCAGCGACTCCACCCCCGACCCCAACGAGTTGAGTGAGGAGATTCTGCGGACCATCCGGGCCGGACAGGACGCCACGGCCATGATCGACCAGCTCGCGGCCTACGAACCCTCCCAACTGGTGGCCGCCCTCCAAACCCGGGAAGAAAAACTGGCCTTCTGGGTGAACGTCTACAACGGTGTGGTGCAGCACCTACTGATCAACGATCCGAGTCTGTACGACGACCGGAGTTCCTTTTTTAGTGGCGACCTCTTTACCGTCGCCGGGCACACCATGAGTCCCAACGACCTCGAGCACGGCATCATCCGGGGCGGAGAGAACCGACTCGGACTCGGCATCATTCCCCAGTTTTTCCAGAATAAATTTGAGCGTACTTTCAAGATTAAGGGAGGAGACTCGCGGATTCACTTTGCCCTCAATTGTGGCGCCGCCGACTGCCCGCCGGTAGCCGTCTACTCCCCCGAAACCTACCACGAGCAGATCAACGAAAGTACCCGCAAGTACCTGGCTAAGCACAGTGAAATCAAAACCGAAGACGGTAAGGAAGTGCTCTACACCAGCCCCCTCTTCTCCTGGTTCCGCGGTGACTTCGCCGACCGTGGCGGCATCGACGATTTCCTCGTGGAATTCGGGGTGGTTCCCGCCGAGAAAGAAGACATCAAACGGGAATACACCGATTACGATTGGACCCTGAAAACCGGAATCTGGGCGGAATAGGTCTTCCTCCGGGCTGCTCATCAGTGCACGCAGTCAACCGATAAACTTTGCGATTTTTTCTCCCCGTACCCACCAAAACTTGCGGTGCGTGCATTTTAAGTCTACATTTGTAGAACAAAAGCTACAAATTTAGACATGCTGACGAAAGCCGAAGAACAACTGATGAAGCACCTCTGGGAGCAGGAACCCTGCTTCATGAAGGATTTGCTGCAATCTCTACCCGAGCCGCGCCCCGCCAAATCGACCGTGGCCACCCTGCTGAAGCGCATGATCGAGAAAGAGCTGGTGGGGTATCGCACCTACGGCAACAGCCGGGAATACTTCTCGCGCGTCAGCAAACAGGCCTACTTCGGCCACCAGCTCAAGGGGATGATCAGTGATTTCTTTGGTGGCGCCCCCACGGACCTGGCTTCCCTCTTCGTCGAAGAGACCGAACTCAACGAAGCCCAGCTGGCCGAACTCCGCCGCATTATTGACCGTAAACTCTCCGGCGATGATCTTTAGCTATCTCCTCAAGGTAGCCTTCCTGCAGTTGTGCGCCCTTGGTCTCTTCCACTTCCTGTTGGCCTCCACGCCCCACCATCGGGTCAAACGCTGGTACCTGCTGGGGAGCCTGGCTTTCGCTTTCCTGGTTCCGTTCATCACGGTGCAGACGATCGTCGTGCCCACTCCCGGAGAAATAATCCTGATGCCGGTCACTTTGCCCGAAGTTGTTGTCTCTTCAACCGGTCCCGAAGCCGACGCAGCCGTTCTTCCCACCTTGCTCCTGACCGTTTATCTGGTGGGTGTACTGTTTGGACTGATCCGGCTTTTGCGGGCCTGGTGGCGGCTTCACCGCCAAAAGCAACGGGCCATCAGGACCTACCCCCAGGGAGGTGCCAACTGGTACGCCCTTGACGCTCCCGTCGCCGTGCACAGTTTCGGCAGCAGCATTTTCTACTGCGCCGAACGGGAACCCGCACCGGCGGTGAAGGCCCACGAGCTGGTTCACGTCCGCCAGCGCCATACCCTCGACCGGCTTTTCATCCGGCTGCTGCGGGTGATCTGGTGGTTCAACCCCCTGCTCCTCTTCTTTGAACGGGCCATCATCCACAACCACGAATTACTGGCCGATACGGGCGCGATGCACGCGCTGCGTCTGAGCCCAACCCGTTATCAGCTGGCTTTGCTGGAGGTCCTGAGTGGCCATCGGGCCCGCAGTCCACTCGGAAGTTACCTCCCCTTTTCCTTCACCAAAAAACGCTTTCTCATGCTTCAGCATCCCGGAATTTCCACCCCTAACCTGACCCTGAGAATGGGCCTGATCGTTACCGCCTGGATGGGGCTCCTACTGCTGTTCGGGCATACCGCCTACGCCCAGTCTCCACCGCCTCCCCCGGCACCTGCGGCCGCGCCCCCTGCTCCTCCAGCACCACCCGCGCCCGCGGCAGCTTCCGTCAGTCCCCTTCCCCCCGCGCCGCCGGCTCCTCCGGCACCACCGCAGGCCGTTCCCTGTCCGCCACCACCCCCACCCACCTACGAGCAGCTGAAACCCTACCTCGACCTCACCTACGCTGCGTACTGGGACGTCTGGACCAAGAAAGCACAGGAACGCAACCCTGATTGTACGCCCTACCCCATGCACCAGGGCATTGATCCCGACCTGACGGTCCGGGAATGGCTGCTGCCGCGAACGGAAAAACGCCTCCGCTGGCTGACCGAAGAAGTGCAACCCATTACGGCCGCCGAACTCGATCAGTACCTCGACCCCACCGCTTACGGAATCTGGCTCGACCGCCGCCGCATCAGCAATGACGCCCTGCGGAACCTTTCCCGAACGGAAATTTATCGCCTGATGAGACCCTCCAAGTTGTACAAGAACGCGAAAGACTACGGGAAGTACACCTATCACCTGGAGCTGACCAGTCGGGAAAAGCTGGAAGAACAAATCCAGCAGATTCGCGAACAGCTTGCCAATCTGAAGGGGGAGTGACGTTTGATGTTTGGGATCTGATGTTTGACGTTTGACGTTTGAAATCACGTCAAACGTCAAACATCGTTCATCATACCTCCGCTTTCTCAAGGGGAAGTACCGTTCGCACTAATTTTTAACACAAATTGTTTTTAAATAAACACGCAAATCACTTCCTTTGCTGCGTATTGTTTGAAACTCAGCAAAGCGCAGTGCATGTATCAAAAAGCGATTCTTCACCTCGACATGGATGCCTTTTTCGCGTCGGTGGAGGTGATGAAGAACAGTCAGTTACGGGGAGTCCCCGTATTGGTGGGGGGGACCAATGGTCGGGGAGTAGTCTCCAGCTGTAGCTACGAGGCCCGGCGTTTTGGCATTCACGCGGGGATGCCCATGGCCGTGGCGCTGCGGCGTTGTCCGGAAGCCCGGGTCATCCGGGGTGATTTTGAAGAATACGAGAAGTATTCGGGCATCGTTACGGAGATCATCGCCGAAGAAGGTCCGGTATTTGAGAAGGCCTCCATCGACGAATTTTACGTCGACATTTCGGGTATGGACCGTTACGTTGGCTGTGTCCGCTGGAGTCGGGAGTTACGGGAGCGGATTGCCAAAGAAACGGGACTCCCCCTTTCGGCGGGTCTGGCGATTAACAAGCTGGTTTCAAAGGTCCGGGCCGGGGAGGCCAAGCCCAATGGTTCGGGCTGGGTGGCCGCTGGCGCCGAGCGGGCCTTTCTGGCTCCACTGCCGGTGCGCAAGATTCCGTCCATTGGCCCGTCCACGGCCCGTAAACTGAGTCTGCTTGGCATTCGTAAGACCGGCACCCTGAGTCAGGTTCCGGTGAAGTTGCTCGAACGGGAATTTGGTAAATCCGGCCGGGAAATTCACCGGCGCGCCAACGGTATTGATCACCGGGCGGTCATCCCCTACTCCGACCGAAAATCCTTTTCCGCCGAGCACACCTTCCAGCACGACACCATCGACGTGGAAGTGCTCCGTCGCTGCCTCCGTGACCTGACCACCAAACTGGCCTACGAACTCCGGCAGGCCGGTCGGCTCACGGCGGGGCTGACCGTCAAAATTCGCTACACCGACTTCAACACCTACACCCGTAGCCGGCGCATTCCCTACACCGCCCACGACCAGCAGTTGCTTCACTTAGTGGATCAGTTGTTCATCGAATTGTTTACCCGCCGGCAGTGCATCCGCCTGGTCGGGGTGCGCTTCGACCGCCTCGCCACGGGGCACACCCAGCTCGACCTGTTCGACAACGTGGAGGAAAATAACCAACTCCTCCTGGCCATGGACAAGGTGCGCAAAAGATTCGGGAAGGGAAGCGTGAAGAGGGGGTAAGGTAGCGGGTAGAGAGGTAGCGGGTAGAATGGGAGTAGCGGGTAGCGGGTAGTTGGGGGAGGGAAAGCGGGGTTTTCGCTCGATGGATGGCGATAAGTAGCTTGCCGGCAAGCGCGACGGGCCACTAAAAGTAAGGCACTAGGCCACCTTAGCGGATTCCTTATCCCCCGTGGAGATGCGTACCGCCCGGTGCTGCCCCAGAATGTTCCGTTGCATGTAACGCCCCACGCTCGCCGTGGCCCGCAGACGGTGCCAGTGTTCGGGGGCTACTCCCAGGTAAGCGTATACGGCACCGTTGTTCCGGAACCGTACGAAAAGGGTTTGGGTAGACTTCAGATACCCCATTTCGGAAAGCATCTGAGAATCGATGGGCTGTAAGAGAATCGGCAGAGCCATAACGAGTTCTTTTTCAACGCCAAAGCGCTGAATAAAAACACTCCAAACCCCGTAATGTTTTAAAATTTAATTTTAAACACAAAACCTCACGACCTAGGCAAAGAAGGCCCGTACCGTGTCGGTGATGAACTCGAGGGTTGGTTCATCGAATTCACTGTGCATGGGTAGGGAGATGACTTCCTTACACAGCATATCCGTGGTGGGCAGGAAGTTCACTTCGTTGGCCGCGGTCCCCCTGAAGGCATTCTGATCGTAGAGCGGCACCGGATAGTAGATCATGCTGGGAATGCCGGCCGTCTTCAGGTGCTCCTGCAGGGCATCCCGCCGCCCCCCGTCTACCCGCAGGGTGTACTGATGGAAAACGTGGGTGCTATTGGGCTGGCGGGCCGGGGTGAGCAATCCCTCGATATCGGCGAGGGCCTGATCGTAGTGGTCGGCCGCCGCGTTGCGGCGGGCGCCGTAATCGTCCAGACGCTTCAACTTACAGTTCAACACGGCGGCCTGGATGGAATCCAGCCGGCTGTTGCATCCCACTACGTCGTGGTAGTAGCGGCGGTTTTGTCCGTGGTTGGCGACCATCCGGAGTTTGGCGGCCAGTTCGTCGCTGTCGGTGTTGATGGCTCCGCCATCACCGTAGGCACCGAGGTTTTTACTTGGGTAGAAGCTGGTGCATCCGATGTCTCCCAGCGTGCCCGTACGGTGCTTGCTGCCGTCGCTGAAGGTGTATTCAGCGCCGATGGCCTGAGCGTTATCTTCTACCACAAAGAGGTTATGCTTTCGGGCCAGCGCACGGATGGGTTCCATATCGCAGCTTTGTCCGAAGAGGTGGACGGGCACGATGGCTTTGGTCCGCTCGGTGATGGCCGGCTCGATCAGCTCGGCGGTGATGTTGAACGTTCGGGGATCAACGTCCACCATTACGGGGCTCAGCCGTAACAAGGCAATGACCTCCGCGGTGGCGACGTAGGTGAAGGCCGGCACGATTACCTCGTCTCCGGGCTCCAGGCCAAGGGCCATCATGGCGATTTGCAGAGCATCGGTTCCGTTGGCGCAGGGAATGACGTGATCGCAACGAAGGTAAGCCTCCAGTCCGGCCTGGAACTGCTTCACCGCCGGACCGTTGATGAAGGCCCCGCTGCGGATGACGTCCAGTACGGCAGCGTCCACCTCTTCCTGCATGGCCCGGTACTGGGCCTTGAGGTCCACCATTTGAATATTGCTGACGGGGGGGAGTTGGGCGCGGCCATCGGCCGCGGTCGGAGTAGCCATATCGTAGCGATGTTTTAGGCCGCAAAGGTACGACCACGGGGACACAAATCGTGTTTGAGCAACGTCATGTCTGAAGGAATGTAACGCGAGCCCCTTCGCTAAGGCCCCTACTTTCCCCGACGGTGGTTTTCAATGGCCTGGACGAGGCTCTTGACTTCCATACTGAAATCCTTGCTCAGGATCCAGTTGAGGTAACTGGGGTCCTTGGCGAAGACTTCCTCCACCGGCTGCCCATTGTACTTGCCGAAGTTGAACTGCGGCCGCCCGTCCGGTCCCTTCTTCAGGCGGCGGGTGGCGTCCAGGAAACGGTCATCCTTGCAGAAGTCGGACACGGCGTCCATGTTCTCGAAGGGGTGGCTCACCTGCCCCTCATCATCGATGAATTCCCGGCCGGCGTACATATCCATTTGTCCGCGAAAGACGTCAACCGTGGCCCGTACGTCGGCCAGAGCATCGTGGGCGTTCTCCATCTCGCGGCCGGCGTAATACTTCAGGGCCGCACTCAGGGTGCGGGGCTCCATGCGGTAAAAAATTTGCTGCGCATCGATGAGCCGCCGCGAGCTGGTATCCAGAAAAAGTCCCGCCCGGTAAAATTCTTCCTGCAGCAGAGGCACATCGTAGCGGTTGGAGTTGTAGCCCCCCAGGTCCGCATCCCCGATGAAGTCAAAGATTTGCTGGGCCACGTCGGCAAAGGTGGGCTCGTCCTTCAGGTCCTCGTTGGTCATCCCGTGAACGGCCGTAGCCTCGGCGCTGATGCGCTTGAGGGGATTGATGCGCATCTCCAGTTCTTCGGGTGGCCGTCCGTCGGCAAAAAGCTTGATGAGGGCAATTTGGCAGATTCGATCCTGAACGATGTTTAAACCGGTAGCCTCCAGGTCAAAGAAGACCAGGTCGTGGGTAAGGGATAACATAAAAGTGTGTGGTTTCTAGGCTGTTCTTAGCTGGCATGTAGGAGAGGAAGATACCCCAACCGTCTGCTAAGGTAGTCAAAGAAAACCAGCCGCACCGACTGTGAGCCCGGAAGATATACATATCACTTAGGAATAACGTTACCCGCTAATCCCCTGCCCTTCCATTCATCACACCACCTATTCGTCAGCGAGGTCCGGTAGCCAGACCGGGACTCCGGCAAGTCGTCCTACCTGGTTTTACGGCCGGCAGAAGGCAAAACGATCCGCCAGACGGCCACCTACGTGGCCCCGCGGGGTCAACGTTGCACCTGCACGTCGCTGCATTGTCATACAATCAGCGATCCCGACGAGCTTAGCGACCACCGAAGGTAGCTGCGAAGCAAATCTCGGGGCCGCTGCATTGTCATACAATCAGCGATCCCGACGAGCTTAGCGGAACTCGGGGCCGTTGCCCTTTATCCAAATCTAAGGGTTCCCACAGGTTACGGAAATTGGGACGGGCACGATCAATACCATTCAGTCGCTGCACTACACCTCAGCCCCTCCGGCAGAAATAGCCAACAGTAGCCTTTTCATCCGTCGGTATTCGGCATTTGTCGAAAATCCACGCCTGGCCTCATCATTTCAGTCATCTTAGAGGTTATATCCAAGAGACCATCAAAACCAACCAATGATTTCAGTTTTCCCTCTTTCCCAGGACAATATGCTAGGCTTCACCCTCGACGGTGAAGTGGATGACGAAGGCATCCGTAAACTGCTCATTGCCGTCGAGGCCAAAGTGATTACCCACGGAAGACTTCGACTGCTCGGTAACGTCAAGAACATCGGCGGTTTCCAATCCTTCCAGACCTTCTGGAAGATGCTGAAGAAAAAGCAGGAACTCTGGGATAAAATTGAGAAATACGCCATCCTGACGGACCACAGCTGGCTGGCCTCGCTGACGAGTAGCGTAGACTGGCTGACGCCGCGCATGGAAATCAAAACCTTTGCCCTCAGTGAGGGAGAACTGGCGCACGAGTGGCTCAAGAAAAACCCCGAGCCCAAAGTCTCTAACGCCGTTAAGGAGATTGACCTCGGCGAAGAACACCTGCTCGGTATTGCCGTCGTCGACAAGATGGAAGTGGCCGACTACGACCGGATCAACGTACTGATTGAGGAACAGGTAAAAAAATACGGGAAGGCCCGGATGCTCCTGGAAATCGTGGACGTCAGCGGATTTAGCGGTCAGGCACTGCTGGAAGACCTCAAAACCGGCATCAAGAACTACAAGAACGTCGAGCGCATGGCCATCATCGGCGACCAATCCTGGCTGAAAACCACCGTCAAACTCGGTGACCTGCTCACTCCGGGACTGGAGCTCTCCGCCTTCAACACCACCGAGCGCAAACGCGCCATTTCCTGGTTGGGGTAACCTCCGGCCGTGGGCCGAAGGTTAGGGGATAGTACGGTAGCAAGTAGCGGGGCGATTGCTGCGCAATCTGGACCATCCCCTTTATTATACAATTGGACCTCTGGCAGCAAAACCAGATCCCTTTCCGTACCAACTCTACCTCCTACCCCCCTACCTACTATGTCACTTCACCTTCGGCTTAATGATCAGGCGAAGGCTCTGGTTATAGTTGATGTAATTGACCACCCAGTTCAGGAAGACGAAGAGTTTATTCTTCGTGCCCAGGATGGCGAAAAGGTGTACCAGTAACCAGACCAACCAGGCGAAAATGCCCCCGAAGTGGATGCTGGGTTTGGGGATGTCCACCACCGCCCGGGCGCGTCCGATGGTTGCCATACTACCCTTGTCGTGGTAGCTGAAGGCCGTGAGCTCCTTTCCCTTTTTCCGTCGTTTGAAGTTCCCGGCCAGGTTTTTGCCCATCTGGATGGCCACCTGCGCTACCTGGGGGTGGCCCTGCGGCCAACCCTCTTCTTCCATGTAGGCTACGTCACCCACCGCATAAATATCTTCACAGTCCTTCACGCGGTGGTAGCGGTCTACGGCCAGGCGGTTACCGTAGGTGATCGCCGATTCCGGCAAGCCCCTGATGGGTTCGCCCTTGATGCCCGCCGCCCAGATCACTTTCTGCGTCGGGATACTGGTGCCATCCTTCAGGAATACGGCCTTACCGTCAAAGTCAGTCACCCGGCTGTTTAGCAGCACCTTGACGCCCATGTCTTCCAGGTAACGCAGGGCCTTGGCACTGCTTTCCGGGCTCATCCCCTTCAGGAGGTGATCTCCGGCCTGGATGAGGTAAATGTCTACCTCCTCCTCAATGTGCAGCTCGGGGTAATCCTTGGGCAGCACGTGCTTTTTCATTTCGGCCAGGGCGCCGGCCAGCTCCACCCCGGTGGGGCCACCGCCCACGATGGCGATGTCCACCAACTCCTGCCGCGGATCGTATTCCGGGGTCGTCAGGGCGTCCTCGTAGTCATCGAGAATATTGTTACGGAGGTAGAGCGCCTCCGCTACGGACTTCATCGGCAGCGCGTGCTCCTGAATCCGCTCGTTCCCGAAGTAATTGGTGTCCGCTCCGGTGGCGATGATCAGGTGGTCGTAATTGCAGTGCCCGAGGGGCGTTTGCAGCCGTTTGGCTACCGGATCAACGTCGGTCACCTCCGTCACCCGGATGTACATATTCTTTTCCCCCTGAAACAGCTTGCGGAAGGGGAATACGATGCTGCTCGGTTCCAGTCCCGCCATCGCCACCTGATAAAACAGGGGCTGAAACTGGTGGTAGTTATTCTTATCGATCAGCACAACCTGGTAGTTCGACCGTCGGAGACTCCGGGCCAGCTTCAGGCCACCAAAGCCGCCGCCGACGATCACGATGCGTTCCAGATCACTCTCGGGGATGTTGATTTTTGTCGTTGGATCCATGTACCATTGGAAGGTCAGCCGCAAGATAAAGGTTGGGTGGGGGAAGGGAAAAGTTATCCGCCGTCGTCTTTCCCTTGAACTTCGGAAGTTCTACGGTGCATTGGCAACATTTGCCGTTTCGGGCGTCGGTCCGGGATTACCCGGACTTCATCGGGATCAAAAATTATCCTGCCGGGCGGTAAAGCCTTGACGGGCCGGCACAAGGAGAAGTCGGGCACCGGCGTGCGGGTGCCACGTAACTTCCCGAAAAGCCGCGTTCATGGGGTCCGTTCCCGCAAGATTACCCCGCCAATTTCCTATCTTCCACCCCACGAAAAAGATTTAAGTCCATCATGCCAAAGCAATCCAACCCCAACCGCAGAAAATTCATCAAAACGGCCGCCACGGCCGCCGCAGCCTTTACCATCGTCCCCCGCCACGTGCTGGGGGGGCCAGGGTTTACTGCCCCTAGTGACACCGTCAACGTAGCCGCCATTGGCGCGGGAGGTAAGGGACGCAGTAACGTTAACGCGGTGGCCAGCCAGAACGTCGTTGCCCTTTGCGACGTCGATGACCGTCGTGCGGCCGATACCTACGCCAATTTCCCCAAGGCAAAAACCTACCGTGACTACCGGAAGATGCTCGATGAGATGGGCAAGGACATCGATGCCGTCATGATCTCCACCCCGGATCACACCCACGCCATCACGGGGCTCGCCTGCATGGCGCTGGGCAAGCACGTCTACATCGAAAAACCACTGGCCCATAGCATCGCCGAAGTACGGGCACTGACCGAAGCCGCCGCCGCCAACCCCAAACTCATCACCCAGATGGGCAACCAGGGGGCCAGTGGCGAGGGCATTCGCAAGACCCAGGAGATTTACGAAGCGGGCTTGCTCGGCGACGTGCACACGGTCTACGCCTGGTCCAATCGCCCCGTATGGCCCCAGGGAGGCCCTGCGCCCACCGTCGGAGAGAGTGTTCCCGATCATCTGGACTGGAACCTGTGGCTGGGCCCCGCGGCCGACCGCCCCTACCACTCCGCCTACCACCCCTTCGCCTGGCGGGGATACTGGGATTTCGGTACCGGCGCCCTCGGCGACATGGGTTGCCACATCATCGATACCCCCTTCTACATTCTCGAACTGGGCTACCCCACCGAAGCGGAAGCCAGCGTGGGGCAGGTCTTCAGCCAGAACTGGAACCCCGATTACAACCCCGAAAGCTGTCCCCCCAGCACAAAGATTCATATCCAGTTCCCCGCCCGGGGAGAAAAGCCGCCCGTTGAACTCATCTGGATGGATGGCGGTATCCTACCCCGCCGTCCGGACGAACTCCTGGTGGACGAGCTCCTGGGCGACGGCGGCAACGGCATCATCATGGAGGGCACCAAGGGTAAGCTGATCGCCGACGTCTACGGCGCCAACCCCCGCTTGCTACCCACCAAACTGATGAACAACATCAACATCCCCGAAACCCTCCCCCGGGTGACCACCAGCCACCAAATGGACTGGATCAACGGCATCAAGGAGGGCTACCAGCCCAGTAGCCACTTCGCCAAGGCCGGTCCGTTGGCCGAAACCGTCCTGATGGGCAATCTGGCCGTACGCGGCTACAGCCACCGCTTCCCGAAGCAGGGCGGCAAGCCCGACGAGTACATCGTCCCCGGCCGCACCAAACTGGAGTGGGACGGCGAGAAGATGGAAGTCACCAACGTACCGGAGATGAACTACTTCGTGCAGAACAATAAGACGCGGGAGTTTTAAAACGCCAGGTGTTTTTGGTGCGCTCGCCAGGCGAGCTATTAGACGGCAGGACGTCACTGCGTGACTTTGTAGGTAGGAAGCCCTACCCCCGTTCAATCGGACAGGTCATGCAGTGGCTCCCTCCCCTACCCCGGCTGAGTTCGCCACTCGGCAGGGTGATGATGGTCTTGCGCACAGTGTCGGGGTTGAGGCCCTCCTTATCGATGCGGCTGATGAGCTCCTCGGCCGGCACGATGGAATAGCCGGCCTTCCGCAGGGTTTCCGCCGTGACGGGATTGCGGTCGTAGGTAACGGCCACTCCGGGACGGAGGGCGACGAGGTTGCAGCCGTCCGTCCACTGCTCCCGTTCCTGGTAGGGGGACTTACCCCCACCGGCGGGAAGGAAGCGGGCAACCGGGTCGATTTCGGCCAGGATGCATTCCTTGAGGCTGTTGTAAAAGGTGGACCCACCATCTTTGTGCCAGACCTCCACGCCGCCCTGTCGGCCACCTTCACAGATGATGGGCTCGTAACAGACGTAGTCGTGCTCGTCGATTTGGGTAAAGATGGTGTCCAGGTGCATGAAGCTCCGTTCGGCGGGCACGCTCACCCGGACAACGTACTCCACCACCTGGCGTTTGAACAATTCATCGGCCAGGGAGCGCAGGCTGTAGCTGCTGGAGCGCTCACTTTCCCCGATGAAGAGGTAGTTCTCCCGGAGCAGCATGACGTCTCCCCCCTCAATGCTCACCTTTTCTGCCAGGTGGCTGGGAGGAAATTTATTGACGTCGTTCAGGTTAATCACCCGGTTCTCTTCCCATAGGTGGCGGAAGGTGGGGTGAGCGAAGATCACCAGTCGGGTCAGGAAGTTTTCGCGGGACCGGGCCATCTTCGCCGCCTTGGTCACCAAAACGTGATCGTTGATGGTCACGGCAATGTCCCGGGTAAAGATGAAATTAGGGATGGGGTCAAACAACACCCAGCCTTCGTTGCCGTAGGCTCCGGTGATGAGCACCTCGCTTAACTCCCGGGGAGAGAGTTCTGCCAAAAGGTCAACGTACTTATTGGGGAGTTCTTCCCAGCCCACGATCAGCTCGAGGCTTTCCCGGGTGGCTTCGGGGGCGGCGGCGATGGCTTCGGCGAGTAGGTCCGCCATTTCCAGTACGCCGTCCTTACCCAGGAATCGCCGGAGCAGGGCGGTAAAAACGTCGTGCTCCTTCTGCATCTGGGGGAGGTAGACGATATCGTCAAACAACAGTTCTTCGGCGCGGCGGGGCGTAATGGAGGAAGTACCCGCATCGGGTCGGTGTACCAGCACCCGCCGCAGCGGAGCGATTTCAGATTTTACTTGGATAGGCATGGCAGCAAAGGTAGTTGGCAGTAAGCAGAAGCAAAAGGAGTGTAAAAGCATAATGATTTCAGGGCGCACGTAGGTCCGCAGCCCTATGACCTCATCCCTACCGGAAGAGAAAAGACGCCGTTTATCCATCCGCAAGCAAACCGGACACCCTATCTTTGCCGGCCTAAAGTCATCTCCCCGAAAATAAGCTGATCGGAAGTACCGTTAAAAAAGCCTTAAAAGACATTTTGCTACCCTCGTGGAGCGATCTATCTACAGCTTCGCTTTGAAAATCTTCCCCGGCGACCATTTTTTTCGGAATCATAGAATAACAATGCAACGACTTCTACTCAACTCCCTGAGCATTTTAGCTATTTGCTGCCTCACCCTTCCCCTCGGCGCCCAGGGCGCCTGCGTACTTGACCAGGACGGCAATGCCGTCCAGCCGGGTACCGGAGGCCCCTGCATCAATACCGTAGTCTCTGCGGTACCCTTCCTGCGCATCAACCCCGACGCCCGGGGCGGCGCCATGGGCGATGCCGGCGTGGCCCTGTCCGGGGACGCCAACTCCCTGCACTACAACGCCAGCCGGCTGGCCTTCGCCGAAGAAGACGTAGCCCTGGGAGCGACCTACACCCCCTGGCTGCAGGCCCTGGGGCTCAACGACGTCTACCTGGCCTACCTCGGTGGATACAAGAAACTCGACGAATTTCAGGCCGTCGGCGCCAGCTTGCGCTACTTTAGCCTAGGCGACATTCAGTACACGGACGTCAACGGACAGAGCACCGGTACGGGTAAACCCAACGAATTCGAGTTTGCGCTGGCCTACACGCGTAAACTCAGCGATCGCTTCAGCGCCAGCCTTACCGGTAAGTACATCAACTCTAACCTCGCCGCCGGCCAGGAAGTGAGTGGTACGGTACTGGAAGCCGGTCAGGCTTTCGCCGCCGACCTGGGCTTCACCTACCGCAACGATGACATCCGCAACAACAGCGGCGGACGGAACTCCTTCGCCATCGGTGCCGCCATCACTAACGTAGGTTCGAAAATTACCTACACCCAGGATACCGTCCGCGACTTCCTGCCCGCCAACCTGGCCGTCGGTGCCGCCTACACCTTCCGGTTCGACGAATACAACGAATTGACGCTGACCCTGGAAACCAACAAACTCCTGGTCCCCACTCCCTGTGATGGTACCGCTAACTGCGGCCGGACCCAAAACGAAATCGACGATTTGTCACCCATCGCCGGAATTTTCACCAGTCTCTCCGATGCTCCCCAAGGTTTCGGTGAGGAACTCCGCGAGTTCACTTTCAGTGCCGGTGCAGAGTACTGGTACGACAAGCAGTTTGCGGTACGGGCCGGCTACTTCCACGAGGATCAGACCAAGGGTGGCCGCCGCTACCTCACCGCAGGACTCGGCCTGAAGTACAACATCTTCGGCCTTAACTTCAGCTACCTCGTCCCCACGAGCAACCAACGGAACCCGCTGGACAATACGCTCCGCTTCAGCCTCCTCTTCGATTTCGGAGCCCAGCCCGGAGAATAAATTAAAAATATTAACATTCTCACGCAATTTTCGCCTGCCGAAAACCGTATATTGCAGTGAACGCCGGATGCACCCGGCAATTAAGATTTTTTATAACTGGGGTTTAGTTCAGGAAAGGTGTGGCACTTGTGCCGCGCCTTTCTCTTTTGTACTATGCCCGTAGGGGCCGAAGGATACAATTGTTGCTTGTGAAATAAGGGACTGCAGTGCTACCTTGCGGAAATTGTTCGTTGGCATGTCGCTCTACTTGCATCCTTTCCCCCACCACCATCACGCACCGGATGGTCTGCAGGCTCTACCCTACACCCGCAACGGCGTCCGCCAGTTACCCGCCGGCACCTTCCTGAAAAAGGAATATCCTACCTTCAAGGAACTTTACGTTACCCGCCACTTCGGGGGCAGTTGCCGCGGCATCTGCGGGCTCCTGCCCTCCGCCGCCTTTCTCGACGGCACCGTCAAGCCCCACGAGCAAACCCTCAACAGCCGGCTGGCCCGGCAGCGCGAGCTGATCATCGGCGACGGCGGCGCCCTGGCCAAGCCCATTCTGTTGCTGGTACCCAGCCTCAAAGACTGGTGGGCGGATACCCCGGAGGCTACCGGCAATCCCGTCCGTTTCGCCGGCATCGACAACGATTACGTGCTGCAAGACTGGGCCCCGGAAGGCCCCATCCGACCGGTCCCCCTGCCGCCCGACCAGACGATTTGTATCGCCGACGGCCACCACCGGGCCGAAAGTCACGCCCGCCTGGCCTCGGGCCAGGGGCCCGAGAGCCCGTTTTACTGGTTACCCGTAGTGATCATGGGGGCCGATGAAGTCCGCGTGGATACCTTCCTGCGCATCATCGAACCGCCCGACTGGTCCCCGGCGGAACTACTCGATAAACTCCGTCCCTTCTTCTCCATCGAGCCCGTCGCACGCCCGCGTCCGCCCCAGCAAACGGGCGACTGGCTGCTGGCCTACCGGTGCGATTTTTATCACCTCTCCCGGAGGGAAGCCACCGACGATACCGATTCCGGCTGGCTGAACGCAACCGTCCTCCCGGCCGTCTTCGGCATTACGGATACCCGCAGCGACGAGCGCATCTCGTCGGTGTACCACAAAGCCTCCCCCGACGGGCCGGTACTTTTCCCGGAAGGCGTCGAAGGGAAGATCATCTTGCGGGGCTTTCCCCTGCCCGAGGCGCAGTTCTTTCGGGAGATCGCCGCCAATCGTTGCCTGCCCCCCAAAAGTACCCGGTTCGAGCCCCGCGTGCCCAGCGGGTTGCTGGTCTGGATACCGTGACCAAACGTTAAGAAAATCTTAAAATACCGGCCCGTTGTGATGCCTGCGGGAGTGGCGAGGACTAAGTCAGTAGAATATTCAGGTATGGCGAGAACGCCGGTGCCGGGCTCTTCTGGAAAAAGCCACGCACCTGCGCTTGCGCCCAAAAGAATATTCTCATTAGGTCATCTTTCAAGCTCCCCCAGTGGACGACGCGGCAAGAAGGCGGGTATATCACGAATGGCTGCGGCAGCACGCCGAGATCTTCTTTAAGGTCGGCCGCGCCTACGCCAGGACGGCCGAAGATCAGGAAGATTTGATCCAGGACATCCTGCTGCAGGTGTGGCGGTCGGTCCCCGCCTTTCGCGGCGAGGCCTCGGAAAGTACCTGGCTCTACCGCATTGCGCTCAACGTGGCCATCAAATGGCGCAAAAAGGAAAACCGTCGGCTTCGGGAAACGGAGCGGGCACCGATCCTCTTACCCGGCAGGACCTACCAACACCCCCAGTTGGAATGGTTGTACCGGGCCATCCAGGGCCTTCCCAAGATCGATCGGTCGCTGATTTTGCTTCACCTGGACGGTTTCCCCCACGCGGAGATCGGGGACATTATCGGGATGACGACAACCAACGTGGGCACCCGCCTGCACCGCATTAAACAACAACTGGCCGAAGCGGCCAGACAAACCAGGGCGCATGAACTTTGAGGACATCAGGGCTTGTTGGGCCGCAGAAAATCAACGAGAAATGTACGAGATCAACCTAAACAATCTGGAGAAAATGGTTGCCAAGAAACGGGCGGGAGCCGAACGCATCACCACCATTACCGAATCGGTCATTCTGATGGTCAACGTTCCCGTCAGCCTGCTCCTGCTGATCTCGCTCATCGTGAAGGGTCGGCAGGAAATTTTCCCGTTCGTCGTCATCGCCCTGATGTTGGGGATGGCACTCTTCGTGGCCCTTTCCCGCCGTGCCAGACTACGGGCGCAACAAAATTTCTCCAACAACCTGGAAGGCAGCCTGGCGCAGGCCATTTCGGACACCCGCTATCGGGTTCGCCTGAGCCAGCTGGGCCTGGGTTACATTTTGCTGATCGCACTGAGTTCTTTTGGTGCCTTCCTCGAAAAGGGCACCCTACCCTGGTGGAGTTACCTCCTCCTGGCCACCTTCTTCCTGCTGACCTACCTGGCCGGCCGCTGGGAACACCGCCGGTTTCACCGGTCAAAGCTGGATGAATTAGAAGCCCTGCACCGGGAGATCAACTCCTAGCACCGGCCTAAAGCTGCTCCTCCCGGTCGTACTTGACCTTACGGGTCTTACCGAAGGGAATCGCCAGCATCCGGCCGATGTTTTGGTGTTCGGCCACGTCCATGTGGGTGTCTACCCCGTAGCGAAGCTTGCGGTTGTCCACGGCGACGTAGGTACCGAAGAGTTTGTCCCAGAAGCTGAAGATGTTACCGAAGTTGGTATCCGTGTAGGGCATCCGGTAGTGGTGGTGTACCCGGTGCATGTCCGGGGTGACGAAGACGGGGCTCAGGATGGTGTTCAGCCAGCGCGGAACGGTGATGTTCGCGTGGGTGAACTGACTGAGCACCACACTCATGCTCTGATAAAGAAACACCAGCCACATGGGCGCGCCCAGCACCAGGACCCCGAGGGTGGTGAACGCGAAGCGAATGACGCTTTCTCCGGGATGGTGCCGGTTCGCGGTGGTGGTGTCCACCTCCTGATCGGTATGGTGGATGAGGTGAAACTTCCACAGGAAAGGGACGCGGTGCTCGGTCCAGTGCGCGAAATAAGCGCCCACGAGGTCCATCAGGGGCAGGCCGACGAGCGCCATGGCCCAGACGGGCAGCTCCACCCACTGGAGAAGGCCGAAGTTGTTGGCGACCGTCCAGTCGCTGGTCAGTAACAGGATGAAGGCCAGGGCAAAATTAACGACGATGGTCGTCACGGTAAAGAAAATGTTGATGCCCGCGTGCTTCCATTTCCGGTACTTGAAATTGAAGAGCGGCACGGCGCTTTCGATGATCCAGAAGAGCGCAATTCCCCCCACCAGAATGATGGCCCGGTGGCTGCTGGGGATAGTTTCAAAGTAATGCACGATCGATTCCATGCAGCAAAAATAAAAACTGCGGGCTTACTCCGGAACCCCGTATTCGCCTTGCTCACCTTATTTTCGCCCTTCAAGCCCATTTTTGCACCCCATGCTCAAGCGATTGTTCCTGAACGAAAAGGCCATGCTAACGGCCATCATCGTCAATGCGGTGGTGATCTTTACCATGTATTTCCCCCAGTACAAGGATAACAAGTGGTTGTGGTGGATTGACTGCGCCTTCATCATCTTCTTCCTCGTGGAAATGCTGGTGAAACTGGCGGTCCTGAAACCCAAGGCCTACTTCTCCAGCAACTGGAACCGTTTTGACTGTCTGATTGTCCTGGGTAGTCTGCCGGTGCTCTTTCTCGAGCACAATGAATCGATGCACGGCACCCAGCTCATCGTACTGCTACGGCTGTTCCGCCTGATTCGTCTGGTGCGCTTCCTCCGTTTCATCCCGAACATCGAACAGGTCATGACCGGCCTGGGCCGGGCGCTGAAGGCCTCCGTATTCGTCCTCGGGGCGCTGGTCTTCCTCAACTTCATGCTCGCCATGATTACCTGCAACTTCTACGCCGACATTGCTCCGGAGTACTTCGGTAATCCCCTGGTCAGTATCTATTCCATTTTCCAACTCTTTACCCTGGAGGGTTGGAACGAAATTCCCGCCGCCATCGCCAAGCGCGTCGACCCGGACACCGGCCTGCCCTTCCTCAGCGATTCCGCCATCGGCATCACCCGCTTTTACTTCGCCATCGTAGTGGTCCTGGGGGGTATCTTCGGGATGAGCCTTGCCAACGCCGTCTTCGTCGACGAGATGACGATGGACAACAACCGGGAACTCGAAAAGAAGGTCGACGACCTGACCGAGGAAATCCGCTCGCTGCGGGATATGCTGCAGAAAGGGGAGGATTTAGGTTGAAGGATTTAGGACTAAGGATTTAGCTACTCGTAGTTCCTCGCAGCACCCCAAACATCCCCGCACCTCGAAGCGTACGCAGTACCTTTGAGTGTGCTTCCGGGTCACCTATTTATACTGGCTGAATGGCACCCCCAAAAGAAATCAGCCGACTGCGTCAGGCCAATGCGCGCAGAAGTGCCCGTACACTTCCCGGTTACTCCGGTCGGAACCGGACACCAACCACTCCCCAACTACCGAAGTTGGTGCGGCTGCGGAGGAGGGCGTTATCGTCGTTGGGCTGTTCAATCCACTCTTCGTAGGCGTGATCCGTGAGGTTGTTACCCCGGAGGTAGAGGGAGACGTTTTTGATTACCTCGTAGTCCATGGCCAGGTCGAGCTGGAAGAGGGCGTTGCGGTAAATCGGCCGGCCGTCCTGGATGCGGTCCAGGACCCGGTCGCGGAAATTGGCCGCCAGCACCACGTTCAGCCGGGTGTTGGGGTTGGCGTACACCAGGCTGACGTTGGCCGACTGCCGGGGAGCCCCGGCCAGGGTGAAGGCCGTAGACAGCTGATCGCGGTCGTTCTCGTCCAGCACGTTGAAGTTGTAGGTCCCGTTCACGCTCAGGAAGCGCCACTTAGCGTCCAGAAAACCCAGATTCTGGTAGAAACCCAGTTCCACCCCAAAGAGGCGGGCCGACTCCACGTTGATGGGCTGCAGCAGCAAGAGTGGATGGGTGCCACTGCCGGAGCGGGTGGCCTCCACCAGCGTCGGCCGGTCCAGGAACTTCGCGTAAATCCCGACCTCAAACAGTCCGTCGCGGCGACCGTAGCGCTCGAAGGTGATACCGAGGTTACTACTCAGGGTGGGCAGCAGATCGGGGTTGCCAATGCTGATCATGTCCACGTCGCCCCCCCGGATACTCCGGGGCACCAGGCTGGCGTAGGCCGGACGGGCAATGGCCTCGTAGTAGCTAAAGCGAATCTGCCGGTCCTGCCGGATGCGGTAGGTCAGGTTGACGTCGGGAAAAAAGTTGTTGTAGTTCGAGTCCATAGAATCCACCGTACCCTGGAAAAAATCGGGGTTGCGGTACCCCAGGGCGGTAGACTCGTAGCGGAGGCCAACGGACGTGGTGATTTTGGACGACCAGTTGGCGACGTACATGCCATAAAAGGCCGAAATTCGTTCGTCGGCCTCGTAGGCCAGAGAATCATCGTCCAGCGGGACCGGCGAAGAGAAGTAGGGCTCCTCCGGCAGCTCAAAGTAGGTGCCGATGGGGATTTCCTCTCCGAACGTGTCAAACTGATTAAGATTAATCTGCCCGTGGGTCCGCTCTTTGATCCGCAACCGGGCGCCCGCCCGGACGAAGCTCGTCTTACTCGGGCTGACGTAGCGGGTCAGGTTCACCCCACCGACGGCCACTCTTTCGTCGAGTCGGCTATCGAAACTGGCGCGGCGATACTGCGATTGAGGACCGTCTCCGAAAGCGGTGTAGGGGGTGGCGGTCCGGAGCTGTTCCTGGCTAAGGTCATCGTTACTGAAACCGTGCCAGCTCCGGTTATGGTCAATGATGTCCTCGGAGTTGGTGGCGTAACTAAGGGTGTAATCCAGGCGGGTGCTCGGAAAATTATTTTCCACGTCCAGCGTAATGATGTCCAGTCGGCGGTCTTCCTCCCATTCGGTCACCAGGGTATTGCCCGCGAAGGTGCGGTAAGCGAAAAGCTGCCGCTGCCGGATCACCTCGTCGGTGGCGCTGTGGTTGTAACTCAGACGCAGTCGGTTGTAGATACTGGGCCGCAGTTCCACGGCTCCGACGAAGCCCGTCCTTTTGGTCAGCCGGTCCGTATCGAAGGGGGAAGTACGGTTGATATCGGTGCCTTCCGTATCGTTGGTGCCATAGCCGAAAAACTGGGTGCGGTTGCCGCGCCCCTGCCGGAAGTAGCTGCCCGCCGCCAGGGCGTAGACCTTTTCGTCGCTCAGCTCCGAGTTGAAGACACCCGCCAGTTGGGTGATGCCGGTTGCCGCATCCGGAAAGTCACTGAAGCCAAAGTTCTGGCCGAGTCCGGCCTGGGCCATCACCTCGAACTTGTCCTGGGGCTGGCGGAAAATGAAGTCCACCGTACCGCCGATGGCGTCGGCGTCGAGGTCCGTCGTCCGGGACTTGATCACCCGCACTTCCTCCACGAGGTTACTCTGAATGATGTCCAGGTTGCCCGCCCGGTCGGCTTCGGGCTGGATGACGGGTAGGCGTTGCCCGTTCATGGAAATGGCCGTGAACTGCTCGGGGAGTCCACGGACCTGCACCTGTTCCCCCACGCCATTGTTTCGGGTGATCGTTACGCCCGGCATGCGTTGCACGGTTTCGGACAGCGTCACGTCGGGATATTTGTTGAAGAGGTCGGCGTGAATGATGGTCCGGTCACTCAGGGCTGATTGCTGGTTGCGCAGGGCCTCCGTTTGCCCGTTGGCGCGCCGACCAAATACGATCACTTCTCCCGTTTCGGTAAAGACCTCCCGCATGACCACGTCGATTTCAATTTCCCGCTCCTCGGGCGTGACCCGCAGCAGGGTATCGACGTTTCCGTAGCCAATGTAGGAGAACAGGAGCCGAATTCTTCCCGGGGGAACGTCGATTTTATAGCGGCCGTCGTAATTCGTGGCGGCTCCGACCACCGAGCCCACCACGCGGACCGTAGCCCCAATCAGAGGTTCGCCCTCCTCGTTGGTGATTTGTCCGTGAATTTCTGCTTCCTGGGCGAGGACGCAGGTGCCAAGGAAGAGGGTGAAAAGCAAAATGAGCAGAGAAGAAAAACGCATATAGTACAAAGCTACGGGAGGGGGGCATTTGTTGGCTATCCCGATCACTTTTTTACGCTATTTCGGGAAATACTGCGCTTCCTTGCTTGAGCGGACGACCACCCCTGCGGGATAGTGGGCCAATAACCAGTATCTTGGGCAACCCCAAAACAGCACTCGTCCATGCAGATTGTTTTCCTTGATGCGGCTACCGTGGCCGACCTACCCGATGAACTGGCCAAGTTTTCCGCCCTCGGGGAATTCATCAGCTACGAAAACACCACCCCGGAGGAGGTCGTGCCCCGCTTGCGGGAAGCAGACGTGGCCGTGGTCAACAAAGTGGTGCTGCGGGAAGCGGAGCTGGCCCAACTGCCCCAGTTGAAGCTGATCTGCGTGGCCGCCACAGGCATGAACAACATCAGCCTGTCGGCCGCGGCCAACCGCGGCATTCCCGTACGTAACGTCAGCGGATACAGCACCGAGGCCGTGGCGCAGCTGACCCTGACGATGCTGTTTACCATGTCCATGGACCTGATTCACCTCAACGAAGCGGTCTACGACGGCACCTATTCCCGCCATCACTCCTTCGCCTACTGGCGGCAACCCTTCTACGAGTTGAAGGGCGCCCAGTACGGCATCATCGGGATGGGCAGCATCGGGCGACGGGTGGCCGAACTGGCCACCGCCTACGGCGCCCAGGTGGTGTACTACTCCTCCTCCGGCCGGAACCACGACCAGCCCTACCCCCAGATGTCGCTGGAGGAGTTGTTGCGGACCAGCGCGGTGGTCTCCGTCCACTGTCCGCTCAACGAGCGGACGGAGAACCTCATCGACTACGCGGCCCTGGAAAAAATGCAGGACTGGGCCTACCTCATCAACGTGGCCCGGGGAGGGGTCGTCAAGGAGGCGGACCTCGTCCGGGCCCTCAACGAGGGCCAGATTGCCGGGGCGGCCGTGGACGTCTTCTCCCGGGAGCCCATCCCCGAAAACCATCCCTACTTCAACGTCCGGGAACGCCACCGCCTGTTGCTCACGCCGCACATGGGCTGGGCCAGCGTGGAGGCGCGCATGGAATTGCTCGCGGGGGTGCGGGCCAACATTGAGAAGGGTTGGACTTAGGGAGGTGGAGGTTCCCAGGAATAGGAGGAAGAGCGATTTTGGGTCCTCAGCAGGCGGCGGCCGAGTAGGGCTTAGGCATGGATAAGGTCTTAACGGCTTTGCCGATAATCATTGATGATCCGGTAGCGCCGGATTCATCCGGCAGGTTCGGGGGGCAGCGGCTGAAGCCATCGCTAACGGAGTGGCTTGGTTCGGCTACTGCGGGCAATGGGTGTGGTCGCCTTTCGGACTGGCCCGGCCAAGTGAGGCTTAGGCGGAAATAAGGTGTAAACGGCTTTGCCGATAATCATCGATGATCCGGTAGCGCCGGATTCATCCGGCAGGTTCGGGGGCAACGGCTGAAGCCGTCGCTACCGGAGTGGCTTGGTTCAGCTACTGCGGGCAATGGATGTGGTCGCCTTTCGGACTGGCCCGGCCAAGTGAGGCTTAGACGGAAATAAGGTGTAAACGGCTTTGCCGATAATCATCGATGATCCGGTAGCGCCGGATTCATCCGGCAGGTTCGGGGGCAACGGCTGAAGCCGTCGCTAACGGAGTGGCTTGGTTCGGCTACTGCGGGCAATGGGTGTGGTCGCCTTCCGGGCTGGCCCGGCCAGATGGACCGGAAGATGCAACACCAGGGAATGCACGTGAACTCGCCCAACGGGGCGTGACGCAGGAACTAACTCGTCGGCCGAGGGGGGCTTGGCATCCGCCGAGAAAAAATTACCTTTACCACACTGCTTTACCCGCTCACTCTGCACCTGCGTTTATGCGCCTCTTCCTTCGCTTTCTCCCCTGCTTTTTCTTTCTGCTCCCGGGCTTCCTATGCGCCCAGGTGGATACGACCCTCACGGACGGACTGGACGTGCAGGAAACCATCATCGAGGACGTCATCGCCGGGGAGGGGGACGAAAGCGACGAGTTCACCTTCAACGCCGCCTTTGCGGTGCTGGAAACCTACCGGCGTCGGCCGCTGGACCTCAACAAGGCGACCTACGACGAGCTGGCCGAAACGCTGCTGTTCACCCCCGTGCAGATCAACCAGCTGCTGGATTACCGGGAGCGGCTGGGCAAGTTCATCAGTATCTACGAACTTCAGACCATCCCCAGCCTGGACCTGGAGGCCATCCGCCGGGCGGTGCCCTTCGTGCAGATTGACGGCACCCTGGACGACGCCACCACCCCCCTGACCCGCATGATCGCCGAGGGCAACCGGGAACTGTTTGTCCGTTGGGACCGCCGGCTGGAAAGCGCCCGCGGATACGAACTGGGACCGGAGGAGGCCACCAATTTTTACCTCGGCAGTCCGGACCGGCTCTACGTGAAGTTCCGCCAGCGCTACGGCAACCAGATGAGCTTCGGGGTCGTGGCCGAAAAGGACCCCGGGGAGACCTTTTTCGGGGAGAATAACGGCACCCGCAATCGTGGCTTCGATTACTACAGCGCCCATTTCTTCCTCCGCAACGTCAACCGCACGGTGAAGGCCGTGGCCATCGGCGACTACAGCGTCAGCCTGGGGCAGGGGCTCATCCTGTACACTGGTTTCGGCTACGGAAAGAGCAGCCAGACCACCACCGTGGTGCGCGGCGGACCGGTCATTCGTCCCTACGCCAGCGTGAACGAATTCAGCTTCATGCGCGGCGGTGCCGCGACCCTGGCGCTGGGCGAAAAGACGGAGCTCACCCTCTTCGGGAGCCGCCGCGGGCGGACGGCCAATATCGTGCAACCCACCGACACCCTGGACATTGACGCCGACCTGCTCGCCGTGTCCTCCCTCAACTTCACCGGCTTCAACCGGACGCCCAACGAGCTGGAGGACCGCAACTCGATCCAGCAGACCAGCTACGGCGGTAACCTGCGCTTTCAGCCTAACAGTCGCCTGCAGCTCAACCTCAACTTCCTCGGGGAGAACCTGAGCCAGCCCCTCCAGCCCCGCGACCAGCCCTATAACCGCTTTTTCTTCCGGGGCACGGACCTGCAAAACCTCAGCATCGACTACCGCTACCGAATTCGCAATTTCAGTTTCTTCGGGGAAGTGGCCGCCAGCGACAACGGGGGCATCGCCCAGCTCCACGGCGCCCTCGTCGGCCTGGATCGTTTCATGGACCTTGCCGTGGTCTACCGGAAGTTTGACCCCGATTACCAGGCGCTGCTGGCCCGTCCCTTCGCCGAAACCGCCGGGGGCAGAAACGAGGAGGGCCTCTACCTCGGCCTCGAAGCCCGGCCGGGAAAAAACTGGCGTATCAATGCCTACTACGACATCTTCCGTCACCCCTTCCTGCGCTTCAACATCGACGCGCCGAGCTCCGGTCGGGAATACCGGCTGCGGGTCACCTACTGGGAGAAACGCAAACTGGAAACCTACGTGGAAATCCGTTCGGAAACCAAGGGCTTCGGCACCGACGGCGACGAAACCATCTTCACCAACCTGGACCCCGTCGTGGACCGGACGCGTTTCCAGGGGCGACTCCACTTCGCCTACAAGATCAATCCCTTCCTGGAGTGGCGTAGCCGCCTGGACGCCGGCTTCACCGAAGACGAACTCAACGGCCGGGAGCGTGGCCTGATGCTCTACCAGGACCTCCACTACCGTCCACGCGGACCGTGGAGCTTCAGCGCCCGGGTGGCCCTGATCGACACGGACGGTTTCAACGTCCGGTTCTACCAGTACGAAAACGGCCTGCTGTACAACGCCCGCGTACTGCCCTACTACAACCGCGGAACGCGCAGCTTCCTGGTCCTCCGCTACAAGGGTATCCGCGGCCTGACGCTCGAGGGCCGCATCGCCCAGACGACCTACACCGACGGTAACCTCTTCGGTACGGGCCTGGAGGCCACCGACCAGAGCCGGCGCACGGAAGTGGGCGCGCAGGCGGTGTGGCGGTTTTAGGGTTGCTGGTTGGGGTGTTGCTGGTTGCTGGGTAAATACGCAAGAGGAGAGGATGATACTTTTTCAAATTCCTGCCTAGATGAAAAAATTGAGAAAAAAAGAGCTTGAGTCTATCCTCAATAATTCAAAAGTAGATACCCAGTGGACCGATCGTATCAACTTTGATGAACGTTTCACCAAATACACTATTTATAGAAGTACCGCTGGAGAGTTCATTGAAGTTAATCAAATCACGGGGAAAGGAGCTATTGTGGCGGAGGAGCACTTGATTGCTTCCAATGATTTTCGAAGAAAAATATCCCATAACCTAAAGCGAGGTATCCAATCTTCTCACGATCAGTGGAAGTTTTATCACAGTATTGAGGATGATTTTTCACTTTTAGTAAAAAACGCTGTCCCTTCGCTCTCGTCAATCACTAGGATTCCTTCTAAAAAATTAACCTTCAGCCTTGCGAGTTTTAAAGAGATCGATGAAACACTAGACCCTGATCTTTTTTGGGATGACGCACGCTTAAAGGAGATTTATGACCCTTTGATGGGCTACATTGGTGAATATATGCGGTTAAAGTCATCAGGTACCTGGATCAAAAAAGAAGCTATCCCCTGCATTTTAACTCCCGGAAACCAGTTGCTCATGCCCCACAATATCATCTTTTCCATCACAGCTACTCCAGGAGTAGGATCTCTACACAGAGAGACTAAAAGGGCAACTTACTCACTTCGATACGAAAAGCCAAGGTAGCTGTCGTCTCAGCAAATTGGAAAGTGAAACTGATGGTCCTTACAAATGAAATTGATAAACAGCACCCGTTGGCATTATGACCTCTACCGTGATTCGCCAAGGAGCTAAAGTAGTCCAATGGGAAATTAAAGACTGCAATACAACCATTTCCAATAGAATATCACTTTCGTTCATACCGTTTTGAATTTGATCTTCAGCGTAGCCAATATGCTAGAGGAAGAGGAGTTGGTAGCAGGTTTAGCGATGAGTCGTAAGTCTGGTACCGAGGCAACAGCGGTCTTGCGACTGGCTTCCAAGAGTTTGTTGCGGTCTACGACGACGATCTCTGCCCCGGTATCGGGATCTTTGATGCGTTTGAGGTTGACTTTGGTCACGCGGGGATCGCTCATGGAAAATCCCGGTTGGACCTGCTCAACCGTACCGAGGTCCACTTTACGTTGGGCTTTGCGGGAGGCTGTCTTTTTAGTTACGGGAGGTTCTTCCTGGCGAGGAATCAAATTGGATAGCTCTAGCTTGGTTTCTAGTTCACCTTCGGTAACGTGAATCCGGGCGAGGGCAGACTGATTGATCATAGTCCGTAGGACTTCCGTTTTACGCTCGTAGACGAGGTCAGTGATGATGGCGCGGATGGCGGCTTCTCCTTCAGCGTTTATCCTTTCTCCCCCCGGGAGGTTGACCGGCTCGGGTAAGCCGGCCAACCGATCGCTCTCTTCGTTGGAGAGGACCATGCCACGGGATAAAAGACTGCCGAAGCGAGACCGAATTTCCTCGTCCACCTCTTCTTCTTTAACCAAGCCACTGATTGGCTCGTCGGCATCGAGGCTTTCGGTCAGACGGAGGTAGCGCTCGATTTGATACTGCTGAGAAGAAAGGATGGCTTCGAAGGACTCTTCGATCAGTTTGGCGGTGAATTCGGCGAAGCCCAGGCTGACTTTTTCGTATTCCATGGCTTAACCGTTGAGGGGCGCGTAGTCGGACTTGAAGCGGATCAGGCACCGTCCAAAAATGTTGACGGAGGTCCCGCTGGAGTCTCGCTGGTAGGATTTGGCGGTGTTGACGGTAACGCGGCGGGTGACGTTTTTGCGTTTGTTCTTTTTGTAGAACCAGATGGGTAGCCCCCGGCCGAAACGCTCCTTTTCTTTGGTTTTTACTTTGTTCTTGAGCGAAGAACTGGTCGAGCTACCGCTGCTGGAGTTATTCCAGGTAGAGAAAGTAATGCGGGTCTCGATCTCTCCTTCGGTGACGACGAGGCGCATCATGCCCTGCTTGATGACACTCTGCAGAATACCGTACTTGTTGGAGGTGATCAGGCTGGCGATCGCGGACTGGATAGCCTGATAGGTGGGGATTTTATCAGCGATGGTATCTGCTCCATCAAGGACTGCCTGGTTGTAGTCCTGAATGGCCTGAAGACCATTGACCTTGTTGGGGTCTTCGATCTTATCGACGAGGTTATTTATTGCCGGTGCCAGGGAGGTGATTAGTGCGCCCCACCAGGAACCCGGAGTGGAGTTTCCGTTTACATCGGGATCCGCTGTTCCGCTAGCTTCATCTTTATCAATATCGGGCTTAGTGGCGGTTGGACTCTCTAGTTGCTTAAGCAGGTTTTCGAGCGTGTCGGTCGGGGGTTCTGGTAATTCATAGGCGAGGACGAAGTCCGTCACGTCCGAAAAGGACACCCCGTCTTTGGTGTTGTTGATATAGACGGAGAGGTCCTGTGAGGTCCGCTGAACGAGGTCGGCGTATTCTTCTACCTGAAGCATGTGGGATTCGACGAGGGCGTCGAAGACCTCGGTGACGAGGCCGACGGTGAAGTCTTTGAAGGGAATGTCACCGAAACGGGAGGCGACGTCAATGGCGTTTTGGCTCATGACTGATGGGATTGATGAATGGTTTAGGCGACGAAGCTTGTCGCTGTTTGGTTTTTTATTTATAGAATGTGGTTATTTATCCGGCGCGGCCGCAGGTGCGGTGCGAGGGGCTAGTGAGCGAACAAGGTCTTTGTTAGCGGTATCCTTCGGGTCGGGTAGTAGTTAGTTGCTTAATGGAGTACTCTACTACGTCGATAAGGAGTCGGCCAACGCAGTCAGTAGGATCGGTTGAGGCGATTACATCCGTGCCGCTGTTGCAGATGTAGAGGCAAGCCTGTTTGATTTTATTCCTGCTTTGATCAACGATGGTCTGTATGGCCTCGTCGGGTAAGAGGATTGTATTGTTGTACTCTTTTTGAGATAGGGCAGTATTTGGACGGGACGGAATGCCAATGGCCCTTTTTTGACTTCGCGCGCTGGCTGGATCGGGGAAGGGCTTGTTAATTATGGCAATGATGCAGGCGTAGGTACAAGGAGCACAAGTCTCCTGGACGCTCGTCCATTTACCTTCTTTGCTTGCGCAGACGGCGACTGGCCGGATATCATCATTAAGTTGTACCAAAATCAGGCTCTTTGCCAACTGTCGCCCTGGCTGGCGGAGAACCTCGGGACGCTGAGCAGCTAGCGTAAGCGTCATTGCGACTAGCAAAATGGTGAGGAGAATCGATTTCATGGAGTATTGTTTTATCCAGGCGGGCAGCAGGCAGGTTGCTACCCGCCCAGGGGAGAAATGATGGGCGGTCGCTTACCGGCTGCTGGAAGTAGGAAGGAGAGGCTTACGAAAAGTCTTTTGTCCGGTATTTACTTCGAGAGTGGGGACGGCGTTACGAGCGTTCGTACTGACCTGTACGCGGAAACGGAACTTGGCTTCGCGGCAACGGTCGGGTAGACCCCACCTGGCACCTTTAGGAAAAGCGTTTACGGTGATTTCGTACCACTGATTTACGCTGAGGTTCTGAGGGAAAAAAGCTGGCTGATTTATCCCAGGGCTTACCTTGACGATGGCTCCGCCCAGTGGCGTTGGTGCTGCACTTCCGTTCACCTGCTGCAACAGGTAGTGATATTCAATGCGTTGAAGGGTCGGATGGAGTGCCTTTTGGTACTGAAAAAAGCTTTGCATCGCCTGGTTGAAGAAGGTAGTCGGAGTATACTCCATCCGGTAGGGGGCGGAGATGCTGCCGGTACTCTGGTAAGTGAATAACTCGGCAAGTAGGGTGTTGGAAATCGGCGCGCAACAGGGGGCGATGTCATAGTCCGGGCACTTTAGCGGGAAGTTGTTCAGGCCGGCAAACTGGGTGGGAAGCTTAATGCCGTTCTCGGAGAAGTTTCCGGTCGCTACGATGTTAACGGTTTGGTGCCCCGCCTGTAGTAGTGCGTTATACTCGTCGAAAGTCAGCGAAAAGCAAGCTTGTCCGTTGCCGCCGTTGCTCAGAGAGCTCTGCTTACTGAGTAGTACCTGGCCGGTGGTGCTTTTGACGCTTAACTGGACCGAGGTCCTGATGTTAGCGGGTGCGGAGTAACTGAAGCACCAATCACCGGTTCCGCATTCTCCGGAAGCCTTTTCGTTGAGGCTGATCTTTGGGAAGTTGGGCAGCTGGCATCCACCGCACAGATTATCGAGGTAGGTGTAGGCAAAGTGGGCACCCCAAGCACAGTCTTCGTTGATAAATTCGATAGAAACCCGCTGCCCGATCAGGCTTGACAGGTCGATGGTAGCACATTGCCACTGACTGTACATAATTGGCTGGTGACTACGATCGGGGCTCGTATAGGTAGAGAAAAACGAGCTAGAATTGGGTACGACGAAGTCCTGGCCGTTTGGCCCCATACTGACGAGGTTGGGAATGTACCGACCGGTTACCCGATTGTAAACCCGAACGCGGAAGGTCGGCCTGAAGGGATCCGCGTGATCAGCTCCGGGGTCTTCTAGCACTACGGCGTAATCAAAGGTGTAGTACGCATTATCGGCAGTGACATTGATCGTTTTGGTGATCATTTCCGTACCAGATCCATCTGCGCTATTGCCGAGGCGAAGCGCAAAGTTTCCACCGGAACCAGGTGGCACTACCGGGATCGGAACGCCGAGGTGGTCGGGTGCAGCTGCACTGACGATCGTGTGATGAGCGGTGGACTGGAGGCCGTTGCCTCCGGAGATGGCGCACTGAACTCCCGTGTAGCTCAGTGAGGAGGATTCTTTTTTTCCATACATGCCGGTGATGAATGAGGCGTTTAGTGTACCGGATTCGAAGTCACCGTTTGTACAGCCAGTTGGATCTGGTAGAGGAGGGCAAAGCGTTGCACTTTTTACCGGAGGCGCATTTTTTAGTTGCTGACGGAGCAGTAGGTTCTTTTTTGTAAGTTGTGGATCTCCAGGCACCTGGGCTTGCAGCAGCGGCGAGCCGCCCAAAAAGATCAGTCCTGACAAAAGGAGGAGGGGCCACCGCAGGCAGGCGGAGGTGAATTGGAACGAGAATTTCATGATGAAGCTTTGTGGGTGGAGGGTTTAGTTCTGGCGGCGGTTGTTGGGGAAGAGTTTCGTTTTACCGTTTCCGAGCGGCCGGCGGCTGATTTCCCGACCGGCATCGCTGAGGACGAGGATGGGAGCGACCTGGCGGGCGTTCGGAGAGACAAGGATGGAAAAATCGATTAGGCTGGTATCGTCAATGCACCGACCAATGTCGCAACCTTTGGGCTCGAAGTAGGTGTAGACGTGCATCCGGTACGGCGTATTGACCTTAACGGGGAGGTTGAAAACGTGGGGATTGTTATGCATATGAGGATTGCCCTTATCAACGAATATCCACTGCCTGCTTTCTTCGTTAGTAGAAAGGTTCGTCAGGGTCCACATGGTAACGAAGCGGTTGGCGCAGGGAGAAATACTACTGATGTAATTAATATAAGCCCTTAGGATGTTGGCGAATTCGCCCGAGACATCTACGGTAAGCCGGTAATCTGCGCTGATGGAACCGGTGGGTTCCAGGAAGAGCGCTTCGCGGTTGCGGGCGGTGGTGGTGGGGAGGCAGCAGCCGGTGCGCTCTGCCGGCGGAGTCGGTCGTGCTAACTCACCCGGCCTCGTGGCCTGGGGGAGGGGTTGAGAACGAACCGTTCCGGGAATTTTGCCTGGTCGCGTTTGCGCGCTGAGCATCGCTGTAAACAGCAGCAGGCAGGCGTACACGCTCAGGCGGATTAAGTATAAATACCTTGGGTAGAGCATCTTCCGTGGGTTGTGAACCACGGTTGGGCAGAGGAGCTTGGGCGCGGTTCCGGTGAGGGGATGATGCAAAGTTCCGGGTAGGGGGCAGGATGAGAAATAGCACTTTAGTAGGAGAAATAGGGTGGGGCCGCTTAAATACGTTTGTTTAAACCTGGTTTTTCAGGGGTGCGGTGTGTTCTCTACCACTAAAGTGCTATGTTAGTGCGAGGATGTGGGGCTGATCTTTGTACCGGAACAACTACCGGAGAATGGGCTTCATTAGCGGATTTACGCTCATCGGTGATATCGAATAACCTAAAACACATTTATTATGAGTATTGAAAAACAACGGGGATTTTTTGGGCGGTTAATTGACACAATTTTCATAAAGCAGAAAAGGGAGGATATTGTACTTGGTCCTGAGGTAGAAGTTGATCCTGACGTGCATGGTAGGCCGGATGATACATCGGATACTACCGCAATAGTTGAAGACTATACTGGCTTTTTTGTCAAAGGATTCGGCAATATACTTAGTAATTTATTTGCTTATCCATCGGTAGATTCTACAATGCAGGGTAGAAAAGACCCGACGACTGAAGCTTTACTGGCTCCAAAGAAGATTCCACTATGGGAGGCAAAGATTGAAGACCAAATTACTGTACCTTCAATTGTACTGCGCTATGACGGAAATAACCCGATTTATCTGCAAAAGGATGACTTCACGGACATCCAAAGAATAGGCTTTAAAGTCTGGTTTGAGCCATCCGAGCAGCATACCATCAATCGAGTGATTATTACGCAGGTTATCTCATTCAATAAAGACGTAGAGTATGAAATTCCACTGGGTAATTCAAATAATACTTACATCCGGTCAGAAGTCCAGTTAATAAGTGAGTTCAATGTCGACGGAAGTGCCTTCGATAAAGACAATCCAGGGGCGTATGGAACTGATTGGGTGTGTTTTAGTCCGGCTGGTTATACGACTGTAAAAGGCAAGCAGTTTCCGGGGGATACCGAAGAAGAATTGATGAATAGGCTTCGGAAAATCGATCCTAGTTTACTTGATGATTCTAATGTTTTCATGCAGTTTGACGAAAATGACCAAGTCTATCGAGAGATTTATGCCAAACTAATTGATCTGCCAATACCTGGTGAGGGTCGTACCCGATTGCAATACTGGAAATCAGGAAAACGGTCCTTTGATTTTGCCTTTTTCTCTGAATTCAACTTCTCGTTGTTACACGGTAAGATGTCAATGATTAATCAACGTCATCCGCTAATTGCACAAATCGGTCGGGTAGCTGACGTTGTTTTTACAGGTGCGAAAATTTGTCTTGGTCAAACGGCAGGAGGGTTGGCACAAGTTGAACGAATTGGCCTAAATGACGGTGTGCGTCCCGGACCGGAAGCGTATGACTTTACACTAAAGGCAGAGGTAGTTTACCGTGAAGGCATTAATCCGTATCAAAACGCAACGCAGAATAGCGAGAATTCAGGACCATTCTACAGATTTGACACCAATCAGGCCCAGGATGATGAGCCTTCGGATCCAACACATATGTCGGAGTCAACCGTGTATCAAACGGAACTCCCCCTTCTCGTACTAGCTCATCCATGCCCGGAGGTATGGGAAATGCGTGATGGACGACCATGATTACTGTGGCTAAACCAGCGAAATGCTTATTACCAAGATGGTGCTGCCTATTTACCCTTTTAGTGGTTTTGGCCTCTGAATCAGTACTTTCACAAGGCCTGAACTCTTACTCGATTGATTTACCAGACATCAGGAATGCCAGTTTTACCTATTCTGACGAACGAGGCTTTCTCTACATCGCTGGCTCCAACGGTCTCTTCCGTTTCAACGGTCGCACCACCCGCCAACTGGTCATCCGAGATCCCAGTCAGGATTCTATTCTCCACTCTCAAAACATACAATCTAGCCTTTTCCCGGCCGCCGACGGCGGCCTGTGGTTCACTACCTATGAGGCCCTGCATCGGTATGATCCTGAAGTAGAGGAATTTCGGACTTATCAATACACGGAGAATAAACCGCATGCAAACAGCCGAGTCTTTCGGGAAGGCTACCGTGCTATCCTCCTCTCCAATAACAAGGATACGCTTTGGTTGAAGGCTAAGGACCAACTCCTCGGCTTTGATCTCCTCCGTCAGCGGTTCGTCGGCCCAGGGCCGGTTACCCGCGGTAACTTTTTCGCTACAGGTAGCGGTGCAAACGGTGAACCACTGTTCATTGGTCTGCCGTGGAACTATGGGAAGGGGATTGACCTTATCTCTAGGAAAAATAAAAGGTGGACAGTAAAAGCCGTTCCTGATTCTACCCGATTCTACCACGGTGTCGCGACAGGATCGGGCGAATTTTACCTCGGCGGCACTTATGGATTGTACCGGTATAGAACCGGGAATAGTGATCAGTCCGGGATCGCCAAAGTCCTTGCTCCCAGTCTTCCTAACCATAGTCTAACTCACCTTACCTATGATAGCCTGCGGCGTAAACTGATTTTATATTATCCCGATTACGGCTACTTAGCCTACAATCCGGTAGCTGGTGAAGTTGTCCAACTTCGCCCACCAAATGGAAAACAGTTTGGTGCTGCCTGGCTAGCGCCGGGAGGCTCGCATTGGCTAACTTCTACTGAAGGCTACGATGTAGTAATGCCCGAAAGCCCTCTCAAAGATGCCTGGGTGTCGCTTCCGTACGATTACTGCGTCACGGAGGGAGGTGGTGGGCATACCTGTCGAACTCAAAATGGAACTTTTCGGGAGGTTGGTGAGATTTTTGATCCAGTTGTAGAGGATACTCACACGAACTTATCTGCATCTACTGAACCCACGGATATACGCAGTACTATCGGAATGCCTGACAAAAAAGAATTCTTCGCCGATCAGTCGGGCCGTATTTACCAAATGGGGAATGAGGCCCTTTACGTTCTGAATAAACCGCGACAAAAAATTAGTACCTTCCACTTTGCGCGAGGTCTTGGCCGGGGTATTGCCGACTTCGGCGAAGACAGAATTATAGCGGTTACGGAGGGTAGGGTAGGGTGGATGACGATTGAGAACGATACCGTTCGTATTCGTCAGTCCGACCATGGGCTAGGCTTTCCCGAAGGTGCGCAGTATACTTTCCTCCGGCGGCTGAACGAAAGAACCATAGCGGTGGCCTCCCGGAGTACCGGCTTCTACATTGGTCAATTAACTCAGGGAGAGTTGCGGCTGACGGATTCGATCCACGTAGGCGTCGAGGTCTTTGACCTGGTCTTTGATCCAGAAGGGGAGGTCTACTATCTGGGCTCGGCAACCGGGCTGTGGCGCTATCAAAACGGCCGGTTGGCCCGTATCGAACTGAGTGATAATGGGGATGACGTACTCCAGGTTTGGGCACTAAGCATAGACCAGCAGGGTATACTCTGGTTGGGCACCTCAGCGGGTCTGTTCTCACACCTTGACGGACAAACAAGGCGGTATACTGAACTTGACGGCCTCCCGGCCGGAGAAATCTTTGAGCCTTTTCCCGTCATTGCGCAAATCGACGGCAGTCTGCTATTTACTACTTCTAATGGTGTACTGCGGGTGAACCCCACCGAGTTACAGCCAGATAACACGCCAGCGAGGCCGTACATCAGTCAATTATGGATTAACGGAGCGGAGTCCGATAGGAAAATACAAATGGAGAGAGATAATCGCCTTGATCTCGACTATTATCAGAACGACGTCCAGGTTCGGCTAAGCACGGCCTCAGGAGCGACTCCTTGGGAGACCTATCGGTTAAAAGTCCGGCTTACCGGTGACTATGACTTTTCCCAAACGGTGGGCAATGATGCTCCTTTGCGGCTTCCCGGTCTCCGCTGGGGACACTATACACTGACCGTTGGGGCGATTAACCATAACGGGGTTACCGTCGGAAAGTCGACCTATCAATTAGTCATTGATCCACCGTTCTACTTACGCTGGTGGTTCATCCTACTTACGATGCTCACGCTTTCCAGCGTCCTTTACTTAGTCCATTACATGCTCGTTCGGCGTGCCTTGGCGCGTGAGGTCCGCCGCCGGGAGCTGCAGGAACATCTCGCCTTGGAGCGAGACCGGATTGCCGAAGAGGTACATGACGACCTCGGTGGGCAGTTGTCTTCCATCATGTTTTTGGCGCAGTCATTAGCCCTTAGCGCTACTGAAAAGAAAGGAGTGAGCCAGGAAATTCAGCGCATCGGTGAACTGGCCAGAGGCGCGATACTGAACGTGCGGGACATTATCTACACCCTGGACGCCAGTCGTTCTTCCTTGCGGGATTTGTATGACCAGTTCGAGTTTATCGGGCGGGAAACTTTCGCGGGTTTACCCATCGACTTTAAAGGAGTCGTCAATTTGCCGCCTGTGGTCAGAGAACTATCCAGTAAAGAAAAACGAAACCTTACATTGTTGGTGAAGGAAAGTTTTAACAACATAATAAAGCACGCGGGAGCTAGCGGAGTGGTTTTATGTTTAACGGCCCGCGGATCAGGTGATTACACTCTTTCTATTCAGGACGATGGCGTTGGCATGGCGGCTACCAAGCAAAATAGCGACGATCGTGGGGTTAAATTCGGGCTGCGGAATATGCAGCGAAAGTGCGAAGAAATCGGAGCAAACCTACGCATTGAGCATGTTGCGCCTTCTGGAACCAGAATTGTCATTAATTATCCTAAATCTGAACAGGAGTCATGATCAAAGTTAGCATCATTGAAGATCAAGAAGATATCGTAAAGAAGATCGTTAGTAATATTCACTCCAGTGATGGTTTTTCCGTTGTCGGCTCTTACGCCTACGGGGAAACGGCTGTACGCGTCGTGCCCTACGATGGTACCGAAGTCGTGTTGCTCGATCTCGGGCTAGCCGGAGAAATACAGGGAATCGAAGCAATGATTAAAATGATGGCGGCCAACCCTAACCTAAGGTTTCTCGTGTTTACCGTCTTTGACGACAACGAGAAGCTTTTTGATGCGTTGCGGTATGGAGCCTCCGGTTACATCCTCAAGCAGGACGGTATTTTAGGTGTAATCTCTTCCCTCCGTGAATTGATTGCAGGTGGAGCACCAATGAGTCGGCGTATCGCTCAAAGAGTGCTTTCCAGCTTTCGGCAGCCGTCCCATAAACAGAAAGTAATGGAGCAACTTACCAAAAAGCAGAACGAGGTGTTGTCGTTGGCCGCTCAGGGATTACTCAATAAAGAAATCGCCGCTCAAATGGGCGTTGCACTGGATACCGTTAAGTCTCATATGTACGCCATCTTCAAAAAGCTTCACGTTAATAACCGGGTGGAAGCGATGCGGATTTATTTAGATAAATGAGCGCTTAGAGGTAAACTTGTGGATACCGTAAATGGCAAATTACCTGCAAATCGTCCACGATCAGTACGTCACAGAATTTCTTATCCCCCTCCTCTAGTCAAAACTTGGCCCGGATGTAATCTAACAACTGGATCTTCACGATTCGCCAAATATCCTGCGAGTGGTTAAGCTGTAGTTGGTGCGCCAGTTCGTGGATAACAACGTAGCAGAATACGAAGGGAGCCGCCTAAAATTAACTGCTATTCGATGGACACGGACCACTTCGGCGTACAGGGTCACCAGATACCGCTCATCTGAACAACTCTCAATTGGCGGAGCGTGACCCTGAGGCGATCAGAGTAATGCGCTACAAGCGCACCGATGCGCTTGTTAGCGCGGGCTTTTTATGCTCGGGAAATGAGTACACGACATAATTCATTGCAAATACTGTAAATTTCAATAATTATAGGTGGTAATGTTTCTGCCCCAAAAAGCAGGAATGCTGGTCGATTCTTTGTCGGAGCGAACACCATTACCCAAAGCGCTAAGCATAGATTTCATGGAATGGCAAATTAGTCATCCCCCACTACTCCCTCAATCCATCCACCAACAATCAATCCCGTCCGTTACCATATGGAAGAGCAGGCCGACGCCAATGATGCGCAACGGCCGGTAAAAAAGCATGAGGGCGTAGGCGACCATGGCGTAGGAGGTGTGCAGGGGGTGAAAGCCGATGCTGCAGCGGTCGGGGTCGAAGAGAGGGGTGGCCAGCAGGTGATCCAGATCGACGAGCATTGTCGCGATCATGAGTAGCCAGGCCCGCTTCCAGTCGTCACGAAAAAAGGTGTAGGCGATCAGCCCCGGAGCCAGAAAATGGAGGGAGTAGTGAACGACGGGCCGCAGGAGGTCCGGGTCAATCATGGTCCGTACTTTTCTGGGGAACCAGCACCGCGAGCCGCTGCGGAAATACTTCCGCCCGCACCGGACCGTAGCCCAGCCATTCTCCGTCGGCCTCCAGCTCCAGCTTTCCCTCGGTGGGGGTGGCGGTGAGGGCGTGGGTGGTGGTCGTCGTCACGCCGGGCACCCGGCCGATGGTGGTGGTGTAGAAGCGCCAGGAATGGAGCAGGATTTTCCAGATGGGCAGGCGGCGGGCGTAGGTCAGGGCGAAGTCTCCCCGCTGGGGATCGGCCTGAGGCACCAGGGACATGCCGCCACCGGAGTAGCGCCCCAGGCCGAGGTTGATCGTGTGGACGGGGCAGGTTGCCTGCCCCTCGTCCCAGGCCAGCTTCACGGTGGGCGCGAGGTATTCACCGAGGTAGGCCAGCGTCAGGACGGGATAGAGAAGTCGGCGTTTAAATTGGCTTTTCTCCGCCCGGCGCACCACCTCGGCGTCGTAGGCCATGCCGGCCACGTTGAGGAAGTAGCGCTGCTGCGGCATCCCTCCGCCGAAGGCCTGGCTGCGGTAATGCAGCACCCCGACCGTGTGGCGGATCGTCCGCGCGGAGGACAACATACCGAGCCAGTCGGAGAGCCGCCGCGGCACGCCCAGCGTGCGCACCCAGTCGTTGCCCGACCCCGTGGGCAGCGGCAGGTACACCAGATCTTCGGGTAGTCCGGCGGCGACCAGGCCGTTGAGGATGTCGTGGTGGGTGCCGTCTCCGCCCACGCCCACGATGCGCCGGCGACCACTACGGACGGCCCGCTCGGCCAGGTCCGTAAGGCTGACTTCGGGGGAGCTCATCTCCCAGCTCAGGCCGGGAAGCGCCCGCTCGATTTGGGGCAGGTGGAGGGCCCACCAGCGCCGGGCGCGGCCCCGGGCCGCGGCGGGGTTTACCAGAAAATGCCAGGGTAAATTGTCCTTCATCGGTTTCCAAAGGTCGAGTATCGGAGAGAATTCGTCGTAAGTCGGTGCGAAAATCCACTGAATTTTCCATTTTTGTCCTCCCGTCTCGGTTAAGGACAACCGACAACGTCGCTTTAGTAAGCCAACCCAACACTATGCCCCCATTAATCAATCTGGAATCCGTCCGCAAAGTCTACGGAGAGAAAGTAGCCGCCAACGACGTCAGTTTTGCCATGCCGCCCGACGCCATCCTCGGGCTGCTGGGTCCGAACGGTGCCGGAAAGACCACCCTCATCCGGATGATCACCACGATCACCGCACCCGATTCCGGGCAGATTTATTTCCGCGGAGAACCGCTCAGCGGCTACCACCCCACCCAGATCGGATACCTGCCCGAAGAACGGGGGCTGTACAAGAAAATGTACGTCGGGGAGCAACTCCTCTACCTTGCCCGCCTGAAGGGCATGGAGAAGAACGATGCGGAGACCAAGGCCCGCGAATGGCTGGCCAAATTCGAACTGGAAGACCAGTGGGACAAAAAAGTCGAGGAACTCAGTAAGGGCATGCAGCAGCAGGTGCAGTTCATCGCTACCGTGCTGCATAGCCCCCGACTGCTGATCCTCGACGAGCCCTTCAGCGGCCTGGACCCCGTCAATACCACCCGGATGCGGAAGGAAATCCTGCGGCTGCACGAAGCGGGTACGGGGATAATCTTCAGCACCCACCGCATGGAGCAGGTGGAAGAGCTCTGCGAATACATCGTCCTGATCAACCACGGCAATAAAATTCTGGAGGGTAAGGTCAGCGAGATTCGCCGGCAGTTTCAGGACAACCGTTTCCGACTGGAATACGACGGCCCGCTGCCGCCGGACCTGCTGGAGCGCTACGCCACCACGGACGCCACGCCGTCCACCATCGACCTGCAGCTTCGGGAAGACCAGCGAGCCAACGACCTGCTGCGGTACCTGCTCGATCACGACGTCCACATCATCGGGTTCCGCGAGCTCCTGCCCAGCCTGAACGAAGTATTCATCAAACAGGTGGCCCAGGTGCAACCCGACCTGAGCCCGACCTGATGGCCCCACCTACTTCCTTTGCACCTGCCCTCCGGGGCCCACTCCACTCCTTCATCACCCCACCATCACCCACCCCATGAAAAATCTCTGGCTCGTCATCAAGCGGGAATACCTCACCCGCGTTCGTCGCCGGGCGTTCATCCTGGCCACCCTGCTCACGCCCCTCGGCCTGGCGGTCTTCATTGCCGTGGTGCAGTTCATCTTCAGCTACGAAAACGACGAGGTACGCCGCATCGCCGTGGTGGATCAGGGCCAGGTATTCTCCGGCCAAATCCCCGACGAAAAGGGGCTGTACTTCCGCTTTGAGGACCAGCCGGTGGACAGCCTTAAGGCCCGGGCCGGAGAGGAGGACGGCTACAACGCCATCCTGGTGATTCCGGAGGTCAAAAACCCGAAGTCGCAGGATTTCCGCGTACAGTTCTATAGCGACGAGCCACTTTCCCTGGACACCGAGCTGGCCATCGAGCGGCGGGTGGAAAAGGCCATGCGTGCCTACAAAATCAAGACCCTGGGGCTCGACGAAAGCGCCCTCAAATCTCTGAACACCGACGTGGCCATCCGCTCCCAGAAAATCACCGTGGAGGAAGGCGAAAAGGCCGACAACAGCATGGCGGGCATCGTCGGGGCCGGCATCGGCATGGTGATGGGTTTCATGATGTACCTCTCCATCTTCATCTACGGCATGATGGTGATGCGCTCGGTGATGGAAGAAAAAATGAACCGCATCGTGGAGGTGGTGATCTCCTCGGTGCGCCCCACTACCCTACTGCTGGGAAAAATCATCGGCGTCGGGGCCGTGGGCCTCACCCAGGTCCTGGCCTGGATGGTCCTAATTCCGGCCACCGTCTTCCTGGTTACCCTCTTCTTTGGCTTTGATCCCGAGGCGGCCCAACAGGCCTCGGCGGCCAATCCGGACATCGACCCCGAAGAGATGCAGAGCCTCGTCGAACGGGCCATCGCGGGCGTGATGGAGATGAACTGGTGGGTCATCATCCCCTGCTTCATCATCTACTTCCTCGGGGGCTACTTTATGTACGCCGCCCTCTTTGCCGCCGTCGGTTCGGCCATGGGCGACGACCTCGGCGAGGGGCAGTCGCTGACCATTCCCATCACCATCCCCGTCATCCTGGCCCTGTACATCATGATGGCGGCCATGCAGGCGCCCAACTCCAGTCTGGCGGTGGGCTCCAGCTTCATTCCCCTCTTTGCGCCCATCGTCATGCCGGCCCGACTACCCTTCGAACCGCCCGCCTGGCAGATCATCGGCAGCCTCGTCATCGTGATCGCCTTTGCCGCGGCCATGGTCTGGCTGGCCGGCCGCATCTACCGCGTAGGCATCCTGAATTACGGCAAAAAGAGTTCGCTTAAGGACATGGCCCGCTGGCTGTTCTCAAAGTATTAGGAACCCCTCACGACAACTTGGGCAACGGAGTGCCGGTGCCAGGTTCTACGGAAAAAAGCAGTGGTTTCAGGTTATTGTGATTGAGGAACCCAGACAAGGAGGCAGCCGGTCCTCCTAGCTGTCTCACCACGACACCTCGGAGCAGCTCGCTGCGCTCGACAGCTACGAGGAGCGCGGCAAGGTCTTACACATGCATCGCCGAGGGAGGCGGCATCCGGACACTTTGGGAAAGCCCCTCAGATCGCACCTCGAAGTGCATCGACCTGACGCAGTCGGCCGATTCCTTTGAGGGTGCAAGGGAACCCTAATCAACCAGGACAAATAGATCATTCCGGGAAGCACCCTCAAAGGTACTGAGTACGCTTCGAGGTGCCGCGGAGATTTTGGGGCACCTCCTTTTAGTTCGGTTCAGTCAGCGGAGCGCGGCAAGGAGCAAGCCCTATACTACAACCGCCGCTCCCGGATCAATCCCTACGTTCAGCACCTTAATGACCACGGAGACGGTCGTCTCCGCCGCCATGCTCGGCCGCAGGGCCTCGGTGATGGCCTCCATCACGGCATCGTACTCACCCGTGAGCTGGGTGGACAGTCCGTTGGTCGCGACGGTCACCCCCGAAAAACTACGCAACCGATGGATGAAATCAATGATGGGCTGCTCGTAATCGGAGATCAGGGGGTACATGCTCAGCTCGGCCGATGCGGTCATAATTTTTTTTCCGCGAAGCTACTACACATCGTCGGTCAGCAGGTGAGGGTTCGACCCCAACAGCGTGTCAACGCGACTCAACAATTCATGCACGAAACAAGGTGTCGTAAATTTTGCAAAAAACAGGATATAATCTTGAATTCAACCCTTTAACCCCATATTTATTCGACTATTTCCCCTATTTTACTGAAAGCATACGTCCCAAATTCTTCCCCACCATCCGATTTACAAAAAGCATGGCGTTATCCAGCGAGATCTGGATAGGGCTACTTCATTCATCTAACCCGAATATCCATAACCCAATCACTATGCATAGAAAGCACTACTTGATGGCGTTTCGAGCGCTGATTTTTTTACTTTGCCTTGGTAGCGGTTTTTCCCTCTCCGCCCAAAGCGACTGCACCCTGAGCGGAGGGGACTTGTCCTCCGTAGAAGGAAGTTCCTATATCCCGGTATGTCTGGACGACGGTGACGACGCCCTAACCGACGTTATCCGTACCGGATTCGTGGGGGGGACGAGCCAGTATTTCTTCACCAATACGGCTGGTTTCATTCAGGAGATTCCTACCTCTGGCCCACCCTTTGATTTCCGGGGCACCGGTACCGGAGAAATCGTTATCTGGAGTGTTTCCTATTCCGGAACCCTGACCGACGCCAACATCGGCGACAACATTTGTGCGGCGGGTGCCGACGGCTGCTTCAGCCTGTCCAACCCCCTGATCGTAAACCGCAAGGCGGGGGAAGGCTGTGACGCCTTCTGCGTCGCCGACGGCGGCACCCTGACCCTCACCGACGGTGGCGGCGACAGCCAGGATCTCTGCATTGTGGAGGGTTCCAGCCCCGCCATTGACGTTACCCTGGAAGGCCCCATTCGTGGTGACAGCGCGACCTTCCTCATTACCGACAACAACGGCAACATTCTGGCCATTCCTCCCGGAGCGGGTCCTTTCGACCTCAGCGGTGCCGGTTCCGGCACTTGCCTGATCTGGCACCTTGCCTACGACGAAGACCTTACGGGGCTAGCAGTAGGTAACAACCCCGCTGATTTTGACGGTTGTTTCTCCCTGTCCAACCCCATTACCGTAAACCGGGAGGCGGTAGACGGTGGCACCATCAGCCTGGATGATGGATCCGATTCCGCCACGATCTGTGCCGGTGACGGCATCCCCGACCCCCTGAACGTGAACGTAGAGGGATCCGAAGGCGCCAACGCCGCCTGGGTGATCACCGACGACAGCCTCAACATCCTGGCCCTGCCCGCCGAGCCGCCCTTCGACCTGGATGAAGCCGGTGGTGGCACCTGCCTGATCTGGTACCTGCGCTTCGCCGACGGACTGATGGGTGCGGAAGTCGGCGCCAACGCCGCCGACCTGGCCGGATGCTTTGACCTCTCCAACCCCATCACCGTCGTCCGCAACGACCCCGATGGCGGAACGATCAGCTTTACCGGTATGGATTCCGACACCGTCAGCATCTGCGCCGGTGATGGGGTCGCCGATCCGCTGGACGTTAGCCTTGAGGGCGCCGTAGGCGACAATATGGCCTGGGTGATCACCGATGACAGCCTCAACATTTTGGCCCTGCCCGATGGTCCTCCCTTCGACCTGGAAGGCGCCGGTGGCGGTACCTGCCTGATCTGGCACCTCAGCTTCTTCGACCTGGACGGTGCCGCCGTGGGCGCCAATGCCGCCGACCTCATGGGGTGCTTCGACCTGTCCAACCCCCTGACCGTTATTCGCGAGGGCGTTGACGGGGGCACCATCGCTCTGGCCGACGGCAGTGACGCGACGAGCATCTGCGCCGGCGACGGCGTGGCCGATCCGCTGGACGTCACCCTGGACGGCGCCGAAGGCGCCAACATGGCCTGGGTGATCACCGACGACAGCCTTAACATCCTGGCCCTGCCCGATGGTCCTCCCTTTGACCTCGATGAAGCCGGTCCCGGTACCTGCCTGATCTGGCACCTCAGCTTCGCCGACGGCCTCGAAGGAGCCGCCGTGGGCGCCAACGCCGCCGACCTCATGGGATGCTTCGACCTCTCGAACCCCATCACCGTGGAGCGGACCAGCGCCGAAGGCGGAATGATCAGCTTCACCGGGATGGACTCCGACACCGTCAGCATCTGTGCCGGCGATGGTGTGGATGACCCGCTGGACGTTACCCTGGAAGGCGCCGAGGGCGCCAATATGGCCTGGGTGATTACCGACGACAGCCTCAACATCCTGGCCCTGCCCGATGGTCCTCCCTTTAACCTGGAGGGCGCCGGTGGCGGCACCTGCCTGATCTGGCACCTGAGCTTCGCCGACGGCCTCGAAGGAGCCGCCGTGGGCGCCAACGCCGCCGATCTGATGGGATGCTTCGACCTGTCCAATCCGCTGACCGTCATCCGCGACGGCGTCAATGGAGGAACCATCGCCCTGGCCGGCGGAGGTGACGTGACGAGCATTTGCGCCGGCGACGGCGAACCCGATCCGCTGGAGGTTACCCTCGACGGCGCCGAGGGCGCCAATATGGTCTGGGTGATTACCGACGACAGCCTCAACATCCTTGACCTGCCCGCCGGGCCTCCCTTCGACCTCGAAAACGCCGGACCCGGCACCTGCCTGATCTGGCACCTCAGCTTCGCCGACGGATTGGAAGGGGCCGGCGTAGGATCAAATGCCGCTGACCTCATGGGATGCTTCGACCTGTCGAACCCCATCACCGTCGTCAGAACCAGTGCCGAAGGCGGAACGATCAGCTTCACCGGGATGGACTCCGACACCGTCAGCATCTGCGCCGGTGATGGCGTGGCCGATCCGCTGGACGTGACCCTGGAAGGCGCCGAAGGCGCTAACATGGCCTGGGTGATTACCGACGACAGTCTCAACATCCTGGCCCTGCCGGACGGCCCTCCCTTCGACCTCGATGAAGCCGGTCCCGGCACCTGCCTGATCTGGCACCTCAGTTTCGCCGACGGACTCCAGGGAGCCGCCGTGGGCGCCAACGCCGGTGACCTGGCCGGTTGTTTTGACCTGTCCAATCCGTTGACCGTAGTGCGGGAAAGTCCGGACGGAGGCTCCATTACCTTCGTGGACTTCGAAACGGACACCGTAACCATCTGCGTCGGCGACATGCAGTCCGATTCCCTGGCCGTTGACCTCATGGACGCTACCGGCTCCAATATGGCCTGGGTCATCACCGACGATAGCCTCAACATCCTCGACCTGCCCGCCGGACCTCCCTTTGATCTTGAGGGCGCCGGTGAAGGCACCTGCCTGATTTGGCACCTGAGCTTCGCCGACGGACTCCAGGGAGCCGCCGTGGGCGCCAATGCCGCCGACCTGATGGGATGCTTTGACCTGTCCAATCCACTGACCGTCATCCGGGATTCGGGAGACAGTTGCGTTGCCAGTGGCATCCTGGGTAACATCGTCATCAATGAAGTCGAGGCCAGCGGAATGATCGAATTGCGTAACCTCTCCCAGCGCGTCATCAACTTCAATGACCTGTACCTGGGAGGAAACGGCAGTTTCGTCCGCATCGGGGACCTTGACCTTGACTGTGGAGACCTGCTCGCCAAGCCCGGTGAACGGGTGAGCGTCAACCTGGGTACTTTCCTCAATCCCGAAGCCGATGAGCTGGCGCTCATCCGTGGGGAAGATTACTCCGACGCCAGTAACCTGTTCTCCTACGTCGCCTGGGGCGACGGACCACGGGACGGCCAGGATATGGCCATCTCCGCCGGATTATGGAGTGCTGACATCAATTTGAATGGTCCCTCCCAAGACCTCTCCATCCAGCGGGTACCCGACGCCGAAGACATCATGTACGGACTCAGTATGCCAACGCCCTGTGCACCCAACGTGCTTTCGGTCGGGACGACGGACCGTCCGGCCGTAGATGCCTTCAGCCTCTACCCGAACCCCGTTGTTGGTGACTTCACGCTGGAGGTTTCCGGCATGCGCGCCAACGATACCCGTTTGCATATCCTGGACCTGAATGGCCGTCCGCTCATCGAGCAACGCCTCAATGCCGCTGATGGCCGCTTCCGGGTGTCTGCCGCGGACCTACCCGCCGGAACCTATCTCCTGCGGCTCACGAACGTAGCGGGGATATCCGTTACCCGTTTTGTGAAAAAGTAGTCCACGACCACTCCCCGGAGGTTTCAACCAAAGGGAAGTGTCCTGGATTCACTATACTCTAGTCATCAAAATTGATGGCGGCCCGTTCCCCACAAAGGGGGACGGGCTTTTTTAATTTATCACTTTCTCCTTCCAATCGACTATCAGGCCGGGCGGGGTATAGGACTTCAATGATTCAGTAGCGCCGGATTTATCCGGCGAAAGGTTTTTGACTCGGTCGGCGGACGTGGGGCGTTCAGTATTAATTTTCGCGACACCTCCTTTAAGTTTGGCTCTGTCTCCTTTTGACTCACATTCAAATTGGATAGATGCGTAAATGACGATGGCAGCCCTCATCGTCTGTGGAGCTGCCATCGTTACTTACGTATCGTTA
>NZ_SNAQ03000024.1 GCF_004375085.3 Lewinella sp. W8
GAGCCTGGGACCGTCCTTTCCACATTCTCCGCGCCGAAATAAATCCCCGAAGGGGTTTCTTGCGGGAGAATGTGGAAAGCACTCAGGAATAACTTTTAACCAGACACAGTTTATTGAACTATCCCTATTGCCCATACAGCTTCCCCTGTACACTAAAAGACTAAACCACCAACAGTCTAAAAGACTAACAGTCCAACAGACTAAACTACTAACAGTCTAAAAGACCAACAGACTAAAAGACTAAAAGACTAACAGTCCAACAGACCACCCTACCCTTCAAAGTGGAAGCTCAGCGTAAAGGTGCGGCTTAACACTTTCTCCAGGACCGTGCTCTGGGGCAGGTTGGGATTGAACAACAAGGTGTTGCCGATGCCGTGACTGATCTTGAATTCTGGCGACCAGATGAAGTAGGGAAAGAAAATCTGGATTCCCGCACCGTATTCGATCTGAAAATCGTGGGGACTGATCCGGACAAGATTTTCCGCCTGCCGGGTTCTGGACTCACTGGCCACGTCAAAGCTGTACTTCACTCCCGCAATCAGGAACAGCCGTTTATCCCGGTAGGGAGCCGACTTGTAACGAAACTGGAAGGGCAATTCGACGAAGACGGACTCCACTTTTTCCTGGCTCTGCCGCGTGAAGCGTGCGTTCTCGGTGTAGTTCAGGTTCCGCTCCGCGAAACTGAATCCCGGCATGAAGCGAAAGTCGAAATACTTGCCAATTTTGAGGTTGGTGACGATGTTCAGGTTGAAGCCGGGGCCCGCCAGACTTTTCACCGCCGTGATGCTGTCGGAAAAAATAAATTCTTCACTGCGGTAGGGCGTGTACCGACTGGAATTGAAACCCAGGGTCAGGCCGAAGTAGTAGGGCTTGGATTGAAAATCGTAAAAGTTGTAGTTGTTGCCGCCGGTGAATTGCGCGTTGGCGCCGAGGGAACAACCCAAAATCAGGGTCAGCGTCAGGAGGATTTGACGGCCGTGTAGATGGAGGCGATTCCGAAGGTAAGAGGTTGACATTCAGCTTGTTTATACCCCACGCGCTGTAAAATATCGGTGAAGGCCGTTCCGCTCGGAAAGGCCTGCACGCTCTCAAATAGGTAGGCGTAGGCTCGGGGATCTTTGGATTGTAAACGACCAATCAGCGGCATAATTTTACCGAAGTACAAATTAAAGCCCCAGCGGATCGGCGCAAAGGTAATACGGCTGAATTCCAGAATGACAATTTTCCCTCCGGGCCGAAGTACCCGCAGCATTTCCCCCAGCCCTTGCTCCAGGTTTTCAAAGTTTCTCACCCCAAAGGCCACGGTGACCGCATCGAAGGAGTTATCCGGAAAGGGCAAGGCTTCGCTGTCGCCCTGCTGGAGGACAATGCGGTCATCCAACCCGGCTTTGGTCACCTTCTGCCGGCCCACCGCCAGCATCCCTTCGCTCAGGTCCAGACCGGTGATGTGCTCCACTTCCGTACGCTTTGCCGTTTGGATCGCCACGTCCGCCGTACCCGTGGCCACGTCGAGTATTTTCCGGTGTTTCTCGGGGTCCAACTCCGCAATCATCTTCTTGCGCCACAGCGTGTCCACGCGGAGCGAGGTACTGCGATTGAGCAAATCGTACGTGGGGGCGATGGCGTCAAACATTCGTCCCACTTCTTCCTTCTTGGAGCTTGATTCTCCGTAGGGTTTCACTACTTTTTCCGTTTCAGCCATAGGCTTAAAGAACCCCCGAAAAAGGCTTTGGTTCAGCTATATTTTGCCAGCAAAATTCACTACCTTCGCGGGAGGCTCCGATGGGGCTGATTAGTAGCGTTTTTGGGCGCTCACCGCAGGTGCAAAGTTTTTTCTCTACGCACCATTTATTTCGGCTTTTATCCCAACGTGGCCGGTCGGAATAATTTGGCACCTGCGTGCATCGCCCAACTGCGATCCGGTGGTTTTACCCACCGAAAATCCAGGTGCACGGGAAGCGTGTCGTATCCTTTACACCTGGCTTATTACTTGTACCAGATAACAGATTATGCCAGACAGTCAAAGGATTATTCCGGTCAACATTGAAGACCAGATGAAATCCGCCTACATCGACTATTCGATGTCGGTCATCGTCAGCCGGGCACTGCCCGACGTGCGCGACGGCCTGAAGCCCGTGCACCGCCGGGTGCTTTTCGGAATGGATGAACTCTCGCTGAGTTTCCGAAGCGCCCACAAAAAATCCGCCCGTATCGTCGGGGAAGTTCTCGGTAAGTATCACCCCCACGGTGATTCCTCCGTGTATGACACCATGGTGCGGATGGCCCAGGACTGGAGCCTCCGCTACCCGCTCGTCGACGGACAGGGCAACTTCGGCTCCATGGACGGGGACTCCCCCGCCGCCATGCGGTATACGGAGGCCCGTCTGCAACGGATTTCTGACGAAATCCTCGGGGATCTCGACAAAGACACCGTTGACTTTCAGCTGAACTTCGACGACACCCTCAAGGAACCTACCGTTCTGCCCACCAAAATCCCCAACCTCCTGGTCAACGGAGCTTCGGGCATCGCCGTGGGTATGGCCACCAACATGATGCCCCACAACCTCACCGAGGTCGTCGACGGCATCATCGCCACCGTAGACAAGCCCGAGATCACCATTGATGAACTGATGCAGTTCATCAAGGCCCCCGACTTCCCCACCGGGGGAATCATCTACGGGGTGGACGGCGTCCGGGAAGCCTTCCATACCGGTCGGGGCCGCGTGGTCCTGCGCGGACGGGCCGAAATTAAGGTGGACGACAATGATCGGGAGTCCATCATCATCAGTGAGATTCCCTTTCAGGTCAATAAGGCCGTGCTGGTGGCCAAGATCGCCGAACTGGCCAACGAAGGCAAAATCACCGGCATCAGCGACGTCCGCGACGAATCGGACCGCGATGGTCTGCGTATCGTCATTGAGATCAAGCGCGACGCCATGGCCAGCATCGTGCTGAGCTACCTCTACAAATATACCCCCCTGCAAACCAGTTACGGGGTGAACAACGTGGCCCTCGTTGGCGGCCGTCCGATGACCCTCAACCTGAAGGATATGGTGGAGGAATTCATCACCTTCCGCCTCGAAGTCATTCAGCGACGGACCCGCTACGAACTGAACAAGGCCCTCGCCCGGGCCCACATCCTGATCGGCCTGCTGGTGGCGCTGGATTACCTCGACGAGGTCATTGCCCTCATTCGGGCCAGCAGCACCCCGGACGACGCCAGAGAGGGACTGATGAACGGCGACTTTATCGACGACAAGGACGCCTTCTGGGCCAAGTTCAAGGACCTGGTGGAAGAAGCACAGACCGAAGAACTGGTGGTGCTCCCGGGTAAGGTACTCAGCGAGCAGCAGGCCCGGGCTATCCTGGAAATGCGTCTGCAGAAGCTTACCGGCCTGGAACTGGATAAGATTCGGGAGGAATACGCCGAAATCCGCGAACTGATCGACAGCTTGCGGGCGATTCTGGAAAGTGAGACCCTCCAACGCAACATCGTTAAGGAAGAACTCACGGAAGTAAAGCAGCGATACGGAGACGAACGCCGCTCCGAAATCAGCCTGGATACGGCCGACATTTCGATTACGGACATGATTCCCGACGAAGATGTCGTCGTTACCATCAGTAAACTGGGCTACATCAAGCGGACGCCGGTAGATGAATACCGGACCCAAACCCGGGGCGGGCGGGGAAGTCGCGGGTCAAAAACCCGCAACGAAGATTTTGTCGAGCACCTCTTCATCGCCAGTAACCATAACTATCTCCTGCTCTTTACCGAACAGGGGCGTTGCCACTGGCTCCGGATCTACGAAATTCCCGAAGCGAGCAAACAGAGTGCCGGTCGGGTCATCCAGAACATCCTGGCCCTGCCCAAGGAAGACAAGATTCGTGCCTACATCAGCGTGGCGGACCTGACGGATGAGGAATTCCTCAACGAGCACTCCATCATCTTTGCGACCAAGAAGGGCGTCGTTAAGAAGACCAGCCTGGAGGCCTACAGCCGTCCGAGATCCAACGGCATCAACGCCATTACGATCAACGACGGCGATCAGCTGATCGAAGCGCGTCTGACGAACGGCAGCAGCCACGTATTCCTGGCCACCCGGAAAGGGCAGGCCATCCACTTCGAGGAAAGTACCGTCCGTAACATGGGACGGACGGCCGCCGGAGTACGGGGAATTACCCTGAACGGAGAGGATGACGAAGTAGTTGGCATGGTCACGCTCGATCACGAGCTGGATGCTGATAAAACCATTCTCGTCGTCAGCGAACAAGGAATGGGCAAACGCTCCGACTGGTCAGAATACCGGATCACCAACCGCGGTGGTAAGGGCGTCCGCACCATGCAGGTAACCGACAAAACGGGCATGCTCGTGAGCCTCAAGGCCGTTAGTGATGACGATGATCTGATGATCACGAACCGCTCCGGCATCGTAATCCGAATGTCCATGGATAACCTCCGGGTTATGGGCCGTTCCACCCAGGGCGTACGCCTTATTAAACTGGAGAAAAAGGATGCTATCGCCGACGTTGCCGTCGTAAGAATCGAGGAAGACGAAGAAGGCGAAGAGGAATAATCCCTTTTCTTTTAGGATAGTATTAACGATCATTGCAGCTGCAATTAACGTTTTAACCGTAACCCTGGGCGACATTTGTCGTCTAATTGGGTGTTCACTCAACAGAAAAACCAACCACAATATCAAGTCATGCGCAAATTACTCTTAGGCATGTTCCTGTTGCTTTTCACCGCCACGTCCCTCATGGCACAAAGCGGAGAAGACGCATTCAAGGCCGCAAAAAAAGCGATTGACGCTTACAATCTAAACAACGATGCTGCCAAGCTGACCGAAGCCGTTGACATGGCTGAGAAGGCCATTGACAGCGACGCCGTACAGGCCGATCCGAAAATGATGCTGAAGCTTGGAGACATCTACGCTGCCGCCATCAATACCTACGTCATCAACCGCAGCACCGGTCTGAGCGACGAGCGCTTCACCGACAATGCCGCCATCAAGGGGGCAAAAGCCTATATGGCCTCTTTCGATGCTTCCGAAAAGAAGGGTGACCAAAAGAAGGCCCTGAAGGGACTTTCCGAGCTCCAGGGCAACATCACTAACCAGGGCATTTACGCCATTCAGGACAAGGACTTTGCGGACGCCCTCGAAGCCTTCGAAACCAGCATTATGGCCCATGACTTCCTCACCAGCAATGGTGGTGAGTCTACCATGACGCCCGACAAACTGAACGACGATCGCTACTACGCCGGTTTGTCCGCCGTTCTGCTCGAAAAATTCGACGCCGCTGAGCCCATGTTCCTGGCGCTCCGCGAGGCCGGCTACGATGACTCCGGTGTCTACGACGGTCTCTTCAAAGTTTACTCCGGTAAGGGTGACCTCGACACCGCCGCCAAGTACCTGGCGGAAGGTCGGGCCAAGTACCCCGAGGAGTCCGGTCTGCTCTTTAACGAAATCAACCTCTACATCGAGCAGAACAAACTGAGCGAACTGATCGAAAAGTTGGAGGAAGGTATCACGGCCGAGCCAGATAACCCATCACTCTACATCGTCCTCGGTCAGACCTTCGAAAAGCTCTACACCACCGAGACCGAAGCTGGCAACGCTGAAAAGGCAGCAGAATACTTCGAGAAAGCCCAGTCCACCTACGCCCGCGGACTGGAGCAGGATAAGGACAACGCCAAGCTGATCTACGCTACCGGCCTGTTGATCTACAACCGCGGTGCGGCCATGTCTCAGGAACTCGTTGAACTCGGTAACGACTTCTCCAAGGAAGGACAGCGCAAGTACGAAGCCCTGAAGACGAAAGTCGACGCTGAGTTCGAAAAGGCACTCCCCTACTTCCAGAAGGCAGAGATGTCTGATCCCAGCGACATGAGTACCCTCATCGCCCTCAAGGAGATGTACGCCCGTAACGACGAGTACGAAATCTCCAACGAATTCAAGGCCCGTATCGAAAAAGTACAGGCTGGCGAAACGATTGAAAAATCCTACTTTAAGGAAAAGGGCATGTAAGCCTACCTTCCTGAGGTAAACTCCAAAAAAGCGGCATCGAGAAATTCTCGGTGCCGCTTTCTTCTTTTACCCAAACAAGCTTAATTGGTTACTCCGGGCGTGCCGGCCTCCCCCACCCCGTTCGTGGAGAATTCTCTCCCGAACGATGCCCGGGTCAAAACCCAGCTGCCGGAAGTCCTTATCCGCGCTGATCAGGAAATACTGCGCCCGTTTCCAGACGATGCCAATCTTTCGCAAATGCTCTCTCCGCAGCGGTCGAAATTTCCGGGCCTGCACAATCTTTCGCGCACTCTTCGTCCCTACTCCGGGTATTCTCAGGATCATTTCCAGGGGCGCGCGGTTGACGTCCACGGGAAACTTCTCCGGGTTACGCAGTGCGTAGGCCAGTTTAGGATCGACGTCCGGGTCCAGCATGGGATTAGTGGCGTCAACGATCTCATCGGCCCGGAAGCCGTAGAACCGCATCAGCCAGTCGGCCTGATACAGGCGGTTTTCCCGCCGCAGCGGCGGGGCACTCAGCGAAGGAAGCCGGTTGTCTTCGCTGATCGGAACGTAGCCGCTGTAGTAGACCCGCTTAAGCGCCTGGTCCTGATACAGATTTGCGGCCAGGGAAAGAATGTCCTTATCCGTTTCCGGACTGGCGCCGATCACCATCTGGGTAGATTGCCCGGCCGGAACAAAGTTTGGGGTAAACTTACTCTTCACCAGGGCACGCTTTTCCTCCCGGTATCCCTCAATGGATTCTTTGAGGTAGTTCATGGGCTGGTAGACGTCACGGTAATTCTTTTCCGGAGCAACTTTCTGTAGGCTACGCTCGCTGGGCATTTCCAGATTTACGCTCAGTCGGTCGGCGTACAGACCCGCTTCGTGCACGAGTTCGTCGCTCGCCCCCGGGATGGCTTTAAGGTGAATGTAGCCGTTGAACTTATGCTCCGTCCGGAGCTTCTTGGCGATTCGCACCAGACGTTCCATCGTGTAGTCGGCGCTCTTGAAGATCCCCGAGCTTAGGAACAGCCCCTCGATGTAGTTCCGCTTGTAAAAATTAATGGTCAAATCCACCACCTCCTGCACGGTGAAGGCTGCCCTTTTGACGTCATTGCTCTTACGGCTTACGCAGTAGGCGCAGTCAAAAATACAGTGATTGGTCAGCAAAATTTTCAGCAGGGAAACGCAACGCCCGTCCTGGGTGTAGGTATGGCAAATCCCCATTCCCGTGGCGTTACCCAGCCCGTCGGGCGTATTTTTACGTTTGCTTCCGCTGCTACTACAGGATACGTCGTATTTAGCAGCGTCCGCCAGAATTGATAGTTTTTCGGTAATGCGATTACTCATACCCAAAAGTACGGAATTGTTTCATAAATTTATAAAAATACAATTATTGTGTTTGGTTAATTTCACCCTTCTTTGGGGTTTGCCGCAAGTAACCCAAGCGCAGTCGCAGTCCGCTCAGACCGCCCTGTGGAGTGGACTCGCGGTGGAAAAGGAAGTCAACAGCCGCTGGGCCTACCAGGGAGAAATCGAATGGCGAAGCAATCTGGAAACCGGCGCCATCCCTACCTATTTGTTTAATCTGAGTACCAGTTGGGAGGCCATCCCGGGAGGAAACATCTCCCCCGGCATTCGCTACGAAGTGGACGATGACGGCGGAGGGGCCGAAATCAGGTTATTGACGGACCTGAATTACAGCCGCCCCTTCGGGCAGAGCCGATTTGGTTACGAAAACAGGATTCGGGTACAGCGCGACATTCTACTGGACGGCGGCGATCCGCAAACGGCCTTTCGCATTCGTCCGGGAGCCTACTTCTCCCCCGCCGGCAATTGGAAAATTACTCTGGAAAGCGAGCTCCGTTACCGGTTCGATCTGGGCTACGTCAATCGCATGCGCTACACGGTCGCCCTCGACCATGATTTCTCGGAAGCCCTCGCCCTTGATCTCTTTTTTCGCATCGAAGACCGATACGTAGAAAATGCCCTGACGCGTTCCCAGAACATCATCGGGATTTATCTCGCCTATCACCTCCCCAACGGTAAGGAGCAGGACTTTCCTCCCCGCCGTCCGTTCGGCAGACAATACAACTAGCAACCTTGGCTACGAAAAAAATCATGTCGGTACTTTCGGCGCGCTGGCGAAGATTGCCTGCAGTGCGCAAGGTCCTGGTCGCCCTCCTCTTGCTGGGGGCTACCTGGTGGCTTTTCTGCCTTCCGGGGGAACTGTTTCGGGCGCCCCAATCCACGGAATTGCTGGACCGGGAAGGGAATCTGCTCAGCGCGAGTATTGCCGCGGACGGCCAGTGGCGTTTTCCCGCCGCCGACAGTATATCTCCCCGACTAAAAACCGCCGTGGTGGCCTTCGAAGACCGCCGGTTTTACCGGCACTGGGGGGTAAGCCCCCGGGCCATCATCCGGGCACTGCGGCAGAATATCCGGGAGGGAAGTATCGTAGAGGGGGGCTCTACGCTGACGATGCAGGTAGCCCGGATGGCGCGGGGGAATCGGGCGCGGACGCTGGTGCAAAAATTTCTGGAGGCAGCCTGGGCCACCCGTCTGGAATGGCGATTTTCCAAGGGCGAAATCCTTGATCTTTGGTTAAATAATGCACCCTTCGGCGGCAACGCCGTTGGTATTGAGGCCGCCACCCGGAGATATTACGGGCGTTCTCCGGCCTCCCTCAGTTGGGGAGAGGCCGCCACGCTGGCCGTCTTGCCCAATAGCCCGGGACTCATCCATCCGGGGCGGGACCGCGGGGCGCTGCGCGCCCGCCGCAATGCCCTCCTCGACGATCTGGCCGAACTCGGCAACATCACATCCGACGAAGCGGAACTCGCCAAACTGGAAGAACTACCCCGTGCTCCCCGACGGCTACCCCGCGATGCCCCCCACCTGCTCCAGCGGCTCCAGCAAGCCTCCGGGCCGGGCCGGTACCGGACCAGCATCGACGGCCGGCTCCAAACCGCCATTACCTCCCTGGCGGCCCGGCACCAGGAACGCCTCGCCGGAAACGAAATCCATAACCTGGCGGTCATGGTTTCCGAGGTGAACACCGGTAACGTCATTGCCTACCTGGGCAACGCCCCGGGCGTTGCCGCCGTGCACTCGCCCGACGTAGACATTATTCGGGCCCCCAGAAGCCCCGGCAGCCTGCTCAAACCCATGCTCTACGGCCTTTCCCTGCAGGAAGGCACCATCCTGCGGGACGGCCTGCTGGCCGACGTACCCACCAGTTTTCAGGAGTTCACGCCCGCCAATTTTTACCAGGATTTTGACGGGGCCGTGCCCGCCAGTGAAGCACTCGTCCGGTCCCTGAACATCCCCTTCGTTTACCTGCTCAAAGAATTCGGTGTTCCCCGTTTCTACAACGCCCTGAAGCAGTACGGATTTGATCAGGTAAACGCCGGTCCGGACCACTACGGCCTTTCCCTGATCCTCGGTGGAGGGGAGATCACCATGGAAGAAATTCATACCTGGTTCCTCGGGATGGCTCGGCAACAACGCTACTTCTACCACCGGCAGGGAAAGTACTGCCCGGACGACTTCCTTCCCCCTACCCTGTTGTCGGGCATCGATCGCCCCAACTCTCTCAACCTGAAGGAACTGCCCGGCCCCATCGGGGCCGGAGCCGGACACCTGATGCTAGAGGCCATGCAAAGCCTGGAACGCCCCGACGAAAGCGGGGCTGCCCGGCGGTTCTCGGCCTTCCGGCCCATTGCCTGGAAGACCGGCACCAGCTTTGGCTTCCGGGACGCCTGGGCCGTCGGCTGCACGCCCGAATACGTGGTCAGCGTCTGGACGGGAAATGCCGACGGAGAAGGCCGACCGGGACTGGTGGGTGTGCGGGCCGCAGCGCCCCTGCTGTTCGGGGTTTTCCGGATGCTGCAGGAGCGTAACTCCACCGCCCCGCGTTGGTTTGAAGCTCCCTACGACGACCTGCTCGAAGTAGCCGTCTGCGAAAAGAGTGGATTTCTGGCCGGACCCGACTGCCCCCGGAAAACCAGTTGGCAACCCGCCAATGCGGAGCGATCCGCCGTCTGTAGCCATCACCAGAAAATCTTCACTACCCCGGCCGGAGATCAACGCGTCCGGGCGGATTGTAGTCCGGGCGAATACGCTTCCCAATCCTGGTTCATCCTCCCCGGCCGGCAGGCCTATTTCTACCGGAAGCGCCACCCCGAATACCAAAACCTCCCGCCCTGGCATCCCGCCTGCGTTTCCGGGAAGGAAAACCCCATGCAGGTCATCTACCCCCACCAACGGGGCAGTATCTCCCCCAGCCGGGGCTGGGACGGTGAAGAAACCCCCATCACCTTCGAAGTTGCTCACCGAAATGAATCCGCCACGGTCTACTGGCACCTCAATGATGAATACCTGGGTAGCACCAGAGTTTTTCACACCATGGCCGTGGAAGTAGGCCCCGGCAGGCACCTCCTCAGCCTCGTGGACACCCAGGGAAATCGGCTGGAAAAGCGCTTTGACGTAAAGTAAGTGTTAATAATACACTAATTCCGCACTTTCTTCCCTTCGCGAAAATTGGCTGGACGTCACATTTAGCGAATTTACGCTACGGCACGCATCAAAATATTTTACCAATAAATCGATTCATTTAAAATATTATTCTAAATGACGCGAATTTTTTCACGATAATTTCGTCACCCCCCATATGGTCCGGCCCTCATCCCCTCCGCTGACAATCATAGAAGGTCGGTTATGTCGTGTTGAGGGAGGCAAAAAGCGGTTCTATATTTGAGTCATCAATCGGACATACAGGATTTGAGCCGAACACAAAAGGACAGGGTCCTTACGGTTCTCCCCCCCTACCATCCGATTCTTCCTATGGCATGATCGACTTTAAGCTTTTTACGCAGCGGCTTCCCCACGGGAAGCCGTTGTTTTTTTTGCCATCTCCGTTGATCCGCCACCAGAAGGTCAACGCCAATTTGCCGGAAAGTTTAGACCACGCTAATTAAACAGTTGCCCGCCGTCGTAACGGTTCTGGTTGACGGGCACGTTGATAAAGTCCAGCGTACCCGGTTTTACGGCAATCGAGAAAGAGTAGGTATTCCGCTGCGGAGCCCAGCTGAAGCGCATCTCCCAGCAGTGAAGATCACGGACGAAACTCAGGAACGGATAGGTAACCCGTTTGCTGGTGAAGTCGTATCCGATGGAGCCAATGTTCACGCTCCAGTTATTGGTGAGCTGTAGTTGTCCGCGTAATTCAATGGAATTGGCCAGGGTGTTAAAGCGGATGGTGTCGCGGGTGCCGGGAACCCGGGAGACATCCCGCTCCATCCGGAAATTGAAGTTGTGCCGAATGGAAAATCTTTCAAAAAGACTCAGGATATCCGTTTCCTCAAAGAGGGTATTTTCCTCCTCCCGGCGTTTTCGGCGTTCGTCGGCCAGGTCTTCCACAAACTCTTCTTCCTCCCCCTGAAACAATTGTCGGATTTTGGCCACCGTCAGGTTAGTGGAAATGGTACCGCTAAAGTTGGAGAGCTGGAAAGGAGCTCTTTTGGAGTCCCAGACCGAAACGTCCACGCGGCGCACCGAATTCGTCTCGGGATCAAAACGGGAAACGTAGGGATCAAAGACCGCCCGCAGATTCAAACGCGTTAGGCCCTTGAAGAACTGAGTATTACCGCCCATACTGATGACACTCCACTTGAGCGTATCCCGGGTGAAATCGTAGCTTCCGTTGATGCCAATGTTCTGGAAAAGCTTTACGTTCTGCTCCGTAGAGTCCTTCTTGTTCCAAACCTTGGCCTCAAAGAGGTTGGCGATGGAGTAGTTAATGCCCAACCGTCGTTCACTCGAAGGCGGAGCGCCGAATATCTGGTTGGCAAAGGGAGACAGCAGCCGTTCCGGATTGCCGTTCAAGGGGTCAATCTCATCTTCGGGAATAAAGTAGGGCGTATCACTGATGAAGTCTCTGGCCCGCGTGTAATCCGGACTGAAACCGAAGCTGATACTGGGCTTCATGACGTGCCGCAAGCCCATCAGGCCGAATAATCCCTTCCTCCTGAAACGGACCTTACCGAACAGCTGAGTACTGACACTTACGCCCGCGGAGAACTCCCGAAAGGACGCCAGCCCGGGATTCAGGGCGTTGGTGATGGTACCGAGGCTGGTGGTGTCAATCCTTAGTTCCCCGGTGAAGGGGTCGATGATGGTGTCGGTTTGCAGGTTACCGTCCAGGGCATAATCCCGGGTTTTGCCGTAGTACACTTCCTCGTAGGTGATGTTGGGGCTGACGTTGAAGTACTTGAGGACGTTCAGACTGACGGCGGCCGTCATGTTGTGCTGGAAACCGTACTGTCCGTCGTCCAGGGTGGCCTGGGTGAAGAAGGTGGAGTCAGCTCCGGAAAACTCCGTCCGCAGGGCGCTGCGGTAGCGGAAGGAGAGTTTTTTCCACCAGGCAGTCTGCTTACCGGGGAGGTTCCGCAGGGGATAAATCGTTTGGGTCTGGAAGGCCGCGTCGGGGAAGTTGACGGTGATCTGCCGGGTCTGGTTACTCTGGCTGTGGTTCAGTCCCGCCGTCAGGGCCGACTTCAGCTTCGGGAACGTCTTATTGATGTTCATGCTGGAGCGAATCACGTTCTGACTCGCCACCTCGAAGGTGTTGATGAACCGCTGATCCACCAGGTTGGTCTGGAAGTTCAGGGAGCCACCGAAGTTAAAGGTGGGGTGCGCCCGCTGGTCCTGCCGGTGGCTCCAGCTGATGGAAATCCCCTTGTCGAACAGTTCGTTTAGCTCCGCATCTTCCCGGCGCAGGCTCTTGAAGCTCGCGTTGAAATTACCCCGGTACTTGTAGCGCCGAACGTAAGCCACGCTGGTGTTCAGGGTGTAGGTTCCTTTGAGGTAGTAGTCGGCGGTGGCCTGCAGGTTTACGTGCTCCCCGAGGGGAAAGAACCACCCCACCCCCTGCAAACCGAAGCCCCACTGCGGGCTGTACTGATAGTCCGAAGGAAACAACAGGCCGGTGCTCCGGCCACTCTTCAGGGGGAAGAACCCGAAGGGTAGCCACAGGGGCGTGGGCACGCCCATAATTTCCAGATTACTGGGACCAATGACCGCCAGCTTATTGGGAATCACTTTCGCCCGACGGGTCCGGATGCCGAAGTGGGGGTGCTCGGCCGAGCAGGTCGTGAAGATGGCGTCCTGGGTGTAGATGATGTCGTTGCGGGTGGTGTCGTCGACCTGGACGGCCCCGCTGATGAACTTTGACTTTCCGCCCCGGACGTAGATATCGTCCTGGGTGGTGGTCGTACCGTACACAATGCCCTTCCGCGTCTTGAAGTTGTAGCGCATTTCCCGGGCGGTGAAGGCCTGCCCGCCGTCGCTGAATTCCGGAATTCCGGCGGCCTGCCCCGTACTGTCGGGCAGCGGTTCGGCAAAAACGATGTTGGATCCGTAGTTCAGGACGATGTGGTTGGCCTTCAGGCTGATGGCCTGATACTGCACCGAGGCGGCGCCGTACAGGTGAATCTCTTCCTTCACGAAATCGACCCACATACTGTCCTGTGCGGCATAATCCACCGGGGCATCGAGGCTGTCGGCCGACATCCGGAAATCCGCCGTCGTACCCGAGAACCTGGCGGTGTCCGGATTCAGGACGGGATCCGTGATCAGTTGCAGTCGGGCGATGGAGTCGGTATTGAAGGCGGGCTTGCCGGGGGGCGGCAGCGTATCCTGAGCGGGGACCGCAGGTGCCGGCCGCTGCTGGAAAGGAGCCAGGCTGTTGCGGGCAAAGCCAAATTCACTGCTCCCCTGGGCACTACCCGGCACCAGCGTCATCGCCACAATGAGGCAAAGAATTGGCAATCCGACCCTAGGATGTGGTAAATACCGCACTAATGCATTATATATTTGCGTAAACCCTTCCCTCACCGGCGCTACCGGATACTGAATTACACCGTATGATACCAAAGAGTAAAAACGCACTGTTCGTCTTGATCTGCTGCTTAATTAGCTATGCGGTTCAAACGGCTCCGATCCCTCCGGCGCCGCCACGGACAACCGGCTTTAACGTAACCTTAAATGATGTGGGTGGCAAAAGTACGCTGACTGGCACGAACCCGCTGCGTAAAATTGTCATTGATGCGGGCCACGGGGGCAAAGACCCCGGTGGCATGGGCGATAACAGCCAGGAAAAACACATTGCGCTGAGCATTGCCCAGCGATTCGCCGCAGGCGTCCGGGAAAATTTTCCCGACGTTGAGGTGATCATGACGCGCGACGACGACACTTTCATTCCCCTCTACGAGCGGGCGGCCATCGCCAACCGGCAGGGAGCGGATCTTTTCGTCAGCATCCACGCCAACATCATGCCCGGCAGCAAGGCGACCTACGGCACCGAGACCTTCGTCATGGGACAGCACGTCGCGGAGCACAACCTGGCCGTCGCCAAGCGCGAAAACGCCGCCATCCTGCTGGAAGACAATGTGGAGCAGAACTACGGTTACGACCCCAACAGCGACGAGGGGCACATCATGATGAGCATGTTCCAGCACGCCTTCCTCGAGCGTAGCATCCTCTTCGCCGAACTGGTCGAGCAGCAGTTTGCCACCGCCGGCCGCAAGAGTCGGGGTGTAAAGCAGGCGGGTTTTGTGGTCCTCAAAGAAACCACCATGCCCAGCGTCCTGGTGGAAACCGGTTTTATGAGTAACCTGAAGGAAGAGGCTTACCTTTTGAGCGACGCCGGACAGGACAAGCTGGCCGCCGCCCTGCTGGATGCCTTTTCTGCTTACTACACCATCGTCAACAAAATGGCCCCGCCGAGCAACCCGGAAGTGGCCCGCAAAGAGGTTGTCGCTACCCCGGTGACGACGCCACCGGCCCGGTCGACGCCGGCTTCCGTGACCCGCGGCCCGGTAGCCATGCAGCCGGTCCGGGTCTACGATAAGGTGCTGGTGCTGGAGGAAGGAAGCACGGCTTCCGCCAAGGGCGTGGCCCCGCCCCCGCCGACCGTCCGGTCCGCTTCCCGGCCGACCCCCACTCCGGTCAGTTACGCCAGCAACACCTCCACTACGGTACAGCAGCAACTCCCCACGGCTCCGGTCACGCGCGACGTACGGCGGCGAGAGGTCTACATGCCCACGGCTCCGCCCCCCGGAACGGTGCTCCCCGGGGGTGTTCATCCCGCTACTTACGGCACGCCGGTGGGCCAGCCCCTGGCCCCCGCCCCGACCATCACGGAAGCGGATACCCTGCCAAACGGCCGGGGAGGCTATAAATTCAACACGGTGCGCACCCCCGACAGTGAGAAAGTACTGGACTTACGCAAGGTGCCCGATAACCAGTTGCTCTACTGCATCCAGCTGCTGGCTTCCGACAAAAAGTACAGTCTGGAAGATCCTAAGTGGCAGCGGGTGCCCTACGGCATTCGCATCGTTGAGGAGGCGCCCTGGTATAAGTACCAAATCCGCGGCCTCGGCACCGCCTCGGCCACCAAAACGGCCCACGACCGGGTCAAACAGGCCGGATTTACCGACTCCATGGTGGTCGTGTACTATCAGGGCAAGCGACTGGGCGTAGCCCAGGTCCGGTATCTGCTGAACCGCTAGGGTACTTCGCGCAGCTTTTACTTCTCTTTTGACCGAAGGTTGATCTCCGGAAAAGGAGCAGCGGCCGAAAATTGGCTATATTGTCCCAATTACAATATCCATTTTAATATGGCCAACTTTTATAGATCATGTCTGGAAACTTCACCTTTGAGTTGTTGTGCATCGACCCTGATGACATCATCAACCAGGAAGCCTTTATTCACGCCCTCAGTTATAGTAAAGAGGTCTGGAACGGCAATTCCCCGATCATTACGCAAGACAAGAATGGCACCCCCTACATCAAGGGCGAAAAGGGGATGCAGGTCACCGTTTTTAACGTAGACACCAGCAAAATTTTAACCGATCTCGTTGACGCCGCCTTTGTTTTAAGAGTAGAAAGTAAATTTTTTGAAACCCTGGAGCCCTTCCGTCAGCGATTGCTCCGCCACCTGAGAGATAACCTGAAGTTTGCTCATCTACGCATTCTCAAGGATGACATTTCCTCCGAGATCGCCAACCAGTTGTACCCCAAGATTAACGCCGTGGAGAACCTCCTCCGACGGTACCTGATCAAGTTTTTCTTTCAGCGGGTGGGTATGAACTGGTGGGACGTCACGGCCACGCCGAAAATGATCGAGAAGGTTAAAAATCGTCAGCGAAACCGTTCCAATCAGTTCAGTCACTTCATCGACAGCGACATCGAATTCGCGGATTTTGACGACCTGGGCCTGTTAATTTACAAGCAGTCCACCGGCTTTAACGAGCCGGAAAAGGTCTTTGAAATGCTGGACGGCATTGAGACCCTGGAGGACCTGGAAGAACTGAAGAGTAACCTGCGGGGCAACTACACCAAGTACTTCAAAACCTTCTTCCGCGACAAGAACTTCGAAAAACTCTGGAAGGAGATGTCGCGCATCCGGAATAAGGTCGCCCACCAGGCCACCTTCTTCCACAGTGAACTGCGGAAGGGCAAGGAGCTATCCGCCGAATTAACCAGGATCATCACGGAAGCGGAAAAGCACATCGACGAGATCGTACTGAGTCTCAAAGAAAAGCAGGCCATTCACAAGGCCACCGTTGAAGTACTGAAGGAGGAGGAAGAAGTCGCCGCTGAGCAAAAGGCCAAGCAGGAAGTCCGCAGCGGCAACCGTGCGCCTTCGGAGTTGGGCATGACGGGCGAGCAAATCACCAACCTCGCCACCGGCGAGGGTTCCGACCATCGCGTGAAGCTGACCGGACCGAAAATCCTGGGTAAAATCAAGTTGGAGCACAAGGTGAAGACCTACAGCAATACGGCGCCGCCAGGATTTCGGGTAATTTCGGAAGATGAAATCATCAACGAATTACACGAGGCGCACAACCTGAACTATACCGACTACGTGGGGCTGAAGTGGTTCGTCACCCAGTACCTGGCCAATAAGGGCTACGCCATTGGCACTACCTATTCGCTGGTCAACATCCTCATCGAGCAGGAGCGAATACTTCTATATGACGTGGAAAGTGCGGAGGGCTACCCCGTTAAGGCGGTCAAGTTGCCCAAATAAGGCCGTGGGATCACCGTGGAACGTTATCTTCACCAAGCCATCCTCACCAAACCGTGGTGGAGATGGTTGTGGATACCAAGGCAAACAAGGTCCACCCTCACCTAAACAATGACTTCGAATTGCTAAGTTATGCCCATGGAATTTGATCGGACGGTGCTGCAACGGGTCCGGAGAAACCTTTTCTTTATTCTGGTGGCGGCCACCACCCTGGGTTTCCTGGGGCTCATCCAGCCTTTTCTGACCACCGTTTTCTGGGCTGCGGTGCTGGCCATTATTTTCTTTGGCCTCTACGAGAGGGTTAAACGCTGGGTGAAGGGGCGCAGCAGTATGGCGGCCTTTCTGACCACCATTCTGATTCTGTTCTTCGTCATCATTCCCTTTACCCTGCTCGGCATCGCCCTGTTCCAGCAGGGCATGGAGATTTTCACGGCCGTTCAGTCCGGAGACCTCGACCCGACGGTGGTGGTAAATTACGTGGAGGAAAGTTTGCCGAAAATCTCCGAGATGCTGGCCGAATTCGGCGTTACGCCGGATGATCTCCGGCAGCGCCTGAGCAACGCCGCCATCGAGGTGAGTTCCTTCATTGCTAACCGGGCGTTGACGGTGGGGGGGAGCATTATCAACATCTTCGTGGAGTTCACTCTGATGCTCTACCTCCTCTTTTTCTTTTTCCGCGACGGGCGAGAACTGATGCGCACCATCATTGACACCATCCCGATGGGCAACGTCCGGGAACGGGCCCTTTTTCAGCGCTTCGCCCAGGTATCGCGGGCGACCCTGAAGGGTACCCTGGTGGTGGCCATCGTCCAGGGTAGCATCGGCGGCGTACTCTTCGCCATTCTGGGTATTCCGGCCGCCCTGTTGTGGGGCGTGGCCATGACCTTGCTGGCCCTCCTGCCCGTTGGCGGTAGCGCCATCGTCTGGTTTCCGGCCGCCATCATTCTTTTCGCTCAGGGAGAAATCGGCAAGGCATTCGCCATGCTGATCGTGGGCTCCCTCATCATTGGCCTGATCGACAACCTCCTGCGCCCCATCCTCGTGGGTCGTGATACGGAAATGCCCGATTACCTGGTTTTACTCTCCACTCTCGGGGGCATCACCTTCTTCGGGCTCAGCGGATTCGTGGTGGGGCCCACCATCGCGGCCCTCTTCATCACCGTATGGGAGATGATGGGTAAAGATTACGGGGGGAAGAATAGTTAGGGTGGTGCTGGTTTTGGGGCGACGGCGCGCAGGTGCGGGGGAAAATGGCCCTGGTGATCTGCCGAAACGCCGCCCTCTTCAGGAAGTAGTAACCTATTTACAGATAAACACTAAAACCAAGCATGGGATTTCGAAAAAAGCTCTTGCTAATTGCTTGCTGCCTCAGTATGACTTCCTGCCTTTGGGGGCAACGAACACTTTGGGTCAGTTCCAACGTATTGGACAGACAAGCCAGTTCCATTCACCTCCTTACTCACAATGGGGACAATGAAGTATTTGACCGGATTGACCTTGATCCATCAGGTAACCATCCCGATTTTATCCCCATAAAATCACCGGAAGTATCTGAACTATCGGTTGCCACCCTTGCCATCGCCAAAAAATCAGCCTACCCTCTTTCGTACGAGAAACGTCTTATCCTATCCACCATTTGGGACGTTCAGAGGGACACTATTTTCTCCTTTAGTTCAAATCCCACTCAATCGTGTTGCTCCTCAACAAGGGAGAACCCCACCACCATATCGATGAGGATAAAGAATCTGGATAAACTACAGGACATTTACTCGCCAACACTATCAGTGAACCTCAACGCGCTTGCCACTACCAGTGTAGGCAAGAGCACCAATTTTAAGATTCCATCCCTGGAGCAAAAGACTTCTACCGTCGTCTATTTGAGATCCAAAGGAGATAAAGATTATCGACAATTAGTTATCCCCCCACAGGAGCCTTCCCCCTATCCAAATGAAATACAATTCGACTATAAGCAGCTGCCCGTTCACGAGGATATCTATACCCTAAAAGTGGATTCTCCCGACGAGTTTTCGTTAAAGATTTACGCTACCACAAATCAGATGGAAAGCGTAGGCATCTATCACTCAAAAAACGGTTATACGGTCAGGAGGAAGGTCTCCATCAAAATCCCCGTGGATATGGATTTCACCGAGTATTCCGTAAAACTTTCGGTTAGGGATCGCCAGGATCCCGACCAATTATACTTGGCTTCCACTAGTAATTCCTATTCAGATTTAGGAGACATCAAGTTTCCACCTACCTGGATAATTGATGACCTAGCTTTTCCTTCTGAAGAGGGCTACCGTTTTGACTTCGAAAAAAAGAACTTCAATAAATGGAAGGCCAGTTTCAAAATTGATGGCCTTACTGCACCCAATTTCGTCAAGACGGACACTGATTACGGAGGTGACTGGGTTTTATACGGAGGGGCTACCAAATTCGGAAACGCCTTTTTCCTACCCGCTCTTCCAGACGACCTACGGGAATCCTTATGGGGACAAGATGGACGGGTAATCATCGAAAGACCAAATTGGATCTTTTCTAGAGACGACGGGAAGAAAATTACAGAAACTCATCAGCAGGTCTGGAAATGGTGATTACGCTAGTGTTTTGATCAACCTAAGACCTGGTGTGCGTAAAAAAGGCTGCGACAACTTTGGATTCTTTGATCCCGGCTTCTGGTCGAAACCGGCTTCTCGTCGAAAAACGTTAGCTCGGATTACCAACTACGGGCGTTGCCTGAATTTTGACCTGAAGAATCGGATCGTCAGCTTAACGGACGAGGAAACAAAACGCCGATAATTACCCCCCCAAATTGACGCGGCATCTGAGGGGAAATTCTCGTAGTTTCCCGTAAATTCTTGTTACGGTTAGTTCCCGTCCCAGGGGAACGTTCCGCAGTCAACGTCAATAATTTCCGCCCGCTGTTCGATGATGATGGGGCAACTGTTGGCGTTGGTTCCGATGGCGGGATTTTCCTCCGTTCCCCCTACTCCACCTCCGTCATTCGGGGAGTAGGTTCCCGTAATGACCACAGTGCCAGATAAAGTGGCGGGGTCAAGCTGTCCGGTACTGTTTCCATTCACGGTGAACATCGTACCTGATGGATCGGGACTGAAAATAGGATTGGGGTTAGCAACCGAGGTATTGAAAGTACTTCCGAGGGAGACTGCTGGCTTACCACTGCAATAGGTACGGTCCAGCGCTGGGTCAAATTGCAGTACCGGGTAGGCGCAAACGTTGCTGATGGCAATTGGAGTAACTCCGTCGGCCTCGGTTGCGGTCATCCAGGTGCCGCCACCGTCGGAAGAAAATTCAAATTGGCTGATGCTGTATCCCGTCCGGTCAGTATGGTTGAAGGAAATAGTATAGACGCCGGCGGCGTCTTCCGATAAGTTGGCGGGCAAGCTTACGCCAATCAATCCCGTACCGTTGGAAGCTCTGACCAATAAACCGGGAGCTCCCGTAACCGTAACCGTTTCGGCAAAGGTGCCATCTCCGGCGCCATTGTTTACCCCCTGATCGTTGTTACAGCTACAGGGGTCGGTTCCCATAAAATTATTCGATACCTCGAAGGGAATACTACAGGCCATCGGCACCGTAAGTTCCACAATGCAGCTGCTTTCGTTACCCGCTCCATCGGCCACCGTTATCGTTACGGACAAATCCCCCGTAATCCTGGCGTCCTGGGTTGCTCCGGCCACCGGATCCTGGGTAATGGAGAGGACTGCGCTACAAGCGTCCGTGGCATCAACAATTTCCGCTACCAAATCCGGTACCATATACATGCAGTCGCCGTCCGTGGCGATCATGCGGTCCGCCGGACAGGTAAAGGATGGCATGGTAACGTCCTTACCGGTCAGCGTTACCTGACAGCTAACGTCATTATTATTCCCCGCTTCATCCGTGGCCGTGATGGTCACCGTATGCGTCATATTGTGTCCGGAAGCCAGTACCGCGCCTACCTCTGGGTTCTGGGTCAGCGTGACTGTGCCGCAATTGTCCGTGGCGCCGCTGATCCCACTGACCAGATCAGGAACGATTAGATCACAATCAGGGTCGAGGTTAACGTCGAGGTCGGCGGGGCAATCAAAGGTCGGACCCGAATCGTCTACTACGGTAATGTCGAAGGTACAGTTAGCCGAGTTACCCAGGGCATCGGACACCACTCCGTTAAGTTGGATGACCCCCTGACTGGCTACTGGCATAGCGGGAGATCCCGGAGTGATCCAGTCCGTGGCGGGATCCATATCTACCAGGGTAGCGTCATAACCATTTCCCGTAATGTCGGTAGCCACCAGAGCCCCCATACCGTCTTCCATATTAAAGTACGCGATCAGTCCGGGAGCGGCCGGAGAAACGGTTTTGTCATAATTGCTCTGAACTTCACTGCCTGAACGGGCGAGGTTCCAAATCCTGACTTCATCAAGCCGGGTGTTGGCTGACTGGGCCCCAAAGGACCTGCTTCCGATAATCCATCCGTCAGTGTTTAGGGTTGCAACGTGATTGGCCGTGTAAACGGAAACACCATTAACGTAGATAGTCAAGTTATTGCCCGCCTTGACCCAGGCGACATGAGACCACTGGTTAAGTGGGAGCGCTATCCCGGAATTATTCCAGGAGAACTCTGACCGAAACCAGTACCTTAAAACGCCAGCATTATCGATTGCTGTTTCAAACTGTGCGGTCTGCGTTCCCGTGATTCGATCAAAGGTATCGTCACCACCTTTTCGAAAAACATAATACTCCAGGGTGAAATCGTTCAAAACCGGCAAGTTCTGGTTGGTTTCCGCCCGGTCGTCCTCCCCATCAAAATCCAGAGCGCCATTGTTGGCTCCCGGCATGAGGTCATCACAATCAAATATCGTCCGATTTACCGTTATCGACAATGCGCCGGCAGGAGAACAATTATCCATGGACCCCGCAAGAATTGCCAGTTCATCAGCCGCCGTAAGGGTATACGCTCCGCTACCGTCAAGGGAAACGGTAAGGTCATTACACACGGCGGTTGGTGGACTAACGTCTTTTCCGGTCAGGGTAACCATACAGGGCGTCGTATTGGTGTTACCGCCATTGTCGGTTGCCGTAATCGTAACGGTTTGGGTCATATTGTGCCCGGAAGCGAAGGAGGCCCCTACGTTGGGGCTCTGGGTCAGGGTAAGACCACAATTATCGGCCTCATCGGTGATTTCGGTGAGGAGATCCGGAATTACCAGACTACAACTCCCATCCAAATCTACGTCCCGGTCACCCGGACAGGTGAAGGTGGGTGGCTGGTTGTCAACACCAGCCTGAATCGTCACCACCTGACTACTACTTACACAACTGGTATTGGCGGCATCCCGGATCAGGACCGTATAGGAACCATCGGGAAGATTTATTACCGGATTGGTGTTTCCCCAGCTGCTTCCGTTATCCGTCGAGAACTGATAGCTGGCCGCCCCACTTAAATTGGAGAAGGTAATTTGTCCATCGTTGGCGCCAGGACAGCCTTCGTTGGTAGCCGTAGCCATAAACGACAGGTTACAGGGTTGGACCTCGGTCATCGTCAGACCGGCGTCCAAACTGTTGACGTTGCCACCTCCCGCGCTCAGGGTAACCGTCGCTTGCCCAGTAGTCATATCAAAATCACTGTCAATGGCATCATTCGTGCCCGCATTTTGTACGGTAAGGAAGGGAAAGGCGGCGGTAGGCGTAACCGTAACCGTATACGTCCCCACAGGTAGTGCAGGAATCGTGTAGATTCCCTGCGAATTCGTCGTGGTGGAACCACTTAATCCTCCTCCGGAGAAGCTGACTAGTACTCCCGGAACTCCCTGCTCGGCGCCATCGAAAAGACCGTTGCCATTAGCGTCATTCCACACCAAATCACCCAAACTGATCAGGTCACTTGAGGCCGGCACCGGGTCCGTGACGGCCGTATTGACGCCACCCCGAATGAAGGGAGCAGCGCAACCATTCAGGACATTTCCGGAAAGAAAAGCGTTGACCTCCGCCATTGTTCCCGTAGCCATGGTGGTTGGCTCCTCCAGCAAAATACAGGTGGCGTTTGAGCTGGTAACCGTAATGGTATTATTGGTGATCTCTGCATTGACGATGTACTTCTCGTCATCAATACCGGAATCGTCCGAAATATCGATTCCCGCTTCTTCCGGTGGGATCATTTGACCGATCGTCGTAGGTGGAGAATCGTCCGAATTAGGATTTACCACCGTGTTCCCGTCAATGATCAGATTGATCATGTGCACTGGCCCCGGGTCATCGTTAAAGGGCCGGTAGCGGATACCACTGTTAGTTGTGTTGGAAACTGAATTGTTCGTAATGTGTAGGGTGGCTTCAATCGATCGTCCCGAACTATCATCATCAATGACAATACCAAAATTCGTATCGGCGTTTCCGCTTACGGTGTTATTGTTGATGATGCCAAATACCCGGGTATTTCTTCCGTCAAGGTTTACTTCAATGCCGTCACCGTCCACGTTGGTGATCACATTATTCTCGATGAGCAAATGAGCGACCTGGTTATTCGGCGCAGCATCAAAACCAAGGTGAACATTAATGCCATCTCCCGAGCCGGTCCAGCCGCTGAAATTATTATTAGTAATCACAATGACTGCCGTGGAATTGCTGGATTCCGTGAGGATGCGGATGGCGTCATCCTCCATCACTCCGGTATTCCGGTTACCGTCAATGACGATATCAACATCCGCATTTGTCGTGGTGCCCTCTCCGGCCTCTACGTAGATCAGCTCGTCATTATCAAAGGGGCCGAAGGTATTATTCAGGATACTTAACTGAGTGCCTACGCCATTGAGATTGGTAAAGACGTATATACCGTCGGTGAAAAACTGGCTGCCGGTGGCGTAGGTGTTGTTACTTACCGTCAGTCGCCCTCGCAGATTAACCGATCGAATGACGCCAGAATTACCGTTGTTCATGGTTGACCTCAGTTCAAAACCATCAATGGTAACGTCGCCGGTATGGTTATCGGTGATGAAGGCTGAACTTCCACCTCCATTTACGGTGGCCATGCCGGGATTGGCGGCGCGAATGATGATATCGCCCGCAGCCATCGCAACGTTTACCGATTCGTTATAGGTTCCGTTGGCCACCACAATTTCATCACCGTCTGCCGCATTGTTTACCGCCGCCTGTATCGTGGCGAAGGTGCCGGGGACGTTAATGATCGCGTGCGTCTGGTACGGAGTATTATCGTGGGCGATGAGCATCGCCGGGAGCAATACCAGAACAGTTACCAGGGCCTTAGCAAACAACGGGGCAAAATACGCATGGGTCGGAGTCAGGGACTCCTTAAAGGGTAGGTTTCTCATGAGAGGATCAATTGGCTAATTCACCAAAGGAGTGAACAGCTTTTCAGGTCGTAGCAAATCTATCTTAAAGATAGACAAAATCTTAATGCTTAGGGTGTGCCTGGAAGGAAACACGTAGTAACCCCTACTCCAGCGGCGTCATTAAAGACTACTCTTCCCCCATAAACTAATGGAAACGGCACCGGGGAGTCGACCCGAGCGCGCGGTTCCTGCGAACGTTTGAGGTGATAAATGATGGCCTGCGAAACGCATTTTCCCGTCACAAAACGCACAGAAGTCGATTCCACCAGATTGCGGAGTAGCGTATTCAAAGCGGTAATTCTGGACGTTCGGTGGTAACCAGAATCTCCCGGCAAGACCTCAGGATTGGGCCTTTCGACGCCGCAATTCCTTGCGGACGGTGGATAGCTCCCGACCGGCTTCACCGGTCACGGAAGTGTTTTCCTCCGCCCGCCGGACCAGGTAGGGCAGCACTTCCCGGACCGGACCGTAAACCATGTACTTGGAGACATTGTATCCGCCACCGGCCAGGTTGAAGGTGAGGTTGTCGCTCATGCCCAGCAACTGGGAGAAGCGGATGTGCGCGTGATCCCGGGGGATGCCCAGTTCGGCCATCAGCAGGCACATCAGGCGATTACTGTCCTCGTTGTGACTGGCGACGCAGCAGGAGATCTCTTCGTGGTTATTGGCGCAGTAGCGCACGGCAGTATTGTAATCGGCGTTGGTGGCCGCCAGACTGGGCTGGATGGGGGTCGGGTAGCCCATCTCCCGGGCTCTTTCGTGCTCCTTGTTCATGTAGGCTCCCCGTACCAACTTGGCTCCCAGTAGGTAGCCCTCTTCCTGGGCCCGTTCGTGGCTGCGCTGCAGAAAGGCGAGGCGGTCGTGCCGGTACAGCTGGAAGGTATTGAATACGATCACCTTCTCGCGGTTGTAACGGGCCATCATTTTATTGGCCAACTGGTCGATGGTATTCTGAATCCAGCTTTCCTCCGCGTCAATGTACACCTGCACGTCCTGCTTCTGGGCCTGGCCACAGATGGCGTCCAGCCGGCGCAGGGCCGCCTGAAATTGGGCGTGCGTCTGGTCGTCGAAGTCGACTTCCTCGCCGTTGAGCTTTTCCAGTGCCGCAAAGGGCGCCAGGCCGGTCACCTTTACCACCACGGCGTTGGCCGCCGGTGCTTCCGCGGAAAAATCGATGGCGTTCAGCACTTCCTTCATGAAGCGATTGAAGTCCTCTTCGGTGCTCTTGGCTTCGGCCCCGTAATCCAGGATGCTGGTTACCCCGTGCCGGTACAGATTTTCAATGGCCGGCAGGGCCGTCACGAGGCTCGTCCCCCCCACGAATTGCGAGAACACCGTCTTCTTCACCGCCCAGGTCGCGCCCGGCAGGTTCCACCTCACCGCCCGGGTGCCCAGACCAGCAAGCAGTTTGGTCAGCCAGGGGGTACCGATGAGGGACAGAATGCGCCCCATGCGTTTAAGGTCCCCGTCCGACAAATGCCGGTAGGTTTGCTCCAGATCATTAAAGTCGGGGAGTTCCCCGGCTTTCTGCATCCGTTCGTAGGTCTTTCGTGCCTGCTCGGCCAGCGGGAACTCCCGCACGGGGCCAGAACTGTTTTCCATGGGCTTCTATTGGCTAGAGCAATCAAGGCATATCACTGATTGCGACGTAAAGGTGGCTACCCGGAAGTCGTGGTGATCGGGTCCCCGGTAGCAAAAGTACGATACCCGGCCGAAGGTTCGCAGAAAACTGACCGAAGACATCATCTTCTTTTGGGCGGGTCCAAAATCTGCTCACGGAGTGACTCAGGAAGAGACGGCGCCCGTCTCTTCGACGACGTCCCCTACCCTGATGGTTCCTTCGCCTCCCTCCCAGCAGGCGTTCATCCCAAAGAGAATTTTGTGGCCTTCCTTTCGGTAGGCCGCCAGCTCGGCGAGTACCCGCGGATTGCGGTTGCCGGTCTCCGGTTCGTGGGTTACCATGATGCAGCGGGCGCAGGGTTTGGGAAGGCGAAACTGGTGGTTACCGACGCGTAACGCCCTCCAGTTGTCTTCCGCAAAAGGGACGCTTGTTTCCACGATGATGTTGGGCCGGAATCGCCGCTCATCGAGGGCTTCTTCGGTCTTTTCGCTCAGGTCGTCAAGGCTGGCGGTGGTGGTGATCAGATAGGGGTAGCCGTCAGCGAAGGATACTTCCTCCCCCGCTTTGGCGTAGCGCTCATCAACGGGACGATGTACTTCTGCGTTCATGTACACCAGCCGGGCACCCGGCAGCCCCAACTGACGGACGATGCTCGGAATTTCGGGGTGTTCCACGAGACGGGCCGGGAAGGTGTCGTCCCAGACCGTCACGGAAACATTGCCCTCACCCACCGGCCGGGCACCCGCGACCTCGCCCAAAACCTCACCACCGACGGTTTCGAAAATCAGGGTGTCCGCACCCGCGATCCGGGCCCGAAAGCGGGCCAGTCCCGGCAAACTGCGCTGACTGATGAAGCGGCCGCGCTCGTCGATGAGCATCCAGCGGCGGTCGTCCACGAAGCCACGCCCGGAGGGCTCCAGTTCGGAAACGGCGGCACCACCCAGGCTTTTCACCGGGTAGCGATAGAGGGTGCGAACACGCATAAATAACTGATTTTCTGAATGATGCCTAGGCCTTTACGGCCCCGGACAACTGCGGAAGTTCCACCTGAGGCCCCAGCAAATCCTCCATGGTTTCGCGTCGGCGAATCAGGTGGGCCTGACCGTCCATGACCAGTACCTCGGCGGGACGGAAGCGGGAATTGTAGTTACTGGCCATCATGAAGCTGTAGGCGCCGGCGTTGGACATCGCCAGGATATCGCCCTCCCGGACCTCCGACAACTTGCGGTTGATGCCGAAGGTATCCGTCTCGCAGATGTAGCCCACCACGGTGTAAATCCGTGGTTTGCCCGCCGGATTACTGATGTTCGTGATGTGGTGATAGGCGTCGTAGAACATGGGACGAATCAGGTGGTTCAGTCCGCTGTCTACCCCGGCAAATACCGTAGCCGGAGTAGTTTTCACCACGTTGGTGCGCACCAGGAACGTGCCGGCTTCACTGACGAGAAATTTGCCCGGTTCGAACATCAGTTCCAGCTCCCGGCCGTAGTCCGCGCAGAAGGCATTGAAGCGATCTCCGAGGCGACTGCCGAGGTCTTCAATGTTGGTGGAAATCCCCCCGTCTTTGTAGGGCACCTTGAAGCCGGACCCAAAATCGAGGTAATCCAGATCGGGAAAATCTTCGGCGGCCCGGAGCAGGATTTCCACGGCCTGCAGGAACACCTCGGCGTCGAGAATATCCGATCCGGTGTGCATGTGCAGACCTTCCACGGTGAGGCCGAGGGCCTCGACCACCTTCAGAATATGGGGAACCTGGTGGATGCTGATGCCGAATTTGGAGTCGATGTGCCCCACGCTGATCTTGCTGTTACCGCCCGCCATGATGTGCGGGTTGATGCGGATGCAGACCGGCACCGATGGGTGCAGCGCCCCGAATTGTTCGAGGATGGAGATGTTGTCGATGTTGATGCGCACGCCCTTCTCCACGGCTTCGTTCACCTCCTCCATGCTCACGCAATTGGGGGTGTAGAGGATGTCGTGCGGATCAAAACCGGCCCGGAGGCCCAGCTCTACTTCCTGGATGGACACCGTGTCCAGTCCACTTCCCCAGGAGCGAAACAGCCGCAGGACGTTGACGTTCGTCAGGGCCTTGCAGGCGTAGTTGATCCGCAGGCGTTTGACCTTACCGAAGGCCTTTTCCATCCGTTTGTACTGGCGCTTCATCGTCGCGGCGTCGTAAACGTATACGGGAGCACCGTAGTGCTCAACCATGGAGAGGGCATCAACGCCACCAATCTGGTAGCGTCCTTCGTTAAGGTTCATAATTTATTTATTGAGGATAAAGAAGTTGTTGTCGCATGATGCTGGTTTTACCCGGTGTCCATCGCATGAATCCGTGATTATCCGATGGGCCCGGCGGGCGGGTGCAAAGTAAATTGATAAGGAGCAAAGAAAGTTTAGGAGGTAGTGGGTAGTGGGTAGTAAGGTGGTGGATAAGAAGTTAGTCAGGCGTATTTATCCCTTACGTCCTTAGCGGTCGTCCGACAAATTCTTTATTGCTGACGAAGTCAATATAAAGTTTGTCTGACGAATTGCGGGACTTTCCGGTGATATCCAGTGGGTAGTATGTAGTGGATAGTGGGAGGATTTACTTTGATCGGTTCCATTCCAGCATTATCTGCCGCCCGTTTCGGGGGGTGGCGGTAGTCCGGTACGTCCAGGTGCCCACGGGCATTCCGCTCTTCAGCGATCCGCTCAGGCGGGTGAATTCGGGGAGGGCGGCAAATTGCCACGCCCACGCTCCTTCGGCGGGGGTTCCGTCTTCCGCAAAAAATTGCCAGTTACCCACCATTTTGCCCGTAGCATACTGTCCCTCCATGGCGAGTTGGCCGTTGGGATGGTAGAAGGTAGCGGGACCGTCTTCGAGATTATCCACGAAATTGAGCTTCTCCGCTAGTTGACCGTTTTCGTACCAGATGCGGTAGGTTCCCTGTAGCTGGTCGTCGATGATGGTCGCCGCGAAAAAGGGCTCTCCGTTAGCGTGAAACCATTTCCATTGCTCGTCCCGCTCCTCATTGTACCGCACCGTCATCCAGGGGGTGCCGTTGGCGTGGTAGATGTTTTCGGCGACCTTTTCTCCCGCCAGGAAGATTTTCTCCCAGCGCTGCTGGGTATTGGGGTAATTGGTCAGGAGGGTATCCTGGGCGTTGGCCGCGAAGCCGCAGAACAGGAGAATGAGGAGGAGGTGAAAAGGACGCATGGAGGGGAAAAGGATACGGGCTTGGATTGGCAGTTATAATCGTCTCCTGGTGAAAGTGTTCATGAAAGTTCTCTGTGAGGGGAAGGACACTCAGTGAAATGGATGAGGCGCGGCAGCAATACATTGCCAGCCTGAGGAACTTCTGGCTGGGGAATTATGAACTCCGCCGACTAACCCTGTATGATTTCGTCCGTGGGGTTCCGCTGATCATTGATACCCAGCGTCCCCGGGGCTAAATGTTCCGGATGTGGGGTGATATAAATTTCGGGCTTGATCTATGCATCAAGTAGTGTTCGGACGCCATTTTACTCGGCTACGCCTTCACAAAACAGGCTTCCGACCACGGTTCAACCCTGAACAGTCGATTCTTATCACGCTACGCCGCATGAATCAGGGTCAGGACTGCATTTTCTTGATCATGTTCAGTCCCACCCGTTTCGGGATAAAGGGAATGGCACCTTTGATCATTACTTTGAGTCCGGTCTCCGTAATGACCTCCAGCTTACCGGCTTCCATGGCCTCGTAGCCCCGTTCGGCCGTGTAGCGGGGTGACCTGGCGTTCTCGAACATATCCGTATCGTCCATGTCCGCTACTTCTCCGAATTCCGTTTTTACGGCTCCGGGGCACAGGGCCGTTACCGTCACACCGGAATTCTCCACTTCGGAGGCGACGGCCTGGCTGAAGGAATTGACGTAGGCCTTGGTGGCAAAGTAAACTGCCTGCAGGGGACCGGGCATGAAGCCCGCCGTACTGGAAGTATTCAGAATTTTACCCCTACCCCGCTGCACCATGCCGGGCAGGAAACGGTGAGTCAGTTCGGTCAGCGCCGTGACGTTGAGGTCGATCATGCCGTTGAGCATCCCCCAGTCCTGTTCGTGGAACAGCCCGCGACCACCAAAGCCAGCATTATTGAAGAGGTAATCCACGGTGATGTTGGCCCCTTCCAGTTCCTGAAAAATTTCTTTGGCTGCCGCAGGTGCCGTGAGGTCCTTCGCGATCACTTTTACGGTGACGCCGTGTTTACCCTCCAGTTCTTCCTTTAGTTCCTGCAGTTCTTCTTTCCGCCGAGCCACGATGACCAGATCACGCTTCCGTTCCGCGTGAATCCGGGCGAGTTCTTTGCCGATACCGGAACTGGCTCCGGTGATTAATCCTACGTATTGCATAAATGAATTTTTATTCACCCAACGTAACGGACGCCCGGCCCGTTCGTTTTTCGGCCATAAATGTTTGGAGGTGCCACGACCGGGATCATCCCCAGTACGGGCGATCCATCACCAACCCATTACTCCGTCCAGGGCTGAATGATTTCGCGGATGGTGGCCCAGCCCGTTGGGCTGTCCGGGTACCGAACGTAAGTCACCTGGGTACGCCCCCGGAATAAGAAGGATTCGCCACCTTCCTTTGGCGTTCCCCGTATTGCGAATTTGGTCTGCTCAATGGCCAGATCGCCCCGGATCAGTATGCTTTCCACGTCGTTCTCGACAAACTCAAGGGAAAAACTTTTCAGGGTACCCGCCAAGCCCTGCATCACTGCTTCTCGGCCAGATTTAACATCGGAGTAGCCCAGGGCTTTCTCCACTTCGGGGTGATGCAGGCTTCTTATCTTTTCCAAGTCTCCCGCCCGGAAAGCAGCGCGAATGGTTGCGCCGTGTTCCAGTATTTCCCGCTTGATGGCTATTTCATCCGGATGATGTCTGGCAGGCTTAAGCCGGACGAAGGTGCCCGAATAAAATAGCCCGGTGGGTTGATTATCGTGGTCGTACTGCACGGAACTAAGAACGTACTCGTCCAGGTTCCTCCAGGTATAGGAATACCTTCGGTAGGTTCCCTCTGCTTCATCCTCAAAGGTCACCTTCAGGAGGAGGTCCCCCATGTCGCTGATCATGCCGATTCCGGTGCCTACCCGATTGCTTCCGAAGCTGGAGGAATGGAAAACAGCCCCAGTCTTAGGACTGTAAGTCCAGAAAATGTGTCCGTTGGGTTCCGGGCCGTCGATAATGGACAATAAGGTATGGTCCGTATTTATTTCCCGGCTAATCGTATGGTGGCCCGGAATCTTGATGGTTTCGGTGCCGAAGCCCCAATTCTGGGTCCACTCGTCGTCCTTGAGTGTCCACTCACCAATGAATTTGACGAAGGGATTTAAGGAGTTGACGTAGTCTCCATCTTCCAGGGCCTCCTTGGAGGCCCTTCCGTTTAGCTCATAAGTGATGGACGTCTCCTGTGCATAGGTAAAAGTCGCAAATGCCGAAAGTTGAAGAAAGAGGAGGAGATAGCGCATCATTGGGAGTTGGAACGTCTTTTCAACGACCGGTTATGCCAATATGCTGTTTAGCATTCCCTAATCGCTATAAATGCTCCACCAACTGGATGTTATTCCCACACGTATCGTTGAAAACGGCGTACCTGACCGTCCCCATTTCCCTGGGGGGAATGCTAAATTCTACGCCCAGCTTTACCAGGCGGTCGTATTCCTGATCCAGGTCATCCACGTCGAACTGGGTCCACGGCATTCCGGCATCCATGAGGGCGTCCTGGAAGACTTTTGCGGGCTCAAAATGCAGGGGGGCGGGTTCTAACAAAATCTCGGGCCCCGACTGGGCATCCTTAGAGACCAGCGTCAGCCATCGGTTTCCACCCCCCAGCGGCATGTCTACCTTCTTTAGAAAACCTAGCTTTTTGGTGTAAAACTGGAGGGCCTTTTCCTGGTCCCGTACGGGTATGCTGATGATGGTGACTCTCATGAACTAGCGTTATTGTTTGATCACGGTAAGTTCATAAATCGAGGGAAGGATTGCTTCTTGAAAGTTGCTCTTTTTGATATTGACCGGGTGTCTTTCCGGTTTTCCGTTTGAACAGGCTACTGAAGGATCCCGGACTCTCGAAGCCCACCGCAAAGCAAGTATCCGTCACCGTTTTCCCCGCCAGCAGGTTTTCTTTGGCCTTTTCAATCCGCACGTCAATGAGAAATTGTCGCGGCGTCACCCCGTGATACCGCTTGAAAAGCCGGAGGAGATGGTATTTGGACACCAGGTGCACCTGCGCCAATTGGTCCAGATTGAGGGGTTCCCCGTAGTGCTCCCTCAGGTAATTTCTGGCGCGGATAATGGTGTCAATCTGGGCCTGGTTGGCGTAGATCGTCCCCCTGAGTTCTCTGAGTTTTTTCTCGTAGAAAGTCATGCTTGGGGGAGTTAAGGGAGATAAACCAATACACCGAGTATCAGTGAGCCAGCGAACTTACAGTTCATCTAATCCGTAGCGGATGAACATGACTGCGGAAGTATCATCCGGTCGGGCGTATAAATATAGGGAGTCTCGAATGACCTCGTATTTCACAAATTCATCTCGGCCAAAATTATGAATGACTTTACGTGAGCCATCATCCCTTTGGACCCTGAATTGGTATTGACACGGCAGGGGAATGCTGTGATGTGATTTTTTGAGTAATTGAAACTTCCCCTCCACCCCAGGAATCAGTATATCATCCTCGACTATGTAATCGCAATGGGAGAGATTATCGTTGGGGCAACCAATGAAAGCCACCAACAGGCCCAGCAGTAACAATAAGCCAAGGTTTTTCATCTGCGTATCTGCTTGGTATTAATGAATGCCTTTTAGCTTCAGTAACTTGATCACAATTCCCATCTGACCGAGGTGATAAAGGTCGTGGTGCAAAATACCGTTAAGGGCAAAGGATAAGGGAAAAGTACCCTTAAAATCCTGATCTTGGTAGGTTTCTTCCAGGAAGGCATCTTCTTTGCCCCGCAACGCTTTCAGTAGGTCGTGGTGACTTTTTTCATTTTCCTCCCGTAAGCGCTTCCACCCCAAATCCTTCAGAGCCTGATTGGTTGGCCAATCAGCAGCGTCCTCGGAGGTCAGCTCCCCGGTTCCGCGCTGTACTTTCAGCAGGGCATCTTTTTTCCAGGCCGTGAGGTGGGCCAGTAATTCCGCTACGCTGTGCAATTCAGGTAGTGGCCGGACAAAGGCTTCCTCCTCGGATATGGAATCAAGTTTTTGTTGAAAAGAATCCCCCATCCATAGCTTGCCGTCCTGGATTTCTTGCAGTTGTTCGAGTAGGTGATGGATCAGGGGATTGCTCTTCATGGTGATGATGTTCGGTTATCCAATCTACGAATACTACTTAGCCTACAAGTAAGCCTGTTTATCGTTTTACGACAGAAACTTTAACGGTACCACGCTGCTTCCCTACCCAAAGGCTCGGCACCTGCGTTCGCGCCGCATTTAATAGAAGATTACTTACTGGAATATGATTTGGAATGTTTCCCGTCGATTGATCACGCTTCCCTTGGAGTACATTTACAGTAGGGACCGGTAGACCTGTTCCACAATTTCCGCATCCTCGTTCGGATCCTCTTCCCCATAGAAATTACTCCATTCTTCTCCCATTCTGGTAATGTCGGTATGCCCGTCCATCCCCCAGAAAACCTGCTTACGGATGTGAGGACGGGGCAGGTTTTTCAGCAGGAAAGTAAACCTACCGTAGTCCTGCATGAAAACCTCCCCCGTGGTCGGGTTCAATAAGGTGGCGGTGTAACCAACAAACCATTTAGCTTCCGCGGGCACGTCCCGACCGTAGTAATCAAAGAGCTTGTCGTGTCCTTCCGTGTAACATTGAGTCATCCTTCTGATGCCCACGGTCGCCTGATCCTGCTTTTGAAATTTCCAAAAGCCAAGATTCTTGATGTTTGTCCTTACCAGGCTGGCGACCACGTTTTCATCCATGAGCATTTCATTGTTCTTTTGCTAAGGCATCCTGGTCCTCATCCAGCATTGTTTTTTCCCGGACAAACTGATCCAGACGGCTACGGTGGCCACCCATCGCTAACAATCCTTAGGGCAGAGGAAATCATGGACCAAGTTGCTACCCGGTTAGCTCGCCTCCGCTGTTCCGGCAAAATACTGCTTATGAAACTCAATCATCCCCCAGGTCAGGAAGGATATGGAAAGTAGTGCAATGACCGCACGGATGGCGTCCAGGGTTTTGAATCTGGCCAGCAAGGCCTCAATCTCTGCCATGGGCCGGGTAGCAATGTTGTCCGCCCCCAATTCGTAAAGAATTGGATAGATGATCGTTCCGGTGCCGAAGCCGATGAGAAAAAAGGTGAGGAAGTGGCCGAACAGGATGTTACGTGCCTTTTTGTACTTCCAGATCACGACGATGGTAATGATAAAAACCGGGATGTTGATCTTTCCGAAAAGCTGAAAGAAGGTTCCGGGATCTGCCTTGGCGTAGAAGTTGTTGGTGGTCACCAATGAATCCGGCAGGTTATGGTCCCAATTAGGGTATTGGGTGATGATGGTAAAGAGCATTCCACCAAAGAACAGGAAGGCAAGAATGCCATAAATCCAAACGAATGCGAGGGCTGATTTCTTCATAGTTCAGGTATTTAATCGTCTCTTCGGGACAGGCCCAAAACGCCTGTCCTTGTCCCAGAGAACAAAGGGTGTAACACCAAAACTATGCAGTGGGCAAAAGCCTAAAATTGTACGAATCGGACATTCTCAAGGAAAAATATGCCCCGCCTGCCGCTGTTTGGAGGCATTCCGGTACTGTTTGGGGGTAAGTCCCGTGTAAAACTTGAACTGACGGATGAAGTGAGATTGATCGTAATAGCCCGACTCCAGACCAATCTCCGTGAGCGACTTACCGGATTGGTGCAATCGGTCGAGTGCCTCCAAATATTTTTGGTATCCGAAAAAGGATTCGGTACTCATTCCAAACCATTCATTAGAAAATCTGCTCAACTGCCGCCTCGATAATCCTACCCTCGCACACTGTGCCCTCACGGTATTCGCCAACTGCGGATTCCGCGCCAACTTCATCAGGCATTGTGCCCGGGATAAAGCATAATTCTCTACTCCACAAGAAAGGCTACGCTGAAACCAATCAAGAATAAAGGCTACCTGATCGCTAAAGGAAGAGGCGACGTAAAGCTTTTCAGCCAACTCCAAAAGTTCCGGATATACCTCCGTAGCGGAGACCACACAATCATTGAAATCACGCACGGGTACGTTCAGCAGGCTCCTGAGACCAATGCTACTCAATTGAATCCCGATGAATTCGTGCCCGCCATGCTTAATCAGATGAAGTGGTTTAGTATTGATTCCGTTGATGAACACCGTTGGTAATTCAAGATCCTGATTAAAGGATGGATTGAGGTAACGTACCCGGGTGGAGTAATTAAAAATGATTTCGACGTTCCCCTTGGGAAGAATGGTTTCTTTTTCCTTCAACGGGGCATACTCGCGCACTCGCCAGATGCACTTGATGAGACCCGCGCCCGCTCCAGGAGGGGGTTGGTAAGCCTGATACTGGTTTTCCATCATTACCTTCGGTTCATCATAATACCGGTCACTTGAAGGTAGGCAATATGGTGGTTTTCAGCAATTTAATGGTAGAACTTAGCCTTCGCTACTGACCTGAATTACTGCGTATTGACGAAGGTATCTTCAAACGTTTTCACCCACTCCCCGTCAACCAGGCGTTCTCCATACTCCCGAAAGCCTCCTCCGGGCGTGCTGCCGAAGAAAAACCTGGTTTTGTCATCTCTCCAGACCACGAGCTGGCCGTCCCTGAATTCTGCGGGATATATTGCAGCTCCATCTTTGGAAAAACGGTGATAATTGAATCGCTGGTCCTTTTCGTCGTAGGTGACGATGGTATGGAGCTGTAAGAATTCCGTGTTCAACTCAATCACGAGAATATTTTTGTCCAGATCGTAGGCAATCTTCTCGTAGGCTGCGCCCGCCCTGGACACTACTCCATTGTCAAAAATCTTCGATGTGCCTACCCATTCTCCAACGAGGAAGCTCAGTTGTTCCATTTTTTCCTGCTGCACGCTTTGGGCGTGCAGCGTGCATTCCGGCAAGAATAGCAGTAGCATTAGAAAGCATTGCAGGACTATTAATTTTTTCACATCATGGTATTTTGGGTGCGATGAATTGACGGAAATGATTAAGAGGACATTACTACAAGAGTCCTCCCCCTTCGATCAGAAGATCAATCATAAAAATGACCAATAGGCTGAAAGCGGTTCCGACGAAAATGAGGAGCCGACACCAAAAAATATATCCTTTAGCCAGTTTTATGTTTCTGTTCTTCATGACAAGCAGGACGTAACCACCAAGGGAATAACACAGGTTTGCCGTAAAGCCAACGATGAACACGGTGACTAGATCTAATAAATTAATACCGAATCTCAGAACAACTGGCAGGAGAACAAATAGACCATAAGCACCCACAATTACATTATAGGCAATCCGCTTTCGCTCCCAGTATTCGAGAATTTGACTTAACCCCTCCTCCTCATTTTTAAAGGTGATGTTGTCGTCAAGAATCATTTACTTGCTGTTTAATTGGTCATAAACTTATCTTATTCTCTAATATCTTAGCTGATCAAAAAGATAAATACCGTCAACTTCATCGGTCTTCCTTAATCAGTTTTTTGGTTGCATCATACTGGTCTTCAACAAGCATTTTAAAGGATTTGTAGCGATGAGCCCCTGGATACCAATTAGCAAATATCCATGCCTCCCATTCTTCCCCAGATTTCACTTGGGGGTTCAAAAGGATTATCGAGCCTTCCACCCTTTCTGAAATCGCGATTGAAGACAATAAATGATCAACATTGAAGAAAACACTACGCTGATTATTAGAATAATCCTTTTGATCAGAAGGGCTAATGGTACGGTCCACCTCCTCCAGGTATAGATCGAAAAGATCAGAATCGATATTCTTTAGATAATCAATTCTTTCTATCGGTAGCAACCGACCAGCAAAATGAGAAATCTGCCTAAATCCATTCGTAACCCGCAGAAAATCAATGTACGATGGTGGGAGTCTTATACCTAGATCCTTTTCTCGTTTTTCAATTGCCCACGTTGGAGCTGGTGGAAACCCTAACCAGTTATTTTCAACTTCTGATTCGTCATAAACACGGAGATTTCTGTGAATCCCAAATTGTATCATTTTGCTAAGGTCAACCAGTAACTCTTCCCACTCCATTCTACTTCATCCTTGGTTTTCCTACAAGACTTCCAGTGTGAAAGCATGTCAACAATACAGTCCGTTCAATTTCTTCTAGAATCATTTTTTCGGTATCGGTAAGTCGCAATCAAAAATTTCCTTCCCCCAATAATTTTATAGAACTTCGTTACCCTTCCCGCATCGTCCAACTTGTATTCATAGGACTCATCATCGCTCCCCGGCCCACCCACGTACACGGGCTCGTCGGCTGATTCAGGTATCCGATCAATTTGCTTCCTTTTGATTCTGCCGTGGTCATAATAGCTGTACTGGGTAATTTTTCTTGCATTTTGGTTCACGTCAAATTCCTCTTTCTTGATCAACCGACCCTCACTGTAAGCTAGCGTATACACGGTTTCAAAAACATCAGTTACTCCGGTAGAGAGGCGGTAATAATGGGCCTCCTCCCGATACTGCAGCAGGGTGTCACCCTGATTTTTGACCAACTTGATGACCGTAGAATCATGGTCCGAAAGTTTGCGGTACTGAAATCGAATTCGATCACCCCGATATTGATACTCCCACCGGTTGGTATCGATTCTTGCCGGATCGTTGATGCTGTAGGTTTCAACGTCAAAGAGGACGTTATTATGATCGTCGTACCAAAGCACGTTTCTGGACAGTAACTATGGTTTTAACTCCTGGGTATTGTTCATGGTCCATCAATAGCTGGGCACCGATGGCCGTCGGGTTCACCAAAAGAAATATCCCGATGACCGCAAAAATCATCCACACCCGTAGTATAGTTTGCATAGGACTTTAATGCATTGAGCCAACAATTCGTAGCTGGGCTACGTGTCGGGCAGTTGATGCTTAACCTACGGAATATTGCATACCAAGGGCAGTTAAAATAAAGCTGCAAAGCCCCCTCTTACTTTGGACTTTAGAAACCTCACTCCCCTCCCCCACCAAACAACTTCTCGAACGCATCGTACACCGCCAGATGCAGGGCGTCTCCGTGGTTTTGTTCCTCAAAGTACCGGAAGAACAGGCGAGCCTCCTCCCCTCGTTCGAGGGACAACTTGAGAAACAGAGACTGGGCCAGCCGCTCCATCACCTCTCCCTCGTGGCCGACGGCCACGTAAACGGATTTGTCCTTCAGCGGCTTTTCCAACTCCCTTTCCAGTAGCCGCTCACCATCCCACCAGAGACTGGGACTAACGATGATGTAATGATCAAATAAATCGGGTCGGGAGAACAGTATTTCGGTCGCCAGCAATCCGCCCAGTGACTGCCCGATCAAGGTCCGGTTGTCCGTCGTCCGGTATTTTTCGTTGATCAGGCGCTGTAGTTCCTGATCCATAAATGTGATGAAGGCGGCTGACGCACCGGAAGAAGGGAATTCTTTTCGGTCAATCTCCTCGGAGGACGGATACGTAAAGTCCCGACGTCGGTCAACGTTTCCGATGCCGACGACAATGGACTCCTCGATGATGTTGATCCAGGAAAAGGAACAAAACTGCACGATACCACTCACGTGAATGAAGTCCTCTCCCCTCGAGCCATCCAACAGGTAAATTACTGGATACTTCCGTATAGAATCTTCCGCGTAACTGGCCGGCAGGTATACGTTGATGGTACGGTCTTCCTGGAGGACGGACGACCTGACCACAAGGGTCTCCCCAATGGAAAAGGGGGCCTGACTAATGACCTGCCCCTCTGCCGTAAGCGACAAAAGGACAAGACTAATAACGGCGATTACTGTCCGCATGGATTAACCCAAAAAAGACTTAAACGTCTTCCTCACCTCGGCCACCCCGGGCAGGTTATACCGGGCCGCGGTGCGGCCCGCACCCACCTTGATCGACACGCCCCAGTCCGGTAGCGCGTTGAAGATGTCCTCGTCGGTGGCGTCATCCCCGATGCCGAGCACGAACGACCATTCTCTCTTGCCCACCCAGTGGGAAGTCGCCTTGCCTTTGTTTACTCCGGAATTTTTGATCTCCACGACTTTGTTGCCCTCCAGCACCTGCAGGTCCTGGTTCTGGATCAGGTAGCTGAGCATATCCCGGAATTCCCGGACGCGCTTCGTTCCGAAATCTTTGTCAATGTTACGGTAGTGCCAGGCCAGGGAATAGTCCTTTTCTTCAATAAAGGAACCGGGCGTCCTTGCCACCAGGTTTTCCAGGAGTTCCCGGACTTTCGGCTTCCAGCCTCCAACCACGTTAGGGTTCAGGTGCCATTCCCCACCCTCTTTCATCCATACGCCGTGCTCAGCCGCCATTTCCACGTTCAGGTGACCCAGCCAATTCTCCAGCGTGGCCTTGTCCCGGCCGCTGTTGATAACTACGGTATTACGGGGGTCAGCGGCTAAGCCCTCCAGGATGGAGATAACCTCGTCGTCCGGGCTAACGGCCTGAGGGTCGACGTGAAAGTCCATCAGGGTACCGTCGTAATCAATGAAGAGTAAGCGTTTTTCCGCTTGTTGGTAGCTTTCCTGCACGGCGGTGAGGGGGTCACCGACCAAATGGGTGGTTGAAGCCATGTAGTTTCTGTCTTTCAGGTTTTGCTGCTCCTTGATGAAGGTCGCAGCCCAATATTTTACGTCGTATGTTTTCAGCTTTTCCTGCATGATCTCCATGCGGCGGCGCTGTTCGTCTTCTTCCATTTCCAGCGCCTCCAAAAGTGCGGCCTGGATGTCTTTGTTGGATTGAGGGTTGACCGTAATGGCACCGTCGTTCAGCTCATGCACAGCACCCGCCATTTCACTCAGGATCAGAACGCCCGTCTTACTTTCTTCCTTGGCGGCAATGTATTCTTTGGCCACCAGGTTCATTCCGTCGCGCAGGGGGGTGATCAGGGCAATGTCTGCCTCTTTATAGAGGGTCGTCAGGGCCGCAAAGTTCAGCGAGCGGTAGTAGTAATGGACCGGCATCCAGTCAAAGGTGCCGTACTCAGAGTTGATCTGACTGACCAGCACGTCCACCTCTTGTTTCAGGCTCTGGTACTGGTCCACGTTCGCCCGGCTGGGGACCACGATCATGATGAGATTGACCTTACCGATGTATTCTGGGTGCTTCTGAATAAACTGTCGGAAGGCCCGCACCCGGTTTGGAATCCCTTTGGTGTAATCCAGACGGTCGACACTGAGGATGATTTTCCGGCTGGCGTGCAGTCGGCGAATCTCTCCGCTGCTCTGGTCGCTCTGGGCGTCGACGTCGGGAAAGGCATATTTCTCGTAGTTGATGCCCATTGGAAACACGTCCACGTTGACCTCCCGCTCACCGATGTAGAGGCGACCGTACTTTTGTTCGTATCCGGCAATCCGGTAGGCCGCCGAAAGAAAGTGCCGCATGTACCCGAAGGTGTGAAAACCGATCTGGTCCGACCCCAGGATTCCGTTGAGGATTTCCTCCCTCCAGGGCAGGATACGGAACACTTCGTAACTCGGAAAGGGAATGTGCAGAAAAAATCCGATGCTGACCTTGGGGAATTTTTCACGAATCAGTGCCGGCAGGAGCATGAGCTGATAGTCGTGCACCCAGACCATGTCGTCGTCGCGGATATGCTTTTCCGTTTCCTGGAAAAATTTGTAATTCACCTCCTGGTAAGCCTCCCACATCTCGTCGTTATAGTTCGTGTACTCCGTGAAGTAGTGGAAGTGGGGCCAGATGGACTTATTACTGAAGCCTTCATAATACAGGTCAATTTCCCGCTCGGTGAGGAAGACAGGTGCCAGGCTCCGTTTGGCCAGGTCCGTGCGGATTTCCTCCCGCTCCGATGCGTCCTCAACGTCCACCCCGGGCCAGCCAATCCAGATTTTGTTGTAGCTGTCGTCCAGGGAGTTCAGGCCGGTGGCCAGGCCACCGGCGCTGGGGTGATAGTGTAGTTCTCCGGCCTCCCGATTGATGGTAATGGGCAGGCGATTGGAAATGATGATGAGTCGAGACATTTATCGTTGGGTGATGGCAGTGATGAAAACCTTTAACCGGAAACCGGGCGGCGCTTAAGTTAGGCGAAGCAATATGCCGAATATGCATGGGATAACAAAAAACGACCGGCTCCATCTTGGGAACCGGTCGTTTTTGTTGAAGTTCGTTGCAGCATTATTCCTGCACGGGCTTCTTCTTGCGTGGCGTCTTGAAGAATTCCTTCAACTGACGTTCGGTCATGAACCCATAGTCCACCCAGGTAGACACGGTGGTCTTCTTGATGTCGCGGTAATCCTTACCCCGCTTGTTGGTGTGCACCTTGATCAGGCGCTTGGTGTACTTCACGGCCAGGGCCCGGAGCTGCTGATTAAAGCTTTCGTTGACGAAAATCTTCATGTAGGCCGGGAACTGTTTCCCGGTAATGGAGTACCACTCCGCATATTCTTTGTCACTCTCTCCCAGCCCGTTGGCCAGCTGTTGGAAGTAACCGTAAATCGTCTGCCGGAGGTTCTCGTTGAAGTCACTCAGTCCGGGGTGACGCATCACCTCTTCCTGTACGGCCTCCTGCACCTCAGGATTTACGTAGCCGTCATTGTGGATTTTATCCGTGAGGTTAAAGTAGGCCGTCAGCTCATCCTCGATGGAACGGTCCACAATGGTGCCCAGAGCCAATTCCTGCTGGGGTCCGAAGGGTACGTCAGCGCGGTTCTTCAGGCCTAGGATAAGGCGCAGGATGCGTCCGGCGGCCATGTCGGCGTCGTCCTTCCGCTCCCGGTTCAGGGCCTCGATCACCTCAGCTTTGGCTTCCTCGGTCAGTTCAAAGTACGCTCCGTAAACGGCAATGAAGGGCAGGAGCTCCCGTTTGCCGGCAAAGTCGGGGTTCGTCACCACGGCGTGCACCGTCGGCGCGATCGCATCATTGTTCAGCTCTCCACTCACGCGGTAGAGGAGAAACTCCAGTGCCGCATTGTTAATGGACGTCAGTTCGGCCAGGTTCGTGGGGAAGGGCGCGTAGTGGTAGTTCTTATCGCGGAACTGCCGCAGGTAGCGGCGACGTAGACGACGGCGGCCTTCCATGGTACGGGCATCCGAAGACCGCTGGGATTGCAAAAATTGCCGTACCCGCTTGCTCGCTACGCCTTCCACCAGTCCGGTGACGTAAATATCGCTGCTCAACGCAAAACCGCACTGAACGCTCATACCAATACGGCTACTCAACTGGTCAAAGTTGCTGTTGGCGGCAATGGCCTTGAGGATGGTACCGAAGTGGTCGTTCTGGCGTACGTAGTAAAAATGCTCGTCCACCTCGCCCCGCAGTACGGAGTAACCAAGAATACGGGGAAGGAAGAGCCCCTCAAAACGTTCGTCCAGGAGGTAACGCTCAAAGCTCTCAATTTCGAGCGGACTGAAGTCGATCAGCTGCTGATGGGCCGCCTCAATCTGGGGCTCAAATTCGTTCTTAAGGGCTTCGTAAAACTCATCCTCTTCCTCCTCCAGAAACTGGGCCAGACTGGGGCTGGCCTGAATCGCCTCCGCGATGGCGTCAAGGTGCTGCTTGTAGGTTTCGTTTAATTCGTACATGCTGTCGGGTTTACCGAAATGCGGCCGGATCGACGAGCTGAAAATCAGCCAGCGGGCCAGTAATTAAAAAGAAACCTGGTAATGCATTTTTCAGCATTACCAGGTTTGTCCACTCCCGTGAGTGTGCCACAAATGTACGCTTTTATCCGCTATTTTGTTGCGCAGGCAAATAATTTTCTGACGGAGCGGATCATTTGTGGTGGCTGCCGCGGGTGCCGGGTACGTTCCGTAGGCAGCAGAGGACCGGGAATCATTCGGGTGGGCATCATTCCCAGGATGATGGCCAACTATCCATTACCTGCTTTCCTCGAAGTTTTCCGGATTAAGCGGAAGGAACGTAAATATGTAGAAGTACGACATCGACGGGTTGACGCTACGGCGGAGCACCCGCGGTATATTTCTTTGCACCTGCGCTACGTCGCATTCTCTTTGAATCGGTGATCCCGACGAGCCTTAGGGAACTCGGGACCGTCGCCCTCAACCTTCAACATGTTTCGTCGGACGGATGCCATCGCCATCGGTGACACCTCCGTCCGACGAATGACCGACCACCTTTCCTCCCAGGACGGTAACCCCTTGCCGTTGATCCCGCCGAGACCTCGGATCAGCTCGCCTTGCTCGACAGTTCCAAGGACCGGCTTCCTCTTCCTTCTCCTCAGCCTTAGCCTCCGCATTAGCGACCGGCTTGCGGAGCAAACCTCTTCCGGGTACTGCTCTTCAGCCATCGCCTTTTCCCCACTACCAGCTACCTACCACCTACTACCTACTACCTACTACCTGCTGCCTCCTACCTCCTCTACTTCTCCTTCATCGTCTTTCCGTCCAGATTGGTCGACAAAGTGGGCAAAATCATCATCCCCATTCCTCACAAATGGGTTATATTACCGAAAATATTGAACGAATTATGGATATCTTTTTGATCGCGGCCATTGTCATTGGCCTATTGATTTTCACGGGCAGCTTCTTTACGGTCCGTCAGCAAAGTGCGGCGGTCCTGGAACGACTCGGACGCTTCAGCAGCATTCGCGGACCGGGCTTCCACGTCAAGGTGCCCTTTATTGACCGCGTCGCTGGCAAGGTCAGCCTGAAGGTCCAGCAGCTCGACGTAAACGTGGAGACCAAAACGAAGGACAACGTTTTCGTAAAACTCAAGGTTGGCGTTCAGTTCGCCGTGGGGCCCGACAGCGTCTACGATGCCTTCTACAAGCTCGACAACCCCTACGAGCAAATCAATTCCTACATCTTTGACGTGGTGCGCGCCGAGGTTCCCAAGATGAAGCTGGACGACGTTTTTGAGCGGAAGGACGACATCGCCAACGCCATTAAGGCCGAACTGCAGGACGCCATGGCCAGCTACGGTTACAACATCGTCAAGGCCCTGGTGACCGACATCGATCCCGACGCCACGGTGAAGAGCGCCATGAACCGGATCAATGCCGCCGAGCGGGAGAAACTGGCCGCCGAATACGAAGCCGAAGCCGACCGTATCCGCATCGTGGCCAAGGCAAAGGCCGAAGCCGAATCGAAGCGCCTTCAGGGTCAGGGTATTGCCGATCAGCGGCGGGAAATCGCCAAGGGTCTGGAGGAATCCGTAGACATCCTGAACTCCGTGGGCATCAACAGCCAGGAGGCCTCTGCCCTCATCGTGGTCACCCAGCACTACGATACGCTGCAGAGCATGGGTGAAAACGCCAACTCTAACCTCATTATGCTGCCCAATGCTCCGAGTGCCGGGGCGGACATGCTCTCCAACATGACGGCCAGCTTTGTCGCCAGCCAGCAAATGGGTGAGGAAATGAAGGCGGCCAGCGCCAAGCAGAAATCGGCCAAGGCCAAGGAGAAAATTGAACTTAAGCGATAAGCTATCGCGTTAAGTCTTTATCGCCCGGAAAGCCTCCTTTCCGGGCGATTTTTATTTTGGGCCCATGTATCAAACTCCCCGGCGCATCCTGATTACCGGACCGGAGTCTTCCGGTAAGTCCACCCTGGCGCGTACCCTCGCCTGGGCCACCGACGGACGCTACGTGGAAGAAGTCGCCCGGAAGTACCTTAACCAGCGCAACGGGCAGTACGCAGAAGCCGACCTGCTGGACATCTGGCGGGCACAGATGGCGGCCCAGGCGGCCGCCGAAGCGGAGGGCCCCAACTATCTTTTTTTCGATACCGGTCCGGAAGTCCTCGAAATCTGGGCCAAGGTCAAATTTGGCCGTTGTGATCCGCGCATCGTCCGGAGCCGGCAACGGCAATCCTACGACCTCGTACTTCTCTGTAGCCCGGACCTTCCCTGGGAACCCGACCCCCTGCGCGAGGCGCCGGATACCGAAACCAGGTGGGACTTATTCGAGGCCTACCAAAAAATTATTGGTTCCCACCGGGTCATTGCCGGAGCGCAGCGGGTGGCGCAGGCCTTAGCGGCAGTACGGGCCATGGAGGATTAACCTACCATCAGCCCCGGCAGAGCATGTGGACGCTGTTTCGCACCGTCCGATGACGCATACGGATGCTTACAATCGGCCGGACAAATAAACGAGTTGACCGCGCGGAATCTCCCCTAAAAAGGTAAAAGGCTAAATACCTGGCCTACTGCCTGATCAGAATGATCACGCCGGTAAAATCCTGAAGCTCCACGCGATCACAGGTGATCTCATTCGCGATGGTGGAAAAGGACCCACTGCCCCCGCCTGATTCAGTGTAGGAAACGGAGAAGCTTTCTCCACTCGCGTTCCAGGTTTCGGTATCAGAAGTCTCTGGGGTAAAGAAGTTGTCCTCGTCAATGAGGTTTCCATCGGCATTAAAGGTGATGATCTCCCCGGAACCTGACACCTCCCAGGTTTCCCCGGACAGAACATCATTGAGGTCAGTTGTATCACAGCTGGGCACCTCCTCCTTCTTACACCCGGTATAATTAAGTAGGCCCCCCATCAGCAATAAGGAGAGGATAAGGTTGGAGGTCAAGTGGATTTTCATGGTATATCAGTTTGATCAACGAAAGTTAGATTCCCCTAAAGATGTTATCTACTAGGTAAGCGTCACTATTTTCGCGGGAAAATGTTCTGAACGGCAAGAAAAAGTACCGAACTGGGGCATTAGTCCTTCGTTTCCGTTTCCCGGGTCGAGAATCAGGACTGCCAATAATTCCAAACGACGGCATTGGTCGGCGAATGCCCGCGTATACCGGAGCGCTCAGTTTATCCTTACGGATTCAGCAGAATGGGCTCCCCGAAACCCAACGCTTTCGTGCGTTCCAGCTGGGTGGCGGCGTCTCCCACCACCAGCCAGATCATCTCGTTGGGGTTGGCGTATTGCTGGGCCAACTGGCTGATCCGCTGTTGACTCATGTCCCGGACAACGTCTGCGCGCTCGTTCAGGTAATTGGCCGAAAGACCGTACTGGCTCATGTCGCGTAGCATCCGCAGTTTGGCCCCCGCCGTCTCGAAGGCCCGGGCGTTCGATTTGAGGAGGAAGCTGCGGGTGGTCTCCAGGTCCTGCTCCGAGAAGGTCTCCGGATATTCTTCCAGAATTTCCCGGACGGCCGTCAGAGACTCCAGGGTTACGTTGGAACGCACTCCACTGGAGATGCTGAATTCTCCGGCATCCCGGGTCCCGGAAAAGCCCGAGCGGATACCGTAGGTGTACCCTTTGGATTCCCGCAGCTCCTGCATGAGGCGGCTGGCGAAGCCGCCGCCCCCCAGAATGTAATTCATCACCTGGGCGGGATAGTAATCATTGTCCACGAAGGTGGGGCCGGGCCGTCCGATCCGCAACACCGACTGCTTGGCGTTCGGCACGTCGTAAAAATACACTTTGGCCTGGGCCGGCGGCTCGGGCAGGGGCCAGTCGGGGATGGCTACCGGCTTGGCTTCCCAACGGTTGATGAGCTCCGTCAGGGGTTCCATGACTGCTTCCTGGTCCAGCGCTCCCACTACGTGCAGGGTCGCCACCGAAGGGGAAAAGTACTGCCGGTAGTAAGCCCGCAGATCCTCTACGGTGATGGCCGCTACCGATTCAGGAGTGCCCAGCGTACTGTAGGCCCGGATGTTATCTTCTCCGTAAAGCAATTTGTCAAATTCCTGTCCGGCAATGGCGTTCGGGGAGGCCTGCTGCCGCTCCAGGCTGGAGAGGGTTTCGCTGCGGAGAAGTTCCAGCTCTTCCTTATCCCAGCGGGGTTCCAGCAGCATCTCCGTCACCAGCGCCATGGTCGCCGGGTAGTTTCTCGCCAGGGTGTTGCCCCGAATCGTGAGGGATTCCTTGCCCGCAAACAAATCGATGTCAGCGCCCAGCATTTCAATGGCCGCCTCGAGTTCCGCCGGGGTTTTATTGGCCGTTCCGCGCTCCATCAGCAGGGCCGTCAGGCGGGCCACGCCGGTTTTGTCCAGTTGCTCCAGTAGCTGTCCGCCCCGCAGCTGGATTTCAAAATCCACCAGGGGCACTTCCCGGTTTTCGATGCCGAAAATCCGCAGTCCGTTACTGGCTTCTTCTTCCCAAACCCCCGGTGGGGTAATGCTGATCTCGGCGCCGTAGGGTGGTTCCTGGGAACGGTCAAAGCTGGAGGGCGTCGGTTCGTATTCGGCCGCCAGACTGGCGTCAAAACTTTCCTCCGCTCCCTGCTCAATGGATTCCTCCACGACTTCGGCTAACTGAGAATTTTCCAGGGCCAGCTCTTCCTGCCCCCGGGGCACAAAGCTGGTCGCCACGTAGGGCTTTCCCTTCAAATACTTTTCGTACACCCGCACCACGTCTTCCGTAGTGACGCCGAGAATATTCTTGATGTCCTGCTCAACAAAGGCCGGATCCCCGGCAAAAATATTGTACTGCGCCAGGCTGAATCCTTTTCCTAGTGCGCTCGACAGGCGATTGTAGAAGGCGGTTTCCTTTCCGCTCAGAATTCGTTGCAGGTCCCGCTCGCTGATCGGCTCGGCTTCAAAGCGCCGCATGGCGGTCTCGATGCCCACGAGGACGGAATCCAGGTCCTTGCCCGGAAAGGCCTGCACCTGCAGGGCCACGTCACCGGCCAACTCCGAATTTGAGCTGCCGCCAAATACGTTGGGGGCCAGGGCCAGGTCCTCCACCAGCACCTGGTTCATGGGGGCTCCCTTACCCACCGTGAGGTAGTCCATCAGCACCTCCAGGGCGTAGGCGTCGGGATGGTACAATTCCACACCGGGCCACGCCAGGGTCAACTGCGGCAGGCGGGCGAAGTTATCGGGATAGTATAACCGGACCGTTTCCGAGAGATTGCTGGGACGGGGTGCCATATCTTCCACTTCCTCGCCCGCCGGAATTTCGGCGAAGTACTTTTCCACCCATTCGCGGGCCTGGTCCGGATCGAAGTCGCCGGAGATGGACAGCGTCACGTTATTGGGGACGTACCAGCGGCGGAAGAACTCCTTGACGTCCGCCAGCGTCGCTTTATCCAGGTCCTCCAGGGAACCAATCACCTGCCAGTTGTAGGGATGGTCGCTGGGATACAGGTGCTTGTCGATCACGTAATTGTTATGGCCGTAGGGACGGTTATCCACGCCCTGCCGCTTTTCGTTTTTGACGACCTGTTTTTCCTTGGCGAGTACGGGCTCCGTTACCGTATTGATGAACCAGCCGAGTTTATCGGCTTCGGCCCAGATCATTTTCTCGAGCGCATTTTTGGGAACCGTCTGGAAGTAGTTGGTTCGATCACGGTTCGTACTGCCGTTGGCGCCGGAACCACCAATGCGGGCGCTCATGGCGTCCAGTCCGCCCTTCCCCAGGTTCTCGGACTCCAGAAAAAGCAGGTGTTCAAAGAGGTGGGCGAAGCCGGTTCGTTCTTCCTTTTCCCGGGCCGATCCCACGTGGGCCGTCAGGGTGACGGCCACCAGGGGGTCACTCTCGTCCACGTGCATGACCACCTCGAGTCCGTTGCCGAGGGTGAATTTTTCGAAGGGGATGGAAAGCTCCTGCGATGCCACCTCTGGGGAAGTACGGTCTTCGGTTGAACAGGAGGGCGCCAGCGCGCAGGTGCAAAGCAGCAGACAAAAGAGCCAGGTAGCAAAAGACTTCATGTTGGATTGGGGTTAAACACGGCAACACCGGACGTTCCGGGGCGGAAATATCTAAAAAAGCGGAGAATCGATCCTTCTATTCAATGTTAATGCCCTTCAGGACCAGGCGGCGCCACTCCGGGTGACGCTTAATGTAGGCCGCTACGAAGGGACAAAGGGGGATGAGGGTCCAGTCGTTCCGGTCGGCCTCCTCCAGGGCAGCCTTGATGATGGCCGATCCGATACCCTGTCCTTCCAGGGCCTTGGGCACCTCGGTGTGCGTCAGGTAAATCTTCCCGGGCACCTTGATGTATTCGATTCTCGGCTTGTGTTCTCCGACGTGAAATTCGTAACGGCGTTCGGCTTCGTTATCGATCAGTTCGTAGTGGGGCTGGTCACTCATGAAGATGGGGTTTGGCAAGGAAACGTCAGTCGGTGGTTTTGGGTTCCGTGAAGATTCTTTGCTCGCGCCGCATGAAGTTTGCCCACACCGCAACGCTGATCCAGAGGATTAGCGCTCCCGCCCAAACGCCCAATCCGTAGGGTAACATCCGTAGTCCGTAGTGGGCGAAGCCTAAAATGGTGGCGGATACGGAAACGACCAGAAAGGGACCGAAGGTTTCAAACCCTCCGGCCTGCTTATTCTGCGAAAACGGCAGATGCTTATCGAGGTAATGAAAAATAAAGGTAAACAACAAATTAGCGCCGATGGCCAGGATGATGTCGGGGATATATTCTAGTCCGCCCACGATCAGTACCAGAACCGCAACGATGACCATGGTGGGGATAAAAAACATCCCCAGAACGGCCAGTAGGTGGCCGTAGGCAAAGGCCCCCGTTTCCTTATTGGCGGTGGCTATAAAAATCCAACTGGCCCGGTAATACTCACTGATTTTGGCCTGCCCCAGGGGGGTGATGATGACAATTGCCGTGAGATAGAGGGTCATCAGGATCTGGTTGGTGCTAAACACCAGTCCGTTGGGGTTGCTGCCGAAACTATCCCGGAAGAAAATGATCCCCAGGAGAATGGGGAGAAAGACCATCGACGGATAGGTCTTTTGCTTGAAGGACATATCCCGAAGCATCACCCGCCAGGTAAAGCGGAAGGTAGTTCGTTCTACGCCCCGCCGGGTGAACCACCGGGAAATCGCTTCCCGGTACCAGGGGTTGTTCTCGTCGCTTACCGCACTACCCTGGCCCTTTGCGGCGTCTGCTTCGCCGGAGCCCGCCATGCGCAATTCGAGGAGCTTCTCGCCGTAGTTGGAACTCTGCCGGACGTAAAACCAGGCACCTGCACTTGCTGCAAAAATGGCCAAACCGGCCTGAGCCCAACTCAAAGTTGTGGCACCTCCTTCCACCAGAATGCTCCACCAACCGCCCAACCAGAAGCCGGGGAAGAGAAAGCCACTCCACTCACCACTAACCCTGAAGTTTTCAATACCCTCAAAGGAATCCATAAACTGAGGGAGTTGGTAGAGGATGAAGAACAGGCCCGTGGCCAGCATCTGGAAGTAGCCGATGATTTTCTTCAGTTTCTGTGCCGGTACGCGTCGCAGGAGAATGAGGTAGAAGACCAGGGTGCCCGTCATGGTAATCACGACGGTTACCACCGCCAGAAAACAGAATACCAGCAATGGCCACGGGCCTACCCAAATCGCGAGATAAATACCCACCGGCACGGCAAAGCAAAGGGCAAACTTGGCGGTAAAAACCCCAATGTGGAGGATGCGGGAAAGGCTCAGGGTCACGTCGGTAATGGGACGGCTGAGCAGTACGTAGAGATCGCGGGCGTCGAAGAGGGTTTCGCTGAGCTCGGTGATGAGCAGCAAACCGATGTAGATCACCCAGAAGGAAAACACCAGACTGACCGCCGTTGCGTGGTGGTCCAATTTGACGAAGAACAGGATGGTGAACGCGCCGAAGAGCGTCATGAAGAAAAAGACCAGTTTCTCCATTCCGGATTTCGGCTTCTGCTGTTGCCCCATGACGTAGCCGCCCCGGTCGTCCATCTTCAGTTTGGTGGCCAGAATGAGTCGGAGGGCTTTGGGATCAGCGCCAAAGGCTTGCCAGAGTGGGTTGGCCAGTCCCACCAGCCAGATCATCAACTTATTCATCGGCGGTAAAATCAAAGTCGCCCAGGGCCTCGGAAGTAGCGCCGGTCAGGGTAGCGAAAAGGTTTTCGAGGCTTCCCGACCGGGCCTGCCGGTTGATTTCCTCAAAGGTGCCGTTGGCGGCGATCTTACCGTTATTGAGCAGGATGATCCGGTCGCTGATTTTTTCCACGACTTCCATAATGTGGGAGCTGTAAAAAATGGTTTTACCGCGTTCGGTGAGTCGCTGAAGCAGTTCTTTGACCCGGATCACGCTGTTGGCGTCCAGCCCCGCCAGCGGTTCATCCAGAAAGATGAGGTCGGGATCGTGCAGCAGTCCGCTGATCAGCAAAACCTTTTGCTTCATCCCCTTGGAGAAGGTGTCGATCCGTTGGTCCTTAGCGTAGCTTAACTGGAGGTATTCTTCCAGTCGTTTGGCGCGTTTCCGGGTGGTTTCCCATTCGAGGTCCTGCAGCCCGCCAACGAGCTCGTAAAACTCCAGTGGTGTGAGGACCTCATAAATTTCGGCGGCTTCGGGGATGTAGCCAATCCGCTTTTTCACCTCCAGCGGCTCTTCCTTGACGTTATACCCCATCACGGTGACCTCGCCCCTGAACTGCCGGTCAAGTCCCGCCAAAATTCTGATGGTGGTGGATTTACCGGCCCCGTTGGGGCCGATGTAGCCGATGATCTGGCCGGCGGCAATTTCCAGATCGATGCCGTGAAGTACCTTCTTATTGAAGAAGGCTTTGTGCAGGTTTTTGATGCTGATGATCGAAGACATGGAGGGGATTTAAGTGGAGACGGAAAGGTAATTTTTCTCCGAATAAAGGTCGATAATTTTTCGACCCGGGTTTGCCCCCGGTAGATCAAGGTGTTTTTCCCTATTCCTATTCCTCCTGGGCATTTGCCGTGGGATGCGTTGCAGAAGCGCCGACTCTTTTCCGAACCCAATCGGCCAGATAGGCCAGGGCCAAGAAACCAGCGGCCAAAAGCAGCAAAATCAGCAGGTCGCTGACCTTCAGGGCCATGCGGGAGAGTAACGGAGGATCAATCATATTCTTTGCAGGATGTCTTCGAGATAGCGACGGTGGTTGGCCAGTCGGGGCACTTTATGTTGCCCACCAAGCTTCCCGGCTTCCTTAAGCCAACGGCGAAAGAATCCTTCGGGGGCTACCGTCAGGTTGTGTCTCAGTATGGCGTAATCGTTACTGCGCTTGGCGGCATAATTGTAGTTCCGGTTGATGAGTGCCTGATCGAGGGCCCGGTTGAAGGCCTCCAGGTCTTCGGGCTCCCGTTCAAATTCAATGACCCAATGGTGCTGTCCCGCTTCCCGAAGCTGGATGTACACCGGCGCTACCGTGTATTCCCGGACGACGCTACCGGTTTTTTGGCAGGCTTCCAGCAGCGCGGCTTCCGCTTCCGAGCGGAGGAGGTCCTCACCGAAGGCGTTGATGAATTCCTGCGTCCGACCCAATATTTTAATCCGATAGGGATCCGTTTCGGTAAATTCGATCAGGTCGCCCATGGGGTAGCGATACAGTCCGGCAACCGTGGTGATGAGCATGACGTATACCGTGCCCTGCCGTACTTCGCTCAGGGGAATGGCTTCCATGTTACCACGCTGGAAGTCTTCCCAGGCGATGAATTCGTAGTAGGTACCGTTGGAGAGCAGGAGCAGCATGGTCCGCAGGTCATCCCGGTCCTGGACCCCGAAGAAGCCCTCAGTGGCGTTGTATATTTCCTGGAATATGAAGTTGTCACTGGGGAAGAGTTCCCGGAACTGTTCGCGGTAAGGTTCGAAGTTGACCCCCCCGTGTTTGAAGACCCTGGCGCCCGGCCAAACGTCCAGCATATTCTTTCCACCGTGGATTTCGAGAATTCTGCGGTAGAGCGGCAGGTTCCAGGTAGGTACGCCACCAAGGACGGTTATACCCGGTTCCCGGGCGGCTAGCTGGGCGATCCGTTCAATCTTGCTTTCGTAATCCACCGCCGTAGCCAGGTCTACATCCGGGATATAAAACGGACGCATGATGCGGGGGATAGACTGGATGATGATGGCGCTGATGTCTCCCTGGGGAAGTTGGGCGGTGGGATGCAGTCCCTTTTTTGCTCCGCCGATGAGGAGGTTTTTTGCGCTGAAGACCTGGATGTCTTCATCCTTATTGTAGAGACAGGCCAGACTTAGCCAACTGCCGTGCAAATGGATGTCGCTGATGGCCGTTTGGGTCAGGGGGAGGTACTTGGTTGCCCCCGTGGTGCCACTGGTGGTGGCGATCCACCTTGGATCTTCATCCGTCAGTACCCGCCCCTGTCCTTCCAGGACTTTATTGATGTAGGGACGATGATCCTCGTAGCTGCGGACGGGGATTTTACGGGAGAAGGCCTCCGGATCTTTGATCAACCCATAGAAGTCATGTTCCCGACCGAAAACCGTACTGCGATTGGTCCGGAGAATGTTGAGCAATACTTCCCGCTGTATGCCCAAGGGGTCTTCGTAATGCCTTTCCAACTCCCTTCGGTAACGGCCGATGTAGGAGCGAAAAAGTGAATTGACGACTTTAAGCATGTAGATAGGTTTTCGGTTGGACAGCTTAATCACTAAGCATCCGACAACACTAAAACCCCAAAATAAATAAGAAGGTTGGCAATCCGAAACCGATGGGACCTCAGGTCTTCACCTCGCAGCAAGAGGCCAGCAGGTCCACGTACTCTGGTCGTTCACCGGCCAGTTTGTGGACAAACTGATTGCGGACCATGCCGTTAAGGATCACGAATACGCCCGGCATCTGAAAACCGTCGCCCAGTTCTTTCCCGATTCCGTGACCATCAATGACGCCAGCCTGGAAACCGCGAATCCAGGAATGAAGACCAAAGAGTTGTCTTGCGGTCCCCTTCGTCAGGCCAAAACCCTGGTAGAAACGGCAGGGAGGATCCGCCACGTGGGCCACCCCCCGCAAATCGTATTTGGCAAAATATTTTTCGGCAATCTCCGGCGTAGACATGTGCACCAGAACGAGTTCTCCGCCGAGCTTATCGATCTCGTGTTTACGGCGGGATAGATCACTCAAAGCTTCCCGGCAAAAGGTACAGCCGAAATGACGGAGAAAAACCAGCAGTACCGGACGCTTCTTGCTAATGGCTTCGATCAGGCGTCCATCGTGAGTGCGCATTTGGTGGAGCGCGTCGGCGTAGTTAGGAGATGGCATAAGCAAGCGTTTGGTAAAGGTCAGAGCCCCAGGTTCTCAGAAGATAAATTGTATTGAGGACAACAAGTTTACCAAGTAGTTCGAAAATGAGTAACGATTGTTTTCGGCTTGAATTCGTACTTGTCGGAGGCCAGACCATATTCGCCTGAACGAAGGGTCAGGCACGACCGATTTCTTCGAGTAGTTCCCGCTTCTGTTCGAGGGCCGTAAGGATTTCGGGAATCCTGGCTTTCGTGGCGGTATAGCCCAGATCGTGGAGTTCCTGCAGGCGGGCCAGATTGAAGATATTGTAATCATTGATCCGGGGAGCCTCCACCACGATGTCGCAAAGCTCAGCGGAGGGAACGGTATTGGCCATGATGGATAAGTCGAAACACCGCCAGACAATGTTAATGACCGAGCCCACGTCAGCCGGGGGTAAGTGATCGTAGGGCATGAGGTTGCTGCCGATGATGAAGTCGGCTTCATTGATCAATGGACTTACCGGCATATTTTTAATCACCCCACCATCTACGTAGTGGACACCATTAATAATGACCGGCTTGAACACAAAGGGAATTGAACAGCTGGCGGCAAGGATATCGTGTAGAGGGCCTTCGTGGTGCAGCTCCAGCTGCCCGGTACTCAGATTGGTGATTCCGATGTGCAGCGGGTAGCGCAAATCCTTGAAGTCGTTATTCGGATGAAAAACCGCCAGCCTTTCCTTAAGGTAGTCTAGCTTCGTCAGCCCCGTGGTCGGAAAGCCCACCTTGATCAACTTCACCAGGGAGGAACGAAGCACCTGGGTCATCATTTCGTCCGGACTTAAACCCAGGCAATACATCGAAGCCACGATGGCCCCGGCACTGACGCCCACCAGACGATCAGGTACGATATTGGCCTCCAGCAAAGCCCGGATCAACCCGATGTGGGCTGCTCCCCTAACCCCCCCGCCAGAGAGGGTTAACCCTATTTTCATCGTTTCATGGTCTTGACTCACGGAAAAAAGACAGCCAAGTGGTCCGGAAAGTTGACCGACCCATTGCAGCAGCCTATTTACCGCTAACTTCCGAAGGGCTACCGTGAATCCCAGCGAGAGCAGTAGGCGAATATAAGGTAAACACGCCTGCCCCCTACCCTGGTCAGCAGCAGTAAAACATTCTATTACGAAATTTATCGTACGTTAACTTGCGTATATACGAAATCCCCCGTACTTTAGCTACGAAAACAATCGTATCAAGCCATGTCAGTTGACAAAAATCAGCCTACCGCCGCCGAACTTGCCATTCTGCAAGTACTCTGGGAAGCCCACCCCCGCAGCGTCCGGGAGGTCCATCAAATCCTGTCGGAGAAGAAGCAGGTAGTGTACACCACTATCCTTAAGACGATGCAGCTCATGCACCAGAATGGTCTGCTTAGTCGGGAGAGTGCCGGGAGAAAGCATCTGTATTCCCCGGCAGTTGAACGAGAAGCGGTGCAGGATAAACTGCTTGATCGCTTTTTGACGCGCACCTTCGGGGGATCTACCAAGTCCATGGTAATGCGTGCGCTGGGTAACCATCGGGCCACCCCGGAGGAGATTCAGGAGTTGAAGGATTTCATCAATAACATCGACGAAGAATAGTGGCCGTCATGATTGAAAAATTTCTTTCTCCGGAATTGGTCGATGCCCTGGGATGGACGCTGCTACACTCGCTCTGGCAGGGAGCCGGATACGCTCTGATCCTGGGGGTATTGCTAGTCCTGATGCGCAAGTACAGTCCGCAAGCCCGGCACTTTATGGCGGCGGGCTTGCTTGGGGCCTTTGTTCTGACGGCTGTGTTCACCTTTGGTCGACTTTACCTTCAGCCCGAATACTCGCGTCCGGAAATAGCGAGCCCGGCGGCCGATGTCTCTACCACTGTGCATCCACCTGATTACGACGCGGGGAGTCCCCTACCCTCACCAGTAGAAATGGTGGAAGACACCGAGGCTCGGGCTACCGTTACCGCCATGAGTTTTGCGGATCGGGCTGAGGCCTACTTTGATCGCCATCTTCCCCTGATCGTGACCATCTGGTTAATGGGAATCCTGATTTTACTCCTGCGGTTCCTGGGGCAGTTGGCTTACCTCCAACGGCTAAAATCGTACGGGACCCGGTTGCTGCCGCCCGACTGGGAAGAAAGGATTCGTGAGTTGGAAGAACGACTCAACGTCAGTCGAAAGGTGACTTATCTACTGAGTTATCGCTCTTCCTCCCCCTTTACCGTAGGCTGGCTGCGTCCGTTCGTCATCCTGCCGGAGAAGCTTTTCTCTTCCCTTACCGATAGCCAGATTTACAATATTCTCGCCCATGAGCTGGCGCATATTTCGCGCAACGATTACCTCATCAATTTACTACAGCAACTGGCCACCATCGTCTTTTTCTATCACCCGGGCGCCTGGTGGATGAGTTCCCGCATTGCCGAGGAACGGGAACACTGCTGTGATGACCTGGCAATTGACATAACCGGCAAACGCAAGAGCTACGCCGAAACCTTAATTCACCTCCAAACCATGAACATGAAAACGTATAATTTAAGCCTACCCTACGCAGGCAACGCCGGTGGATTCCGCGGTCGTATCTACCGCCTTTTTGCCACCGGTTTTTCCGGTGCCTCCTTCCGGGAGGGGGTACTGACTACCGGTGTCCTCTTCGTCTGTTTAGCTCTGGGGCTTACCCTGACCCAACTGTCCAACAACCCGACCACGGAATTACTCCCCGACGCTCCCGTGAATAGTGAGGAAATTCCGGATTTCTTTCCCACCATTGTGGACACCAACGACCCGGAACTGAAGGCCCTCATCGAAGCCATCATTGCGGGCAAGCGGGAAAAAGTATCCGAATTAATCAAAAACGAGGACCTCCTGGAAGCGGAAGACCGCAACGGCTTCACTCCCCTGATGTGGGCTGCCTGGGGGGACCAGGTAGAGATTGCGCAAGACTTACTCAAAGCCGGAGCGGACGTCAACCACACCAATAAATATGGTTGGACGGCCCTCATTGAGGCCGCCGACGAGGATGCGGTGAATACCCTAAAGTTACTCCTTGATGCCGGTGCCTATATCAATAGTCGCAGCGACCAGTGGAATAAGTCTGCCTTATCCATGGCTGCTTCGGAAAATCATCGGGAAATATTTGATATCCTGGTGGAGGCCGGAGCCCGACTGGAAGGGTCTTCTGCCCTGCACGTAGCCGCCGAAGAAGGAAATCTGGATATCCTGATGCACATGGTTGAAAATCTGGGAGCCGACATCAACGAAAGGGACGAGCGGGGCCGCACACCGATTTCTTACGCCGCCGAGGAAGATGAAGACGGCATTGTAATTTACCTGATGAAGGCGGGAGCGGATCTGAGTATTGCCGATGACCGGGGCAAAATGCCCATTGATTACGCCGTGGAAGAAGATGCATCCACCATCATTTCCGTTTTCACCAAAGATCGTTCCGCCGAACTCCCGCCCCTGCGGGAAGACATGCTCTTTGAGGCGAGCAAAAACGGAAATGTGGATTTATTGGTCCAGCTGATTGACGAAGGTTTCAACGTAAACACCCTCAACCAATACCAGCGCACCCCACTGATGGAAGCCGTAAGGGAAAGCGAGGTAGCAGCCGCGAGTCTATTACTGGAATCCGGAGCGAAGGTTAACCTTCAGGATGAAAACAATCACACGGCGATGACGATGGCCGTGCGGGAAGGCGATCCGGCAATGATGCGGATGCTGATTGACGCGGGAGCTGACCTCAAGCACACGACCAGCATCAAACACGTGGCCATCAACACCGTTGACAAAAAGGCTTCGCAGGCACAAATGGTGGTGCACGAAAACGCCGGACTGCTCTTCCTGGCTGTGAACGAAGAGGAGGATAAGTCCATAACGTTGCTGATCGACGAGAGCGCAGACCCCAATGTGGGCCACCGGGTAAAAATATACGACGTTACCCGCGACCTGACGAATAACGACGGGTCGGTAGACCTGGATCAGCTGGATGGACTGCTGCAGGAAGACGCACCCCACATGCAACTGAAGACGACCATCGAAGGCTGGACACCCCTCATGCAGGCCGCCCGTTCCGGGGAAGATGAATTGGTCGAACTATTACTCCAAAAGGGAGCCAACCCCGGGCAAAAGAATAGCCTTGGAGAAACAGCCAGTGAGGTGGCCAAATCTGCCGGGCATATTGCCCTGGCTAAGGTGCTGAAATAAAAAAAACGCCGCTGTCCAAAATGGCAGCGGCGTTTCTTACTAAAATACACCTCTAAACTAGTTATTGCTCTCTATGCCCTTGAGACGGGGCTCCCCAAAAAAGGTCACAAGGCAGGTAGTTAAAGTTAAATCCTGGTCATCTCCGGTCATTTGTATCCCCAGGGCCCACTGCTATTGAAGGTGTGGGCCATATTTTAGTATGAATTAACTAAAGACCACCATGCCCAGAATCATCACCTTAATGATAGCCCTGTTGACGCAAAGCATTTGTCTGGCCCAGACGGGCGACACCATTATTCAAGGGAGCGAGGGCCGTAAATTAGATGCGGTTTTAACCCCCTACCTGCTAAAACTAAGAAGTCTGACGAATAATGATGCCGCCCTGGCCGTCGGCGTCACCAGAGGAGACCAGATTCTTTACGCCAGGACCTTCGGCTACGCGAATATCGAACGGTCCCTTCCCGCCAACCTGAGTACCGTTTTTCATATTGCTTCGGTTTCCAAGCCCTTTACCGCAGCTGCGCTGGTAAAATTGGTGGAGCAGGGGAAGCTTGAGCTGGATGATTTATTCGTCCAACACGTTCCCGAGTTTGAAATGAAGGACGAGCGGTACCGGCAAATCACCCTCCGGCAGATGCTGAACCATACATCCGGAATCCCCCGACACGTGAGTGTTGGCGACTGGGACAATCCGGTTTACGGCCGTGACGCCCTGGACGTAAACCTGAAGAACATTAGGCCGATGGTCCTGGATTTTGCTCCGGGCAGCGAATTCAGCTACAGCAATTCTGCCTTTGACTTGCTGGGGATTGTCGTAAGCCGGGCCGGTGGCGGGTCGTTTGGGGAGTTCGTCCAGGAAAATATTCTCTTGCCTTCCGGTATGAAGGATAGCGGATACGCTAAGCCCCGCGGAGACCTGCCAAGCCACTGGGCGGTTCCTTACTCCTACGGACTGACCACCCAGAAATGGTCCCCTTACCCCTATTCAGAAAATTACTTTCCCAGTTCCGGCCTTCACACAACCTTGAGGGATATGTGTCACTGGGGCATGCTCCTGGCCAACAAGGGAAGGTACGGAGGGGAGCAGGTCATTGGTGCGGATTACTTCTCCCTCCTCACCACCCCCACTGCCGAAACGCCCTGGGGTGACCGGGTAAGCCTGAGTTGGTTTGTCAAATCCTATCTGGATCGCCCGATAATTATGCATCAGGGGAACGACACGGGCTTCGAGGCGCTGATGTACGTTTATCCCGAAGACAGTATCTCCGTGGTCGTCATGGCCAACCGGGATTTCTCCAGGACGGCCCGCATCATCAACGCGGTTTCAGAATGCCTGTTCGAGCAGCGGGCCAAGACCTATACGGTTTCCGCCAAATATCCCTTCACCGACGCCTACCGGGAAGGGGGGATGGCCCGTGCCGCTTCCCGCTGGGCGCAATTGAAACGGGACACCACCGACATTTACGTGGTGGAGGATGATGCGATTCTGACGACGGGGGCCGTTCTCGAAAACGGAAAAAACTGGACCGCCACCAGGGAGATACTGGAATATTATCTCACGCTAAACGACCAGTCGACCTACGCCTGGCGATTGCTGGGCAATGCCTACCTGCATCTCGGCCAGCGCGAAAAAGCAAAATCGTGTTACGAAACCACGCTGCGCATTAATCCCGATTATGCGGCAGGGAAAAAAGCTTTGGAAGCCTTATTGCAACGAAAAGAGTGAGGCTACTAAATATCGGTTCGCGGAAAGTTGGCCCTGAGACGCGCCGGAAGCGGTCAGTGACTCCATTTCATCGCACCTGCATTGGCTGAGCCGAGTATTCCGTTGCACCCGCGCGCCGTCGCCCGCCTATCCTTACTCAGCAACTTTTGTTCGTCAGGAAGCAAACTACCCATCAGTTGCGTGCGTTGGTAGCGGCATGAATGCACTAGAAAATAAGACCGCCTACGTTACCGGAGGCAGCAAGGGAATTGGATTCTCCGTAGCCGAATCACTGATGTCCGAAGGAGTAAACGTCGTACTGACCAGCCGCCACCAAAAGGCCGCCAATGAAGCCGCCGACGCCCTCAACGCCAAGGGCTATCCGGCAAGGGCCCTCGGGCTGGAAGCCGACGTCCGCAACCTGGCCGCTCAGGAATCCGCCATTGCGCTGGGCCTACAGGAATTTGGCAGTATTGACGTCGTGGTGGCCAACGCCGGTGTGGGGCATTTCGCGCCGATTCAGTCCATGACCAGCCAGCAGTGGCAGGACACCATCGATATCAACCTGACCGGCGTTTTCAATACGGTCAAAGCCAGCCTTCCCGCCCTGAAGGACAGCAAGGGATACCTGTTTACCATCGCCAGCCTGGCGGGCACTAATTTCTTCGCCGGTGGAGCCGCCTATAACGCCTCAAAATTCGGCTTAGTGGGCTTCACCCAGGCCATGATGCTGGACGTACGCCAGGAAGGAATCAAGGTGTCGACCATTATGCCCGGAAGCGTAGCGACTTACTTCAACAATCATACTCCGAACCCTTCGGACAGCTGGAAAATTCAACCGGAAGACATCGGCCAGATCGTGGTGGACTTGCTACGACTTCCGGCCCGCACCCTACCCAGTAAGGTGGAGGTCCGGCCCAGCATGCCACCCCAAAAATAAAGGGGACCCGCAGCGACTTTCGGGAAAGACTTATCTTGGGTGCAAGACCACCCATCTTTCATGTCGAAAAACACCTCGAAGAAACCTCCTCCGCTCGTCAGGTGGTGGTTTTCCAATACCCGCGACGCCGTGATTGTCGGCGTCGTGCTGCTGCTTACGGTTGTCCTGTATTTTCTGCGGGCTCCAGCCACCCCTTCCCCACTGATCGCCTCCTACCTGGATCTGCTGTCTCCCGATGCCGCCTGGGTCATCGAGTACGTCAGGGAACAGAGTGCCGCCAGCTTTTTTTTCAGTTTTGCCTTTGACCTTTCGCTGATTCTCCTCTTGCTGCTCACCTTCTTGTTGTGTAAGGGCAGTGACCTGACGACTACCGAGGTGGCCACCCGGGTGGTGGTGCGGGAATTTGGTTGGTCCCGGCTCTGGAAAGAAGCCACCGACCGGACGACCCGCTACGCCAAGCAGGGCGCTTCCAACTGGAGCAATACCTTCCGCGCCAATCGGGGTTTGTTTTTGGCCATCTTCATTTTCCTGGTGATGCTCATCAGCAACAGCGCGCTGTACAGTTACTACGCTCAATTGATTGAGGGAAACGAGGACGTACTGACCAAAACGGGTTTCCGGGTGCTGTACTTCATCGCCATCGTCAGCCGCCTGGCGGGATTCTTTCTCGGATTCGGCACCTTCATCCGCTACTTCCTAGAGGACTTCGGTAGCCCGATCCTCAATTTTTTCCGCCAGTACGGCAACTACTTTTATCCGGCCCTGATTTCGATCGGGATTGTGTCCGTGGTCTTCACCAAAATGGACCAGTTCGACGGGCTGTTCATCGAGCTGGTCCGTTCTCCGGGAAATTTCCTGCTCTTTTCCATCTTCCTCTTTCCGGCTTCCGTAATCATCATCTGGTTTGCGCCCAGCTACCTCGCGTTCTCCGACCAGCAGTTTTCGTCGCGTCAGAAAAGTTGGGACATCATCAACCGCCTCCACAACGGCAGTTACTTCAGCTGGCGAAGACCCCATCTTTTCTACTGGCTCTTTCTCCACAAACGGGCCTTCAGTCAGCTCGATACCCTCTCCAGGGAATCTCCTCCACCGGGCTACCTTTCCGATATTGAAACGGATCGCGATTACCCGCCGGTGAGCTTTCACCGCTTTCGGGCATTCCTCGGCATGTTCTACATTCTGACCCTGATTGGATTGTGTGCGGACATCTACTTCGGTAACCGGGCGGATATGTCCGCCGCGTCGGGGGCCATCGTCCCGCTGGTTGGTTTCGGCGTGCTGTTGTATACCGTCTTGGCCATGCGGAGCCTGAACATTGCCCGGCGAAGAAGAATTCGGGAATACCGCATTTACCGGGAAGTAGCCTATCCGCAAAGTTTGTCGTTGGCCCAACGCTTGCGGGAAAGGGCCCGGGAAAAAAGAAATCGGCACGGAGACGTGTACCTGAAGCGGACCGACTGGGCCTACTTCGTGTCTGACCGAAATATGTTCTGGACCGGGCTTGCGTCCACGCTGATTGCCCTGGCCCTCTTCCTGGCCACCCTGGTGTTCAGCATCAAGGGGGCACCCTGGCATCAATCGTTTTTGCTGTTCCTCTGCTTTCTCATCGTCTCCATATTTGCCTTTTCCTGGCTTACGGTTTACCTGCCCTTTTTCCAGTCGTTCACCTTTAACCGAAGGCTCAAAAGTCACCACTGGCCAACGGACCGAATGATGGACTGGATGGACTACTTCGTCGTTCAGGTGATGCTCCTGGCGAATCCCATTCTGGTGATCTGTGCCGGGCTGTTCTTTCTGGTGGGGTTCAGCTGGGGTGGATTCGTGTCCTCCCCCTTCATTCAGGGACTCAACCCTCTGAACATTTATCTGCTGCTGATCAACGGCGTTATCGCCAGCATCATCCTCGTGGATCGATACCTGCTGCTTCGGGACCGCTACGGACGGTACCTCCACCACATCAACCCGCAGAACGCGGGGGTTCCCTACCAGGCGGTCTCGGCGGCCAATTTCTTCTGGGGGGCGGCCATCATCATCGTCCTGCTGGCCACCGCCTACCTCGGAAACAGTTACCACGAGATCACGTATACGTCCACCCAGAACAGCGAGGCTCCCGACCTACGGGACTTCACGAAAACCTTTCTGGACAACTCCGACGATGACCAGCCCATCATCCTTGTCGCCGCCGACGGCGGCGGGCTCAAGGCCTGCTACTGGACGATGCTCAACCTGGAGGCCATGGAGGAAGACAGCCTGTTCGACGGCCAGGTGTTTGCTCTCAGCGGCGCCAGCGGAGGGACAATCGGCATTTCGATGTACACCTTCCTGCGGGCGCGGAAGGACTTAAGTCCCGAACGCCGTCGGCAGCTGATCGACTCCATTGGCAGCACCAACTTCCTGGCGGGAGATTTTGCGGGCTTGCTCACCCGCTTCCCCCATAACTACTGGCCAGACCTTCCCGGTCTGGAACCCTGGCAGTTGGAAGACCGGCAGGAAGGGATGGCCCGCGCCTACCTCAACATCGTCGGTGAACGGCAACCCGGCTGGACCTACGATGAAATCAACGAACAGCCCTTCTGGCACATCTGGAAGGACCAGACGACGCTGCCGCTCATGATCGTGAATACGGCCAACTCGGAAGACGGACGACTCGGCACCGTGTTTCCCCTCAGGGAAAATCCCGTGCGGGGTACCATCGACCTGACCCGCAAGCCGTCGCTGGCCAAAAACCGCGAAACCGAAGTCATCTCCTACCCACAGGCCACTTTTCTCTCCAACCGGTTTCCGGTGGCCAGTCCGGCCGCCCGTATTCCGGGCAAGGGGCACTTCGTGGATGCGGGAACTGCCGAAAACTCCGGCATCAGTAGCCTTTACTACCTGCTCCAGCACATGAAGGCCCGCAGCGTAACGGATACGGTATTTCAGCGCTTTTTTGATCGGACGATCGTTCTGATCAGTATGCGCAACGCCGCCTCCCGCTTCGTGCGCGACAAGTTTCTTGAGAATTTGGGATACATGAATCGCTACCCCTACATCAGCGAGCTGAGCGCCACCACCAACGCGGCGCTGAACAGCGGTATGACGGGCATTCCCATCCGTTGGGATGACTACCTGCGGGACACTACCCTCCGGGGACTGGCCCTGGTGGATACCTTCATGACCATCAACCTGCCCTTCCGCCTGAACGAGGGAGACATTACCTCCAGTCTTGGCGGGGAAATTGCCCTGAAGGACCTCGGTAAGCGGAGAGACAACATTAACCGGGAAATTCACCGACACCTGGGCCCGGACAGTGCCTTTATCGTGTTGCCTCCGCTGGGGCGCTTGCTGGCCGAACCAACGCGTTCGTACATGAAAAAGATGGTGCGCTACCCGGATAATCGGGCGGTGTTAGAAGCCATAAAGTCCCTTCAGCAGCGGAAAAAGAAGCGGGGCGACGGCGCGCAGGATGCCGTGTTCTTACCAAAGGAGCCAGGCGAAGAATAGCGTCCCTACTGGCGCACGAAGCGCGCCCGGTAATGGGTAGCCTCCTCCCGAAGATGAAGGAAGTACGTTCCCTTGGGAAGCCAGGAAAAATCGAAGGCGGTAGGGATCGAGGCTCCCTCGTCCAGTAGTTGCCCCGTGATCGACAGCAGGCGCCAGTCAATGGGTCTACCGTGAAGGGCCGGATCCAGGGAGAGCGATCCTGTAGTGGGGTTCGGGAAGACGGGGAGCGAGGTAGCGACCGGACGTGGGCTTACCCCAGTCAGGCAGGCTTCATCGACTTGTTCCCGGGAGTTGCAGCCTTCCCGATTATCCGCGATGAAGGAGGACACCCGGTCTGGGTCTTCCAGCATGGCACAAATCAGGGGGGAAGCACAAGCAGATAAATTAGAATTGCCGGAGACCGTCAAACTATAAAATCCCGTTTCCACCAGGATTCCGGGAACCGCATTGTCCAGGGCGCCTATGTCCCGTAACTGCCCGTTGTCAATTAGGATTAAACCTAAGCGTAGGGTATCCAGATGCTCCAAACCATCAAGGGAAGAAAGTCCACTGTTATTGGCAAAGATCAATCTGTCGACCGTGCTTAGCAGTGGAATGCCGCCCGGACGCGTCATAGAGCTGGCATTATCAATGACCAATCCCCCCAACACCCGCAGGCTATCTAATCCGTTTAGGGAGCGAAAACTAACGCAGTTCCTGATGGAAATTCCGTTGGTTGATTGAAGTTGACTCAATCCATTAAAATCCCTTAGCCTGGGGGTCTGGTTGATGCTGATGCCGTTGGGAACTTCACGCAGGCTGTCTAGCCCCGCCAGGGAAGTCAGCTCCTGGGCATTAACGATGAATAGGTTGTTTCTGATCCGTTTGAGGCTTTCAAGTCCAATGAAGTTTGGCAGGTTTACCGGATTGATCACCTCTAGTTCGCCGATCTCTTCCAGTCCCTGTAGTCCATCAAGGCTCTCCAAATCGGAGTTGATCAACCGAAGGCCATTTCTGACCCTACGCACGTTCTGCAGTGGGAGTAGGTCCCGTCCCCCCGGATTAATGATCAGGCTGCCGTTGACCTGCTCACAGTTCGGGAACATTGCCCCGAATTCCGCCGCGGAGTTCTCATCGTCAATTACCAGGTCATAGGGACATAAGGGAAACTCATCGCACTGGTCACGGAGGTCCTCCAGACTACTGCATGCTTCCCCATTACCGTTGATTACCACGGGGATCTCCTCCAGTAGTAAAGCCAGACAGAGCACGTCAATCGCACATGCATTGAGGGATGGATTACCCGTGATTACCACGGAGCTTAGGGAGTCCGGATTGAGGAAGCTGATGGCGGAAATATCCGTGAGGAGGTCATTTTCCGCCAGCGTCAGGCTTCCGGACACAGCGTCCAATTGATCGAAGGAAGCCAGGTCGGCAATCTGGGGGCAATCCCTGATGGAAAGATTGCCGATGCTTCTTGGCGACAGAAAATCCAGGGAAGGCAGGAGCGGTGATTCCTCGATGGATACGTTACCCCCGATGACGGGAATCCCCAGATCCGGATGGAAGTCGTTAAGTTTGGGGTTATTTCTAATGGTCACCCCCTGGGTCATCCGGCGCAAAAAGCGCATGGGGCGCAAGGACTGTAACTCTTCGTTATTTTCAATCCGTAGTTGCCCGCCAAATAAATAAAGCTCTAGTCCCCCCAGCGTATCCAGCACGGGATTGTTGGCGACGGTGAAGGTTCCCATAACCCGGACAAGGCGCTCTAATCCCCGGAGTGAAGTGAGGCTGGGATTATTGGTTACGGAAAAATTTCTGACCAGGGCGCTCAGGGAATCCAGCCCCCTTAAATCACGAAGTGATTGGTTATTCTGAATGACCAGATCCTGCCGAACCACTCGGAGGAAGAGCCCACTCAGATCCCGAAGGGAATCATTGGTGAAGATCAACAGATCATTAATGGCGGTAAGGTTCCCGAGCCCCGACAGGTTTCGGATGTCTCCGGAGACACTTTCCTGAACGACGATGGCCCCGCTGAAATCAGTGCAATCGGGATAGGTTTGGGCGAAAGCGTCGATTTGTTCCTGACTGCTCAGGGTAAGAACGTTACCGCTCGGGCACTGGGCGAAGGTGATTGGGGACGGCAGTCCCGTAAGTAAAAGAATAAATAAGCAAATGAAGCGGGTCACGGGGGTGTGCATAATGGCGGGGGTGCTCAAGTGGATTTATTGTGGGTTATCGGATAAAGCAATATAACCAAACTCGATCATTGGCCCGAAACGGGGAAGTAAGGATTGTATCCCAAGACCGATAGACGGGGAAAAGTCTTAAAAAAAGCGTCACAACGAGTATTCAGGGGCTACCCAGTCCATGGCTTCTTTGTGGTTGGTCACGGCACCTGCCGTCAGGCCACAAAAAGCCCTACTGGTCTGAACGTGGTTAAAGACTTATCGGGGGGATAATGCTACACCAAATTATTGCTTGTTATCTTCGCGGCCGAATTGCGGACCGGAGCGGTATCGCGGTTACCAACAACCACCTAGGTACTGGTGGTGTTACATCGACTCATAAAAACCTCGAAAATCCATGACTTACGATCTTATCGTTGTTGGCACCGGCCCCGGAGGCTACGTTGCTGCCATTCGCGCCGCACAACTGGGCATGAAAGTTGCCGTAGTGGAGCGAGAAAATCTGGGCGGAATCTGTCTCAACTGGGGTTGTATTCCCACGAAGGCCCTGCTGAAGAGCGCTCAGGTTTTTGAATACATCCAGCACGCAGAAGACTACGGTATCAAAGTTGGGTCCGCCAAGGCCGACTTCGGCAGCATGATCTCCCGCAGCCGCGGAGTAGCCGACGGAATGAGCAAGGGCATCAGCTTCCTGATGCGCAAAAACAAGATCGACGTCATCGAGGGGGAAGGCAAATTGCTCCGGGGTAAGAAGGTGGAAGTCACCGAGAAAAGCGGTAAGAAAACCACTTACGACGCCGAGCACATCATCGTCGCCACGGGTGCCCGGGCGCGGCAACTGCCTAACCTTCCCATCGACGGCGAAAAAATTATTGGCTACCGCCAGGCCATGACGCTGGACAAGCAACCCAAGCGGATGGTAGTCGTGGGCGCCGGCGCCATTGGCGTGGAATTCGCTTACTTCTACCACAGTATCGGCACTGAAGTGACCATCGTCGAATTTATGCCCGGCGGGCTCGTGCCCCGGGAAGACGCCGACGTATCCAAGGAGCTGACCAAAATCTACAAGAAGAAGGGCATCAAAGTGCTGCCCAACACCAGCGTCGAATCGGTCGACACCAGCAAGAAGGTACTGAAGGTGACCACCAAAAACCGCAAGACCGAGAAGGAGGAAATCATCGAATGCGACGTGGTACTTTCCGCCGCTGGAGTCAGCCCCAACACCGAAAACATCGGTCTGGAGGACCTGGGGGTTAAAACGGACCGCGGCCTCATTGAAGTGGACGACATGTACCGGACCAACGTTCCGGGCATCTACGCCATCGGTGACGTGGTCTCCGGTCCCGCCCTGGCGCACGTAGCCAGCGCCGAGGGGATTGTCTGCGTAGAAAACATCGCCGGCATGAACCCCCACCCCATTGACTACGGTAACATTCCGGGTTGTACGTACTGCGTCCCCGAAGTTGCCAGCGTGGGCTACACCGAAGCGGCGGCCAAGGAGGCCGGGTACGAGGTCAAGGTGGGTAAATTCCCCTTCTCCGCCTCCGGAAAAGCGAGTGCGGCCGGCGCCAAGGAAGGTTTCGTCAAGGTCATCTATGACGCCAAATACGGCGAATGGCTGGGGGCCCACATGATCGGAGCCAACGTGACCGAAATGATCGCCGAGGTAGTAGCAGCCCGCAAGCTGGAAACCACCGGCCACGAGATTCTGAAGGCGGTTCACCCTCACCCGACCATGTCCGAAGCGGTGATGGAAGCGACCGCAGCCGCCTACGACGAGGTCATTCACCTCTAGACAAATTCACAAGGCCTAAGCTACTCGAAGCCAGCAAGTTCAACTTGTTGGCTTCGTCTTTTGATCAGTGAGCGAAGAAAACCACGTAGCTCATTCTCAATCCGTCCGTGGCTTTACGGTAATCCGACGGCGTGCCAACGGCCAAAAGATTCTTCCCCCGGTTCAGGGGTGGGTCCTTCAAGTGAATCCTCACGCCATGCTGCTTGGCGGTGGCGGTGGCCAAATATTCTGTGTTGAAGGAGGCTCCCCGAACCGTAGTCCCATTAATCGACAACCGAATTTCGGAGGCCAGACAATCCAAAAAATCAGCGGCCTCCTGAGTGGGTTTATCTCCTTCACTTCCTTTCTGGCTCTCCGCGCAGCGCTCCCGGTAGAGGACCAACTCCCGCTCGGGTAGCGGAACCCACACCGAAAAGAGCTCCGTAGTATCGACGTATTTGCTCGGCAGGACGGGGCCATAATGCACCCCTTCATAGTTCTCCTCCTCGTAGGCAGCCCGGCGGATGAGGGTGGAATCCTGTGCCTCATAAAAGAAGGTGGACTCATAGAAATAGCGGGCGTTAGAACTGAATGCCTGGTCCGCTACGGTACCGAGGATGGCTACCCCAACGCCCATCCCCACCGCATAAAACCAATATCCTTTGCGATCGGCCACCTGGTAGGAGAGAATGTTCAGGGCGGTAACGGTGAACCGGCTGTTGATGGGAAACTGAAGCCGGTACATGATTCGGGTGATGGGAAAATGTATCCGTTTTACCCAGGCGCGTTCCCGCAATTTTTCTATGTGCAGCACACTCACGATGATCGCCATGACAAAATAGGCCAGGGCCAGGATCAATATCCCAACGGTAATCCAGCGGGAATAGCCCCCGAAATTTCGCAGTAAGCCGATGAGGATCACCACGGCGCTGAACACTATACCGAAATTAAAAAACAGGCTCGCCGCCGCAAATCCCGTCCCGAAAATTCCACTGGCCAGGCCATCGAGTCGAAGGATGTAAGCGTCGATGTTTCCGTAGTTTTCCCGCATTTTTGCCTGAAAATCCTCGCTAAAGCGCTTGTTGGGCCGGAATCCTCCGGGGAAAACACTGTTGAGCCCGACCATGCCAATCCACAGGGCCCGCACAATGAAGTGGAAAATAAAGGTGAAGATCAGCGCGGCCGTCACCAGGCGCAGATAAAGAAATACTAATCGCCACAGCCCCAGGGCCTCGCTGTCCTGGTATAAAAGCAGGAAGACTTCAAGCTGATCCAGTAGTCCGGGAAGCTGCAGGGTGCCAATGATCGCGGCACCCGAGATGATTAATTCTGCCTGCCAACTCTCTTCCTCCACCCGTTTCAACCATGTGGGCTTGGCGGGGGAATGCGGTGCTCCTTGTTTATCGGATTCCATTGCCACAAAATAGCCCATGATGGCTGGGCAATCCAGCAATGCGCAAGAAAAATTGTGGATGGACCAGCGCTCGGCAGATTACGGCATCATACCTGCTGGATTTCCCGCCCGTCGTCCGGTTGCAGCAGCGCAAGGTCCCTTTCGGTAATCATTCCGACCATCTTTTTGTCGCACACCACCGGCAGACCACTGAACCGTCCACTCAGCATGATTTGCCGGAGGCGGCCGAGGCTGGTCTCCGGCCCCACGGTTTCCAGGTCCCGAAGCATGATTTCCGCCACGTATTCTTTATCGTTGCTCCCTTCCCGGTGCCGCCGCAGCAGACCATCGGTAAGGAGCCCCACGAGTTCTCCCTCGTCATTCTCCACGGGCAGGTGGTGGATATTATTCCAGTTCATGATCATCTCCGCCCGTTCGATGCAATCGTTATGGTTTACGGCAAATACATCCCGGGTCATCAGGTACTCCACGGTGTTTTCGGAGTTCAGAGAAACCGGAAAGCTTTGCCGGTAGTCCTGCCATTCATGGACCGGCAGGTTCTCCCGCTGGTACTCCAGCATCATCCGCACCAAGGCCGTCTCGGCCGCGGCCGTTCCGTGGGCTTTTTCCAGGCTACGGAAGTTGCGTACCGTCCAACTGGAACCCGTCGTTTCTCCCGTCACCCGATGGTGGATGACCCCGAGGTATTTTTCGATGTCCCTGGTGTCCACGCCGGATCGCTCCAGCCCTACCCTGGCTTGGGGAATCAGGGTATCCAGCAACAGGCTTTTGGCGGTCCGGAGGCGACCAAACCAGTCAAAGGTGGTCCCGAGGCCGGTTCTTGCGGCCTTGACGAAGTTATCACGGACCGACTTGAAGTCAACGCGTTCAGGGAGCAATCCCTTCTCCAGGTCATTGCCCTGCATCAGTCCCGTCCAGAAGGCGAAATTGGCAATTTCGTCCAGGGTACTGGGCCCGGCCGGAATGTAACGGCACTCGATGCGGAGGTGGGGTTTGGGGCTGGTCGGGCCGTAGCACAAACGATTCCAGGTGTAGGTTGTACCGTTTTGCAGTCTGACCGCCCGCAGCTTCGGAGTTCCTCCCGCCCTTACAACGTCGGTTGCCCGTTCGAATCCATCGGAGGTCAGCAATAGGGGAAAACGGCTAAGGTTGTTCCGCCAGATTTCCGCCGCGGAATGGTGCAGCCAATCCTGACCGAAGTACACCCTGGCCATCTTAGAACGCAGGTTGCGGGAAGAAGACCGCGTATCCAGGCTCTGCTTGAAGATGGCGATTCTGGTTTCCGCCCACAACTCCCGTCCGAACAGGAGCGGAGAATTCACGCAGGCGGCCAGGACGGGGCCCGCAATCATTTGTGACCAGTTATGCTGGCGGACGAAATCCCGGGAAGGGATCTGAAGGTGCAGCTGAAAACTGGTATTGCAGGCTTCAAACAGTACGGAGTTCAGGGAGGTAATCAGGTCATCGGCCCCCTGCAGGTAAATCTGAAAATCTTCCCCGCGTAGGGCCTTGAGTGAGGCGCTGAGCGTTTTGTAGCGGGGTTCCGGGGTCATGTTTTCGAACTGGAGATTCCGGTACTTCAGCGTGGGTAAAATACCACACTGAAGTATGCGGGCTTCCTGACTACCGGCCGCCGCCTGCCCGATGTCCAGCAGACCCAACAACTGTTCTTCCGTTTCCCGGAAGCAGCTGCCGCCCAGGGGCAGTGGATCGAGATTGGCCTCCAGGTTATAGAGCGCCAGTTCGTTGGTATAACGGGGGTCTTTAATGCGATCCAGCACCTCCAGCGCCGTGGTACTGGCCTGATAATCCTTACCCACAAGACACAATTCCTGTTCGGCGCCGATCCAGGCGGGGCCTTCGTCAAAAAGCCCTTCTTCGAGCATCATCTCAAAGGCAGCCAGGTCATCAAGGTGACTGAGGTAGGCCTTTCGGTGGTCGGCCTTGTCGGTAATGCTCCGTACGCGAAAATCTCCCATTAGCGGTCGTTTAGCTGATCGATGCAGCTAAGTACGCGTCACTCCATGGAGCATCCAGTGATGAAGGCTGGAGTAAAAAATGATAATTGTCAGTTGCGAAAGTGCCTAGCAGGCGGCCATCGCCACGGGAATCTGGACGGCCAGTCCGCCCTCGGCGGTTTCCCGGTACTTGCTGTGCATATCCCGGGCCGTATCCAGCATGGTCTTTATGACCACGTCGAGCTGTACGATGGCGTCCTTCGGATCGCTTTCCAGGGCCAGGTTAGCCGCCGTGATGGCCTTCATCGCCCCGATGGCATTCCGCTCAATGCAGGGGATCTGCACCAGTCCGCCGATGGGGTCACAAGTGAGCCCCAGATGGTGTTCCATGGCAATTTCCGCCGCCATGAGCACCTGCTCGGGGGAGCCGCCCAGTACTTCGGTCAGGCCCGCCGCCGCCATGGCGGAACTGACCCCGACCTCCGCCTGACAGCCGCCTTCGGCGGCGGAAATGGTGGCGTTCTTCTTGAAGATACTGCCGATCTCCCCGGCCGTCAGCAGGAAGCGGCGTTGCGCCTCCTGATCGGCGTTGTCACACCAACAGCGGAAGTAAAGCAACACGGCCGGAATCACTCCCGCCGCGCCGTTGGTCGGGCTCGTGATGACCCGGCCCAGGGCCGCATTTTCTTCGTTTACCGCCAGGGCAAAACAACTGATCCAGGAAGTGGTGTTACGAAAGTCCGGCAAGCTTCTTCGGAGTTGCTTCTCCCAGGCCGAAAAGGAATTCGCCGCCGGCTCTCCGAGCAATTTTGCGCACAGTTTCCTCGCCCGCCGTTTGACGTTCAGTCCGCCGGGCAGCACCTCCTCCGGAGCCGTACATCCCTGATGGATGACGTGGTAAAAGGTATCCAGGTAGTGATCAATTTTTACCAGTAAATCATCGACCGGGCGAAAGGCCTGCTCATTCTCGTAGACGATGTCCGAGATGGACTTCCCGGTGCGTTCGGTGTGGGCCAGCAGATCCGCCGCGGAGTGTACGGGATGGGGCAACTGAAACCCCTGGTCGATGCGACTGGCCGTGCCCACCTTCACGATGAAGCCTCCCCCGGTGGAATAGTAGGTCTGCTTCTTTTTCTTACCGTTTCCGAGCAGGGCCTCAAACGTCAGGGCGTTGGGGTGAAAGGCGAGGGTTCTTTTGGCAAAGACGATATCCCGTTGCGGATCAAAGGTGGCCATACGGGGGGCCACGGGAGACCCCACGTTCACCTGCCGCTCAGCCTTGATGCGGGAAACGTGAAACGGTATATCGGCGGTGGTGATGGTCTCGGGGTCAAAGCCCTCCAGGCCGAGGGTGACGGCAATATCGGTGCCGTGCCCTACCCCGGTTTTGCTGAGCGATCCGTAGAGGATCACCCGCAGATTGAGGACTTCCGTCCCGAGGGGCAGGGACTCCCGGAAGGCGAGCGCCGCCCGCCACGGCCCGAGGGTGTGGGAACTGGAGGGGCCTACGCCAATTTTGAAAATATCGAAAATACTGATGCTGTGCATGACCAAAATATTCCGCAAAGGTGCGGCAATAAGTTGTCATAGCAAGCAATTTTTCCTGAATTTTTTTGCCGGTAAATCGGCCGTGTCTTCCCCCGACAGGAACAGCTATTTTGCGGAAGGGCAGGAAGAATTTGGGCACTACGTGCGGGTGCAAAGGTTCTGGGGCCGGCAAGCAACACCCCAAAGGACACGGCTCTTCACCCATTGGCCGGCACCTGCACGTGTTGCCCCGGGTGTCTGCACACTTTTTTCCGTTGTCTGCCCGGAGTCGGACGCATAAACCTACCGTCCTACCGATTGGTAAGCCTCCTGATTTAAATAGATAATTTTAGCAATCGTTCGCCACTACTTGGGCTATCTTTGGTCTTAATCCCATCCAGAACAATGCTTATTTTCCGGAGTTTATTCCTGGTTTTCACGACGCTGATCCTAAGCTTCCCTCCTACTCCCGAAACCGTTCCCCACCACCCGACGGAGCGGGACCAGCCCGTCCTGGATTGTGCCACCGATCATGTGCACGAAACCCTGGGCCAGAATGACCCGAAGTATCGCATCAGCCAGGAAAAACTCGAAGCGGAATGGGCCCGGGTGGCCGGTAAGGGACTGCGGCAAAAACTCCCCCCACCCTACGAGATTCCGGTGGTTTTTCACATCGTGCACGAAAACGGTACGGAGAACATTGCCGACGCGGACATCCTCAGGTCCCTGGACTTTTTGAACCAGTCTTTCGCCAACCAGGGCTACTATGACCAGGGGGTGGGCGTAGACACCGAAATTCAATTTTGTCTCGCCCGAAGAAGTCCCGATAACTTACCGACCACCGGCATCAACCGAATCGTCTCCCCGCTCACCAACGTGGAAGCCACGGCCCAGGACCGAGACCTCAAGGACCTCTCTCGCTGGAATCCCCGGGAATACGTTAACATCTGGGTAGTGAGGGAAATTTGTGGTCTGGGACTGGGCTGCGGGGTCGCGGGGTACGCCTACTACCCGGGTGCCCACGGAGGAAGTGTGGACGGCATTGTGGTGGAGGCCCGCTGGCTGACCAGCAATGAAGCCCGGGCCACCGTGCTGACGCACGAGATGGGACACTACCTCGGGCTACGGCACACCTTCGACGGCGGCTGCACGAACGATGACTGCACCCTCGACGGGGACCGTGTCTGCGACACCCCGCCGGACAACTCCAAGGCCGCCGTTCCCTGCGGCGGCACGGCCAACTCCTGTACCACGGACACCAACTCCGGCTTCGCCACCGACCAGAATGACATGTTCAACAACTACATGGATTACGGCAACTGGTCCTGCTACAACGCCCTCACGGCCGGTCAGCGCGACCGGATGCATTTCTTCCTGGAGGGCCGGCGGCAGAGCCTCCTGGAAAGTCCGGGTTGTCTGGATCCGTGTCCGGCGCCCATTGTTGCCTCCTTCACCGGAGGAGACGTGACCATTGACGTGGGGACCACCCTGAACTTTACCAATACCTCCACCAACGGTGATAACCTCCAATGGCAACTGGACGGCGTGGACGTCTCCACGGCAAGCACATATTCACAGACCTTCAATACGGTAGGTGTATATACGGTTACCCTGACCGTTTCCAGCAACGATCCGCTTTGCCGCCCCGAAACCGTCACCCAGCGGGTCACGGTATTTTGTCCCGTTCTGGCCAGCTTTGACGTACCCCCACTCCTGGAGGCCAGTGCAACAGCAACCTTTACCAATACCTCTACGGCGGGCACGAACTTCTCCTGGACGATCGACGGCACCCCGATCGCCACGACCGCCGATCTGAGTCATATTTTCCCGGCCTCCGGGCTATACGAAGTGTGTCTGGCCACCGATAATACCTTATGCGGCGAGGAAACTTGCCGCCTCGTATTCGTTCGGGAGCCCGCGTGTACGGACTGCCCGGCCACCGATGACTGCGGTAATGCCTTTGCCTTCAGTTACCAACAACCCGGCAGTCAGCAGGATGGTCTCTTTACTGCCGTCCTTCCCGCCAACGGCATCTTTTACGTCGGTGGGACCTACGCCGGAGGGCCCATCGTGATGGCACTGGCCGCCAACGGGGTTCCCATCTGGCAGCAGCAACTCTTCCCCCGAAATGGCGGGGCGGTAGTTTCCCAATTGGTCCTGGACCAGGACGGCATGCTCAGCGGAATTGGCTTTTCGGGCGTAGACGTACAGGACGCTACGGAGAGTTTCGCCTTCAGAATTGACCCGTCGGACGGCAACCTCCTCTGGGCGCGGACCTACCCCAACCAGAGCTGGGAAGCCAGTTTGTACCAGTTATATCACCCCGTTGCGGGTGGTCCGCTGGTGGCGCTCGGCCAGATGGAGGAACCTTTCTCCCCCACAAATTTCAACGCATCTGGTACCCGCTTCCTCATCAACCCCGCGGACGGAGCGCTAATCAGTCAACCCGATCGCTACGACAATGATTTGCTGCGAGGGTTTCTTGATGCCGTCTACGATCCGGCGGCGGGCCTGTACTTTACCATCAGCATCCAGCAGGACCTGAATACCGGCTTTTTCAGTCCCCAGGTAAGTGCGCTGGACGTGGGGGGTGTCATGCAGTGGAGCCAAAGTTACGAGGCCGGTAATGCCTTCACCCTGGAGGGCCTCAGCATTACCGACGACGGAGACGACCTGGTGTTTCTGGTTAATGATTTCGGTTCCACCAACACACCGTCCGGCTTTCAGATTTGGAAGATTGACAAGACGGGACAAACGCAGTGGGTCAGGAAATTTGCCCCCGGCTTTTCCATGCCCCTGAAGGTGAGAAGTAATCCCGTTGGCTACGTGGTCTGGGGGTACGTCGGCACCAGTGAACGACAAATGATCGTGCAGCTGGACCGGGACGGAAACCTCCTGTGGGCAAATATCTACGAAAATATCCCCACCGTTTGCGACTTCAACAACGCCCTGGCCACGGACAACGACCAGATCATTCTGGGGCTGGGGACGCGGTTGGGCAACATATACCCCACCCTGCTTCGGATTAACGCCGACGGTAGCACCGTACAAAGTTGCATCAATTATACCCCCGTAGACCTTGAGGAGGTTGAAGTGCGGGGAAGCATTACCCAGGAAGACCTGATCCGGGGGGAAGTTGAGTTTTTCGAGAATCAGATCTTCAGCGAGCCCGGATTTCTGGCGTATAATCCGGAAAGTTGTCAGGATCCCTGCCCTCCCGTAGACAGCTGCGCTACTCCCTTCTTTCTCCGTTACGGGGAAGCCGACGCCGTAACGGATGGGTGTTTTACCACCAGTGTGCACTCTGGGGGAATTACTTACGTGGGGGGACAGTTGAGTGGCCTTCCCTACGTTGGCGCGCTGGATGGAGAGGGAAATATCCTTTGGCAACGGCGGGTTGAAGTTAACCTGCCACTGACCGGAGGGAACTCCACCGAAACTAACCAGAAAAGTGGAGCAGGGTCATCCGCTTCGCAGGTAACTGACCTGATGCTCGACGGTGAAGGCACGCTTGTGGGCGTGGGTGCCTACCGTTCCGGGGACGTTCGGGCCGGCAGTTTCGGCTTTCGTCTGAATCCGCTTGACGGCACTACTCTGTGGGCCCGGAACTACGGTACGGATCTCGGGCTGGTCTTTCAAAACATCTCGGAATCTGCTGCCGGAGGAAGCTACCTGGCTACGGGAGGAGGTTTCGAGCTACTAGCCCCCCTGAATCAGGAAGTTGGTGCACTCTACTACATTGATCGCGCGACGGGGCAGACGCTGAATCCCGTCTCCGGACTGGTGCCCTTTCTTAACGAAGGTCTCTATGATGTAACCGCCGATCCCGCTACCGGCCTCCTGTACGGCATCGGTACGGAGGGCAGCGACCTCATACTCTATGCCCTGGAAGCCGACGGCACCCAACGGTGGACCCAGCGGTATTCGCTCGGCAATAACGGTGGCACACTGAGGGGCATTAGCGTGGAATGGCACCTGGCCGATCTGTTCATCCTGGCCGAATCCGAAGGGGTAACTGGAAGCACTCCGGTGATGATCAAGGCCTCGATCCTTGACGGCAGTGTGATCAGTGCCCAATGGGCCAGCTCCCCTTTGCGGGGCTCCCGGCAACTCTTTTCCTACGGCGATCTGGTGGGCAGTGTGCATTACGAGTTAAACAGCCAACGGGCGAGTATCCTGTTCTGGGACGCTGCTACCAACTCCCCGGTCCGGGAACTCCGTCTTCCCCTTCTGGTGGGTACACCTCAAACCGAACTGGTTACCGTCCGGGATTCTTTAGTGGTGGTCAGTGGCTTTGACGTGCTCACGCCCGACCCGGTCATTCTGGCCACTAATTTTGCGGGAGAGCTACCCGAAAGCTGCGGTAGTGTGGAAGTGAACGATGAGGTTTTCGCCACCGAGCTTGCGCTGAACGTCTCCTCGGAACCCCTTCCCGACGAAGGGCTTCGCATCACGTCGGAGGACAACCTCTCGGACCTGGGGCCCGCCTTCCTTTTTCCCGCGCCCGGAAACTGCCCGAGCGACTGTTCCGAGTCCGAAATTTGCGGCAACCAGATCGACGATGACGGAGACGGATTTATTGACTGTCTCGATCCCGACCTGATGAACGATTGCTGTTGCCTGACGGGGCCAACGGTCGATCTGGGGCCGGACACTACCCTGTGTTCCGGAGCATTTCTCCTGGCTCCCGACAGCTTACGCGGACTGACCCTTGAATGGTCAACGGGCGTGACGGGAGATAGTATCCTGATTGACCGTGCGGGAACGTACTGGCTGATGGCTACCGACAGCTGCGGCTACGCCGCCGCCGACACCATCGTAGTGCAGATCCGATCCACCCCTACCCTGGAGCTCGGTCCGGATACCACCCTTTGTCAAAACGGCGTCTTCCCTTTCCGGGCGCAGGACGGATTTGCCGAATACGAATGGGTAGACGGTACCACCGAAAAATCCTTTACCGCCTACGATGCCGGCGTTTACTGGGTCAACGCGACGGACAGCTGCGGAGGCATCCAAAGCGATACGGTACGGGTAACCATCAACCCGGTTACGGAAATTGATCTCGGACCGGACACCACCATCTGCCTGGGCGACACGTTGAGCTTCACCTTATCCGGTTTCACGAATTACCAGTGGTCCAACACCAGTTTCATTGACTGCGTCAATTGCCCGGAGGTGCGAGTGTGGCCGGACCGGGACACCCTGTTACTCGTTTCCGGCGAAATCTCGGCGGGATGCATCAGCTCCGATAGCCTGCGCATCAGGGTCACCACCGGCACGGGAGCCCGAACCAACACAACGCTTTGCCCCGGAGATTCTCTGGATTTTGGTGGACAAATCATTCGCTCCGCCGGACAGTTTTACGCCACGAACCTCACGGGCAGTTGCGACGTGACCGATACGCTGGACGTGACCCTGCTCCGGGACACGCTGACCACGGAATTACTTCAGATTTGCCAGGGCGACTCGGTGATGGTTTTCGGGCAGTTTGAATCCCAGGCGAACGATTACGAAGCGCAGTTCACGGCTAGTAATGGTTGCGACAGCACCCACCGAATTACCCTGGAAGTGTTCATGTCCTTCACCCAGAGGGATTCCGTGAGCATTTGTGCCGGGGACTCCACTTTGATTTTTGGACAATTTGAAAGCACCCCTGGGATATACTCCCAAAGCTTAATGACCGCCGGTGGCTGTGACAGTTTGCGGGAAATAGTGCTGTCGGTCCTTTCTCCCGTCACCACCACGGAGATGCGCAGCATCTGCGCCGGGGACTCGGTGCTCATCTTCGGCCAATTCGAGCAAGTGGCCGATACCTACAGCCAAACTTTCGCGGCGGCCAGCGGGTGTGACAGCACGCACCAGATTACGCTTACGGTGCAGGATACCACCTCCGGTCAAAATGAGTTAACCATCTGTGCGGGAGATTCCGTGCTGATCTTCGGGCAGTTTCAACGAACGCCAGGTATTTATGCAGAGACCTTTACGGCGGCGAACGGCTGCGATAGTCTGCACCGCACTCGGCTGAACGTGCTGGAGACTGTCATCACTCAGGAAAGCGCCAGTATTTGCGCCGGCGACTCCCTGCTGATTTTCGGGCAGTTTGAACGAACGTCGAACACCTACGCACAATCGTTTACCGGAGCCAACGGTTGCGACAGTACCCATCAAATCACGCTTACCGTTCGGGACACCATCTCCAGCGAGGAACAAGTGAGTGTCTGTGCCGGAGATTCGACACTGATCTTTGGCCAGTTTGAAAGTACGCCGGGAATCTATTCTCGCACCCTGGTGGGCAGCAACGGCTGCGACAGCACGCATCGGGTCCGTTTATCCCTGCGCCAACCCGTTTTGACGACGGAGGTCCGGACGCTCTGCCCGGGGGATTCCAGCTTTGTTTTCGGGCAGTTTGAACGCAACGCCGGTCCCTATGAGGCCCAGTTTGTTGGCGCCAACGGCTGCGACAGCACCCATCGGATTACGCTGGATTTTTTCGAGTTCAGCATCACAACGGAAGTACTATCCAACCTTTGTCTGGGCGCGAACGCAGGTGCCGGGCGTGTCCTGATCAGCAACGGTATCCCACCCTTTGAGGTTGCCTGGAGCAACGGCGAAGAAACCGCCGAAATTAATGACCTGAGCGCGGGGACCTACTACGTTTCCGTTACGGACGGCAATGGATGCACAGAAATTGATAGCCTGACCATCACCGAGGTCATCGGGCAGGATTATACGCTGATCGCCCTGCCGGAAAGTTGTGCCGGAGCGGCCGACGGCCGCCTGGAACTAAGCGGAGACACGACCGGACTACTGGTTAGCGTCGACGGCGAAGCGTTTGGCTCCTTCCGGCCCGATGCGCTTTATCCGGCGGGCGAACTGGACGTCAGAATAATGGATACCGCGGGGTGCCAGCGAAGTTTTGTACTTACCGTTGAACTTGGGAATGCCCCCCTACTCGACCTGCCCCCCTCCGTCATCATTGATCTGGGGGATTCCGTCTCCCTCACCGTACAGACCAACCTGCCACCGGGGTGGCCGCTCGACTGGTACACCAGCGCGGGTGATTCTTGTATTGCCTGTCCGACCGTCACTCTGCGGCCACTGCAGTCGGTGGAAGTGAGCGTATTTGCGGAGGATGAGAATGGTTGTCCGGCCGAAGACCGGACCAACATCATCGTTGATCGTGATAAACTGTTCTACGTGCCGACCGCCTTCAGTCCTAACGGTGACGGCGTCAACGACGTGTTCCGCATATTCCCCGGTCCGGCGGTAGAAAGCATCCTGTCCTTCGGGGTCTTTGATCGTTGGGGTGGCCGGGTCTTCTGGGTTGAAGACGTCGCGCCAGACGATGCGCTGGCCGCCTGGGATGGTCGCGTGGAAGGCCGGGATCCCAACGTCGGGGTACACGTATATCTGGTGGAAGTGAGGCTGATAACCGGAGAAATCGTTACGCGGGCCGGGGAAATAACCATCGTGCGCTAAAATCGCTACCGACAACCGAGCGGATAGGCTAAAAAAGTACGCGTATTTCTACTTGTTTTTCGGGAAAAACTACCCGAAACCAGACCGTTTGTGGCACGGCAGTTGGATTTACCATATTTTAAATTGTACTTTTCAGAATATGTTAAGGCCCCGCTTATCCGTACTCAGGTACGGACAAAACCGGTGTTGCCCCGACATCGAATACCACCACCCCGAGCGCCGCCACCCATAAATTCGGATTATGAAAAAGAGTATCGTATTTGCCTCGCTGTTGGGCCTGATCCTGATTGCCTGTAACGTAAATACAGCGTTGGTCATGCCAAAGGACGTAAAGTACCTTCAGGAAGTAGGCAACGTTCCCGAAAGACTTTCCCTTGAACAGAACTGGCCGGACTCCACTAAGGAGAAGTTCTGGTTCACGCCCCAGGGAGCAGAGATCATGCCCTACCTGTGGTTTACCTGGCTGGAGCAACCCGACAGCGAGGAACTCTTCCGGAGTTCCGAGTACATGTCCATGTTGGGATACTTACCCATGAAGACCTCCAAGTTTAATCCCTCGGGCCTACCGGTTGGCTTCGTGATGACGCGCCAAAAGTCCGTCAAGGGGGCCATGCTTGGCTTTACCTGTGCGGCCTGCCACACCAATCAACTGGACTACCAGGGTAACAAGTACCTCATTGACGGGGCCCCTACGCTGGGGAACTTCGTCAAGTTCTTCGACAACCTGATGGATGCCCTGAACGAGACGCATCGTGATGATGAGAAATTCATGCGCTTCGCCAAGCGGGTTCTCGGCGGGACGTATAGCGTGCAGTCGGCCGAAAAATTGAGGAGTGACCTTTTAAAGCAGGCTACGGCCTCCGGGCAACGACAAATGGTGAACGACTTACCCAACAGCTTTCCGGATGATTTTACGAGCTACGCCCGTCTTGATGCCTTTACGAATATTGAAAATGCCGGTACCGCTTTTGCGCTGAAAATGTTGAGTAATCGGAATACGCCCGCTGCTCCTGTCTCCTACCCATTCCTCTGGGGGACGCATCAATCCGACGTGGTGCAGTGGAACTGCTCCGCACCCAATACTCCGGTAGTGGGGCCCCTGGTGAGGAATACGGGGCAAGTCGTGGGGGTTTTCGGAGGGCTGGAGATCAAGAAAGCGGCCTGGTGGCAACGGCTCTACGGTAAAAAGAAGCGCTACTCCTCCACCATCGACTTTCACGGACTGGGCGCGCTGGAATTATACGTCAAGGACCTGCGTTCTCCCCGTTGGGAAGACACGAATTTCCCCGCCATCAACCGGGACCTGGCCGCCGCCGGGGAACCGTTGTTCAAGGAACACTGCGCGCGCTGTCATAAAATCGTGAAGCCCGCCGACGAGGGGCTTCCCTACAAAGCCGCACGAACTCCCTTAGACTCCCTGGGTACCGACCCCATGACGGCCTGGGCGGCCGAGCACCATATGGCCGCTACGGGGATTCTCGAAGGCACCAAGGCCGAGATCCTGATCGGAGATCGATTCCGGGACAGTGCGCAGGCCATCCAGATTCCGGTCAACGGCGTGGTGGGGCTGGTACTGAAAAACCCCGTCAAGGCCCTGTCCGCAGCGGCCATTACCGGTGAGAAAGAAACGGAAACGAAGTCGTGGAGGAAACACGTTGCTTACCACGAAAGGATCCGGGATTCCATCGTCGAGCACCGCTTCGACCAGCACGGTCTAATGGAATTGGCGGTAATGGATAGAGAGCACCCCGAAGACTATACCCCCACCAACAAGAACCTGGATGGGCTGGTGTACAAGGGACGGCCCCTGAACGGCATCTGGGCTACTGCCCCCTACCTGCATAATGGTTCCGTCCCCAGCCTGTGGGCGCTGATGATGCCACCTCCGGAGCGGCCACGCACCTTCTGGGTAGGCAGCCGGGAGTTTGACCCCAACGAGGTCGGGTACGTTTACGACCGCGGCAAGACGAAATTTCAAGTGTACCGAAACGGCAAAATCATGGAGGGGAATTCTAACCTGGGGCATAATTATGGCACCCACCTTCCCGAAGCCGACCGGAGAGCCCTGGTTGAATTCATGAAAACTCTGTGATGATGGCCCGTAACGTCCTTAGGCTCTGCCTCCTTGTACTGCTGGCCTTGTCGTTCGCATCGAGCCTGTCCGCCCAACGGAAGGACCTGCTGATGGCCACCGAATACCCGCCCAAAGGGGAAGCCGAGGCCACCCAGAAGATCATCAAGTTGCTGAAGGAACGTCTGGAAAAAGACTACCCGGCCCCGGAGCGTACCCGCAGGGACGCTCACCCCAAACAGCACGGACTGGTGAAGGCGGAGTTCACGGTGGTGGAGGGCCTGCCCAAGCAGTACCGGGTGGGTGTATTTGCGGAACCAGCCACTTATCATGCCTGGATCAGGTATTCCAACCTCTCGGGGCAGAAAAGCCCGGACATTGCCAAAGATTCCCGGGGAATGGCCATCAAGTTAATGGGTGTTGAAGGGGAGAAAATTCTTCCGGCACACGCTACGGCAAGCACCCAGGATTTTGTGTTCATGAGCACACAGATCTTCGTGACCAAGGACGTAAAGACCTTTGGCAAACTCCTGAAGTCGATCAATGGCGGGAAGGTGAGTGCCGGCGTCTTTTTTCTCACTCACCTTGGCCTACTGAAGTTGTTCAGTGAAGTACGCATCCAGGTGGCCAACCTTTTTGACGTGGAATGGGGCTCTACGACCCCTTATTTGCTCGGGGACCGAGCGGTTAAATATGCCGTTCTTCCCCGGACTCCGAGTGGCAGTGAGCTTCCCGCCGGAACCCCGTCAGAAAATTATTTGCGGGAACGCATGGTGGCCACCCTCAGTGATCAGGATATCTATCTCGATTTCTTCATTCAGGTACAGACTGACCCGGTCTTGATGCCCATTGAGGATCCCCGGGTAAAATGGAACCGTAACCTCTCCCCCTTCATCAAAGTCGCCAGTATTAAGATTCCCCGGCAAACCTTTGACACACCCGCACAACAACTTTACGGAGACCAGCTATCGTTTAGTCCGTGGCACGCCCTGAAGGTTCACCGTCCCCTGGGGGGACTTAATCGTGGTCGCAGGGCGATCTATGAAACCATGTCCAAATTTCGCCACGACCGGAACGGTGAGGTTTCCGAGGAGCCTGAGGACTGGATAACATTCCAGTAACTTCGGCGGGGGCGAACGCTAAAAAAGCATTAAAGTCGGTGGCATACAACTCTTTTCGGAGGCTTAGGCGTCTTATGAAGTAGAACAATCGGCAGCATTTTTTCCTGCCGACTACCCATGAACAGATTAGCGCTCACTTTTCTAGCCAGCCTCTTTTCCCTTGCCCTAACCGCCCAGGCGATTATGGGGCGGGTCGTGAATGAATACGACGAACCCGTTCCGTTCGCCAATATGCTGATTCAGGAACTCGGCACCGGCGCCATCGCCGACGGCGAGGGCAATTACTTCTTCAGCTTTGATACCGAAGGAGAATTCGGACTCGTGTTTTCCAGCCTCGGTTACGAGTCCATCCGGCAGCGGGTGGTCATTCCCTCCGATACGCTGTTGCTGAACGTTCGTCTGCACACGGCCGAGCTGGCCCTGGAGGAAATTACGGTGAAAGCCTCCGCCAAGGATCCGGCTTACGGCATTATCCGCAAGGCCATCAAGGAAAAAGACCGGCACCTGCGCGCCGTCGCCCCCTATCGCTCCACCATTTACGTGAAGGCCGTGGAGGAAATTGAGCGAAAACGAGCCCCTAAAGAACCGGCCGTCGAGCTTGCTTCCACCGTTCCGGTCGATCCCTTTGCCGCCGAAGAACAAGCCCGCAAGGCCCTGGTGGACAACCTCAACATGGTGGAGATGCAGGTGCGGCTCAACGTTGCACCCCCCAATCAGTACAAGGAGGAGCGGCTGGCCTATCAGGCCTACGGAAACGTCGCCGGTTTGTTTATTCCGCGCTTCGCAGAGACGGACTTCAACTTCTACCGGAACATGGTTTCCCTGCGGGGAATCGCCGATGCTCCCGTGATTTCTCCCATCAGCTCCACCGCCATTCTTTCCTATAAATACAAACTGGAGTCGACGGATCTGGAGGGCAAGCAAATAGTTTATAAAATCAAGATCATTCCCCGAAAAAGTGGCAATTCAACCCTCGAGGGAACGATCTGGATCAACGAAGGTAGCTGGACGATCAACCGCCTGGACGTATCCTTTCCCACCGCGACGCTGAGGACCTTTGATGACTTCCGCCTCGAACAGGTGTACGCCCCCGAGAACGACACGGAAGAATGGAAACTGAAACAGCAGGCGTTTAACTACCGGGCCCGGCAGGGCAAGCGGCTCACCTTCCGGGGCGTTACTACCCTGAGTTACGGCACCTACGAAGCCAATTATCCCTTCCCCCCCAAGTTTTTCGGTAACGAAGTGGCCGTCACTACCCGCGAGGCCTACCAACGCGATAGTGCATACTGGGAAAGCGGAAGAACGGTGGCCCTGACGGATAAAGAAGCGGCCATGGTAGCAGTCCAGGACAGCATCACGGCCGTCGTAAACAGCAAGGCCTACCAGGACAGTATCCAGGAACGCTACAATAAGGTTACCTTCCTGGAGTTGGCCTGGGAGGGTGTGGGACTGAGAAACAACGCCCAAAAGAGTCACCTTTACCTGGGGTCGATGGGTGAACTCATTGACTTCAGTCCCGTCGGTGGTTGGCGACTGGGGCCATACGCCTCCTACTTCCGCCGATTTTCCAATGGGCAGATCATGAACGTATCCGGCACGGCTAACGTCGGCCTAAAAAACGGTGACGTCCAGGGGAACTTTGATGCCTGGTACCGGTACTCCCCCTTTAAGCTGGGCGATATTTCCGTCAGCGGCGGCCGCAGCTTTGAGTCCATCAACCAGTACGATGCCTACCTGAACCAGCTGCGTCCCTCGAACTACATTCTGCACGACGCGCTGCGGATGCGCCATTCGATTGAGTTGCTTAACGGGCTCACCCTCTTCACCCAGGCCGAGATCAGTGACCGGCAACCGATTACGGGCATTGAGACCAGTTCGTTCCTCACCGATATCGTCACCGACGAGGAGGAAATCCTCGACTTCGATCCCTACCAGGCCTTCATCACCACGAACGCCATCAGCTTTACTCCGGGCCTCAAATACATGCGGGAGCCCGACCGGAAAATCAACCTGGGCAGCAAGTGGCCCACCTTCACCCTACTCCACCGCAAGGGGTGGTCGGGACCACTGGGGAGCGACATTGACTTTGACCTGGTGGAATTCGCCGTGGAACAGGATATTGTGTTTGGCACGCTGGGCAACACCAAATACCGGGCCCGGGCCGGTCAGTTCATTAATACGGAAGACCTGCGTTTCGTAGACTGGAAGCGGTTCCGGCAATCCGACCCCATTTTGTTTTCGGACCCGCTGCACTCCTTTCAGTCGCTGGACACGGCACTGAACACCACCAATCGCTATTTGGAGTTTCATCACATCCACCACTTCAACGGTGCGCTCATCAACAACATTCCCCTCCTGAAGAAAACCAAACTCAAGGCCGTCGCCGGTGGGGGTGTCATGTGGCTCCCCGAAGAGAAGTTCCGTCACCAGGAGTTATTCTTCGGTGCGGAGCGGGTATTCAAAATCGGTGCCCGACGCAGGCTGCGCATTGGCGCCTACGGGGTACTGGCCGATAGTTCGAACGGCAAGCCCAACACGGCCTTCAAGATCAGCTTTGACCTGATCGACCTTTGGAAGCGTGACTGGAGTTTCTAGCCTACGGATCTATAAATCCAAAGCTTCTAACTGGTTGCCCAGGGTAACGTCAATCATCTGCGCTTCCAACTTTGCGTACTCCTGAGGATATACGGTTTCGGCGAAGACCCCATCCCTAAGCAAATGAATGTTGTCGCAAATGTCCCGCAGGGTGGCAAAGATGTGTGAGGAGATCAAAACGGTTTTGCCCGAAGACTTGAGCTGCTGAATGATCGCCGAAATGAGGATGTTACTCTGGATGTCTACGCCGTTAAAGGGCTCATCCAGGATGAGCACATCATTTTTCTGAAGCAATACTCCCAGCAGGGCAATTTTCTTTTGCATTCCGGTGGAGTAATTCGTTACGTATTCATCCAACGGCAGGTCGAAGATATTCTTCGCCTCCAGATCGGGTACGGGCAAGTTGCGGGCCTGGACCAAAAGGCGCAGGTATTCCCGCCCCGTCATTCGGCTGAAGAAGTAGTTTTGGGTCTGCAAAAAACCAAGCCGGTGATGAAAGTTGGGTTGATCGGAGGAAATCTCCCCCGTAAACTGGTGCAAACCGGCAATGCAGCGAAACAGCGTAGTTTTACCCGCTCCGTTTTCACCGATGATGCCGTACACCCCTCCCGGAGAGAAGGTGGCCGTAACGCCCCGAAGCACCTGATTTGACCCAAAATGCTTGTTTACTTTATCCAGCGTGATCATGGGAGGAATAACATTAGTTTGGCCCGGGCCTGGCGGTAGAACAGCACGAAGGCAACAATCATTAAGGGGGGAATAATCATGGCCACGGCCATCAGGAAGGCACGACGCAGGTCAATCTCCTCCGGATAGGCGGCGTACTTCGCCACCACCATCAGGAGGATATAGGCGAGGCCCAGGAGGGTAAGTGAAAGCGTTAGCCACCACTCCTCGGGAAAAGCGTAAAGCACGTAAAGGAGCAACGGTAGGAGCAAAATGAATGCGTGCCTGGCGGCCATCCGTAACTTTCTGTTCAGGAAATCCTGGGGAGAAAGGGTATGTATCCAGAGGAAGAAGGCGGGTTCCGGCTTTCCGTAATACCCCATGGCGACAAAAGCCGGCAAAACCATGGCGAATACCATCAGGGAGTAATTATCGGACTGATGCCCCATAACCGCAAGAAAACAGCACCCCAGGTACCCAAACCAGGTTTTACGAATACCCACCGCGAATTCAAAGGGCTCCCGGGAAAATGGGGTTGGCAGTACCCGGTTGACGCTGGAGAGGGCCGGTAAAAACACCATGACGAGGCCAAGCAACAACTGAAGGAAAGCCATTCCCCAAAGTCCCCGTACGAGGAAAAAAAGCAGAAAGGGTGCCACCAGTAACCCATTTTCCGCCAGTCGTATTTTCCGGTAGGTGGACTGGTGAAATTGAAGAAACAGAAAATCATTTCTCGCTTGCCCGCCTAACTGGGCCAAGGGTATAGTACCAAACGCGAGAAGAAGGTAGGGAGCAAATTCCGTACGTTCCATGAGCATGCTTGCCAGCAGGAAAAAAGCTACCGGCGCCAGCAAGAGTGCCGCCACGGGCGGCACCCCCCAGTCCCGTAACTGACGGCTTATCCGCCGGAACTGCAACTCAAAGTAGTGACGCATTCACCAAAGGTAAGCAGGTGGGATCAGTGGGTACGGATCTCGGCAATTTTTGCGGCAGAAACGCCATCAACGATGGTACGGTTAATCATCGGATGGTCCTCGTCCTGCGGACCGAAATCCGAATCGGGATGGTAGGCGATCACGGTCAGTTTCTGACCGGCACGGGTACGGAAACGGTGCGTTCCCTCGGGGTGAATGATGAAAATTTTTCCTGGTACGAGATCGTACTCCGCTTCGGGCGTGACGCAGGTGCCGGCTCCTTCGATGACCATCCCAACCCGCATTGAGGGGTGCGTATGGGCGGTTTGGTCAATATTCTCCGGAAAGAAAAGGGCATTCAGGCAGGGATCCCCCATCTTTACCGGAGGCACCAGCAGAGAGTCCGTGCAGCCATCGATGTACTTCAGGCGCCCCCAGTTCTCTACGGGGCCGCCCAGGGAATCCATCCCCGTAAATCCGATTCGCTCAATCACGATGCCCCGACCGCCAACTACGGAAAACCCGTCCTTGAAGCAAAAATACTGGCGGGCGTTCAGTCCGTAAGTGTTGTTACTACTGGTTACCGTGGTGGGGCCTTCGAAGATGTAGCCGTAAAAGGTGGAGCCGGGACGGTTAAAGGTAGTTTCCTCCGTCCAGGCGTGTAGTTTGGTGGGGTAAGCATCCGAGCTGTAGTCAAATAATAGTCCGTTGGCGAAGTCGAACTCGGAGTAGGCAGGCTGAAAGCTCATACGATTTGCTGGTTTTTAAAGTGTTTATGAAAGGTCTCAATCACTGGGTTAAAGTCTTCGGTCATCGCGATGCGATACCGTGTCGCTCCCTGCTGCCGCCGATCGAGGATCACGTGCTTCAGGGAAGGCTCTTTGGTTTTGTGGGTCAGGTATTCTTCGTCACCCGTAAAGTCGTAGATGTACGCCTTGGCCGCCTGCTTGTAGCTGGTTAGGCCCGCGCAGGCCCGGTTGGGGTGGTTCGCTAAACTCCAACGCTGAAAGCCTTCGTCGCGGAAAAAGTGGTGGGTCCGGTTAAAGACCGCGGCCACGTCGTCGCGAAAAGTAAACACGGGCAGGCGTAAGCTTACCTGCTGCCACTTCAGGGAGTAGTTCAACCACCAGAAGAGCTCAAAGGTGGTCCGCAGCGGCTGCTCGCTGGCGGCAAACTGCGGACGGAGGTACTCCATCAAAATGTCCACTTTGCGTCCCTTGCCAAACTTGTCGAAGAGGTGCAACGGCAGCACGTCCTCCCAGGGCTCGAAGGCCAATCCGTTACTGATGAAGGGCAGCAGCTTGTCGCTGCCGAATAGCTGGTCACCGTGTTCCCCCGTGACGATCAGTTCCCGGCTCCCGAAGTGATTGGTGATCGGGGCGGGTACCTGCTGAAAGGGAAGTTTTCGCAGAATATGGTTACGAAAGAACAGGGGGTACTCATTGATGGACACCATGTTGAGTAGCGGAACCAGTCGGTGATGCTCTGCTGGTGGCAGGTTCTTAATCAGTGCGATGAGGGCCACGGTAGAATCGATTCCACCGGACCAGAGCACCCTGATCTCGCGGTCTTCCGCCAGCGCCCGCTGCACAATTTCCCCAGCTACGGCATCACAGGTGGCGGCAAAGGCCGCGTTGGGGTCGAAGGCTTCGTCCGCCGGCGGGGAAGCCGGGATGGGGTCGAGCACGCGGTAGTCGAATCCCTGGTCCAGGGTTCCCGTGCGATCCATGATGCCACAATCAAAAAATTTGCAGGCCAGCACGTAGGCTTCGGGGAGCTTTTCCCCGAACAGGACGCCCGATTTCCCGCGGTGGGAATTAATAAAAATGACGCTCATTAAGCCTCGGTGGTTAAGAAGTCAGATAATAAGGACGACGTGAATTCCGGTAGTTCCCGGTGGCCTTTGGCCAGCCGGGAGAACTGATCCCCCAGGGCAGGACGTAAGGCCATGATTTGCCGCAAATCCGTTTGCATTCCGCTTCGCCAGTGCCGCAAAATATTGGCATCAATGGCCTCCTGCTCCCGCAAGAAATCTACCTGAAGCATCAGCTCAAAGTAGCGTCGGATCAGGGAGTTTATCCCTACTTCCACCCGTCGGTTGCGTTTATCCAGTTCCAGCAGCAAAATGATCTTTGCCGACAGATTCGCCCGCCGCTGATCCACCTTCAGCAGCAGGTCGTACCGAACCTTGTTGCGGCTCCAGACGAACTGTCGGAATCGAAAAAAGCCAAAGTACAAACTGAGCAACCACCCCAGGGCGGCCAACAGCAGGAGATAAATATTCTGGGTGGACGTCAACACGCTTACAAGGACGGAAGAACTTTTGGTCCGTTGCAGGATTTCGTCAGAAAACTATGTCGTCCACGGATGATTTTCTCTACCGACTTCCCTGGCTGAACCGAGTATTCCATTGCACCCGTACCGGCTGAGCCGAGTATTCCGTTACACTTCACGCGCCGTCGCCCAACTCCAGCAAATGAAATAGCCGATTACCCCAAAGGATAACCGGCTATTCCAAAATTGTAATGGAATCGATGGAGAAAGTAACGGCCAATTGAACCGCCGGGGATTGAACGGACCCTTGAGTCCCTCAATCCTTCTCTCCCTCAATCATTCATTCCTTCCTTCAATCATTCAATCCTTAGTAACGGTAGTGCTCCGGCTTGAAGGGACCGTTTTGCTCCACGCCGATGTAGGCGGCCTGCTCTTCGGAAAGATCCTCCAGTTCTACCCCGATTTTGGATAGGTGCAGGCGGGCGACCTGCTCGTCCAGGTGCTTGGGCAGCATGTACACTTTGTTTTCGTACTTGTCGCTGTGCTGCCAGAGTTCCAACTGGGCCAACACCTGGTTGGTGAAGGAGTTGGACATTACGAAGCTGGGGTGACCGGTGGCACAACCGAGGTTCACCAGTCGGCCTTCGGCCAGCACGATGATGTCGTTACCGTCTACGTTGTAAAGGTCAACCTGGGGCTTGATGTTGTCCTTGGTGTCGCCGTAGTTAGCGTTCAACCAGGCCATGTCGATTTCGTTGTCGAAGTGGCCGATGTTACAAACAATCACCTTGTCCTTCATGGCCTTGAAGTGACGTTCGGTAAGAATATTGAAGTTCCCCGTGGCGGTAACGATGATGTCGCCACGTCCGATAACGTTGTCCATGCGCTTGACTTCAAAGCCGTCCATGGCGGCCTGCAGGGCACAGATGGGGTCGATTTCCGTTACGATCACCCGGCAACCGGCACCGCGCAGACTGGCGGCCGTTCCCTTACCCACGTCACCGTAGCCGGCCACGATGGCCACTTTTCCGGCCATCATCACGTCCGTAGCGCGGCGAATCGCGTCCACGGCGGATTCTTTACAGCCGTACTTATTGTCGAACTTGGATTTGGTTACGGAGTCATTCACGTTAATGGCGGGCATCGTCAGCGTACCCTTCTTCATCCGCTCGTAGAGACGGTGAACGCCCGTAGTGGTTTCTTCACTCAGGCCACGGATACCTTCCACCAGTTGGGGGTAGTCATCCAGTACCATGTTGGTCAGGTCACCGCCGTCGTCGAGGATCATATTCAGGGGCTGACCACCTTCGAAGGCGTGCAGGGTCTGCTCGATGGCCCAGTTAAATTCTTCCTCGTTCATCCCCTTCCAGGCGAAAACGGGAATACCGGCGGCGGCGATGGCGGCCGCGGCGTGATCCTGGGTAGAGAAAATATTACAGCTCGACCAGGTTACTTCCGCACCGAGTTCCACGAGGGTCTCGATCAGGACGGCCGTCTGGATCGTCATGTGGAGACATCCGGCAATCCGGGCGCCCGCGAGGGGTTTCTTGGCTCCGTACTGCTCGCGCAGGGCCATCAGGCCCGGCATTTCGGCTTCGGCCAGCTTGATTTCCTTGCGGCCCCAGGCCGCCAGGTTGATGTCTTTTACTTTGTAATTGGTGCTAGTTTCGGTAGCGGGCATAATTTTCTTTGGATTTTGGAAGGGCAAAGGTACGAATAATTAATGACTGAATATCAGAAGGATTGGGGGATTGAATGTCAGATATTCCCGGGTTAATTCATTTTAGAAGGCGACGGAGCGCAGGTGCAATCATTAACTTATTGTAACGGCGTGCAGGCTGCCAGGTCTATCCAAAAGAGAATGGAATTATCTTGCGCCAAAGCCGACTACCCTATGCGATTTTCTTTTCTCTTGCTCTTATTGAGTGCTTACCTCGGAGCACAAACTCCAGCCTTCACGTCAATTGGTGCCAAAGACCAGACACACCACGAGACCCTGCATGACCTTTTTCTGTGGAACAACCAGCCAAGGGTGTTGATTGAGCAGGAGTTACCGGAGGCTTTTACCCAGGTGATGCTCTTTAATATAAGCATTAGCGCCTTCCTTGGCTTCCGTTTTCGGAGGTGGCTACCATTACTCTTGTTACACTACCAAAAGATTGAGGCGAAAGAAGCAACTTTTTCTTTCCCTCATTATATTTCAAGTACGGCCCCTTCATCAAAAAGGATTAACCGAAAATACAACTAAATAACATATGGACCGCTACGCCTGCCTCGACGGATACCGTGACGAAGCCGGACGCTTCACCCAGCTTCCCGGAAAACGCCAAAAGATCAAGCAAGACCTGATGTTGGAATCCCTCGCAGAATACTTCCGGCCCGGCCTCCGCTACTCGGAAAAAGAGATCAACGAAACGCTCAATGCTCATCACACCTTTAACGATCCGGCCACCCTCCGGAGGATGATGTTTGGCCGCAAACTGCTCAATCGCACGGTGGACGGGCGGGCCTATTGGCGGACCTCTAAATAGTGATTCAGGCCCGTCGCTTACCTTTACCGGATGCTGCGCCATCACTTATACTTTTGCATTTTCCTCCTTTTTGCTTTACCCTCCTGCCATCCGGAGGGGATCGAGGATTCCCCGATTGTCAACCGGCAGGTAACCGTTGACCGCAGCACCCTCAATGTCGTCGTAAAGGGACGGGGGCCAGCCTGCCTGGTGATCGGCTCATCCGTCTATTACCCCAAGACCTTCACCCAAACCCTCACGGATCACCTTACCTGCTATTTTGTCGATCTCAAATGGTTTGCCGCGGGATATCAGGAAGAGAATTTAGACACCGTTACCATTGCTTCCATTGTCGGGGATGTTGCACAGATTCAGGAAGCCCTCGGGCTCGCAAAGCCCGTATTAGTTGGTCACAGTATCCACGGGACCATTGCCACGGAATACGCTAAAGTCTACGGCGATCAACTTGCCGGATTAGTGGTGATCGGATCCCCAACGGCCTGGGGTAACGAAAAATACACCCTTCACGCGGATTCCCTCTGGGCCACGGCCTCTCCGGAGCGCAAGGCACTCAAGGAGCAGAACATGGGTAATATCTCCGCCATCGACAAGTTGACGGGCCAAGAGGAGGCTTCGGCCAGCTACCACAACGACGCTCCCCTCTATTGGTACGACGCTCATTATGACGCCCGCTGGCTTTGGGACGACATGACCGTCCACTCCCCGGTTACCCAACACCTCTTTACCACGGTATTTGCGGACTACGACATGTTCTCCACCGCGTTTACCCTCGACTTGCCCATGCTCGTAGCCATGGGTAAATACGATTACGTCATTCCCCACACCCTATGGCCGGATACTCATGAACAACTTCCTCAATTGACGCTACACCGTTACGATAGCTGCGGTCATACCCCCCAGCTTGAGGTCCCCCAACGATTTGATCGGGATTTGCTTGCCTGGTTACGGGAGCATGAATTGGCGGAGTAAGTGTAATAATTAGGGCGCGGAGCGTGAAGTGAAACGGAATACTCGGCTCAGCCGGTACAGGTGCCTGACATATTTGAAAAGGGAGCAATACAGCACTCGATTTTCCACTTTTGTCGTACTTCTACATATCTACTCGGAAGTCCAAAATTCGACCCCAAAAATAGGTGCGTTATGATGGAATCCAGGGACAGGGACCCGTACATCTTGCTCCGATTCTCCATCTTTGTCGTACTTCTACATATCTACGCGGAATCCCGAAAAGTCAGTCCCACAAACCAGCTTTGGTAAAGTAGGATTGAAGGATGGGGTTAGCGTATTTCGTTCCGGCTTTCCCGCCTTTGTCGTACTTCTACATATCTACGCGAAAGTTCAAAATCCCGCCGTTGAAAGTGGTTGTGGTGCGGGGCGATTCTCTGGCGTACAGACGTATCTATACATCAAGCTTTCCCTTCTCCTTCAACCACAAAAAAAACGGCCCCACCGGATCATTCCGATGGGGCCGTTCGTCTATCCGTTTCGGATAGTGGTCGGTTCGCCTAGCGCACCACCACCATCTTCTTCGTAGCCGTAAAGTCACCGGCCGTGATCGTGTAGCTCAGCACACCGGCAGCGCCACCAAGCTCACTTACGTTCAGCTCGATCACGTTGCGACCAGCAGCGCCCTCCAGTTCACGGACCAGCACTGTGCGGCCCTGGATGTCCTGGATGTTCAGCGTCACCTGACCGGCAGCAGCCAGCGTGTAGGCAATGCGCGTCGTTTCCGCTACCGGGTTGGGCGTGTTCTGCTCCAGACCGTTGATCGCCTCCGTGATCGCCAGATCACCGAAGTTCAGGTTCAGAGAACCAGCGCTTCCGTTAGCCGCCACACCTTCACGTACCGTGATGGCGTCCGTCAGGCTTACCGCCTCACTCAGGCGCATCGCCTCCGTAGCGCGTACTTCCACCTCGATGGTCGCCGCTCCATTGAAGGCCATGGCGATCATTCCCTCACCGGCACGGTTTAGGTTCATCGCTCCTTCGCCTTCGTAGGCTACGTTGACCAGCTCCAGACCCGCGGCCAGCTCCAGGGTACCCTGGAAGCCCGCCAGCTCACCGTTGCTGATTTTTACCGTGTGCGTCTGGCCCGCGGCCAGTTCGGCTTGCTCCACATTCAGCTCAAGTGCAGCACGGCCGCCAGCGCGCACCACGTTACCCAGCTCAACGCCCACAAAGTCCGCATCCGTCACGTTGCCCTGCAGGTTGTTCACGTTGTACACCTCGGGGAAGGTAACCATCCAGTTACCCGCCGTCAGGTTGTAGTCCGCCTCCACGAAGCGCCACGTAGCACCCGCGGGGTTCAGATCATCGGCCAGGCCAAGGATCACCCGGCGCATCGCCACCAGGTCGAAGATGTTCACGTCTGCGTCCATGTTGACGTCGGCCGCCACGTGGTCGTAGCCCGTACCCAGCAGGTTCGAGCCCAGGATGTGGTTCGTGATCGCCACGATGTCCGTCACCGTCACGTTGCCGAAGTCGAAGGCGGCGTTGTAGGCCGGGCTGGCCGTGTAGTCCGCATCCACCTCCAGGTTACCGAAGCTGAACTGACCGTTGGCTGCCGTGGTCACCGTCTCGTCCATGTTGTTATCACCCGTAAGCGTTACCTCAACGCCACCCATCACGTCGTCGTCCTGGGTAGTGATCAGACCAGAGAGCGAGCCACTGCTGCCCTCACACA
>NZ_SNAQ03000025.1 GCF_004375085.3 Lewinella sp. W8
CCTTCAACGTACTACCCGACACCGAGTCACCCGTACTCGAAGAGCCCGCGCCCATCGCCGACATCGACTGCGATGATCCCCTGCCCACTCAGGAAACCCTGACGGCAACCGACGACTGCAGCTCCGTCACCGTGACGCCCTCCGTAGATCCCTACCAGGTTGACGTCTGTAACGGATACAGCATCACCTACCGCTGGGTAGCCCGCGATGCCTGCGGCAACCAGGACGTGGAAACGGTGACCTTCAACGTACTACCCGACACCGAGTCACCCGTACTCGAAGAGCCCGCGCCCATCGCCGACATCGACTGCGATGATCCCCTGCCCACTCAGGAAACCCTGACGGCAACCGACGACTGCAGCTCCGTAACCGTGACGCCTTCCGTAGACCCCTACCAGGTTGACGTCTGTAACGGATACAGCATCACCTACCGCTGGGTGGCCCGCGATGCCTGCGGCAACGAGGACGTGGAAACGGCAACCTTCAACGTACGCCCCGACACCCAGTCGCCCGTACTCGAAGAGCCCGCACCCATCGCCGACATCGACTGCAACGATCCCCTGCCCACGCAGGAAACCCTGACGGCAACCGACGACTGCAGCTCCGTAACCGTGACGCCCTCCGTAGACCCCTACCAGGTCGACGTCTGTAACGGATACAGCATCACCTACCGCTGGGTAGCCCGCGATGCCTGCGGCAACGAGGACGTGGAAACGGCAACCTTCAATGTACGCCCCGACACCGAGTCCCCCGTGCTCGAAGAGCCCGGTGACCTTGCCGACATCAACTGTGACGATCCCTTCCCCACCCAGGAAACCCTGACGGCAACCGATGACTGCAGCCAGGTGACCGTGACGCCCACCATCGATGACTATACCGTAGACATCTGTAACGGCTATACCGTCACTTATCGCTGGACGGCCGTGGATGCCTGCGGCAACGAGGACGTGGAAACGACCTCCTTCAATGTCCTGCCCGATACCGAAGCCCCAGTAATCACTCCGTTGTTCAGTACGCCTGCTCCCGGAGGAACTATGGTAGTTGAGTGTAATAACGCGGATCCGAACTGGAACCCCTTCACCATGGGCGTAGAGGACGTGCTCGTTGAGGACGATTGCTCCAACGTGGAGGTAACCTTTGAGGACGTGCTGATTGAAGAAGGTAACTGCGGCGACTGTGATTTCCTCAGCCTGTGGTCTTGCACCTGGACGGCGACGGATGATTGCGGCAATGAGAGCAGCCTCACGATCTTCATGAAGATCGTCGACACGACCCCACCGGTTCCCGACCCCAACTTCCCCACGGAACTTACCGCGGAATGTAACAACATTCCTCCCGCAGTAACTCCGGACGCCTTTGATGCCTGTAGTTCCGTAACGACCACCATGACCGAAAGTATCGTTGGCGACCCCGCCACCGGTGCCTACGACATCGTACGGACCTACACCTTCACGGATGCCAGTGGAAAGTCGTCCACGCTCGAGCAGGTGGTTCACGTAGTGGACAACACCGCACCACGGGTATTCCCCTACGGCCCGATGCTGCAGGGAATGACGGATGGAGACCGGATGCAACTCAACTGTGGAGAGCTGAATCAACTCTTCGGGGAAATCAATGACGTCAGAGTCATTGACAATTGTGATCCTCAGCCTACCGTAACGGTCAGCAGTCGGGAAGGGAACTTCCTGGACTGTGAATTCGAAGGGTATTCCTACCTCATGACGGTTACCTACACGGCCGTAGATGCTCAGGGCAACGTATCGACCACCGAGCTATTCTTCGAAATGATCGACGACACCCCACCCGAACTCCGGGGCGTGCCGGAAGATGCCTGTGTGGACGTACTACCGGAGGCCCCGCAGGTCTTCGCGGTGGATGCCTGCAGCTCTCCCATTGTAACGATGGAAGAATCTGACCCAGCACCCTGTGGTGACGGTGGTATGGTAGTCATCCGGACCTGGACGGCCACCGACCGTTGTGGCAATGCCGCCAGCGAGAGCCAGGAAATCATCATTTCCCCTCCCGGCACCGCTTCCATCGCCGTGTTTGACCTGGATGGTAACAGCGTTGCCTCCGGAGGAGTAATCACGATGGAATCGGACTGCAAACGCGCCGACTTCGACGTGGAGGAATTCCTGCTGGCCAACATCGATGACTCCGGTAGTTGTGGATTAACGGATCTCGCCGTGGAAGTAATGGAAGCTACCGAAGGCGACTGCCTCACTGACGGTTACCTCCTTAAAGCGAACGTCAGCATTACGGCCACCGACATTTGCGGCAACCCCGTGAACTACGAAGGTATCGTCGAGGTTGTCGACCGTACGGGACCAAGCTTCGGTAACCTGGAGGCCACCGACATGCTCTGCGGAGGAATGCTGGAAATGCCCGCGCCCTACGATCTCTGTAGTGGAGTGGATACCCTCTTTGGAGAGTGGATTGACGACCCCCGGGTAAGTTGTGAAGACGAAGTGTCTACCTACACCTACCTGTGGACGGCCGTCGATGGCTGCGGCAACGTTAGTACCGCCGAGCAGGAAGTTACCATCCGCGACTTCGTGGGACCAGTGTTCAACAACCTCCCGGACGATGAATGCGCCGATGAGGTAGTACCCGGTGAGGTGACCGCCTTTGACGAGTGTAACGGAGTGGAGGTCGCGGCCGTGCTTTCGGTGAGCACCACCACCCTCGCCGGCTGTGGGGAGTTAGTCACTTACACCTGGACGGCAACCGATGCCTGTGGAAACACCAGCACCGCCCAACGCTACCAGCAGCGGGATGACGTGGTCGCCCCCACCGTGGTCGCTACCCACCCCCGTCTCGACAAGACCGAAAGTGGCGACGAAGTTACCCTTGACTGCCCCTGGAGACTGGACGAAAACGGATTCCCCGACTTCGGTGATGAAGCCGTTGCGGCAACGGACAACTGTCCGGCTGACGTAGACATTAGTCTCAACGTGAGCAAGCTATCCGACATCGACTGTGGCCCGGATTACCTCGGCCGCTACCAGTACGACTGGACGGCAACCGACCCCTGCGGCAACAGCAGCACCTACACGCTGTTCATCACCTTCGTAGACCGGGTTGCTCCCTACTTCTACGATACGCCACCCGCGATGATCACCTTCTACTGCGACGACGAAATGCCCGAGCTGGTTAAACCGGGAATTTCCGATAACTGTGGTGAAGTAGCGGTTGATTTTGTCCGTAGCCGCCGGAACACCGCCGATGGCTTCCTGGAAATCCGTCGCTGGATGGCCACTGATGCCTGTGGTAATTTCAACACCTTCGAACAGATGGTACGCTACGTTGACCGTGAGATCACCGCCGAGTTTGACCTAGCGGGCGATGAGCTTTACTGCGGCACTTCCGGCAACGCCCTGACGGTGATTCCCGACGGTGGCCAGGCACCCTACACCTACGCCTGGAGCATGGTCGACTGCGATGGCTTCATCACCAGCGGAGCCGACGAAGCGACGGTGATCTTCACCGGGGGATACAAGACCCAGAACTTCGAGGTTGTCGTTACCGATGCCAATGGATGCCAGGAAGTATTCACGATTTCCATCGGCTGCACGAAGCTCACCGACGAGGGCCCCGGAACCATTGAAGACACCAACACCGGATTTAGGCTAAATGGCCCCGACAACGGACTCAATGCCTACCCGAACCCCACTACGGGTGCCGTCCAACTCTCTCTTCCCTCCTGGGAAAGCGAGCGCGTTGACGTTTCGGTACTTGATCCGTTCGGACGGGAGGTGATGTCCCGCGAAGTGGAATACTGGCCCGCCGGACCGGTGGACCTCGACCTGAGCAAGTTACCCCAAAGTACATACGTAATACGGGTACGTAGCGCTTCCGGATTGACGGAAGCACGGCAGGTAGTGTTACTACGGCCGTAGATTTTTGATCGCCTTTATGATGGGCCCGTCTCCTGCTTGGAGGCGGGCCTTTTTTCTGCCCATAAGTTATCCGGCTAGAGGGCCATTTCGCGGGCACGGAGTGCAGGTGCCACGCTTTTCGGTACAGCAAAGGGCCTGGTTGCGAAATTTTTACCAAGTACCCTAAAGGATATATGAACTATTCACACTTAACAGTGCCCAGTATTCGTTTTCTTTGTCACACCCATTATCTGACCTCGTTTATCCCTCTCTAAGTAAGTCTAAACGAGACACTTATTCCACCACTAACCCATGAACGAATTTCAGCAACGCCTCCTGGCGCAGGCTGGTCACGTTGGGGACCAGTTGTTTCGGCATCAGCTGCTGCTGCTATCCGAGCAACAGACCACCGGCGAAGACGCCAGGTCCGATGCCCTGAACATCCTGTGGAGCCTCGTAAAGATGCGAGACCTAGTCCCCTTCCCCCCCGAATCCTCCCTCGACCTTACGCCACTCGATAAACTCCGAACGGAACTTGAGGAAGAAGACTGTGACGTGCTGCAGTGCCTCGCGGACTTTAACAACTGGATCGGGGCCGTCGATCCGGCCCTCACGGCCGGAGAAAATGACCGCCCGGAAAATGTCGAGACTTCCATCCTGAACGGGAGAATGCGGGAAAACCTGAACGGTCTCCGGGCGGCTACGGACAGCACCCGCACCCGCTTACTGGTTTCGGGGGAAAACTTCGACCGGTCCGCTTTCACCGCCGCCAGGAATGCCCTCACCTTCACCAGCGCGGTGTACGATGAAAAACTCCGGCTCGACCTCGTCCAGGCCAGGAATGAAGAATGTCGGCAGGTGGAAGCACACATCGAAGACATCAAGAACGCATCCGGAGCCAACTTCCCTTCCCGGATACAGGCGGCCGCCACTTATTTAGAGAAACGCGTGGTGCTCCCGGTTTGAGCACTCTTTTGCCTTAACAACACGGTATGAAAAAGCTTACACTATTCTGCGCCTTTGTTCTGATGGCCACCCTCGTTGCGGGGCAAAACGTCAGCTACGATATTCAGCGCATTCTTCAACTCACTCCCGAAGCCCGCAAAACCGGCAGCGTCATCAACAACCCCGCGCTGGACTCCATCGTCCTGACGCTGGCCTACTACGGCGGGATGCCCGACGTCAACGAGGTCAATCGCCTCCTGGAGGGAGCGGCCCTGCTGGAACACTACCAGGGGAACCAGGCCATCCGGGAGTACCTGATCAACGAAAAAATTGACGTCCTCCTCGAAGCCTACCTTCCCCCGGACACCCTGAGACTAGCTGCAGAAGCCGCCGCCTCTCCCCGTGGCAGCTTCCTGAAGGAATTGTCGGGTGCCGATCTGTTTTCCCGGCAGGGAAAGGTTGACCTGGGCAAAATCCGCAAAACCTTTGCCGAAGGATCCACCGCCAACTTCAGCCTGGAAGCCGCCGCGGCGGCGGCCAATGACCAGCCCGCGGCCCTTTCTTCCAGCAACCTGGTCGGCAACGCCATTGCGGGGCTTTCCGACTGGATCAGCCGACGGGCACAGGAAGAACTCACCTACAGCTTCCTCACCAAGCTCCGGGAGGACATCAACCGTAATGACCTCCAGTACCTCTTCCCCAATACTTCCAATTTTCTGCCCCAGCTGGACTTACTAAACTACAAAGCCATCCTACCCAGCATCCGCAAGGCCTTCGTGGAAGACCTCAACGCCGTTGCTTACAACCTCGGCAATTTTTTGGACGCTAAGAATGCGGCCACCTTCCGCGATCCAGCCATCTACAATGTCTTTCTGCTCTACCGCATTCTCGACCTTGAAATGCGGGACGTCCCCCCCCAGGACATTCTGGCCTTCACCTACGGAGAACTGGACAAAACCCGAATTGACACCCGCAGGAAAATCGACCTTCGCCTGGGGCAGGCCGACACCACGGCGGCCACCTACCAGGGCATCAAAATGGCCTTTGATGACTATACGGCAGCCATCGAGAACCTGAACGAACAGTTCGCTCTAGCCAATAATCAGTTGAGCAGCCAGTTGTTCAATCCCCTCATGACGCGCATCGACACGGGCATGGCCAGCCAGCCGGAGTTACAAACGGAGTATTTTCGGCGCGCCGGGGACCTCTTTCTCCCCCTCGATACGCGGCAATTACCCCTAAAGGATAATTACTGGGAAACCGGCAGCAATCCGCCCGCCACCGGCATCATTGCCTCCTGGCTGCGCGGACAGGAAGCTTACGAATATTATGAGGCCTACCCCAGCGTGGCGCGCTTCGACCAGCTATTTGGCCCCAACGCCACCCAACTCCGGCCGGAAGAACTGCGGGCCGCCGGCCTGACCGCCGTACGGGAAATTATTGCCAGTCGTCAAAAACTCAACGCCTACCGGGAACAGCTGCGGTCCCTGCTCGACGCCCGCCAGGGCCTGATGGACCTCAACAAGGAGGTGACCCAGCAACGGCGGGCTGACGAGCTCAAACGACAAAGCGCGGATACCGCAAAGGCCCGCCTTCTGGCGGACATCGAAGCCGAGATCGCCTACCAGCCCTACCCCGCCCTGCGGATGCTCCGCAACCTGACCGAAGAGGTTCTGCCCGGGCAAAAAAACGCCAAAAGCCAGCTAGCCGCCATCCGGACGCGCCTCGCCGACTGGGTGGAGGAACGGGGAGACAAGTCCTCTCCCTTCGCCAAAAGCAGTAGGGTGCCGGAGGCCGCCATGGCCAGCCTTCCTCCCCTGCAACCCGCCATCGAAACGGCTTCGGTCGCCTACGACCGCCTCTTCAGTGCCATGGAAGCCTACAGCTCCAGTCAGGCCGACACCCTCATCCGGGCGTACAAAAACCTGAGTAATTTCGAGACCCTCTTCGGGCTGGCCCAACAGGCCTTCTTCCTCCTCTCCGACGACGAAGGCAGCGAAGGGCTCTTCCTGAAAAACAACAAGCTGGCCGTCTTCCTGACGACGCCCGAAGCCCAACAGCTCATGGGGGGTATCGGACAGGAACGCCTCCAACGGGTTTCCTCCTTCGGCGACCTCGACGCCCGGGGCATTACGGATTTTCTCCTCGACTTTGGTCTACAACTCGATCAGCTCTCCGATCCGTATGCCTTCCCCGATCTGGCCGGACTTCCCGAAGCCGCCCAGCGTCGGATTCTGGCGGTAGACTTCATCAGCCAAACGGTTTCCAGCCTCCTCAACGCCAAAATTTTCACCGACCCCAACCGGGCGCGGCTGATTGATCGTTTCCCCGCCTTTGCCGACGTACCGGTAGTGAGTCAGGAAATCAATGAACTCTTCCGACTCAGTCAGACCGGCGAATACCGCTACGCCGTAGACAACCTCCTCAACCTGATGAAGGTCTTCAACGTTGCGCCGACGGCCAGCCAGAAGCAGCAACGGCTCACCGAGAAGCGGGATGAGTTGCGGCGGCTATTGCTGGACTACGAGTTTGAGGGTGACCGCGAACTGCGGGCCATCGCACTGGGACGTCCCTCCGCCGACGACCTTCCCCTCCTGGGCGATCGGCGGGACGAGGAAACCCTCCGGAAATACAGCACCGAGCTCCGGATGTCCGTAGACCCCTACGCCAAGGAAGAGCTGACGAACAGTATCCGGGACCTGAAGATTCAGCGCATCCGCGAAGAACTCACCCGGGTGGAAAAGCGGTTGTCGAAAATCAATCCCGCCCGCGTGAATGCCTTCCGGGAAAACCTCTTTCGCTACGGCACCTTCATGGCCGACGTGGCGGCAGCCGATTCCCCGGCGGCCTTCGAGGCGGCGCTGAACACCATCGCCCTGCCAGTTGGCAGCTCCCAGATCAAACGCAACCGCCCCAGCAGTCTCGAGCTAGGGGCCTACTTCGGGCTCGCCCTGAGCCGGGAACGGCTCAGCCTTCCCGCGGGCATCAACACCAGCGGGATCGAGGAGGAGGCCTGGGGTGCCGCCCTGTTCGTCCCCGTAGGCTTCACCTACAGCAAACGACTCGGCAACAGCAAGTCCTCGGTGACCTTCTTTGGTTCCCTGCTGGACCTGGGGGCCATCACGGCCTTCCGGCTGGATAAGCAATCCGACGACCCCAACGCCGCTTCGGTGGACCGCTTGCCGGAGTTCCGGCCGGCCAACGTGATTGCTCCCGGCGCTCACCTGATGTACAATTTCCCCAAGTCACCCTTCACCCTGGGCATCGGGATCCAGGACGGCCCCAGTGTGCGGAAATTCACGACCGAAGGCTCCAACAAGGAACGTGACGCCCGGGCCATCCGGGGGATGCTGACCTTCAGCGTGGACGTGCCAATCTTCCGGTTTTTCAACAAGTAGCCCTGGCCGCACGGGGGTGCCCGGCACCCGCGCGCCTGCGCCCTAATCCAGCGCCACAATACCGGGGAAACACCCGCCGAAAGAATTACCGGAAATTAATCTATTCCGGCCAACCCCGTCGTGGTCGAAGCCGTTATCCTGACGAACCTAATAACAATTGTCCCCTTGCACATTCTCGTTCTCAACGCCGGCAGTTCTTCCATTAAAGCAGCCGTCATTCACCCCGTGACCGGGCAGCGCGCCCTGGAAATGCAGGCCGATCGCCTGCTCGACGAGCCCAGGATCACCTTCAGCGACGGGACGGAAATCGAATTGACTAAAACCGGTCACGAACACGCCCTCTCCACGGGTCTGGTGGCCCTGCGGGACAAACTGAACGGCACGGAACTGGTCGCCATCGGTCACCGCGTCGTCCACGGCGGCGACCAGTTTGACCGCCCCGTACGCATTACGGAAGAGGTCATCAGCGCCATCGAATCCCTGGGGGAGCTGGCCCCGCTGCACAACCCCGTTAACCTGTCCGGCATCCGGATCGCCCAGGATTTTTTCCCCGACCTGTTCCACTACGCCGACTTTGACACGGCCTTCCACCAGAGCCTGCCCAGCCGCGCCAAAACCTACGCTCTGCCCAAAGAGCTGGCCAAGAAATACGGTATCCGCCGCTATGGCTTTCACGGGATGAGTCACCACTTCGTGGCCCGCCGGACGGCAGAGTTTCTGAAGCAGGATTACCGCAGCATGCGCATCATCACCTGCCACCTGGGCAACGGATGCAGCGTGGCGGCCGTCGAATACGGCCGGTCCGTGGAAACCAGCATGGGGATGACGCCCCTCGAAGGCCTCGTGATGGGCACCCGGAGCGGAGATATCGACCCCGGTATTATCCCCTTCATCCAGGAAAAAACGGGTAAATCCGCCAGCGAAATCAACGATCTTCTGAACCGCGAAAGCGGCCTGGCCGGACTTTCGGGGGTCGGGAACGACATGCGCACCATCCTCGAGCGCTCCACTCAGGGGGACGCCGACGCCCAGCTCGCCCTACAGGTATTCAGCCACCGGCTGCGCAAATACATCGGTGCCTACGCGGCGGTAATGGGCGGCGTGGACGCCATCGCCTTTACGGGTGGTATCGGGGAAAATTCCGCCATCGTCCGCCACCGGGCCGCCCAGCGGCTCGACTTCCTCGGGGCGATCATCAATGAAGACAAAAACAATACCCTGCGGCTCACCGACGAGGAACCCATCAGGGCCTTCAGTATGGACCACAGTCGGGTAGCCCTGCTGGCCATCCATACCGATGAACAATTGGCCATTGCCCGGGCCGGGGCCAAACTGCTGGAGCAGGCCGATCTGGTCAACACCCAGCCCACCATCCCCATTGCCGTATCCGCCCGCCACATTCACCTGCGGCAGGAGACGGTGGATGTGCTCTTCGGCAAGGGGCACCAACTGACGGTGAAAAAGTGGCTTTCACAGCCCGGGCAGTTCGCCGCCGAAGAAACGGTGACCGTGGTGGGGCCCCGCAACACCATTGAACGGGTACGGGTACTGGGACCGGTGCGGCCCAAGGACCAGCTGGAAATATCCCGTACCGATGAATTCTTCCTCGGTATCGACGCCCCGATTCGGGAATCCGGAAAGGTGGAAAACACCCCGGGTTGTAAGCTTATCGGTCCGGCCGGAGAGTACGATCTGGAAGATGGCGTCATCTGCGCCTGGCGCCACATCCACATGACCCCCGAAGACGCCGAACGCTTCGGCGTGGACGATCGGGACATCGTCGAGGTTGAAGTCGGTAACGGGGATCGGGCCCTCACCTTTGGCAACGTACTGGTACGGGTTTCCCCGAACTACCGCCTGGAGATGCACATCGATACCGACGAGGGCAACGCAGCCGAAATTAGTCCCGGAGACGAAGGCGTACTCTTCGAAACCGGCCAGCGCGGCCAGCTGCGCAAGCGGCGGTTACGGCACGAGGTGTAGACGCTATCGCGCCGGTCGGAACGGTTCCCTTTTTTCGCGCAGCATCCGTGCGTGGAAAGCCTCCGCCAAGGCCTCCAGCTCCGCTACTTTTTGCGGAAACTCCTCGGCCACGTTATACCGCTCTCCCGGATCGCCGTATAGATCGTAAAGCTCGAGCTCCGAATCCCGGTAGGCGTAACTCCCGCGATTTCCGTCGTTGGCCACCCGATCTACGTAGCGGAAATTGTGGGGAAGGTGCAGTTTCCACCGACCGAGGCGCACCGCGTCCAGGTTACCGGAGCGATAGTAATAAAAGGGCGTGACCGCAGGTGCCTGGTTCTCCCGGAGGAGCAGGCTGAGGTCACGGCCGTCGATGGCCCGTTCGGGGAGGGGCGCACCGGTGAGGGCGGCCAGGGTGGGCAGGACGTCCGTCAGCGAAGCTGGGGCGTGGTTAACGCTTCCGGCGGGGATGCCCGTCGGCCAACGGGCCAGGAAGGGAACGCGCATTCCGCCTTCGTAGGTAGTGCCTTTGCCTTCCCGGAAGGGACCGGCCGAGCCGGCGTGGTTGCCGTAGGTGAGCCAGGGGCCGTTGTCGGAGGTGTAAATAATGATGGTGTTTTCGTCCAGCTCCAAGCGATCAAGGGTGGCGAGGAGTTCCCCGACCGAGGCGTCGATCTCTTCGATGACGTCCGCGTAGGTACCGAAGCCACTCCGATCCCGAAATCCATCGGAGGTGAAGAGGGGCACGTGCGGCATGCTGTGGGCGAGGTAGAGGAAGAAACTCGTATCCTGATGCTCCTCCAGGAATTGGATGGCCCGCTGGGTATAGCGGCTGGTGAGTTCCCGCTGATCGGGGTTGAGGGCGACGACTTCATCGCCGTCCAGCAGGGGCAGATCGGGCCAGAGCGGATCATTACCGGGATGCATATCGTTGCTGTATGGCAGGCCGAAGAACTCGTCGAATCCGTGCCGGAGGGGCATCGTTTCGGGGAAATGGCCCAGGTGCCACTTGCCAACCATGCCGGTGGCGTAGCCCGCCTGCTTGAGCATTTCGGGGAGGGTGGTTTCGGTGGCGTTGATGCCGTACTGTTTGTTGGCCGTCCAGTTCGGGCCTTCGGGCCCGATGACGTCGGGGATGCCCACCCGGGGCGGATAGGCTCCCGTCAGGAGCGCCGCCCGGGAGGGAGAACAGGAGGGGAAGGCGTAGAAATTGGTCAGTTTAAGTCCTTCGGCGGCCATGCGATCGAGGTGGGGTGTACGAATCCGGGTGGACCCATAGACGCCCACGTCACCGTAGCCCTGGTCGTCGGCGAAGACGATGATGATGTTGGGCGGACCGACGGGCGTCTCGGCCTCCGCCGGCGGCGGCGGGGTGGAGCAGGACAGCAGGCTGGCCAGCAGGAGGCTGGCCAAAATTTTTGGGACGTGCATAGGAGTGCGTAGAGAGAAACGAAGCAGTAAAGAGGAGGACGCCCCCGGGGAGGGCTCACCATGAATGATCCGTGATTCCCCGAGCACTACACTCCGATGGGCAAGGTATTGCTACGCTCCCGATTACGGATCCCACCCGGACGGCCGCCGGGAAATTCACGGCACCCGCACCTGGTGATTCAAGTATTCCGTTACGCTTCACGCGCCGTCGTAGCTCGGAGCGGAGCTCCTCGGCCGTGTATTTTCCGTACGTGGTTCCACTCGGAGCGGGGCTCCTCGACCGATTTCCCCGCCCGGCGTCCCAGCTCGGAGCGGAGCCCCTCGACCGATTTTTTCCGCACACCTCGCAGCTCGGAGCGGAGCTCCTCGACCGTGTATTTTCCGTACGTGCCTCACTCGGAGCGGGGCTCCTCGACCAGCATCTTTTTCGCATGCTGCCCCGCAAACTGAACGCCCGTGACGACTTCTTCTTCGAGGAGGAATTCGTAGTAGGTTCCTGACTGTTTATTGAAGAAGGTGTGGTCCGATTCGGGGAGGAGGTAGACGGATCCGGTGGAAAAGAAGTCGGAGGAGAACGTCAGCCCGTCATCTTTGACGACTATACTTCCATCACCACCGTCTCCCAGGCGATATTGGCCAGCAAAGCGGGCCAGCGCCTCGGGCGTTTGCGCGGCGAACGTTCTGGTTCTTGGGTTGATGCCGGGCAGATCGTATTCTTCCGCGATGCTCAGGAGCATTTCCCAGATGATGGTGCTGCCCGCATCAGAATTGGACATGACCGCCACGGCGATCGGCATATCTTTCCAGATCATGAGTTCGGCCCGAAAGCCTTCGTCGGCCCCGCCGTGGCCGAAGTAGTCCTCCACCACGTAGGGTCCCAGTCCCATGTCGTTGTCGTCCGGGCGGAGCATTTCCGTGACGGTACCGACCTTCAGGAAGCCATCTTCCTGACTTTGCTGCACTTCCTGAATGGCGTTGGCCCACAGGAGGAGTTCCGACGGGGTTGTCCACAGTCCTGCGGCCGCCATTTCGGGGTAGACGTGCCAGTTGCCCGCCACTACACTGCCGTCCGTATAGTAGCCCGCCGCCGCGCGGGCGTGGTACCGCTGCGGCAGTGGGTTTTCGAAGGTACTTGAGCTCATCCCCAGGGGACTAAGTACCCGATCCTCCATGACCGTAGCGAAGGGCCGCTGCTCAAGATCGGCGACCAGCTGTTGCATGATGGTGTAGCCCCCACCGCTGTATTTGTATCCGGCGCCGGGCTCCCGGAAGACCCTCACCGGATCGGTATTACCCCTGCCGTCCAGGATGTCGGGAACGCTGGGCAGGACCGCCCCCCGCGGGTAGCCCGGGAAGCCGTGGACGGTGAGTCCGGCCGTGTGGGTAAGTAGTCTGCGGGTGGTGACTTTCTCCCGGGTGGTGAATTCGTTGTCGGGCACCCGCCAGCTGCTCAGGTAGTCGTTGACGTTGGCGTCCAGGTCCAGCACACCCCGCTCGAACAGCTGCATCGCGCTGGTGGCCGCCACGGGCTTGCTGATGGAGCCGGCCTGGAATAAGGTCTCGGGGGTAACCGGTCGATTGTCTGTGCTATCCGCCATCCCGTAGCCACGGGCCCATTCCACCTCCCCATTCCGCAACACCGCCACGCTGAGTCCGGGGATGCCCAGCTCTTGCAAACGCTCGTCGACATTGTACTTGGGGACGTCAAATCCGATGATTTGCAGTCGGGGCTGTAGTCCGTTCTCGATGCGGGTGATTTTATCCCGGAGCGCCGGGTCGTCGGCTTCGCCACCCTCAGGTGGCGGGGTGCAGGTGGTGCAGGAAAGACAAAACAGGAGGAAGACCAGGATACGCATGGGGCTGGGTTGGGTACTCAAGGAGGGAAGGCGGAACGGCCTTCCCCGGGAGAGTACTGCGCCTTGCGGGAATGGTTACACGGGATGGAGAGATTTTGGGGAGGGAAGGCTTTCCGGCGGCTGATGCAACCGGCCACTAATTAAATTTTGGGGCTAAAATTTAATTAGCAGGCTCCTTAATTAAGATTTAGGCCGAATTTTTAATTAAGATGGGTGATTGTTAAAGATTTCTCCCATTTTTTTAATTAAGACCCCCGCCTAGTAAAGCCACCTTAACCAAGGCGTACACCCCACACATCCAAAACATGAGTCGCAGATATACAGCTGAATAGGCATACAAAATGAAGTTTTTTATCTCAGTTGCCCCAATAGGCATAAAAATTTAGATTTTTTATACCTATTTTTGATTTAAGTTAAATTTTTATGTCTAATATTGTTTGATGGAGCCCACTTATGATATTCCTTCGTTGCCCTTGACTTACAACTTTGACACGATCCCGGTTTTAAGGGCGCTCAATGCCGCTTCCCGGGCACTCGCAGAGTTAAAAGGAACCGCTAGAACCATTCCAAACGAGCAGGTCCTGATCAATACGCTCACGATCCGAGAGGCCCAGGACAGCTCTGCCGTGGAGAATATCATCACCACCCAGGATGAGCTTTTCCGGGCAGAAATTGACATATCGGAACGCCACTCACCCGCTACCAAGGAAGTACAACGCTATGCCATCGCTCTACGACAAGGATTTAACGACGTAAAAGCTACGGGGCTCATTACCCGCCCGCACATAATCAACATTCAACAGGCGCTGGAACAAAACCGGGCGGGTATTCGCTCTACCCCCGGAACGCAATTAGAAAATAACCGGACCAGAAAAGTAGTCTACATTCCGCCACAACACTGGGATGACATCAACCACCACTTTGACAACTTAATCCGGTACTTGAATGACGATACCCTTTGCCCGCTGGACCCCCTGGTTAAAATGACCATCATACACCACCAATTTGAAAGCATTCACCCATTCTACGACGGCAATGGCAGGACGGGGAGGATCATTAATATTCTATACCTGGTGCAGCAGGGCTTATTGGAGTTACCCATCCTTTACCTCAGCCAGTACATCATAGCCAATAAGGAAGACTACTATCGGCTACTACAGACAGTTCGTGACCAGGGAGACTGGGAGGCCTGGGTAGTATATATGCTTCGTGGCGTGGAAGTCACCGCTAAGCAGAGTATCGCTTTGATTTCAGCCATCCGCTCCACCATGCGGGAAGTGAAACGACAACTGCGGGAGGAACACCCCAAAATTTACAGCCAGGATTTACTGAACAACATTTTTCGCCATCCCTACACCAAAATACAGATCGTAGCCGATGACCTGGATGTTCATCCGCTCACCGCTCGTAAGTACCTCGGCATCCTCACGGAAGCGGGCATCCTCACGGAACATAAACTCGGTCGGGATAAGTATTTCGTCAATGGTCGCCTGATAAATTTACTCGCCACAGGCTAAGGGTGCCAAACTAAGTCCTCAGATGCACGGACCAATTCTCACATGCCACCCCCCCAAAAACCAAAAAAGGCCCTCCGCCGAAGCGAAGGACCTTTTTCTTGGGTAGACCCACTAGGACTCGAACCTAGAATGACAGAACCAAAATCTGCAGTGTTGCCAATTACACCATGGGTCTGTGACCAGCCGGGGAGCTAACTCCCTTAGCGGCCGCAAATATACAACCACCCGGAAATTCCCACAAGCAGTCGGTACTTTTTTTAGTACATTTTGAGATTTTGTCTTTCGGCCAGAAGCAGCCAATCGTCAACGTCTCCCAATGCGATTAACCCCCTTCTATCGGGAAAGGTTGCGGGCCATTGCCCGCAATTGCGGTCTTAGAACAGGGCCAGGTCGATGGCCGCCTCCACGACGTCCATTACCTGGGGCTTGCTGGCGTAGTCGCCCTCGTCGGCGTAGCCGGGGCGGTGCGCCGCCCCCGTCAGCGTTTTGACCGGAGCGTCCAGGTACTGGTAGCCGCCGTGTACCTCCAGAATCTGCTGACTCAGGAAGGCCGAGGTACCACCAGGGGCATCCTCGTCCACGATGAGCAGACGGTTGGTGTTCTTGAGGTGCTGGTTGACGATGCGCTGCTCCAGGTCGAAGGGCAGCAGCGTCTGTACGTCAATGACTTCGGCTTCAATGCCCTGCTCCTCGAGCAGCTCGGCGGCCTCCAGGCAGACCCGCACGCAGGCGCCGTAGGTGAGGATGGTCAGGTCCGTACCCTCGCGGAGGCACTCGGGTACCCCAAGGGGGACGGTGAAGTCGGCGTAGTTCGTGGGTTGCTGCTCGCGCAGGCGGTAGCCGTTGAGGACTTCCACCACCAGAGCCGGATCGTCGCCCTGCAGCAGGGTGTTGTACATGCCGGTGGCCTGGACCATGTTGCGGGGAACGCAGATGTGCATGCCCCGACAGGTGCTCACCAGGCTGGCCAGGTAACTGCCGCTATGCCAGATGCCCTCGAGGCGGTGGCCACGGGTGCGGATGATGGCCGGTGCCGACTGGGTGCCGGCGCTGCGCCAGCGCAGCGTAGCAATGTCGTCGGCCAGGACGGACATGGCGTAAAAGATGTAGTCCAGGTACTGGATCTCGGCGATGGGCCGCATGCCGCGCATGGCCATGCCCATGGCCTGGCCGAGGATGGTCCATTCCCGGATACCGGTGTCGAAGACCCGGTGCTTACCGAATTCCTCCTGAAGACCGGCAAAGCCCTGGTTCACGTCGCCGATCTGGCCGACGTCTTCCCCAAAGGCAAACATGTTCGGATACTGCTTCAGTTTGGCCCGGAAGAAATCCTGCAGGACCTGGTAACCCGGAACGGGTTTAGCGTCCTCATCAATCACGGCGGGAACGGTAGGCACCCGCAGGGGCGATTGCTCGGTGTCGCTGTACAGGTCGCTGCCCACCTGCTCGCTCAAGCGGCGCTGCGCGTCGCGCAGCCACTGGGTGATGGGCTGGGGTAGATTGTCCGCACCGATGGCCAGGCGTAACCGCCGACAAGCGTCCACCACCTCGCTGAGTAGGGGCACTTCCAGTCCCATCAGGTCTTCCCGGCAACGCTCGTAGGCAGCGTTGCTCTGTCCGTTGGTGGGCAGAAGTTTCAGTAGGGCGTCGCGTTCGGCGCTCAGGCGACCAACGAAGGTATCCCAGGCGTTCTTCCGCGATTCCTTTACCGCCTTCTTGGCGGCCTTATCCAGTTCGGCCAGCTGCCCGGCGTCGGCAACTTCCGTGGCGATGAGCCAGTGACGGAACTGCTCCAGGCAATCCCATTCCTTTTCCCAGGTCAGCCGCTCCTTACTCTTGTAGCGCTCGTGGCTGCCGCTGGTACTGTGTCCGTTGGGCTGGGTGAGTTCACTCACGTGCACGAGTGCCGCGCGGTGGGTCTCCCGGGCGCGCTCGGCCACCTTCGGGTAGAGGTCCATGAGGGCGGGATAGTCCCAACCCTTAACCTTATATATATCGATACCGCTGCCGGTACCGTCGACCTTGAGGCCGGCCATGGCCTCACTGATGCTGCCCTTGGTCGTTTGTAGTTCTTTGGGGACGGAGATGCCGTAGCCATCGTCCACCACGGTGACCACCAGGGGAACGTTCATCACGCCGGCGGCATTCATCGTCTCCCAGAATACACCTTCAGAGGTGGAGGCATCACCGATTTCTGACCAGACGATCTCGTCGCCGTCGCGGCTGAAGCCCTCGGAGGGGATGCTGCTGTCGGTCCGGTAAAGTTTGGAGGCCAGGGCGAGGCCGAGGCCGCGCGCCATTTGACCGGCGGTGGGGGAAGTACCGCTGCTGACGTTCAGGCTATCGAGTTGATTGACCCACGCTCCCGTTTCGTCGATGGTGGGGGTGGAGTGGTGCCCGACCATCTGCCGTCCGCGGCTGAAACCGTCGGCGGCGGCGTCGGCGTAGAGTTGGGCGAGGACGTCCTCCACCTTGATGAGGCCGAGGGCCAGCAGGAGGGTGTGGCCCCGATAGTAGTCGGCCCGCCAGTCGCCGCGAGCGATGGCCCGCGCCATGGCCACCTGGTAAAGTTCTTTTCCATCGTCACTGATCCCAAACTTCGCCCGACCGGTAAGTACATCCCGTCGGATGAAGTTGCTCAGCTCGCGGCTGACCCGGCAGATGTAGTAGTCCCGAAGGGCCGGATGGGTATTGACACCAGCCGGTTCCTCAAGCTCAATTAGCGGTAGTTCAGGATCGTTCTGTGACAAGGCTTTTCGTTTTGTCCGTGGCCGAAACCACGGGAATTTGGCGCGGTGGTTAGTCGCTGAAATTTGGTGGGCAAAATGTCAAGATAGGCGGGGATAATACAAAACAGACGGCGCATTCGCCGCACAAAACTTACCACAAAATTAACGCTTTTGTACCATTGAGGGTTGATTTGCCCCCTCACGGCAGCGTAAAATCAACAGGGTGTTACCGGCACTTTGCCGCCGGGCCAACACGCGTTCTTGCTCCTTTTTTTGCGACGAAAGTTTATTCGCCCAAGAGGGGCTTTTTCCAAAATAAAAATTTTTTACCCCGGAGATCCATTTTTTTCTTCTGATCCTCCTTTGGGCGAGGCCGCAGGTGCAAAAAATATCCGTACGGCCAGGTTGGAGATAGGAGGTTTTTTGTCTGGAGGGGAGGGTGATTGGGGGTCGGAACTACCCGCGGAGGCCCTGGTCCGTTCCGAGAACGGACTGCAGACCTCGCTGCGGAAAGGAGGACCCTTCCAGGGCCCCTTCCAATAAACTTGGCGGGCGTGGTCACCTTTCGGCGAAAGGTGACACCAAAATACATTGCACCCGCGCTCCGTCGCCCAAATTAATCTACGACTCCATAAAATCTACCTGGACCATGTCCTCGATCTGGACGCCCAGCAGGGAAGCGGCGCGGTCCAGGTTGATGGCGACCTCCAGCAGTCCGTCGGAATTGAAGCGGCACAGTTTTTCGCCCTCCGGCACGTCGTGGTAGCGGAAGCTGAGGCCGTCGATGGGGTCCATGCGCTTGATGAGCAGCTGGAAGCCGCGGCCGCGGCCCACTTCCTCGAAAAGGTCCCGGCTGATGTTGGTGGTGATGTTAGCGTAGCGGTCGATGAAGACCACCGCTCCCCGGATGTAGTTGGGCCCGATGACCGGCTGGAAGGCCAGCCGCTCGGTGAAGCGGGTTGCCGGCAGGCCGATCTCCTGAAAGGGCTTCCCCTGTGCGATGTGGGCCACCGCCCGGGCGTAGATGGCGGAGAGCGAATCCTTGCGGGTGTAGCCGTCCAGCACGAAGGTATCCCGCGGCATCTGGCCGAAAATCAGGCTGAAGATGCCGTTGTCGGGGCCGATGAAGAAGTGACGATCGTGGCGAATGGCCAGGAAACGTCCGCGGGGCTGATAGAAATCATTGACGCTGATCAGGTGGATCGTCCCCTGGGGGAAGTGAGTCCAGCAACGGTTAAAGATGAAGGCAGCCCGGACGATGTCGTAGGGAGGCACTTCGTGGCTGACGTCGACGAACTGCAGGGCCCGGTGAGCGGCCAGCAGGTGGGCCTTCAACCGGGGAAGGTGGAAGTCCTCACGGCCAAAATCCGTCGTCAGGGTAAGCAGGGAAGTGTTTGGAGTAGCCAAATTGGTGGGTTAGTAAGTTAGACTGTTGGTCGGTGAGTTCGCTGGTCGGTTAGTCGGCTGACGGCAATAATATAGAAGTAAAGATAAGGGGACGAAACTTTCACAGCTTTTCCTTAGTTTTGGAAGACAGTGCCACGTACCACTGAAGGTGCGGGTCCAAAAGTATTCGTTTGAGCGAAATCGTATTATCCATTCAGGGTGTCGACCCCCTGGAACTTCTCGGAGAAAACAACCGCAAACTCAACCTCCTGCGGGAGGCCTACCCAGACGCGACCGTTACGCAGCGGGGTACCAACATCAAAATCAAGGGGGATAAAAAAGATACCCAGCGCCTCAAGCAGCATCTGGAGATGATGATGCGCTTGCTGCAGGACAACCGGGAGCTGAGCAAGCAGACCGTGGAAGACCTACTGGCGGGGGAAAATCCCTTCCAGACGCGACTGGGCAACGGCGCCTCCAACAAGACGATCGTCTACGGCCGAAACGGCAAGCCCATCAAGGCGCGCACGAAGAACCAGGCCGCCATGGTGGAGGCCGCGGCGAAAAACGACATCGTTTTTGCCATTGGTCCGGCGGGTACCGGTAAGACGTATACGGCCGTAGCGCTGGCCGTGCGTGCACTCAAGAACAAGGCCGTCAAGAAGATCATCCTGACCCGCCCGGCCGTTGAGGCGGGAGAGAGCCTGGGTTTCCTGCCCGGCGATCTGCAGGACAAAATCGACCCCTACCTGCGCCCCCTCTACGATGCGCTGGACGACATGATTCCGGCCGATAAGCTCGCCAAATTCCGGGAAGACCGCACCATCGAAATCGCTCCCCTGGCCTACATGCGGGGACGGACGCTGGACAACTGCTTCGTGATTATGGACGAGGCGCAGAATACGACGACCAGCCAGATCAAGATGTTCCTGACCCGCCTGGGCCCCTCGGCCAAGTGCATCATCACCGGTGACCTGAGCCAGGTCGACCTACCCCGCAACCAGGTCTCCGGACTGCGCCGGGCCATCAAGCTGTTGCAGCCGATCAAGGGCATCGGGACCGTCCGCCTGACGGCGGAGGACGTCGTGCGTCACCGCCTGGTGAAGGCCATCATCAAGGCCTACGATGCGGCCGACGAGGCCGAAGGCCGCGGCCGTTTCGGCGACCGGAGCAGCAGCAAGCCCGAGACGAGCACCTTTGAGCGGCTCGGCCCTCCGGGCCGCAGTCGGCGACCGCGGGCGGATGAAGAGAACTTCTTCGAGTAGCCAGGTAACCTTTACTTATCGACCAATTGGGCCATGAAGCCCCAATTCATCGCCTGGGCCCTGCCCAGGTAGAGCGGATTGGCTTGTTGCCAGAGGTCATCCGAGCGTACCCAGAGCACCAACTTATTTTCACCCGCCTTGAGCGGAAGGGTGATGCGGTGCTCACCGGGGCTGATGCGACCGAAGTTTTCGGTGTCCAGTTCGTAGCCGTAGGAAATGATTTGGTCGTTGAGGACGATCATCATAACCTGGCTGAAGTCATAGAGCAGGTCGACTTCTTTGTCTTCTTCTGCCTGGATCATGGTCTTGGCGAAGACAGCCTCTTTGGGATGGTCAAAGTAGCGGGCTAAGTTGACCAGTCCGTCGCGGTCCGCCTTGACGGCCGTCCACGTGTCGTTTTCTTCCGCATTCTTGAGCCGATTATAGTATTGAACTTGCCGCACGATTTGGCCTTCCGTTTGCGGGGAGATCATCCAGTCGGTGAGGTAGCCATCATCCGGGATGGTGGACTTCACCCGAAAAGGGGTGCTTTCCGTGAGCTCAATGTTGGAGTAATACCCGTTGGCAAAGGAGGTCTTCAAAAAAAGTTGGCCGGCATCCGCATAGCCGCCAAGTAATTTTATGGAGAGGTTAGGCTTGACCTGATCGCCTACGAATACCCGCAGGTTATCCTCAAATACTTCCACCTTTATATGTACCCATTCCTCTGGCGATACGTCGGCGGTGACTTCATACATCGGGTAATTGTACAGCTGCCACCCCAGCGCGCCATTAAAAACGGGGGCATACTGAAGGGCTTCTTTACTCCCTCCGGCGAATACCCGCAGGTAGAGGAATTCGTAATTGAACAGGTCTTCCGCCCGGAAACCTATTCCGGGCATCGCTCCTCCGGCGACATCCATTTCGAGGGTGAAATTTTTCGGTGCCCGTTCCTTCAGCAGGACAATTTGATGGGCTTCTAATTTCAAGGCATGTGTTCCTTTATGCGCTGCTACCTGGTGGGGTAATTCATCCCCCGTGCCATTATCGATGCGCTGCCAGTGTGCATCGGTTAGGGGAATGGGCTGTGCGGATAGACAATTGACGGCAAGGAAGAGGAGAACGGCAAGCGTTTTAAGCTGCGAGGACATTTGATGGGTCTTTTGGGTAAATAATTGGTGCGCTTTCCTTCATGGGGCATCACCCCTCCATAAGGAAGCTCCCTCAAGATTGGGGTGTTGCCGCCGACCACTCAAATAATCCGCTGTTCAAGTTGAAGTCAAGTTTGTTCAAGCCTCCTGATGGCCCATTAGGCGGTCCGTTTGGCCGCCCGCATCCGCCGTTTGTTGTCGAGCGTACCGAGGAGGATTTCCCACAGATCTTCGTAGGGGATCCATTCGATGTCGCTGATCTCCCGGTGCTCCAGTTCCGGGGAGTTGATCATTTTCTCCAGGATGGGTTTCCCCAGGCGTTCGGCCGCCACGCGGTTGAAGTTGGCGTCGACGACCTTGAGTATCAAGCGGTAGAAGCAGTTGTTGCGGAATTCCTGCTTCCCCTTCAGGTAGCGTCGGCGGAAGCGGTCAAACCCTTCTACCCGATCGACCACCTTATCGTATTCCCCACGGGCCATCAAAAACATCATCTGCAGGATAAGTACCTGCACGTAGAGTCCGTGCTTGTTTTTCTCGTAATTCGGGATACTGTTCAAAAAGCGATTCAGCCGAAATGGCCGCAGCTTCGGCAGGTCCTCCACCGGTTCCACCTGTCCGGTGGCGACGAGGAGATGGACGAAGGCTTCGAGGATGCGCCAGTATTGAATGAAATGACTGCCAATAGCAGTTTGAATTTTTCCAAAGTCACATTCAGAAAATTCTACAAAGGCGTACTCATAATTTTTAGTTCCTAGTCCAAGTCGGATAGATAACTCAGAAACCTTAATTAAATTAACTTCCGTACTTGATATAGATTCTTTAGCCTCAACAACCTTTTGTATGCCCCTATCGAACTTCCTCTGATACACCTCGCATTCAAGACTAAGTAAATGCAACAACTCTAAATTTACCTTAGTAGTTCCTCTGCACAACTTAATTTGAGCTTCCCCCTTCCTTAATTCATCAATAGCTAGGCTATACTTCCTTTTCCACATCAAGCTATACACCTTCATCAAGTAGAAACATATCTGAATTTTAGGAATTTCTGGGTGCTTTTCTGCTATCTCTAATGACTCCTTAGAGTACATCTCCGCCAATTTTGCCAGCTCTACAACTGGTTGATTATCGTAAAACTGGCACTTTAACTTTTTATACCTATTTACTACTAGCGCTTGATCGAATTGAGCCTGCAGATAGTATTCAGTTAATTCCATATACTTTTCAAACTCCTTTTTATTATAATCCACACTCATGCTTAGTGTTGATAATACGTCAGATAGCTCAAAATTCAAATTTACGATCTCATAGTGTCTAACCTTCTTGAAGGTATAATTGGCAATTTTCTTTCCTAAAAGAAATTCTTTTCTAGAAACAAGGTACATTACGATTCCCAGCAACTTAAACCCATTTTCGTATGCTAAATTATAATTCGAGAACAAAAATTTGGGCTCAGTAGACAAACTGAAAGACTCAACTAATACCTTCCATAGTCGCTCTTTTAAACGTTTATATGCTGGGTAAGTATGATCCTTTTCTTTCCCATACAGAAGGGAGACTATCTCTGCCTCATCATCAACTCGACCCAGCGTTCTTTTTAACAGAATGTATAAGCGTTCCAGCTTAGACGGTAAAGACATCACCCCCTGGTTCTTCTTTATAAGCGACAACACAGTAGCTCCATCAGAAATTTCGATCAATTCCTTAAGTTCTTTCATAGTTTTAATTGCATCTATAGTTTCATCATAAGCTATAAACTATTCTTTGGCAAATTGAAATGCCAAGAATCAGAATATCCAAAATTATCGAGAAAATTTCTCATAGAGCGTCTTACAAGGACATAAGGTGATGGCCCTTGATAAAATACGCATTTTCAAATTATTCAACTAGGCAGTTGAATTAAATAAAGGCACTTTGTGTTGAATTCTCATCAAAATTTTGAGCGAGAATTAGCTTTAAATCAGCTTTAGGAATAGACGAGCTCTTAGCAATAGAATAGCAGAAACAATGGCTTAAGAGGATAAGAAAGTAAAAAAATGAGCTCTATCAAGCAGGTCAACTCCAGGGAAAAATTAAAATCCAGCCTCAGACCTTTCTACCCTTAACCACTGACATTCAATTACTTATGCCGGAACATGCCCTAGGGCGTAAACTTTAACAATCTAATCGAGCTGCAAATTCTGCCTGCGATTCAAGGAGAAACCATCATCAAATTTGCACCAGACAAATACAAATCTCGAAAACTCAAATAAATATAATTCATATGGAACTAATTATCAATTCCCTCACTCCAGATCAAATCATGGCCATCAACGCTGCCTTCGGAACCATCGCTGAATGGGTCGCTGCTGGATGCATCGTCGTCGAAGACGTAGCCATTTAATCACCCCTCCTTTCACCTTAAAATTCAACAGTCATGACCGAAGATATCCTAATCTGAATCCATCCTCTTCATAATTCAAAATCATCAAAAAATAAAACATGGAACTAATTATCAATTCCCTCACTCCAGATCAAATCATGGCCATTAACGCTGCCTTCGGAACCATCGCTGAATGGGTCGCTGCTGGATGCATCGTCGTCGAAGACGTAGCCATTTAATCACCCTCCTTTCACCTTAAAAATTCAACAGTCATGACCGAAGATATCCTAATCTGAATCACCCTTTTCATAATTCAAAATCATCAAAAACTAAAACATGGAACTAATTATCAATTCCCTCACTCCAGATCAAATCATGGCCATCAATGCTGCCTTCGGAACCATCGCTGAATGGGTCGCTGCTGGGTGCATTGTCGTCGAAGACGTAGCCATTTAATCACCCCTCCTTTCACCTTAAAATTCAACAGTCATGACCGAAGATATCCTAATCTGAATCCACCCTTTTATAATTCAAAATCATCAAAAAATAAAACATGGAACTAATTATCAATTCCCTCACTCCAGATCAAATCATGGCCATTAACGCTGCCTTCGGAACCATCGCTGAATGGGTCGCTGCTGGATGCATCGTCGTCGAAGACGTAGCCATTTAATCACCCCTCCTTTCACCTTAAAATTCAACAGTCATGACCGAAGATATCTTAATCTGAATCCACCCTTTTATAATTCAAAATCATCAAAAAATAAAACATGGAAATAATTATCAATTCCCTCACTCCAGATCAAATCATGGCCATTAACGCTGCCTTCGGAACCATCGCTGAATGGGTCGCTGCTGGATGCATCGTCGTCGAAGACGTAGCCATTTAATCACCCCTCCTTTCACCTTAAAATTCAACAGTCATGACCGAAGATATCTTAATCTGAATCCACTCTTTTCATAATTCAAAACCATCAAAAAATAAAACATATGCTTCCTTCCCAAATCAGCCCTTCTTGATGCTTTGGAATTAATCAAAAAAAAACACCCTAATGCATTTAATTCATATTGGCACTACTTATGATCGGCCCTTAGGCTACTGACATTTTCCTATCTTCGACCAAGCTGTCAAGTAGTATTTCCCAAAGTTTTTCGTATGGTATCCACTCTAGTACATTGTGTGATTTTAGTTCATCAGCAGATATCATTTTTTGATAAATTACCGCAGACTTTCTTTTCGTTGCTGTACGATTAAAATTTGCGTTGATTGCAGTTGTCAACAATTTGAAAAAGCAATTATTTCTAAAGTTTTCATCTTTCTTTAAATACCTACTACAATACCTTTCTAGAGATTCAACCCTATCAATTGCTAAACTATATTTCCTCTCGATAATTAAAAACATAGCCTGAATTATCAAAATTTGAATATTCATCCCCCTTTTATTCCTAGCATAAGTAGGCACATTGTTTAGAAATCGATTTAGCCTGAACTTAGGCAACTTAGGATCAGAATTATCAATCGGAATTTTACCCGCAGATATAAGTAAATGCACGTAGGCCTCAATGATTCTCCAGTACTCTATGTGTCGAGGTGTGAATACACGATTCAAAAATTTTCTATCTAGGCTAGTCAATTGTAAATAGGAGTACTTATACTCTCCAGTCAACAAACCTAGCCTAATTGAAAGCTCCAGTAATTTGATACCATTTATTGACTGGGCGGGAATCATTTCCTTAGCTTTAGAAATCTGCTCAAGACCAAGAGAGAAGTCTCCAATTCTCAATGTGCATTCAACGCTATTCAAAGCAAGGAAACCTAGATTATTTCTAGATACTCCATGGCATTTACTAAGCCTCGCACTTCCCCTTTCAGAGGCCGATATTGCTTCAATATATTCACCCCTTAGCATGCAGCCAGTTACTTCAAGATCAGCCAATAGTGATTGTATCAATGATACATTTGGGTACTTCTCTATCATGAAATAGCATTCCATGAAATATTTATTTGCTTGCTGCCCAATTTCATATGGAGAATCTCGATGTGCATAAATACCATTCCTAATTCTCCTCATATATCGCTGAAGCTTAGCCACAGCAAATTCCGCCTCAGTATAATATTCGCACAAAGCATCAAATTCGTTAAACTTTTCTTCGTTATATCCAACTCCTAAATACAAGCTTGACAGTAAATCTGTAACGTCCTTTAGGATTGAAACTATCTCAAATGGTTTAACTTGATTGTAAGTATATCGACCAATTTCCCTAGCAGAAGTGTATGCTCTTTGTGAGATTAATATTCTTGCAATTGCCAATTGTCTATAACCATGCTTGTAAGCATCATTGTATGTGCTAAATTTCGGCATTTCAACCTCATCCAATAATATTGCTTGGACCAATATATGCCTCAATCTCGTCTTCAAGGTCCGGTACGGTCCATAACTTGGGGTGCGGTTATTCCCATACAGCTTCTTTACAATCCCATCATCATCAAGGTCTCCCTTTCGGACGAGGTCATAGAGTTTATGGGTCAGGCTCTCCGTAGCCTTAACCTGACCATTGCCCTTCAGAATTTGGCGGACAGTGGCGCGGGACGGGACACCCGCCAGTTCCTGTAACTGTTTCATAGAGACGAGGGATATGTAGTTTCGAGAATCCTGCTAAAGCTCAAAATCAGACCCCGGGTGCAACCGGGGCTTCGCGCTGTTCACATCACTAAGATATGACCCCAAAATCAGCTAACAAAATCAACTCATTAAAATACTGAATAACAGTACATTATGGCCACAAAATGTTACTAATAAGATCAAAACCAAGCTAACAAAAGCGCGTTGGTTGTCCATGTTTATCCGAAAAACGCACTTATCTTTACACTGAATCTAGGGAAAATGCCCTAAACACGCTTTTGTGGGGTGGTCCCCATGCGACACCACCCACTTGAAAATTTTGTGTTGTTCATAGCATTTTTAGCCGTGCCATGGCCGTTGATTTACTCTGAGGGATAATATAGTATAGAATCAAAATCGGCCATGGCACCTTTTTCCCTCTCCATCACCAACTTATTCTTACTCTCCTCCCCGATTGTCCGCCAGCCCCCTGGAGGACAGCCGCTCTTCCAGCCATTGCGGCCAGGTATAGTAGCTCGTGATCCTGCCACGGTTGGTTACCCCCACCCAGTACGGTAAATACGGATGGCAATTCATCCGCAAACAGGTTTTGGCCACCGACCGGTACACCGGTAGCCTGATGTCATTCTCTTCCACAAACTCCCGTAAGGATGCTATGGTATTGTTGTGGTTGATCAGGGCAACATCCAGCTTATCCTGCTCCTCTGCGGGAAGCTGGCGATAGAGGCTGTCCAGGCGAAGAATATCTTTCCCTCCCGTTGGGCCAAAGCCCCAAAAGTACAGCGCCAACCCCTTACCCTTTGCCCGTTTAACGGTGGTCGGTTCTCCGTCCAGTCCCAGCACGGGCACCTGCTTGTAGTAAACGTCCAACTCCGCCGTCACCGGAACGTCGCGCGGAGAAGCGATGGGCTCAATCACCAGTTCCCGACGCGACTCATCCACCGACTTCAACACGTAATGCTTCCTCCCCACCCGGAAGACGGTTTTGCGGGAAATCGGTCCCAGATTATCCTGGTCCATCACCAGGGGCACCGTTGGGTTTCCGTACGTTGAAAGCAACAGGTAATCAGGATATTCCACCGGGAAGTCTTCCCAGGAGAAGGCACGGTCCTTAATGTGCAGTAACCCAATGCGGAGCGAATCTCCATTCAGCACGACATCCGCCGCCGGAAGATCGATCAACACCCGATTGTTGTCCAGCAGTCGCAGAGCATTCGTAGAGCGAGAGATGGTGTCAAAAGCACGGTCCCAGCCGAGGATGCGTTGCTGGCTACGGAAACCGTCTTCGGTCTTGTATACTTCGTAGGCTCCCTCGGGGAAGTGCACCGACCAGCGATTGCCCTCCACGTGGATACTATCGGCCCGCGTCAGGGCTTCCTCCCATGCCAGGGAATCCCCCGGTCGCCAGTAGACGTTCGCCCGGTTAACCCCCGTGTTAAAAATGCTATCGTTCAGGACGATACGGTATTCGTTATCCTGACCGCCGCCACCACATCCCAGCAGCCCGGAAAGAAGGATCAGCGCCAGCACCCCGTACGTCACACTTTTCATCATCCCGCAATTTCGAACTTAGCCGCCGATTGATCTACCAATAGATTGTCAATGATTGGTTAAACTGCCCTTTGCCCGGCTGGTCGCCGGCCGGAACGCGAGGGACGAGGGGGGTAGTCCGCCGACCGGTGGAACTCATTCCAAGCCTAAGTCGTTCGACGTGGAACGTCTCCACCAGGGGCGGTGCAGGCAAAAAATCTACGACAAGCGTGCCAAGCAGACCCTTTCCTTAACCTTCCTTCTTCTGTCTTCCTACTTCTGTCTCCTAAGCCTTAGCCTTTTCCCCTTGAGCCCTCATTCCCAGCCTAAGCCATTCGACGTGGAACGTCTCAACCAGGAGACGCTGTACCAGATATAGGGTTATTTTATCCGACAGGTCGCCGGCCGAAACGCGAAGGACGAGGGGGGTAGTCCGCCGACCGGTGTAAGCCTCAACCTTAGTCCACAATTTACGACCGGCCTGCACTTGCCCGACCAACCTCCTATTGGGCGGGGAGTAGACTTTCTCCGTAGCCTTCCTGATCCTCAGCCTTACGACCGGCCTGCGGAGCAGACCTTTTCCGTAGCTTTTTCACCTCCGCCAAGGACCGGCCTGCGGAGCAGACGTGTTCCGTAGCCTTCCTTCTTATGTCTTTCTTCTTCTGTCTCCTCCACCTAAGCCTTTCTCACCTCGTCCAGATATTCCCGCACCCCGTGATGGCTCACGGTTTTCCCGACAAAGTGTTCTTCGGTGAGCCGGCGCTCCTCCGGGGTGGCGTCAAAGGAAGAAAGGATGTTCTGAAGGTGCATCTTCATGTGCCCCTTCTGAATTCCCGTGGTGACGAGGCTGCGGAGGGCCGCAAAGTTTTGGGCCAGGCCAGCGGCCGCCATCACGCACATCAGCTCTTCGGCGCCGGGGCGCCCCAGTACGTCCAGGGCCGCGCTGGCCATGGGGTGGAGTTTGGTCAGGCCACCCACCGTACCCAGCGCCAGGGGCAGGCTTAACTCAAAGTGGAAGGTATCATCCACGAGGCGACAACGGGAGAGCCCACGGTACTGTCCGTCGGCGGCAGCGTAGGCGTGGCAGGCGGCCTCGATGGCCCGAAAATCGTTACCGGTGGCCAGCACCACCGCGTCCACGCCATTCATGATGCCCTTGTTGTGGGTAACCGCCCGGTAGGGATCCTGGCGGGCAATATCGACGGCCAGCTTGAAGCGCCGGGCGAAATCCGCCGCGTCCACCTGCACCCCCGGCACGTTCATGGCCGAGATCGGGGAGCTTACCCAGGCCCGCACCACACAGTTGGGGGTGTGGTTGCTCAGGATGGCCATGATGACCTCCAGTTCCCGTTCTTCTTCCGTCAGGTCCGGACAATCTTCCGCCCAACGTTCCAGCTCACGCCCGTAGGCTTCCAGAACAGTGTTGATGAAGTTGGCGCCCATGCTGTCGGCCGTGCCGAAGCGCACGAGAAGCTGGTAACAATCTTCGGCCACTTCCGGCAGATGCCGCCAGCTCATGCCGCGTACACCACCGCCCCGACTTTCCATGCGGGCGGTAAGTTCTTTCGTTTGGGCGCGGACGCGGGTGCAAAGGTCATCCAGCAGGGCCGCGCGGCGTTCGGGCTTACCGCCCCAGCGAAAGTGCAGCTGTCCCAGCTTCTCGGCGGCCACCACCTCGGCGTGGAAGCCCCCGCGGGAGAGCCAGTACTTGGCCGCGCTGCTGGCGGCGGCCACCACACTGCTTTCCTCGATCACCATCGGAATCGCGTAGGTCTTGCCATTCACGAGGAAATTCGGGGCCACCCCGAAGGGCATGGGGAAATTGGCGACGGTATTCTCACTAAAATTATCCAGTACTTCCTGGCGGACATCATCGGGAGCATCGAAGTAGCCAAGGGCCTCCGCCTGATCGGCGGGGAGATAGTGTTCGCCCAGCCAGTGGCGCCGTTGGTGCTTGTCCATCCGGCTGAAGCCGTTTACCCGGCGCAGGAGGTCGTTATTGTCCGCAGGATTGGTCTTTTCTGCCAAAATGAGGGGAGTTTTCGTCATGGTCGCAGGCGAAGATAAGCCCGGGCCAGCTCGAGGCCCCGGATTTGGGTGAGTACGTAGCGTTTCAGGGTCGCATAATCTTCCCTGGCGTAGCGCAGAAAAGCGGAAGCCTGCCCATAAATGGCGGGCAGTGCCGCCCGCTCGGTGAGGTAGTAGCCGTCCAGGAAATTCTGCAGTCCACCGCTAATGATCAGATTAGCGCATTGCACCTGCGCTCCGTCGCCCTCCGCCGCAATGTCGTTCACGGTATTGACCATCTCGAGGGCGGCGTGCCCCAGCAGGGTGACCGGCTCGAAGGCGCGCCGGGAAAGCTCATCGCTCCGGTAGAGTTCCAGTTTACTGAAGTTGGTTCCGCCATTGGCCGCCGTATCCAGGGCCAGTAGAGGCAGTTGAAGCAGGGCCCGCAGACTGTCCGGGCCCATCCCCTGCCCCACTTCCTTAACGATCACGGGCAAGCCCGGTAGTCCGGAAAGTACGGCACGAATCACTTCGATGGGCGCCATGCGGAAGCGGTCGCCCTCCGGCTGCAGCCATTCCTGGAGCGGATTGACGTGAATGATCAGTCCATCCGCCCGCAGCAGGTCCACCATCTGGCGGATTTCCGGCAGGCGGTCGGCATCGATCAGGTCTTCAATCTGGGCCACCCCGAGGTTGGCGAACAGGGGCACCTCGTCTCCCGTCACCGGACGAATGTCAAAATCCCGCAGCCGGTCCTGCCCGTAGAGCAGTGGTCGACAGGACCCCAGCCCCATGCCGAGACCAAATTCGGCGCAGGCCTGGGCCAGGTTCTGGTTAATGACGTAGGCTTTTTCCGTCCCGCCGGTCATGCTACTCACCCACAGGGGCGCACGCATGTTTTTGTCCCCAAATTTGATGGGCGGCAGACTGCCCGGGAGCGGGTGAGGAGCAAGCAGCGGTTCGTAAAAAAAGCGATGATCCAGCCGCATCCCGTCCACCTGGGAGCGGAAGGCCAACTCGATGTGATCTTCCTTACGGCTGGCGGCGGTGGGGTCCGCAATTTCTTCTGCGGACAGCTTGGTATTCGTGGGCCTTTCAGACATAGTATCCGCAACGTTACTCACGGGGAATGGTTTACCGACGCCAGCATCCATTGGTCCGATTCAGGGAAAAGGAAGGGAAGGCTGAAGCCAACGCAACGGAAAAGGTTTGCTCCGCAAGCCGGTCGTCAAAGCTCCAGCAAAGGCCACCGCAACGGAAAAACCACCGGAAAAGGCTTCCTCCGCAGGCCGGTCGAAAAAAATGACACCCAAGGCGAAGGCTTGGGTCAAGCGGGCACCGGAAAAGGTCTGCCCCCGCCAAATGGGAGCTTGGTCGGCCAAGCACCGGCCGATGGTAATTTTTTACCCAAGGCGGAGGGGAAGACTAAGGCTTGGGTCAGGAAAGTTCTGCGGATGGCCCGCTTTCCGGGCGCTGACCGCGCCCTCATTCGTAACTCCCTCCCGCTACTGACCGTAGACCTTTCCCTCAGAAATTTGGGGCTCAGGGGGACAAAAAATGAAGGCGCCCGAAGGCGCCTTCCCAAAACGGTCTTTCCAAAAAGCAAACACTTGACAAATTCTTTGGGTACATTTAGGCGGCTAGCGGAGGACGTTTCCGTCATTTCCTCAGATGCACGCGCGTACCGGACGGGAACGAAAGCGTTGAATCATCCTCCACTATTGTACGACAAGACCCTAAAGTTGGGATTTTAACATATCGCGTCATGAAAAACACGTCAATCCTTATTCCAATCATCCTCATTGTGTGCCTGGGTGCACTGATTTATCTCTTCATTGCCGCGATGAATGCCGCCGACAATCCTTCCGGACAGGGGGGCAACGATCGCATCGTCCTGAACCCGGCCGACTACAGCGACGATCCGCTACCCCAGGACCTGGGCGAGGACGCCGACCTGGAGCCCTACTTCCAGGAAGTTCCCGAAGACGAAATCGAAGGAGAAAGAAAGGACCTCAGCGGCGGCAACACCCCCACGACCGGAGAACGTTTCCCGGAGATTTCCGAAACTCCGGAGGATACTTACGACCGGGAAGAGACTGCCCCGGCACTTCCGGAAATTGCGGTAGATACGGATGGACGCTACCTAGTCATCGCCGGCAGCTTCCGGCAACTGGCCAACGCCGAGGCGCGCGTGAGCGCACTTCGCCGGTCCGGCTTTGCGGAGACTACCCTGGAAAAGTTCAATCGGGGCACCTACGCCGTTGCTCTGGCCGGGCGCTCTGATCGCTACAGTGAGGCCGCCAGAATCGCCGAGCGGGTGCGGGCGGCCGGATTTGAGGCCAAGGTGATGAAACGCCGCTAGGCGCTCCCCTAGCCTTCCTGCCAGGCCAGCATGCCGCCCGTCAGGTTGCGGGGGTTGCTGAAGCCTGATTGCCGCAACAATTCTACGGCCATAGCGGAGCGCTTGCCGCTGCGGCAGTAGACCACCAGTTCCTGGTCCTTGTAGGGGGCAAGTTTATCGAAAGACATGGTCAACTGTCCCAGCGGAATGTGGATTCCGCCGATGTTGAATTCGGCACGCTCGTAATCTTCGCGAACGTCCAGTAATACGTAATCCTTCTTTCCTTCAGCTTCCCGCTGCTTGATTTCCTGAATGCTTGCGTCCATGAATTCGATTTGTTTGGGGGGTACAACGCCTGAGCAGGCAAAATGGTTAATCCGCCCGGAATACCCTACTGGCGAACAATCTTGTGACGACTTACGCGGCGGCCGTCACTTACTTCGAGCAGGTAGAGTCCGGCGGGGAACTGATCAAGGGCGAGTGTTTCTACGCCGTTCGTGCGCAGCAGCTCGACGCCGGCAAGGTTGAATAACCGTACCGTCAGCGCCGGCAGCAGCAGTCCGGGGCGAGGACGCAGGTGCAAAGTGCCCTCGGTGGGATTGGGATATACGTCCAGGAGTGGCACCTCCGATTCCGGAGTGGACACGCTGGTCGGATTGATGTCCGCCCCAGCCATGAGCGGACGGATCATCAGGGCACCACGGATGCTTCCCCGCAGGGGCTCCCAGCCGTTGCCAAAGTCGAAGAATTGCACTTCTCCGGGCTGATTGTTCAGGTCGAGTCCGATCCCGACCGAGCGGTTGGCCCGCAGCTGTTCCCAGCCGACGAAGAAGTTCCCTTCAGGCAGTTCCAGGATCTCGGGCAGCTCGTAGCTCGTGAAACCCTGCAGGCTGTCGCGGTAAAAGTCTTCGGCAAACAGAATGGGAACGTCAAAGCTCAGGACCGGATCTCCTTCGGGTAAGGTGTCGCCCCGGTAGATGACGATCCTCAGGTCCTGGTCTCCCAGGCTCCCCAATCCACGGGGAATGCGGAGTCGGACGCCCGTCAGCTTATCGGGCACGTAGTTGGTGTAGCGTTGCACGACCACCGTGCCCTCCTGGGCCTCCAGCATCACTTCCGCCGAGCCGTCATCGTAGGCGAAGTACTCGTCGAATACCGTGACCGTGGTGGCGGTGTCGTTGCGGAGGATGAGGGGAGAAAATCCATCCTGGGTTTCATCGCGGTACTGGTAGGTCTCTGAAATGCCGAAAAGGTCATTCGGATTCGCGTCGTTAAGCAGGAAGTTTTGGATATCCTGGAAATAATCCGTCCCCGGGAAGAACGCCTTGCGGACCTCGACGCCCTGGTTGGAGAAGTCATTATCCCCAAACGTTTGCGGAGCAAACAAGGTGGTTGAACTTACCGCGGAATTACCCGGCACGGCACGCACCACCGTATTCCCGATCCCGATCGTAGACGCATCATTTCGATGATTGAAGGCGATCAACTCCATGGTATCGCGGAATAGTTCGATGCCGCCTCCCCGCAGATGCCGGAGGGGCATACTCGTGTAGGGTTCGATCAAAACTTTAGGGGGGGCCACCAGGGCGATATCCTGAGTGACCACCGTCGAAGAGTCTCCAGTTAGCTTCACGTAATCCAGGTGCCACATATCTACCGCGCCCTGTTCGGAGCTCTTCGCTCCGAAGCGGAACTGGAAGCCGTCGTAGAGGTAGTTGTTCGGCACGCTCAGCGTTACCGGCTCAAAGGGCACTTCCGTATTGACGCCTACCGTATTGAGCAGGCCGGCCCGAGAAAACACGGTATTCCAATTTCCATTTTGATCGAGGAATTGCAGCAGAAAACTGTCCTGCGTTTCCGGTCGGTTGCCCAGCCCCCGGGGCTGGAGGTAAAAGTTAAGGGTCGCCACGGTGTTCCCCGTCATATCCAGCGGCGTGGACGTTAGGAAGTCCCGGATTTGGCTGGTGCCGGCGTTGGTGGGGGCGTAGGGCTGACCGTCGAAGTTTACGGCGTCGAAGGTGGCCACCCCGATGGAGGGGGGCAGGACCGCATAGGTGCGGTTGATCAGGACATCTTCGTTTTGCCAGAGTTCCGGGTCGGGGCGGAAATCGTCGTAGCTGAAGTCGTCGAAGAAGGGCAATGAACGCGTGGGGCGCTCAATCCGGAAGGCCGACCGGTAGGTATCACAAAGTCCGAAGGCGTTGCAGAGTTGTACGCAGACGCTGTCGACGCCGGCGTAGCGGGCGGCCACGTAAGTGTAATCATTTCCGTCCTGAATGCCCGTAATGAAGGAGGCGCGCTGTTCGCGGCCGAGGTAGTCTGGTGCACAGGTTTCCACGGTGCGGCAAACGGCTCCACTGGGCAAATCGGGGGTAGGCACGATGACTTCCGTGACGCCCTGCGGCGCAACGGGAAGTTCACCCAGTTCGATCAGTCGGCCCCGGCGCTGCACCAGGGCGATGGTCGATACCGTATCCGCACATACTCCATCTTCATTACAAACCGTCACCCGCAGGGTGTCGAGCCCCTGGCCAACGTTGGTATTGGCCACGTAAGTCAACGTATCGGACACCAGGGTGGCGGTACCGAAGGACGCTCCGGCACAGTCCAGGCAGCGGAAATCGTCAAATCCTCCGCCCAGGCCCAGGGTGTCCAGGGGCACCTTAATTTCCTGGGTGTTTCCCTCCAGAATTCGCACCATGTTTTCGGGCAGGGTGACCGTACAGTCATTTTTCTGAAAATCCGTCGGGGCGGCTGACTTGAGGGAGGACTTGATCACCCGGTGCCCCGCCAGGGGAACCAGGCGCTGCGCCATCGTTTGGTGCGCAGACAGAATAAACAGCAAAGACAGCAGCAGTAATCTTATGTTCATGTGGTGGGGATGTAAAAACGGGGAAGATATATTCTAACGCCGGGTTGCGCACTTTGGTGTACGATAAGGTAAGGTGGGAGTCTACTTCCCTGGCGGCACGACAAATCAGCGGCAGATCAGGGACAATCGGTCGGTCGCTGATCGGAAAGGAACACCGTCAGGCGGGTACCCAGAGCAACGCTCTGCCCCGCTGCGGGTTCGGTGCGCACGATGAAGGCATCATCGCGGCTGGCGACCGTTCCCCGGACACTGCCAATTTCCAGGCCACTTCCCCCCAGGACGAACTCCGCTTCACTAAAGCGGCGGCACTTCAGCTGGGGCACGTTTACGTTGCCCGTCTGACGGATGGTCACGACAAATTCGAGGGTACTGCCCTGGGGCACCTTTACGCCTCCCCGAAGGTCTTCATCGGTGATTTTCTGATCGTCGTAAAAGAAGTGAAGAATGGTATTTTCCTCCTGTTTCGGGTCGTATTCCCGGGAGCGGACTTTCGCCCGGATGCCCAGGGACCGTAGGGCCCGGACGTATTGGTCATAATCATAATTCCCCACCAGGCTGGGCAGGGTGATCATGGGGGCCTCATCGCTGAGGATGGTCAGGTAGATCGTTCGGTTTTTCTTAACCCGGCTGTTGGGACGGGGGTGCTGCTGCACCACTAGGCCGGCCGGCCGATCGGGATCAAAGGCTCCCTTATCCACGTCAATTCGCAGGCCAAGGTCTTCCGCCATCCGGCGGGCCTCCTCAATCTGAGTCCCCTCGAAGGTGGGGAGTTCCAGGCTCTTGCCGTGGTTGGTGTACCAGCTCATGCCCACCCGCAGCATGACGAACAGCAGGAGGAAAAAGAGCAGGGCACCACCGATATTCTTCCAAACGTAGGGGGCCCGGAAAAAATCCAGCACCTTTCCTCCGGTCGCCTTCAGCTTGGCGACCAGGGGATGAACGTCTTCGTCTTCCTCTTCTTCCACTGCCGGAGCGGCGAAAACGGGCGTAGGCTCGGGCACCGGGGTGACGGGAGGTGTCACTTCCACGGCGGATGGGGGTGGAGTGACGGACTCCGGAATGTCCGGGGTGTCTTCGGATCGTGGCTGATCGGTTTCTTCCGTGGAGGTCAAAGCGAGGTTCGTTTCTTGGCGTGAGGGTAATTCTTCGGAGACCGGGCCAGCGGCGGCAGTGACGGGTGCTGGCGGAGCCGCGGCGCGATCACGACGGGCCTTCCCGTAACTGAGAATGGCGTCAATAAATTGCGCGGGTTGGTAGCCGGCAAGGGCGGCCTGGTGGAAAATGGCCGTAGCGGGGGTCATTCCCGGGAGGCTGTTCACCTCGATGGGGATGGTGTCCACCCGCCCGTCCGCAAACACCCGCACGAAGGCATCGATGCGGCAATAGCCTTCCACCGCCAATTGCCGGGCGATCTGCTCCAGATCGGCGCGTACCTGCCCGGCTACGTAGTCGTAGCTGTAGGCCTCGGTGGCTAAGCGGGCGGGCGTAAGGTTTTGCCCCTCGCCGGCCAGGAATTTTTCTTCCAGACTGAGGACTTCCCCTCCGGCCAGGGTTTCGCTGGGCTCGAAGACTTCGTAGCGCAGCGCACCGTCCACTCCCTGGTGGGTAAGCATGCCGCCGGTGATCTCGAGAAATTTATCCGCCCCTTCGGCGGCGATGAGCTTTTCGAATAGGATCGTCGATTTACCGGCCGGCCACTCGTCTTTGGCGGACAGCTTCATTTCCCGGCGGGCGTTAGCTTCGTCCAGGGCATCCGGGCGGAAGGTGAGGTGCACGTAGGCGTGCAGCTCATCCCGCTGCTTGATGAGCTTGACGGCGGAGCTACAGCCGTCATCGACGGGTTTGGCGATGAGGGGATACCCGAAGCGGGCCTCTACTTCGTCGTAAAAAGCCGCTTCTCCTTTCCGGAAATCGTCGATGGAGGCCAGCCACTGATCGGTGGTGTCAATGCCGGCGTCGCGCAACAGCTGGAGGCTGTTGTGCTTATCGATGGTCAGGGAAGAGCTCTCGACTCCCGAGCCGTTGTAGTAGATGCCCAGCTGTTCCAGCGCTTCCTGCACCCGACCATCTTCTCCGGGGCGGCCGTGCAGGGCGATGAAGGTGCCATCGACGGTAGCGGGAAGGTTCGACCAGGCGATTTGTTGGGGGTGAAAGACCACTTCCGGGTCCGCGTAGCGGGCCGTGATGCTCGCGCAGGCTTCCCGGATTTCTCCGATCACGGGGTGCTCTTCCGACTTGATGAGTTTATCGCGGATGTCGTCCGCGTTGTCCTTCAGCAAAAGATTGATCGGCAGCTGATAGAGGACGTAGTCCGTGGCGGGCGTCTGCACCGGCGGCGGAGCCGCCGGGCTATCCAGTGGTGTGGTGAGGAAAATCGGCAGCGGCCGATACGCTTCACTGGAGCTTAATTTCTCGTAGACATTACGCCCACTTTCCACGCTGATGTGGCGCTCGAAGCTTACCCCACCCAACAGCACGCCAATGCGCTCTTTGGCGCTGGCCGCGGCGCGTTGGGCGTCCAGGGCCGCGTCCAGCTGAGACCCCAGCTCGTTGGCAATATCTGCCAGTTCACTTTGCATCCCGCGCTCGCGCAAAGACGTTCGAATGATGAAGGTGAGGAACTGGCTGGGGTTCAGGCCGATTTCTGCCGCCTGGTGGAAGAAGAAACTGGACGGCATCATGCCCGAGGTGGTATTCGGATCGTTGAGGAAGATGCCTCCTCCGGGGGTGTGGAAGCCGTCGATGCGGGCGTAGACGTGGAAGCCGAGCTCAACGAACAAGCGCTCACATTCTTCGCGGATGGCCTGGATGCGATCCGACGGCAGGTCGATTGGAGTTACTTTCCGACTGCGTCCGGGCATGTATTTGCTGCGGTAGTCGAAGAGTTCGCTACCGGATTTGACGATTTCCGTCGGGGGCAGGGCAACGGCCTCCCCTTCGGGAGTACGCACCACGATACAGCTGAATTCCTTGCCCGTGATAAAGCTCTCGACGATGACCCGCTCCTCGCTTTGGTGGGCGGAGAACAGGATGATTTCCTCGCTTCCCTCCGCCGCCGCTGCTTCGAGGTAGTCGAACAGGTCGTCGGGGGTGTAGAGGGTGATTTCGTGCTCGCCGCGGCGCGCATCGAGCGGGAAGGCCAGGCCATCGCGCAGGTCACTCAGTTGGCGCACGTACTCCAGCCGCTCGTAGGGCGACCGATCGCGGTATTCGTTCAGCGGAAGTTCTTCCCGGAAAAAGGCCGCGTTGACGGCGCGGGTAAAGCCCTCTGCTCCGGCTTCCTCCTCCAGAATGGCCACGCCGATGGAACTCCCCTGGCGCGCGGGCCGGATGACCATGGGCCAGCCAATTTCTTTCTCGGCGGCCGCGAAATATTCAGCGGCGGTAGCCGCGCTGAAATCTCCGCGGTTGATGACCTGAATGGCCGGAGCAGCGAAACCCCGGGCGGCCATCAGCTCCTTCTGGAGGGCCTTATCCATGCCAATTTCACTGGCTTTCACCCCGCTACCGGTGTAGGGAATCCCGGCGTATTCCAGTTCGCGCTGCAGTTGGCCGTCCTCCCCGTATTCCCCGTGCAGGGCCAGAAACGCCACGTCGATGAGCGTGGGTAGCTCCTCTCGGCGGATGCGACGCCCTACGTGTCGTCCCATCTCTTCCAGGGCCAGCTCGTCCAGCGGACCGAGGCTTTCCTGGTAGACCTGAAAGCCGTGTTTTGATTCCGGGGCCAGGGCTACCGGGGGAAAGAAGTCCCGGATACTGCCACGGTAGAGGTATTGCCAGTCCAGCAAGTACCAACGCCGAAAGCTGTCCACGAAAATGGGAACCGGCTCGAAGAGTTCTTTGTCCAGATTGTCGTAAACGGTACGACCGCCAGCAAAAGAGATTTCGCGTTCCCGGCTGGGGCCGCCAAAGAAGATGCCTACTTTGATGCTCATACGTTGGTTTATAACGCCAGACCTGCGGCGAATGAGGTAGAAAGCCCTCCTCGGCGGGGGTCCGTAGTGCTTGGCGAAGGTAGCCAGAATCGCCGAAATACCTGACGTGGAATGAGTAAACGCCGGGGCTCAACGAGTATTTGTGGAGGAAATGTTTATCCCCCTAGGCTGGAAGGGGTTTTCTTTTTTGCGATCAATGTCGCAAGGCCCTGGTCGATGCCGAGCATCGACTGCAGACCTTGCTCGTTGAGGAAGTCCCCCGTCTGCACTTATCGACGGACAAGCCTCCGGGGCCAAGGGGATGTAACACGCTAGTTTCGGGAATGGCTATCTTCGGACCATGATTCCGCCAAACGTCCGCCAACACTTGCTGCAGGAGCCCCGCATTGCTCCCTTACTCGATGAGCTCACCGTTCCCGAACGGCCGGATTTCGGGGGCGACGTCTATTTCGGGCTACAACGCTCCATTGCCTACCAGCAACTGAGCGGGAAGGCCGCCGGCACCATCTTCGGGCGGTTTCTCCAGCTTTTCCCCGATGAGTACCCCCATCCCGAGCAACTGCTGGCCATGGACGACGATCTGGTGCGTAGCGCCGGCATGAGCCGGTCCAAGACCGCCTACGTGAAAAACGTGGCTCAGTACTGGATTGACCACCGGCTCCTCAACGTAAACTGGGACGATTACGCAGACGAGCAGATCCTGGACATGCTGACCTCCATCAAGGGCGTTGGGCAGTGGACGGTGGAGATGGTGCTGATGTTCATCCTCAAGCGTCCGGACCTCCTGCCCCTGGACGATCTCATCGTCAAGCGAAACATCATCAAATTATTTGACGTGGACGCCGAACGCCTCCGCGGCAAAAAGCTGAACGCCGAATTGCTGCGGGTGACCGAGCCCTGGCGCCCGTACCGGAGTTACGCCAGTCGGGTGATGTGGGCGCTGTACAATACGGAGATTTGATTTAGGCAATGGTACAACCGTTTTCCACGTTGGCGGACCAGGCCCCACGATAGGAATCGTTTTTCCGCATGGTTTTCACCCTGGAGTCGCAGCTTCCCGGCACGGGAGATTCCAGTAGGAAGTAGAGTCTTAAATATCCATTGGCCACCAGTGGAACCCAGGGCAGGATGCGATGGGCGGCCAGAATACTCCGGTGACGGCGGAGTTTCCAGAGCAGTCGGGCCCAGTCCAACAAAAGCAAAAGGGCCGAAGGGAGCAGTAGTTTTTTGAGCACCATTTAATGACGGGTTTCCCATAAATTAAGGAGTACACCCGCCGGAAAGAATATTTTTCGATTAACCCTGGCAATAGCCTGATGAGCAGAAAACAGCAGATTACAAAACAAGATAGTTCCCCGTCACTCGCCTGGACAAAACGGAAGAATTCTCCTCCGACGCAACTTTTGGGCGATTGCAGAGCTTTCCCCTGCAAAATGTCATAAATTTGCGGCCTTTGTTGCCCAAGTAATCTCTTCAAGATGTCCCAGGAACTGACCATCTACAACAGCATGACCCGCCAGAAGGAAGTATTTGCCCCCCTAGTGGAGGGGCACGTCGGCCTTTACGTTTGTGGTCCTACCGTTTACAGTGACGTACACCTGGGCAACTGTCGCACCTTCACCAGCTTCGACATCATCTACCGCTACCTGATGCACAAGGGCTACAAAGTTCGTTACGTGCGCAACATCACGGACGTGGGTCACCTGACCGATAGCGGAGAGGACAAGCTGAGCAAGGGCGCCCGACTGGAGAAACTGGAGCCCATGGAAGTGGCCCAGAAATACACCAACGGCTTTCACGACATGATGCGGCGGTTCAACAACCTTCCGCCCAACATCGAGCCGCGGGCCACGGGACACATCATCGAACAGATTGAGATGGTGCAGGCCATCATGGACAACGGATTGGCTTACGAAGTCAATGGCTCCGTTTACTTTGACGTGGAGGCCTACAACCGTAAAACGGAGGGTGATTACGGCAAGCTCTCCGGCCGAAAACTGGACGAATTGCTGGCCGAAAGTCGCGAGCTGAAAAGTCAGGACGAGAAGCGGAACCCCTCCGATTTTGCCATCTGGATGAACGCCCACGAGGGGCACATCCTGCGCTGGAACAGTCCGTGGGGAGAAGGATTCCCGGGCTGGCACCTGGAGTGCTCGGCCATGAGCACGAAGTATCTCGGGCAGGAATTCGACATTCACGGTGGTGGCAACGACCTGAAGTTCCCCCATCACGAAAACGAGATTGCCCAGAACGCCGGCTCCTGCGGCTGCGGGGGTGCCCGCTACTGGCTCCACACGAATATGCTGCTGATGAACGGCCGGAAGATGTCTAAGTCTGACGGCAACACCATCACTCCCCAGCAGCTCTTCACCGGAGACAGCGAGCACGTTTCGGACAGCTACTCCCCCATGGTGCTGCGGTTTTTCATGCTGCAGACGCACTATCGTTCCACGATGGACCTCACGGATACCGCCCTCCAGGCCGCTAAAAAAGGCTACGGCCGGCTGATGGAGGCCTGGAAGAACCTCCAGTCGCTGGAGGGCAAGGGAGGAGCCCAAAACGGCACTGTCGGTCGGGAGCTGGAAGAACTGATCGAGGGCGCCTACGCCGAAATGGACGACGACTTCAACACCCCCAAGGCACTGGCCAAAGTGTTTGAACTCGTCTCCCGGATCAACGCGCTGAAGGGCGGCCAGCTGAGTCTGGAGGAGGTGAGTCCCAAGACCCTCGAAGCATTGAAGGAAACCCTCGGAACCCTGTTGTTTGACGTGTTCGGTCTACAGGATGAGGGCGTGGCCGCAGGTGCAGACAATGATGCGTTGAGCAAAGTAATGGATCTGGTCCTTGATCTCCGCGCTCAGGCCCGGGCCGACAAAAACTGGACGCTCTCCGACCAATTACGGGATGCGCTGAAGGAAGCCGGCATCACGGTTAAGGACGGTAAAGACGGCGCAACCTGGACGGTTGGGTAGAAGCGGGTAGCGGGTAGTACGGTAATTACCCCGGAAGTATTAACTACTTCTGATGGCGCGAGCTTCCTACGAATTTTATCTTGACTGGCTTGGCGATGTAGAATTCGTTGCGCAGTACTTGGTGCACGTCGGACGGTCGAAAAGAGAAATCGGAAGTAGACACTCTTGGTTTTCTACACAGGCGGGCAACAAGTGTCTGTATACGTATAAAACGTAAGTAAACGCTTAATTGACGCTTAGTAAAGATTCTCTGGTCGATTTTAGCCGTAAAAATGTCTACTTCACATTTTACGAAGTGGTTCGCTTTTCAGAAAGGGGAGCTACTGGCACAAGCGATATTCGATACCACGTTGACGTTTCCCAGGGAAGAACATTACAGTCTGACGGACCAAATTCGCAGGAGTTCAAGGTCGGTCTGTGCGAATCTGGCGGAAGCCTTTGGTAAACGGTATTATCCCAAGCACTTTCGGTCTAAATTATCTGACTCCATTGCGGAGAACTATGAAACGCAGGTTTGGATAAGGTTCGCAAAATTGAGTGGATATCTGACTAGCCCAACCTACTTGGCCAGGCAGAGGAGGTTGGAAAATTGCTCACCTACATGCGCCAAAACCCACACAAATTCACCGGAAAGGCCCACTAATCTACCCGCTACTTGCCACCTACTAAACGTACAGTTCCCCCATTGGCCAACAACTCAAAAGAGGACTTCCTGGCCTAGAAGGTGCTTTCGAGCTGCTCGTGCTTTTCGTAGGCGTACAGTGCCGCGCCCACGGTGCCGGCGGCGTTCATCATTTCGGCGGGCTTTACTTCGGCGTTGATGCTGAGGTACTCGCTGAACTCCCGGAATGACTTGGAGGCGCCTCCTCCCAGGATGATGACGTCGGGATTAAAGACCTTATCTACCTGCTTCAGAAATTTGTTGAACTTCTTGCCGAAGGTCGGCCAGTCCATATTCTTTTCTTTTCGCACCCGGTTGGAGATGAATTTCTCTACGATCACCTTCTGGTTCTTAAGGAAGAGCTGTCCGATTTCGAGGTTGTGGCTCAGGCGGCCGTCTACGAACAGGGCGCCCCCCAGTCCGGTGCCGATGGTTACCATCAGGACGGTCCCTTCCTTGGCGTAGGGCCGACCGGTACCGAATCGCATACTGGCCATTCCGGCCGCGTCCGCGTCGTTGAGCGCGTGGACTTCCAGGCCGGTGGCGTTGCCGAACACGCGGGAGATGGAGGTTCCGACCCAGCCCTTATCGATGTTCGCGGCCGACTGCGCGACATTTTTTTTCACTACTGCGGGAAAACCAACCCCTACCGGGCCCTTATAGTCATCGAATTTGCTTACCAACTCCTTGAAGGTACGCGCCACGGCTTTGGGGGTAGCGGGATGGGGAGTCAGAATTCGGTGGCGGGGAGTTACCAGCTCACCGGTTTTTACGTCTACTAATCCGCCCTTGATCCCGGTTGCGCCGACGTCGACGCCTAAAATAATGTGGTCATTCATGATCTACAGTAGTGTATAAAAAGCCGTGCAAAGGTAAGCCAAGTGGTGGAGATCAGCGGATGAGGCTGATCTTCATCCAGACGTCCTCCCGCGGGCGATCTCCGGGATTGGTGGCCACACCGGCAATTTTATCGATCACGTCCAGGCCCTCAATAACCTGCCCGAAGACGGTGTAGTTCTGGTCCAAAAACGGGATGCCCCCTTTTTCCAGATATTCCTGACGGACGTCACTCGGGTAACGCACACCGGTGCTTCCTTCCTGCTTGTTTAGCTCCGCTTCCGTCACCGGCCGGCCGTGCGCAATGTAGAATTGCGACCCGCTGCTCGCCTTGGCGGGATTATTGGTTCGGGCCGCGGCCAGCGCTCCCTTTACGTGCGCCAGGCTATCGACGAACTCGGCAGGAATCTGGTAACCCGGGCCGCCGGTACCCAGGCGGGCACTGGGGCCGGCGCCACGGCTGTTCGGGTCCCCACCCTGGATCATGAATCCGTTAATTACCCGGTGAAACAGCAGATCATCATAGTAATTCTCCTCCACCAGCTTCACGAAATTATCCTGGTGTTGGGGGGTAGCGTCGGAGAGGCGGGCGATCATGTCCCCCATGGGGGTTTCGATGCGCACGAGGCATTCTTTTGGTGGCGTCACGGTAATGGTTTGTTGGCTGGTTTTTGATTTTCCCTTTTCGTTGGCGGCCGTCAGGATCACGGTATAATCTCCGGACTGGAAATACCGATGCGTCGGATTGGCCTCCTGGCTGGTGGTTCCATCCCCAAAGTCCCAGGAATAACTCGTGGCCTTTTCGGATTGATTGGTAAAGCTGACGCGTTCAACGGCGGCAACGGTTTTCGTGGCCGGGGTGAAAGCCGCTTTGGGAGCCGCGCAGTGACTTAGCAGTACGGCCAGGAACAGGAGGGGAAACAGATAACGCAAGGGACGGACAATTTTCTTTTCTGACAAATTCGGGGCTGAGGGTGCGGCCGGATCGCTTAGCGCACCATGGTGACCCGCTCAATTACCACGTCATCGTTAGGACGGTTGGCAGGGTTGGTGGCTACCGCGGAGATAGCGTCTACGATCTCCATACCGGATACCACTCTGCCGAAGACGGTGTATTCCATGTCCAGATCCGGACGGCCGCCCTCCTGCAGGTATATCTGCCGGTGCGTATCATTATACTTGATGCCCTTCATGGTTTCGTATTGCTTCAGAGTAGCTTCACTCTGGGGCTGACCGGTAACGATGTAAAACTGAGAACCACTACTTTTCTTCTCGGGATTCATGGATCCACCGGTACGGGCCGCTGCGAGGGCACCGCGCAGGTGGGGGGCACCGATCTCGGCGTCAATGAGATATCCCGGACCACCGGAGCCCAGGGGAGTACCGGGGGCAGCGCCCTTACTCATGGGGTCTCCCCCCTGGATCATGAAGTTTTGCATCACGCGGTGGAACAAGGTTCCGTCGTAGAAACCTTCGTTGACCAGTTTGACGAAGTTTTCTTTGTGCTTCGGCGTCGAGTCATACAGTTCGACCTTGATGTCTCCGACGTTGGTTTCGATGAGGGCGAAGTTTTCTCCGCCACAACTGGTGAGGAGGAGACAGAGGCACAGACCGAAGAATAAATGGACTAGTTGGCGCATTGGATTTGGGTAATTCTAGGTTCGGGGAGCGAAGTTAGGGTACCTGAGGGCGAAATACTAATGATTAGTGACCGGAAGGCTTGGCCGTGGTAGCGAGGAGCTCTTCGGGAAGGGGGCATTGAGTTTTTTGCTAAAAAATCAGCATTTTTTCGACAGAGTCTACATGTAGACTTTGTCGATTTTTTACACGTCCAAATACCCCTCTTCCTCCTCCAATTCATTGAAGTAGCGAACGATGCGGGCCCGCAGCAGCTTCTCCTGCCCCCGCAGATCCTGGGGCGGGATTTTGCTGACCAGTTCATAGTGCGGCCAACCGTCGTCGTCGCGGCCCACGAATTCATAGTGTCCGTCGTAGGCCATCAGGCGACAGACGGCAATGTGCATCAGGTCCTGCTTTTCCTCCTTCGTGAAATCATTCCTCCAGCGACCCAGCTCCTGGACGCCGATGAGAAAGAGCATGGCGTTCAGGTCCGGCAATCCGGGACGGTTAAATCGTTTCTGGACGTAGTTGCGAATACGATTGTAGGCGAAGTCTTCTTCCCAGGCTTCCAAAGGCATTGATGATTTAGGGCAAAAAACGCCGGAGCGATGGTTTATGTTTTGACCGGCACCGCTCGCTTTCCTTTTCGTAGTTGAGTCTGACGATGCGGACAAGCAGGCTATTCGGCAGTTGGCTTCTACCTAAAAAGCTCCGGTTCGTTACATTTGGTGATGCGCAACTCCATTCTACTCTTGCTCCTGGCCGGACTTCTCTGCACCTGCGACCGCGCCACCGAAACAACCGCTCCCGAGTTACCCCCTCCTCCGCGACACGAGTTCCCCGACGACAAACCCATCAAGTTTATTCTTGACACTGACTCGGCCAACGAAATTGACGACCTCTACGCCCTGGCCTTTCTGCTGCCCGAACTGGACGAAAAAATCGACCTGCTCGGGGTAAACAGCGCCCAGTGGTTTCACGTCCTGTCCGGTGACAGCACCTGCTACCGCAGTCAGCAACTAAACGAAGAAATCCTGACGCTCGCCGGCAAAATGGACCTCCCCCACCCGATGGGCGCCGACATGATCATGGGCTATCCCTGGGGGGAGTACATACCCCGTCAAAGTCCCGCCTCCGACTTCATCATCGAGCAGGCCATGGCCCTGCCCGAGGGTGAGCGCCTGGTGGTGATGGGCATCGGGGCCAGCACCAACATCGCCTCGGCCCTGGCCCTGGAGCCCGCCATTGCGGATAAAATAGTGGTCTACGTCCTCGGTTTCAACTACTTCTTTGACAAGGAAGCCTGGGAAAAGGGCGAATTCAATATCCGACGGGATCTGAACGCGGCCAACTACCTGCTCAACCACCAGGACCTCGAGCTTCACGTGATGCCGACCACGGTGGCCATCCAGTACACCTGGGACCGGGAAGATACCTTCGATAAACTGGATCAAAGTGGCGCCATGGGGGCTTATCTAAAGAATAAATGGCTGGAACGCTTCCCGGACAACGACAGCTGGGTGATGTGGGACGTAGCCCTGCTGCAGGCCTTCATCAAACCAGAGCAGGGGGAAGAAATCGTGGTGCGTACGCCCCCGGAAAACGAGGCCCGTAACGTCTGGTTGTATCGGGACATTGACGAGGAGGCCATGCTGGATGACTTTTGGACGCGCATGGAATTTTGGCAATAAAAATGCCATAGTTCCATCAAATCGCAATCTTTGCCCATCCTTTCCCCCCGGTGGGTGTTGAGCAAAAAAATTAATCGTTCCTTCCGTATGTCCATCGACCCACAAGCTGCTTTTCCTGACTTCGTCTACCAACGTCCTGACCTGAAGAAAAGCGAAACCGCTTTCCGGGAAGCCCTGGCCCGCTTTGAGGCCGCTCCGGACCCCGCCGCGGCGGCGGCGGCCATGGAAGACATTGACGCCATCCGGGCGCACGTAGCTACCCAGTACAACATTTGTTATATCCGCTTCAGCGTAGACACCCGGGATGAATTTTACCGGGAGGAAAAGGACTGGTTCGACCAGCAGCTTCCGGCCACCGAGGCCTGGCGCGCTGATTACTACCGGGCACTGATTGCCTCTCCCCACCGCCAGGCCCTGGAGGAGCAGTATGGGGAGCAACTCTTCCTGGGGGCAGAGCTGAGCATCAAGACCTTCCGGCCCGAGATCATTGAAGACCTTCAGGCGGAGAATGCCGGGACCAGTGAATACACCCAGCTGCGGGGTGGCGCGCAGATTGAGGTGAACGGGGAAACTTATAATCTGAGCAGCATTACCCCCAAGGAGCAGGTGGCCGACCGGGAAGCACGCCATCAGGCCAGCAAAGCCAAGTGGGACTGGTATTTGGAGCACCAGGAAAAGATCGAGGGCATTTACGATCGCCTCGTTAAGCTCCGCCACAAAATGGCCCAAACCCTTGGATACGACAATTTCGTAGCCCTGGGCTACGCCCGGATGAACCGCACGGACTACGGTCCGGAGGCCGTGGCCAATTTCCGCCGACAGGTAAAGGAATTCATCGTTCCCATCGCGGCGCGACTGGCCGAAGCGCAACGGCAACGGATCGGAGTGGAAAAAATCCGCTACTACGACACGGCCTTCCGCTTTCCCGACGGCAACCCCACGCCGGTGGGAGGACGGGACGTACTCGTCGATGCGGCCCGTAAGCTCTACGACGGGTTGAGTGAAGAGACCGGAGAATTTTTCCGACTACTGGAAAACCGCCAGTTGATGGACCTGGAAGCCAAAGACGGCAAGGCTCCCGGAGGATACTGCACCTACGTCAACGACTACGGCGCGCCCTACATCTTTTCCAACTTCAATGGCACCAGTCATGACGTGGACGTGCTCACCCACGAGTTCGGGCACGCCTTCCAGGTGTACAGCAGCCGGAAGCTCAAACCGATGGAATACGCCTGGCCCACCTACGATGCGGCGGAGATTCACTCCATGTCGATGGAGTTTTTTGCCTATCCCGGGGTACCGGACTTCTTTGGCGATGACGCCAAAAAGTATTTTTACTCCCACCTGGAAAGTGCGATGCGGTTCCTGCCCTACGGCTGTGCCATTGATGAATTCCAGCACCGGGTGTACGAACGTCCGGAGATGACGCCGGCGGAAAGGAACGCCACCTGGTTGAATATCGCGGCCGAATACATGCCTCACGTGGACTACACCGACCACCCCTTCCTGGCCCAGGGCGGCATGTGGCAGAGTCAGCTCCACCTGTTCGGCATGCCTTTCTATTACATCGACTACTGCCTGGCCCAGATTTGTGCCTTCCAGTTTTGGCTGAAAAACGAAGAGGACCACGCGGCTGCCTGGTCCGACTACGTCCGGCTCTGTGAAGCCGGAGGCTCCATGGGATTCCTGAAGCTCGTCGAGTTGGCGGGCCTGGAAAACCCCTTTGAGGACGGGGTGATGGAAAAGATCGCCGCCAGGGTGACCGAACGGCTGGACGAGTTGGGGTAGATAAAGGGACGTCCCTATTTTGGCAGGCATGAAACCTTCTGCGCTGGTTACGCTCTGCTTATTGTTGGTGACGATGATGTTTTCGGGAGAGGCGGTGGGGCAGCGGCAGACCGTCCACCATTATTCTGCCGTGCAACAACCCTGCCTCAAAAACCTGGTCATTCGGCTGTACGAGCATTTACCGGCCGTAACCGAGCAGTCGCTGGCTCTTTTTCTTCATTTCCGAGTGACGGCCCCGGAGCGGATATCCCTTGACGCCTATGCCGCGTTCTCGGCAAGTGCCGGGAACATCCCAACGGAGCAGCTTGACGGACTGTTCCAGCGCATTCTTCGAGATGTTCCTTTGAATGAATGCCGTCGGGAGATCGGTGAGAAATTTATTCTGCCCGTAGCCATGGCGGATACGGTACTCTGGAACTATGCGCCCATTGACCGGCCAGACTTTCGCAAAGTAACCGCTGCGAAACGACTATTTCAGACTTATCAGAAAACTCGGGCAGATGATGTTCTGCCCATCTTTTATTGTGAAAGACCGTGGTATTGGAGTAGCCATAAGGCGCTGATGCAACGTGGGCGGATGAAGTCTATTTCCATAGACTGCACGGTTCCTAATTGCCCGATCCATCACTAACAAACGGCCTGGTCGGAACACTCGTTTTCGCCGGCATTGCCAAGAAAATGGTGGTCCGAGCAGTCGTCCGACAACTCAAGACTTTTGGTAACCACTCCACTGATCAGACCAACAGCCGTTTGGCCAGGGCCAGCACGATAGACTGTTTTGATCAGGGTGTCTCTAGTGACACAACCTTGGATAAGTTCACTGCACGCCGTCGACTTCGGCAAGCCGCATAAACGCTCGATGCATTTGATGAGTGCCACCTCTGTCTTCCTTCTCTCTTTGGGCTTTCATTCCCAGTGTGAGCCGCTCGACGTGAAATGTCTCAACCATAGGTGCGGGGTTTTAAAAGCCACTTCTTTCTTCCTTCTTCCTACTTCCTACTTCCGTCTTCCTTCTCTCTACCACCTTACGCCTAAATCCTTAGTCCTCCAACCTCCCTCCCCAGCTGCCGTGCCGTCCCGAAAACGGCCATACCCCCGGTAAAAACCGGATAGAAGGCAAGATACCTTAGCGTCCATTTTACACAATCCCCAAAGTATCCTTACTTTTGCGGCGAATTTCGGGTCAACGACCTTTTGAAGCGTAGGGGCCTCACCCATTAAAACTACTCCGCCCCTGCGGCCATCTAGATCGCTTGTCATCGAAGACTGGAGCGCGATGCACTGCGCTAGCAAAACTTTCTTCAAAACAAGTAAATCTCTTTTCATTTATGGTTTCTACAATTCTTATGGCGGTACCCGCTTTGGGTATTCTCGCTTTGGTTTTCATGGCCATCAAGTCCGCTGGCGTCAGCAAGCAGGACCCCGGTAACGAAAAAATGGTACGGATTGGCAACAATATTGCCGACGGAGCCATGGCCTTCCTGAAGGCGGAATACCGCATTCTGGCCATCTTCGTAGCCGTCGTTGCTGCACTCCTGGCCTTCACCGCCGACCCCGCCACCTCCAGCTGGATGATCGCCGTTAGCTTCGTGCTGGGTGCCATCTGTTCCGGCCTGGCTGGTTTCATCGGTATGCGGGTCGCTACGAAAGCGAACGTTCGCACCACCAACGCTGCCCGGGAAAGCCTCGGCAAGGCGCTGGGAGTTGCCTTTGACGGCGGTGCCGTAATGGGTCTTGGTGTGGTTGGTCTTGGTCTGCTTGGCCTTGGCCTCCTGTTTTTCATCTTCCAGGGCCAGTTTGGTGTGGATACGACGGAAAACGTACTACAGACGATTACCGTACTCACCGGCTTTAGCTTCGGTGCTTCTTCGATTGCCCTCTTCGCCCGGGTTGGTGGTGGTATTTACACCAAGGCCGCCGACGTTGGTGCTGACCTCGTGGGTAAGGTAGAAGCCGGTATCCCCGAAGACCACCCCCTCAACCCCGCCACCATCGCCGATAACGTTGGTGACAACGTAGGTGACGTTGCCGGTATGGGTGCTGACCTCTTTGAATCTTACGTAGGCTCCATCATCGGTACGATGGTAATTGGTGCGGCCTTCATGGCACTGCCCCAATTCATGGATAGTGAGCTGAATGGCCTGAATGCCGTCCTGCTGCCGCTCGTAGTGGCCGGCATCGGTATCGTTGCCTCCATCGTCGGTACGTTCTTTGTCCGCGTGAAGGAAGGTGGTGACCCCCAGAAGGCCCTGAATACTGGCGAACTGATCGCCGCGGCCATCATGCTGATCGCTACTTATTTTGCCGTGACCACCCTGCTGCCCGCAGAATGGACCTTTAACGAGGTATCCTACAACAGCATGGGCGTATTTTACGCCATCCTGTTCGGCCTTGTCGCCGGCCTGGGTATCGGCTACATCACCGAATACTACACCGGAACGGGTACCAAGCCCGTTCAGGGAATTGTGGACCAGTCACTGACCGGTTCCGCCACCAACATCATCGCCGGTCTGGCGGTAGGCATGCGCTCTACGGCACTGCCCATCATCGTGCTGGCCGCCGCCATTATTGGTGCTTACTACTTCGCTGGCCTCTACGGTATCGCCATCGCCGCCGTTGGTATGCTTTCCAACACCGGCATCCAGCTGGCCGTTGACGCTTACGGTCCGATCTCCGACAATGCCGGTGGTATCGCCGAAATGGCGGGCCTCGAGCCCGAGGTTCGGGAGCGCACCGACAAGCTCGACGCCGTGGGTAACACCACTGCCGCCATCGGTAAAGGTTTCGCCATTGGTTCTGCCGCCCTGACGGCCCTGGCGCTGTTCGCCGCCTTCATGCAAACCGCCGGCATTGATGCGATCAATATTGCCAACCCCTACGTAATGGCCGGCCTGTTTTTGGGCGCCATGCTTCCCTTCCTCTTCTCTGCCTTCTCCATGGAGGCCGTAGGACGGGCCGCTAACGACATGATCCAGGAAGTACGCCGTCAGTTCAACGAAATTCCCGAGCTGAAGGCCGCCCTGGAGGTGATGCGCAAGCACGACTCCGACGAAAGCAAGTTCTCCAAGGAAGACCAGGCAATTTTTGACGCCGCTGACGGTAAGGCTGACTACGCCAAGTGTGTAGAAATCTCTACGGCCGCCTCCATCCGTGAGATGGTGATGCCCGGTCTGATTGCCGTAATCACGCCCGTAGTCGTCGGTTTCGGCGGTGGTGCCGAGATGCTCGGTGGTCTGCTCGCCGGAGTAACCAGTGCCGGTGTGATGATGGCCATCTTCCAGTCTAACGCCGGTGGTGCCTGGGACAACGCCAAGAAAATGTTCGAAGAAGGTGCCAGCGTACAGGGTACCATCTTCCACAAAGGATCCGATCCCCACAAGGCGGCCGTCGTTGGTGACACCGTCGGTGACCCCTTCAAGGATACCTCCGGCCCCAGCCTGAACATCCTGCTGAAGCTGATGAGCGTTGTGGCGCTGGTCATTGCTCCGCTGCTCTAGGAAAACATTGCCTTTTGGTACTGCATGGCACCTGCGCTATGCGCCCAAAAGCAATCGAAGCCCCACGGTCTGTCGCAGATCGTGGGGCTTTTTCTTTGGCTCAAGGCTGGAATTGGGCCCGGAGGGCAGGTGCAGTGTATATCCTTAGTGCAACCTTTTGGTGGCTTTGTGAATCTAATGAATATCCGGACACGTCAAATTGACTCTTCCGGAGCATTTAACCTTAAAACCCTGCCTTCATTATGTTACCCGCCCGAAGCCCCTACCTCCGCCTGAGCCTTTTCCTCAGTCTATTTTGCAGCACCTTCGCGGTGGGCTATTACGCAAGCACTCCCACGGTGGTGGAGTCTCCTCCTTACGCCTGTAAGCTCTACCTCAACCGGCCCGTGGAAGTGCCCGGAAGAGAAATTCATCAGTTGGTGGACCAAATGCCCGTGTTTCCCGGAGCCGGCTGCCGCTCCCTTTCCTTCTACGACGACCGCAAAGAATGTGGCGAACAAGCCCTGATGGAATACGTGTATAGTCACCTGGAATACCCCAAAACTGCCCGGCAAAACGCCGTTACGGGCGTAGCCGTAGTCAGCTTTGTCGTCGAGCCCGACGGGACTTTATCTACCATCAGGGTTTTAAGGGACCCCGGAGCGGGAACCGGCGAGGCCGCCGCCGAAGTCATTCGCCGGATGCAAAAAGATAATCTGCGGTGGGAGCCGGGACTGCTGGACGGACGCGACGTAAGGGTGCGGTTTAATCTCCCCGTCAGATTTGACCTGAGATAAAGCGTAACCGGCGGAATTTTGGCGTTTTCCGCCTACTAAGTCTACATGTAGACTTAGTAGGTGAAAGCTGAAAAAAATGAAAATTTATCACCCCCGCCCACCAAAACCCCTCCCTTTGGCATCCCCCCAGTAAAAACACCCAAATCTTGTCAAACCTCAACCCTTACCTACGCCTCAGTATGGCCCTGGGCACTTTCTTACTCGCCTTTAGTCTGGCCTATTACGCGAACACCTCCCCCGGCACCGATAGCTCCCGAGAAATCTTCAAGGTCGTCGACCAGATGCCGCTCTTTCCCGGAAAGGATTGCGGTGATGTCTGGCAGTACGCCAAAAGGAAGCAGTGCGCCGACCGGGCCATGCTGGATTATGTATACCAACATATCCGCTACCCCAAAAAGGCCCGGGATCTGGGGATAGAAGGCATGGCCGTCATCCGCTTTGTCGTGGAACCCCACGGTGCCATCACCAACGTCAGCATTGTGCGCGACCCCGGAGCGGGAACCGGCGAGGCCGCCGCCAAGGTTATCCGGGACATGCAAAACACCAGCATGCGCTGGGAACCGGGTTTGCATAAGGGAAAGCCCGTCCGGGTATCCTTTCATTTACCCGTGAAGTTTAAGCTCAAGTAACCGCCACTCCTTAGCTAAGGCGCATCTGACGGGAAACAATCCCTTTCATGCGCTCATTTCTTCTGACGGCCCTCGCCGCCGCCCTGTATTCCTGTGCTCCCGCCCCAACCACCGCCGATGCCCTGCTGGGTCGGTGGAATATGATCGGTGTAAAAATTTACGAGGAGGACGTCGCCCCCCAACTCAATCCCGCGGGTGACCGTTGGCTCGACTTTGCCGCCGATGGCACCTTCAGTAGCGGCAGTGGGGAACTGCGGGAAAACGGTGGCACCTATACCTACCGACCCGAAACCGGTGCCGTCAGCCTCGACAGCGACGCCGGAGTCGGTGACGACAGCAACTGGACCGTCACCTTCCGGGGCGACACCCTCCTAATGCGGGGCGTGGGGACCGAGCGGCAAGAAAATTCCGAGGTGATTTTGGTGCGGTAAAAATGTAGCTACTGGACGATGAGGTCTTCAACCGAAAAATTTTCTGGTGGATGCTAGCGTAAGCGTACGGGGGCAAAGCCTAAAGGCCAGAAGCGAAAATTCGCTAACTTTGCTTTGCCTACGCCACTAATCATGCCTGATTTCATCTACGCGGACAACCCCATCGCCATTCACTATGCGATTCCGGCCTTCCTATTCCTGTTGTTGGTCGAGATCGGCGTTGCGGTGTATGACCAAAAGGATTGGTACGAGACTAAAGACACCCTGAGCTCCCTTTCCATGGGGATCGGAAACGCCATCATCCGGCTTTTCACTAAGGTGCTTACCGTGGGGGTGTACTTCTGGCTTTATCAGTTTCGTTTGTTTGACCTCGGTGCCGCCTGGTGGGTCTGGGTGCTATGCTTTTTCGCCGAAGACTTTATGTATTACGTCTTTCACCGGACCAGCCACTCCGTGCGGTACTTCTGGGCGAGCCACGTGGTGCACCACAGCAGTCAGAAGTATAACCTGGCCACGGCCCTGCGCCAAACCTGGACGGGTACCATATCCGGCGCGTTCATCTTCGCGGCGGTTTTACCCCTCATCGGTTTTCATCCCATTATGGTGGCCATCTTCGGCAGCGTGAGCCTCATTTACCAATTCTGGATCCATACCGAAGCCATTGACAAAATGTGGCGGCCCATTGAGTGGTTCTTCAATACGCCCAGTCATCACCGGGTTCATCACGCCAGCGACGTAAAGTACCTGGACCGTAACCACGGAGGGGTGCTGATCATCTGGGATCGTCTGTTCGGAACCTTCCAGGAAGAAGAGGAAAGGCCCATCTATGGTCTGACCACCAACATCAATACCTTTAACCCCCTCATCATCGCTACCCACGAGTGGTCGGCTATGATCCGGGACGTTTGGCGTGCTCCGGACTGGCGTAGTCGGTTCGGCTACCTGTTCGGTCCTCCGGGCTGGAGTCATGACGGAAGCCGGAAAACCAGTGAGCAATTACGGGCAGAGTTACGGCAACAAATCAGCGAAAAACGGGCACAACAAACCGCCTTACCCGAAGTGAATGCCGTCCAATGATGATCGCCTCCGGGTACGTCCGCTGATTTAATCCCTCACTTCGGCTCGGCGACTTGCGTACTAATTTAAAAGGCTTTACTTTTGTGCCGCTTTAGCGCAATCATGCGCTACAAGTCAATCCCCACGCGGGTGTGGTGGAATTGGTAGACACGCTAGATTTAGGATCTAGTGCCGCAAGGCGTGAAGGTTCGAGTCCTTTCACCCGCACCTATATTTCCCGGTTACCGGGACCCAAGGCCTGCCTCCGGGCAGGCTTTTTTTATCCCGCCCGACTGGGCGCAAAGCAGCGACGAAGTATGCCTAACGTAAATTTTGAGCAGACCAGCAAGGTTACCGGACAAATCGAAGTAACCATTTCCAAGGAAGAACTGAACGAAAAGCTGAACGCCGAGCTGAAAAAGCAGCGGCAAAAGGTCAGCATGAAGGGCTTCCGCAAGGGTAAAACTCCGCTGAGCACCCTTCGTAAAATGATGGGTAACCAGGTGCTGGGCCAAATCCTGGACGATCAGATCCGGGAATCCCTGTTTGGCTACATTGAGGAGAACGACATCAAGCTGATCTTCAGCCCGATGCCCAACGAAGACAAGCCCGCCCCCGCCATTACGGCCCAAACGCTGCAGGACATTACCCTGGCATACGATCTTGCCCTGGAACCGGAATTTGATCTGGAGCTTCCCACCAAGACCTACGAAAAGTACGTGCTGGACACCAACGACGAGTTCCTCGACGAACAGGTCGCTCGACTGCTCAAGCAGCAGGGTGAAAACCAGGAAGTGGAAGACGGCACCGTGGAAGGCGAGGACATTCTTGACGTTACCTTCACGGAAGCTGGTCCCATGGAGGATCCCATCACCAACGCCGCCAAGCTTTACATGGATAACCTGACCGAGGAGGCTCAGGAAATGCTGATGGGTAAAAAGGTTGGGTTCTCCACCACCATCAACGACCTCAATACCCTGGAGAAGAACAGTACCGACGCCTACGTCAAAAAGTACCTGCTGGAACTGGAGGACGCAGAAACCGACATCTCCGGCAAATCATTTGAACTGACCATCGACAAGATCAGCCGGATTGTCCCCGCTGAGCTCGACGAAGAGTTCTTCACCAAATTTGACGGATCCGGAGCGGTGAAAACCGAAGAGGACCTGCGTAAGCGAATTGCCGAAGACAATGCCTCCGGCTTTGATCGCCAGGGAGAGGCCATGGTGAATTTTGCCATTCAGCGCGATCTGGTGGAAGACACCACCATTGAGCTTCCCCTCGAACTGATGGAGAAAATCCACCGGGAAGACCCCAACGGAACCTTTGAGATGTTCCAGCGCGGCGTACGGTGGATGCTGATCCGCAACAAGTTTGCCGCCGAAAACGAGGTCAAGCTCGAATACGAAGACGTACGGGCCGAGGCCCTGGAAAGCCTGATGGGCATGCTCGGCGGCCAGCGCCCCGACTTCCTCACCGACGAGTTCATCGACAACTACGTCGGGCAAATGCTCCAGGACGAGAAGCAACGGGAGCAACTGTCCAGCAACGCCATCGAAAAGAAAATCATGGCCGCGGTACGGGAAAAAGTAACCATTGAGGACAAGCCCGTCGACGCAGATACTTTCAACGAAGTGATCAAGACCTTCAACGAAGAAAATACGCCGGCTACGGAGGAAGAGTAACTGCCTTGACCTCCTACCAGGCTGATCTACTTGTCCTTAACGCGCCCCCCGTGGAATCTCCGCGGGGGGCGCGGCATTTTGTCCAACCCATTGGGGTGAATCGGATTGTTCGCCATAGTCAACCCAAGGGGAGATAATGCGTTTACGGGGAGGAAGCTACTTAATAGCGACAACCCTTCAATCCAACGATATGATCCCACAGGATGAATTTATGAAGTTCGCCACCCGCCACATGGGTATGAGTTCGATGCACCTCGAACAGTATGCGAAGCACGTAGGCGGAATGGCCGCCCCCCAGATTAACAACCTCAGCCCCAATGTAATTGAAGAACGGCAACTGAACATCGCCGCCATTGATGTTTTCAGTCGCCTGATGATGGACCGGATCATCTTCATGGGGGTACCCGTGACGGATCAGGTAGCCAATATCGTCCAGGCACAATTGCTCTTCCTGGAATCCGTAGACCCGAAGCGGGACGTTCAGATGTTTATCAACAGCCCCGGCGGCAGCGTAATTGCCGGCATGGGCATGTACGACACCATGCAGTACGTCACCCCCGACGTGGCCACGATCTGTACGGGTCTGGCGGCGTCCATGGGCTCCGTCTTGCTGGCGGCCGGAGAAAAAGGAAAACGCTCCATTCTGCCCCACGCCCGGGTGATGATTCACCAGCCGAGCGGTGGTATGCAGGGTCAGTTTTCTGACATGGAGATCAACTATCGTCTGATCTCTCAGCTGCGGGACGAATTGTACACTATCTTAGCGAACCATACCGGCCAGTCTTTTGAGACCATCGAGAAGGACAGCGACCGGGACAACTGGATGACGGCGCCCGAAGCCGTTGCGTACGGTTTGGTTGATGAAGTCCTCAAAAGGGAAAAATCATAACTGATCCCAATACCGGCCCTTAGCCGGCCAACGGGCGGGCCGTCGTGGAGCATTACGTCCACGGTGGCCCGCTTTATTTACTGACTGTAGTCAAAAAACAACTTCCTATCCGCCATGATGCGAGGAAAACGACAGGAAATATCATGCTCCTTCTGCGGGCGTAGCAACAGCGAAGCACTCGTGCTGGTCGCCGGACTGAACGCGCACATCTGCGAAGTCTGCGTCGAACAGGCCCAGGAGATCGTCGCCGAAGAGCTGTACGGAGGCGCGATGCCCGCCCAGGACAAGCCCGGCGCAGCCGCCGCCCGCCACGAATTCAAGCTGCCCCGGAACATCACGCCACGGCAGATCAAAGAACACCTGGATAAGTACGTCATTGGCCAGAATGCGGCCAAAAAAGTGTTGTCCGTAGCCGTTTATAATCACTACAAACGCCTCAACCATCCCCCTACCTCCGAGGATGAAGTCCAGATCGAAAAGAGCAACATCATGCTCGTGGGCCGGACGGGAACGGGTAAAACCCTGCTGGCGAAAACCATCGCCAAATTCCTGGACGTCCCCTTCGCGATTGTGGACGCCACGGTATTTACCGAGGCCGGTTACGTGGGCGAAGACGTGGAAAGCATCCTTTCCCGCCTGCTCCAGGTCTGCGACTTTGACGTCGCCGCCGCGGAACGCGGCATCGTCTACATTGACGAGATGGACAAGGTGGCCCGCAAGTCCGACAACCCCAGTATTACCCGGGACGTTAGCGGAGAGGGCGTACAGCAGGCGATGCTCAAGATGCTGGAGGGTACCGAAGTTATGGTCCCCCCTCAGGGTGGGCGTAAGCACCCCGAGCAGAAACTGGTGAAGGTCAACACCCAGAATATCCTCTTTATCTGCGGGGGGGCCTTTGACGGCATTGAAAAAATTATTGCCCGCCGGATGAATACCAAGGTAATTGGCTTCAATAACGGTGAACAGGAAAAGATCGACGAAGAAAACCTGCTGCAGTACGTCACGCACAAGGACATTCGTCGCTACGGGATGATTCCCGAACTGATCGGTCGACTCCCCGTGGTGTCCTACCTGCGTCCTCTGGACCTAGAGGCCATGAAGCGCATTCTGGTGGAGCCCCACAACAGCCTGTTGAAGCAGTATCAGCACCTGTTCCGCCTGGAGGGCATCAACCTGATTTTCGAGGACGACGTGATCGATTACATCGCCCAGACGGCCCTCGATTACGAACTGGGGGCCCGGGGCCTCCGGTCCATCTGTGAGGCCATCATGACGGACGCGATGTTCGATTTGCCCGGCAAGAAGGAAGTCAAGCACTTTACCGTCGACGCCGAGTACGCCAAATCTAAACTGGGAGGAGGAATGCTGGATCGGCTGAAAGCGGCCGCCTAACCCCCTCACCAAAAGGCAAGCCCTAAACCAGGATTTATTATGTCCATTGACGCCACCAACCTGAGGGTGGATTATCAGGCCGACGAATTGCTGGAAAGCAAGGCCGATCCCAACCCCATGCTGCAGTTCAAACAGTGGTTTGAAGCCGCCCTGGAGAACAAGATTCCCGAGCCAAACGCCATGGTCATTGCGACCATCGACGAAAAGGGCCGGCCAGCCGCACGGGTGGTCCTGCTGAAGGAAACCACCGAACGGGGCTTCATTTTTTACACCAACTACGACAGTCGGAAGGGACGGGAACTCAACCATAACCCTCAGATCGCCGTGGTTTTTAACTGGCTGGAACACCAGCAGCAGGTGCGCATCGAGGGACGGGTGGAAAAACTTCCCGTGGCCCACTCCGATCGCTACTTCCAGAGCCGCCCGAAGGGCAGTCAGATTGGCGCCTGGGTCAGTCCGCAGAGTCAGGAGATTCCCGGTCGGGAATTTCTGGAACGGCGGCAGCAGGAGGTAGAATCCACCTACGCCGATGCCGACCATTTACCGCGGCCGGAGCACTGGGGTGGATACCTCATCGTGCCCGACGCCATCGAGTTCTGGCAGGGGCGCAGTAGTCGATTGCACGATCGGCTCGTGTACCGCCGGCCGGCCGAGGGACAGCCCTGGGAGATTGTCCGACTGGCCCCCTAAAACGATTGCACACCATGGCAGAGCAAAACCTTCACTGGGTCCAACTCCAGGACGACATCCTCCCCTACCGCGGCGGCCTGGCGCAGGCGGCGGACACCGTCGTGGACGAGAACGTCAGCAACTACCCCATCTTCTTTGCGTATCCGGGGGAAAACAACGACCATGCTCCCGGCATCTTCGTGCTGGAGATCCCCACCAACCGGGGCATCACCTGGCGGGTCAACGTGTCCACGCTGGAGGAATTGGTGGCCAAGAAGATCGTTACCCAGGACAAAATTGACCCCTTCCGCAAGGTGTACAAGAACAGTCCGGACACCCTCTGCTTTCTCATCGCCGATGCAGGCGGCGCCCGCTTCGGGTTCGTGCCCCGGGCAACGGCCTGAGTACCTGGCCATACCCGGAGCCCCGGCACCTGCGGCAGCCAAAAAATCTATTCGTTTCCCCACCAAATCTACCCCGTCGATGATCACCGAATCCACCATTGAACGCGTCCTGGCCCGGCTGGAAAGTGGGCGGGATGACTTTGCGGTAGAAATCCAGGATTTTGCCGAGGCGCAGCCCTTCCTGATGAGCTACCTGACCAACGAAGAGACCGAGGCCTTCACCGAGGAAGAGCGCGAATTTCTCCTCTTTGGCGCCCTGGTGATTTACCAATCCGTGACCGATCAGCTGGTGGAACCCGGCGTGGCCGACGTGGCCCAAATCTCCGCCGCCGAGGAGGCCAACTACGTCATCCTGCAGGGAACCAAGGGTAACTTCCGGGACCGGCTCACCCCCTTTTTCGAGCAAAGCCCCCAGGAGGACCTACTGGCCTTCGTGGAGGATATGCTGGTGGCCGACGAGGAAGACGCGATCACCAAGGAAGGCCGGGAACCCCTCTTCGTTACCCTGAAGACGGTAGTGGACGTCCTGACCTGAGGTTGACTTTTTCCCGCAGGCCATCCACCCTGGTCAGCAGCAACCAGCCGAGCAGCGCCACTCCGCTACAGACGTAGAAGGCGGCTTCGTAGCCGTAGTGCTCCGCCACCCCAAAACCGATGAAGGGACCGAGGACAAAGGCCGCCGAATAGCTGGCGGAAAGGACGCCCTGGTACTCCCCCAGTCGGGCCCGGGGGGCATGGTGGGATACGTAACTACTCGTAAAGGGCATGTACAGAATTTCCCCAAGGGTGAGAATGGCAATCATGAAGGCCAGGGGTAACCACGCCACGGCGGTAGTGGGTAAGATCAGGTAGGCCAGAATGATCAGGGCCGTGCCCAGCAGCATCACCGTCACGGGGCGGAAACGGGGCTCCGTCAGATAGAGCAGGGGCATTTCCACCAGCACGATGATGAGGCCGCTGAGGGTAATCAGGTAGCCCACCTGCTGTTCGGAATACCCGACTTCCTTCAGGTACACCGGCACGGTACTGAAGAACTGGAAGAAGCACAGAATGATGGCCATGTTGGCGATGCCGAAGAGGATCATCCACGATTGCTTCAGGGCGGGGGTGGTGGGCGTTGCCGCAGGTGCCGCGTCCAGCAGTTCGGCCGTGTTGGCCGGAGTCCTACCGGGGCGGGCGACCAGCGGACGGGTCGTTTCGTCGGGCGGGAGCACGAGGTAAAAGACGGCGGCGGCCAGCAGGCAGGTGAGCCCGTCGCCCCAGAACAAGAGCTCGTAGCCGTAGTTACCGATCAGAAATCCGCCCAGGGCCGGGCCGACAGAAAACCCCAGGTTAACGGCCATCCGCTGCAGGCCGAAGGCCTGCGTCAATTTCTCCCGGGGTGCATAGTAGGTGATGGCCGCCCGGCTGGCGGGCCGGAAGGCATCCGCCACCACCGAGATCATAAAGGCCAGCAGGCAGAGTAACCAGAAATCGGTGGTTTGCCCCAGCAGAATATACAGGATGCCGGAACCAATCATGCTGAAAAACATCAGGTGCCATGAGCCGAAACGGTCGTTAAGAATTCCGCCAACGTAGTTTCCCACGATGCCACCCGCCCCGAAAAACATCATGACGTATCCGGCCTTAATGGGATTAAATCCCTGGGCGTTGATCAGGTATACCGAGAGGAAAGCCACCACCATAGCCCCGCTACGGTTCACCAGTAAAACCAGGGCGATCATCCACACCTTGAACGGCAGGCCATTGTAGGATTTGAAGTATAACTGAATGAGTCGGCGAAGGGATTGACGGATCAGTCTACTCATGGGTGGGGTTTTTCAGTGTGTAGATAACCACATGATTTTCCCTTAAGTTCCCGAGACTCGTCTTAAGTTTGTAGTGCATACTTGCTTAAGCTGAGGACAAGGATTGCCAGGTTGACATGCAAAGGATTATCGTAAAGGAACCATGGTTCCTCCCGATAAACACTACGAGGACAACCCAATTGACGCCCTGCGTCTTCAAAGGGTCCGACAAATCAAAGATTTTGAGGTCCTTTGGGGGACGCCGGGGAAAAGTACAGGACAATCCACGTGCTCAGCCGGGACCAAACGTTGCTCTACACCAATGGCCAATACTAAAGAAAAGCTCGTGATTGGCGGCCTACGCCGCCTGTTGAACGGCACGGCACGTATGTCCCGGCGTCAGGCCGGGAAGATTGGTTACTATCTGCTGACCAAGCCGCGCCGGTTTCCCGAAGACCCCAGTAACGAACAGTTTCTGAGCGAAGCCGATCAGTCTACGGTACACTTCAACGGGACCAACATTCATTGCTACCACTGGCCGGGCAAGGGGCCTTCCGTATTTCTCCTCCACGGCTGGGAAAGCTACACGGGACGTTGGTACGAACTCTTCGGACCACTGGCCAAGGCCGGTTACGACATTTACGCCATTGACGCCCCCGCCCACGGACGTAGCGGTGGCAAGCGGTTCAACGTCTTTGTTTACTGCCAGGCCATTGACCAGTACCTGGAGGAACTGGGTTTCGTGCCCGATTACTGGATTGGGCATTCCGGCGGCGGCATGGCCGCCATTTACTACGCCAGCCAGGCCGACTTTGCCCATGAGCCCAAACACATCATCAGCATGGCCGTTCCCGGTGAACTGGAAAATTTCGTGGATAAGTTTTGCGAAATCGTGGGGGCTAACGATCGGGTGAAGTACGGAATCGACTATCAGTTTCAGCGTAAGCTGGACCGGTCCTTCGCCGACATCAACTTCAAGGAGTTTGTGAAGGGGCTCAAGGTTCCCGGCCTGATCATTCACGACGAAGAGGATGACGTGGCCCCCATTGCCGGAGCACGCTGCATGCACGAAAACTGGGAAAACTCTCGCCTGGCCACCACCAGGGGCTGTGGCCACAGTCTTACCGGCCCCCTGGTCCCAGCCATCGTAACGGAGTACATCCGCAGTACCCAGACTGCTTCGGTAGAGCTTGAGAAATAGTTGCCGGCGGCGTCTCCTTACGTTCCGTTGCCATCGGAATTCCCCGGAATAGTTGGTCCGGAAACCCGCCGCCCCCTAAACCAGAATCGGACCTATCCGTTTGCCAACTATTCTCATTATTCACTCCTCTTCCCTTATGACTACTTCTACCGTAGGCATTGATGACCTGGCCGTTTACATTCCCCAGATTTATTTACCCATTGAGCAACTGGCCCAGGCCCGGGACCTCAATTACGGTAAGCTCAGCAAGGGACTGGGACTGCTCGAAATGGCCCTGGCCGACGCCGACGAAGACGCCGCCACCATGGCCGCCAACGCCGTGCTGGACCTCATGCACAAAAATGATCTGGAGCCCGCACAAATCGGCCGCATCTACCTGGGAACGGAAAGTGCCCTGGACGGCGCGAAGCCCACGGCCACTTACGTGCTGGACATGCTCAAGGATCACTTTGCGGACGCCTACGGCCCCAACTGCTTCCTGCACTGCGACGTAGTGGACCTCACCTTCGCCTGCATTGGTGGCGTGGATGCCCTGCAGAATTCCCTGGAGTGGGCGGCCGCCAAACCCGACCGGATTGGTATCGTGGTGGCCAGCGACGAGGCGAAGTACGAGATGAACAGTCCCGGAGAATACACCCAGGGCGCCGGTGCCGTAGCCATGCTGGTAAAACAGTCTCCGCGCTTGCTGGCCATCGATCCGGATTTCGGCGTGGCGACCCGCCCGGCACATGACTTTTTCAAGCCCCAGCGCAAGGTGAGCAAGCGGGAAATCATCGAGGAGGTCATCGCTCTCCTGCCGGATGTTTCCGCCGAGGATTTCAACCTGGACCAGCTGGAAGCCAAACTCGGGGAGGGCCTCGAAGTTAAGGGGGTACTGGATTGCAACGAGACTTCCCTCAGCCTGCACAAAATCACCCCCGTATTCGACGGCCCCTACAGCAACCAGGCCTACCAGGCCCGGATTCGGGAGGCCCTGATCGACTACCGCCGCCGCACCGGGAAAGAAGCCGGAACGCTACTGGAGGATTTCTCCTTCCTCGTCTTCCACCTGCCCTATGCCTTCCAGGCCCGCAGAATGTTCTCCGAAATTTACATGGAAGAACTCCGGGCAAACGGCACCTGGGGGGAATTCGTGATGCGCAACCGACTCAGCGTCCCCTGCGCGGATGACTACGAGGACCGGGAAGAATACATTACCAAGTGTGCCGAGTTCCTCCGCATGGTCACCAAAACGGAGGATTACCGACAGTTCGTGCAGGATCGCATCGCTCCGGGCGAATGGGCCAGCTCCCGGGTGGGTAACCTCTACGCCGGAAGTGTGTTCCTGAGCCTCATGAGCAGCCTGGAGGCCGCCCTGGATCTGGACCGGGATATTGCCGGCGAGTCCTACTGTTTCTTTGCCTACGGCAGCGGCTCCAAGTCCAAGGTATTTGCCGCCGAAGTGCAAGCTGGCTGGCGGGAAGTCGTGGAGGCCTTCGGCCTGCGCAACCGACTGGACCACCGGGAAAGCATTGACTACGCGACCTACGAAGCCCTGCACCGGGGCAACCTCACCAAAAACGTCGCCACCCACGACCAGGGAGGCTTCTTCCTGGCCCACGTACACGAAGACCGCGACGAGACCGAAGGTGCCCGCCACTACGGCTACGCCGCCAGCGGCGTCCTCGCCTGAGGCTTTCCCTGACTTCGCCGGATTTCCCCTGCCCCTGCCGAAGTGTGCTTCCGGCGGAGAGCATCCCCAATAAAAAAGCCGAAGCGGGTGCTTCGGCTTGAATTAATAGAGGTTGCAAAAACGATCAAATAAGGAATCTCAGGTGATTATTACCGGGAACTACTCTCTCTGTTTCCGATGTTACAAATATAGTTACGGGCGCTCTTTTCGACAACTTTTTGAATATAAAAAGGCAAAAAATAATCAAAATACGCAAATAGGTTACAATTTGGCTTTCGTGGCTGTGCCGCGGAATAACTACCTTCACGCCGAAACCACTGCACACCGTTATGGCCACCGATACCTCCCCCCGTCCGGAGCGTAAGAAGACTTCCACCCTGAGATTGCTGATCTATATTTTACTGGGCTTTCTCCTCCTTACGCTGATCCTGGAGCTGACCGGCACGGCTGACGTTGCCGGCAAGCGGGAGACCGAAGAAATTATCGATCGCCCCCACCAACAGGAGTAAAGCATTCTCCGATTATTCGGTCGGTCGATGATAGACCGAATAAAAGCAGCGGGCTTCCAGCTCCGCGCTTTCCCCAATTTCGCGGCGAATCCGGTCCGTAAAGGCGTCAAATGCTTTGGGGGCCAATAACTCGCGCCATTCCTCTACGGAGCATAGGAGGTGGGCCAGTTCCTGGGCGGTACAGCTGAACCGCTGTGTGAATTCCTTCAGTCCCGACTGACCAAAGGCACCAAGGTCCTGGTCATCAAAATTGCGGCGGTGGTCGTAATCGCCAGCCGGCGGCCTAACGCCGAGCTGATGAAAAATTTGCGATAGGTCTACGTCAAAGTCGTACACGCAAATGTGCACTTGACTTGCCGCCAGTTTTTGCAACTGGCGCCAAACTTCCGTGGAATCCTGGTAGAAGAGCGATCCGGCGAAGGTAACGAGGTCGAAGGTTCCCTGATGTATGCTGGCGATCTCCGCCAGCGATTGGCCGGTAAAACGAAGGTTTGCCCTGACGTGCCGCTCCGCCTGGCGGAGCATGTCCTGGCTGACCTCCTGCCCCAGCACCTGTACGGCGCGGGAAGCCAGGGCCAGGGACGAGTGCCCTACCCCACAGCCAATATCCAGGGCAGCAGTATACTGCTGCCCTGCGGGCAATGCCCGCTCAAGAATCAGTTGGTGCAGCGGAGGGCGGTAGGCTGCGTAGTGCTGGGCGGTACTGGATCCGTAGGCCATATCATGCGTGGTTCAACCTTAGGCTGGGGGGGGTGATGGTTGACACTCGAAACGTCCGAAAAATCACAGATTTTGAGGTCCTTTGAATGTCGCCAGGAGCCAACCTCACGTTAGTTTACCATTTGATTTCAACCCCAAAATCCCCGGCTTAAACTAGCCGCGACAGTCCCATCGAATTAGAACCAGCCGGCGTCAAAACCCACCCGGAAGGGCCAGGGAATGGAGAGCAGAATCAGTAAGAGGCCGAAGAAATACCAGCGCCCGATGGTTTTCCAGCCAACGTTTAGCTCTACTTGTCGCTTGGCCTTCGAGTAGCCAATGGTGATGAACGCAATACCAATCAGCATCCCGAGAATGTGCTCCACGGTGTAGAACCGGACGATTTCCTGCCCCATGATGTCTCCCTGCCACTGCACGTAGGGGCTCAGCCACAGGTAGAGGATCAACCCTAGTAGTAGTTGCACGTGTACGGAGATCATGGCAAACAGGGCGAGTTTATCCTTTCCGGGGTATACGCTTCCTCCACGTCGCTTATTCGTCGCCTTGAGGATGGCGGCAACCAGAAGAACGAGGACCACCCAACGAAGACCGGAGTGGGCGTGCTGTAGTGCAGTGTACATGAAGGAGGAGTTTAGTTTGGCCGAAGGTACGACGCCCGTAAAGATGATAAAAGAGGGCGACTACTCCTCTTGCCCCAGCAGAAAGGCATAATCCTCCAACCCCTCTACGTGGAGGAAGATTATTCTCAGGATGGCAAACAGGGGTATGGCGATGATGGCGCCCACCGGCCCCCACAAAATGGTCATGCCCACCACGCAGAGTACCGTCGTCAGTGAGTTAATCTCCACCTCATCCCCTACAATCAGGGGCGTCAGTATGTAACTTTCCAGCATCTGGGCGACGGACATCGTGATCAAAATGCCAATGATCGCCTGGCTACCACCTCCACCGGCAAACGCCAGGGCCACGGCAATGACGCCGCCAATGATGTTTCCGAGGTAGGGGATAATGCTGAGGATCGCCGCCAGAACGGCGATCAAAATGGCGTAATCCAGGCCCGCCACGGAAAACCCGATGGCGTAAAGCACCGAAAGGATACCGATGAGAATCAACCGACCCCGGAGGTAATGCTGCACGATGTCCAGGCTTTCTTCGATCGTTTCCCCGACTTCCTCCCGCTTCTCCGGAGGTGCCCGGCGGATGGCAAACCCACGCAGGCGTTCCTTTTGGGAAAGGAGTAACACCACGTAAACCATAATCAGTAAGAAATCACCAAAAACGCCGAGCGTACTGCCAACGAAACTCAGCACGCCACTACTCCCCCCGGGGATGGCCCCCACGAGTTCCCCCGTCGTACTGGCTTCGCCCGTACTTTGTTGTCCCAGCGTGGTGATCAGCGAACCACCCCCTGAGGTACCTTCCTCAGCGGTGAGGTCTTTTGTCTTCAGCCCCAGTTCTCCCTTGAGGGTGTTTACCTGCTCGGCGATTCGCCGCTCAATCTCGGGCCAGTTTTCCGCAAACTGATTGGCCTGTTGCCCCACCGCAATAAAGAGCCCCGCAAAAAAGAGCACCAGGACCAACATGGCCCCGGCGATGGACAGGTTCCTGCCCATACCCCAACTGCGCAGCTTTTCGTCGAGCGGATTCAGCACCATCGCTAGCAAGCCCGCCACGGAGAGAGACAGCAAGACGGACCTACCGTAGTAAAGAATGGCAACGATGCCGATCAGGAGGAAAATGCGCAGTACCAGGCGGGAAAGTGTGTCGGTGGAGGTGGCCATGTAACGGGTATTATTCGCTGTAACCCCGTGGCTGCCCCCGATTGTTCGCTACCGTAGTTCCCGGCGCCAGCTGAGGTAACCGTAGAGGGCCATCACCGTGTATATTCCCATGAGTACCGCGAACAGCACCGCCCCCTGAGAAAGATAAATCCAGACGTAGGCCAGGTCAATGACGACCCAGTACAACCAGTTCTCCAGCCTTCTCCCGATCAGGAGGAAGGTAGCCAGTACGCTGCTTACGGTGGTAATGGCGTCCGGATAGGTAGCCGCGGCGGTCATGATCTGGCTGAAGCCGTAGCCCAGGGCCAGTCCGCCCAGCAGACTCCCCGCTACCGTCAGCAGGTGTTCCCGGAGGGGCATGCTGATGATGGGAGCCGACGCTCCGGGCGTTTCCGCCCTCCGCCAGCGCCACAGCCCCACCCCCGCCATGATGAAGTAAAACACCTGCAGCAGGGCATCCGAGACCAGGGCGTAAACGAAGAACGACTGGTAGGCCCAGGCCGCCGTGCTGATGGCCGCAAAGAGCCAGCACCAGTTGTTGTCGCGGGCGGCCAGCCAGACGTACAGCAGGCCGGTCGCCACGGCGATCCAGTCCAGGGGCGTCTGGGCGATGAGTTGCTCAAGCAGGGTGTCCAAGGCGGAGCGGACTTATACGTCTACCTTCATGAGGTCCACGAACTGCTGGACGCGGCCGCGGATTTGCGCGGCGTCGAGGTTTTGCATTCTGCGGGTTCCGAAGTCTTCCACCACAAAACTGGCCATGGCCGAGCCGTGGATGACCGCGCGCTTGAGGTTATCGAAGCTCGTATCGTCGGTGCCGGCCAGGAAGGCCATCAGTCCTCCGGCAAAGGTGTCTCCGGCGCCGGTGGGATCCACTACTTTGGGGAGCAGCAGGGCCGGGGCCGAGAATACCCGGTCGCCCTTAAACAGCAGTGCGCCGTGTTCGCCCTTTTTGATGACCAGAATCTCGGGGCCCATTTCCACGATCTTCGCGGCGGCCTTCAGCAGGCTCAACTCGCCGCTCAGCTGACGGGCTTCTTCGTCGTTGATGATGAGCATATCGATGCGCTTGAGCACCTGCTTCAGCTCGTCCATGGCGATGTCCATCCAGAAATTCATGGTGTCCAGGGCCAGCAGCTTGGGACGGGTTTCCATCTGCTCGATGACCGTCATCTGCACCTGGGGAGACAGGTTACCGAGCATCACGTAATCCGTGTTGCGGTAGCTCTGGGGGAGCTTGGGGTTAAAGTCCGCCAGCACGTTCAGCTGGGTTTCCAGGGTGTCGCGGCCCATCATATTATCGTGGTAGCGGCCGGCCCAGAAGAAGGATTTTCCGTCGGGGACTACCTCCACGCCTTCCAGGTCCGCTCCGCGCTCCTGAAGGTCATCGAGAAATTCCTGGTTGTAATCTCCTCCAATCACGGACACCAGCTGCACGGGCTGAACAAAGTAGGTGGCGGCCATGGCGATGTAGGTACAGCTACCCGCTTCGATCATCCGGGCCTCCCCGTAGGGAGTGAAAACATCGTCGTAGGCAATGGTACCGATGGAAAGGAGACTCATATTTTTTCTTTTTTTCGCCGCAAAGGTATTGCAAAATAAATTTAGGTGTCGTAGTTTTGCGTCCGCTTAAACGCACTGCCTCAGTAGCTCAGTTGGTTAGAGCGGCGGACTGTTAATCCGTAGGTCGAAGGTTCGAGCCCTTCCTGAGGCGCAAAGCCGGTTTCTCCCCGAGAAGCCGGCTTTTCTTTTTGCGGCACGGGGGGGCAACGGCGTGCAGGTGCCGGGTTGGTTGGGGTATCAGCCGCGTTAGCTGGTAATATTTGCTTTCGGTGCAGCTACCGCACCGGCAAAACCAACAGCTTTTGCCCCTTCCAAACCTGCTTTGCACCTGCACCGGCTGAGCCGAGTATTCCGTTTCACTGCACGCTCCGCGCCCTCTTGCTCAGAAGACTTGGTCACCCCTGAAAAGATCAGCGAACTTGGCGACATCCGGTCTTTGGAGATGGCGGTTGGTGAAGTATCATAGTCCTTCGCCCCCCCTAAAGTGGTCGGACGCCGCTTCCCGCGGCCAGGCCTTCGGGAAACCGGCTTCCGACCACCAACCCTCCTTAATGGGAACAAATCCTGGTGCGCCCGATAGCCATTGACTTCAGTAGGCCATGGCAGACGCAAGCAGTAGGCTACCATTTCCATGGTTCGGTGGTTCGGGGAGGAAATATGGATGGTGTACCATTTCGTCGTAGATATGTAGAAGTACGACAAATCCCACAAAATCCGCCACTTCGTCGTAGATATGTAGAAGTACGACAAAATGCCTAAAATCCGCCAAACCAACCCGGATCCGTAGAAGTACTTCACCTTGACAATCCCAACGATCCCTACCAACCACCAGCAACAAGCCCCCGACCAATAGCGTTACCCTAAGGTATGTTCAAACGCTACCCCATGTCTACGCGAAAAAAAGTTACTGCGGGCCTGCTCTCCGGCCTCGCTTTCGTCCTGCTCACGGCCGCCACGGTGAGCCCCCTCAACGATAAGTACTTCGAGATCATGAAGGCGATCGAGATCTACACCAACGTCTACAAGGAGGTCAACACCTACTACGTCGACGACATCGCCCCGAATAAGCTCATGCGCACCGGCATCGAAGCCATGGTGGGCTCGCTGGACCCCTACACCAACTACATCAGCGAAACGGACGTGGAAAAGGCCCGCCTGACCCGTAGCAGTAAGTACCAGGGTATCGGTGCCGACATTGAATACATCGACGGCCTGCCCACCATCCTTACCCTCTACAAGGACCAACCTGCCGACGCGGCCGGGCTGAAGACCGGCGACCGCCTTCTGGAGATCGACGGCCGGGAAACGGTGGGGTACACCCGCGACCAGCTCGAAGAAATCATGCGGGGCTTCCCCGGTACGACCATGGACCTGACCATCGAGCGGCCGGGACAGGGGCAAAAGAAAATCTCCCTGCTGCGGGGCGACGTCAACATCCCCAACGTCCCCTACTTCGGGATGCTGGACCAAAACGTGGGCTACGTGGCCCTCACGACCTTCACCCAACAGGCGGGCAAAAACGTCCGTGACGCCGTCGCTAAGCTACGGGCCGACAACCCCGATATGGTGGGCGTAGTCCTGGACCTGCGCAGCAACGGCGGTGGTCTGCTGAACGAGGCGGTCGACATCGTCAACATCTGGGTGCCCAAGGACGAAGTCATCGTCACCACCCGGGGCAAAGTGAAGGACTGGGACCGTAGCTACAAAACGCGCAATAACCCCCTCGATCCGGAAATGCCCGTGGCGGTGCTCATTAACGGCCGCTCGGCTTCCGCCTCGGAAATCGTCAGTGGCTCCCTGCAGGATCTAGACCGTGCCGTCCTCATCGGGCAACGGAGCTTCGGCAAAGGCCTCGTGCAGAACTTCATGGAAACGGGTTACGGCAGTCGGGTAAAAATCACCACGGCCAAGTACTACATTCCCAGTAGCCGGTGTATCCAGGCACTGGAGTACCGTGACGGAAAGCCCTACGACATTCCCGACGCGGAGCGCGCGGTGTTCAAGACCCGCGCCGGCCGGGAAGTCCTGGACGGCGGTGGCGTAGCCCCCGACATCGAGCTGCCCCTACTGGGCGGTAAGGCCGTTACTCAGGGACTCATTGACGAATACGTCATCTTCGATTACGTCAATAAGTGGGTGGCCGATCGGCCAGGCATTGACTCGGTAGCCGATTTCCGCTTCACCGACTGGGCCGACTTCGAAGCCTACCTCCAACGGGCCGATTTTGACTACACCTCCAAGGCAGAAAAAGCCCTGGAAAAAGCCGTGGCCGCCGCCGAAGAAGAAGGCTACGACATCAGCGACCAGCTGGCCGCCATTCAGGAGCGGGTGGACCAGGAGCAACTGGCCGCCATCCAGCAATACAAGGATGAGATCATCAGCATCATCGAAAAAGAAATTGCCGGGCGCTACTACTACCAGCGCGGGCAAGTCCAGATGGGCCTCCGGAATGACCGCGAGGTGCAGGAAGCCATTGCAGTGCTCAATGACCCCGCGCGCTACCAATCCCTGTTGAAGCCCTAAGCGGCCAATGAAATTAATCGAACTGGATGGACTCGTCTCGAGGGCAGGGTCCGTCCAGTTCGATAAACTCATCATTGCGAACCATCCAACTGTCTCCAAGTAGCGAGGAGTAGCAAATTTCCATGGTTAAGTCCCGGGTAGCGGCTTCGTAGGCCCGGGTTACGGGCGTCCATTCGACGAAGAAAAGGGTGACCTCCTCGTTGGGGGTGACAATTTCCTCATTGAGTTGGCTGGTGCGGTACATATCGTAGCCGAAGACCAGGCTGTCCGGCAGGTGCGCCTCAATCACCTCCGACCAGTCATTAAAATAACGGTCTCCGTCGGTCAGCGTGACCGAGTTGATTCTGGCGAGGCCAATACCGCTGTTCTTCACGACCACCCCAAAACCTTCGGCGTTGTAGGTTCGCCCGAGGGTCAGGTAGGGAAACATGGTCATTTCCTGCTGGCGGCGCATGATGCGCATCTCCTGCACCGATACCATAAGGGCCAGCAAGCTGATGAAAACGGCCGAGAAGGCGACGATCCGGTTCGAGTCGATTTTGGCGAAGGCTTTCCACAATTTCTTCATGGGGCTGCGGTGTATGCATCCCGAAGGTAGGGGAAAGGCGGGAGGGCCGGCGGCTGAACCTGGCCGAAAACCCGCAGGAGGACGATTACGCCTTGCGGACGTCAAAACGGGCTGCTTCCAGGCTGGTGCGGCAGGTCCAGGAAGCCGAAAACCGCAGTACCTCCCCCCTTCGTCCGCGCACCCCTGGCAGGGGGACGATGGTCTGCGGCATCAGGCTATCGGTGGAGTAGAAGGATACCGAGGGCGTCAACTCCACGATGCTCGACAGCCGGGCACAATTCACCACGCCACCCGCCAGTAACGGCAGGTCAAGGCGGACCTGATGATTCATCGGGACGGCCCGACGAAAATCGTAGCGGACCGCCACCGCGGAGGTGGTCTTGATGCGCGGGGCCGTCACCCCGGAAAACTGGGGAATGATCCCGGGGCAGCGCACCCCGTGCAGATCGTAGTCGTATTCTCCGAGTTCGACCAGGTTAGTGATACCCTCAGGGATCACCCGACCATCCGGCTTCAGGATGTGGTCCCGGGCGTGATTGACGATGGGAACCTGGGGCTCATTGATTCCCCAGACGGACATCATCTCCACCAGGAGACTATCCGTTTTCTCGGGAGGATGCCAGGTCAGGGCATCGGCCAGAACCAGCTCGATTTTACCCCGCACGCCGCTTGCCGCAATATTCTGCTTAGCCCACTCGAATACCGCCGGGTCTTTCTCCACGGCGTAAACCTTAGCACAGCGGGTGGCGGCGTAGATGGCAAACAGCCCGGTGCCCACCCCCAACTCGCAGTGCACACTATCGGGCTGCAGAACCTCATCCAGGGCCCGGAAAATCTGCCCCACCCGTTCCTGGTCGCGAATCATCTCCAGGTGATAGGCCAACGGAAACTTTCCGGAATCATCCTGATAATCGGGGGTATGGTGGTGAATGCGGGAAGAAGGCATAGGGAAAAGGGTATGGAGGGGGGGGGCAAGATACCGGTTTTGGGCAGACCTCCGCCTTCGCCACGGGTCTGGTGGAAGTACGTCGGCGGGACTATCTTAGCCATCCCCCGATCATCCACCAAAGAATTTAGCGACATGCCCCCAAAAACCACCCTTTTGTCCACCATTCCCGTGCTGCCCACCGAAGACATGGCCCGGGACGTGGCCTGGTACGCAGAAAAAACCGGATTCACTAAAGTCGGAGGCGACGATATGTACGCGATCCTGCAACGGGAGAACCTGGAGCTTCACCTCCAGTGGCACGCCAATACCGAAGACGATCCGCTGCTGGGTGGTTCCGTCGTCAGGATTCACGTAGAAAATATCCTCCCAATTTTCGAAGAGTTCGTGCAGCGGGGCACCGTTAGCCCGCAAAAGCTGCGCATGGGAACCGACTGGGGGACCAACGAATTTGGATTCTACGACCCGAATAAAAATGCCATCTTCATCATGGAGGATGTCTAGGATTCTCTTTCCGATACGCCACCAACTATGCCCACAATTCCTTCCCTCCGTACGCCCGAAGACCGGTTTTCCGGTTTACGTGACTATCCCTTCTCCCCCAATTACTGTACGGTCTCCGGGGAGCTGCGTCTCCACTACCTGGACGAAAACCCCGCCGCCGACCGGGTGGTCGTGTGCCTGCACGGGGAGCCTTCCTGGAGTTATCTCTACCGAAAAATGATTCCCCTGCTCACGGGAGCCGGCTACCGGGTGGTAGCTCCGGACCTCATCGGCTTTGGTCGTTCCGATAAACCGCTGCGGGAAACGGACTACACCTACGCCCGGCACGTGGACTGGGTGCGGGAGGTTTTGTTTGACCACCTTGACCTGCGGGACGTCCATCTCTTCGCCCAGGACTGGGGCGGCCTGATCGGCCTCCGCCTGCTGGCGGAGCATCCGGAGCGGTTTTCCCGCGTGGCCATTGCGAATACTTTTCTGCCCACCGGCGATCAGGACCTGGGCAAGGCTTTCCTCCGCTGGCGGGAAATGGCCCGGCAGATGGATCCCTTTCCCGCGGGCGACATCCTGCAGATGGCCTCGCTCACTACCCTGACGGCCGAGGAAATTTCGGCCTACGACGCCCCCTTCCCCGACGAACGCTATAAGGCGGGAGCGCGTATTTTCCCGGCGCTGGTTCCCGCGGGCCCGCAGGATCCGGCTACGCCCGCCAACCGGCGGGCCTGGGAAAAACTACGGCAACTGGAGCTTCCCTTCCTCACCCTCTTCAGTGACGGTGACCCGATCACGGCCGGAGCGGAAAAATTCTTTCATCAGCAGGTTCCCGGAGCCCGGGGGCAGGAGCACCATACGATCAGCGGGGGCGGACACTTCCTACAGGAAGACCAACCGGACCAAATTGTCGAACACCTGGTAAGCTTTTTCGGCGATCGTTGAGCGGGTGGTGCGAGGCAACTTGGTGGCAGAAGGGGAAAACCGGGGAACCGCAAGTCCGCTCTGCTCTATCGGAAAAAGCCTGCACCTGCCCTCCGGGCAATCGCAACGCAAAAGTTACGGATCTCCTTCCCCCGAAGGTTAAAATGCACCATTTCCCCGGACCCGAAACCGGCTTTTTTTGGTCATTACTTGGGCAATGCCCGGGGCAACGTATATTAAGACCCCCAATTGATGATTTATTCGTCGTTCATATCCAACTAAAACAAGGCGCCAACCAGCTCTGAGTTCTTTCCCCCCTCATGCTCGACGTCCGGGCACGAAAACAAGAGAAAATGTTTGCAAGCTTAAGAAATGACATTCCCGCAAGTATCGTAGTATTCTTCGTGGCCATTCCCCTGTGTCTGGGGATTGCCCTGGCCAGTGGAGCTCCCTTATTTTCCGGCCTCATCGCCGGCATCGTGGGCGGCATCGTCGTGGGTGCCCTGAGTGGTTCCCAAATTGGCGTAAGTGGTCCGGCGGCCGGACTAGCGGCCATCGTACTAGTCGCCATTAGCACCCTGGGTGGTTACGAGAACTTCCTGGTGGCCGTGGTCCTGGGTGGGGTCATCCAGATTCTTTTCGGCGTGCTCAGAGCGGGCGTGATCGGATACTACTTCCCCTCCAGCGTGATCAAGGGAATGCTGACCGGTATCGGTATCATCATCATCCTGAAGCAAATCCCCCACTTTTTCGGGTACGACGTAGATCCGGAAGGGGACTTTGCCTTTTTTCAGGTCGACGGTGAAAACACCTTCTCCACCATCCTGAATACGATTAATTACATCAGTCCGGGAGCGACTCTGGTGGCGATCATCAGTCTGGCGATCCTCATTCTGTGGGAGCGGGTCCTGTCCAAGAAGGCTAAAATCTTTCAGCTGGTTCAGGGTCCCCTGGTCGCCGTCGTCTTCAGCATCATTTTCTACCTGGTAACCAGGAACAACGAGCTACTGGCCATTTCCCCCGAGCACCTCGTCAGCGTTCCCGTACCGGAAGGGCTGGACTCCTTCCTCGGGCAGTTTGCCTTCCCGAATTTTGCCGTCATCACCCAGGGTCAAATCTGGATAACGGCCTTTACCATTGCCCTGGTGGCTAGTCTGGAAACGCTGCTGTGTGTGGAGGCGACTGACAAGATTGACCCCGAAAAACGCGTTACGCCGACCAACCGCGAATTGCTGGCCCAGGGAACGGGGAACATCGTTTCCGGAATGATTGGCGGCCTGCCCATTACGCAGGTAATCGTGCGCAGTTCGGCCAACATCCAATCCGGGGGAAAGACGAAGATGTCGGCCATCATTCACGGCTTCCTGCTGCTCATCTCGATCCTGCTGATCCCGACCTTGCTGAACATGATTCCGCTCTCCACGCTGGCGGCCATCCTCTTCATCGTAGGTTTCAAGCTGGCAAAACCCACCGTGTTCAAAAAGATTTACGGCCTGGGGTGGAAGCAGTTCCTTCCCTTTATCGTCACGGTACTGGGCATTATTTTCACGGATCTCCTCATCGGAATCAGTTTAGGGCTGGTGGTGAGTGTCGTGACGATTCTGATCAAGAGTTACCAGAACTCTCACTTCCTGCACATCGAGGACAATGAGCCGAACCACCGGAAGGTAAGAATGACCCTCGCGGAGGAAGTAACCTTCTTCAATAAGGGAGCCATCCTAAAGGAACTGGACAGCCTTCAGGAAAACTCTTCGCTGGAAATTGACGTCCGTAACACCCAGTACCTCGATCACGACATCATTGAGATTCTGGACGACTTCTCCGAAAGAGCCAGAAACCGCAACATTGACATTACGATTGTCTCCCAGAAAGGGAAGGCAAAGAACCCAGAGAGTTATTCTGACTTCTTTAATAAAGATATCCCGATGGAAATAGAATAGTGAGACTTTTCCTCTCCGGGGACCAGCGCTATTTACTCCTTCCGTTCATAAAATAAATTGACGGGCACCCGGTGTTAAAAACACCAAAAAAGCCCCTAATTTTGTTCGTCACCCCCCAGCAAAATTACCTGATGGTACGCCACCGGGTGAGTGAACGATTTTGTTTCTCTCCATCATTGAAACGGTCGATAAACTGAAAGCACACATGACAAAAAACTATCGTCGCGAACCACTCTGGTATAAAGATGCCATCATTTACGAGCTGAACATCAAGGGCTACTTTGACAGTAACGGTGATGGCATTGGAGATTTTGCCGGTCTGGAGCAGAAACTGGACTACCTTGAAGAACTCGGCGTAACGGCCATCTGGCTGCTCCCCTTTTACCCCAGCCCTCTCCGCGACGATGGATACGACATTCAGGATTACTATACCGTTAGTGAGGCCTACGGAAACGTGGATGATTTCAAACGCTTCCTGAACGCCGCTCACGCCCGCGGGTTGCAGGTAATCACGGAGCTGGTCATCAACCACACCTCCGACCAGCACCCCTGGTTCCAGCGCGCGCGGCGCGCGCCCAAGGGAAGCCCGGAGCGGGACTACTACGTATGGAGCGATACCGACGATAAGTACCCCGACGTCCGCATCATCTTCACCGATACGGAAACCAGCAACTGGACCTGGGACCCCGTGGCCCAACAGTACTACTGGCACCGGTTCTTCCACCACCAGCCGGACCTCAACTACGACAACCCCAAGGTGCAGGAGGAAATCTTCCAGATTCTGGACTACTGGATGGACATGGGCATTGACGGTTTCCGCCTTGACGCCATTCCCTATCTGTTTGAACGCGAAGGCACCAACGGAGAGAACCTGCCGGAAACCCACGCATTCCTCAAGAAACTGCGTAAACACGTTGACGACAACTACGACAACGTGCTCTTTTTGGCCGAAGCCAATATGTGGCCCGAAGAAAGTGCCAGCTACTTTGGCGACGGAGACGAATGCCACATGAACTACCACTTCCCGCTCATGCCCCGCATGTACATGAGCGTCAAGATGGAAGACCGGCACCCCATCACGGACATCTTTGACCAGACGCCCGACATTCCGGAGAACTGCCAGTGGGCCACCTTCCTGCGGAACCACGACGAGCTCACCCTCGAAATGGTGACCGACGAAGAGAGGGACTTCATGTACAACGTCTACGCCAGCGACCGGACTGCGCGCATCAACCTCGGCATCCGGCGCCGCCTGGCGCCGCTGATGGACAACGATCGCCAAAAAATCGAGCTGCTGAACGTATTGCTGATGAGTCTGCCCGGCACCCCGGTGCTGTACTACGGAGACGAGATCGGCATGGGGGACAACTACTATCTCGGTGACCGGGACGGCGTGCGAACGCCCATGCAGTGGAACAATAACGAAAACGCCGGCTTCAGCGAAGCCAATCCCCACAGCCTTTACCTCCCCGTGATCCGGGACACCGAATACAGCTACCGCTGGGTAAACGTCAGGCGGCAGCAGCAGAACCCCAACAGCTTGCTCAACTGGACCAAACGTCTTTTGGGTAAACGGAAAAACTACCGGGTTTTTGGCCGGGGAAAAATCTCCTGGCTGAAGCCGGATAACGGTCGCATTCTGGCCTTCATCCGGGAGTACGAAGATGAACGGATCGTGGTGATCGTCAACCTCAGTCGCCACCCGCAATCGGTAGAGCTCGACCTGAGCGAATTTGCGGGCAGCACCGTACAGGAGGTCTTCGGACGCACCTACTTCCACGACGTGGGCCGTGAACCCTACCAGATTACGGTGAGCTCCCACGGCTACTACTGGCTGGAGTTGAGGTCGACCCCCTCCGGAGCGGAGGATATGCGGGACTTCACCAGTCCTCAACTCCTCTGTGATCATCTGGATCACTTCTTCAGCAAGTCTAATTTGCGGACCCTGGCCGCAACGGTGCTGCCAAAGTACCTCAGCTCCATCCCCTGGATGGGCGCCCGTGCCGAGCAACTGGAAAAAGTAAGCATTCTGGAACATCGTCTCCATTCAACCGGCCAGCGACATTACGCATGGTTGCTGATGAAGGTGGAATTCCTGGAAGGGCTCCCTGAACTGATTCAACTGCCCATCGCCTTCCACAATTTCCGTGACGAAATCAACTACCACGATCGGGAGGAGGCCATTGGCCTGATGGACCTTGACGAAAAGCCCGTCGTCCTCGTCGACGCACTTTACGACGAGGGCTTTCAGCAGAGTCTATCCTTCGGACTTAATGGCTTCAGTAACGCCAAGGGACTATCCTTCGAAGGCAGTGAGGCCCTGAACGAAGCCAGTGGACAGGAAACGGGTGTTCTTCACTCCGGCACGGAATACATGCTGCTGCAGAGCCGGGACCTGGTCATTAAATTCTACCGCCGCGTTGACCAGGAACCCGCTCCCGATCTCCAGGTGAAGCAATTGCTCACCAAGGAAAACTACGGAGCCTCTCCGCAGGTATTGGGTACCCTGAACTTCCAGGCAAACAGTAAATCAAAGTCCACGCTGGCCATCTTCGAGCAGCGGATTGCCCACGAAGGCAGCGCATGGGACTACGTCATGAATAACGTTCAGCGCTTTGCCGAGGAAGTAATCAACCTGGAGCAATCCGGCGATACTCCTCTGCCGGAAGCCCAACCCGACGACGTATCCGTAACGGATGAGATCCGCTACCAGGACATGCCCGAAACCATTCAGGACATCCTCGGATCTCCCTTCGTAAAAAAGCTGGCGGACCTGGGACGGACCACGGCGGCCTACCACACCCTGCTCAGTAAATCTCAGGAAAAGGGATTCTCCACGGAGGCCATGTCGCTCCACTACCAGCGAAGCGTCTACGCCGGCCTGAAGGGCGACATCCGCCTGACCATCGAGCTGCTCAAAAAATCCATGCCCGACATGGATGAGGTCATGACCGGCCTGACCATGGCGGCCATTGAACAGGAACCCATTATCCACCAAAAGCTCAAGCGACTGTATCGCCACAAAATCGAGGCAGACAAAATCCGTATCCACGGTGACTTTACCCTAATGCAGTTGGCCGTTACGGACGAAGGGTTTCTGATCCAGAACTTTGACGGCGATCCGGACCGGACCTTCAGCCAGCGGCGCCTGCGTCGCAGTCCGGCCAAGGACCTGGCTAACCTGATGCGCAGCATCAACTACGCCTGCGGTCTGGCCTTCGCCGACCTTTCTAAGGGTGTCCGGCAGGAAACCGCCGACCACCTGGAAGACTGGCTGCGAACCGCCAGTCGCTACCTGTGCGCCGAATACCTGACGGCCTACCGGAAAGCTACCGACGGCACCCGTTTGCTCCCGGCATCGGAAGAAGACCTCGAAGTGCTGCTGGATACCTTCCGCATCGAAAAAGCCCTGCAGGAGTTGCGCTATGACCTGAATTACCGTCCGGACCTGGCCATCGTGCCCCTTCGCGGCTTGCTGGAATTGCTGGATGACTAAGAAAAAGGCCCCGCAGGAATCCTGCGGGGCCTTTCCATTTCCTTCACCCTCCTCAAATAATCCAGCCCTTCGCCCGGGCGTGCGCACTGGCTTCCGCGTAATCTGCGACCAGGTGAACCTCTACCCCACTGGCTTCGTCGATCAGTTTCCTGATTCGTGCTGCCCGGCGCTCATGCTGTACGTCCCGGATGTATATGGCCAGAATCCGGCCCGGAAAATCTTGGGCGATGCGGAGGTAGATGTCCGTGTCGTGCTCTCCGCTGTCGCCCACCAAAATGAAGGGGAGTTCCGGATACACCTTCAGGATGCGACGCGCCATGGCGTCCTTGTGATTACGAAATTCCATGACCACGTTCTCGGTGGGTAGTCCGAAATCCCGAAGCAGAATGGGCCCTCGCGGCAGGTGGTTCAGGTGTAAGAAGTCACGCAGCAAGTCGTAGAGATTCCACGGGCTGTTGGACACGTAGAAGAAGGGATTGAAACCCTCTCCGTCCTGCCCCAGCTGCAGTTGGCGGTAGAAATCCGCCACGCCGTTGAAGGCAAAGCGGTTGCCGGCATTCTTCAGGAGGGTGTGCAACATCATTTTCAGCTTGAGCCGGCTGGTGACGTCGGTCTGCAGTATCGTATCGTCAATATCACTGATCACCCCGAATTCGGCCTCCGTGGGCACCACCACGTCGGCGTGAAAGGTGGCGTTGATGGTTCCGTTCTGTGGCGTACTGACGACCTCGATTTCCGCCTCCTGCCAGAGGGCGTGCGTACTGGCTACCTCCGCGTCGGGCGGACAGTGATGCTCCACCTGAAAGTAGCCTTCGTCGTCGGTGGTGCGGGAAAAGACGTGGTCTCCCCAGCGAATTTCCACCTCCGCACCCCGGATTTCCCGGGAATTGAAGCGTTTGAAATTATTGACCAGATTGTCCAGCAGGTCATCGCGTTCGGTGCGGCGGATGCCACGATCCCGCAATACCCTTCCGGTGAGGAAGAGGTAGTCTTCCCGTCCGAAGCCAACGTAATTGGCCGTCGTAACGGGCTTGTCTGCCCCCCAGTTGAGGCGGTCCACCAGATCGTCCCACTCGCGGTGGGCCAGTTTACCAATTGATTTCAGGGTCTCTCTAATCGCCATACCCCCATAACTTCGTCCGGAGGGTGGGTGTTCTATTCCTCCAGGGAAAAGCGCATCTCGGACAGGTAGGGCGTGAAGCCCGCCTTTTCGTAGGCCCGGATCGCCGGTTCGTTGTCGGGGTAGACGGTCAGCCGCACCTCGTGCAGCTCATTCGCCCGGGCCCAGGCGAGTAAATCCGCCAGGACGAGTTGGTTCACTCCCCGTCCGCGGTACTCCGGCCGTACGAACATGAAGCCCAGAAAGGCGTGAAATTCGTGCCGTAAATAATGCCGGGAAGCCTTCTTTTTTGCGTAGCCCGAACCGATGAGTCGGCCGTCTGCTTCGGCCACGATGACCGTGGCCTCGGGGGAATCGATCAGCTCCCCGATGTCATAATAGCTGATGGGGTCGGGTTTCAGGGTGGGGTCGTAGGGGCGTTCGGCGAGGATGATGCCCTGCTCAAATTGCCGCAAAACGGGCAGATCCTCCCGCGTAGCTTCGCGCGTAGTGATGGTCATGATGATTGCTTCTTCCGGGTAAAGGTTCACGATTTATGTTGGGCAACGGAGTGCGGGTGCAAAGTACTTCCCGTAAAGCGCCGGGGTGTCGGCGTCCCGGGATGCACCCGGCACCTGCGTTTCGCCATAATGATAAGATCACCACGGCAAAGTCCCCTCCATTTTGCAGCGTGGGCCTCCCACTAAAACCCCTTCCTCCGAACACACAAGTTCGCCCTCCGGTTACAGGGGAAAGCATTAGTAAAAAGAAAATCTTTTATGAATCTCCCCCAAGAAACCCTCAACCAAGCCCTCGAACAACTTACCTACGGATATTACCTCGTAGCCACCCGCGCCGACGGCGATGACCTGAAGACCCGCAACGAAGACTGGGTGAGCGCCGGAACCGTAAGCTGGGCCATGCAGTCCAGCTTCACGCCGCCGCTGATCACCATCGCCATCCAAAAGGACAGCAACCTGAACGAGACCATCCAGAAGAGCCAGGTCTTCTCCCTGACCATCCTCGGAAAACGGGAGCAGGACCTGATCGAACGCTTCGCCGAACGTACCGACGTCGACTACAGCAACAATGCCGTCAACGGCATCAGCTACCGGGAAGGCGCCACCGGAGCCCCCGTCCTCGACTGCGGCGTAATGACCCTGGAATGCCGCCTGGCGGATGCCCTCACTACGAAGGGCGACCACCTGCTTTTTGTGGGTCGCGTGGAAGCGGTACACGCCAATAACGAGACCGACGAGCCCATCACGGACCGGGAAGCCCGCCTTTCCTACGCCGGTGTCCCCTCGCGCAGCTAAAGAATTCCCTTACTGACCAAATGACAACAGCCCCGCTCCTCCCGGAGTAGGGCTTTTTTATTTCAGGGCGTCCATGGCCTCCAGGATGATGGAACAGGCCCTGCGGATGTCCGCCTCGGAGATGATCAGCGGCGGAGCGATGCGCAGGCTCCGCTCGTTCCAGAGGAACCAGTCCGTGATGAGGCCCCGTTCCAGGCAGCCCGCGATGACGGCCTTTACCTCGTCAAAATCGGCCAGTTCCACGGCCATCCACAGGCCGGCCGAACGGACGTCCCGGATGCGCTCGTGCACCAGCAGCGATTTAAACAAGGCTTCCTTGGCGGCCACCGACCCGATGAGGTCGGGTTCGGCCAGCAGGGTGCGCAGGGTCGCCAGGCCGGCCGCGCAGCTGACGGGATGGCCGCCAAAGGTGGTAATGTGCCCCAGCACGGGATCCACCGTGAATTGCTCCGTAAATTCCCGGCGGGCGACGAAGGCGCCCAGCGGCATGCCCCCACCGAAGCCCTTGGCCAGGAGTAAAATATCGGGGACGACTCCGTACTGCTCGAAGGCGAACAGGGTCCCCGTGCGGCCGTATCCGGCCTGGATTTCGTCGAAGATCAGCAGGGCGCCCACCTCGTCGCAACGCTCGCGCACGGCCCGCAGCCAGGCGGCCTGCGGCCGCCGGATGCCCCACTCGGCCTGCACCGTTTCCAGAATGACGGCCGCCGTGCGTTCGGTAATGCGCTGCAGGCACCAGTGGCAGTTGAAATCGAGGTGCTGGATGCCGGGGAGCAGGGGGTGAAAGGCCTGGGTGAAGTCTTTGGGCCATTGCAGGCTCGCCGCCCCCTGGGTGGAGCCGTGGTAGGATCGTTTGGCGGCGATGATCTCCGACCGTCCCGTCACGCGCTTGGCCAGCTTCATGGCCCCCTCGGTGGCTTCCGCTCCAGAATTGACGAAGTAGACGCTGTTCAGGGTCTCGGGGAGCTGCTGGCACAACAGCGTGGCCAGTTCCACCTGGGGCCCCAGGACAAACTCTCCGTAAACCAGCGTATGCATGTAGGTTGCGGCCTGTTCCTGAACGGCCGTCACGATGGCCGGGTGGTTGTGCCCCAGGACGCTCACGCCGATGCCCGCAATCAGGTCCAGGTACTCTTTGCCGGCCGTATCCCGAAGGTAGACGCCGGCACCGCCGGCGATTTCCAGGCCCATCGGAGCCGGACTGGTTTGAGCAACGTGACGAAGAAAATTAGCGCGTGATGACATGGGGACGGAAATGGGGTGCAAAGTTCGGGAATATAAACGATGTTGTGGCGAATCCCGAATCCCACTTACTACCAAATGTTTTCTTCTCCCACACCGATTAAATTTTTTAGTGCCCTCCTCCTGCTTGCAGCTGCCCTCTTTCGCTGCTCCGGGCAGGAACCCGCCGCCCAAACGCCCCCTCCCGCCGAACGCCCGCCGAACATCCTGCTCATCGTGGCCGATGACCTGGGGTGGGCCGACCTGAACTGCTACGGCAATCCCCTCATTGAGAGCCCGCACCTGGACCGACTGGCCCGAGGGGGTGTCCAGTTCATGCAGGCCTACGCCGCCGCGCCCGCGGGCGCGGGTACCCGGGCGAGTATCCTGACGGGACGGCACCCCGCCCGGCTCGGACTTACCCAGCCGGAAGCCCCCGTGGAGGGGGGACAACTGCGTAGCCCGGCCACTGCCCCGGGGCTGCCGCTCGATCAGCTTACCCTGGCGGAAGTGGCCGTCCGGGCGGGTATGCGCACCGCCCACCTCGGACAGTGGCAGCTGGGAGACCGTTCCTTTCACCCCAGCCTGCAGGGCTTTGGGGAAGTGTTTGGCGGCGGAGAAGAGAACGATCCCGCCTCCCATTACTACCCCTTCTTCTCCGGCAATCCCTACCCGGAGCTGCTGGATGAGACCAGGGAAGAAGACTACCTCACGGACGCCCTGACCAACCACACCCTCCACCTCCTCGAAGAATGGCGGGATACGAGTTGGTTCATCAGCCTGAACTATTACGCTCCGGGATTGCCCATCGAGGGGCGGAAAGACTGGATCAGCTACTACGAGCAGCTGGTGGAAGACACCCACCCCCGGGAATTCCCCTCCATCGAATACGCCGCGATGGTGTCGGCCATGGACGAAAACATTGGCCGCCTGCTGGAGTACCTGGAGCAAAGCGAACAACTCGACCGCACCCTCATCATTTTCACCTCCGACAATGGCGGGCTTCACCGCGGCGGGACCAACTTTCGGGCACCCACCGACAACGGCATCCTGCGGGAAGGTAAGGAGACCCTTTACGAAGGAGGAATCCGGGTCCCTTTGCTCATCCACTACAAAAAAGAAGCCACTACCGACGCTGCGATAATGACTCCCGTAATAACTACCGATATTTTTCACACCATCACCGACCTGCTGGGCGTGCCGCCCGCGGGAGAAAGTGATGGCCAAAGTCTTTTGCCCCTTTTGCGGGGTCATTCATTGCCGCAGCGTACGCTCTACTGGCATTTTCCGCACTACGGTGCTTCGGGCGGAAAACCAGCGGCCAGCCTACGCCGGGAGGACCTGAAAATGATCCTTGATTACGAAACGGATTCCGTGGTCTACTACCACCTGGGCTACCGCCCCGACGAAGCCATTCCATTGGCGACCCCACCCGAAGAAGATTTCCGGGCCCTGCTGCTGGAATGGCAGCAATCGGTCAACGCCCGGTTGCCGGAACGCTAGCGATCGCCCCTAATTGGAGGCCATCAGCTCGTTGAGCACTTCGCCCAGCTCTTCGGCGGTCAGGTCCGTTTTCGAGTGAGCGAAGTAGGTTTTCATTTCATCCGGATCCGAGATGAAGACCACCAGTTCCCGGATTTCTTTCCCGTCGTAAAGCACGGAGAGTTGGACTTCTTCCCCTTCGGGACCCCGGACCATCGCCCAGCGTTCGTAGCCGTAGCCTCCCTCCAGCTCCCGGAGTAGTTTTTTGATGTCCCGTGAGGTATCGAAGGCGTCCGTGTCGAACATCAGGAAGCGGGTGGTGCCGAATTCCTGGGCCAGTTCAAAGATCAGCCTTTCCTCTTCCTCCTCGGAGGCCAGGATGCCAATCTCTCCGGCCAGGCCGATCATCCAACCGGGAACCTTGACGGCGAAGTTTTCTTCGCCCTTGCGGTGTTTCTTAATGAAGTCTTTGACGACGGATTTCTGAGCGGATACCGTAACGCCGGCAAAGAAGCACAGAAAGAACAGGAGGATTAAACGTTGCATCGGTAACTGATTTATGGGTTTTGGTAAGGGAGGAGATTTGGTTCGTTAGGCTGTTGGTAGTTTAGTCTGTTAGTACGTTAGACTGTTAGTCTTTTGGTCTGTTAGTCTGTTGGTCCGTTAGTTTGGGGTGGGGGCCAAATCTCCTCCCGGTTGGGGTGATGGGGTTTATTCGAGGGCTTTTTGGAGTTCGGAAAGCTTCGTCAGGTCGATGTTGCCGATAAAGCTGAGCATGGCGAAGTCATCGTCGGCGCCGACGAGGAGGAAGAGCTCACTGATGACGGCATTTTCGTCCTGAATGAAGGCTTCCACGTTATCGCCGTCTTTGGTGCGGACTTTGAAGAGCAACTCGTAGGAGTCCGTGGGGATTCGGCGCTTGGCTTCGGCGTAGAGCTGTTTGGCGTTTTCGTCGGTGTGGAGGACGCGAATGCCCTGAATGTCCTTCACTACCTTCAGGACGGCTTCCAGTTCTTCGTCGTCCAGGTCATCGATGTCGAGGTCGGCGTCTTTGAAGAGCTGGAAGATTTTGCCGCTGACGTAAACCGCCGTAAAGCGTTCATCATCGACGTATTCGGCAAAGTAGGAAGAGATGGCGTCCTGCGGAATTTTTTGCGCGGACGCAGGTGCCAGGAAGAGCAGGCACAGGAGCAGGGTGAAAAAGTATTTCATCGTTAATTTTCTTTTGGGGTGATGGGAGGATGATTAGTCCAGGATCGCGTCAAGCTCTTTGAGTTCCTTGAGCGTGATCCGTGGCCCTTCATTCAGGTTGGTGCTGGCCGTCTTGAGGGCGGCCCGAAGCACCAGGTAGGCTTCCCGTTCGTTGGTCACCTCGTAGCGGCTCCAATCTACGGTGGTAGTGGTTTGCTGCTCGGCGATGGGGAAGTCCGAAAGGGAAGGATTATCGTTAAACCATAGGTTACCGGCCAGGAGGAGCAGGGCCGCGGCGGCCGCCGCGGTCATCCAGCGCAGCACCGGTTGGCGCCGACGGGGCTTACTCCGCGTCGGAACCACCAGGCGGGGCGTCGGGGGCTGCACCTGAGCGGCTACCGTCCAGTAGGCGAACAAGTCCCGGTAGGGCTCGTGGTCCGGATGGAGGTCGCCGGCCCGGAAGTAAGCCCGGAGGGAGCGCTCTTCTTCCAGGGTAGTTTCCCCGGCGAAGTAACGTTCCAGCAGCAGTTCAGCGGTTTGTTGGTTCATGGTTCAACGATTCTTTCCTGTAGTAAAAGGCTTCTGATCTTGGTCCGGGCCCGGTGGAGGTAAACCTTCACCTGTTCCATGGTCAGATCCGTCGCCGCGGCGATTTCCCGGTATTCCATCCCCTCCACTTCCCGCAGCTGCAGCACGGTGCGCTGGTTAGGCGGCAGCTGTTGGATGATGCGGTGGACGTGCGCCAGGGTATCACCACTCGCCGTGAGGCGATAGGGGGTGGCTTCATCCCGGTCGGGGGGCGCCGCTTCGGTTTCCCGCAGCAGACGTACCTTCCCGGAACGGAGCCGATCGATGGCCTGATGACGCGTCATTTTGAGCATCCAGGCCGGCGGATTGTCCAGCAGGGCGATCTCTTCCCGCTTCCGCCAACTCTTGATCAAGACCTCCTGGACCACATCCTCGGCCTCATCTGCATCGTTCACGACGCGCAACGCCAGCCGATAAAGCCGGCCGCGAACGGAAGAAACGAGTGAGGTAAATTGGTCCAAAACGAAGGGCGTTTGCTCAGTACACGGTGCTAAGGGACGATATGTTACAGCCCGGTTAAATTTTTTTCGACGAAAACTTCCCTGGCCTGGAATCATGGGGCCAATTGGGGGCCTCCGTTCGGAAAAACGGCGGGTAGGTGGCGGGGTTGCATCAACCAGCGGCCCTGTCCCGTAAGTTATCCCGATGCCTGGGAGACTTTGGCCGGCGGTAACCCACCAAGCTGGCCCCGTTCTGGCTGATCCAAAATTCTCATTGCACCCGTACCGGCTGAGCCGAGTATTTCACTGCACCCGCGCGCCGTCGCCCAAGTGCCATCACCCGCGCCCCAACGTCCCCGCACCTTCCCGCCGCTCGGCCAACCGGTAATCGTCAGTCAAAAGTGCACCATCTAAGGGTTCATTTCCCCGATGGCACACTCAAAGGAACCGGCCGCCTGTGGCTAACTTCGCGACACCTCAGGAGCAGCTCACTTCGTTCGACGGCTCCGAGGAGCGCTCTAGTTTAAAATAATGTAGCCGGTCCTCCTAGCAGTCTTTACTGGGCCACAGGCCCGGATTGCTGCTCGGAGGTCTCGGTATACGGATCCGACCAGTCAGCTCGTACCTCTCGCCAGGGCGGACGAGCAGGGTATTCTCCCGGCCCTCAGAGGGAATGGAAAACCGGTTGACTTCGCGACACCTCCTTTAAGTTTGGCTCTGTCTCCTTTTGACTCACATTCAAATTGGATAGATGCGTAAATGACGATGGCAGCCCTCATCGTCTGTGGAGCTGCCATCGTTACTTACGTATCGTT
>NZ_SNAQ03000026.1 GCF_004375085.3 Lewinella sp. W8
ACAAGCAATCAATGCCGTACGTAACAAAATCATCAAAGTCCTTTATGCCTGCCTGGAAAAAGACACTATGTATTGCAAAAAGTATCATCAAAACTTGCAAGGACTATAGTAATCGGAGCAGCTCGTTACACTCGACAGCTTCGAGGAGCGCTCTGAGGAAGATCGTGAAGCCGGTCCTCGGAGCTGTCTTAGCGGGGCCATCGGCCCAGTTGCTGCTCAGAGGTCTCGGTTCTTGAAACAAGAAGCCTTGTAATTTTTACAAACTGAACAGCAATCAGCCGACAAGCTTCTAGCGCCTTCTGTATCCTTCAGCCTCAAACCTAAATCCTAAATCACCCCCTCCCGCTTCAACTCCTTATCCGCAAAGTCCACCGCCCGGGCCGTCAGGGCCATGTAGGTGATGGAGGGGTTCTGGGTGCCGGCGCTGGTCATGCAGGCGCCGTCGGTCACGAAGACGTTCGGTACGGCATGCACCTGATTCCACTTGTTGAGCACGCTGGTCCTGGGATCGCGGCCCATCCGGGCCGTGCCCATCTCGTGGATGCAGGCGCCGGGCGCCGTGGGAGCATTGTAGACGCTCACGTCTTCACAGCCCGCCGCCACTAGCATTTCTTCCAAACAGGCAATGCCGTCTTCGCGGAGCTTCCGCTCGTTCTCCTTCAAACTGGCGTCAAAGCGGATGACGGGAATCCCCCACTGATCGGTATTCTCGGTGAGGTACATCCGGTTTTCGTGGTAGGGCAGCAGCTCGCCGAAGCAGGTGATGTTGAGGCGCCATTCGCCCGGACTGGTGATGGCCTCCTTCAGCTCCGCCCCGGGGGCGGCGTTCGTGTTGATGCCCCGGGCCGCACCGCCCTGGTAGCCGAAGCCCCGTACGTAATCGTCGCGGCGGGTCGCCTCGTCGATGTTCCGGAAGCGGGGGATGTAGAACCCACCCGGACGACGGCCCTTGTAGTACTTGTCTTTGAGGCCCGTGAAGACCCCGGAACCACCCATGCCGTAGTGGTGGTCCATCATATTGTGGCCCAGCTCTCCGCTGTCGTTGCCGAGGCCGTTGGGGAAGCGCTCGGATTTGGAGTTGAGCATGATCGCCGTACTGCCGATCGTGCTGGCGTTGCAGAACACGATGGTGCTGAAGTATTCCCGGCTTTCCTTCGTTTCGGTGTCGATGACGTTCACGCCCGTCACGCGCTGGGTGGCGTCGTCGTACTTCAGGCTGTGCACGATGCTGTTCGGGATGATCGTCAGGTTGCCCGTTTCGTTGGCCACGGGAATGGTGGCCGAAACGCTGCTGAAGTAGCCACCAAAGGGACAGCCCCGCCAGCAGCGGTCGCGGGCCTGGCACTGCCCCCGCGAGCCCTTGTGCAGGTCGGGATTGTACTGCGAGAGGTTCGCCACCCGGCCGGGCGTCACCGTCCGCTCGGGGAAGGCCGCTTCCACGGCCTGCTTGAAGTGATCCTCCATGCAGTTGAGCTCAAAGGGCGGGAGGAATTCTCCGTCCGGAACCTGCTTGAGCCCCTCCTTCTTACCGGAAACGCCCACGAATTTCTCGACGTAGCTGTACCAGGGAGCGATGTCCGCGTAGCGGATGGGCCAGTCGACGGCGATGCCCTCCTTCATGTTGGCCTCGAAGTCAATGTCGCTCCACCGGTAGCAGTGGCGCCCCCACATGATGGATCGCCCGCCCACGTGGTGACCACGAATCCAGTCGAAGCGCTGGTCCTCCTCGTAGGGGTATTCATCGTCCTTGTTGATCCAGTGCAGATTATCGGCGTTGACCCACCAACTGAGGCGGTTCTGCTTTTTGTAGTGCGCCTGAATTTCTTCCCGCGGAACACTGCCCTGGAACTCAAAATCCCAGCTGTCCATATTGGCCGTTGGGTAGTCACCGTGCTTCACCATCCGGCCGCGCTCCAGCATCAGGACTTTGTAGCCCTTCTTGCAGAGTTCCATGGCGGCGAATCCTCCACTGATGCCCGAGCCAATCACGATGGCATCGTAGGTGACTTCCGCTTTTCCCTGGGAATTGAAATTCATGATCTGATTGACTTTAAGGATAATGTGTAGTAAAAAAATCAGGGCGACGACCCCGAGTTTTGCTTCGCAGCTACCTTCGGTGGTCGTAACTCGTCGGGGCCATCGATTCTAAATAGCATGCGACGGAGCGCAGGTGCCAGGGGACAAGGAATGAAGGAAAGAATGATTGAAGGATTGAATAATTCAGTCATTCACTCCTTCAATCCTTCAGTCACTTCCTTGGCACCTGCGCGCCGTCGCCCTCAGTAATCTGACAAAAGAACCGTGGCTTAAATCGCCCAGGCCTTACCGCCGGTGAGTTCCTGCAGATCACCACAGGGGATGTACTCACCCGGAACCGGCTCGTAGGCCAGCATTGTCGTGGCAACTTCCTCCGAACCGAAGTAGCTGCCGATCACGGAAGACTTGACCTCGAAGTAGGTGTCGCGAATGGCCTGTTCATTCTCCGACTTGGCGGCCCAGTCCGTGTCCCGATTTTTAAACATCTCGTCCATTTCCTGGAGATAGGCGAGTGCCTCATCGTCCGATTTTTCGGCGAACCCGTCGGCGTTCATTTTGGCCATCAGCAGACCGATGCCCTCGCGGGAGGCTGCCTGGGCTTCAGCGCCAAATACTTCGGCCACCATTTTGTCCATCGTAGCGGGTACACCGACGTCGAGCGCCCCCGGCGTGCCGTCGGAAGGAATCATCAGGTCGGCCACCCGGGAGATGAAACCGAATTCATCCTCACCAAAGAATTTTGGCGTGTAGGCTTCCGCCGCCATTGCCGTATCGGCCTTACAGCCCGACAACAGGGCCGAGGCCACGGGCGCACTGATGGCCGCCCCGGTCAGGTAGGCGGTGTAGCGTAGAATTTCTCTTCTGTTCATCTTAGATATTCATCTTTTTGAGCTCATTCACCGCGTGGTCCGCAGCGCGGGCAGTAAAGGCCATATAAGTTAAGGAAGGATTGACGCAGGCCGCCGAGGTCATGAAGGCACCGTCCGTCATGTAGACGTTGGGGGCCGCCCAGAGGCGGTTATGCTTGTCCACAACGCTGTTGCGCTTGTTGGTTCCCATACGGGCCATCCCCATTTCGTGGATGCCCAGTCCGGGGTAACTGTGCGCGTTCCAGGTGTTGACGTTTTTGAAGCCGGCGGCTTCCAGCATTTCGGCCGCGTCGTTCATCATTCGGTCCACCATGGCGTATTCGTTCTCCTTCCAGGAGGCGTTGAAGGTCAGCGTCGGCAGTCCGTCCTTGTCCAGTTCGTCGCGGTTGATCGTCATCCGGTTATCGGAGTACGGCAGCGTCTCGGCAAAGGCCGTTACGCCCATTTGCCAGGGACCGGGAGCTACCATGGCCTCCTTCAGTCCGGGACCAACCTTGACGTTGAGTTCCCGTACGGAGCGCATCCAGTTCGTCCGGCTCGCCCCGCCCTGGTAACCCCAGCCGCGCACAAAGTCCTTGCTCTTGCTGGCGGCGTCTCCGAGGTTCTGGTAGCGGGGAATGTACACGCCGTTGGGCTTCCGCCCCTTGTAGTACTTATCACCGTACTCGTCCAGCACACCCCGGGCGCCCACCCGGAAGTGGTGGTCCATGATGTTGCCGCCGAGTTCACCACTGACGTCCAGGGGCATTTCTTCTTCGTGCTCCGTGTTCATCACGATGTAGCTGGAAGGAATGGCCGAGGCGCAGAGGAAGACCACCTTGGCGTAGAATTCGAGGTCCTCGCCGGTTTCGGTATCCCGTACGCGGACGCCCTTGGCCTTTCCGTTCTCCTTGTCCATGATGAGGCTGTAGACGGAGGAGTTGGGGCGCAGGGTCATGTTGCCGGTAGCTTCGGCTACTGGAATCGTGGACGACACACTGCTGAAGTAGCCGCCGTAAGGACAACCACGGATACAGCGGTTGCGGTACTGACACTGTCCGCGGGTCCCCTTGTGGATGGCGGGGTCGTAGGCCGTCAGGTGAGCTACCCGACCGGCGGTGATGACCCGGCCGCCCATGTTCTTGGCTACTCCCTGGCGGAAATGATCTTCGGCGCAGTTCAGAGGCATCATGGGCAGGAACTTCCCGTCGGGAAGTTGCGGAAGTCCCAGTAATTCTCCACTGATGCCGGCGAAGGTTTCTACGTAGTCGTACCACGGAGCAATATCGTCGTACCTAATGGGCCAGGGAGTACCAAAACCATCCTTAGCGTTGGCCTCGAAGTCCATTTGGCTCCAGCGGTAACTGTGCCGGCCCCACATGATGGAGCGCCCACCGACGTGGTAGCCACGAATCCAGTCAAATCGTTGGTCTTCGGAGTAGGGATGCTCATCGTCCTTGACGAACCACTTCTTGTGGGCCTGGCGGACGGTGTATCCCGTACGAATTTGCTTGAAGTAATGTTTTTCAATTTCTTCCTGGGGGACCTGGTTGTTGTGGGGTAGATCCCAATCGTCGAGGCTGGCCGTTTCGTAGTCTGCGACGTGCTTAACCATGCGTCCCTTTTCCAGGACGAGGGTCTTTAACCCTTTCTCACACAGTTCTTTTGCTGCCCAACCTCCGCTGATCCCAGTACCCACCACGATGGCGTCGTAGGTGACTTCGTTGTCACCCTGAGAGTTAAACTTCATATTAAAAAGATGCTTTATGCTTTTGCGGATACGTTCACTAATGACGACGGCAATTTACGAATAAAGTTTTGTCATCCTAAACCCCATGGGTATGAATGACGGCCGCCCAACTTTAGGCACCGAAGAATTATTGGGAAACTCCCGTAGAATCACCTACTGAAACCAACTCCTTACCCGTTCCCATACACCGGGTTTCTTTACCCGTGCCCGGGCGGGCGGGACCGAAATCTGCAAATGGATAAATTCGTCTGTGAAACCCCGGTTGGGGATGGATACGGGTGCCGGAGGGTGATCATTCAGGATGGGCGCCGGTGGTGGTGTATCCCTTTTACGGGGATCTAGTGGGCGAAAATTGTCCACCCGGAAAAAATACAGCTGATCGTATTCCGCCAGGGTATCCCGTACGCCTCGGTTACTCCAGATGGCTAGCTGATCCACGGGAACCCCGTAAATGGCGGCGATCTGCTGCAGGCTGGTGTCGGCGTTTCCGGCTACGGTGCTGTACTGATTGTAGTGGCGGTCTCCGTTCAGTTCACCCCGGTCGAGTAGCGGCGAGGACCACGGGAGGTGGAAGGAGCTTTCGGGACGGTCAGCGGCATACGTTTTCAGGTACTCCTTCATGGCGGGCATTACCCGGCTGGGGAGCCGGAGGCGATGGCCCCCGCGCATCCCCGGAAGATACCCCTTCAGGTACTGGGGGTTGAGCTCGATCACGACCTCCGGCCGCAGGCCGGTCACCTGGGCCACCCGGTGCAGGCTGATTGTCCGGTAAACGGTGATGGCCTCCGTGATCTGGAGGTCCAGCTCCATGGACGCAGCCTGGATATCGTGCTCGTGAAAGAAGGTCATGAGGTAGGTGGCCGCAATGATGTTGGGCACGTAGTTGCGGGTTTCGCGCGGAAGGTGCCGACGTATTTTCCAGAAATCCCTGCTTCGACTCCGACGGAGGGCACGGTTGACGTTTCCCGGGCCACAGTTGTAGGCCGCCAGTGCCAGGGCCCAGTCTTCGTAACGTTCGTACTGGATTTTGAGGTATTCCAGTCCGGCGGCACACCCCAGCTCCGCATCCAGTCGCTCGTCGAGCAGTTCATTGACGATCAGCCCGTGCTCCCGGGCGGTTCCGGGCATCAGCTGCCAAAGTCCGCCCGCTCCGGCGTGGCTGGTGGCGTAGGGCCGCAGAGCACTCTCCTGCACGGTGATGTATTTGAGGGAGAGCGGCATACCCGCCGCCCGCAGCTGTTCTTCAAAAACCGGAAAATAGCGGATGGCCCGGGCGAGCAATCGCCGACTGGTGCGGGGCCAGTGTTCCAGATAGTTGATGATGCGGCGTTTGACTACGTCGTCCAGCCGGTGTTCCATCAGGGCGGTATCCAGTAAGGACAGACGGGCTTTGACCAGCGAATCGCTGATGGCCATGATGTGTGTTGCCTTAGCCTCCGTTGACATCCGCGCAAAACCCGTTCCGGTTAGCGTGGGTAAAACACAAAAACAGAAGCCCATCAACAGAAGAATCCGTTGGGGAGATCTCAAAGCTGGGGAAGAATAGTTCGGTGGACAAGATAACAAGGATTGGGAGAAGTAATGCTCCTCCTCCCGGTGCCGTCCCGGAATCTTTCCGAAAAAAGGTGAAATAATCATCAATTTCCGAAAAACCACAAATGCCTGATAATCAATATTTTGATGTTTCATTATCCGTTTTTAAACGTTTATATACGTATAAAAACGTAAGTATCCGTTTAATTGACGACTAGTGCTTGCGGCTGCCTTCACCTTTGCCATGTCACCAATGGGAAGGTTCTGATGCACTCAGATACCAACCGCTGGCGGCGCCTTCATCACGGGTCGCGTCAAAATGGATACCCACCCGGCGCGGCTATTAAATCATCGCATAATTCATTTATCATGCAAGTACGTAATTCCATCACCCTCATCGGCAACCTCGGCAGTGATCCCCAAATGACTACCCTGCCCTCGGGCACCCTGGTCACCGAATTCTCCCTGGCCACCAACGACTACTACCGGGACCGGGAAGGCAACCGCCAGACCCGTACGGAATGGCACCGCGTCAAGGCCTACGGCAAGTTGGCGGAGCTGTTTGACCAGTACCTGGAGCGGGGCTCCCAGGTGGCCATTGTGGGCAGTATGCGCTACAACAAGTGGATCGACAAATACGACCAGACCCGCATCACGGCCGAGGTAGTGGCCAATTCCTTCACCTTCCTGAGTCCGGGCAAAACGCAGGAAGCCGCCGAGCAGGAAGCGGCCCTGGTGGCCGAGCCCGAGCCCGCCAAGCCCGCCCCCAAGCGGGCTAAACGCTCGGCGACGAAAAAAGCCAAAGCCGTGGCTACCGCCCCGGCTGACGGCGACGATCTCCCCTTCTAAGCAACGGCTTGGGGGACCCCTTCTAACCTATTTTTTAACCCAGCGGTACTGGAAGGGACATTTTGCATCCGTTTGGTTCATCCGCCGCTACTTACGCCAAACTCAAACCTGGTAAGTCTTATCAACGTAAACAGCAGGATGGCCACACCACCGGTATTTTCCTTCGGGGAAATGCCGGTTTTTTATTTGACCACCTTGAGGCTAAGATCCAGGCTCGTGGCGGAGTGCGTCAGTGCCCCTACGGAAATGAAGTCGACCCCCGTCTGGGCGATCTCCCGGATGCTCTCCAGGGTGATGCCACCACTGGCTTCCACCTCATATTGTTTGTTGATGTGGGCCACGGCTTCGCGCATGATGGGCACCTCGAAATTATCGAGCATGATGCGGTCTACCTGACCGACCTGAAGGACTTCCATGAGCTCCACGAGATTCCGCACCTCTACCGTGATGGGGAGTTCCATATTGTTTTCCCGGAAGAACTTCTGCACCCCCTCAATGGCCGCAGTAATGGAGCCCGCCGCATCAATGTGGTTATCCTTGATCATGATGCGGTCGTAGAGTCCGTCGCGGTAGTTGTGGCAGCCCCCCAGGCGGACGGCCCACTTCTCCAGAAAGCGGAGATTCGGCGTTGTCTTGCGGGTGTCCAGTACCTTAACGGGAAGATCTTCCACTTCAAAGGCGTAGCGATTGGAGAGGGTGGCAATACCGCTCATCCGCTGCATGGTGTTCAGCACCAGACGTTCGGCCCGGAGAAGGGCGCGGGAATTGCAGGTAACGAAGAAGGCTTCGTCTCCCACGTGCATCAGGTCGCCGTCGTTCATCCGCTGATCGAATTCAGCGGTAGGGTCAACGGCCTGAAAGATCATTTTGGCCACTTCCACGCCGGCAAGTACCCCGACGTCCTTGACCAGCAGTCGGGCGGTATCCCGGTTGGTGGCGGGAATGGTGGCTTCACTCGTGAAGTCGCCGGGGCCGACGTCTTCGGCAAGCGCCTCATCGATGAATTGCAGGATTCGTTGGCGGAAGGTTTCTGATATTTGAGAATCTGACATAAGCACCAGCCGGTTTACTCGTATATTTATTTGGAAGCGCAAAGGTACGCGGAGATGAAGGAAGTAGCCGAATTTTACCAGGACGCCCGCCGCCAGTGGGGAGAGGCAATCCACGATCAGTGGCCCGCCATTGCGCGGGCCTACCGGGGACGCGCCTACCATAACCTGGAGCACCTCGGGGAAATGATTACCCACCTCACGGCCCTACCGGTTCTGCCGGCACCCGCGTCCTCGCCCACCTTTGCCATGGCCCTGATCTACCACGATTACGTGTACCGGCCCACCCGGGGAGATAATGAAGCGAAAAGTGCCGACGTTTGCGTGGAACACCTGAGCGGTACGGACGCTTCACTGACGCAGCTAGAGCGCTGCCGGCAACTCATCATGGCCACCAAAACCCATCGGCCCTCCGCCAGCGACGATGGCGGAGAAGCCCTCCTGATTGACTTGGACCTGGCGGTGCTGGCCCGTCCGGCCGAAAAATACCGGCAATACGTGAAGGCCATCCGCAAGGAATTCTGGATGTACCCCGGAGTGCTTTATCGCCCCGGCCGCATCAAGGTGCTGCGGCACTTCCTCGACCAGGAGCACATCTACAAAACGGCCTACGGCCGCGAACATTACGAAGCGCGAGCCAGAAAAAATCTGACCGCAGAACTCCGGCAACTCGGTGGGCAGCCCTAATTATTGAGCAGCAGTTCGATGTCCTTCATGAGGTAGTTTACTTCTTCCTCGTCCAGCCCGCTGGCGTAGGAGCGGACCCTACCCTCGCGGTCCAGGAGTACAATGTATCCACTGTGGTCAAATCCGCCGGGAGCCGCCGCGTTTTCCTCGGCGATGCTCATGTAGTCCTGATCCAGCTCGTAGATCTCGAACTTGTCGCCGTGCACAAAGCGCCAGCGATCCATGTCCGTAATGCCCAGTTTTTCGGCGTAGGCCTTCATCTTTTCCGGGGTATCCCGCTTAGGATCCACGGTGAAGGACAGCAGGGCAAAGTCGGGGTGATCGCCAAATTCCGCTTCCAGGCGTAACATCTGGCCCTTCACTCTGGGGCAAATCGTCGGGCAGGAGGTAAAGAAAAATTCGGCGACGTGTACCTTCCCGAGGAAATCTTTATTCGATACCGGCCGGTTGAGTTGGTCCACGAACTGCCAGTCGCGCACGGGTTGCGGGTCAATTTTGCCCGTTACGGGGTCCGTCGGGTGATTTCCGGGGAAGCCCAGCGAGTCAATCAGGTACTCTCCGGTTTTCGGATCCTGGGCGTGACGTCGGTAGTAGTCGGGCAAGTCGTTGTTTTCCCGGGTAATCAGGTTGCCGTCTCCGCACGCAAAAAACAGTACGGAAAAGCACAGGGGCAGGAATTGAGTAAGGCGCATGGTGGTAATGGAAGATTCAGTGCAAGAACCCCATTTTCCGGCAACTGGTTGTCAGGGAAACCTCATATCCTCCAACGGTTACGGATGGTCCATTATGGATTCGGACTTTTCCGGCGTCCCTACGGAAAACCACATGGAACCCTCTCCGAAATTTGCGTCCATCATTTTTCTGGTGCTGCTGGCCATTGTCCTTTGCCTGTAGCCCAAAAGACGAATGCACCGTCGAGTGTCCTCAACGGTGCATGCTTCCTAATAACTCAACAACAATTCAACGGTCGTGACTACCGCCCGTGAATTTTCATTTTAATGAAGTCCTCGGCGGAACTTCCTTTGTCTTTACGATTTTTGATGAACTCACCCGTCACGCCATGGATGCGCAGCTTGACCAGTTCCTTGGCGGTAACGTTCTTCAGGCCCGCCTCCTGAATGGACTGGGCGAATCGGGGAGTCACGCCATGAATTCTGGCGCTGATGAAGTCCTGCATCCCCATGTCGGTGTAGCCCAGTTTACGCAGACCGTCGATGAACTCACCGTCCACGCCGTGGATGGTCGCGCTCTTCACGTCTTCGAAATTGGTGACTTCCAATCCGGTGGCCATGATGGCGTCCAGGCGCCGCTGGCTCACCCCGTGGATTTTAGCTCCGACGATTTCGTCCACCGTCAGGCTGGTGAAGCCATTTTTGCGCAACATCTGCACGTATTCACCGTCCACGCCGTGGATGGTCATCTGCTTGGCCTGATCCAGGGTAAGGTCACCGAGACCGGCGGACTTCATGTCCGCAATCCGTCGGGTGGATACGCCGTGGATGCGGGCGGCAACAACCTCCTGGGCACTCAGGTTTTTGTAGCCCAGCTCATTGAGCTCATTCACGTAATCAACGTCAACGCCGTGAATGGACATCTCCAGTACCTGATCAAAATTGAGTCCCGTAAACCCGGCCTTGGCCATGCCTTCCAGGTAGCCGGGCTTAACGCCGTGGATTTTTGCCTTCACGAGGTCGTTCAGGCTCAGTTTCCCGAATCCGGCGTCGGCCATGTAGTTGATGTAATCTTCGGTGACGCCGTGAATCTGTAATTCCACCAGCTTGTTGAAGGGTACCTGTCCGTAGCCCCGCTGACGCAGTGCGGCCACCCGGCCCTGAATGTCCTTCAGGTCCTTGAAGAAGATGGCGGCTTCGAGCAGCGCCTCCTTGTCACCACCGTAGCCCTGGTTGTCGAGGTAGGTCAGGTATTCCTGATCCACGTCGGCCATGAACAGCAACATCATTTCCTGGTCGTCAAATCCGCGGTATCCGAGGCGGTCCAGTTCCCGGGAAAAGGTGGGACTGGCCGTCCAGGTGAAGGTGCCGAAACCTTCGTTGCCTTCAAAGGTGCCCTTCATGCTCATCTCACCGGCCGTACGCCGGATGGCAAAGGAACCCACTTCCCCTCCCCGGGGCAGCCCTCCGGAGATTTCGCTCATGGCGAAACAGCGTTGGCTGTTCCAGTTCCAGTTATTACCGTTGCTGCGGTTCTTGGACATGAACTGGATGCAAATCTCATTACCCTCGATTTCTGCCGTCCAACTGTTCAGGGCGGCGTTAACGTCGGTGATCCGGGGGCGTACGGGCATCGGTGCCGGAGCGGGTACCGGCACAACGTTAAGGGTTGGCGTCGGGGCAGGAGCCGGCACGGTGGGCACCCCGGGGCTGACGGGTACCGGAGGAGCCGGCGTAGCGTTCGGGGTCTCCGCCGGGGAAACGGTCGGAGCCGGAGCCACCGAGACCACGGGGGCGGGTGCCGGCACCGGAGCGGCCGTCGGCGCGGGCGGCACCGGTGGTGCCGGAGATTGGGCTACGGCGTTAAATTGCAACATCGACAGCAGGAACAGGGGCAGAATGCTCAGGTATTTCCAACCCGAGCGTAGGGAGGATCTTTTAGTTTTCATCATACTGATTCTTTTTTCCAGCAGCTTTTGGTTGTAGCTGGTGGTTAATCCAAGGGGTAAATTGGGAACGGCCACCTTCAGGAGGCTCATCTGATAATCAATGGGGTCTTCTCCCTGACGGAGGACTTCCGCGTCCGTCAGAAATTCCAGGTTGTTTTCAATCGCGGCGCGGTACCACCAGGCAAAGGGGTTAAACCACTGTACCACGACCAGGGCTTCGGCAATCAATAAATCAAGACTGTGTCGCTGGCGGACGTGCACGGCTTCGTGCTGGACGATCTGGTGAAAGGTATCCGGGTCATAGCGGTTGGGGTTGAGGAAAACCCGGTTCCAGAAGGAGTAGGGAGCGGCATCCTCATCGATCTCCACCAGGTGAAAACCTCCGGCGTCAAATCCGGGGTTGCGCAGCACCTTCACCAGGAGGTACCCCGCCTGGATGAGAAAATGTGCCCCAAAAACCACGAACCCGGCCAGATACACCCACCAAACGATGTTCCACCAGTCGACAGTCCGGGTGATCCGCTCCGCCGCGATGGGCGAAATGCTCGCCTCTTCGGCTACTTCCACCCGCTGGGCGGGAGGCTCAGCCCGTGCGGGCGCGTCCGTCTGCCCGGGGTTTTCCGCCATCGCCGCAGACTTTGCCAACAACTCGGCGGTAGAGGTTTCGGCGGGCGCCGTGGTCGTCTCCGCTTCCACCGAAACGATATGGTTCTTTAAGGACCAGGCCGCCGGCACCGTTACCAACGGCAGGGTGAGCGAGGCCGCCAGACAGGCCAGCAGGATGTAGCGATTGAGCTCAAAGTGGGTCTCCCGCCGCAGCAAAAGCCAGTAATAGGCAAAGGAGGCCGCCAGCAACAGACCGGCGTGAATTAAATACATCATTTCTCCTGACTTTTGATCATTTTGAGGATGCGTTCCAGATCCTGAGCGTCCAGTTTTTGCTCCTTGGCAAAGTAGTTGACTAGCTTCATCGGGGAATCGTCGAAAAAGCCGCGCACCACGTCGTCCACCACTTCTTCCTGATAGTCTTCCTTACTCACCACGGCGAAATAGCGGTAGGCGTTACCCAGCTTTTCGTGGTCGACGAAACCCTTATCCTCTAGCAGCTTTACCATCGTGGATACGGAGTTGTAATGGGGCTTTGGGTCGGGTAATTGCTCGACAATCTCCTTGATGAAAGCCTTCTCCAGATGCCAGATGGCCTGCATGATCTGGGCTTCTCTTTTTGCGAGTTTTCGCATAACTACTAATTGATTAGTACAAAGGTAGTCCTAATGAATTAGTATTGCAACTAATCGATTAGTATTTAACGTTTGACCCGCCTTTATTACCGTGCTAGAAGATCACCCGCAACCGCGTCCAACCGTCTTCCTCGGTCGCCAGCTGGTAAGTAGCTTCGTGCCCCTCTAGGATGTCTCGGGTGAGGGTCAGGCCCACTCCCTGCCCCGTGGGCTTGGTGCTGAAGAAGGGCGTAAAGACCTGATCCGCCACCTCCGCGGGGATCCCGGCTCCGTTGTCCGCAATGACGAAGCCGGAGGGGTAACTGGAAGAAGTGATTTTGATGAAGCCTCCCCGCCCGATACTCTCCCGGGCGTTGGTCAGGGCATTGACGACCACCTGTTCGATCTGGGCGGCGTCGGCCTCAATGAAGGTAGGCTCGGCGGAGAGTTTATAGGTCAATTCGATGTCGGACTCCCGAAGGACCGATTCCATCACCTCCCCCGTGCGGTGCAGAAGTTCGTTCAGGTCGATCCGCTTTTTATCCGGTGCTGGCAAGCGCACCACCCGGGCGAATTTGCGCATGAAGCTGGTCATGTTCTCGGCCCGGTTGATGACGACGGGTAAGAATTCTTCGGAGAGTTCCGTCAAATCCTGGGGCGTATCCCGCGCCGTATCCAACAGGGTGCGCAGCACGGAGGTAATCGCCGCGTTGGAATTATTGACCTCGTGGGCCATCATCCGGATCACCTTGCCGTAGGCCTCCCGTTCCGCCGCCAGGATGTCGGTGGTGACGTCCTGAACGATCAGAAATCCGCGCTCAAACCCGCGGTCAATAAAGGAAGAATACTCGACGTGATAGCGGCGGTTGCCGGGGCCGATGAAGACCCGCGTCAGGTTATCGCGGGGGGGCTGAACCGTGGTACCGGTGGGAGGAATTTCCTGACTTTCTGGAATATTCGTTTGGGGGGCACCGGTGTGCAGGTGCAGTGCGGGCTCGAGGACAGCCGTGCGAAAATCCAGCTGCTTGCACTGGTTTTCCATCCAAGCGTTCATGGAGCTGACCCGCCCCTCAAAGTCCAGAATGACCACCCCCACTTCGGCCGCGGCCAGCAGCTGGTCCAGAAATTCCTCCTGCTGCCGACTGCTCACCCGTTCGGCCCGTAGTTGGTCGATCATCCGGTTGTATACATTTACCAACCGGTCCATTTCGGCGCTTCCCGTTGGGGAGAGCTTGACGGTGAAGTCCTGGTCCGCCATGGCCTGTGCCCCCCGGCTCAGCAGGGCCACGGGAGCGATGATGGACTTGTACAACTTCATGGCCAGGTAGGCCGAGAAAAAGACGACGATCTCGACCAGCAGAAAGGAAAATCCGGTGGTGTCCAGGGCCATACTGACCGCAACGGCCAGGGCAACGTGAAGCACCAGAAGGTAAATGATATACTTAGCCGCGGAGGTCATTACTATTCTCTTTTCAGGATCAGGCCTCCGCAAGGTACGATTCCGTTCGTGGCGGAATCGTACCTGTACTCAGCAACCGATCATTCTACGGTTACGCGTTTAACGGGCTTTTCTTCCTCCGGGGGAAGGTCCCGAATGCTTAGGGTCAGCAGGCCGTTGGCAAACTTAGCCTTGATCTCTTCCCGATCAGCTCCCGGCTGCAGCAAGAACCGCTTCTCAACGGTCTCCATCCGGAATTGCTGGACGATGTATTCGCCTTCGGACCGCTCCTCTTCCTGTTTCTTAGCGCTGACGATCAGGGTGTCGTTACGAACTTCCACCGTGATGTCCTCGCGGGAAAAACCCGGAAGTGCGATGTCAAAGGAAAGCAGGCCCTCGCTTTTGCGCACGTTTACGGGGGCATCGTCGGTATCGTGATAAAGATCAAAGACGGACTTACCCAAAAAGTGGCGGCTATGGGCATCGGGGTTCATCATCGGAAGACGACGATCCTCGCGGTAGGTTTTGATATCTGGGAATGCCATGGTTCGATGGTTTTGGCTAATGCATTATTGCACCCGGAACCTACACCCTACCCTGCGCTATCGCGCTGATTTTCGTCACGTCAAAAGATGATTTCCACTACTGGACGGCAAGCTCAAAGGTTGAATTTTTCAATTCTCCGGTAGAGGGCCGCCCGGGTCAGTCCGAGTTCACGCGCCGTTGCGGTGATCTCCCGGTCGTTTCGTTCCAGCGCGTTTTTGATCATGCGCACTTCCATTTCTTCGAGCGTCATATCTCCGGAAAAAATGCTGTTCGGTTGCTTCTTGTTCCGCGACTGCATTTCCAAATCCTCTACCTGGATAACGGAGGTCGGTGCCAGGATGGTGACCCGCTCGATCAGGTTCTGGAGTTGGCGGACGTTTCCGGAGAAGGATTGCCGCTTCAACCAATCCTGAGCCGCGTTGCTGAAGGCCATTTCGGGTCGGTCGTAGCGCTTGCGGGCGCTGATCAGAAAGTGTTCCGCCAGCATCACGATGTCGGAGGGCCGCTCCCGCAGGGGCGGCAGGTGCAGGTGGATCAGGTTGATCCGGTAAAGCAAATCCTCCCGGAAGGTTCCGGCGGCGACCATCGAGTGAAGGTCCCGGCTGGTGGCACTCAGGATTCGCACGTCGGTCGGCCGGGGTTTGCTTTCTCCCAGGCGCTCGTACTGTCGTTCCTGGAGTACCCGGAGTAGTTTGACCTGGGCGGCAGCGTCCAGGTCGCCGATCTCATCCAGGAACAGGGTGCCTCCCTCGGCCAGCTCAAAGCGGCCGGCCCGGTCGCTGCGGGCGTCGGTGAAGGCACCCGCCTTGTGCCCGAAGAGTTCGCTTTCGAAGAGTCCGGCGGGTACTCCGCCGAGGTTGACGGCCACGAAGGGGCCACCCCGTCGCTGGGAGCTTTGGTGAATGGCTTCGGCCACCAGTTCCTTGCCCGTACCGCTTTCTCCGGTGATGAGCACGGAAGCCTGGGTGGCCGCCACCCGCCGGGCCTGATCCAGGACATCCAGCAGGGCCGGAGATTGACCGATGATGCCTTCGAAAGGATCCTTGGCCTCACCCGAGCTTCCGGCACCTGCGGCCACGCCACCAAACGAAAAGGGAATCTTGTCAATGAGCATGCCAATGGCGTTGAGCAACTCATTATTGTCCCAGGGTTTAGCGATGAAGTCCCGGGCACCGGCCTTCATGCCTTCCACCGCCAACTGCACCGTGGCCCAGCCCGTCATCTGGATGACGGCGAGGTCCGGATAATTTGCCAGGATGGCCCGGAGCAGTTTCATCCCGTCTTTCCCGCTGGTATCAATGGTGAAGTTCATGTCCAGGAGCACCAGGAGGGGCTTAAAGTCCTGGATGGTCTCCATGACGTCCGCGGGGTGATGGACGCTCCGGGGGCGGTAGCCGGCCCGCCGCAAGATCAATTCCAGACTCTTGCAAACGGTACGGTCGTCGTCGATGATGAGGATGGGATGGCTCACGGTGAGGGGGTTTAGGGGGCGAGGCAGTAACTATTGATGGGGGGTAGCCGGAGGCGGCGGAGGCGTCGGTGCATCCTTTTTCAGGCGTTCCTTGATCATCCTCCCCCAGGCTTTCGCTTTGGCGGTGGCGGCCGCAGTGACGGCCGTCTGTTCAATGGAAAGTCGGTTACGTCGCACGTCCAGTTGCATCGTCAGGCCTTCCTCGGCGGAAAAAACGAGGATGCCTCCCGTCTGCTTTCCGTAAGCCGGACCCGCAACTTCCAGAAAGGCCGCCTTGAGCTCGGACGCATAGTTGTCGGTGGCCCGGACGGTGAATTCATACTGGTCGTTTTTGGTGGATTCATTGATCTTCAGCGACGTCCGCTGTGCCGACAAAGAAACTCCGACAACAAGTAGTAATAGGGTGAAGAATAAAGAACGCATAGGAAGGTATTTTTTAGGGGAATTGGGAAGATAGAAAAAAGGGAGCTAGCGGAAAGATTGGCGTAAGGTATCCCGCCAGCTCCCGGAGAGGTCATCGTTCGGTACAACTCTGCCGACGATCGAGACTAGTAGTAAAAAGACTCAACATCACCTCCTCCATAGAGAGGCTATTCTTCGTGCAAAACGTTGGCCGGGTGCAGGCCGGCGGCCTGCCGACTGGGCACGATCGAGCAGACGGTTACGATCACCAGGATTGTGACGATCGCTGCGACGATGCCCCAGTAGAAAAATTTATCGGGAATCGGCGTCAAATCCAGCAGGGGTACCTGTACGGCAAAGAAGACGCCCAGCAGAAGGGCCGCACCGGCCACGATCAGGACTTCCAGGACAAACTGGGTGGTGACCAGGCCGGAGGAGGCCCCCATGGCCTTGCGCAATCCGATTTCTGCCCGGCGCCGACTGATCTGGGTGAAGAGGACGCCGAAGAGACCCAGGGCAATATTGATCAACAGGAAACCCGAAATCACGATCAGAATTACCATAGGGATCACGATGGACCGGTTGGCCTTTACCCGGTCCTTGGCCATGTCCCAGATCACCACGTCGGTGTTCTTGGTATAGTTGACCAGCAGATTGTAGATTTTCTCCTCGGCCGCGGCCTTCTGGCCGGGCGCCATCCGGAGAATCATCATCTCGAAGGGATCATCATCTTCGAGGCGATCAATCTGAGGGTAGAAAGTCAGCGGGTAGTTCTCGGAGAAGTTGCTCTTGTACTTGAAGTCGCTGGTTACCCCGATGATCTGGTGCTCTCCCCCCAATTCCATGATGGTATCGATGATGGAGGCCGCATTGGGGTAATAACGATCCTTAAACTCCTTATTGACCACCATGGGACGGTACTTGGCGTTCTTGTCTTCTTCCGTGTACCAGCGACCGTCGATCAGGTCAACCTCCATGGTTTCCATGAAGTGTTCATCGACGAACATCATCTGGGTACTGATGTTTTGTCCGTTGATCAGGCTGTTGGTTTGCCAGGTGCTGCCACCGAAGGGGTTGACGTCTCCCAAAAAGGTAGCGTCTTCCACTTCGGGCATGGCCAGCAGATCCCGGCGGATGAGTTTCTGCGTTTCCAACACCACCAGGGAGTCCATATCATCCTGAAAATCCAGGCGGACCCCGATGGTGTCTTCGTAGTTGAAGCCAAGGGGAGAGCGGTAGCGCTCCAGGTTGTAGCTGATGAAGGTGTAGACGCCAAAGAGCACGACGAAGGCCAGCAGGATTTCCAGGAAGATCATTCCGTTGGCCCGGCGCTTATTCCACATCAAAGTAAATAGATGGCGAAACATAGTTTGATTATTTATTGGATGAGGAAATGGCTTAGCGGAGGGAATTGGCAACGTTGGTGCGGCTCATGCGGTAGGCCGGTAAAATGCCCGACAGGAAGCCAAACATCAGTACCACCAACAGGAAGTAGAGGAATACCTCCGGCGAAGAAGACAGGCGGGTGATGCCCAGGACGTCCTGCTGGTTGACGTAGCTGATGAGCCCCAGGGCCAGGGCCATGCCGATCACTCCGCCGATGGCGGTCAGTACCAGGTTCTCAAAGATGAACTGCAGGAGGATATCGCGGGAGTTGGCCCCGAAGGCCTTGCGTACCCCGATTTCCGATCGGCGCTCCTGCACCCGGCCGTTGTTCAGGTTCACCAGGTTGATGAGGGGCAGCGCCACGAAGAGCAGAATCAGCACAATGATGGGAATGAAGAGGGTGCGGGTGGCCACTTTGGGGTCCCGTTCTCCCAGCAGGCCCATCGCGTAGCCCTCAAAGAAGGTAGAGTTAAACATCTCAATGGCGTCGTGGTAGCTGTCGGCCGGCATCTGATAATTTTCGGCGAAGCTGTTGATCTCATCCATGATGGCTTGCCTACCCTCCGGACTTTTGGCCAGAAAGACGGCGCCGAAACCACCATAAACTTCCGTAGAGGAAAGCTCGCGGGGGTCGGTGGTCGTTACGGGCATGTAGATATCGCCGGCAAACATGGGGCTGTCACTCAGGGGACGTTCCACGATCCCCCGGACGGTAAAGGTTTTTTCACCGAGGACCATCTCCTGGCCGATCACGCCTTCGCTCACTTCTCCGAAGTATTCCCTGGCGGCCTTATCCGTAATGACCACCACCTGATTGGCGGACTCCACGTCGGCCTCGTAAAATTCCGTGCCGTGGCGGAAGTTGAAGTCGAATATCTCCCAGTAGGTGTGGGTGACGTAGTAGGAGTTCAGGGTAAACTTCCGCCCTTCCAGATAACCATCGATGTGGGTATTATCGTTGTAGAAAGCGTAGTTCACTGCGCCGTCCAGGTTGGTGAAGTGTTTTTCCAGGAAGGGATAGGCGATGGGGCCGTTGGACGTAGAGACGATGTCGTCTTCGTAGGTGTAGGAGGTATCGTAGCGCATCTCCCCGCCCTGCATGGCGATGGTGTCAATCCGGAGGATGGTGTCGGTTTCGGTGCGGGTCCGCTCGATCATGGGCATGATGACCAGCTGGTCCCGATCGGTGAGGGGTTTATTGTTGCCCAGGATCGCGTCAAAGAGCGAGGTAAGCACCATCAGGATCATCAGCGTGAAGCTGATGCCGAAGAGGCTGACGAAGGTGTAAAATGGCTTGCGCTTGAGCACCTTCAGGGCGAGTAAGAAATAATTCTTGATCATGATAAATGGATTTCTTGGTACGGGAAGAAAGGTGGACGATTTCCAGGCTTAGCTTACCCGTTCTCCGTCGCTGAGGCGAATCAGGCGGTGCGTCTTTTTGGCCATCCGTTCGTCGTGGGTCACCATCACGATCGTCGTACCGAGGTCTTTGTTGAGTCGCAGCAGGATGTCCATGATCTCGTCGCCCATCCGGCTGTCCAGGTTACCCGTAGGCTCATCCGCCAGGATGATCTTGGGCCGCCCGACGATGGCCCGGGCAATGGCCACGCGCTGCTTCTGACCGCCCGACAGCTGGTTCGGGAAGTGAGACATACGGTTGCTCAGCCCTACGTGCTCCAGAGCCTCCTGGGCCAGGCGACGGCGTTCCTTCCCACCCACTTTCCGGTACAGCAGGGGAAGCTCCACGTTGTCGACCACCGACAGGTCATTGATCAGGTGAAAGCTCTGGAAAATGAAGCCCAGTTGTTCGTTGCGGAAACGGGCGATGTAGGAGCCGTTGTAATCCGTAATCCGCTCCCCGGCGAGGGTAACCGTTCCTTCGCTGGGCTCGTCGATGAGGCCCATGATGTTCAGCAGCGTGGACTTACCGCAACCCGAGGGGCCCATGATGCTCAGAAACTCTCCCGTCGGCACGGTCAGGTTCAGCTTGGAGAGGGCCAGCGTTTCGATGGTTTCCGTGCGGTAAAATTTACTTACTCCGTTGAGTTCGATCATGGGCATGGATGCCGCGGAGGGCTTCATGGCCGGATCGAGGGAGGTGGAGGTGGAAGTAGACATGGCGTGATAATTTATGGTGATGTTGCGGTGAAGGAAGTGGTCTTATTGGGGTATTGGGTTGAGGTATAATCTATTCTTCGCCCAGGGGCTGGTTATTGATGAAGTCCCACAGGGTCAGTCGGGCCAGCCGGGCGTAGGTGAGCCAGTAAGCCCGTAGGGTTGCGGCGTAGGCGCGGGTATTTTCGTCGCGGTTTCGCTGGGCCAGCGTCAGCTCGGTCAGGGGGATGGCCCCCAGGGTGTAGCTTTCCTGGCTGATGCGGAATCTTTCGTTGGCGAGGTCCTTGATTTCGGTGGCCAGCGCCAGTTCTTCCTGCACGATTTTCCACTGCTCCAGCAGCTGGAGCAATTCGGAGGTAAGGTTCATCTCTACGCGCCGGCCGATTTCTTCGGTGAGGGCCCGTTCGCCCTTGGCGCGCTTGGTCAGTGCCCGGCGCTCCCCCCAGTCCAGGATCGGCATGGTAAGGTTGACGCTCAGGATGCGTTCGCTACGGGGGTCGGAGTAGATGGGCGCCAGCTCCAGGTCGTTGCGCACCAGTCCGAAACGGGCCTCCAGGTCGATGCGTGGCCCCAGGTCGCGCTTGATCTGATCGGCGTCCCGCGCGGCCTCCCGGTTGGCCAACCGGGCCCGCAGCAGCTCGGGGCGGCGGTCTTTGAGGAGGCGCAGGGCCTTCTCCGTCGTGATGGCGCTCTCCACCTCTCCTTCGGGCAGGGCGGGTTCGAGGAGCTCGTTTCCGTAGGTTTTACCCAGCAGCTGAAAAATGGCGGCGGACGCTGCGGCCACCAGTCGCTCGGAACGGCGCAGGTTCTGTTCGGCGCTGGCCAGCTCCAGCCGGAGTTGCACCAGATCGCCCCGGTTAATTTTTCCCAGCTCAAACCGCTCCTCGGCGATGGAGTAGAGCCGTTCGTTCGCCGTTTTGTTGGTCTCGGCAATGCGGCGCTCCTGGTCGGCGGCGACCAGGTCAAAAAATCGGTCCGTTGCGATCAGCGCAGCTTCGGCCCGGGCCGCTTCCAGCTCCCGTTCGGAGACCAGTTGCCGCATGGGGAACAGCTCGCGGTTCCACTTCAGGGGGTTGAAGGCCAGAATCGGCTGCAGGTAAGACAGGCGAATCGGCGCGCCGTTGTAGCTCTTCATGTCCAGGGCCAGGTTATCGGTCCGCTGCAGCCGGCTTTCCAGGGTAATTCTTCCACCCGTGGAGGCGATTTGCTGACTGGCGAAAAGACCGACAAAGGAGTTGTTCAGCTCGACCTCCCGGAAGGCTACCGTTCCGTCTTCCTGGATCACCTCCGTGGAGGTTTGAAAGTAATTGGGGAAGTTGGCCACCAGGTCCAGCCGGGGCTTCAGCCCGGCGCGGAAGGCGTCCGCCTGCAGGCTGGCACTGCGCAGGTTTTGCTGGGCGATGAGCACGTCCGTGGCCTGTTGCGCCGCTTCCTTCTGGAGCATTTCCAGGGTCACCAGGTCGTCTTGGGCGAGGACGCAGGTGCCCAGCAGTACCGTAATCAGCAGGGTTAATCCGTAGCGCAGCATAGTATTATTTGGGCGTTCAAAATTTTTCTTGTGCTTACTCATGACGTGATTATTCCTTGAGGCTGAAGCGGTTCATGGTTTCGTATTCCTCGGTGTCGGAGATGATGATTCGGTCGCCGGCCTTGAGGCCGTCCACGATCTCGACGAAGTCGCCGTTCCGCAGGCCGATGGATACGTCCCGGCGGTAGGCTTCCTGGCCGTTGAGCACGAAGATGGACTGCCGTTTCCCGCCCCGGAAGGCCGGTCCGTTACGGACCCGCAGGACATTCTCGCGCTTTTCCGTGATGGCCGAGAGTTCCGCCCGCATGTTGGGGCGCAGGGCCTCGTGGCTGGGGTTGTCCAGCTCCACGCGGAAGCGCAGGGTGTTGTCATTGACTTCGGGGAGGATGGCCGTTACCGTGCCCATGATGCGGTCTCGGGGCAGGCGCAGCTCCACGGGCATGCCGATGGTCAGCTGGTCGGCGTAGCGGTCCGAGCAGGTTCCCTCCACCCGGAAGCGGCCCAGGTCCGCGATGCGCGCCAGGGGCGCGCCTTCCTGCACCTGCTGCCCGATATTTTCGTTTACCCAGGTGACCACGCCGGCGCGGGGTGCCCGGACTTCGGTCTCCTTCATCCGGCGACTCAGCTGGGCTACTTCCTTTTCTTCGATCCCTACTTCAAGCTCCAGCGCCCGCTTGCGGCCGGCAATGCTACTCTTGCGGTAGTTGAGCTCGTTTTCCAGCTTACTGTATTCCAGTTCGGTGATTTTCACCTTCAGGTCCGCGGCTTCCACCTCTTCGGCGGTGGCTCCGCCAACTTCGAGCAGTCGCCTGGCGTCGGCCAGCTGGGCCCGGGCGGCGGCCAGCTCCAGCTTTTTGATGTCGGTGTCGTAGGTGAGTTCCTTCAGGTCACGATCGTACTCCATCTTGAGCAACTCGACGCTGTTTTCCCGCACGGCCAACTGGTCGCGACGGCCCTCCAACTGCAGACGCACGTAATCGCGGTCCAGCGTCATCAGCAGGGCACCTTCTTCCACTTCCTTACCGGCGGTCAGGTATACTTTTTCGATTTCGGTGGCGACCGGAGCATTGAGTTGTTCCTCAAAGGCCGGCAGGACCGTAGCCTGGGAGTTGATGGTGTTCAACACCTCCCCTCGTTCAACGGTCGCCATGCGCAGCGTATCCTCATCCATGGAGGGCCGCAGTGCCCGCAGACCCAACCACACCAGGGCAAAGGCGCCAAGTACGATAACTAAGTAGCGGAGAGCTTTGCCGCGCTTACGTTTACTGACTGTGCTTTGATCAATTGTTCGGTCCATGCCCACAACCCAGCCAGAATCGTGCCAAAAAATTAATCCACTAATAATCAAACACTTTTACATTAAAACTATTACGTAATTGTTCGATATCGGACAGTCTCTCGTGCAAAAACGAACATGAAGGGCTTCCGATGGGGTTTCAAAGAAGCTACCCAGACACATGGCCAAAGGGAAAAACCGTGGCACCCCGGCTGAGCACGAGGGTTCCATTTCATTGCACCTGCACGCCGTTGCGATGATCGGCTGACCACACCCAACACTCCATCTTTGGTGACGGAGCTTCCGCTAGTGACCATGCTTCCGGTATAATTCAAAATTTAAATAGTCAGGACAAATGAAAACCATTGCCATCCGTTACGGTCTCTACTTTTTCGCCAGCCTCGTCGGGCTGTTTCTCATCAGTTATTTTGCGGGCATTGCCAGCAATCCCGATTTCCGGGTGATCAACGCCACCGCTCACCTCGTGATACTGTACTACGCCATTCGCAGTCTGAGGAAACGGTCACCGAAGACCCTGAACAACTACGTCAGTGGCGTAGTGCAGGGAATGTACGTGGGCTTCGTGGGCACTTTGCTCTTCAGCATTTTCATGATGTTCTTCCTGATCCTGACGCCCTCCTTCCTCAGTGAACTGCAGGCGGCCACCAGTCTTGACGGTGCCCTCAGCCCCTTCACGGCGGCGGTCATCATTTTCATGGAAGGAGTGGGCATCAGCCTGATCGGCTCCTACCTCATGACGCGTTACGTCGACATGCGCATTGAGCGCAAGCGCGCCAATCCCGTTTACGCCCGCTAAACCAGGGTTCAGGGAATGATGGAAAAATAGATTTCCCTTCCCGGAAACCATTGCATGCGATCTTGCGACAGTCGGTACCGGTCCACCATCAGCTGGTGTTCTCCCGGTGGTAGGTGATATACGGGGATGATGCCCCTCAGTCCGTATTGTTTGCGCTCCGGGTGATAATAGAACCGGAGCGGGACTTCGGTATAGGTAGAGTCATTGATCCGGATGCGCCACAATTGCTGCATGCAGCCGAGAAGCTGCCCGGCATCGGAATCAAAGTTGACAATTTCACCCAACCGAAAGGCTCCCCTAAGCTTGGGCCCCGAATACTTTCCGGGTTCCAGCTCCGGGCATACTTTTTGGATGTTGGGATCGTGAAAGGCGGGTAGGTAGGGTAAGAAAACCGGCAGTAATCCATTATCGACGAACTGGGTGGGCACACTGGGGCGCTCCAGGTTCACCTCATCCACCTGGTCTTCATACACCTCGCTGCGATACCAGTATCCGGGCTCTTCATCCGGATTGTAGGCCACGTAAGATTCCCCGACGTACTGGAAAGACATGGCGGTGAGTACCAGCAACAACAGGGGGATGGCCAGATAGGCCATTTTCCGGCCGAAGGGGTTATCCACCAGATTGTAGTAGATGGGCCGGTACACGTTAGCCAGGGTGATGAAACTCACGAGGCGGTAAAAGGGGTAGTAAATCTTGGCCGTCCAGCGCCAGCGCTTCAGGGCCCCCAGGGTGATGAAGTCAATGAAGTACAGTATCCCCAGACCAAGGAAAAAGGCCACCACCGGATTCGCAAAGGGCGATTGATTCGTTAGTGGGGTGCCCAGGATAAACTGTAGGAATACCCGAAGAACAGCCACGAAGATTACGTACAGCAACATGCTGATGAGGCAGAACACCAGTAGGAAAACGTAGGCAAAAAGTACGCTACACAGATTTTCCAGCCTTTCGATGTACCGATCGAAAGAGCCAATTTTTTTCGCGAGATGATCCGCGAAACCCGATTGGAAATTCAACGCTGAGATGTCAATATCTCCGGAAACGGACCGCAAGCCGACGCAGGCGATCCAGAGTCCGCGGAGGGCGACGTGAATGATGAGTCCGGCCAGCAAAACGTAGTAGGCCGCCCGGAAGGTTTGGTAGGGCAAGACCAATAAATCAAAGGCCAGGCTGGTGTCCATCAGACGATCAACTTCGGCCTCCAGGGCGTGGTAGGGCTCCAGACCGGCGATGAGCAAAAAGACGGTAAAGCCGGAAATCAGCAGTTCCAACTGCCAGCTTTCCTGCTGCAGGTTATCCAACCACTTCGAGAGTGAGTTGGCTTGACGTTCACCGGGTCCCTCCATGATTTAAAGGTAGAAGTTTCCGCTTTGATTTGGAAGCAGTCCCTTGGGCGTGCTCGCCTCTCCTTATCTTTGCCCGCCCAACGCCAGTCCGGTCTCACGTGCTTGGCGTCCCTTAAATTTTTCGCAGTCCAGTTTTTATGGCTACCCGCAATAAGCTTCAAAAATTTGCCGAGCTTCTACGCTTACCCAACGTATACGAAAACTTTGACCCCACCCGGCCCGCGCTCGTCGGCCTGAACGGTGCGCCGGTGGAGATGAAAGGAAAGTGGGCCAGCGATCACTTCAAGAACGACCACCCCATCACCCTGGAGCTTGCCTGCGGGCGGGGGGAGTATACCCTGGACCTGGCCCGTCAGTATCCCGACCGTAACTTTATTGGCGTAGACATCAAGGGTGCCCGCATCTGGCGGGGTGCCAAAAATGCTCAGGCCGAGGGCCTGGATAACGCCGCCTTCCTCCGCACCCGTATCGAGGTCATCGCGGCCTTCTTCGCCCCCGGCGAAGTGGACGAAATATGGATCACCTTCCCGGACCCCTTCCTCAAAAAAGGCAAAGAGAACCGGCGGCTTACCGCCGCTCGCTTCCTGCGGCAGTATCGCTACCTGCTGCGTCCCGGAGGCCTGGTACACCTTAAAACGGATAGCCGCGAGCTCTACGACTGGACCCAGGAAACCTTCGCCGACCAGCCGGCCGTAGAGGTCCTCTACCACGATAACGACATCTACAGCAAACCCCTCCCCATCCCGGAGCTGAGCACGGAAACCTACTACGAAAAACTCCACAAGGGCCTGGGAAAAACCATCACCTACACCCAGTTTCGCTTCCGCGCCGAAGGAGACATTGTCGGTGGCAAGGGGATTCCGGGGCTGGAGGTGTAGGAGAAGGCTGAGGCTGAGGAGAAGGAAGAATAAAGAGGGAAGAAGGAAGAATAAAGAAGGAAGTGGCACTGCACCCTCGGAATAGGCTTGCTCCACAAGCCGGTCTAAAGGGCCTAACCTAGTAATGATACGCTGTAAAAAGTCACCGTGCCGCCTAGACTCGGCGACCGGCTTGCGGAGCAAGCCTGGTCCATTACTTTTCCAAAAACGGAATGCCCACGCTGCTTGAGGATTCTTTGTTTTCGGTGACACCCCATCGTCGACCTGAATTGGAGGAAAAGACAGAAGCGAAGGAGAAGGAAGTAGCGCTCATCGGGTGCGTCGGAGCGAAGCGTAGCTCATCCTATGTGTCGCGAACATTATTCTATGTGATGGATTCGAGCTATCCCAATGTAGTCATATACGCTTACGTCTATTGCAGTGATAATTGTTCCATCAGCATCGCGGATGACGTTATAATCATGGTCCCTGAAAAAGGGATGGTCAAGGAAACTATGCAGATTCAAACCCAGAAAATAGAGCTTGCCGACGTGATGCTCAACGGTGTAGTCTTCCGATAGGCCCAGGTCATTTAATTGCTCCTGAAGAATGGCCCGAAAAAGTGCGGCGTATCCGATGCAGTTGGCTCGTTCATTGTTCCAAACGGACTCAGGATCCTGATCCGATTGGTCAAAAGTGAAGCGGAGGCGAGCGGCCGTCAGGTCTTGGGCTTGATCAATGAGTTCGTCGATATCCGCTTGACGAAAAGTGGTCGTTTCGTCAGCCATCACTGCCCCGTGAACGTAGGCAGACATTTGGTACTCACGTTGTCCAACAGAGGTATATGAGATCGTCGCACGGAAAAGCATGCCTTTAGCCAGTACTAGAATGGCCAAAATAAACAAGGCTCTTTTCAAGATTTTATTCACGGTCTCTACATCATCTACGGTAAGGAAACGACCCGGAGTTTATTTATTGCCCTTCTTTGATCCAACTCTCTACGTTAAGGTACAGTTGGTGCAAAAAGTCGAACACCGTTCGGCGGACGAGCCGCTAACGGCGAAGCCGTTTTTGCCTCGGCCGACGAACTCCCCAGCAACCAGTAACTAGCAACTCGTCAACCAGCAACCAGCAACCAGAACATTCCTTATCTTTGCGCCTTCCAAAATGATCGCGGGGGAGATGCTGGTCCATTCGCAACTTTTTTCGCTGGCCATCACCTTTCTACGCACTACAGTATTCTGAATTTTCCCACCCCATGTCTACGATTGCCGCTGACTTTAAGAAGCTAACCGCCCACGCCAAGGAGTACGGTTTTATTTACCAGAGTAGTGAGATCTACGATGGTCTGGCCGCCGCCTATGATTACGGTCCGAACGGGGTCTTGCTGAAAAACAACCTGAAGGAGTACTGGTGGCGAAGCATGGTGCAGCTGCACGACAACATCGTCGGTATTGATGCAGCCATCTTCATGCACCCCAAAACCTGGAAGGCCAGTGGTCACGTGGATGCCTTCAACGATCCGCTGATCGACAACAAGGACAGCAAGAAGCGCTACCGCGCTGACGTGCTGATTGAGGACTTCATGGACAAAATTGAGGGTAAGATCAATAAGGAGATCGCTAAAGCGAAGAAACGCTTTGGCGACGACTTTGACGAAGCCCAGTTCCGGGAGACCAACCCCAACGTGCTGCGCTACGCCAAGCAGCACAACGAGATCGGTACCCGCCTGGCGACCGCCATGACCAATGGCGATATGGCCGAGTTGAAACAAATTATCGAAGACCTCGGCATTGCCGACCCCGACACCGGCAGCAAGAACTGGACGGACGTCCGTCAGTTCAACCTGATGTTCTCCACCCAGCTGGGTAACATCGCCGGCGAAGAGGGCAAACTTTACCTCCGTCCCGAAACCGCCCAGGGTATCTTCGTCAACTTCGTCAACGTACAGAAGACCACCCGTCAGAAGCTTCCCTTCGGTATCGCTCAGATCGGTAAGGCCTTCCGGAACGAGATCGTCGCCCGACAGTTCATCTTCCGGATGCGGGAATTCGAGCAAATGGAGATGCAATTCTTCATCCAGCCCGGCACCCAGATGGAATGGTACAAATACTGGAAGGAAACGCGCCTGAAGTGGCATAAGGCTCTTGGTCATCCCGCCGAAAAACTCCGCTTCCACGACCACGAAAATTTGGCCCACTACGCTGATGCGGCCGTAGACATTCAGTTTGAATTTCCCTTCGGCTTTAAGGAACTCGAAGGTATCCACAGCCGCACTGATTTTGACCTCGGTGCCCACCAGGAGCTCTCCGGCAAGAAGATGCAGTACTTCGATCCCCAGACGAAGGAAAGCTACGTTCCCTACGTACTCGAAACCTCCATCGGTGCCGACCGCCTCTTCCTGGCCACCATGAGCCACGCCCTGCGCGAGGAACAGGTGCCAGGTCAGGATGACCCGAACAAGCGCCGTGACGTACTGGCCCTGCACCCCGCCATTGCGCCCATCAAAGCGGCCATCATGCCCCTGAAGCGCAACGATGAGCGGTTGGTGAACATGGCCAAGGACATCTTCAACGACCTACGCTACCGCTTTGACGTGCAGTACGACGACACCGGTGCCATTGGTAAACTCTACCGTCGTCAGGACGCCGTGGGTACGCCCTTCTGCATCACGGTCGACTTCGACTCCCTCGCCGACGGCGAGGCCCCCGGCACCGTCACCGTCCGGGATCGCGACACCCTGGAACAGGCCCGCGTCAAGATCGAAGATTTGGCCGGCTTTATCGGCCCCAAGGTCGACATGGCCACGCTGCTGGCGGAGGCGGGGAAGTAAGCTGGTTAAGACGCTATGCGTCGAAAATGCCCCCTCTGCGCAATAGTCTCTCAGGTTAAGACGCTATGCGTCGAAAATGTGAAAAGGCCGACGCACAGCGTCGAAACCAAGGTCTTCACACCCAAAACGCATCCGCCGCAATCCCGTCCGCCAGTTTCCAACCGGTACGGCTGAGGGCGTAGACGGGAGCGGAGGGATCGATGGGCCGGAAGTAGCCGGCCGCCACGTTTTCTCGCTGACTCTTGACGAAGTGGGCCCGCTTTTCGGGGCCGAAGCGGTCTTCCAGGTTGGCGAGGGGAATCCCGACGGCCCGGCGCAGGCCGGTCATGACGTATTCGTTGTATTGGTCGGTATCGGTGAGGTGTTCCTGCTCGTAGAGCAGGCCTTCGGCCGCGGCGTAGGCCGCGGGGGAATCAATCTCGGGCCAGAGTTTAGCGTAGCGGTTGTTGTTGGCCACGTTCCAGCGCCGGCGGCGCTGCCCGTTAAAGCTGTGGGCTCCGGGACCAACGCCCAGGTAGGGCCGTCCGCTCCAGTATCCGCTGTTGTGGCGGGATTGCTGGCCCGGCAGGCAGAAGTTGGAAATTTCGTAGTGCTCATAGCCGGCCGCCGTGAGGCCATCGACGAGCATATCGAAGTGGCGGGAGAATTTGGCGTCGTCGGTATCGGCCACCTCACCGGTGGCTACCTGATGGCCGAGGGCCGTTTTGGGCTCCACGGTCAGGGCGTAGGAGGAGATGTGGTGCACCCCAAGGTCGGCGGCGATCCGGAGATTGTCGGCCCACATGGCGTCGGTCGTGGTCTGTCCGCCGTAGATGAGATCGATGCTGGAGTTGTGAAAACCAGCGGCCACCGTAGCGTCGATGGCCCGGCGGGCCTCCTCGGCGTTGTGGGCGCGGTTCATGAAGCGCAGGTCCTCCTCGAAGAAGCTCTGCACCCCGATGCTGAGGCGGTTTATCGGGGAGGCGGCCAACAGCTCAATGGTGGCCCGATCAAGATCGTCGGGATTGGCCTCGAGGGTGATTTCCGGGAAGCTTTGCTCCTGACCGGAATCCGTGGCACCCGCACTTCGCTGCATTCTATCAAGAATCGGCGATCCCGACGAGCTGAACGGAACTCGGGACCGTTGCCCTAAATACTCCATCTCCACCAACACGGCAAAAATACGTTCGAGTTCCTCCGCCGTTAACAAGGAAGGCGTTCCGCCGCCGAAGTAAACGGAAGACACGGGCCCGGGGGGCAGTTCCTCCCGGCGTAAGCGCAGCTCCATTTCCAGGGCGTCGAGCACGGCACGGCGGGGCTTCAGGTTGGTGCTGAAGTGGAAATTACAGTAGCTACAGGCTTGTTTGCAGAAGGGGATGTGGAGGTAGAGCATCCTACTGGTTGCGGGGGCGACGGCGCTTGCCGCTGCGGCCCATCATCCGGTGGCCCTGCTTGCCCATCCGCTGGGCAGCCTTCATCTGACCGGACTGCTTGAGGGCCTGGTCCAGCATGTCCATCTGTTCCCGGATTTGGGGAATCTTGATGTTGGCCTCCTTGGCCTTTTTGAGGTACTTCTTGGCGGCAGAAAAGTTCTTCCGCTGAAATTCAATCTGGGCCAGCTGGAACTGGAGGGTCGCCCGTTCGGTGGGCGTAGGAATCTCGATGCTTTCCGCCTTGCGGAGCCAGGCTTCCCCGGCCACCATGTCCTTGCGGCTCAGCGCGATGTTGCCGCGCATCATGTAGTAAAAGGCCTGGTTGGCGCTGTAAAGCCAGGAGGGCTTGAGCGTCAGGTTCAGAATTTTTTCTGCTCCGTCAAAGTCCTGCACCTGAATCTTCTTTGCCGCCGGGGCTACCGTGCCCAGGAAGATGTAGCCGCCCAGCAGGATGAGCCCGGTGAGGACAAAGAAAATGCCGTACCAGATACCCATACTCACCCAGAGTGCAATGCCGCCCAGCAGGCAGACACCAATCAGGGCAAAGCGCAGGTAAGGAGGAATGACAACCATAGTTTCTATTTTTTTCGCGGAGGCCGCGACTTGTTTTCAGTTGGGAAAAGCAACAAAGAGGATAGTCCCCTTCCGAAGTAAACAGTTTCAGCGCGCAAAGTTTTGCTACGCTACTTCAGCTTCATATTTCTTTTGGGCCCGTTTCGCGACAAAGACGGACAGCTCGTAGAGCACGTAAAGCGGCAGGGCAATCAAAATCTGAGTCACCACGTCCGGCGGCGTCAGCAGGCTGGCCAGCACGAGAATGCCGATAAAGCTGTGCTTGCGGTATTTGCGCATGCCCTCGGCGGTCACCATCCCGAAGCGGGCCAGAAAGTGGATCACGATGGGCAGCTCGAAAATCAGGGCCGCCGGCAGGGTGAACATGACCATGAAGCTGATCATGGAGCCCATCTGCGGTTGGTTGACGGCTCCGCCCACTTCAAAGCCCATCAGGAAGTTGGTGCCAAAGGGAGCAATCACGAAGTAGCCAAAAGCTACCCCCATGAAGAACAAGACCGAGCAAATGAAGATTACGCCACGGGTGGCCTTCTGTTCTTCCTTATACAGTCCCGGACGAATGAAGGACCAAATCTCGTAGAAAACGTAAGGGAAGGCAATCACAAAACCGCCCACGAAGGACATCTTGACCGCCGTGATGAACTGCTCGCCAAACTGTACGGCCTGGATGGGCACGTTGGGGCCCGTCATACACAGGGCTTCTCCGGCGTTCAGCTGGCCGGACAGCCAACAAAAAAACTGGTAGCTCGGAAAATCATCGTAGTTGGTGCCGAAGAGGACGTAACGGAAATACCACTCCCGAAAGATGAACAGGACTACGCCGGCAATCGCAATCGCGATCAGGCTGCGCATGACGTGCCACCGAAGTTCCTCCAGGTGGTCCACGAAAGACATCTCCTTTTCTTCGGGCAGGACGGGCTTACCGTCGTCATCAAATTCCCAATCGTCAACGTTATGCTGGTCGAGTGCCATAGCGCGAAGGTAAGGTCTTTTTTAATCCTGCGTACGTCATATTTCGCCCTGCATCCCCTGGACGAGATAATCCGCCACGGCGCGCTCGCTGTACTCCCACAGTCGGCGGGCCAGCTGCTCGTTGCGGGCAATGGACGAGGGCTTGCGCAGGCACTGGTGTTCGTCAAAGTAACGGCCGGAAACCTCCCGGACCTCCGGGCTCGAAGCCAGGTACACCGAGGTATTGGCGCCCTTCTCCGGGGAGCTGGCGAAGGGTTTGTACATCGTCCAGACCGTACTCGTCAGCGCACCGGCTTTTTTGTTGGCCAGGCGGGTGCCCACCACGCCGGGATGGAGGCAGTTGGTGGTCAACTCCGTGCCGTAGCGGCGGTCCAGTTCCATGGTAAAGAGCACGTTGGCCAGTTTGCTCTGGGCGTAGGCCGCCGATCCGTTGTAGTTACGGGAGCCCTTTTCGCCCCGAAGATTTTCGAAATCCAGTACCCCCTTCTTGTGGAGGGCGCTCGAGACGTTGATCACCCGGCTGCAAAGACGGCAGCACTGCAGGGCCGGCAGAAGGTTGAGGGTCAGCAGAAAGTGCCCGAGGTGATTGACCCCGAACTGGAGTTCGTACCCTTCCTTGGTGCGTTCCAGGCGATCCGTGTACACCCCGGCATTATTGATCAACACGTCCAGCTTCGGGTGCTCGGCCAAAAACTCCTGGGCGGCATCCCGAACGGAGGATAGATCCGCCAGATCCAGCGGCAGTGTGTCGATGTTTTCGTTGCCCGTTTTTTCCGCAATTTGCTGGGCCGTGCGTTGGGCCTTCACGTCGTCGCGGCAGGCCAACACCAAATGAGCACCGCGCGCCGCTAGGCGCTCGGCCGTCGCCCGCCCGATTCCATCGTTCCCTCCGGTAATTAGGATGGTTTTGGTGTCCATCTGCGTTTCACCTGGGGCCGTTTTAGGTCATCCACCGGATGCCTGTTGCCCCTCGGCTTTCACTTAACGCAGACAGGGGGGTAAAGGGTTGAATCCGAAGGCTTAAGTTCTGGCGGACCCACCCAAAGTGGGAAGGGGGAAACGCCAAGATTGTCGGCCGACCGCCCTTATCCCTTCTCGTTGGTTACCAGCGTGCCGACGTTCTCTCCGAACATGATTTTCCGCAGGTTCGTGGGTTCATTAACGTCAAAGACGATGATGGGCATATTGTTTTCCGCACAGAGGGCAAAGGCCGCCTGGTCCATGATCTGCAGCCCCTTGCGCATCACTTCCTTAAAACTGATCCGGTCGTACTTCACCGCCGTGGGATCTTTCTCGGGGTCGGCGGTGTAGATACCGTCCACCCGGGTCCCCTTCAGGATGATGTCCGCGTCAATTTCGTTGGCCCGCAGGGCGGCGGCGCTATCGGTAGTGAAGTAGGGGTTACCCGTTCCGGCGCTGAATATCACTACCCTCCCCTTCTCCAGGTGCCGGATGGCCCGACGCCGGATGTAGGGCTCGGCAATTTGCTGCATTTCGATGGCCGAAATCAGTCGGGTGAAGATGCCCTGCTGTTCCATAGTGCTCTGCAGTGCCATCCCGTTGATCACGGTCGCCAGCATGCCCATGTAGTCTCCTTGGGTACGCTCCACGCCGGATTGGCTGGCCGATAGGCCGCGGAAAATATTACCGCCACCAATGACCACGGCCACTTCCACGCCAATGTCAATCAGCTCCTGAATTTGTTGGGAATAATACTGCAGCTTCTTGGGGTCAATGCCGTATTGCTGGTCCCCCATCAGGGTTTCACCACTCAATTTCAGCATTACCCGGCGATATTTCAGGGCCATGTCAGGGATGATTTGGCGCGAAGATAGGAACGGGGGAAGGAATGAGGGGCCAGTGCCCGCCCAACGTTTAAATTTCTGGTGGTCTGCTGCTGGAATTCGTGGTCAAACGAAGGGATCAGGTAGAAGTTCTCCCTGACCGCAAAAAAGGGGGGCGATCACCGCAGGTGCCGGGACGTGGGTAGCGCCAAAAAAATGGGGGATTAAGCTAAACTACGCGCTGGCTTCGTTTAGTTAGTCCCAGTAAAATCCCCCGCTAATTTTGCGATTACTACTTTTCTCCCTCTCGGTTATTCTCCTCGCCTTCGGCTGTCAACGCAGTACCGACGGTACCCGCCTGCTGGAAGTCACCTACCCACCCATCGATTTCGTCATCCCCGCCGGCCAGCCCAACTTTCAAACCCTCGTCATCGCTCAGGACGGACTGGCCACCCGCTTCGTCGAAGAAATGATGGCCAACAACGTTGACCCCAGCGACATCGACCTCGTGGGAGGGCTGCGGGGCCGCGTCACCAGCCTCGACGGGCAGGACCTCGGCGAACTCGAACGCATCGAGCTGCGGGCCTGCCCCATCGGGCAGCCCAACGGCTGCAATCAGTTTGACATCCTCTTCAGTGTCGATGATCTCTTCCGTCGCCGCGATCAGGTCGTCAACCTCAACCCCGGCCTGAGAAACTTCCGTAACCTCTTCGTGGGCAACGATAACATCCGCATCGAGATCGTCCTGACTCCCGGACTGACGACCTCCATCACCGTCGAGGCACGACTGGAATGGTCCGTCACCGCCATCGGGGATCTGGATTAGGATCAAGGCTGTAGGATGAAGGATGGAGGACTTTGGTTTCGGGATAAAACGTTCATCGATTGCAACTCCCTAGAGTGTTCGGACGCCATTTCACTCAGCTACGCCTTCGCGAAACAGGCTTCCGACCACCTTTCAACCCTGGTCGGAATAGTAAACTGTGCGGACATTGGCCGGACAGTTTCTGGTCCGAACAGTGGAGTTAATTGTTTAAAGGCCAAGTATTCCGGAGCTCGTCCGCCCAGGCGCGAGGAACGAACTGACTGGCCGGCCGAGCGGAGGCAACGAGTGCCCCAGTCGGTGGGCTAACCCCTCATTGCTCGCGTTCCGGCCAACGACCTGGTGTCGCTTTTCCCCGAAAAGCGACCATACCAACCATGAGGATTCCGCTACTCTATGATCTCTAGTCTTCTTTTCCCGGTAAATATTGAACCCGCAATCCTTTACCGGTTGGGTTGCCTTTCGGGCTTGTCCGGCTGGCCAGACGGAAAAAGGAAACTCCATTGATGGGCAAAAGAAACCCCACCTACTTCACCAAGGACAGCTTCATTCTTTTCACCCGATCCGCCAGCTTTTCGCTGCTGATGCGTTCGCGCATCCGGTCCACGATGAGCAAGAAACTGAAGGGAGTAGCCTTGGGGGGCCGGGTGAACAGGATGTTGAGTTGCTGGAGCCGGGCCAGGGCCTCCCGTAACCGGGCCTCCTGCAATTGGAACGTCATGATCTCGTCGTAGGCCTGGCGCAACAACAGATTATCGGGCTCGTAATCAGTGAAGACGTCAAAGAAGAGTTGGGAACTGCTCTGCAGGTGCTTATCTTTTTTCTTCTTCCCCGGATACCCCTTGAAGATCAGTCCGGCAATGGCCGCAATGTCCCGGAAGCGTCGCTTGGCCATTTCGGTGGCGTTGATCCCCGCGTTGAGGTCCGTCATCAGGTCATTGTCGTCAAACAGTCCACTGCCCAGCGCCTCCTCCACGGGGATGGACTGGTCACTCAGCAGTTCAAAGCCGTAATCGTTGATCGCGATGGTGAAGGTCAGCGGCGCAAACTGACTGATCCGGTAGGCAAACAGGCTGGCCAGTCCTTCGTGAATCCCCCGTCCTTCGCAGGGGTACATGATCAGGTGATAGCCCTCCACATCCTGGAAATATTCGATCAGCAATTCATCCGTTCCCGGCATGGCGGAGCGTTCCACCTGAAGATCCCTCAGCGGGGCCAGTTTGAGCAATTCATCGTCGTAGTAATCTTCGCGTTTCAGCGCATCCATCGCCCGGCGCAGCTGGTGAGACAACTGGCTGGACAGCTGAATCCGCCCACCCCGCCAGGTGGGAATTTTTCCCTTCTTCGCCCGGCTCTTGCGCACCAGTGCTTCGGTACCCTGCACCTTCACGAGCTTGAGGGCCCGCCCGGCAAACCAGAAGGTGTCCCCTACTTTGAGGCTGCTGATGAAATATTCCTCCACCGATCCAATGTATCCGCCCCGGACGTACTTGACCATCAGCACCTGATCGCTTACGATGGCACCGATACTCAGGCGGTGCATCATCGCAATCCGGCGGCTATCGACCCGATAAAGGCCATCCTCCACCACCACCTTATGGTATTCATCGTAAGCACCCAGGCTGTCACCTCCCGTAGTAATAAAGTTGAGGCACCAGGAAAATTCCTCCTCGGAGATGGAAGAAAAACAGTAAGTCTGACGAATTTCCGGTAGGATGTCCTGCGGACGGAACCCCTCCGACACCGCCAGGGTCACCAGGTACTGTATCAGCACGTCGAAGCTCCGCAGATAGGGTAACCGGCTTTCTACCACCTTCTGCTCGATGCAGGTCCGAAGGGCGGAGGCTTCCAGGATTTCCAGACTGTGGGTCGGCACGAAGTAGATGGTGCTCCGGGCCCCGGGCCGGTGGCCCGACCGGCCGGCCCGCTGTAAAAAGCGCGCCACTCCCTTCGGGCTGCCAATCTGCACGATGGTCTCTACCGGCCGGAAATCCACCCCCAGGTCCAGGCTGGACGTACACACTACGGCTTTGAGGGTCCCGGTGTGGAGGGCATCCTCCACCCAGTCCCGGGTTTCCCGGGCAATGCTGCCGTGGTGCATGGCAATGGCGCCCGCCAGATCGGGGTCCGCCTCCAGGAGGCGGTGGTACCAGATTTCGCACTGGGCCCGGGTGTTGGTGAAGATGAGGGTAGACCCGGAGTCGTAAATGATCGGAATCACCTTTTCCAGCATCGTAATGCCCAGGTGACCGGCCCAGGGAAAGCGCTCGATTTTATCGGGCATGAGGGTGATCACCTCCGTGTTTTTCTCGTGCCGGGCCCGGATGATCCGGCCGGGATTGGGGTGCTTCTTCTCGGGTAGATGCCCCAGCAACACGTCCCGCGCTTCCTCCAGGTTGCCGATGGTGGCCGAAATTCCCCAGGTGCGGAAGGCGGGGCCGCGCAGCCCCCGCAGTCGGCTCAGCGCCAGCTCCAGCAAGACGCCCCGTTTGGAGCCCAGTAGTTCATGCCATTCGTCAGCCACCAGTACCCTCAAATCCGCGAACAGCTTTTCGTAGCCCTTGCTGGCCAGCAGCAGGTGGAGGCTTTCGGGGGTGGTGATCAGGATTTGGGGCGGCGTCTTTCGCTGTCGGGTCCGCTCTTTGGTGGAGGTGTCTCCGGAACGGATGGCGATGTCCCAGTCGAGGCCAAGCTCGGTAGCGGCGCGCTGCGCCGCCGCCTGGATTTCCCGCGTCAGGGCACGGATCGGCGTAATCCAGATGGCCCGCAGGCCGGGTGGTTTTACTTTGCGCCCTGGTGAATCCTGGCGCCCCGCGCGCCGTCGCCCGTCCGACTGCGTCAGGCCGGGCAAGCCCGTCTCAGGCGTTAAGTCCGCCCCCACCGTCGAGTCCACTGGTTCGGTTGGCCGCGTCTGCTCCCCCAGATATTCCAGGAGAATGGGCAGCATCAGCGAATAGGTCTTTCCGCTTCCCGTCGGGGCGTTTACCAGGCCGCTTTCTCCCTCCAGGTAGGCCCGCCAGGTCGTTTTCTGGAAGGGGTATGGCGTCCAGCCCTGGTCCGCAAACCAGCGTTCACCGCGCGCTACGAGCGCGTCAATCGGACTTGATGATGGAGGTACTTTCGGGGGCACAGTATCCCCGTAACGGCTTCGGGCGGACTTAGGTTTACCCTATTCGCAGCCCATATCCTCTTTGCTCTGTTGATCGCTGTTGGGGAAGCAGTTTCCGCTCAGCACGGACTCCGGAACGTAGCGCTGGAGATTGGGGTCATAGAGCCCCTCGGCCAGGAATTCCGTCAGGTCGTCAATTTCCGCTTCCGTCATGTTGAGGGGGTGGAAATAATCGGAAATATTAGCCAGGGGCACCCGGTTGTTTTCCGGCACGCCATCGTTGAAGTATTCCACCACTTCCCGGAGGCTGGTTTTGCTGCTTCCGTGGAAATAGAAGGGCATGTCCTTGGTGTTGTAGACCTGCGGCACCTTGAATTTATAGTAGTCTTCGGCCCGGCGCGTAAAGTCGCCCCGACCGAGGTTGCGCGTATCGTCGATGCTGGTCCGCAGTCCCCCGATATCACAAAGGTCGTTCACTCCGATGGCGTGGAAGACGTTGCCGTTGAGGGCCGGTCCGTCGTGGCAGCGGTAGCAGCCCGCCTTACCGAAGAAGAGCAGAGCGCCGCGTTTTTGTTGTTCGGTCAAAGCCAGCTTCTCGCCCCGGAGCCAGTCCTGCCAGGGTGCCTGGTTCGGCAAGAGGGTACGGAGGTAGGCCGATAACGCAAAACTGACGGCAATCCGTCCGTAGCGGGCATCCCCCTGAAAATCCGGAAAGGCCCGGTCGAAGAACCGACGGTAACCGAGGGTATCCAGCAGGTAATCGTCCGTGCTCATGCGGTGCGTAACCGTTCCTTCGATGTTCTGGGCTTCCAGTCCGTCCAGGCCCAGGTGATTGACTTCCGTGGCGGGGTCAAATACCCCCCAGACGTCTTCCACCTCGGCGTTGGCGCCGTGGGCGCCGAAGCGGCCCGCCCACATGGAGTTGGTCACGTAGGCCACGCCCAGCATCGAAAGGGGGCGAGCCCCCTGTGCGTCGATGTCTTCTTCGTCAAAGTTAGCGTCGTCCATGATGCGGCCAGTCCCCTTTTCCCCGAAACCGATTCCGCCGTCGGCAATCCCCTGAGCGGCACCGGCTGTGAAGGCCGCGTCGGCCACGTGGCAGGTGGCACAGCTGAAGGTGCGCAGGCTGCCCTCCGTCAGCGCGTCCCGGCCCAGGGCCGTTTCGTGAAACAAGAGTTTACCCAACTCCACTTTCTCGGAGGTCAGCGGATTTCCGATGCCGGCGGGTATTCCCCCCAGGTTACGACTGTCGGGGAGCATGTAATAACTCAAATCCCCCTCGGGGCTGAGGCGCAGCAGGGTGCGCTCCAACTGGTTGTCCAGGGACGAGACGGTTTCATCCTGCGTACAGGAAGTTACCAGCACTACGGCCAGTATCGCGATTAGTAGTTTAGGGGAAGTGGAAAACATCTGAGATTACGAATTCTTAGGGGAACCGGGGAAAAAACAAAGGTCGTGACTGCAAATGCCCAGTTGAGGGCGCCATGGGCACACAAATATAATCATTATGTCAGGGCGTTGCGTCATGTTCGAATGTTTAACAAAGAATCAATAAAAAACGTGATTCCTTACCCCACAATTTGTTTTTTATGTACATTGTCAGCCCTATGAGTTGAACAATTGTTGGCAACTCCGTCGCCTTCCCCCGCTTTTTTACGCCCTCCGCTCCTTTATACCCCTTCCGCGACATTCGTTTCCCCTTTCCCGATATTTTATGCATCCGGACACTTATTACCGGTTGGTGCTCAGTCGCGTCCCTAACGTAGGCCAGAAGCTTTTCCGTCAGTTAATCGATCATTTTGGTAGTGCGCGTGATGCGCTGGGCGCGGACGCAGGTGCCCTGTGTACCCTGGAGGGCATTGCCGAAGTCACGGCCGCCGGCTTTGCGGACTGTAGCGCTTACGAACGCGAGGCCGAGGAAATTCTGCACTTTGCCGACGCTCACGATATTGAACTGCTCTGCTGCCTGGACGAGCACTACCCGCACCGGCTCCGCGGAGTCACCGGCATCGCTCCCTTCCTCTACCATCACGGCACCACCGATTTCAGCAATCCCCGTAGCCTGGCCATCGTGGGCACCCGCCAGATGAGCGGGCCCGGGGCCCGCCAGGTCGACCGGCTGCTCGATCCCCTCGTGAACTTTTCTCCCCTGATCGTCAGTGGACTGGCCTACGGCGTGGATGCCTACGCTCACCGTCGGTGCCTGCAGATCGGCTTGCCGACCCTGGCGGTCATGGGCAGTGGCTTCCAGCACGTATACCCCGCCGCCCACGCCCGGCTGGCCCGGCAAATGGCCGACCAGGGCGGCGGGGTACTGACCGCCTATCCCCACTGGCGCAAACCCGAGCGGGAACACTTCCCGGCCCGTAACCGGATCGTCGCCGCACTGTCCGACATGACGGTGGTCGTGGAGTCCGCCCAGCAGGGTGGTTCCATGATCACCGCCCGGATGGCCCATGAACTCGGCCGGCCGGTGGGGGCCTGCCCCGGACGGGGCGGTGACCCGCTGAGCGCGGGTTGTAACGACCTGATCAAACGGGGGAAGGCCCACCTGGTGGAATCCGGCGAAGACCTCACGGCGCTGCTTTCCTGGAAGGGGGCGGCCGCCGGCCGCCAACGACGGCTATTCGACGACCTGGAACCCGATGAGCTGCAGCTCATCGACGAATTGCGCGACCGGGAGGCCGTAGAAATTGACCAACTGCGACTCTCCCTACAATTCCCCCCCGGAAAATTGGCCGGATTACTCCTCGGACTGGAAATGAAGGGACTGATTGCCGGACTCCCCGGACACCGCTACCGGCTTTCGGGATAACGCAGACAACCCCCCATCCGGTTCGCTCCGCTATCTTTGCGCCATGAGTAAGCTGATCATTCCACGACTACTGATTTTATCCCTGATGGCTACGTTGCTGGTCGCCTGTCCACCGGCCCCCCAGGGAACCGTCAGTTCACCCGCTCCCACCCCCTCCGTAACGACGCCCACCGCACCGGCGACGCCCGATCCGGCGGCACCCCGCCGCCCGAAAAACATCATCCTGCTCATCGGGGATGGCATGGGAGTAACGCAGATTTCTGCGGGACTCTACATGAACAACAATCACCTCAACCTGGAGCGCTTTCCGTTCATCGGTCTGCACAAGAGTTACAGTTCCGACAATCTGGTGACGGATTCTGCCGCGGGGGCAACCGCCTTCAGTGCGGGCATAAAAACCTACAATGGGGCCATCGCCGTTGACCCCGATACGCTGCCCGTACCCACCATTCTGGAGATGGCTGAAGAACGGGGCCTGGCGACGGGTCTCGTGGCCAGCTCCTCCATCGTGCACGCTACGCCGGCGAGCTTCATTGCGCACAACCGCCTGCGCAGGAACTACGAGGAAATCGCCACGGACTTCCTTAAAACGGAAATTGACTTCTTCGTGGGTGGCGGCCTCAACTACTTTGAAAACCGCAAGAGCGACGAGCGCAACCTGAGTGAGGAACTGCGGTCACGTGGATACCGGATCGAAAACTTCGTCAAGTCGGACCTGAAGAAGATTCGCCCCAGTACGGCCACCAATTTCGGCTTCCTCACCGCCAATGCGGAACCCCTGCCCAAAGCCCAGGGCCGCGACTACCTGGTGCCCGCCGCCAAGATGGCCGTGGACTTCCTCAACGCCCACGATCGTGACAATAAGGGCTTCTTCCTCATGATTGAGGGCTCCCAGATCGACTGGGGCGGCCACGCCAACGACAGTCCGTACATCATCTCCGAGATGCTGGAGTTCGATGAAGTCATTGGGGAGGTTCTCAACTTTGCCCAGCGCGACGGGGAGACCCTCGTCATCGTCACCGCCGACCACGAAACGGGCGGCTACGCGATCAATACCGGCTCCACCATGGGAGACATTCAGGGGGCCTTCACCTCCGATTACCACACCGCTGACCTGATCCCCGTGTTCGCTTACGGTCCGGGGGCCGAGCGGTTTTCGGGCATCTACGAGAATACCGCGATTTTCGAGAAGATGAAAAATTTATTTGGCTTCGATTAAACCAGCCTTGTTCGCTGGCATCCAATGTCCGCAACAAAAAATGACAAGATGCAAAGATTATTAATGACCCTGCTGGCCGTACTGGTGCTGTCTACCGCAGCCATGGCTCAACGGGGAAAAGGAGGTATGGACCTGCGCCAACTGGACCTCACGGAAGAGCAAAAAACGGAGATCAAGGCCATCCGGGAGGCGGCAAAGGCTAAAGCCCAGGCCCTGCGCCCCGCCGAGGGTGAGGCTCCCGACCGGGAGGCATTACGGGCCATCAAGGAGGAGACCCAGACGGCCATGATGAAGGTACTGACCGCCGAGCAACGCGCCCAACTGGAAACCCAACGGGCCGCCCGCAAGGAAGCCTGGGAACAGGTGGACAAGAAAGCCATGCGCGCCGAGCTTAAGGAACACCGCGAGGAAGAAGTGATGCCGGTGCTGCGCGCCGCACGCGCGCAACTGGATGCCTTCATCGACGCGGAAGACAAAGTAACCATCGACCGACTACGGGAGGTGTTCGCCGACCGGGCGGGCAAAAAAGCCATGCACCCCCGTGGCGGCCACCGTGCGCCGGCCCAGGGAGAAAAGGCGGAAGCACGCCGCGAAAAAATGGAAGCCTGGCGGGCCGAGCACGAAGAAGATATTGCCACCCTGAAGGCCCTGACGGAAAAGTACCGGGAAGACATTTCCCGCATCCGCGAGCGACTCGCCCCCCAAATGAAAACCTGGGGAGAGGAGAAGCGTGCCATCGTAAATGAATACCTCCCAGAAGAACTCCAGCGGGGAGAGAAGCCCCGCAGAACCCGGGAGAACGCCCGGGAGAAGAAGGGCAAAACCAGGGAGCGCCGTGGTGGCAAGGGAGCTGCCGGATTCCTGCTGATGAAAACCTAACCACCCCCAACGGCGTTTTCATTTCGCCCCCCCTTGCTGGCTCTGATGCCCGGTCTTCATGACCAGCCGAAACTGACCCCGCCGCGAACTTTTTGGGTTTGCGGCGGGGTCAGTGTTTTGTAAAAAGGGAATATTTTAAAATGGCATGCCGCCGCTCTTTTTGTACATTCGCATCCGTGTCAAGGCACGCCCCCTAACTCATCAAAACGTTTCATGCAAGTGCAAACTTCCATTCAAAACAGCGCTGAAGAGCTCAAACAATCTCTCCGGAACTGGAAAGCTATCGTTGCGAAGTACCAAAAAGCCAATACCGGCCGGGCCATCGGCCAGCTGTTCAGCAGCTTCGGGCCCTTCATCGCGCTTTGGGTTGCCATGTACTTCAGCGTCGATTATTCCATCTGGCTGACGATGGGTCTCGGGGTGATCAATGCCTTCTTCCTGGTCCGCATTTTCATCATTCAGCACGACTGCGGCCACTACTCCTTCCTGAAAAAACGTAAAGTCAACGACGCCATCGGCTTCGTTTGCTCCTTCTTCAGTTCCATTCCCTACACTTACTGGGCACGGGTGCACAGTTTCCACCACGGACACACCGGGCAGTTGGAGCACCGGGACATTGGTGACATCGACTTCCTCACCGTAAGCGAATACCGGGAGCTGAGCCGCTGGGGCCGCCTGAAGTACCGCATCTTCCGTCACCCCGTCGTGCTGTTCGTAATCGTACCCATCATCTACCTCGGGGTTGCGCTGCGCGTTCCACGGATCAATTTTGAGGGTTGGAACCCCATTCACCGCAAGCAGCACATCAACAACATGTTGATCCTCGCCGTATACGTTGGCCTGGGCTTTCTGCTGGGCTGGAAGGCCTTCCTGATCGTTCAGGGGTCCATCATCTTCTTCTTCGGCATCATCGCCTTCTGGTTCTTCTACGTTCAGCACCAGCACGAGCACACCTACATGCAGTGGTCAAAAAACTGGGACTACCTGACCGCCGCCATCAAAGGGGCCACCTTCTACAAGCTTCCCCGCTTCATGCACTTCCTGACGGGCAACATCGGCTACCATCACATTCACCACCTGAGCAGCCGGATTCCCAACTACAACCTCCGCCGTTGCGCCAAGGAAAATCCCATCCTGCAGCGTTATGTAACCAAGATCTCTTTCGTGCAGAGCCTGCCCATGATGTTCAACAAACTGTGGGACGAAGAAAAGCAGCGCATGATCACCTTCCGCGAATTTTACCGTTCGGAGGCAGCCATGGTTCGCGCCTAAGGACCCTGCTTAAGAACGCATCACGGGGCGCCGAAGCGCAGGTGCATAGCTATAACCAAATAGCCATGCACCTGCGCTCCGGCGCCCTTCTTTTTTGCGGAACCCCGAGCAAATATTATTCCTCGTGGATGGACGCCTCAATCTGTTGCGCCCGCCAGGCCGGCAGCAGGGAGGCCAGGAAGCCGATGATCAGTACCGTGCCGGCCACCACCGGGAAATCAAGCCAGCGGAAGGAGATCGGATAGGCCTCCGTCATCATTCCCGGCAGACTGATGAGACCGTAATTTTTCTGCAGAATGTAGAGCCCCGCCGCCAGTAAAAAGCCCACCCCGATTCCCAGGCTGCAGAGTAAGAGGCCGACCCGCAGGAAGATGCCACGGATGTCTCGCCGCGTCATGCCCAGGCTCTTGAGGATGGAAATGTCCCGCTTCTTTTCCAGCACGATCATCCACAGCGCCCCGACCAGGTTGAAGCTGATCAGGATCATCATCAGGCAAACGATCGCGAAGCCGACCCACTTTTCCACCTGCATCAGTTTCAGGATACTGTTTTCCTGCTGGTAGCGATCCTTGACGGTGAAGTCTGCCCCCATGTACTCCTGGATGCGGTCGTAAGTGTCCTGAATGTCGTAGCCGGGCGCAAGCCTTATTTCCAACGCGCTGACGATTCCTTCCTCCACCGACAGCAATTCCCGGGCCTCCTCCAGGTCAATCAGGACCGCCTGGTTTTCGAAGGCTTCCTGGCTGCGGATGATCCCCGCCGGCTGAAAATTTCGGCGGATGTAGGGCGCGCGCCCGGAGGTCAGCATCCCCCCGCCCCGCGGGCGGGGCTTGGACATCAGCACCGTCAGTGGAGAGAACTCATTCAAAGGGTCAATGCCCAGGACGATGGAGAGCTGGTTACCGACGATGGCACCGGAGATTTTTCGGCTCGGCAGGTGCAGGTCATAGCTGCCATCCTGGACCATGGTGTCAATGCCGTTGATCTCCGCATAACGGTGATCAACCCCCTTGACGCGGCCAAACGCCTGCTTGTCATCGTAGAGAAAGCCGGCCGTTTCCTCCAGCGTCTGGGACACCACCAGAACACCATCCAGGGCGTACAAACCCCGTAAGGTCTCCTCATCCATCTCAAAGGTTTTGCCTTTGGTGGTGGTGATGCGCACGTCAGGGTTGAGGTTATTGAACAGGCCAAGGAACAGATCCTCAAAACCATTAAATACACTCAACAGCAAAATCAATGCTGCGGCCCCGATGGCCACGCCGAAAGCCGCAATCAGGGTAATGATGTTGATTGCGTTCGTTGACTTACGGGCAAAGAGGTAGCGCCAGGAAATCCGTACCGGAAGGTTCATGGAGGTAAAGGTAGTTGATTTGTCCGCTTCCCCACGGGAAGCCGGTGGGTCATTTAGCGAAAAGAAGCTAACGACTATTTTACCGAAGCGGAACTAAATTTTACCCCTTGCCTCTACTGGCCAGGACGCCAGCACGACCTTTAGTGCTAGGCCGTTCCGTGAATTAATCCTTTGGCTCTCAAGTCCTTGAATTTTTCAGTAGCGGCAAGGCATGCCTTGCCGCTACCATTTGCCCCTCTGAACTGCCGCGATTCCGCAGGAATCGCTTATGAAACCGCACGGAAAAGCCTACCTTTAGTGCAGCCGTCCCAGCAACTCATTGAGCTGTTCCACTTCTTCCGGGGTCAGACGCTCACTGATGAGGTGATCCAGCCGGTTGCGGGTTTTGCCAATGCGTTCGAAGAGTTGCAGACCTTTCGGGGTGATGCGTACCTGGTTGCTCCGGCGATCCACCTGAGAAGGAGTTTTCTGCAGGAGCTGCTTTTTCTCCAATCTTTCGATCAGACGGCTGGCGTCGGACATCTTGTCGGCCAGCGAACGCCGGACTTCCAGAATGGAGAATGATCGATCTTCCTGTTCGGCCAAAAACCGCAGGATGGCGTACTGTTTGGGCGTCAAATCAAACGGCTGTAAGAATTGACGGATTCCGTTACTAAGCCAGCTACAGGACTGGAGGAGGTTATGGCGCAACAGCGTGTAGGGATCGGTGTCCTGCGACGCCGAGGCGAACCTCATACTATGCTTGCTCATCGAGAAATGATTAAAAAGCTTGTTGGTTAGTAATACGCTGAGCTTGGCTAATTCAAAAAAGCAAAACACAAAACTTCAAAAAGCGTGCCAAAATGTTTTAAACGTGTTCTAACAACTGGTTTTATTTAATCAATACTCTCGCTGGATTGGTAGGCAAAGAATAAAGTTAGCTTGCAAATTGTTGTACCTACCGCATAAATTTCATCTGGTTTAACGTCCCATTAACGATAAGGTATTACACCTATTCTGCCCCCGGAGCGTTTAGTGGAGGAACGTAAAGAACGATCCCATGCACAAACTATTTTTCGTTTTGCTACTGGTGGTAACGACGGCTTTCAGCGCGAACGCCCAAACCAATTACTACACTTCCGCCAAGGATAGTGATCCGGAAGCCGTGAAACTGCTCAGCAGTATCCGGGCCAAATACGACGGCTTTAGCTCCATGAAGGCCAACTTCCAACTGGACATTGCCATCCCGGGCCAACCGGTGGAAAAGCAGGCGGGCGTCATCAGTCGGCAGGGAGAAAACGTTCGCTTCGTGCTGGGAGACCAGGAGGGCATCATTAACGGCGAGGCTGCCTACATCATCATGCACCGTAACAAAGAGGTGCAGATCAACGACCTTCCGGACCCCGAAGAAACCACGGGAGTGCTTACGCCCCAGACCCTGTTCAACTTTTACGAAGGTGATCAGTACGTTCTGGCCGTTCAGGGAACGGAAAAAGTGGGCAACCGGAGCCTGAAAATCATTGAACTGAAGCCCCTGGACCGGGAGAACAGCGAGTTCACGAAGCTCCGCCTCCTGGTGGATGCCGCCAAAAAGGAGCTGGCCGTAGTGAAGGCCTTTTCCCGCGACGGCACCAATTTCACCTTCACCCTCGCCGAAACTCAGGGCAACGTGAACTTACCCGCCAAAACCTTCGTGTTCAGCAAAACGGATTTTCCCGGCTACCACGTGGAGGACCTGCGGTTCTAGCCATCGGCGCACGTAAAGACCAACCCCAAAGACGGGGGCGACAGCAAACAATGTCGCCCCCGTTTTAATTACAGCATACGGGAAGCGATTCTTTTCCCTAACCCTTTTCGTATGCGTCCAACAATCGTAATCGCCGGAGCTACCGGTTTCATTGGCCGATGGTTCATTGAGCGGTACCACACCAAATACCGCATCATTGCCCTCAGCCGGGATGAGATGGAACCCGACCCCGATTACGATAAGGCGGAGTGGCGGCAGGTGGAGCTGTACTCGCTGTCCAGTACGGAGGCCGCACTGCGGGGAGCCGATCTGGCCATCTATCTGGTGCATTCCATGCATCCCTCCACCCGGCTGCACCAGGGGGCCTTCGAAGATACGGACCTGCTGCTGGCCGACAATTTTGCGCGGGCGGCCCGCGCCAACGGGCTCCGCCAAATCATCTTCATGGGCGGCATTCTGCCGGGGGAGGAAGACGATTATGAGCTCAGCCGGCACCTGCGGAGTCGGCGGGAAGTTGAGATTACGCTGGCCAGTGCCGGCGTGCCCGTCACGGCCCTGCGGGCCGGCATCATTGTGGGCAAGGGAGGTTCCTCCTTCCGCATGATCCGGAAACTGGTGGAACGGCTGCCGGTGATGATTTGTCCGGCCTGGTGTACTTCCGAAACCCAGCCCGTCGCTCTGGAAGACGCTCTCAAGATGATCGATTATTGCCTCGATCGGCCGGAAGCCTTTGACCAGGCCTACGACATCGGCGGGCCCGGGCAGACGACCTATATGGACATGCTAAAAACGGTGGCGGAACTGATGGACAAACGGCGGATCATCCGGCCCGTGGGAATGTTCAGTCCGGGCTTGTCCAAGATGTGGGTCAGTTTCTTTACCGACAGCAGTCGGGCCCTCGTCTCTCCCCTAGTGGAGAGTCTGCGCCACACCCTGGTGGCCTCCGACAATGAATTACTGCGGGCGTTCCCCGACCGGATCGGTTTTCGCAAGGCCGCCCACCGGGCACTATACGGCAAGGAAGACTTTCCCGAAGTACCCAGGAGGAAAAAATCTGCCCACCGGGAAAAGAATACCGTGCGTAGCGTGCAGCGGCTGCCTAATCCCGCCGGGCATACGGCTACCTACGTTGCGCGCATCTACCAGCGCTGGCTGCCCATCCTTTTCCGAACGCTGATCCGCGTAAAAACGGAAGGAGATTTATCGACCTTCTTCCTGTGGGGTATTCCTTTGCTTCGCTTGCAGTTCATTCCGAGCCGGAGTGACGATGACCGCCAGCTGTTCTACATCATTGGCGGTCGGCTGGTGCGGCGGAAAGACTACGGCTGGATGGGATTCCGGCGAGTACTGAACGGGGAGTACATTATTTCCTCCATCCACGAATTTGTGCCGGCACTTCCCTGGTTCCTGTACGTGCTCACCCAGGCAAACGCTCACCGGTGGGTGATGTATCGCTTCGGGCGGTACCTGGAGCAAGGCAAGGCAGAATAGGCGCTGACCGCCCACCCATAATGAGTACCCATAGTCCGGCGACAACCGATAATGACGGTGCTCCAGCAGAGCACACGGATTCCATTACATTGCATCCCGGCAGAGCACGGGGATTCCGTTGCACTGCACCTGCGGTGATCGCCCAAATTGGCTTCCGACCCCACCAACACAACCCAGGGCGGGCAAATGCGTTTCATTGGGCATGAAAAACATCCAGCTAAACAACGGACTTCACATGCCCCAACTCGGTCTGGGCGTATGGCAAAGTGACAACGGGCAAGAAACCATCAACGCCATTCACTGGGCCCTGGAGGCGGGTTACCGACACGTGGACACCGCCAAGATTTATAAAAATGAGGAGGCCGTCGGGAAGGCCCTCAAAACGGCTTCCGTACCACGGGAAGACGTGTGGCTGACCACCAAGGTGTGGAACGACGACATCCGGGCCGGACGTACGATCCAGGCCACGGAGGAATCCCTGAAGCGGCTGGACACCGACTACGTGGACCTGATGCTGCTCCACTGGCCGGTAGATGGCTACGAAACCGCCTGGCGAGAGCTGGAAAGCCTGCTGGTGGACGGTAAGGTGCGCGCCATTGGGGTGAGCAACTTTATGCCCGAGCACCTGAACGACATCCTGGAACACGGAGAAATTGTTCCCGCAGTTAACCAGATTGAATACCATCCCTACCTGGTACAGGCCGACGCGATCAGTCTTTGTGATGAGCACAAAATTGCCATTACCGCCTGGAGCCCACTGATGCAGGGCAACTTCAAGGATGAGCCCTTATTTGCCAAAATTGGGGAAGCGCACGGGAAAACCGCCGCCCAGGTAGTACTGCGCTGGTGTTTACAAAACGACATCATTGTTATCCCCAAAAGCACCAACCAGGGACGGATTCAACAGAACGCGGATCTCTTTGATTTTGAGCTTACGGAAGAGGAAATGGTGGCCATTGATGAGTTAGAACGCGGCAAGCGTTTTGGTCCGGACCCGAGAAATTTTGATTTTTAGCCGATTTTTCCATTCAAGCCTACCAAATGAACCTCACTTTTCATTTACTCGAGAACACCACCACGCCCTTTTTTCACGAAATCTTCCATTCTTCCTTTTACGTTCCCCCCGGTGAGCCGGCCCTTCCCATGGAGGCCATCCATCAACCGGAACTGCGGCGCTACTATGAATACTGGGGACGGGAGGGAGACCTCGGTTTTGTCGTGATGCTGGATGGAGAGCAAATCGGGGCCGTATGGTCTCGCCGCTTCCCGGACGAAGCGCCGGGTTACGGTTTCGTGAGCAACGACATTCCGGAGCTGGGCATTGCCATCAAACGGGGCTACCGCGGACGTGGCATCGGCGACCGCCTGCTGGCCCACTTCCTGGACGCCCTGCGGGAACGGGGAGATAAACAGGTATCCCTCAGCGTGCACGGAGACAACCACGCCGCGCAGTGGTACCAGAGAATGGGCTTTCGCACCGTTGCCTTCGACGGCAAGACGATGACGATGGTGCTGGACCTGTAAAACATCGTGGGGCGAAAGTGGGTATAAAGTAAAAACCCATTTCGACCACCATGTCCAGACAAAAACCCAAAACACTACTAAAATTCGCCGTAGTGGGCGGCTGCATTGCCGCCCTGGTAATTTTTGCGGGCATTTATCTTCTGGGCAGCATCAGCCAGGTGGAGAGCCTGGAAAACATGAAGGAAATTCGTCCGACCTTACGGTTTACGGCCAACGGAGTCATTACGGTATCCGCCACCATTATGGCGCTAATGCTGACCCTGCTTTCCTTCAGTTCCGACACCGATAAACAACTCAAATCCTGGCACTACGACCGCATCCACTGGATCACTCGCTTTGCCGTAGGCACCTTCGTAATGGGGTTGGTTCTGCTCATGACGCTCAACCTTCCCCTGGTCAATGCGAAAGAATCCTTACGGGGTTTCTACACCACGATTTATTATTTGAGCATTGGTTATGTGTCCCTGCTCGGGGGAGGCATCGTCTGCGTAATCTTACTGTTATACCAGGCGACTACCGACATCATTATGCTCAAGCGCCCCAACGACGAGGGGGAACATCTCTTCCGGGAAGAGTCCAGCTAGCGCCCGGCGGGATGGATGCTTTCCTTCCTCCGTATTGCCCAATTCTTGCCTACCTTCTCCTGGCCGGGGCAAACGGTAATTGGCCCAGGGGCCCCATTCGGCAAATAATGGCGGCGAAAATGTGGTTTCAACGTCATAATTCCCGTTATTTGCCGGCTAATCTTCCTCCCTCTGGAGTCGCTCGTCAACAGTGCGCCCCGGAATACGTTAGAGAAGCTAATGGTTTCGTAGATGAAACCTGCCAACAATCCACAGAACACAACCTAACCGCTGACTAAACCAATGGATTCCCTCAAAAAGAAGTTTGCCGAAAAAGCCCTTGCTCTATTTACCGAATTACGCGCCATCAATAAGGAGCACGGAGAAACCAAATTAGACGAAGTAGTACTTCGGCAAATCACGGGCGGTGCCCGTGGCATCAAGATGATGCTCTGGGAAACCAGTCAGCTGGACGCCCAGGAGGGCATTCGTTTCCGCGGATACTCCATCCCCGAGATCAAGAAGCTCCTGCCCAGCGGGCCGCAGGGAGAACCCAAGCCGGAAGGCCTGTTCTGGCTGATGCTTACCGGCGAAATCCCCACCGAAGAGGAAGTCAACGGACTGACCGCCGAATGGCACAAGCGCTCCGAGGTGCCCCAGCAGGTGTTTACCACGCTGGACAGCATGCCCACGGACACCCACCCCATGACCCAATTTACCATTGGCATCATGGCCATGCAGCCCGAGAGCGTCTTTGACCGGCGTTACGCCGAGGGCCTGCCCAAGACCGAATACTGGGATGCCGTCTACGAAGACAGCATGAATCTCATCGCCCGCCTTCCCCGCGTAGCGGCCTACATCTATCGCCGGACCTTCAAGGGAGGAGAACACATCGCCCCCGATCATAGCCTGGACTGGAGCGCCAACTTCGCCCATATGCTCGGCAGTGATGACGAAGATTTCCGCAGCCTGATGCGCCTCTACCTGACCATTCACGCCGATCACGAGGGCGGTAACGCCTCGGCCCACACCGTTAACCTCGTAGGGTCCACCCTGAGTGATCCCTACCGTTCCTTTGCCGCGGGCATGAACGCTCTGGCCGGTCCCCTGCACGGTCTGGCCAATCAGGAGGTGATCAAGTGGATCTTTGAGATGATTGACAACCTCGGCACCAAGACGCCCACCAAGGAGCAAATTGCCGACTACGTCAACGACACCCTCGCCCAGAAAAAAGTTATTCCCGGATACGGACACGCCGTACTGCGGGAGCCCGATCCCCGCTTCGTGGCCCAACGCCGCTTCGCCGAACAATACATCAAGGACAGCGAACTCATCGAGACCGTCTGGAAAATCTTTGACGTAGTGCCGCCGATCCTGCAGGGTCTGGGGAAAGTCAAAAATCCCTGGCCTAACGTTGACGCCCACTCGGGTGCCCTACTGGTGCATTACGGCTTTTCCGAATACAGCTACTACACCGTACTCTTCGGCGTGAGCCGGGCACTGGGTGTACTGGCGGCCGGAATCTGGAGCCGCGCGCTGGGCATGCCGCTGGAGCGGCCGAAATCCGTCACCAGCGACTGGATCAAGCAGCAGCTGAAGTAGGTCTTTGTATAGGCTGTTCCGTAAGGTTTCATCAGCGATTCCTGCGGAATCGCGGCAGTTCAGAGGGGCAAATGGTAGCGGCAAGGCATGCCTTGCCGCTACTAGGAAATTCAAAGACTTGATGGCCAAAGGGTTAATTCACGGACCAGCCTAGGCCTTAGTACTAGGCTGTTTACTGTGGTTTCAGTAGCGGTCCCCCGGGTGAACATTGTTTAGGTCCGAAGGGGAAAAACAGCTCCCGGAAACACGATTATTCCCTTACATTTGGCCGAGAATGGAGGGCTGGCCGCTTTCGTGACCAGCCCTCCATCACTTTGCGGAACTAATCAGATAAATTGCCTTATGAATATTCCCGATCATCTACTGTACACCGAAGAGCATGAGTGGGTGCTGATTGAAGGAGATACCGCTACGATCGGCATCACCGATTACGCTCAGGATGCCCTGGGAGAACTGGTCTACGTGGAAGTGGACACCGTAGGGGAAGAACTCGCCCAGAACGACGTCTTTGGCACGGTGGAAGCGGTTAAAACGACCAGTGACCTCTTTATGCCCGTAGCGGGTACGGTTAAGGAGTTTAACGCCGAGCTCGACGAATCCGATGGAGACAATCCCACCATCATCAACGAAGATCCCTACACCAAGGGATGGATCGTCAAGGTTGCCCTCGCGGACCCCGAAGACCGGGAAGGATTGCTGACCGCGGAAGAGTACCGGGCTCTGATTGCATAATTTTTTTGTGGACGTACACCACAAATCATGCCAGGCGCATCTAACTCCCGAAAGCGCCAGCCACAACGGTGGTTTGCCATAATTTATGGACTCCTGTTGGTCGTAGTTAGCCTCGCTCCCAGTGACCGCTTGCCAACAATACCCGACTGGAGTAAGCTTTTTTCCCCAGATAAGGTAGGTCATTTTGGTGCTTACGCCCTTTTTGCCCTATTATTGTCAGTCTCTTTTCCCGCCGAAAGGCAAAAGAGGTTCCTTTGGTCTTTCCTGATTGCGGTCGCCTTCGGCGGCGTCATGGAGATTGCCCAGGGAATTTCGGGAACGGGAAGACATCTCGATCCGGTAGACATGGTGGCCAACACCCTGGGTGCCGGTCTGGGAACGCTGCTGGCCTACTGGTGGTGGCGCAAACGACGATAACTATACCGCTTCGGCGGTAAACGAATAACTTTTTTAAAATCCCCAAAGTCATGGATATATCAGTATCTGGTGGCACTCTGGCGATAGTCCTCGGTTTGATTCTCGCGGCTATGGTGGGCTTGATCTTCTTTATGAGAAAGGTCTACGCCAACCGGACCGAGAAGGCACTTTCCGGAGCCTATAATGAAGAGGATGCGGAAAACACTTCGTACATCGCCAACCGTGCTAAGTACGAAAGTCTGGACGTATTCGGCCTGAGTTCTACTTTCTTCAATTTTGGTTTAGCACTGGCTGTGGGGCTTTCCCTCCTCGCTTTTGGTTGGACGCAGTACGAAAAGGCAATCTACATTCCTGACGGCGCGCTTGAACTGGAAGAAGAGATTGAGGTAGAGCCTCCCCGCACCGCAGAGCCCCCTCCCCCACCACCTCCTCCCCCACCACCGGTGATTGAAGAGGTTCCCGAAGAGGAGCTCATTGAAGAAGACCCGCCGGAATTTGAGGATATGTCCGTTGACGAAGAAACCGTGATGGAAGCCCCACCCGAAGTAGTGGAAGAAAAGGCTCCGCCACCACCTCCTCCCCCACCACCGCCACCACCGGCGCCTGAGGTAGAGGAAATCTTCAAGGTCGTAGAGCAGATGCCGTTGTTCCCCGGTTGTGATGACCTGGGCAGCTACGCCGAAAAGAAAGCCTGCGCCGACAAAAAGATGCTCGAGTTCATCTACGGTAACATCAAGTACCCCGCCATCGCCCGCGAAAACGGCGTCGAAGGCATGGCCGTTGTTTCTTTCGTTGTGGAGAAAGACGGTACGGTCACCGACGCCAAGGTGGTGCGCAATCCCGGTGCTAAAACCGGTGAGGAAGCGCTCCGCGTGGTAAACCTGATGAATTCCAAAGGTCTTAAGTGGACGCCCGGCAAGCAGGGTGGACGGAACGTACGCGTTCAGTTCAACCTCCCCGTGAAGTTCAAGCTTGAGTAGTACTACTGTACTTACCTCAACCCGGAAAGCCGGAGCGTCGCCTCGTCGATGCTCCGGCTTTTCTTTTGCTCTTACTTCCCACCGTGAATAAGTCAAAGCATCACTTCCCGCTTCTCCCGGGTTCTCCGGTACTTAGGGAGTGCACTGATGCTGGCCGGAGGCAGGTGCCAGGCAGCGCAGTAGGGCCGTGTTTATGCCCCTACTCCGGCCTGCTTGCTCCCGGACCGAAACCCGAATTCTCCCCTTCCACCTTTTTCCCGCTCCACGGGTGAACCAAAGCCCGACTCGGTCATTAGGCTTCCATGGAAACGAGCTGTAGTATTTTCTGGCACCGTCGCGATTTACGGATTGAGGATAACGCCGGTCTTTATCACGCCCTGAAGGGGGACGCCCCCGTGCTTCCCATCTTCATCTTCGACCGCAACATCCTCGACAAGCTGCCCAATCCTCAGGATGCTCGCGTGGAGTTCATCCACGACAGTCTGGTCGCCCTGGCGGAAGCATACCAGGAACACGGCGGAGATCTCCGGGTGTTTTACGGGTTTCCGGAAGAGATTTGGTCCAAGCTACTGGAAGAATACAGCCCCACGGCGGTGTACACCAACCGCGACTATGAGCCCTACGCTAAAGAGCGCGACGCTGCGGTTGCCCGGCTATTGGACGATGCCGGCATCCCCTTTAACACCTACAAAGACCACGTCATCTTCGAAAGTGAGGAAGTCTCCAAAAACGATGGCGGTCCCTATACCGTCTACACCCCGTACATGCGCAAGTGGCGCACACGCCTGGAAGACCGGAAAAGCACCTACGAGGGCCAAACCATATCCTACTTTCTTAAACCCTACCCAACGGAGAAATACCTCCGTAATCTCCTGCTGGGAAAAAGTGAGGTAAGCATCCCTGGTCTGAAAGATATGGGTTTTGCCCCCACCGAGCTTGAAATACCACCAACAAGCGTTCCCCGCTCCCTGATCCGGCGGTACGACGAGCAGCGCAACTTCCCGGCCATTGAAGGAACCAGCAGGCTGGGACTACACTTCCGTCACGGTACCATCTCCATCCGGGAAAAGGCCCTCCGCGCACGAGGGCTGAACGAAACCTACCTGAAGGAACTCATCTGGCGAGACTTTTACTCCAATATACTGCAGGCCTTTCCCCGGGTCGCCCACGAGGAGTTCAAGCGGGACTACGCGGGCATACCCTGGAGAAATGACCCCGATGAATTTGCCGCCTGGTGTGCGGGCAAGACCGGAGTTCCCATCGTAGATGCCGGTATGCGGCAACTCAACCAGAGCGGCTTTATGCACAACCGGGTAAGAATGATTGTGGCCAGTTACCTTACCAAACACCTGCTCATTGACTGGCGGTGGGGAGAGGCCTACTTCGCCGAAAAACTGCTCGACTTCGATTTGGCCAGTAACAATGGCGGATGGCAGTGGGCCGCGGGTTGCGGAACCGACGCCCAGCCCTATTTCCGGATTTTTAATTACGAGAGCCAGCAAAAAAAGTTTGATCCCGACTATACCTACGTCAAAGAATGGGTGCCGGAATTCGGCACTCCCGAATACCCCAAAGCCCCCCTGGTAGAACATAAGTTCGGCCGCGAACGCGCCCTGGAGGTTTACAAAAAGGCATTGGCGGAAGCGCGGGGTTGAAACCAGAAAAGGTACCGCTCTTCCGGGAAGTGGTTGAGACGAAAAAAACCAACCAATGTGGCTTAGTGTGGGGTTGACACTAAGGAAGGAGCCCCTTACTTTCGTCTTCCCATATCCAAAAAACCATGAAGCTCCTTTTTTCCGCGGCCCTTCTGTGCCTTGTCGTAACTTTTTTGCCTGCGCAACAACGACTCAATCTGTTCACCGACTGCGAGTGTAACCGAACCTTGCTCATGCAGCAAATTGACTACGTCAACCACACCATTGATCCGGCGGGAGCGCAAATCAATCTCTTTATCGTCACCAACCGCCTGAGCAACGGTGGCCGGGTCTTCAACCTTCGGTTCAAGGGACAGGAAGAACTGGAGGGTAATACCCTCAGTTTTGACGTTGCCACCACTCCGGTAATGACCTCCCTGGAAATTGATCAGGTCCTCACGGACCGCATCGAGCTGGGCCTGGCGGGCTTTCTCGCCGGGACCGAGTACGCCAACCTCATCACACTGGAAGCAACGGCCCCCGAAGCCGTTCCGGATACCGCTGCGGTAGCCGATACGGAAACCGAAGACAACTGGAATAACTGGATCTTTGAAATCTGGAGCAACTTCAGTACTAATGTGGAAAGTCAGCGGAGTAACAGTTCCCTCCGCCTGGGTTTTGAAGCAGACCGCACCACACCTGAGTGGCGTATCCGCTTTCGGCCTAACTTTTTCTACCAAACCCGTTCCCAAACCGTTACCGACTCGGATGGAGAAACGGAAGTATTGACCTCCGTTCGCAGGGACGCCTGGTTCAATGCCTCGGTGGTGCGGAGCATCAGCGACCATTTCTCCGTTGGGCTGTTTAACAGTATGACCTCTTCGACGTTCCGGAATATCGACCTTGGCGTGTGGGTAGCCCCGGCCATTGAGTACAACTTCTTCAGCTACGATGAGGTCCCCTTTAAGGAATTCACCATTGCCTACCGGGTCGGTTGGACGAGGAATGTGTACACCGAAGAAACGATATTCTTCGAGACCGAAGAAAGCCTGGCCCGGCAGGTAGTGGACCTCGATTTACGGGTACGCCAGCGTTGGGGACAAATCTTTGCGGGCGTTTCCGCCGGCAACTTCCTCCAGGATTTCAGTAAAAATCGCCTGGCGTTGAGTGGACGTGCTAACGTAAGGCTCATCAAGGGACTGTCCTTCAACGTCGGTGGTAGCTACGAGATCATCAACGACCAGATCAGCCTGCCCCGGGGGGAGGCTAGCGTTGAGGACGTATTACTGGGACAGGCGCAACTGGCCACCAACTTCAGCGCCGATGTCCGCTTTGGCCTCAGCTATACCTTTGGGTCCTTATTTAACAACGTGATCAATACGCGCCTCTAGTAGACGACCATCTACCCTCCCCTCCAGAGGGATACACGTAGAAAAGGCCGAAATTTCTTCAGTGAAATTTCGGCCTCCGTATATCCCCGGGATTACGGGGTAGCTCCGCGCGGATTAAAGTCCTCCTGCGCCGGACTGAGAAGAAACGGCCAGTGCCGTCATGATGCAAAGGGCAAACAGCGCTGCGGCGAGGCCCCAGGTAATTTTTTCAATTACGTCAGTTGAACGGGACGCACCCAGCATCTGGTTGGCCTGTGAGCCACCAAAAGTAGAGTCGATGCCACCACCTTTGGGGTTCTGGATAAGCACAACGAGCATGAGCAGCAGACAAACAACGCCGGTCAGGATAGTTAAGAGATTGACCATGGGGACTTAAAGTTTTTCCTTCAATTCATTAATGAGGCCCGCAAAGATCGTCTTTTTCTCTGGATAAAGCAACTCCAGACGTTGGTACATCTTAATGGCGTTCTGATATTGCCCCTGTTGGACGAGAAGTTTGGCCAGGGTTTCGCTGGCTACGGCTCCGTGAGTCGTGACGCTATGTCGGGCGATTGCGGTAACCTTTTCTTCCGTGCTCATGGTCTGCTGCTGTTTCAGCCTGCGCAGTCTTCTCAGCCGGTCCGATAAGGTGGAAGGCATACCGGCCGGTGGCTGGTCGGTCAAAAACCGTTCCGGTCGCTCGGGACGTATTTCTCCGGCAACCCCGGGGCCCTCAATCGGGAAGATCGGTGTAGCATCCATGAAACTGACCGCCAGGTTGACCCAGTCATCAATACCCGGAGTGTCCGGGCCGGTAGGATTCGGCATCATGGGGGGAACCACTGCGGCTTCCATTTGTGGTTCTTCCTCTTCGAAGTAGTCCGGGACACTGTCCACGGAAGGTTCCGCAGTAGTCTTAGGGTTGGGCAGCTCAAGTTCCCGGGAGGGGCTGGCCGGTGCTTCTGCCGGCAGGATCAGCTCCTCCAGGTCCCGCAACTCGAGCGTCTCCTCGCCGTCGCCAAAACTCCGGATTTCCTGCACGAGGTCGTAAAGGTGTGCCCGGTCAAACATCGCGGCTGCGCATCGGCTCAGGTAAGCTTCTTCTTCGGGATGCCCTTCCAGGATGGATTTTAGCAGGAGCATCAGGCGGACGTTCGGAGAATAGGGGTAGCTCAACGCCAAAGCCTGTAGTTCGGCCAGGGGCACCGAAACCAGCCGTTGGGGCTGGTTGACACTCTCCAAAAAGGTTTGACGATCCATCTTATAACACCCTGATCAATAAATATTTACAAATATTTCTTTACGGCCTAATGAAGGTTGCCAAGGCAACAAATATTTCATCGAATCTGAAACACATCCGCCTATCCCCCGCCAAGTCATCTTTATCACCACAATACGTCAATATGGCTTCCAGGCGAGAAATATGGGCAGGTGCTAAAGGTCGAGATTAGTTATCAGAAATCAAACTATTGGCCGAATTGCTGGGCCTTTCTTCGATAAAAAAGTCCTCTAGAGCATTGATTTTTAAAAGGATCGGCCTATCTTTACCATTACGAAGGGGCTGATTGGTCAATCACCTTTCGTTAAGAATTTGTGTTGTTCATAGTGTTTGTTATGTAGCCTTCCTCCATGAGCGAAGGCTTTTTTTATACCCAATTCCCAAGCATTATGGGGCTAACATAGGGTCATATTCCCTGAATAGATGTATTTTTGTTTATCCTTCAGAGCGTTTATAGAGAACAAATAGTTTAATATAATGGCAAAACCGAAAAAAGACCGCATCGTCCTGGGTCAGGGCGATGGAGAGATCAACATTGACTACACCAACCTAAGATCCGCAGTATTAGTCCTCAGAGCCATTAATCACGAATTGCGGCGCAGCATCATCGATTTACTGGAAGAGAACGAACGTATGACCGTAACGGAGATTTACATCCGTTTGCGGATTGAGCAGTCCGTAGCCTCGCAGCACCTCGCAATTTTGCGTAAAGCTGGCGTCGTTTCCCCCCACCGGGAAGGCAAATACATTTTCTACAGCCTGGAGAAAGAGCGGCTTTCCCAGATTGCCCAGCTGGTAACGGAGCTCGCCGAATAACCACTTCTCGGCAAAAACAGACCGTTTTCTAGTCAAAACATACCGGTATCCGCCAAACATATTTGTTTGGCTCACATTTTTATACCATCTTTGTTGCTGATGACGCTATCCCTCAGTTTTGTTCGCGTCAACGAGCAACCAATTTGTTTATCGGCTCGGACTCGACTTTCACCCGTTATTGAATTCATCCCCTGAACACACTATTCGAGTATCCGGCCATCGAATTTTTTATGTTTTGATGGAGCCTTCTACCAATCCCATGATTTCAAGCGCGGAGCTGGAAACTTCTACCGAAGTTTTACGGGCCCTGGCCCATCCGCTGCGCATGAAAATCCTGGAGTTCATTGATCGCAATGAAATGATCAACGTTAATCGTATCTACAGTTCCCTCCAGTTAGAACAATCGATTACCTCCCAACATCTCCGTATTCTACGGCACGCCGGGTTGGTGGAGACCGAGCGTCGGGGCAAGTTCATTCATTATCGCCTGCGGTACAAGAAGCTCAAGAATACCATCAGCGCCATCAGGGACTTCCAGAGTAAGAGTCAGAACTCCAAGGCCTCCCGTAACTAAGCATCAGGAATTGGGCTCCTTAAGTATTTCGTGTTTCTGTATTCCCGACGGCCTCTCTCATTCTTCCTCTCCGTTTCTTGCTTCGTCTTTTCTCCCCGAAGAACGGTAGTAGTACAGCAGTAGTACGACCACTCCCAGGGAAATGGCCACATCCGCTACGTTAAATACGGGGCGAAAGAACAAGAATGCCTGTCCACCAACCAGCGGCATCCATTCTGGGTACTGTCCGTAAAAGAGTGGAAAATAGAGCATATCCACCACCCTGCCGTAGAGTAAGGGCGCGTATCCACCTTCCGCGGGAAGAAAGGTCGCTACCCCGCCATGGAAAGAAGACTCCGAGAAAAGAACTCCGTAGAACACACTATCGATGATGTTGCCCAGTGCCCCGGCCTGCACTAACGAAAACCCGATCAGTAACCAATTGCTCACCTGCTCCCTGATGAGACGAAAAAGGTAGACAAAAAGCACCCCGACGGCCGCAATACGAAACAGACTGAGAAAGAGTTTCCCGTATTGACCTCCCAGGCTGATCCCGAAGGCCATCCCGTTATTTTCCACGAAATGGATCAGTGCCCGATCAAAACCCAGGATGCTGAATTCTTCCCCGTAGGCCATATTCGTTTTTACCCAAAATTTTGTCCCCTGGTCAATCACCAGGACGACAAAAAGGGTTAACAGCACAATCCTTCTTCGGCTCATAGAAAAAAATCAGCCTTCCCACCACATGGGCGGAAAGGCCGGCAATTTACGTAATCGACTTTGGGCTTACCAACGATCCTAGCGATTCTGCTTGGCGTGGATGCTCAGGGTAGTATGGGGAACGATCCGTAACCGCTCCTTACTAATTAATTTTCCGGTGACCCGGCAAATGCCGTACACCTTGTTCTGAATTCTCAGCAGGGCATTTTCGAGGTGCTGAATGAGTTTACGCTGGCGATTGGCCAGATTATGCGTGTCTTCATTCACCATGGAGGACGTGCCGTCATCCAGGCCCCGGACCTTACCGTCTTCACTGTTCGTTTGTTCCGAAAGCTGTTGCAGGTAAAAGTCCAGCTGCTTACGCGCTTCCTCTAGTTTATTTTCAATGATCAGACGGAACTCTTCTAATTCTTTATCGCTGTAACGCGTTTGCTCTTTGGATTCCATGGCATCGTAATTGTGTAGATAGCGAGAACAATTTTGCCCCCAAGGTGCAACGATCAAATTAATCAGTTTCGCAAAACCGAAGATCATTTCCACTTGTTCGGGAAAGCGTTGCAAATATACGGAGACTCCTTGTTGAACTAGACAATTCTTTTAAGCTTTTTACCTCAATAAGAAGATTTGACCGCCAAAGACACCCCTTGCCAAATAAACCTTCTTTTCCGGAGGAAAGAACCCAAGCTACCGGCAGTAAATTTTCCCTAATCAGTAGTGGCTGGCACTCCCTACCCTGCCCCGAATCATGGGAAGGGGCATCCAGGGGCGACTGCGCCGCAGCCAGTTGCCACGGCTGCATTTTTCCCGGATGATGAACGTCCGGTTAAGCCAGGTCTGACCGTCAATTTCCACGGGTCGGTCAACGTAGTTAACCTCAAACTGATCGGTGGACGCTCGAAGTTCGATCTGGTCATCTTCCGTGCGCAGATCACCGTCCTGGTCAAAGATGGGCCAGGCACTACGGCTGTTGTCGGGGAAAAAGACCCGCTCAATGTGGCCCGTGGAAACCGCCCGGAAACGCCGCTGTGCTTGTTTTTCTTCGGGGTAGACGAAAACGCCACTGGCGTTACTATGAAAGAGGAGCTGCTCCCAGCGGACGGGCAGATTCCCCTCGCCAAACTCCAGCCGGAACAGGTCACCGGCCTTTAGGTAGGGGCTGTAGTAGAGACCGTCCGACCGGACCTGATAGGTGGAAGAACGATCGTTGACTTTGATGCTGACGTTGTCCGGCACCTTACCGGCACTGGTCTGTAGTCGGAAAGAGAGGTAACCCGCGGCGGGAATTTCGATGGACCACACCTCCCCCACCAGTTGGCCCGCAGAAAATTCGAGGGCACTGTTTCCCTGGAGATCTTGCACCAGATTCGGGGTGGAAACGGATTTGGCGGTCATGCCTTCTGCCCGGCTCCGCTGCCAACGCTCGGGGGCAAAGTAGCCGTTCCATTCCCGGGCGCCACAACCAAGATCGTAGTACGTGAAGCTACTCCCTCCCCTGGCCTGAACGTCTGACATCGCCCCCCCTTGCGCCCACAAGTATCCCGACTCCCCGGCGGGGAGTAGTATGAAAGCCATACAACAGACTGCAATGTAGCAGAAGCGCATGTTCATAGTAGGGATGACGTGTAACTTGTGGGTTTAGAAAAAATCGCTGAGGGGAAAATCTCTTCAAATATACCACCCGTGCGCAAATAAGGGGGAACGGCAACAACTATTTAGGGAACGGTTGCATAATATTTCTATAAGTCGGCGGGGTAATTTGCGTGAACACTTTGGGTTTTTTCACGCTTTCTCTTCGATTATTTCAGGAAAAAAGCCCGGCCCGATGCGCCCCAAAAGACTTGAATTCACCAGTATTGTCCCCCGTTCTCTGGAAGAAACCTGGGATTTTTTCAGCCGACCGGAGAACCTGGAAAAGCTCACGCCGGAAGACGTTTCCTTTAACATCCTCTCGCCGGTGCAGGGAGTAAAAATGTACGAGGGGATGATCATCCAGTATCGGGTGAGTCCGTTTCCGGGCTTCTCCACCGACTGGGTCACGGAAATCACCCAGATCAAGCATCATCACCACTTCATCGACGATCAGCGGGTGGGCCCCTTTGCCCTTTGGCACCACCAGCATTTTTTCCAATCGCTCGGCCCCAACCGGACGGAGATGAAGGACATCCTGCACTACGCCGCTCCCCTGGGTCCGTTGGGTACCCTGGCGGATCTGATTTTTGTGAACCGACAGGTGCGCGGAATCTTCGAAGCCCGGGAAGCCGCGATTAAGCGCTTATTCCCAGAATAAGTTGGAGGATTCAGGATTTAGGACCTAGGATTAAGCACCTTAATTTCTCCTGAATCCTAAATCCTTCAGCCTAAACCCTTTGGCCTCCCCAAGCGCAGTCGCAACACATCGGAGGAGCTCCGCTTCGCTCCGACGCCTCCGATGAGCGCTACTTCTTTATTCACTTACTCCTACATCCTTCGGCCTAAATCCTAACCACATGGCACCTGCGCGCCGTCGCCCCTGCCTTAATTCAGCAATTCCGACGGGCGGATCATCAATCGGGGGCGTATCGTAAAATTTGTCCCGCCGTGCACAGGATAATGCCCGAAACTGTCCGGTCGGCGAACTGAAACCGCCGAAAAAAACGTTAGTTTTACCACGGTTCCTTCCCCGGCCACTCCCCAAATGACTTTGACTATGCGTTGGTTGCTATTTTCTGTACTGTTCATTTCTTCCCTCACCGTTTCCGCTCAGCTGAATCAGCTGGCGCAGCAGTATTACCGCGACGGAGAGTTTGAAAAATCCGCCGAGCTCTACCTGCAACTGGCGGAGGAGCGACCCGGCAACAGCTTTTATTTTGACCGTTACCTCTCCAGCCTGCTGCAGCTCGAGCGCTTTGAGGAAGCCGAATCGGCCATCAAGAAACAGCTCCGCAAGAGTCCCAAGGAAGTCTCACTGTACGTAAAGTACGGGCAGCTCAAGGAGCAACTCTTTGACGAGAAGGGGGCCAAAGAGCAGTACGAGAAGGCCATTGAAGAGCTTCCCGCCGATCAATTCCGCGTCACCCAACTGGCCAACGCCTTCATCGGCCTGACGAAGTACGAGTACGCCATCCAAACCTACCAGAAGGGAACGGAAATGCTTAAGGGACGGGCTAATTTCTCCTACTACCTCGGAGACCTCTACCGCCGCAAGGGCGACATTGGCCCGATGGTCAGCAACTACCTGGACGCCCTGGAGGCCGATCCCAAACGGATTCGGCAGGTCCGGTCCTACTTCCAGCGCTTCCTCGACAAGGAAGGCCTGCTGGAGGCCCAAAAACAACTCTACGCCCGGATTCAGGATAGCGACGCCAAGGACCCCACCTACCCGGAATTACTCGCCTGGGTGTTCATCCAGCGCAAAGACTACAAGGCCGCCCTGCGGCAGGCCCGGGCGCTGGATCGCCGCCTCGACGAAACCGGTGAGCGGGTGCTCAACATCGGCCGGATGGCCGCCAACGCCAAGGACTACGAAACGGCCATCGATGCTTTTGACTACATCACGGACAACAAGGGGGAAGCCAATCCCCTCTACCTGGAGGCCAAACGCGAGGGACTACTGACCCGCCGCCGGGCCATCACCGACGGCTACGATTACTCCCGCGAAGACCTGCTGGTGCTGGAAGAAGCCTACGTCAACTTCCTCAATGAGTTTGGTACCAATCCCGCCTCGGCCCGCATCGCCATCCAACTGGCCGAGCTGGAAGCCCTCTACCTCAACAACCTGAACGAAGGCATCCGGATTCTGCAGGAGGTGGTGGCCACCCCGGGCGTCAACCCCAAGACACAGGCGCGCGCCAAACTGGCGCTGGGCGACTACTTCCTCATGACCGGAGAAATCTGGGAATCCACCCTGCTCTATTCCCAGGTGGACAAGCGCTTCCAGGAAGACCTCCTGGGGCACGAAGCCCGCTTCCGGAACGCCCGACTGGCCTACTTCCGGGGGGACTTCCAGCTGGCCCAGTCGCAGTTCGACGTCCTCAAAGCCTCTACCTCTCGCCTGATCGCCAACGACGCCCTGGACCGCTCCGTCTTCATCATTGATAACCTCGGGCTGGACACCAGCGCCCTGGCCCTGCAAACCTACGCGGACGCCGAACTGCTCGTGTTCCAGAACAAGTTCGACGAGGCCTTTGGGACCCTGGACCGTCTCGTGGACGCCTTCCCCGGCCACGACCTGGAAGATGACGTCCTTTACCTCAAGGCCCAGGTGTACCAGAAACGCCGCAACTACGCCCAGGCGGCCACCACCTACCAGCAAATCGTGGATAATTTCCCGGAATCCATCCGACTGGACAACTCCCTCTGGGCCCTGGCGCAACTCTACGAAAACCAGCTCGACGACCGGGCTAAAGCACAAAGCCTCTACGAAACCCTCTTCATCGACTACAGCAACAGTATTCTGGCCGTGGAAGCCCGGAAGAAGTACCGGGAGCTGCGGGGGGATGCGGTGCAGTAGTTCGTTGGTCTGTTAGTTCGTTAGTCTTTTGGTCTGTTGGTTCTTTAGTCTGTTAGTAATTGGGAGGCACCAAAAACGGGCGGGGCTTCATCTAGGGGGTATGCGCCTCCTGATGTTTTTCTCCGTACTGCTCCCCTTCCTATTGTCCGCTCAGCCGGAGGATGGTTTATGGCACCACCGTGAACGGATGCCCGTACTGGCTCAATGCGCGGCGCTGCCCGGGGCGGAGGCTAAGCAATGTTCGGACGCGACGATGTTCCGCTTGCTGGCGATCTATTTGAAGTCCCCGGAGAATTGTATTGAAGGCATGGCCGTGGTTTCCTTCAAGATTGACGAACGTGGAATAGCGCAGGCCCCGTTTTTGGTCCGGGACATTCCGGGTGGCGGGGGCGAGGCGGCCCTGGCAGCCATGGAGGCCATCCGAGCGGACGGCCACTTGCGCTATCGCCCGGGGGCCATCCTGCTGAAGGACGGCTGGAAGCCCGTTGAAGTACAGTGGAACATGCCCGTCAGATTTAGCCTCGGGACTCACGAAAAGATGCTGGAAAAGGCTGAGGAGTGGTACCCCCACGACCGGGAACGCGTAAAACTCACCACGCCCCGGGCACTCTCCAAAACTACCCTACCAAAACTCTGCGACCTCCCGATCAATCCGGAGACGAGTGCGTGGACCGAAACGTTCTCGGCGGCCTTTCATCAACAATTCGCCAAAGTTATTACCGCTAAGCCCGTGGCCTCCCCCTGGTACGGGAAGGTAGACGTTCACCTTTCGCTGGATGAGGAAGGGAAGGTCACCAACGTCACCTTTTTGGACGAGATTCCCGCTGACCTTACCTCCCTGCTGCGCGAAACACTGTCGGTTATCCTGCGGCCGGGAAGCTCGCAAGAGGGCGATCCCGCCGCCGCCGTACTTTTGGAACTTCCGGTACTGGTCCGTTGAGGTGAAGCTTCCGTAGCATCTCGAAGCGTGCGGACCTGACAAGGTCGGGCCGCTCCTTTGAGTGTACCCTCGGTATCGTTCAAAAACGGGGATTTGTCAATGGTGGCCGGATGCTACAGACGAGTGAACCACCAGCGGAGGCCGCACCCGCCGCCGTACTGTTGGAACTGCCGGTGCTGGTGCGTTAAGGGGAATATCAATGGTGGCCGGAGGCACACTCAAAGGTGCTGCGCACACGTCGAGGTGCGGGTGAGTCTCCTAATTCAGTCGCCAGAAGTAGGGCGTGAAGAGCACCAGGACGGTGAAGATTTCTAGTCGGCCGACGAGCATGACGAAACTCAGGAAAACCTTGATGTGGCTGGGTAGCCAGGCGAAGTTATCGACCGGGCCGACGTCTCCGATTCCGGGGCCCACGTTGCCGAGACTGGTGGCCATGGCGCCGATGGCCGTCATGAAGTCCAGCCCCATCATGGCCAGGGCCACGGAGCCGAACACGAACAGGATGAGGTAGAGCAGCAGGAAGTTAAAAACGTGGGTGATAATTTTACCCGGCACGACTTCCCGGTTAATCCGCAGGGGTACGATGGCGGAGGGGTGCACGATGCGCTTGAACTCCAGGTAGCTGTTCTTGAAGAAGACCAGGTGCCGAATCAGCTTGATGCCACCGGAGGTGGAGCCCGCACAGGCGCCCAAAAAGAGCAGGACGAAGAAAATGAGCGTCAAACTGGTGGACCAGCCGGTGTAGTCGGCCGACACGAAGCCCGTGGTGGTCATGAGGCTCACGACCTGGAAGAGGCTATCCCGGAAGGATTGTTCAAACGCTCCCTGCGTCTCCAGCTGCACTCCGATGGTGATGATGATGGTCAGAAAGGCCACCAGACCCAGATAGGCCTTCAGTTCATCGCTTTTCCAGACCTCCGTCCAGCGGCGCTTCAGGCTTAAGTAGAGCACCGTATAGTTGATTCCCGCCAGGAACATAAACACGATCAGCAGGTACTGAATGCTGGGCCCAAAGGCCGCCGCGCTGGCGTTGCGGGTGCTGAAGCCCCCGGTGGCCATGGTCGTCAGGGCGTGATTGATAGCTTCGTAGGGCGACAGGCCGAAAATCCAGAGTAGTAGCCCGAGGACGCCGGTTAGGCCAACGTAGATAAACCACAGCCGCTTGGCCGTTTCGCTGATGCGGGGGTGGAGTTTATCGCTGGTCGGCCCGGGTGCCTCGGCGGCAAACAGCTCGATGCCCCCGATGCCGAGCAGGGGGAAGATGGCCACCGTCAGGACGATGATGCCCATGCCCCCGATCCACTGGGTGAGGCTGCGCCAGTAGAGCAGCCCCCGGGGCTGCGCTTCAATGTCTTCCAGTACCGAAGCACCGGTGGTGGTCATGCCGGAAACCGTTTCGAACAGGGCTTCCGGCACGGTCGGGATCATGCCGCTGTAGAGGTAGGGCAGCATCCCAAAGGTCACCATGGACAACCAGCTCAGGGCCACGATCAGGTAGCCCTCTCGCTTGCGAATGGGTACGCCCTTGGGGTTAGGTACCAGGAAGAGGAGGCCACCGAAGGCCACGCAGGTGAGCCCGGACAGCAAGAGGGGACGGACGTCCTCGTGGAATACGGCGCTGAAGGGAATGCCGGTCCACATCAGTCCCCCCACGATGCAGAGGAGGATGCTGATGATGCGGGCAATGGGTCGGTAATTGATCATTCCGGTACGCATACGCTAGCGGAATAATTCTTCCAGACGGCGAATGGCCTGTGGCAGGGCGAAGACGATCACGCGGTCGCCCAGCTGCAGCTGGGTGTCTCCGTTGGGAATCAGGGTTTCCTCTCCCCGGATCACGCCGCCGATCAGGGCCGTATCCGGGAAGTGAAGGTCCTTGAGGGTCTTCTTCGTCAGCTGGTTGCTTTTGGAGATGACGTATTCGATCACTTCGGCGTCTACCCCGTGCAGGCTGGTGATGGCCTCAATGTTTCCCTTCCGCACGAAGCGGAAGATGCTGTTGGCCGCCAGCAGCTTCTTGTTGATGAGCGTATCCACGCCGATGTTCTGGCTGATGTGGATGTACTCCTTGTTCTCCACCTGGGCGATGGTTTTATACACCCCGTGGTTGCGGGCCGTGAGGCAGGAGATGATGTTGGTCTCGCTGTTGCCCGTCAGGGCAACGAAGGCATCCATCCGGGAAAGGCCTTCCTCTTCCAGCAGGTCGACGTTCGTGTAATCTCCGCGGATGACCAGCACGTTGTTCAACTGCTCGTTGATGTACTGACACCGTTTTTTGGAATTGGCGATGATGGTCACGTTGTAGTTATCCTGCAGGCGGCGGGCCGTGGAGATGGCCAGGTCCGTTCCGCCCAGGATCATGGCGTTCCGGACCGTGCGCTTGGTTTTGCCCACGAAGTCCTCCACCAGGTTCGCCTTTTCCGGCTTGGTGATGAAGTAGATGTGGTCACTCTGCCGCAGCTGGGTATATCCGCGCGGGATGATGGTCTTGTGCCCCCGGAGGATGGCAATGGGGTGGAGGCCCACTTTGGTTTCGAGTTGCTCGATGTCGCTGAGGCGAACGCCCACCAGCGGACTGTCCTTATCCAGGGTGATGCCCAGCAGGGAGAGTTTACCGTCTTCAAATTCGAAGATGTCGGTAAAGGAGCACTGCTTGATCAGCCGTTCAATCTCCAGGGCGGCGAGCTGCCGCGGACTGATGATCTGGTCGATCCCCAACGAGCAAACCGTCTTGGTGTGGTCTTCTTCCAGGTACTCCTCGTTGTCTACCCGGGCGATTACCCGCCGACAGCCCATCTTTTTGGCCAGAATGGCCGCCATCATGTTGGTTTTCTCGGAGGTCGTCACCGCCAGCATCAGGTTGGAATTCCCGATCCGGGCCTGCTCCAACACCCCAATACTGGTCGCATCTCCCTTTACGGTAAGTACGTCCAGGTGACTTCCAGCGTAGTCCAGCACATCCTGATCATTGTCGATGAGCACGATGTCCTGATTCTCAGTGGCCAGTAACTCTGCGAGGTGGAAACCCACGTCGCCGGCACCGGCGATTACGATATTCATACGGTTATTTCAAGTCCGCAATTCGCCGCAAAGTTCGCAAATGTTTTGGTACTGCGCACGCTTTTCGGACGATGGTTACTAATTGATCGTCAGGGACTAGCAAGCTTTGGGCAACAACCCCAAGCTCCGCAAAACTCGTCGGGAACGTTGATTTTAAGAAAATGCAACGGCGTGCAGGTGCAAGGTCGTTTGGCAAAGGCGCCAGGTGGATTCGGCTTTCGGCCCCGGTCCGTCGCAAGGACTGGCAAGCTCTCTACGGGTCCGCGATGCATCGGACGTAGGAAGATAAAAGTTTCGCGCTGGACCTATGGCGTCCAGTAGTGTTCGGACGCCATTTCACTCGGCCACGCCTTCGCGAAATAGGCTTCCGACCACGGTTTGCCCCTGGCTTGATGCCGCATCGTGGTGTTCGGGAGATGCCCAACGTAGAGTGATAGAAGGTTTGCGCTGGACCTATGGCGTCCTATAGTGTTCGGACGCCATTCCACTCGGCTACGCCTTCGCGAAATAGGCTTCCGACCACGGTTTGCCCCTGGCCTGATACCCCCTCGTGGTGGTCGGGAGATGCCCGATAAACGCCGCTTCCTTCTTCTCTCTTTCTTCTTCTGCTGCTAACTACCTGCTACCTGCTCTTCTTCTGTCTTTCTTCTCCTCCGCCCTAGCCTTGGCCTCCATACCGATTCCTTTACGACCGGCTGGCAGAACAAGCCTTTTCCGGACACTCCTTCTCCGCCTCAGCCTTAGCCTTGCGACCGGCTTGCGGAGCAAGCCTTTTCCCGGCACTCCTTCTCCACCTTAGTCTCAGACTTAGCCTTGCGACCGGCTTGCGGAGCAAGCCTTTTCCGGGCACTTCTTTTCCGCCTTAGCCTTAATCCTAAATCCTCCCTCCTAAATCCTTATCTTGCTTCCACCTGACGTCAACGCCTCGATGAAGAAAAAACAAAAGATCCTGAATGATCCCGTTTACGGCTTCATCAGCATACCCTACGGCATCCTCTTTGACCTCGTCGAGCACCCCTACTTTCAGCGCCTGCGCAGCATCAAGCAGGTCAGCCTGACGCACTACGTCTACCCCGGAGCCCTGCACACCCGCTTCCACCATGCCCTCGGGGCCCTACACCTGATGCGGCAGGCCATCAGCAGCCTGCGGGCCAAGGGCGTCACCATCGGCGAGGAAGAAGCGGAGGCCGTCTGCATCGCCATCCTTCTGCACGACGTCGGTCACGGGCCCTTTTCCCATACCCTGGAGCACACCCTCATCGAAGCCCACCACGAAGACCTCTCGCTGCTCTTCATGGAACGGCTCAACGATGAATTCCGGGGCCAGTTAGACATGGCCATCGAGATCTTTAGGGGTACCTACCCCAAGCCCTTCCTGCACCAGCTCGTCAGCGGACAACTGGACATGGACCGCATGGACTATCTCAATCGCGACAGCTACTTCACCGGCGTGAGTGAGGGTGTCATCGGCTACGACCGGATCATCAAAATGCTCAACGTGGTGGACGACAAGCTCGTCGTGGAGGAAAAGGGCATCTACTCCGTCGAGCGCTTCCTGACCAGCCGGCGCATCATGTACTGGCAGGTCTACCTGCACAAGACCGTAGTGGCCGCCGAGCAAATGCTCATCCTCGTCCTGCAGCGGGCCCGGGCCCTGGCGGAGATGGGACAGGCGCCCTGGGCGCCACCGGCACTGGACTTCTTCATCCAGCGCCGCATCCGCGGCGCGGATTTTCGGGAAAACCGCAACGACCTCCTCGATTGCTTCGCCGCCCTCGACGACAGCGACATCACCGCCGCCGTAAAGGCCTGGCAGAAGCATCCCGACGGACTCCTCTCCTACCTCAGCTACGGCCTCCTCACCCGCAAACTCTTCCGCCTCGAATTCAGCAACGAGCGCATCCCTCTGGATTACCTCGAGCGCATCCGCACCGCCCTCCGCGATCACCCCCGACTACCCAAGTCCGCCGAAAAGCTGCTCATCTTTGGCAAGGAAAGCAACGCCGCCTACACCCTCGACAGCAAGGAAATCCAGGTACTGACCAAGCGCAACGGCGTCGTGCCCATGTCCCAACTCAGTGATTTCGCCATCGAGCCGCGGACGTTCACGAAGTACTTCGTGTGCTACCCGAAGGAGATTGATGGGGAGGTGTGAGGGCTGAAGGATTGAAGGATTGATTGAATGACTTACTAAAACTCTATGATGATGAAGAGATGGAATGCATTGACGGAAGAAGAAAGAACGCCGGAAGCGGGGTTAAGAGAGGCGAGGTTGAGGATAGAGGTGCACCTCCTCACAAAAGTGGACAGTTACTTCTGATCAAGTTGGCACTTTAGTTTTCGTCTTTCGTTCATACTCTTGGCGGACAGTTAGTCCTTTTAGTGTAGTATGAATGCGGTTAGTGTTGTACC
>NZ_SNAQ03000027.1 GCF_004375085.3 Lewinella sp. W8
TGATAACTTTCCATTGGCTGTTGGTCAGCGGAGCATAACGCCTCTGCATGTTTTAATCGGTTTAGTCACCTCATAAAACAGGCCAACAGCTGATTTTGTGTCCCAATAAAATTCCCAAACAAGCTCTAAGATTCTCTTGAACCTGGATTACATTATTGTAATTTTCCAAGTAATATTTTATTTCTGGTTCTGATTTGACGCTTCCTGAAGGTGTAAATATCCATAAAAGTATTGCAAATAGTAGTCCAAATAATGATATGGGAACTGTATTTTCTAAAATTACACCCCATTTGAACCATCTAGATATTTTATCAATAGTGCTTTTATCTGACATGAGATCCTTTTAATTTAGATTGTGCTGGTTTATGGTGAATAGGTTGGCCTATTGTTACTTCTCTTAGAACTTAATACTGGTTTAGCTTGGCAGAAAGCTTAACATCTAGGCTTGGAAGAATGCTTTAATTGACACATCACTCAATGGTCACATGAGTTGATCTAATCACTATGGTAGCTAGGGATAGGCATCAAGGGTTGGGTCTAAATGTAACATATAACTTGTCATCATATTTTATTGCATCAAAATAGCATTATTTCCAACATTCTTCTGAGGATTTTACCAACCTGTTGTCATACAGTTGCTTATGTAGACCTTCCGAGTCCCTCACTGCCCACCCCAAAAGCCCGCTTCCACCCAGGTGGAGGCGGGCTTTTCTATTATCGGTAAAACCCATAACAGCCTAAATCCTCAGCAGCAAAATCACTCCCCAAAAACCCTAACCTCCCCCTCCCTTTCCAAATTAATCGTCGGCGTCCCGTTGAAATCCCGCACCTCACCACGCACGGCGATGACCTGCCCTTCGTAGGTGGCCTGGGGGTCGCCGGTGAAGTTGACGAGGTCCTGCTTGCGGATGAAGACGGAGAAGAGCTGGTTGGGGAACTTTTTGTCCAGGTTGAGCCAGAGGTTGCCGCTGCGGGAGTAGCGGCTGCTAACGACCGTGCCGACAACCGTGACGGTGCGGCCGTTGCCCATCTGTTGTTTGGCCTGGACGGTGTTGAAGTGGCCGCGGGGCAGCGAGGGCGGGTAGATGGGGTCCACGTCACCGGCCTTGACGGCCGGTAGCCAGTGGGCCTTGTCCAGGGTGGCTTCGATCGCGGACTGGTTGGCGATGCGGTTGAAGAAGTCCAGACCGGTGAGGGTCTCCACGGCGTCGACGGAGACGGCGTAGTGCTCGATGGGGTAGGCCAGGCGCTCGTTGGGCATGAGGAAACCGATGGCCTTGCCGGCCTCCAAATCCAACACCACCTTGAAAAACTGCCGGGGGATGGATACTTGGTTAATTCCCCGCTCGATGACCGGGAGGTCATCCGTCAGTACGCCGCCGGTGACGACGTAGAGCTGGGTGGTGGGGTGTTCGAAGACGTAGCCCCGCAGCAGGCTTTCCAGCTCGGCCCAGCCCTCGCGGTTGAAGTCGGCTACCTGGGGCGACATATTGGAATAGAAGTAGCTTTCCGACAGGGCTTTGGCGGACCAGCGGAAGTCCGCCGAGGGCGCCAGGTGACCGCGGTCGTAGCCGAAGCCGTCGTAGTTGTAGTCGTCGGTGGTGCCGGGTTTGAGTTCCTTGAGGAAGTAGTCGGCCTCCACGGCCGTGCCCGTGGGGACTTTGGGGTCCACCCGGAAGTCGTTGCTGCGGTACTGCGTGCCGGAGATGATCTCCGGCGAGATCACGTGGGCCACCCAGCGGGCCTGCTCGTGGGACTCGCTGTACTCGAGCATCATGGCGCTGTGCTCGATCACGTTGTTGCCCGGCAGGCCGACGGCCCGCAGGTCGCGGCGGACCATCGCCAGGTGAATGTCCTCGATTTCGGCCACCACCCGGTCGCGTTGCTGCTCCAGCGCCTCCCGGCGGGCCTCGGCGTCGGCTAAACGATCATCCAGCGACTGGGCCAGGCCCAGGTTCACGGACAGCGCAAGAAAGAGGAGGAGGGTAAGGGTGCGAAGCATAAGGATAACAGCGTAATCTGGAGGAAATAAGGGGAGTTGAAGTAGTAATGAACGTAAAGGAATAAAAATTTGATGGGTGGATGATTTTTTCCTTTTCCATTAGCCCTCATCTTGAAGCTGTTCAGCTATTCGCTCCATCCCAGAGGATGCGGTAGCGCCGGATTTATCCGGTGAAAGGTTTTCGATCAACGGCTAAAGCCGTCGCTACGGAAGTAATTTGTGTTGGCGTGAAGAGAAATTTCTCGGTTGGAGCGTGGCACCTATCCTGAAGGATTACCAATAGTATTATCAACACCGCTCCAACCCATACCCCCGGCACCGGCGCTCCGCGCAATAAGTATGGTCTCACGCTTGCTGAACGTCCTTATCTCCTGGCCTCATTCCTGCTTCAGCATCCGCAGCGGGAAAGCGCCCCGCGGCCCCGCGAGCTGCACCAGGTAGATCCCTGCCGGAAGCGACTGCAAGGCCCGCAGCGGCATCCGGTGCGTGCCCGGTGGCCAGGGCTGGCGTGCACGCTCCCGGACCAGCATCCGGCCGGATACGTCCAGCACCTCGACGGAAAATTCGGTGGGCTCAAGGACCGTGAAGGTGAGCGTGGTGGTCGTCGATACCGGGTTGGGACTCACGCTGACCCCGGACAAAAAATTGGCCAGTGAGCGGTTGGCGGTAGTGCCGGACTGCACGAAATCGTCGTTGTTGCGGGGCAGCAGTTTCAGGTTGCCGCTGCCGTAGCTAATCAGGCCCGTGACGGACTGAAAGGCCGTGTCGGTGGTCACTACCCGGGCGGGCACGTTCAGGCGGCCATTGTTCGTGGCCCAGAACTCGTCGTTGATGTAGGACACGTTCAGGGAGGAAGACACCGAGGCGGTGGCTCGACCCGTCAATACCCGGCAGCCGGTCTGGGGGGTGGCGGGGTTGGTGCCGATGCGCCACTCCCCGAAGTTGTTGTTGACGTCGGCGTTGACTTCCACGACATGGATCAGTCCGCCCGGATTGCTAAACCTGACCAGCATGCCTTCGTACTGCTCGTTGGTGGCAAGGCCGTAGGTCGTGAACAGGGCGGGGTCCAGCTCCAGCGGCTCGATGGTGCCCGTGCCCGTCACGTTTACCTGGGAGATGTTTTCCAGGACGGTCATCCCGCCGACTTCATCCACCGTTCCGGTCACTTCGACTTTGTCGCCAATCGCCAGGCTGATGAGGTCGGGGCCGCCACTGACGAGGGGAATGCCGGCCCACTCCGTGGCCCCCTCCTGCTGGATGTAGATGTACCCCAGGTTGTCGGCTTCGGCCGAGGCGGTTACCACTCCCGTCACCGTCACCTCACTGCCCAGGAAGGTAGACGCGTCAGAGCCTCCTCCGATGTTGACCGTCTGAATGTCCACGATGGTGTTGGATTGAGCAAAGCCGGGCGGGGAAATGGTGCCGAGGAGGAGCAGGCAAATAAGGGTGATGGGTGGTGTTTTCATGGTTGCTAGTGTTGTGCACCCCTAAAATACGGGGTTTCGCACACTATCCTCAAGTCCGCGCGGCAAACGCCGGCGGCACCTTTATTTTCCAATCGACTCCCCCATCCGTACGAAGGTCTCGTAGCCCCGGCGGGTGTTCTCGAGGAGATCGGCGTCGATGGTCAGCCGCTCGCGGTCGGCGAGCACGACGATGCTGGAGCCGCCGAAGGCGAAGTAGCCCATTTCGTCGCCCTTCTGGCAGTGCTCTCCCGGAGCGTAGGTGGAGATGATGGAGCCCACCATGGCCGCGCCCACGGGCGCGAGGAGCACCCGGCCGTAGTCGGTGTCCTCCAGGAGGGTGTACTCCCGCTGGTTTTCGACGAAGACCTTCGCGAAATCGTGCACCAGGGCGTGGGGGGAAACGGACAGGTAGCCACCGTTGATGACCTGGCTCGCCGCGGGTGTGCCGGCACAGGGAAAGTGGTAGCGGTGGTAGTCGTTGGGGGCCAGCCGCAGGATGAGCATCACCGCGTCGTGGAAGCGCTCGGCCAGGGCCTTGTCCGCCAGGAAGTCCGGCAGCGTGAAGGCCCGTCCCTTGACGTAAAATTCGTTGACGCCGCTGGCGTTGTCGAAGGTCAGCAGTCGCCCGTCGCCGGGAGAGACGAAGCCCTCACCGATGGGGCGTACGCCCGGTTTCAGCTTGCGGTAGAAGAAGTCGTTGAAGGAGGTGAATTCCTCCAGGGATTTTTCGGCCTCGCTCAGATCGATGCCCAGGGACTCCACGAAGCCCGGGATGCGCTTGACCGAAGCGGGTTTGTCCATCCGCCGCCCGTATAGCTCGGTGAGGAACTTGCGCCGGGCCAGCGGCAGCACCACGCCGCGCCCCACGCTGGTGCCGTAGAGGAACTTCAAGAGTCCCTCGGCCGGCGGTGATTCCGTCAGCAGTTGGCCCGTGGCGCGGTCGACGTACTGAATTTGCATGCGTGATTGGTTAGGAGCGAAGCGCGTTGCCGGCGGCACCGGGGAAGCTACCCCTGCAGTACGCCGGTAACCCGCTCAGGGTTCAGCGGCAAAATTAAGTTTTTGTGGTGGGTTGGGATTTGCCGTGACCGCGAGGCCCTGGTTGTTGTACCCAACAACTGCAGACCTCGCTCGGGTAAGGAGGACCCTTCCAGGGCCCTTGGGGATTCCTTAGCCTTAGCCTCCGCCTTCTCCTCCCCCCAACAATTTCCTCCATCCTAAAACCCAAATCCTCCCTCCTTATGCTTACTTTGCCCTCCGCTGTTACTTTGCACCTGCGCTCCGTCGCCCCAAAAGGAAGATAAACGCAGCCGGTGCCAACTTACGATCATGTCCAACTACAAAAATAAAGTCGTCGTCATCACGGGCGCGGGATCCGGAATCGGCCAGGAACTAGCCATGCAATTTGCCGCCAAGGGTGCCATCCTGGCCCTCAACGACTGGAACGAGGAGGCCCTCAACCAAACCTGGGAGATTTTGCCCGAAGAAGCCCGCGGTCAGAAGGCGGCCTTCGACGTTGGCGACCGGCAGAGCGTGGAAGGCTTCGCCCAGCGGGTGCGCAAGGGACTGGGCCGGGTGGACATCGTGATCAACAACGCCGGCATGAGCGTGCAGCAAACCCCCGTGATTTATTCGGAGGTGGAGCAGTACGAGCGCGTGATCCAGATCAATTTATGGGGCGTCATCTACGGCTCGCTGGCCTTCCTGCCCTACCTGCGGGAGCGCGAGGAGGGCGGCTGCCTGGTCAACATCAGCAGCGTCTTCGGCCTCTTCGGCTTCCCCGGCTCGGCGCCCTACAACGTGAGCAAGTTCGGGGTGCGGGGCTTCACCGAAACGCTGCGGGTGGAGATGCGCAGCACCAACCTCCAGGTCGTCTGCGTGCACCCCGGCGGCATCAAGACGAACATCGCCGAGAACATCGAATACGACAGCGAGGCGGAAAAGAAGCGCTTCGTCAACACCTTCAACAAGCAGGCCAAAACGACGGCCGCCGAGGCCGCGCGGGTCATCATCGACGGCATCAGCCGCGGCCGGAGCCGGGTGCTGATCGGCAGCGACGCCCGCTTCATCGACAAGATCACCCGCCTGATGCCCGCCAGTTACGAACGCATCCTGACGCGCTGGCTGAAGCCCGAACGCTTCCTGGCGCCACCAAAATAATGGCCGACCGTCAACATCTCGGCCAAAATTGCCTTATATCCGGGGTGGCTACTTCCAGCACGATGGAATAGTCTGCCATTTTTTTTCTTTCTTGTGCGTTGCTTCCCGCCGGACAGACTGACCGGTGAAAAATTTTGTGGGTGGGTCCCGGATAGTTTCATGACCAGGACATTTGCCATGAGATACTTACGCGACAGCCCGTGGGCGACGGCCCCGAGTTCCGTAATGCTCGTCGGGGTCGCTGTTTTTAAGAAAATGCAGCGGCGCGCAGGTGCCTTGTTTCCGCTCAGGACGCCATGTTTTTTGCTCCACTCACCCATTAAACCATTTGCCCCAACGCTAGCCAACGGGAGGTGCTACATTCAACTCAAAACCAAATTGCACGAAATGACCAAGCTTGCCTTAAGCTGGTCGTCGTTGTTGCTCTTGCTGCTCTTGCCCCTGGTGGGCTTCAGCCAGAACAGCGCCGATGACCGTCCCCCGGTGACCGGGGCGTACTTTATCCAAAACGCCCTGGTCGTCACCCAACCCGGGGCCGAACCCACCATGAGCAATGTCCTGATCCGCGACGGCCTCCTGGCCGGCATCGGGAAGAACATTACCGCTCCCGCCGACGCCAAGGTGATGAAGGGGGACTCCCTCTACGTCTACGCCGGTTTTATCGACGGCCTCTCCCACGTGGGCGTACCCAAGCCCAAGGACGATGACCGCCCCCGCTACGAAGGCTACCCCGGCACCGCCCCCAACGACGTGGCGGGCATCCAGCCCGATCGGTCCGTAATGGAGATGATCAAAGCCAGCGATAAGTCCGTAGAAGAAATGCGGAAACTCGGCTTCACGACCGCCCACGTGGTGCCCCACGGCAACATGCTGCCCGGTCAGGGCGCCATCATCCAGCTCGGCGGCGACGTGGCCAACGACATGGTCATCCGCAAGGGAACTTCCCTCTTCGCCCAGTTCGTGGGCGGCCGCCGGGTGTACCCGGCTACCGACATGGCCATCATGTCCAAATTCCGGGAGCTCTACAAGCAGGCCGAGCAGGCCAAGACCCACGCCGCACGCTACGCCAAGAATCCCCGCGGCATGGCGCGCCCGGAAACGGACGCCGTGCTGACGGCCTTTGACGCCAGCATCGATAAGAAGCGGCCCATCTTCTTTGCCGTAGACAACGTCAAGGAAATGCACCGCGCGATGACGCTGCAGAAAGAACTCGGCTTTCCCCTCGTGCTGGCCAACGTCAGCGACGGCTTCCGCGCCATGGACATGCTGAAATCTTCCGGCACACCCCTGTTCCTGAGCATGGAGTTGCCCGAAGACAAGGCCGGTAAGAAGAAAAAGGACGACGAGAAGGAGGAAGATCCGGTGAAGGCCAAGATGGAAGAACGCCGGATGGCGGCCATGAAGGACTACGTCGGCCAGGCCGCCATGATGGCCAAGGCGGGTGTGCCCTTCGGGTTCTCCAGTATGGAAGTAAAGGCTAAGGACGTGCGGGGTAACCTGGAGCGCATGATCGGGGCCGGCCTGACGGCCGACCAGGCCCTGGCCGCCCTGACGACCACCCCCGCCAAAATGCTCGGCCTGTCCGACATGCTGGGCACGGTGGAAAAGGGCAAGATTGCCAACCTGGTGATTTCCGATAAGCCCTACTTCGAGAAGGGAGCCAACGTCCGCTACGTTTTTGTGGACGGCATGCCCCACGAATATGAGGTGAAGAAAAAGAAGACCAAGAAGGCCGGAGATGCTAACGCCACGGCGAAGGCCGCCGGCAGCTGGTCGGTGGAAATCGACGCCCCCGGCCAGGACGGCGACGTGGAGATGACCATTACCGGAGAGCCCGGTGACTTCAGCGGAAGCTTGTCCTTTGGCGGAGAGTCCACCAGCCTGTCGGCCATCGAACTGGACGGCAACACGCTGACCTTCGAAGCCAAGATTGACGCCGGAGGCCAGTCGCTGCCCCTGAGTTTCGAGGTCGTCATCGACGGCGACAGCTTCGACGGTTCCGTAACCGCGGGCAGCTTCGGCACCTTCGACGTGGAGGGCAGTCGCAAAGACCCCGAGTAACCACCGCCCCAATCCAAAAAAAAGAATCATGAAAAGATTAGCATTATGCTTCGGACTGATGCTCGTTTTCGCGGGGCTTTTCGCCCAGACGGAAAAGGGTAGCGTCCACATTAAAAACGGTACGGTCATTACCATTACCGACGGCGTCATGGAAAATACGGACGTCCTCATCGAAAATGGCATCATCACCCGGATCGGTAAGAACCTGCGCACGCCTTCCGGTGCCCGCGCGGTAGACGCCACCGGGCAGTACGTGATGCCGGGCATCATTGACGCCCACTCCCACATCGCTCTGGACGCGGTCAACGAAGCCACCAACGTGGTGACGGCAGAGGTCTGGACCGGCGACGTGCTGGACCCCATGGACGTATCCATCTACCGGGCCCTGGCCGGTGGGGTAACGGCCTCCCACGCCATGCACGGATCGGCCAACGCCATCGGCGGTCAGTGCGAGACCATCAAGCACCGCTACGGCACCTACAATCCGGACGACCTGAAGATGGTCGGCGCGCCCCGTACCATCAAGTTCGCCCTGGGCGAAAACCCCATGCGCGTACACGGAGAGGGCAACCGCATCATCCCCCGCACCCGGATGGGTGTTGAGCAGGTATTCCGCCAGGCCTTCTCCGAGGGCAAGGCCTACATGGAAGCCTGGGACGCCTACGAGAAGAAGAAAGCCACCGACGCTACGGCCGTACCCCCCAAGTATGACCGCCGCATGGAAACGATGGCCGACATCCTCAAGGGAGACATCATCATCCACTGCCACTCCTACCGCGCCGACGAAATCCTGATGCTGATGAACGTCTGCCGCGACTTTGGCGTCAAGCGCCTCGTGTACCAGCACGTGAACGAAGGCTTCAAGGTGGCGCCCGAGCTGGCCGAATTCGGTGCCGGTGCTTCGGTATTTGCCGACTGGTGGGCCTACAAGTTTGAAGTCTACTACTCCACGGCCTACAACGCCGCCATCCTGACCAAGAATGGCGTGGTGACCTCCATCAACTCGGACTCCGGCGACTACATCCGCCACCTGTTCCACCAGGCGGGCAAGACGCAGCGCTACGGTGGCCTGACGGACAACGAGGCCCTGCGCCTCATCACCCTCAACCCGGCCATTCAGCTCGGGATTGATGATCGGGTGGGATCCATTGAGAAGGGGAAGGACGGTGATATTGCCATCTTCAGCGCTCACCCGCTGTCGATTTACGCCGTGCCCCAGATGACGATCGTAGACGGTATCGTACGCTTTGACATCAAGGAAGATTCGGACGATATGCGCCTGGACGTCAACCCCGAAACCACCGACAATATGATGCTGGAATACGACGAAGACCATCGTTGTATGGAAGGTGTCAGTGAACAAATGCACTCGCATAAACACTAAAGAAAAATCCATGCGCTACACAAGCACAGTATTTATACTATTCCTCGTAGGGCTGTTCGCCGCTCCGGCGCTGAACGCCCAGGTGGTGGGCAAGCACGAAAAGGGGGCCTTCCTCTTCAAGAACGCTACCATCGAAACCGTTACCAAGGGCACCGTCAAGGGAGACCTGCTGGTGGAAGACGGTAAAATTACCGGTATCGGCACCAGCATCACCGCGCCCGCGGGCGCGAAGGTGGTGGACTGCACCGACCAGTTCATTTACCCCGGCTTCATCGACGGGGGTACCCAGCTGGGTCTGATTGAGGTGGGCTCCGTTTCCCTGACCCAGGACGCCAACGAAATCGGGGACGTCATCCCCTACATGGACGCCCTGACGGCCGTGAACCCCAACTCCGTGGCCATTCCCGTAACCCGGGTGGGCGGCGTGACGACGGTAATCACCATGCCCACCGGGGGCATCTTCCCCGGGCAGGCTTCCCTGATTAACCTCGTCGGCTACACCCCCGACCAGATGTACGCGGGCTTCAAGGCCGTGCGGATGAACTTCCCCTCCAGCGGCTCCCGCGGGCGGTGGGACCGCCGCAGCGAAGAAGACCGTAAGAAGGACGAGGAGAAGAAGCTCAAGCAGATTACGGACCTGTGGGAAGAGACCCGTCTTTTCGCCAAGGTCAAGGAGGCCAAGAAGAAGGACTCCAGCGTCAAGCTGAACTACAACCCCAGCCTGGAAGCCATGATTCCGGTCGTAAACGGTGACATGGCCCTCCTGATCGAGGTCAACCGCGACGCCGATATTCTCTCCGCCCTGCGGTGGATCAAGAAGAACGACGTGAAGGCCATCCTCACGGGAGTAGCCGAGGGCTGGCGGGTAGCCGACAGCATCGCCGCCGCCAAGGTTCCCGTCATTACGGGACCGGTCATCAACATCCCCTCCCGGGGATCGGATCGCTACGACCGTGCCTACGCCAACGCCGGACTGATGCACAAGGCGGGCGTAACCGTTGCCCTGCGGACGAACAATACCGAGAACGTGCGCGACCTGCCCTTCCACGCCGGTTTTGCCGTGGCTTACGGCATGGACCGTCAGGCCGCTCTGGAAGCCATCACCATCACCCCCGCCCGCATGATGGGCCTCGGTGACCAGATCGGTTCCCTGGAAGTGGGCAAGGTGGCTAGTCTGTTCATCTGCGACGGAGACCCCTTCGAAACCAGCACCCAGATCAGCAAGGTGGTCATCGAAGGATGGGACATCCCGATGGACAGCCGCCACATCCAGCTGTACAACGAGTTCCTCAACCGGACCCCTGGCGTGAAGGACTGATTAGGGACTTAGTCTGTTAGACTTTTGGTCTGTTAGACTTTTGGTCTGTTAGTCTTTTAGTACGTTAGACTTTTAGTCTGTTAGTCTTTTAAAACGTTAGTCTTTTAGTCCGCTGGTTCGATGGTGTTTGGACGGGCGGACATGATGGGCGACGGCTTCCGATGGGTATCGGGGGCCGTCGCTTTTTGTTGGGGCTAGATGACGGAATGCTGGACTCAAAGGACAGCTAAATCAATGTTTTTTCGGGCGCCTTGAAGACGCAATCAACCATCAGTGTTGTCCTCGAAGTGTTTATCGGGCTGAACCGTTGGTTCGCCTCGATAATCCTTTGAGAGTCAACCTGTCAAACCCCAATTTCAGTCTTTTAGTCCGCTGGTTCCATGGTATTTGGACGGGCGGACATGATGGGCGACGGCTTCCGGTGTTATCGGGGGCCGTCGCTTTTTGTTGGGGCTAGATGACGGAATGCTGGACTCAAAGGACAGCTAAATCAATGTTTTTTCGGGCGCCTTGAAGACGCAATCAGCCATCAGGGTTGTCCTCGAAGTGTTTATCGGGCTGAACCGTTGGTTCGCCTCGATAATCCTTTGAGAGTCAACCTGTCAAACCCTAATTTCAGTACTTTAGTCCGCTGGTTCGATGGTGTTTGGACGGGCGGACATGGTGGGCGACGGCTTCCGGTGTTATCGGGGGCCGTCGCTTTTTTAAGGGGTCAGATGACGGAGTACTGGAGGAAGTCGGCCTTTTCGGGATAGTCCGTGGTGTAGTGGAGGCCGCGGCTTTCGTGCCGCAGGGCGGCGGATTTGGTCACCAGGTGGCCGATGGTAATCAGGTTGCGGAGTTCGCACAGCTGGGGGCTGACCAGGGTGCTTTTGTAGAGCTCTTCGGTTTCTAACGAGAGGAGTTCAATCCGCTTGCGGGCCCGTTCGAGGCGCTGGTTGCTGCGCACGATGCCCACGTAACTGGACATGACCTCCTTGAGCTCCTTGATGCTCTGGGTGATGAGGACGAGTTCCTTGGGTTCCGTGGTGCCGGTGCGGTTCCAGCTGGGGATGTCTTCGCGGCGCGCGTAGAGGTCCACGTTGGCGGCAATGCTGTGCGCAATCCGGTGACCGAAGACCAGGGCTTCCAGCAGGCTGTTGCTGGCCAGGCGGTTGGCACCGTGCAGTCCGGTGCTGGTGCACTCCCCGCAGGCGTAGAGCTGATTGATGGAGGTCTGGCCGTATTCATCCACCTTCACGCCCCCGCACATGTAGTGGCAGGCGGGCGTGACGGGAATGAAGTCCTTCATCGGGTCGATGCCGATGCTCATGCACTTCTCGTAGATGGTGGGGAAGTGGGCGATGAATTTGTCTTTATCGAGGTGGGTGCAGTCCAGGCACATGTATTCTACCCCGCCCAGCTTCATTTCGTTGTCGATGGCCCGGGCGACGATGTCGCGGGGAGCGAGGCTGCCCCGGGGGTCGTAATCGTGCATAAATTCCGTTCCGTCGGGGCGTTTCAGGATGCCCCCGAAACCGCGCACGGCCTCACTGACCAGGAAGGCCTGCGGATCCCGCCCGGGATTGTAGAGTGCCGTGGGGTGAAACTGCACGAACTCCATGTTCTCCAGGTGGGCCTTGGCGCGGTAAGCCATGGCAATTCCGTCGCCGGTGGCGATTACCGGATTGGTAGTCGCCCGGTAGATCTGTCCGTTACCGCCGGCACAAAGCACCGTGGTGCGGGCCAGTACGGTATCAATTTCTCCGGTTTCCTTGTCCAGCACGTAGGCTCCGTAGCACTGGATATCGGCGGTCAGCTTGGTGACGATGTGGCCCAGGTGGTGCTGGGTCAGCAGGTCGAGGGCAAAGAAGTGTTCGTGCACCTTGACGTTGTCCAGGGTGGCGGCCTTGGCGCTCAGGGCCCGCTGAATCTCCCAGCCGGTCAGGTCCTTGTAGTGAAGGATGCGGTTTTCGGAGTGCCCACCCTCGCGGCCGAGGTCGTACTTCTTAAACTGGTCGGTGTCGAAGCGGGTGCCCCACTGGATGATTTCCTCCACCCGCGTGGGGCCTTCTTCCACCACGATGCGCACGATGTGCTCGTCGCAGAGGCCGGCACCGGCGTCCAGGGTGTCTTCGATGTGCTTTTCGAAGGTGTCGGAACCGTGGTCCCATACAGCGGCCACTCCGCCCTGGGCGTAGCTGGTATTACTCTCCCGTTCGTTGACCTTGGTGAGGACGTCGATCTGGAGGTCCGGACGAAGAATGGCGAGTTTGATTGCCGTGCTGAGGCCGGCGATGCCGGACCCGATCACGAGAACATCAGTGCGAAGCATGGAAATTACTTTAAGTCTGGGGGCGGTAGTAGGACGTGGCCCGTTATGGCAGGTAACTAAAAAAGGGGGCACCTGGTTGGGAGGAGCACCCGAAAGGCGGCGTAAAATAGGAAAGCCGGCGAGCTTAGGCCCCGGGAAGCCGCCCAAACAATTCCCCCACGCGCTCCAGCACCGGTGCCCAGCGAAAGGCTTCCCGTCGGGCCCGGCCGTTTTCTACGAGTCCGGAGGCGAAGAAGGGGGTGTGGACGAGCTGCTGCAGCGCCTCCGCAATGCGCTCCGCCGAAACACTTGGCACCAGCGCTCCGGCGCCCCCCAAAATATCTTGCTGGTGACTCACCACGGGCACCTCGGCGTGCCAGGCATCGAGGATGTCCAGCGGAAAAGCCGGGTGGTCGGAAAGGTTCAGTAAGGCCCGGGAGGAGCCCAGGATGCGGGCGTATTCCCGGGGGGCTTCCGGGCGGGAAAAGAAAATGTCGCCCCCGGAGGTGAGGCGCCGCAGCGTGCGCGACTGCCCGGCCCGGGAGCCCAGCAGCAAGAGGCAGACGTCTTCGTTCTGGAGCTTGCGGAAGCGTTGAAAACCCCGCACCAGCGGCAGGGTGTTTTCGTCCTGCCGCCCACCGGCGTGGGCCACGAAATAGGGGCGTCCCTTCGTGTAGACCTCGCGCGTAATTTTCCGGGTGTTGGCCGGTTGGGGAGCGATGTCCGTAACGGGACCGTGCCCCACCACGTGGATTTGCGCGTTGAGGTCGCTCAGGTGTTCCCGCAGGCGGTTGGCCAGTGCCCGGTGCGGCACGATAATGTGGCGGGCGTTTTTGATCTGGCGCATGTCTTCCTGGGGCCGTGGCCGGAAGAACAGCCACCGTCGTTGGGGCGGCGCCAGCAGGTCGTCCAGACGGCCCAGCAGAAGGATGGTCTTTTCCGGACTGGCGGTATCCTCCAGTCCCGCCCGGATGCTTTCCGCCCGTTCGGGCCACCGGGCGGCAATCTTTTGCTTCAGCGTGGTGGCGAATACGTCCGTGGTCATGAGGGGGAGGTTTCGCTCAGTAGGTCCTCCAGGTGGTGGCGGGTGACCCCGAAGGTTTTCTTGAGGTGCCGGATTTCTTCCCGGGCTTTTTCCCGTCGCCGACCGCGTACGGCCGTGATCATGACGTTCTTGGCCGTGTGCTCGAGGGGGATGAACTCAAAGAGTTTGGTCTTGTAGCCCTCCGCTTCGAGGAAGAGGGCCCGCAGGCCGTCCGTCAACATCGCCGCCTGCCGTTCCAGGATGATGCCGTTGCCCAGCAGGGGTCGTAGTCCCTTGGGTACTTCCATGTCCCGCCGCACCTGTTTCTGGCAGCAGGGGGCCACGACCATGATTTCCGCGCCGGCGCGCATGCCGTGGTGCAGGGCGTCGTCGGTGGCCGTATCGCAGGCGTGCAGCGCGATGAGGGCGTCGATCCGGGTGGTGGTGAAATTATCGATGTAGCCCTCCTCGAAATGGAGTTGGGTGAATTTGCATTCCCGGGCCACCTTCCGACATTTTTCCACGAGTTTGGCCCGCAGTTCCACGCCCGTCACCTTGACGCGCAGGCCGAGGGTATTGGTGAGGTGGTCGTAGAGGGCGAAGGTGAGGTAGCCGCTCCCGGAGCCCATGTCGACGATGTGGGCACCACTGGGCAGGGGGTGTTCCCGCAGCAGGCCGTCCATGATCTCCACGAACTTGTTGATCTGCTTGAATTTTCGCTTCCCTTCCTTTTTTACCTCGCCCTGGTCATTCGTAATACCCAGGGCCCGGAGGTAGGGGCGGCGGGCGTGTACCAGCCGATTTTTTTCCCGGTTGTGGTCCGTGTCTGGCGTGGCCATTTTTGGGGCGCCGGGGCGCCGGTGCAGTGTTTTTCGGATCAGCCGGGTATTTCCCTTGCGGTTCATCATCAGGCTGAGTTGCTCGGTGGTGGTGTAGAGGTCCGCGTGCAGGAATTCTTCTCCCATGGCCGCCGACAGCTGGTTCAATCCGCTTTCCAGCGGATGGTTTTTCACTTCTTCCCGGTCGGGGAAACGGTGCGCGATCTGTAGCTGCATCCCTCCCCGGATTTCCACCAGGCGGGCGTAGAGATTTTTGGGGAAATCGGCGCCTTTGCTCCGGGGTTTACTGAGGGTGAGCTTGGCCAGGTCACCGGCCCGGGCGGCCGATCGCGCTACGGACCAAAATTGCTGTAATGCCTCCTTTTCTGCCATGGGCGCAAGATACGCAGACGGGGAGGATACGCCCTATTGCGAAATTGCGGCTGGGGTAGGTCAAAAACAAGAATTGTTTTAAATTATTTTAATTCGTGAATTTATACAATATTTTGTTGATTTTAATTTCCCCCAACCCTATTTTTGGAACCTAAACAAAACCACCCAATAACCATGACTACCCAGCAAATTGCCGATCGCCTCGTAGAACTGTGCCGTACCGGCCAGTTTGAAGAAGCCTACACCTCCCTCTTCAGCCAGGACGCCTCCTCCCACGAAGCCCCCGGGGTGCCCGACGGCACCGTGGTCGGCCTGGACAATATGCTCGCCAAGAGTAAGGCCTGGGGCGAAGACATGGAGGCGGTGCACGAGATGACCGTCACCGATCCCTTCGTCTACGATAATTTTATCAGCGTCGGGATGTACATCGACGTGGAAAAGAAGGACGGCACCCGCGAAAAAGGCTCCGAAATCTGCCTCTACGAGGTAAAGGACGGTAAGATCATCAGTGAACGCTTTTTTTACCAGATGCCGGGTTAAGCCAGTGGCCTACCCCGTGTGGCGCATAGTGGGGGAGCCTCCACTATGCGCCCTTTCCCCTTATCTTTAGGTAGCGTCAAGCGCCTACATTTTCCCCATCCTTTACCCAATAACCACCATCCCAAGCTATGCCAGCCATTCACATCAGTCGATCAATCGACGTCGACGCTACTCCCGAGAAGGTTTACGAAATCGTCAGCAATTTTCACCACTGGCGGCCCTGGTCGCCCTGGCTGATTGCCGAGCCGGAGGCGAAGGTCTCCGTTGCGGAAGACGGAAAGTATTACGAATGGGAAGGCCAGCGGACGGGTGTCGGCAACATGACGGTCACCGACAGCACGGCTCCGAGCCGGGTGGACTACGACCTGGAATTTCTCAAGCCCTGGAAATCGAGCGCGAAGGTCAGCTTCGACTGCCGGGCGAAGTCCGGGGGTGGCACTACGGTCAGCTGGAACATGGATACGAGCCTGCCGTTTTACCTGTTCTGGATGAAAAACTCCATGATCGCCTACCTCAACTCCGACTATGACCGCGGACTGGCGATGCTCAAGGAATACGTCGAGGACGGAGCGGTAAGCTCCCAACTGGAATTTCTCGGCTACGGAGAGTATCCCGGAACGGCTTACGTGGGGATTACCACCGCCACCACCCAGGCCGACGTAGGTCCGCAAATGAACGCCGACCTCACCAAACTCGCCAAACATCAGGAGGAAGGGGTATTCAGCGCCAGTGGCGCACCCTTTTCCATTTACCATAAGTTTGACATGGTTAAGAATCAAGTCAACTACACGATTGCCCTGCCCGTAGCGGAAGCTCCCGCGAGCCTGCCCGCAGGACTCAAGGCCGGAAGCATACCCGCCACCAGAACGTACACCCTGCGGCACGTTGGCCCCTACAAACACCTGGGCAACGCCTGGTCGGCCCTGGTCATGATGCAGCGGGGAAAGGAGTTTAAGGTGCAGCGGGGCATCCACCCCTTTGAGGTCTACGGTAATGCTCCGGGGGAGGTTCCGGACGAAGAACTCATCACCGATATTCACTTCGCGGTGAAGTGAGGGGAGGGCCGGGATACATCCCGGCCTTTTCCTTTTCAGGTTCTTCCTTTCGTCAATAGTGGATATCGTTATTCCTGACTTTTTCCACCGAGGCTTCGATCAGCTGCTTCAGGACGTCCAGGTCCACGTCGCTCAGGCGCTTGATGTACAGGCAGCTTTTGCCCGTTTTGTACTTGCCCAGTTTAGCGAGTAAGTCGGTTTCCCGCTCCACGCCACTCATGAGGTACACGGATATTTTTCCTTTACGGGGGCTGAATCCCGTCAGCATCCAATCCCCCTCTCTTCCCGTGGGGTAGACGTAACGGAACTTGCCAAAGCCAATGATACTGGGCCCCCACATGACCGGTGGGGAATCGGTCACCTCACGCATGGTCTTCAGAATCCACTGACTGTCTTCGCGTTGCTGCTCATCGGTGACGGCAGCCAGGAAGTCCTCGGGACTTTTTTCCGTGGGTTTGGTTTTATTTTCGGCCATGCTACTTATTATATAGTTGGAGAAATGGAGAGGTTCCACCAAGTTAACGGCAAAGGCCGACATGGCAACTTCTCCCCCACGAAAAGCGTTCCAGAAATAAGAACAACGTAAATTTTCTTCCGAAGGCTTGTCTAATTCACCGCTTCGTTATTAAATTTGCGTCGCTTTAGCGGGAACGCCTGCTAATAAATTAAGGTGCGGTAGCTCAGTTGGTAGAGCAATGGACTGAAAATCCATGTGTCGGCGGTTCGATTCCGCCCCACACCACCCAAGGAAAACCATGACCAACTTCCTCCATCATCACCATGCTGCTATGTCTTGCCCCGTCGGCGAGCGGTAGTTCTGGTGGAAGAACCTGGTTTCCCAAAAGCTATCAAAAGGTCCGTCGGAGCTACTCCGTCGGGCCTTTTTTGTTTCTACCCCCTTCGTATCGAAAACCAAATAACCAAGAAATGTCGACCCCCCGTCTTCGCATTGCCGTGCAAAAATCCGGCCGCCTGTTGCAGGATTCCATTCAGTTGCTGAAAGAGTGTGGCATCAGAATCGACAACGGCCGTGATCAGCTCAAAGCTCCGGCCCGTAATTTTCCGGCGGAAATTCTGTACCTCCGCAACAGTGACATTCCGCAGTACATCCAGGATGGCGTAGCGGATATTGGCATCATTGGAGAAAACACTCTCGTTGAGAAAGAGAAAGAAGGGGAGGTCGTACAGCATCTTGGTTTTTCGAAGTGCCGCCTGAGCCTGGCTACGCCCCGCGGCACCGTCTACGCGGGGCCGCAGGACCTCAACGGAAAGCGGATCGCCACCAGCTACCCCAACAGCCTGCGGGCCTACCTGAAGGCGCAAGACATTGATGCGGAGATTCACGAAATTTCCGGATCGGTGGAGATCGCCCCGAACATCGGCCTGGCCGATGCCATCTGTGACCTGGTTTCCACGGGCTCCACGCTCTTCAAAAATGGTCTGGAGGAACGGGACATCATCCTGAAGTCCGAGGCCGTCATTGCGGCCAGCCCCAAGATTGACGCTACCCGCCGGGAAATCCTGGATCGGCTGCTCTTCCGGATTCGTTCCGTGCTGGCGGCCCGCAACCAGAAATATTTATTGATGAACGTGCCAAACCAGAAGGTGGAAACGATCATTAAGATGCTGCCGGGGATGCGTTCGCCTACGGTACTGCCGCTGGCCGAAGCGGGCTGGAGCAGCGTACACACGGTGATCGCCGAGGACAGCTTCTGGGACATCATCGATCAACTCCGCGAAGCCGGAGCCGAAGGCATCCTCATCGTTCCCATCGACAAAATGATTGTCTAATCCAGAATGAGTAGCATGCGTATTTACGATAACCCACCGCGCGCCGACTGGCCGGAGCTGCTGAAGCGCCCCGCCAAGGATCTCTCCAACCTACAGAAACGAGTGGGGGAAATCATGGCCGCCGTAAAGCAGCGGGGTGACGCGGCCCTGCGGGAGTTCACCGCGCGCTTTGACGGGGTCGAACTCGACCAGTTGGCCGTTCCGGCCGCGGCCATCAAGGCTGCCGGCGATAAGCTGAGTCCGGAGTTGCGGCGGGCTATCCTCACCGCCCGACAAAACATCGAGACTTTTCACCGGAGTCAGGTCACTACGGCCGAGGTGGTGGAGACCATGCCCGGGGTCCGCTGCTGGCGGGAGAGCCGGGGCATCGACCGGGTGGGTCTGTACATTCCTGGGGGGACGGCCCCCCTGTTCAGTACGGTGCTGATGCTGGCCGTCCCGGCCAACATCGCCGGTTGTGAAGAAATCGTGCTGTGTTCTCCGCCCGATAAGTCGGGAGAAATTCATCCGGCCATCCTCTTTGCGGCGGACGCCTGTGGGGTGACCAAAATTTTCCGGGTCGGTGGGTCGCAGGCCATTGCGGCCCTGGCCTACGGCACGGAGAGCGTGCCGGCGGTGTACAAGATCTTCGGTCCCGGTAACGCCTACGTTACCGTAGCCAAACAACTGGCGATGCTGGACGGGCTGGCGATTGACATGCCGGCCGGTCCGAGCGAAGTACTGGTTTGCGCGGACGCAGGTGCCGAGGCCGCCCACGTAGCCGCGGATTTGCTGAGTCAGGCCGAGCACGGCCACGATAGCCAGGTTGTGCTGGTCGTAGATAATCAGGAGCAGGCAGAAACGATCCGGGAGGAAGTGCAGCGGCAACTGGCGGATCTTCCCCGCCGGGAGTTGGCCGAACAAAGCATTGCCAACAGCCTGACGGTGGTGTTCTCCAATCCACAGGATCGTGTGGACTACGTCAATGCCTACGCTCCGGAACACCTTATCCTGAGCATGCAGGAGGCACGGGCGTTCAGTAAGCAGATTCGTAACGCCGGTTCCATCTTTTTGGGATACCACACCCCGGAGAGTGTGGGCGACTACGCCAGCGGCACCAACCATACCCTGCCCACCTACGGATACGCCCGCAACTACAGCGGTGTGAGCCTGGACAGCTTCGTGAAGAAAATCACCTTTCAGGAGCTTACGGCCGACGGACTGCGTACCCTGGGGCCCACCGTGGAGGTGATGGCTGCCGCCGAAGAACTTGATGCCCACAAGAACGCCGTCAGCCTCCGACTGGCGAGCCTGAAAGCCCAATAAATCATTGCCCAACCAAACAACATTGCACCCGCGATTCGCCAAAATTTAAAAACATGACCGCCACCGAAACCATTTCCTGGACGCCGGAAAAAATCCGCGAACTCGTCCGACCGAATATCCTGACGCTGAAGCCCTACTCCAGTGCCCGGAGTGAGTTCAAGGGCGTTGCCGAGGTGCTGCTCGACGCCAACGAAAGTCCCTTCGATAATGGCGTCAACCGCTACCCGGACCCACTGGCCACCGCCGTGCGCCAGGCCATCGGTGGTTTGCGCAACGTCGATCCGGAGCGCATCATGCTCGGCAACGGCTCCGATGAGTTGGTCGACTACGTGACGCGTATTTTCTGTCACCCCGGACGCGACGCGGTGCTGGCGCTGCCCCCAACCTTCGGGATGTACAAGGTAGCGGCGGGCATCAATGACGTGGAGTTCCGGGCGGTCAACCTGCTCCCCGATTTCACCATTCCGGTAGACCAACTCAAAGGGGCCTTTGACGATAAGACGCGGATCCTCTGGCTCTGCAGTCCCAACAACCCCAGCGGTAACGCGATGGACCCGGCCGTGATGGAGGACCTGATCCGGACCTTCCCCGGCATTGTGGTGCTCGACGAGGCCTACATCGACTTCACCCCGGAGGCCAGCTTCTTGCCTCGCCTCGATGAATTCCCGAACCTGATCATTACCCAAACCATGTCGAAGGGTTGGGGTATGGCCGGCGCCCGCGTGGGGATGGCCTTTGCCTCCGAGTTCATCATCACGATGATGAAGGCCATCAAGCCGCCCTACAACGTGAACGTTATCAGTCAGGAGCGCGCGCTGGCGGCGCTGCAACGCCCCGAGGTGATGCAGGCCAAAGTCAATACCCTGATCGGGGAGCGAAAGCGGCTGGCCCGGGAGCTGGACAGCTTGGCCTGTGTGGAGTACATCTTCCCGTCGGTGACCAACTTCCTGCTGGTACGCTTTCAGGACAGTGCGGCCGTGTACCAGTTTTTGCTGGACCGTGGCATTGTGGTCCGCAATCAAAGTTACCAGCCCAACGCCGAGAACTGTCTGCGGATCACGGCCGGACTTCCCGAGGAGAACGACCGTTTGCTGGCGGCGCTGCGGGAATTTGATGCTCAATAAGTATAAGAACCACAATTTCGCGTAACGTGCAAAAAGTCCTTTTCCTAGACCGTGACGGTACCCTCATCCTGGAGCCCGAAGACTACCAGGTCGATCACATCGACAAGCTGAACTTTTATCCCGGTGTTTTCCGGTGGTTGGGGCGCATCGTGCGGGAGCTGGACTACCAGCTCGTCATGGTGACCAACCAGGATGGACTTGGCACGGACAGCTACCCCGAAGAGAATTTCTGGCCCACGCACGAAGCCATGCGGCGTGCGCTGGCGGCCGAGGGCATCACCTTCGCCGAAGAAATTATTGACCGCACCTTCGCGGCCGACAATCAGCCCACCCGCAAGCCCGGCACGGCCCTGCTCACCCATTACCTGGAGGGGGCGTACGATCTGGCGAACAGTTACGTCGTCGGTGATCGATTGACGGACATGCAACTGGCCAAAAACCTGGGTGGTAAGGGCATCTGGATTGCGAACGATCCGGAGTTGGGTAACGAGGAACTGGACGCTGACCAACTGGCGAGTCTGGACGATACCATTGCGCTGCGCACGACCGACTGGGAGGAAATCTACCGCTTACTGCGGCTGGAAAACCGTACGGCCAGCATCCGTCGGACGACCAAGGAAACGGACATCCAGATTGAACTGGATCTGGACGGCACGGGCAAGACCCGAATGGATACCGGCCTGGGGTTCTTCGACCATATGCTGGATCAACTCGGCCGCCATTCCGGTTGTGACCTGAGCGTGAAGGTGGCCGGTGACCTCCACATTGACGAGCATCATACCATTGAGGACACGGCCATCGCCCTGGGCGAAGCCTTCGGCGCGGCCCTGGGGAATAAGATGGGCATTGAGCGGTACGGTTTCCACCTGGTGATGGATGAGGCCCTCGTACAGGTCGGCCTTGACTTCGGCGGACGCCCCTGGCTGGTCTGGGAAGCAGCCTACAAACGCGAAAAGATCGGGGATATGCCCACCGAGATGTTCCACCACTTCTTCAAGTCGTTTAGCGACGGCGCGAAATGCAACCTGAACATCAAGGCCGAAGGGCAGAACGAACACCACATGATCGAGGCGACCTTCAAGGCGCTGGCCAAGGCCATCAAGATGGCCAAGCGCCGTGACGTGGACAATATGCGACTGCCCTCCACCAAGGGAATGCTCTAAACTCAAAAAAGATAGGTGCCATGGTAGCCGTAATTGACTACAATGCCGGTAATATTCGATCCGTGCTCTACGCCCTGGAGCGCATCGGGGTGGAACACGTGCTGACGAGTGACCACGACGTGATCCGCGCCGCGGATAAGGTGATTTTTCCGGGGGTGGGCGCCGCGGCGTCCACGATGGCTCACCTGAACGAGACGGGCCTGAGTGACCTGATCCGTTCCCTGACGCAACCCGTCTTCGGGATTTGCGTGGGGATGCAGCTGCTCTGTAGCCACAGTGAGGAAGGGGACGTGCCCTGCATCGGGGTGTTTCCGGAGCGGGTCCGGAAGTTTGTACCGACCGATGGCGAGAAGGTACCCCACATGGGGTGGAACGACGTCAGCCTGACCGAAAAGAACGACTGGGTGAGTGATTCCGTGAACGGAACGTACTGCTACTACGTGCACAGTTACTACGTGGAAGCCGGCCCCGATACGGTAGCCACGACGGCGTACTGCGGCAAAACCTTCGCCGCCATGATGCAGAAGGACAACTTCTACGCCGCGCAGTTTCACCCAGAGAAATCCGCTGCGGCGGGGGAGCAGATCTTGCGGGATTTTCTGGCGTTGTAGGGGTGAATTTTGAAATGGATTACGGTTGGTTGGCCCAATGACCGCGAGGCCCTGACCGGAGCTATCGCTCCGGTTGCAGACCTCGCTCATGGAGGAGGACCCTTCCAGGGCCCGGGTCAGGATAACCGAGACCGCGATAACCAAAGCTCGGGCCACGTAGCCCTTCACCTCACCGCCTCGTAGCCCACCATAATTTCCTTGCGTTCCGGACCCCAGCGGTAGCCGCCGAGGGCGCCGTTTTGGCGCAGCACCCGATGGCAGGGAATCAAGAAGGCGATAGGGTTTTTCCCGATGGCCGTGCCTACGGCACGGACGGCAGCGGGCTTCCCAACCTGGGTCGCAATGTCTCCGTAGGAGCGAAGGTGCCCGGAAGGGATCTGCAGCAGCGCCCGCCAGACACTCAGTTGGAAGGGCGTTCCCCTTAGGTCCAGGACCAGTGGTTTATCGGGTAGCTGCCAATCCTTAAAGAATCGGCCGACGGCGCGCAGGTGCACACTATCTCCCCGGTGCAATCGTGCCTCGGGGAATTCCCTACGGAGCTCCTGCTCCGGGTTAGCGTTCCTTTCCAAAAAAGAAAGAAAACAGATCCCCAGTTCGGTGGCCGCCGCCAGCGCCACGCCAAACGGGGTAGTAATTTCCCGGTAGGTGATGTCGACGCCCGCGCCCCGGTCGCGCCACGCTCCGGGTGAGCACCCCTGCAGCTGCACGAACAGATCGTGCAGCCGGCCGTTGCCGGATAGCCCCGCAGCGTGGGCGGCCTCCAGGGTGGAGACGCCGGCCCGCAGGCCGGCCTTGGCGTGCTCCAGCGTCAGGTGTTGCAAAAACCGCTTGGGACTCACCCCCGCCCATTCCCGAAACAGGCGCTGGAAGTGATACTTGCTCAGGTGCACGTGGGCCGCTACGTCCTCCAGACTGGGCTGCTCCTGCGCGTGTTCCCGCAGGTAGCGGATGGCCGCCGCCACCCGCTCGTAATGGTGTTCGGTTGGTGTCATGGTCCAAAAGTAGGGGAGGTGCGGAGGCAGCACAATCCGATTCTTGCGGAGTTCGTACTTTCCTCACCTCACGCAATCCCAATCGCTTCCAATTCTTCCGTCGTCACGTTTTTGATCACGCGGTTTTCGCGGTCCCACTCCACCCGCTTTCCCGTGCGGTAGGCGATGGTGGACATGTGAGCAGACATGGCCTCCTCAAAGCCTTCCTCAATGCCACAACTTACGCCGTGGTCGTTGCGGATGGCACTGAGCCATTCCCGCATGTGCAGGAAGGTGGAATCCACCCGTTTACCGTCGCGGTAGGTCCACATGAGGCCCTTGTCCGCAAAGTACTTGGCAGTGGCGCCGGTTACGCCGTCCACACCCTTTGACGCCGGGTTGTATGCGTACATCGGCGTGGTGGTCGAGACCAGCTGATCCTGCAACATCTCCTCGTAGCGGGTGGATCGCGCGTCGGGGTAGACGGTGAGTTGAGCACCCAGCTCCATCGTTCCGTCGTGGCCCATCAGCAGGGTGGGCCGACTGAACTGGTTCCCCAGCGTGGCGCTGTAAATGAAGGTCATGCCCTTTTCCTTGCCGGATTCCTGGGAGCCGCCCCGGTAGTAGTCTTCGTATTCCATCACCACCTGAAGTACGTCGGGAACCGTCCGCCCGTCGCGGTGGGTGTACACCCCGCCGGAGCAAACCACGGCGTCGGGAATCCCCATATTGAGCAGGCAATTCACCCGGTCGTAATCGTGGGTGAGGAGGTCGCCGGTCAGCCCCGTACCGTATTCCCACCACTTGCGCCACCGGAAAAAGTGTTCCTTATTGAAGGGAATTTTGGGGGCGTTTCCGAGGAAGTTTTCCCAGTCGATGGTCTGCGGACTGGCCTTCTCGTGAATGTGGTACTGCCAGGCACCGTTGTCGTCGTTCCGGTTGGTGTTGGTCTGAATCAGAGAAATGTGGCCCAGGATGTTTTTTTCGATGATGTCTCTGGCCGTCAGGAAGCTCTGCGTTTGCCGGTGCTGGTGCCCCAGCTGGAATTTGATGGCGGAATTTTTGACCGCATCGTAAAGGGCGTAGGTTTCGGCCACTTTGTGGGTCATGCATTTCTCCACGTAGACGTGTTTACCCGCGGCAATGGCCGCGAGGCTCATCGGTGCGTGCCAGTGGTCGGGGGTGCCGATGACGACGGCGTCCACCTCGGGCGATTCGAGCAGCTTGCGATAGTCCTGGTAGATCGTTGGCGCCTGACCATCCACCGTTCCGGCAGCCTGGGCCAGTTCCCGACGAACCTCAAAAGCATCGCAGACCGCGGTGATCTTTACGTTGAGGTTCTCCTGCTCCAGGAAGTCCTTCAGGCGGGTGTCCTTCGGGTTTTTCATGGCCCGTTCCTTCATGCCTGCTTTCCACTGTGGGGTGGCGAAGCCCAGGGCGCGGGTCAGTTGTTCGCCGCGGATGCCGAAGCCGATGATGCCCACCCGAATGGGATCACCGGCCATCGGGCCGGTAGCGGGTGGCCGGGCGGGTTCGACGTTCAGTTCGTCGAGGATTTGCCGTTTGGCCGCCTGGTCGCTCTGGTATTTGGCCAGCGCTCCGGCCGCAAAGGCTCCCAAAACGGGAAGACCGATTAGGCCCTTGACGAAGCTGCGTCGTTTGGTATCCGCACCCTCCATTTTTTCTTCGTTCTTATTCGTTTCCATGATCAGTATTTAAGCGGTTGCGTAGGTGCGTTTCAGTAGGCCATCCAGTCCCCAGCGTTGGCTCGACGGGAAAACCATTAAGACCCCCAGGGCAAATAGCTCAATGAGATTTTTATTGATGAAGAGGTAGCTTCCCTCACTGGGTAATGCGTATTTCACGTCAATCAGCGGTGGATGCGAGAGGAAGTAGAAACCAAGCAAGATGATTCCCCCCAGGGCGGCCCAGCGCGTCATGAAACCGAAAAGCAGGCCTAAGCCAATGAGGATCAACCCCCAGACGTTGGCCGTGTCGACCACGGAAAGGACGGTAGGATTGCTGCCCATTTCGTAAAAAAGATCCTTGAAGGGGCCGGCGGAATCCGTCAGGTAGCCCCGGGCCGACCAGTTGGGGTTCCAGAGCTTTACGACCCCTTCGTAGAGAAAGTGCCAACCGATGGCTAGGCGTAAGACTACCAGGAAAAACTCCTGGCCCTTAGTGTAATTTGTCATGATCAGTGTGCTTTAAGCGGCTGATCCGTCCGGAGGTTGGAAAGGAGAACGGAGGGTTCTGCCGTCCGGTGCGGAGCAACAACCCCCGTAAAGTAAGGGCGTTCCGTTACGGACTTAGTGATTTTGGTCAGCCTTGCGGGAGACTTTTGTTGCGAACCTTTTTTCTTCTTTGGGGAACCAATTGGATGCCCGTAGATGTTATGTCCCGATAAGCAAAATACACTCCCATGAGTTACGTAATGGTGGACGTCGAGACCGACGGTCCCATCCCCGGTGATTATTCCATGGTTTCCCTCGGTGCGGTCATCGTCCGGGAGGGGCTGGAGCATACTTTCTACGGAAGGTTACGGCCTATTTCTGATCGCTACGTGGAGGAGGCCCTCCGGGTTTCGGGCCACTCCCGCCAGGAGACACTGACCTTTGATGACCCCGCCGAGGTGATGGCCGCCTTCGCCGACTGGGTGGCGGAGTACTCCACCGGTCGGCCCCTCTTCATTAGCGACAATAATGGCTTCGACTGGATGTTCGTCTGCTGGTATTTCCATCACTTCACCGGCGGTAATCCCTTCGGTCATTCCTCCCAGAACCTGGGCAGCCTGTACAAGGGACTGGTCAACGACGTCTTTAAAAATTTCAAGCACCTGCGGGAAACCTCCCACACCCACCATCCGGTGGACGACGCCAAGGGAAACGCCGAAGCCCTGCTGAAGATGAAGCGGGATCTGGGGTTGAAGATTCCTTTGAAGTGATTTTTAGGGCAACGGAGTGCCGGTGCCGGGTTGTTCGGTAAGGCGCAATGGTCAGTAATAATCATTTCTCCCATACCCTGAGCAATCGGCAAGTTCTTAGCGGGTCGGTGACCATTCGGGGAATGATCATTCCAATGATTATCTCTTTGACAAGTTGATATATTGGTCAAATGAAAAACTGCCTCTACCTACTGCTCCTCTCCCTAATGCTGGGCACCTGCGCGCTTGCGCCCTCGTGCTCAGCCGGGGCGCCGTCGCATTCCTCGGGAATCGACGATCCCGACGAGTTGCGGAACTCGGGACCGTCGCCCGCCACCGCTCCAGAGACCGATACGGCGATCATCATCGACGAAGATGCCGTCAGTTTTCGGCGCAATGACGGAGAGGTGCTGCGCTATCACCTGACCCCTCGGCTGCCGGACGGACTGCCGGATCACTACGCCCGCAGTGGATTTGTGCACCCGCTGAGCAGTCCGGCCGGGAAGGTCGTCACGGATGATTTTCCGGTGGCCTACGCCCACCAGCACGGCCTCTTCAACGCCTGGACCAACACTACCTTCCGCGACAGTTTCGTCGACTTTTGGAATCAGCACCACCTGCTCGGCACCGTGGCTCACCACCGGCTCACGGATACCCTGCGCGAGGACGGATTCGTGGGTTTCAGCAGCGAGCTGCACCACCTGAGTCGGGTGTACGGCAAGGTGCTGGAGGAAAGCTGGACGGCGCGCCTGCATCCCCGGACGGACGTCCACGTCATCGATTTTCGTAGCCGGCAAAGCAACGTTACCGAAGACACGCTTCACCTGAACGAATACCACTACGGCGGTTTTGGCATCCGCGGTAGTAAGCACTGGAACCCCAGCGATAGCCTCCACTTTTCCGGTCACCCCACCTTCCTCACCAGCGAGGGCCTCGGACGGGAGGCCGCCAACCACAGCCGTCCGGCCTGGACCGCCATGTACGGCGACGTGGCGGGAAGCGTGGCGGGCGTAGCGATTTTTCCGCATCCGGATAACTACCGCTATCCACAGCCCGTACGGGTGCACCCCGGCATCCCCTACTTCGTGGTGAGCCCCGTCGTGCTGGGAGCCTTCACCCTGCCGCCGGGAGCGAGCTACCTGTCGCGGTTCCGGGTCGTCGTCTTCGACGGGGAACCGGACGTGGAGTTGTTTGAGGAGTTAGCTTGGGAGTGATGTTTTCGGTAGTTTTTAAGTACGGTAGTTTTGCCGTGAAGTAGGTCGGCAATGGTGTTAGCATTGTGGCCGTCCCATGAGGAAATCTCCTCTTATTACTACCGTACTAAAAGACTAACCTACTCCCGATGAACCATCGGTTCATCTAACATTCCACTTCGCAAAATCCTTGGCGAAGTAGGTGATGATGGCGCTGGCGCCGGCCCGGCGGATGCTCAGCAGCGCTTCGCTGGCGGCCTGCTGGTAATCCAGCCAGCCGCGCTCGGCGGCGGCCAGAAGCATGGCGCATTCCCCGGAAACGTGGTAGGCCGCGATGGGCAGGGGGTGAGCGGCGTGGAGACGGTAGATGATGTCCAGGTAATTGAGGGCGGGCTTGACCATCAGGAAATCGGCGCCTTCGGCGGCGTCCAGCGCGGCCTCCCGGAGGGCTTCGCGGGTGTTGGCCGGGTCCATCTGGTAGGTCTTTTTGTCCGTCGGTACGTTTTCCAGGGCCCGGGGAGCGCTGTCGAGCGCATCGCGGAAGGGGCCGTAGAAGGCGCTGGCGTATTTGGCGGTGTAGGCCATGATGCCGGTGTCGGTGTACCCGGCCGCGTCCAGGGCCCGGCGGATGGAGCCCACCCGGCCGTCCATCATGTCACTGGGACCGATCAGGTCAAACCCCGCCTGGGCCTGGGCCACGGACATGGCGTCCAGCAGGGGCAGGGTTTCGTCGTTGTCGATCTTGCCGTTGATGACCACTCCGTCGTGTCCGTCGCTACTGTAGGGGTCGAGGGCGACGTCCGAGATCAGGCAGATGTCGGGAAATTTTTCTTTGATGCGGCGGGCGGCCTCCAGGTAAAAGTTGTCCGCTGCCGTAGCGTAGGTGCCCGTTTTGTCCTTGTGCTCTTCCGGCACGGCGGGGAACATCATGAAGCTTTGCAGTCCCAAAGCCACACATTCCTCGACTTCCTTCAGGACCTGCTCGATGCCCAGCCGGAAGGTGCCCGGAAGGCTGGTTACGGGGAGGCGACCGTTGGGATCGGGAATCAGAAAGAGAGGCTGCACGAGATGGCCAACGGTGAGTTCCGTTTCTCGAACCATTGAGCGGATGGCGGACGACTGTCGGTTTCGGCGGGGACGCAGGAGCATACGGGCAAATTTTCGATGTGGAGGCACAAAGGTAGCCGGAGTGCTGCGTGGGAGGGTCACGGGCCGGTTATAATTTTTGGCCGGATTTACCAGCGAACGGAGGCCGATAGGCTGGGGGTGAAGCCGAGGCCACGACGGAAGATTAGGCGCCTGATAACCGCCGCGTTCTTTTCACGCTTGTTTCCGCCTTCGCCTCCCACACTCTTCCGCTCCGCGCTATCTTCACGCCGGAATGATTACCCCCGCCATCATCACGCTTTTGGTGGCCCTCGTGGCCGTGCTGCTCTTCGTCACCGAATGGCTGACCGTGGACCTGATCGCGATGCTGATCATCGTATCCCTGGTGGGCACGCAGGTCATCTCCCCCACCGAGGGACTGGCGGGCTTCAGCAACGGGGCTACCCTTACCGTGGCCTTCATGTTCGTACTGTCCGCCGCCCTACTGAAAACGGGAGCCCTGCAGCTGCTGGCCAGCCGGATGTCCGACCGCTTCCGTCGCCGGCCCCAGTACGCGACCTTTCTGATGATGTTGCTGGTGGCCGCCGTCTCTGCCTTCATCAACAATACGCCGGTCGTGGCCGTCTTTATTCCCATCGTGCACCGCATCGCGGTGTCGGCCAGGATCAAGCCTTCCCGACTGCTGATTCCCCTCTCCTTTGCGAGCATTCTGGGGGGCATGTGCACCCTGATCGGTACTTCCACCAATATCCTCGTCAGCGGCATCGCGCAGGATCACGGATTGCCCGGGTTTTCGGTCTTTACGCTGGCCCCCATCGGCGTTCCCCTCCTGATCATCGGGGTGGTTTATCTTACTTATCTCGGGGCCCGGCTGCTGCCGGACCGGGAAGGAGAAGGCGATCTGGCCGACCGGTTTGCCCTGCATGATTACCTGGCCGAAATTGTAATCCTGAACAATCCCCGCGTAGCGGGGAAGCGCATTATGGAATCGCCCATCGTGCGGGAACTCGACATGGACATCATCGAGGTGCGGCGGGACCAGGACGTATTTACCCTCCCGCCGGGTGATTTCCGGTTGGTGGAGGGGGATACCCTCAAGGTGCGTTGCGACCGGGAAAAAATCAAAAGCCTCAAAGATTGGGTGCGCCTGGTCGATCAATCCGGATCCGTCAAGGTGATGGGGACGGGCCTGGAACGAAACAACTCCAGTCTGGTGGAAATGGTGGTTACGCCCAACTCAGAATTTGTGGGCAAGACCCTGCGCGAGGTCGACTTCCGGCGGAGTTACCGCGCCGTGCCCCTGGCCATCCGGCAACGCGAGGCGACGCTCCACGAGCAGCTGTACCGCTTGCCCCTAATGGCCGGAGACGTCATCCTGGCCGAAGTGAAAACCCACTACCTGAAGGAGCTGCAGCGGATCGAGCAGCAGCAGGACAGCCCGTTCATCCTCCTTTCCAGTGCGGCCCTGAGCGACTTCCATCCGGCTCGCTTTTACTTCGTGCTGACCACCATCGTCGGCCTCGTGGCGGTGGCCACGGCGGGGCTGGTGCCCATCAGTATCGCCGCGCTGGCGGGCGTTTGTCTGCTGGTGCTGGGCCGTACCCTGACCATGGCCGAAGCCTACGAAGCCGTAGACTGGAAAATTGTGTTTCTGCTGGCCGGAGCCCTCAGCCTGGGCAAGGCCATGAGCAACAGCGGACTGGACGGGCAGATCGCCGAGTTGATGACCGGAAATCTGCAGGGTTCGGGACCCTACGTTTTGATTGCGACCCTTTACTTCATCACCAACCTGCTCACCGAAACCATGAGCAACAACGCCACGGCGGCCCTGCTGGCTCCGGTCGCCATCGCCGCGGCTCAGCAAATCGGCGTTGATCCCATGCCCCTGCTCGTCACGGTCAGCATTGCCGCTTCCGCCAGTTTCATGACCCCCGTTGGCTACCAGACCAACGCCATGGTGTACAGCGCGGGCCGCTATCGCTTCCTGGATTTTGCCCGCATTGGAGGTCCGCTTAACCTGATCTGCTGGGGCATGACCACCCTCCTGGTTCCCTACTTTTTCGGCCTGTAGTGGAATAGTTCAAGGGGCGTAATCCCGTGGCCTTAGCCGACAACTTTTCGCGGGAGCAGTACAACGAAGTACCGGAGAAGCAGGAGGGCGTCGGCGCGCGGGTGCAGACATCTGCCCGAAGAGCCGGGAAAATCCAAAAATCCTGCTAATTTTGCCCCCCCCTGCGGGATGTAGCGCAGCCCGGTAGCGCGCGTCGTTCGGGACGACGAGGCCGCTGGTTCGAATCCAGTCATCCCGACCCTAAGCTTAGCCGCTCTGCATCGCAGAGCGGCTATTTTTTTGGCCCAATTGGTTCGAGCGCGAAGCACACGACCGAAGGGAGTAATCCAGTCATCCCGACCAGCGTACAAAAGGCCAGACCCCGCAGGGGTGACCTTACAGTGCGTTGAGACCCACCCCCACGCTGGATCAGCGCAGCTCATCCAGCATGCCGAAAGGGGAACCATTTTAGTTAATTGTTTATGGGTGGACAGTAGCGACAAGGCATGAGTGGGATGGCATAGAGTTATACCCCTTCTAGAGACTATGGCTTGTTCTGTAATAATTAAGTCCAAATTCTCTAGGCCCTGGGCTTCTTGAAAATCATAATCAACCATCCTGGGGATAAGTGCCTGGTGTCGCCTTTCCCCGAAAGGCGACCACTCCATCAAAGAAAGAAGGATGAACAAGATCGATTGGCCACATTCTTTCGCGGAAGGTCCTTCAGTTTTCCCAGGCTGATTCGGTTTCCTTTCGGGGAAAGGAAACACCACCTGCCTTCAATCATTTGATATTTCCTTAAGTGGGAGTCATGATAAACCAGTAGTCTGTCAGACTACTGGCCACAAACCTAAAGGTGAAAAAAGGTATTCGTGGGGCATAGATTACAAAGCATACAACGGCCATAACTCTACGCCATTGTAAGGGTTACAACTTTGCGCCATCCCACACATGCCTTGTCGCCCAACGACCAACAAAGTACGACTGCGATTACTCCTGAAATCGCCATCAATACGCTAACCGATCATCGACGCCGCCGGTGGCAACCGGCGGGCAGTTTAAGCCCCCGTAAGGAGAGCAAACGACCCGGAAATTCACCCATCCCCGGAGCCAAGAAGCGACCAAATTTAATCGAACCATTCCAGCCGCAGGGCCGACGCATTTCGCCACCATTAAGAAACCCGTTCGGCACGCACCGGCGGGATAACCCACCGCTCCCTAGGTACCCCGTGCATACCTGGCCCCACCGGATATCTTTGCACCCGCCGACGGGCCATATATAATTTTTTATTTATTGTTTTAATCTTCATTTTTTGGCTTTTCGCCGCTGCTTTGCTTCCGTTGGTGTTCCATAATCCCAAACTCATGTTCCAGCAACGACTGACGCGCGCTCTCCTGACCTGCCTCGTGATTAGTAGTCTCTTCTTCCTGATGAGCACTAAGAGTCACCGGGTAGGTGCAGCGCCGGCGCTACCCACAACAACCATCGAGAACGACTCTCTGGGCGTCTACATCCCCAATGCGTTTTCCCCGAACGAAGACGGTGTCAACGATGACTTCGGTCCCTACTTCCGACCGGACCTCACCATTGAAGCCTACCAGCTCCAGGTTTTTGATCGTTGGGGCGTGCAAATGTTCATTTCTAATGACCCCAGTGACCGCTGGAACGGTACTTACCGGGGAGAAATCGCGGAACCCGGTGCCTACGCCTACGCGCTGGCCGTCACTTTTGCCGGAGAAACCGGACCGGGGCCCAAAGTGATGCGGGGAAATATTAACCTGGTGCGGTAGCTAAGGGCAGCATGGCAGGAAGGCCACGGAGTAAAATGTTTTCGGGCCGGCTAACGAAGTATGAATTCAGGGCATTAAGCGGGGGAAGTATTACCTTCAATTCCCCTTAAGCCCGAAATACCTCAATCCCAAAGCTATGCTCACCCTCCACAACTTACCCAAAGTTTCTGTATCCCGTCGGTTCGGATTATGGCTCCTGCTCCTACTCGGGACTACTTCACTGGCGGCGGCCGATTACTTCTGGGTTGGGGGTAGTGGCGACTGGTCGGACATCTCTCACTGGGCCACCACCTCCGGAGGAACAACCTTTCACCCTCAGGCCCCCACGGCAGACGATGACGTCTTTTTTGATGCCAACTCCTTCACCGCTGCGGGGCAGCGGGTTAATCTGAACACGGACATCATTTTCTGCCGTAACATGACCTGGGCCGGGGTTACCAATAACCCCACCCTTGCGGGGGGCGATGCGGTTAACCTGAACGTTTTTGGTTCCCTGGAGCTCAACGCGCAGATGAGCTTTGACTTCACCGGACAGGTCATCTTTTCCGCCGACCAGCCGGGCAATACCATCAGCTTCGGACCGCACAATGCCGGGACCAACGTGACCTTTTCCGGAGCGGGCGACTGGACCCTGACGGGCCCCCTTCAACTGGACAGCCTGCTCAGCTTCACGGAAGGCAACCTCAACACCAACGATCAGCCCGTAACGACGGCCTACTTCCACAGTCTGGGAACGGGGGCACGGACCCTGAACCTGGCCGGTTCCGTTATCTCCATCACCAATTCTACCTACATCCCCTTCGAATTCGCCTCGGAGGAATTGTACGTGACGCCGCTTTACCTGTCCAGTACCGGACTGACGATTACCCCCGGCACCTCCGAAATTCAGCTTCAGGGCGCCAACGCGGATCTGTGGCTGGAGGGCTCGGGTAGCCTGGACTTCGGGCGGGTGGTCTTCACGGCGGCGATGGGCAGCTCAAGGATCATTCCCGGGATTTTCTTTCGGGGCTCTCCCGCCACCAGCTTTGCGGAGCTGGAACTGCGGCACCGAACCCTGATCAACGGCAGTCATACCATCGGAAACCTCATCCTGACGGCCGGACAGCGCTATGAATTTGAATCCGGACAAAATTTCAATCTCGGAGACATCCAGGCTACCGGCGACTGCATTGGCGGAATCATCATGGAGGCCACCAGTTCGGGGAATCCCGCGAACTTCATCAGCAGCAACGCCATCACCGTTGACTTCGTGACCCTAAGCTCGATCGCGGCCAGCGGCGGCGGCACCTTCACCGCCAACGACGTGATTGACCTGGGGGGCAACACCGGCTGGACGATCAACCTGAAGCCCACCGAAACCTTCTTCTGGGTGGGCGGCACCGGAGACTGGAGCGACCCCAACAACTGGTCTTTTTCCAGTGGCGGAGCACCCAGTGGATGTGTCCCGAGCCTGGCGGACGACGTCTTCTTTGACGGCAACTCCTTCAATGGTGGCGGGCAAACGGTCACGGTCGATATAGAAAATTCGAATTGCCGGAATATGGATTGGTCGGGGGCGACCAATAATCCATCCTTCAGTGGCCCCATTGAGCACAACGTGCGTATTGCGGGGTCCCTGGTCTTTACCGCGGCCATGACCCACGATTTTGCCGGGAATTATTTCTTCAGCTCCAACCAGACGGGGAATACCATTCAATCCAACGGGCAACGCTTTAACTACGACGTAACCTTCACGGGGGCCAACGGGGAGTGGATCCTTTCGGACGATTTTTACGCCTTTAACCAGATCCTTTTTCTCTCCGGTACCCTGCGGACCAATGACCAGCGCATGGAGGGGAATTTCTTCTATTCGCAAACCACGGAACCCCGGACGCTATCGCTGGGGAATTCTTACGTGCGCCTTCATCCGGACGGTCCCTTCTTTTTTTCCGAGTGGCAGGTAGACGCCACCAATATGACCTTTGACGCGGGTAATTCCACGATCGAGTGCTCGGCCCGGTCCAGTTCCAGTTTGCGGACCTACGGCGACGGGACGATGGCCTACAACCGGGTGGTGATGAATGCGCCCTACGATTACGTGAACAGTAACGTCTTCAGTCAGCCGGACGCCGTGTCCATTGACTCGCTGATCATGGTGCAGTACGGCAATTTTAACGGCGACCTGGTGATTAACTACCTCTCCCTTTTTGCGGGACAGACCTACGAGTTTGACGCCTACACCGAAATGACCGTAACGGAACTGGACGCCAACGGGGATTGCACCCTTGGGCCGGTGTACCTGACGAGCGCCGAAACGGGTAATCAGGCCGAGGTGGAATTTGAGCAGGACAAAACCCTCGAGCGGCTGTTCGTTCGGGACATCAACAACACCGGTCCGGCGCAGCTGACCGCGAATAATTCCATCAACGGAGGCAACAACTCCGGTTGGAGCATCCAGGACATTGGCTCCAGAACGCTCTACTGGATCGGCGATACGGGCGACTGGTTTGCCGAAGCCAACTGGTCGGCCAGTTCCGGCGGACCGGGAGGGGAGTGCCCCCCCACTCCGATCGATGACGTGTTTTTTGACGATAATTCCTTCTTCACGCCCAACGCTGAAGTACGGAATTACACCTCCCGGGAAACTTACGCCCGGAACATGACCTGGGAGACCGGCATTACGGGAACGCCGCGCATCAACGTCAATCGCGTGAACCTGTTCGGGAGTCTGTCCATTCAGGGGGACATGACCTGGGATTACAACTATACTGTGCTCCACGGGGCCGGGAACCACTCCATTGAAACGGGAAATGCCCGGATTTCGGACCTGGTGCTCGAAGCGGAAGGAACCTACTCCCAAATCGGCGACCTGGAGGTCATTGAAACCCTGGCCATGCAGCAGGGTGACTACATCACCAACAGCGAAGACATCCGGGCGGGCCGGTTGACCACCTACGGGGACTTTGATAAGACGCTCGATCTGGGGGATTCTCACGTTATCCTTAATCGTCCCGGGGAGGTGTTCGTCAAAACGCTCAACGTCTATCAGTCAAACAATCGGTTTTCCATTATCCCCGGTAATTCCCTGATCGAGTTTACCCATCCGACGGGAGCCGCACAGATGTACGAGCCGGTTACCTTCAATAATTTCCTGTTCAGTGATCCGGCGGGAGTGGGTACCATACAGTCGCGTAACGTTAGTTTCAACCAGATCCAGTTCAACGGAGGGGGGGAGTTAATTGAAAATCTTACCACCGATACGCTGCTGTGTGCTCCGGGTAAGACCTACTTGTTTGACGCCAACCAGACCCAGACCATCAACGAGTACTGGCAGATCATTGGCAACAACTGCACGCCGATCGAACTGGGCTCGCGGGTGCTGGGGTCGCTGGCCAACGTGAGCATGCCCGCAGCCGGAGTAATTTTGGCCGACTTCATCCAAATGCGGGACATCGCCGCCGGTGGCGGCGCGGAGTTCCTCGCCGGCCGACGGAGTACCGACATCGCCAACTCTAACGTAGGGTGGATATTCGAAAGCGCGCCGCGCTTTGAAACGACGGGCTTCCTGGGGCAGGACCGGGCTCTCTGTGCGGGGGAACCGCTCACGCTTAATGCCTACAACTTCAGTCCCGGAGAAACCTACCGCTGGCAGGACGGCACTACGGATTCAACCCTGGTGGTGGATCAATCCGGAACCTACTCGGTGCAGGTCACTTTCCAGACCAGCTGCGTGATCCGCGATACCGTAGTGGTACTGGAGCCCCAGGACATCACGGTAGATCTTCCCGATGATCCCATCATCTGCGAAGGTGACGAGGTGACGTTCAACGTCAACGTCGGACTGAACTCCGCCACCTACCTCTGGCAGGACGGGAGCACGGATTCCACCTTCACCACCATGGCGGCGGGGGAAGTACGGGTAATCGTAGACCTCGGGGGATGCCAGGAGCGAGACTCCACCATCGTGGGTATCACGGAGCTACCGACGGTGGACCTGGGGGAGGACCGGATTGCCTGCGTGGGCGATGACTTTACCCTGATGGCGAACGTCATGGCGGAGTCCTTCCAGTGGCAAGACGGCAGCAGCAATGCCACCTTCACGGATGACCAACCCGGCATCTACTGGGTGGAGGCCCTCAACGGGGCCTGTCCGGTGCGGGATAGCGTAGAGGTTTCCTACCTGGATCCCGGCGTAGTGGATCTCGGGGCCGACAGTACGCTGTGTGAGGCCGATCAGCTGACCCTAACCGCCAACATCAACGGGGCCACCTACACCTGGCAGGACGGCAGTGCCGGCCAGAGCTTCACGGCCCGCGAAACGGACACGTATTCCGTGGTGGTGGACGTCATGGGCTGTACGACTACGGATACCATCAACCTCGTTTTTCCCGACCTGCCCACGCTGGGACTGGTCCCGAACTACGTGGAATGTGAGGGTAGCACCTTTAACCTTTCCACGGCGACGGTGGCGGATACCTACGCCTGGAGCGACGGTCAGATGGGGCCCAGTTTTTCCACCCTTACTCCCGGCCAGTATGCGCTGGAGGCCACCTTCGGGCCCTGTACGGTTACCGAAGCGTTTACCCTTGACTTTCTGGCGCCACCCAGTCTGGAGCTGGGGCCGGACGTCACCGAATGTGAGGGCATACCCGTGCTGCTGGACGCCGGGCAGGCGGGCACCTGGCAGGACGGGACGATGGTCACCGTATACACGGTAAATGATCCGGGGACTTACCGGGTGGCGGTCAGCAATGCGGCCTGTACGGTGCGGGACAGTGTGGAAGTATCCTTCCTGCCAGCACCGGATTTCTCGTTGGGCGACGACCTGGCCGGTTGCGCGGGCGACTCCTTTACGCTACAGGTCCCCCTGGATTTGGGGACCATCACCTGGTTTGACGGAGACGACCAATCGATGCGCACTTTCTCCCAGACGGGAGCCTACTGGGTGGAGATTGAAGATGCCAATGGTTGCATCTCGCGGGATTCGGCGGTGATCAATATTGCCGAACTGCCGGTGATTGATCTCGGCCCGGATACGGTGGTGTGTGAGACGGTGCCGTTTACCCTCATGCCCGCCGTTTCGGCGGGGATCGTGCGGTGGCCGGACGGGAGTACGGGACCGGAATTCCTGGTGGAGAACCCCGGCCTGATCATCGCGGAGGCGGACGATAACGGCTGTACTTCCACGGACGAAATCCGGGTGAGCTTCCGGACTTGTAAGCGCTTTCAGGCTTACCTGCCCACGGCCTTCTCGCCCAACGGCGACGGCATCAACGATTCCTTCGGGCCCTACTTTGACGCAGACCTGGAGGTGCTTTCCTTCCGCATGCAGGTCTTTGATCGCTGGGGTGCCCAAATCTTCGTGAGTGAAGATCCGGAGGTGCTTTGGGACGGTAGTTTCCGCGGACGGGGCGTCGAGATGGGCGTTTACGTTTACGCGATCGAGATCAATTATCGGGATGATTTCGGGGAGGATTCTACCATCCTCAAGGGGGACGTTACGATACTGCGGTAATCCGGAATCAGTTGGGGGCGGGGTAGTGCATGCTTTGCTGGATGTCTTGCCGGGCCGATGGCCCGGCGAGTCGCTCGCAGAGGTGTAGTCCCAGATCGAGGGACGCGGCTACCGCTCCGGCGGTAACGACGGAACCTTCATCGACGATCCTTTCGCGGAGGACCTCCCCGCAGTAGGGCGCCAGCAGTGCGTACTCGTTGAAGTGGGTCGTGGCCCGTAGGCCACGAAGAAAGCCCGCCGCCCCGAGGAGGAGACTACCCGTACAGACGGAAGTCTTCAGGGGGACCGGTGCGGCGGTTTTGAGCCAGGCGATGAAATCATGGTCTTCCCGCAGGCTGCGGGTGCCGTAGCCGCCGGGGATGAAGATCAGGTCGAAGGCGCCCAGATCGGGCCGGACCCAGTCTACGGTAACGGGGAGGCCAAAGCCGTCGCGGACGGTGGGGGTGACGGCTGCGGTCGTCCAGGAAAAGTCGGGAAGGTGCCCCCGCGACCGGAGGCGGGTGAGGGGATCGTAGGCGCCCACGAAATCGAGGAGGGTGTAGTCATCGAAGAGAATAAAACAGGCCTGCATGTCGGGGAATAGCTGGTGATGGGGGAGCGGCCTGCCGAAAACAAGGCCACTGGTAATTACCTTGCACCTGCGCCCCGCGCCCTCAACTGATTGAAATGTCCGTCGAAAATAATACCCCGATCAGGACCCTGGTCATTTTCCTTACCCTGCTGTTCGCCCTGGGATGTAAACCCAAACCCACGGAGGCCGGGATGGCCACGGTGCCCAATCGCGATACCTTGGTGAGCTACGAGCCCTACGAGCTGGAATTTGTGCGCCGACCAACGGACTACAATTTCCTCTCGCCCCGCACCATTGATCCCGCCGCTTATTTTCCCGACACGACCAACGAGCGGTACCTGCCCATTCGCTATCTGCGGGTAAATTTTCACCTGATGAATACTTCCGATACGCTTTACCCGTACTGGGGCGAAGCGGGCTGGAAGTACGCGCGGGAAGTGGTGATTCACGCCAATAACCTCCTCAAGAAAACGCCGGAATTATGGCTCACGCCGGATTCCATGGAGGTGCCCGCCCTGCCCCGTCGGTTGCTGCTGTCGCTGGGCAGAAAAGCGGGGACGGACGACTACGCGGTCTACGATCACTTTGATGATGAGCTCTACCACTACCTCCACGACGGAAAGGATCGCAACCGCTCCGACCGGGACGTGATCAACAAGTACGCCATCGATAAGGATTCGGTGCTCAACATCTTCGTAATGGGGCCGCCCCGCGATAGCCTGGACCGCCCGAGCTGGCGCTCTCCCGGCACGGTGGGCATTTTCCTGGGCGACGCCATTAAGGTGACGGGGTGGATGGAAAGCGACCGTCCGCCCTGGGAGCACCGCGGCAACCTGGTGCACGAAATTGGCCACGCTCTGGGGTTGCGGCACGCCTGGACCAGCAACGACGGCTGCACGGATACCCCCGTGCATAAAAACGACTTCTGGACCCGCCCCAAAGCGCAACGGGGGCCCGGAAAGACGAGCAACAACCTGATGGATTACAGCAATCGGCAGGAGGCCCTGACCCCACAGCAGATCGGCATCATGCACTTCCGGATGAGCGACATCACCGGCCGGCAAAGGAAGTGGTTGGTGCCCTACTGGTGCCGCTACAACCCCCACGAGGCCGTGCGGGTAACCAAAGACCTTAACTGGGAAGGAGCCCGCGACTTTAACAGCGACATTTTCGTTCGCCGCGGTAGTTTGTTGCGGATCAATAACCGCGTGCACCTGCCGGAAGGAGCAGCCATCCACGTTGATCCCGGTGCCCGCCTCGAGCTGGGGCCGAAGGCCATCATCCACAGCGATTGTGGGGGACAGTGGGCCGGTATTCGGGTTGGCGTCAGTTCCATGGGTACCCGCGGCGAGGTGGTCGTCAACGAGCGGGCCATCATCATGAACGAAGCCTGATGACGTCGCCACACCTCCTCGTTACCGGTGCCACGCAGGGCATCGGCCGGGCCTGTGCCGAGCGTTTTGCCCGGGAAGGGTGGACCGTGACGGCCATTGCCCGCAACGAAGACCGCCTGCGGGAAATGGCCAGCGCCTGGGAGAAAGACTTTCCCCGAAGCAGATTGATTGTTCACCCGGCGGACCTGTCGACGGTGGAGGGCACGGACTCCGTGCCCCGGATGGAGTACGACGTCATCCTACTGAACGCGGCAACTTTCGCTCCCGGCAAATTGCTGGATGACGTGGGGGTATACGAGCAGCTGTTTCGCTTGAACGTACTGGCCAATGAGCGGCTTGCTCGATCATTACTTCCCCGGATGGTGGAACGCGGAGCGGGCTACCTGGTGGTGATTGGTTCGACGGGCACCGATCACTGGAAGGATCACATGACGGCCTACGTGGCGACCAAGTACGCGCTTCGGGGGCTGTTTCTGGGGTGGGAGAAGGACCTGGCGGGGAGTGGCGTACGTACTTGCCTGATTGCTCCCGGGGCCACCCTCACGGCCAGTTGGGCCAACGAGACCCCGCCACCGGGCATCCTGCTTCCGGAGGAGGTGGCCGAGACGGTCTGGCGGGCCGTGCGGGAAGGGTGGACCGGAAGGCACCTACTGCCGAGCAAGGAGGACTGAACTTCATAAAAACAGAAAAGCCCCCCGGAAATTCCGGAGGGCTTAGTTCGTGGGGATGCTAAGGATCTACTAGGCGTAGACGCTCTCTTTGCCGAGGTCCTTCACGACCAGGTAGTAGAACACGGCGCGGTGCTTGGCCCGTTCGGTGTACTTGGCGCAGGCTGCCTGCACGGCGGCCTCGCCCTTGGCGGCACTCACTCCCAGTTTCTTCACGCAGAAGTTGTTGACTACGCGCTCCAGCTCGGTGGGGTCGCTGCAGGCAACCTTGTTGCTGTCGTTGTTGTAGATGGAGGGTCCCAGACCTTTGGTTACGGCGCGGAGCAGAGCCATGTCTGCGCCTTTATCAAGACTTTTAAGGGCGGCTTCGTAGGTGGCGAGCTTCTCATCGAATTTACTCATGAATGACTTTTGTTTGTCGCACCACCGAAAATCGATGGTACGGGCGTTCAATGTAAGTACCTGACAATAATGCGAAAATTTTAGCATTTGTTATACCACACCAGCATAAATCCTGAAATATGGTGACGAAGGCGAATTTTCGGCGGAGAAAATTCGCGGGGCTACTTAACTTCACCCTTCCATGTGTCACGTTTCCTTTTCCATGATTACCGCTCCCCGATTTCCGGGAAATCGCCTGCTTCGCGGTGGAATCATGTGGGTGCTGTTGCTGACCTGTCAGGCCTTCCTGCCCGCTCAGGAGGCGAATTCAAGCCCGGTTTTCCCGGTGGAGAGACACGAAGAATTGCGCCAGGAGCTGGTCTACGATCCGCCAGAAGAAGAGGAGGAGGTCGAAGAGACGGACGAACCCTGGGACTTCAACTGGAACTTTGATCTTTCTCCGACGACGTCCATCGTGCTGTTATTGTTGTTGCTCCTTCCGCTGGGGTACCTGATCTACCGGATGCTGGGCGACATTGAGGGGCGTAAACGGGCAAAAGAAAAAGTAGCGGAGGCTCCGTTGAGCATCGAAAACATCGAAGAGGAGAAAATGGTGGCTACGGGGGTTGCCCCCAGTTTGCTGCGACAGGCCGAAGAGAGCGGGCGCTACGATGTGGCCATCCGTCTGCTGTACATTCAGCTGCTCAAGGAGTTGCAGGACGCGGGGCACATCAAGTACCGGCGTGACTTCAGTAACCGCGACTACCGTCAACAATTGCGGGGCAGTAAACTTCTCCCCGGCTTCCGGACCGTCACGGCCGATTACGAGCGCTACTGGTACGGAAAGTATCCCGTAGACCGGCTGACGTACCGGACGGTCCACCAGCGGTTCGCAACCCTGAACGAGGGGATTAAGCAATCCCGGAAATTCAGTGCCCATGCTTAAACGAATCGTTCAGTATGGGTGCATGGCCGTTGGCCTGCTGAGTTTTTACGGCTGTCCGGACAGCTGGTACGAACGCTATGACTACGAGGGAAAGGAGCCCTTTGACGTGTACGCGCTTTACGAGCTGTTTTCGGCGCGACCGGAAGGGACGATCCTCGTGGAAGACAGCCTTTCCGTACTCCAGGAGGATACCCTCCAGCGGAGCAATTACTTCTTCATCGGGCAATACGCCTACTACGGAGAGCGATCCGTCACGGAGCTGCTCGATTACGTCGAGCGGGGCAATACGGCCTTCATTGCCGCCTACGAACTGCCGGAAGATCTGGCGAGTCATCTTTTTGGCGATGAGTGCTACTACAACATCTTCTACAACGACGACCGCTTTCCCTACTTTGATCTGGACACCGTCACCTTTCAACTCAACGACGGGGAAGACCACTACGAGCTGGTCAACGTGCACCGGCACAAGCCCGTTCACCGGACGATGTACTACCTCAACGACGCCCTGTTCTGTGACGAGTATCTGGGCAACGAGACCCTGGGACTCATGGATACGCTCCACGTCAATTACGCCCGCCTTCCCTGGGGGGAGGGGAATTTCTATTTTCTCTCCAGTCCCATTTTTCTGACGAATTATTACCTGGTCGACGGGCAAAAATACCAGTACGCCGAAGCCACCCTGAGCGTGCTGGGGGAGGGACCCGTGTACTGGGATGAATTCAGTCGCGTACCGCCTTCCGTCGCCCGGCAGCGGGCACCCCGAAATTACAGTGGCGGTCGCAACCTGCTACAGGGGAACGAAACCCTGAGCTACGTACAGGAGCAACCCCCGCTGGCCCTGGCCTGGTACGGTCTGCTGCTGGGGGGCTTCCTCTTCATCCTCTTCCGCGGCAAACGACGGCAGCGGATCATTCCCATCATCAAGCCCCGGGAGAATTCCAGTAAACGCTTCATGGATACGATCAGCCGACTGTTGTTCCAGAAGGGCCACCACGCCGCCCTGGCGAAGCAGGAACTTGGCAATCTGCGGCATCACCTCCACGACCGCTTCGGTGTGCGCTGGCGGGAAGGAGAACCCCCGCCGGAAAACCTCGGCGAACTGATCGGTGCCCCCTCCGAAGTGATGGAACGGGCGCTCAAAGAAATCCGGATGGTCCAGAACAGCAAATCCGTGGAGGAGTACGCCCTCGTCCGCTTTTATCGGGCCATCGAACCGCTGTATACGCTCTAAATACTTACCTTAACCCACCGATAATCACCCATTATGCTAGAAGACGAAAGCCCGGAAAAAACATCTCCCGAAATCCCGGAAGAACCCACCGGTGAAGCCAGCGGTTTGCCGGAATCTCCGGGAGAGCTGGTGCCCGAGTTGGAGGAGTTGCCCGAGGAGGCACCCAGCCTGGCTCCGGCGGACCGGATTGACCTGGAGGAATTACGGGAAGCGGCGGTAGCCGTTCGTCGCGAGATTGGTAAACTGGTGGTGGGGCAGCTGGAATTTATCGATCTGCTCATCGCCTCTCTGCTGGCCGGTGGGCACGTGCTGGTGGAAGGCGTGCCGGGGATCGCCAAAACGCTTACGGCCAAGCTGCTGGCCAAGACCATCGCCGCGGAATACACCCGCATACAGTTCACCCCCGACCTGATGCCCAGTGACGTTACCGGCACCACGGTCTTCAACATGGCCGACTCCAAGTTCACCTTCACCAAGGGCCCCATCTTCAGCAACATCGTGCTGATCGACGAGATCAACCGTGCCCCCGCCAAAACTCAGGCGGCCCTGTTTGAGGTCATGGAGGAACAGCAAGTGAGTGTGGACGGCACTACCTACAAGCTGGCGCCCCCCTTCTTCGTCATTGCCACCCAGAACCCGATCGAGCAGGAAGGTACCTATCGATTGCCCGAAGCACAGTTGGACCGCTTTCTGGTGCGGGTCGTCATCAATTACCCCAACCACGAAGAAGAAAAGGAAATTCTGTACCGCTTCAAAAACGACTTCCGTCAGGCGCGGCAGTCGGAGGTGGAAGCCGTGTTTACCAAGGAACTGGTGGCGAAGTACAGTGCCCTGGTAGAAAAAATCTTCATCCGCGACGAACTCCTCGATTACATCGCCGCGCTGGTGCACCGGACCCGGACGCACCCGGATTTGTATCTGGGGGCCAGTCCGCGGGCTTCCCTGGCGCTACTCCGTCTGGCCAAAGCGGTGGCCGCACTTGGGGGGCGTGACTTTGTGACGCCGGACGACATTCAGCAGGTGGCCTTCCCCGTGCTCAACCACCGCATCATCCTCACCCCCGAACGGGAAATGGAGGGCTACGGCACCAAGGACATCATCGAGGAAATCGTCAAGAGCATCGAGGTGCCCCGCTAATCTTTAGTTGTTGGGGCGACGCCGCGCAGGTGCCAGGGAATTTGGTGATGAATAGAGACACAAAATTTTGCGGCCCCACCATGGTTCATCATTCCTCAAACAGCGAGAACTGCTTACCGCCCTTGAGCAGCTGGAAGCTGCGGCGGTGGTGTACCGTAGCACCGTGGGCCTCAATGGCCGCCCGGTGGGCGGCCGTTGGGTAGCCGCAATTGGTATTCCAGGCGTATTGCGGGTAGGTTTTGTGCAGGCGTTCCATGTATTCGTCCCGGTGGGTTTTGGCCAGGATACCCGCTGCGGCGATGGACTGGAATTTGCCGTCCCCCTTGATGACGCACTCGTACGGAGTGTCTCCGTAGGGAATGAAAAACTTCCCGTCGATGAGGAGGAATTCGGGGCGAACCGTGAGGGCGTCCAGGGCCCGGTGCATGGCCCGGTAGCTGGACTGAAAGATATTGAAGCGGTCAATCTCCTCCACGCTGAAGCTGGCCACCTTCCAGGCCAGTGCTGCTTCCTCAATGTGCGCCCGCAGGGCGCGGCGCTGGCTGGTGTTGAGTTTTTTACTGTCGTTGAGTTCCGGGTTGTCGTATCCGGGGGGGAGGATGACGGCCGCCGCGAATACGGGTCCGGCCAGGCAGCCCCGTCCCGCTTCATCACAACCGGCCTCTATCCGGTCCGGCGCTAAGTAGGGGTGTAGCATGCTCTATTTTTTTGGCATCCCGGTGGGGAGTCCGTCAATGCTGCGGAGGTTCTTTTCTTCCCAGTAGGCCTGCAGTTCCGCATCGGTCTTTTTTCGGGCCCAGTCCTTCAGCAGCTCCCGGTCTTCCCGGAAATCCATAAGGGGAACGGCCATGCCGCAACTCGTCTGGACCAGGTCGATGGACAGGTCAAAAATTTGGCGGGCACCGGGCAAGCTGGGAAGCTGGGCGGCCAGGTTTTCCCATGCTTCGTCACCCTCATGAATGACCCTGGCGGTTCCGTACACCCGCAGAATGAGGGGTGCTCCCGTGAAGGCACACCACATCAGGGTCATCCGTTGATTCTCCAGAACGTGGGCGGCCGTTTCGTTTCCGCTGCCGGTCACGTTCAGCCAGAGGATACGCCCGGGGCTGATCACCCGCAGGGCGTCCATCCCCTTCGGAGAGAGGTTGACCCTTCCCTCGGCGGGGGCGGTAGCAACGAAAAAAAGGTGCTGCTGGGAGATGAACTCCGACAGCCTTTCGGTGAGCGCGGGAAATTGTTTGGCCATTGGCCAAAGATACAGTTTTGACGATTCTGACTTTACCGCGGCTTTTTCCTACGATGGCTAAACCTAGCCCCACGGAGACCGTTAATAGGGTACGGATAAAGTGAGGAGGTTTTCGTTTTGTCCCCACGCCCTATATTTAGGAGTAAACCTCGAGAAAGTAAGCGAAATTTCGCTAATTCAATATGGCAACAGCAACTAAGAAAACGACGACGCGTAGTCGGAAAACTACGACCGCTAAGAAAAACGGTACGGCTAAAGGCCTGAAATACAGCAAGGAACAGTACCTGGAGTGGTACGAATTGATGCTGCGCATTCGCCGTTTTGAAGAACGTGCCCTGATGGCCTACGGTCAGCAGAAGGTGCGGGGTTTCTGTCACGTATACATCGGACAGGAAGCCGTAGCGGCCGGAATCGAGAGTGCCATCACCAAAGATGACGGTATCGTGACGGCCTACCGCCAGCACGGTACGGCCATCGGCCGGGGAGTAACTACCCGCGAGGCCATGGCCGAGCTTTACGGTAAAGCAACGGGTATCGTCAAGGGTAAGGGCGGAAGTATGCACTTCTTCAGTAAAGAGAACAAGTACTTCGGCGGAAACGGTATCGTGGGGGCCCAGATTCCCATCGGTACGGGTATCGCCTTTGCTGAAATGTACCGGGAAACCAAAAATCTCTGCGTGGTGATGTTTGGCGACGGTGCGTCCCGACAGGGAGCCCTCTGGGAAAGCTGGAACATGGCCATGAACTGGAAGGTTCCCGCCCTGTACATCTGCGAAAATAACGGTTACGCCATGGGTACCTCCGTGGAGCGGACCAGTAACGTAACGGACCTTTCTCAACTGGGTGCCAGCTTCAGCATGCCCAGCGAAAGCGTGGACGGGATGAGTCCCGAAGCGGTTCACGAAGCCGTCAGCCGTGCCGCCGAGCACATTCGTTCGGGCAAGGGCCCCTACTACCTGGAAATTAAGACCTACCGCTACAAGGGGCACTCCGTATCCGACCCCGCGAAGTACCGTAGCAAGGACGAGGTGAAGGAATACCAGGGCAAGGATCCCATCAAGGTAACCGAGAAGACCATCCTGGAGAACGGACTGGCTACCGAAGAAGAAATCAAGGCCATCAAGGACAAGGTCAAGGCCGAAATCGCCGACGCTGCGAAGTTCGCGGAGGAAAGTCCCTGGCCCGACGCCTCGGAGCTCTACACCGATAACTACTCAGAACCCTACCCCTTCCTGACGTAGTTCCGGTAAGAAAAAACATTCATACTCGCCCGCCATCGAATTCTTTCGGTGGCGGGCGTTTTTATGGTGGACTTCCGGGAATCGGGACCCGCCCCAAACGTCTTCCGGCTAACCCGCGTCAGCATCAATAATTTACCTTCCCGCTTTCGCTATCTTGATTCCCCAAACATTCTTTATCTTTGCCCCGCTTTTCAAGTCCCACCCCACCGGGACTCGTAAAATTTTTGGAAAATGGCAAGAAAGAATAATATCGGCCGCCGGCCAACGGGTACGCCAAGTACTGGGCGCCGCAAAGGCAGTGAACAAGTTATCGAGGGAGATGAGACCCTCGTTGACATCGTCGAGGTTCGCGATCAGGGACTCGACTTTTTTGAGCGGAACCGCAACACCATCGTTTATGGTGCCCTGTTGCTCGGTGCACTGGTTGCTGCTTTTTTCATTTACCAGACCTTCGTAAAGGCTCCTGCCGAGCAAACTGCCGCCGAGCAGATGCAGCAGGCTCAGGTTCAGTTCGAGCGCGACTCCTTCAGCCTGGCCCTCACGAACCCCGGTCAGGGCTACCCCGGATTTCTGGACATCGTGGAAGATTACGGTAGCACCGCAGCGGGCAACCTCGCTAACTACTACGTGGCCGTCAGTTACCTGAACCTGGGTCAGTACGAAGCCGCGTTGGACTACGCCAAAACCTTCAACGCCGACGGTACGCTCCTGCCCGCCATGAAGTACGGGGTGATGGGGGATGCCCACAGCGAACTGGGAGATATGGAAGCTGCCATCTCTGCCTACGAGGATGCCGTGGATGCCGCCGGTGAAAACTACGTTACCGGAGGATACTACCTCAATAAGCTGGCCCTCCTGCTCCAGAATCAGGGACGTAACGACGAAGCCCTGGAGGCTTTCCGCCGCCTGAAGTCCGAGTTCGCCCGGAGCACCGAGGCCGCACAGGCCGACAAGTACATCGCCATGCTGGAAATGGCCCAGTAAGCATAAAGAACTCACGAAAACCAGGCCCGCTTCACCATCGTCGGTGAAGCGGGTTTTTTATTTGGTGTCCGGGAATAAAAAACCCGCCTTCCACCGGAGGCAGAAGACGGGCCAGTATTACCAGGTAAGCCTTGGGAAATTACTTCACCCGCACCTTGTACTGAAAAGAATTACCTACGGATTTACCGTCGAAGTGAATGGTGACGAGGTAACCCTTCACGCCACTAATGGTATGGGAACGCGTCTCTCGCTTGTTACTTTTTTGGGAGTTGATCTCGTTGAACCAGCCCGTTTTCAACTTGGTGTACCGGCCGTTGCGGTCCACTTTGCAGATTACGTAGCTGGTCTTACCCTTGCCGTCCAGTTCGTTGATGTTGACCTGGAGGGTGTTCTTGTTGGAAGGTACACAAGACACGTACATCCGGCCGCCGGAGCTGACGATGCGACCCTGCTCCCAATTGTTGAAATTGAGTCTGCGGGGGCCAATGGTGGACCAGGCGCTGGCCCGACGATTCCAGAATTTAACCATCTGGGAGGTCAGGTGGGCGTAGGTGCCGGGGTTACTCAAACAGCTGGGGAAGTTTCCGGGGTTGCAGCCACGGGCCTGCAAAACACGCATGACTTCCTTGTTAAGGTCGGATACTACGGAGGGGGCAGACTTACAGCTCTGAGCGTTGGCGTTCAGGCACAGTCCGAAAAGGATTAATAGGGAAAATAAAACTCTCATGATAAGGGATGGATTAATACCCGTTGCGAAGTGGAATGGGAAATTGTTTGTTCGCCATTGACGTTCTCTTTTGGCCGTAAAACACGGGTTGATGCGCGACATCGTCGGGATTTCAGCTTTCGGAAAACGAGGGAGGCGGCACGGCAATTTCCTCCAGCCACCTCGTGCCAGGTATGGGTTGGTAAGTAGGGATGTTGGCCGGGCCGAAGCCCGGCAAGGGGAGTTGTTAGTAGTTACGCTTGCGCTTCTCCAGCAGGGGAGTGGCGATATCGTCCAGGAGGATATCCAGGAAACTGCGCTTTGGGGTCGGTGAGGGGCTCCCCGAATTATTCTTGGGGAGGTTGCCGGAGGCATTTTTCCGGCTTTCCTTAATGCGGGCAATTTGCTCCGGCGTCAGCAGTGCGCTTACGGCCTGGCGCAGCGCCCGGCGGCGCTGCCGCTTTTCGTCCTTCGTTGCCGGGGGTTGATCGCCGTACTTCTCGGTAAAGGTGATCAGGACCTCCCGGATGGAGGCGCGTTGGTCGGGCAGGAGTCCCAGGCGTTGGTCAATGCGGTCGAGCTTTTGCTCGATGACATCTTCCGCGATCGCCGGTGAGGGAGCTGCCGTAATCTTCAGGGAATCCTGGGCGGACAAAAAATGTACGCCACACAAGATTCCCAGGATGGTTATCACTATTCGCATCCTGAACTGGTGGTGCCCCAACCGGTAGTGGATACCGGTTGGGGCGCGTCCAATTAGCTGCGTTTTTTGATGATGATTACCTCGTCACCAAACTCCTGGATAAAGGCATCCAGCAGGTTCCGACGGGCACGTTCATCGCGCTTGTCCTTGAAGTGGGTGATGACCTTCTGCCGCTGGCGTGCGTCGAGACACTCGAGGATGGCCTTGCGGAAGGCGTTTACCCGCTTGTCCTTTTGGGCGGCGGTTTGGGGTGGGTTCTGGCGGTTTTTGTCGCAGAAGGCGGTGGCTTTGTCCTTCAGGCACTTCATCTGCTTGAAGTCGAGGTCGAGGTGCTGGTCGAGGGTCGCAAGGTGGTTCTTGACGAGGTCGGCGCAGGGGTTTCCCTGGGCCATTGCGGCGGTGGAAGTGAGTCCACCAATCAGGAGTAGTGGGATGATGATACGGAAAAACATGAGTTAGTAAGTTAAAGGTGCCGTTGCCCGGGCGAGGCGGTGATGGAATTTGCCCTAGGGACGAGCACCTCCGGAAGAATCCACAAAGGCGGCAATTTTTTTTTACATTAGGGCATTGCTTTCCGGTCGGCGGCTACTATTTCGTAGCCCCGCAACTTATCCCTTTTGTGAAGTCCCCGTACGGCAATCACCTTCCCTAGCAGAATTTCCACGCGATTACCCCAAATAATGTAGTGCAAACTATTGGTTAGTGTCGTTGCGGTGAACGTTTAACGCCACTGACCGGTGTGCTTTGACCTGGCCAATGGGGGAGTCCCGCCCCCCATATCCACGGCCGGAGACGAGCGAAATCCTCATCTGGCATCCTGGCTCAGGGGCTGTATTCATAATTTGGTCTTCCTATGAAAACACAAAAAGACTTGGACCTGGTTAGTGCCTTCTGTGAAGACGGGCAACGCCCTGCGCTGGGAGAGCTGTACAAACGGTACGCTCACCTGGTGGTTGGTCTTTGTCTGGATTACCTGAAAGATCGTGCGGCGGCTCAGGATGCCACCATGGAAATCTTTGAGAAGGTAACCCTCAAGGTGTGCAACCAACCCCTGGAAAGCTTTCGGGCCTGGCTCTTTTACACCAGCCGGAACCACTGCATCGACCGACTGCGTAAGCAAATGCGGGAAAGAGAAAAAAAAGTAGCATATAACAATAGCCAATCTGTGGAATCGGTAGCGGAGGAGCGTCCTCTCAGTGAAGAACGGCTGGAACAGCTGCCCATGGCCCTGGCCAGGTTGCCGGAGCAACAAGCAATTTGCGTGAAGCTCTTTTACTTGCAGGGTAAATCCTATCAGGAGGTCAGCGACATTACCGGCTATGATGCAAAGCAAGTAAAGAGCTACCTCCAGAATGGACGTCGTAATCTCAGAAATACGCTTAAATAATTGGCGAATGGCCCAACCGGATAATCCAAAACGAGACGAATGGCTGCGGGGGGAATTCCCCGGCGATGCTGCGCGGGATCCTTTCGGGGAAAGCGCCGCCCGCGGGCGGCGGGAACTGGACTCCCCGGAAGAGGCCGCCGACCTCCTGGCCGGGATTGAGGCCCGGCTGGAAGCCGTCTACGGCAAACCGGCCGTCCGGAAGAAAGACGCTCCCGCCCGGGTGCGCTCCCTGGGGCGCTGGTACGCCGCCGCGGCCGCCATCCTGCTCCTCGTGGTTGCGGGCATCTGGTGGATTAACCAACCCGCAACCTTCGACGCCGAAACGGTCTTTGCCGAAACCTTCACCCCCTACGCTAACGACCTCAGCGGACGGACGATGGGCGGCGACGAAGCGGATAGCCTCACCAACGAGGCCCTGCAGGCGGCCCTGCTTGCCTACGACCGCCGGGATTACCCCGCCGCGGCGGCAGCCTTCGGCGTCTATCGCACGGCCCTACCCGACAACTCGGCACCTGCGTCCGCGCCCAATCCATCCGCCATCAGCCTGTACTACGGCATCAGCCTCCTCGGAACGGACGAGGCCGAAACCGCAGCTGAAGTGCTGGAGCCTCTGACGGACGATGCGACCTACGGACTGCCCGCAAAGTGGTACCTCGCCCTGGCCTATCTGCGGGCGGAACGGACCGACGACAGCAAAAATATCCTCCAGCCGCTTTCCCGGAGGAACGACACGCCCTTTGCGCGAAAGGCGGCGGACTTACTGAAAACACTCCCCTAATTAATCCCTTTAATATCCCTCCTCTATGCGATATCTGCTCCCCTTCATCATCCTGGCCCTGGCCGCCCCCGGCCTGCTGGCCCAGGGTAGTGATGAAATTGACATCCCCACGGATTCCCGTTACCTGGAAATCTACAACAAATACGAAAGGACGCTGGAATCTTTGGGCTATCCCGTTGGCCGCGCGAGAAACGCCGCCTACGTGCCCGACCAGTACGTTTTCTTCTACGAAGGACCAACGGCCGCCCAGGACGCCGCCAATGACCGCGCCCGGCTGGAAAACCGACTGGGCGCCAACCGGGTCCACGGTGTAGCCACCTGTGGCTGCGGCGACTACCAGATTTCCGTGCTGCAACTCGATAGCCTCGGTGGCGAAGAACGGGGGAAACGCGGACGAGAATCCGTCGCCCAGGACCTGGGGAAAGAAGAAGTGGAACCCAACTACTACATCGTTCCCGAACTGAATCAGGTAGAAAAACATCCTGGCTTCAACCGACTGCCGCGCGGGTTCACCGTAAAGCCCAGCGGAAAGCGCACTACCCCCGTAGACATCGCGGTGATCGATTCGGGCATCGACGTGGCCATGCAGGACTCCCGTTATACGGCCGGCGGCCCGCCACTGTACCTGTGGGAAAACCCCTCACCCAACAGCGCCACGGACCCCTTCTGTTTTCCCAACGATTTCGTTGGCTGGGACTTCGTCAACAACGACAATAGCCCCATGGACGATCACTCCCACGGCACCCACGTGGCCAGCCGGATTGCGATGCAGCTCGATAAGTACGCACCCGACGTCAATTATCGTTTCATGCCGCTCAAAATTCTGGACCAGAATGGTGTCGGAACGAGTTTTCATGCCGCCTGTGCGGTTTTCTACGCTGCTTACCACGGCGCAGACGTCATCAACGCCAGTTGGGGCATGTACGGCGAACGGGATCGTATTCTGACGAAGGCTTTCCGCTACGCCCAGAGCCAGGGAGTCGCTACGGTTTCTTCCGCCGGAAACGAACGGGTGGACCTGGCGGAACTGGAGCACTACCCCTCCGGTTTTCCGATCATGGACCAACTCCCCATCCACAGCATGCTGTTCATCTCCGCTTCCCGGGGAGGCAGCTCCCTGTGGCCCGGCACCAACATCCGTTTGGAGCCTACCGTTCCGGGTAATTTTGGTGGCTTTGTGGCGGCTCCCGGAGACAATCAGTATGGCTACATTCCCCGCCACCTTTCCAGTTCCGTCAGTGCCCGCAAGAGCGGTACCTCGGTGGCCACGCCCTACGCTACGGCCATCGCCGCGGAGTATCGTCACCGCTATCCTACGCGTAACCCGATCTGGCTGCGCAATGACGTACTGGCGGCCATCAAGGACCAGGGCAATGAGTTTTTTATCAACCAAAACGGACAGGCGTACCCCTACTACATTTTTGACTGGGTGAACGTCCCCTAGCACCAATGAAGGAGCGGGTCATCCGGATCTGCTCCTCTACGGTCGTTAAGGATCGCTGCCTTCTTTGCGGAAGCGATCGTTCGAGATGGGCGCCGGAGCGCGGGTGCAGGGCAAAACGCAAGTAGCCATGCACCCGGGTTCCGGCGTTTTCCTTTTTCCCCTGAGGCAGAGTCACCCCAATTTGCCATTGCTCGGCAGAATACCGTTATTGAGATGCGGGCCACGGGCCCGTTTCACCCTCGGATTCAGGTTCATGCTGCGTTTATCCCTCCTCGTTTTTCTACTATCGTTTGTTTACACATCACTCCCGGCTCAGGAGCAATCGGCCCGGGCCCTGCTCGATTCCCTCCAGCAGTTGCTGGACGCCACTCCCGACAGTGACCCCATGCGCCGCGGAGACCTGCAGCACGAAATGGGTAAAATCTACGATGACCTCGAAGAGTATCCCCTGGCGGTAGCCATGACCACGCGCGCCCTGCGGGCGCGCCTTGACCACGAAGACACCGAACCGGACAAGGTGCTGGTCTCGGCCTTCAACCTCGGCCTCTACTACCGTAATATGCAGGAGTATCAGGCGGCCATTGATCACTTTGATCTGGTCGTTCGTCGGGCCCCCAACCGGAAGTTGGGGCAGGCCTACTTCCAGCTGGGCTACACCTACGACGAAATCGGGGAATTTGCCGCCGCCATCCAGGCCTTTACCTCCGCCCTGGAACACGAAAGCTTCCAGAATGACCCGACGACGATTGCGCTGATCCACCGGAACATTGCCCGGGTACACCTGAATAAGGAAACCGCAGCGGGCGCACTTCAGGCCCTGCCGCACCTTGATTCATCGTTGGCGCATTTCATTTCTTCGGGCAACGACCTCGAGGAATTGGATACCCGGAGTTTAGTGGGCCTAGCTCACACCCATGCGGGTGATTATCCCGAAGCCATTAAGTGGCTAGAAGCAACCCTGGCGGATAATGCCGCAGGCCCTCAGGACCTGGTGATTGAAACCACTGCTGCCACCAATCTTGGCATGGCCTACCGGCGGTCGGGCCAATTATCCCTGGCCGAAAAGCACTTTCGCCGGGCACTGGAAATCGATCTGGAGTTTGCTGAAGGGTATCGCCCCGACAATTACGTAGCCCTGGATTACGACAATCTATCCACCCTTTTCCTTTCCATGGGCATGCCCGACTCTGCTCTGATGGCCGCCCAATTGGCCCTTTATTGGGGTATCGAAAGTTTCAGCCCGGAAGCCCTGTCGCACAACCCGACCCTCGAAGACCTCTCCGGCACGAATCAGTTGGACATCCTCACCTACTTGCAGGATAAGGCCCGGGCCCATCGGGCCCTCGGAGACGCCACGGGTGACGCCGAACAGTATGCCGCAGCTCTGGCCACCTTCCGCCTCGCCGATGAGCTGCTGGACGAAATGCGGCGCAACCAACTCCTCGAAGACACCCGTACTTACTGGCGGGCGGATGCCCGGACCCTCTACAATGCGGCGATCAGTACCGCCAGTCGGGCGGAAGATCCCGAAGCGGCTTTCTATTTTATGGAGAAGGCCCGCGCCCGGCTGTTGCTGGAAGAGCTCAACGCCGGACGGGCCGAAGAGGCCTTGCCCGAGGCGGTGCGGGCGCGCCTCGCGGCCGTGGCCCAACGGGCGCGTCGGGCGGCCGGTGACCCTTCGGCCCTGCAGGCGTTTCGCCGCTTGCAGGATAGCGTCTTCCGCGCCTACCCCGCCTACCAGCAGGCGCAAATTGGCGCCACCCCACCACGATCATCCCGCCTGAAGGAAATCATGGGCAATACGACCATGGTGGAGTATTACGTCGGGGAAGACTTTACCCTGGCCCTGAAGTGGATTCCCTTTCAGGGACTGAGTTTGGTGGAATTGCCCGCTCCCGACGTCTGGCGCCCTCAGCTGCGGGCCTACCGGGAGGCGCTGCTTGATCCGGCAAGTTCCCTGAACCCGGAGGCGGCCACCTCCCTGTACGAACAGCTTTTTCTACCCCTGGATTTGCCGCGGGGGCAGCCGGTGTACATCATCCCGGATGCTGAGTTGTACCTACTCCCGTTTGGGGCCTTGCTGACGGCAAGGCCGGAGGATGGTCTCACTTACCAGAACTGGCCCTGGGTGGCCCGGGAGCGGCTGGTCCAGTATGCCTTTTCCGCCCAGCTTCTCGAGTTCGCCCGCCAGCGAAGGCGACGGGGTAACGGACGGGCGCTGGCGCTCGCGCCGGTTGCCCGCATCGAAAATGCGGATGAATTGCCCCAGCGGTTGGAGTTGCCCGCAACCATCCGCACGGTACGTCATCTGGCCACCCTGATGCCCACGGATACCTTGGTCAACGCGGCGGCTACCCGCGCAGCCTTCCGGGAAATGGCGGATGCCTACAGTCTGCTGCACCTCGGTACTCACGCCTATCCGCGGGAAAAGGAAACCGAGTTGTTGAGTAGGTTTTTGATCCGGGATGCGAACGACCAGTACTATTCTGCGGAGGACCTGCACGCCCACGCCCTGAAGGCGGACCTGGTGGTTATGGGAGCCTGTGAAACTGGCCTGGGGGAACAGCTTTACGGCGAGGGGGTAGCCAGCCTGGGGCGGGCCTTCGCCCGCCGGGGTGCCCCCAACCTCATCATGAGCCTCTGGAGCATTGACGATGCCACCACCGACGAGCTGCTGCGAAGCACCTACGACGGCCTGTACGTCGGTGACGCTCCGGGAGCGGCCCTCGACGGGGCCGGCCGCAGCTACCGGGAAGGGGTTACCAACCCCCGGTTTGGCCATCCGTATTACTGGGCGGGACTGGTGTACTACGGGCCCGCACTGCCGGTCCAACTCGGTACACCACCCTGGAAACGCTGGATGCTGTATGGGGGGATGGGAATGCTGGTGCTTGGTGCTTTGTTGTGGTGGGGAAGCCGGAGGAAGGAGTCGTGACGTCGAACTTTTGGGGAAGCTTAAAGGGAGTTGCTGGTGGCCAGTTACTGGTGGTGGTTACTGAATCATTGCAACCATTCCTGACGGCGCAATTCACTAAAGCTTCCGGCCCGAAATACTCCCTCTCGCGGGGGTGCCGGATTTATTATCTGGCGAAGGTTGTCGTAGATATGTAGAAGTACGACACTTTCGCTGCCCTTCCGAAAACAAAACGAGCCGGTTGATCGGGCGGCACCTGACGTAAAGACGTATCTATACGTCAGACTCTACCCCCAACTCCCCTTCCGCTATTCTGGCAATCACCCGCCAGTAATTGGCGTGCTCCAGCCGCAGCACCCGCGCGGCAATGTCTTCCGGACTGTCGTCCGGGTCCAGGCGCACGGCGGCCTGGTAGACGATGTCTCCCTCGTCATAGTGTTCGTTGACGTAGTGGATGGTCATCCCGCTTTCGGGGTCACCGGCCGCCTTGACGGCCCGGTGCACGTGGATGCCGTACATCCCCTTGCCGCCGTAGGCCGGCAGCAGAGCCGGGTGTACGTTGAGCATCCGGCGGGGGAAGGCCCGAACCAGATAGGACGGGATGAGCCAAAGGAAACCCGCCAGAACAATGAAGTTTACCCCGAAGTGCTCCAGTTGGGCCAGTAGGTCTTCCGTTTCGTAGAAGGACTTCCGCTGGAGCACCAGCGTCGGGATGCCGCGCTCGGTGGCCATCGCCAGGGCGCCGGCACCCGGCTTATTGCTCACCACCAGGGCAACTTCCACCCCGGCTTCCGGGCGTTCCCGGAAGCGATCAATGATCATCCGGGCGTTGGATCCGGTTCCGGAGACGAAGATGGCAAGTCGAAGCGGCATTAGTATCAAGCTGGGTGAAGGCGTAAGGTAGTAAGTAAGTGAATTCCCGGAAAAACGGTCGGTCCCCGGCCCTACCCACTTACCCGGCACCTGCCTGCGGCCACGAAAATCTCCGGCAACGCCCTAGAAGCGTTCGTCCAGGTAGGCGATCATGTAGTCAAGCGCGGGCACGGCATCCCGACTGAACTCAATCCCCAGAAATTCGTTGCTCCCCGAATCCAGGAAGGCGTGCGGCCGCCCCTCGTGCACCCAGTACTGCAATTCATCGTGGCCGGCTTCTCTCAACTTGGCCATGTAGGCCTCGATGGACGCCGGAGTGGTCAGGTTGTCTTCGGAGCCCACGGTGAAGAGCATCGGCGGATAATCCCGCTCCGCAGCCGGGTCGATCAGGTAGAGCGGAGAAACCATCCGGTAGCGTTCCGGGTGGTCTTCGTGGTTGTAGTCCTCCCCGAAAATGCCCCGCGGCTGTGCCTGCCCGAGCTGCCAGAAGATATTGCTCTGGGTCTCAAAACCGCCCCGGGCCGAGCCCAGGTGATCGAAGGCTCCGTAGCTGATCATGGCCCCGGCCACGCTCACGCCGCCCGCGGGAAGTCCTTCCGGAGGCAGGTAGCTGGGCCGGAAGCGATAGCCGGGGGTTCCGAAGGCTTCGGTGGCGGACAGCCGATGTCCCTGGGTAGCCACCATGGTGGCCAGGTGGCCGCCGGCACTATCGCCCGTTACGATGATTTTGTCGGGATCACCACCATATTCCCCGATGTGCTCCCGTACCCAAAGCAGGGCACCGAAGGCGTCCCCCACGATTTCGTCCATCGTCACGGTATTGCCCAGGTCACCAAGGAGGCGGTAGTTGACGTTACACACCACGTATTCTCCGTGGCTGGCCAGGTAGGCCGCCCCTTCGTCCATGATGCTTTTGTTGTTGATCAACCAACCACCCCCATGGTACATAACGATGACGGGATACTGCTTCTTCCGCGTCTGCGGGGTATAAATGTCCATCGTCAGGTCAAAGCCCCGCGGCGCGGCCCAGGTCACGTCGGAAACCTTCCGGAATTCATGGACTTCCGCCGTCGCACCGGAACCCGCCGGGGGGCGCTGGCAGGCCGGGAAAAAGGTAAGTACAAGCAGGGTCAGCAGGAGCAATCGCATGGGGTGGTTTTAAAGAATGCGGATGGTGGTAGTGGGGATTATTCGAAGCCGATGTTCTTCAGGCCGTCGTGGCTGATGGCGATGGCTTCCAGTGGCGTATGCTTAAAGCACTGGTCCTGCTCTACGAGGTAGAACTTCATACCGGACTGGTCCTTCGCGTCCAGGATGCGCTTAAAGTCGATGGTGCCTTCTCCAACGGGAGCAAAGCGGCCCTCGTCGTCCATGTCCTTGACGTGCCAGGCGATGAAGCGGCCGGGAGCCTTGGCGAAGTAGTCCAGCGGATCGGCTCCGGCTTTGGTGACCCAGTACAGGTCCATCTGGAAGTTCAGGACCTCGGGGTCGGAATTTTCGATGAAGTAGTCCATCGGCACGATGCCATCTTCGTTTTCCTTGAACTCGAAATCGTGGTTGTGGTAGAGGCACTGCAGGCCCCCGGCCTTCACCCGTTGGGCGATGGCGTTGATGTTGCCCATGACCGTTTCAATGTCCTGATTCATTACCATGGTCCGGGTTTCCCGGTTAAAGCCGAAGGCTCCCATGGGGGGTACGGGAATGACAACGTACTGGAAGCCGGCCGCCTTGGCGTCCGCAACGACCTGATCGACGTTGTCCGTCGAAATGTCTCCGTGGTGCGAGCTGATGGGGTTCAGGCCGACTTCCGCCAGGTAGGCACCAAATTCGGCGGGATCCATGCCGTAGAATTTGCCGTCGCGATACCCGGCGGCCTCAACGTTCTTGTAGCCCAGGTCCGCCACTTGCTGTAGCACCCCCTTAGGATCGCCAGCCATCGTGTCGCGCAGGGTATAGAGGGCCAGGCCACCAAAGTCGGTGGCTTCGGTCACCTCGGCCTCGGTGGTTTCTTCCGTTTCAGCTTCCGTGGCTGATTGGTCGCCACAAGCGGTGAAAAAGGTAAATAGCAGTAGGAGAAAGAAAAATGGATAAAGTTTCACGTGGGTAATTTTTGATGTGATGGTTGTTGAATGCCCTTAGCGGGCGTCAGGGGGCAGCAGAACACGTGGGCGCATAGCGCGGGTGCAATGAAATGGAACCCTCGTGCTCAGCCGGGGTGCCGGGAGCATGCGGTAGGGAGCCGTAAATTTATTACCGGGAGGCGCTTGCTTTTCCGTAGCGACCAACGCGGTCGTCACGAATGACGCCCTCCCAGTTGAGTCCGAAGGCAAAATCGTAGGCGTTGCCCTCTCCGTCGCGGTGAACTTCCATGTCGAGGGGAACATCCTCGAACTGTTGCTCGACGGTCGCCATACTGGCGGGCATCTGCAGGGGAAGCAGTCCGGAGGGAGTGGTTTTTCCCGTTAGGATATCCAGCACCGCCTGCCGCTGCACGCCGAAATCGATCAGGAGTCCCTCGATTTCGCCTTCGAATTCCGCCACGACGGTCGGGTTGCTGATTTGTAGCACCACGACCACGGGTTTATCCCCCATTTCGCGAACGGTTTTGAGCACCAGTTCCAGGTCGCTGCGGTTGCTGACGGACGCCAGTTTGTTGCGGTAAGTACGGTTCAGCACGTCACCTTCGCGGGCATCGCCCGCCAGGGAAGGGTCGCGGGCTTCGGTGGCCCGATAGTCATCGTATTGCAGGCTGATGGGCAGAAAACCGTTGTCTCCGCTTTCGGCCAGCTCGGCGTTGTAACCGGCCGTCCGGCCATTCTGGGGGTCGGTGATGAACACCAGGGCTACGTCTGCTTCCGCAGCATTACCGACGGGTTCGAAATACCGTGCGGCCAGCTCGTTGGCCACGGGAGCCTGCCAGCTGCCGGGGGTTACCGCCCCGAAGAAGTTTTCTGAAGGAGGATTGAACCGCTCCGGGATGTACACCTTGGTGCTCTTGGCCAGCGGCAATACTCCGCCACTGTTTTTCAGGAGGACGAGCGATTTTAGCTGGGCCTCATACCCTTCGGCCATGTAATCGGGGTTACCCACGGTGGCCGTGGTTTCCGCCACGTCCAGGTACGGGTTTTCAAAAAGCCCGACGCGGAAGATGTTTTTCAGGAGCCGTACGGCAGACTGCTCCATCCGCGCCCGCATCTGCTCTTCTCCGAATTCCGCAACGCCCATTTCGTAGGCTTCCAGTACGGGGCCCGCATCGTTGTTTCCGCCAAACTGATCACAGCCGGCCATGATGATGCGGTAGTGGCGTTCGGCTTCCGTCAGACTTTCCACGCCCCAAGGGGTGGCCCCAAAGACGGCCATGCCTTCGTCCTGGCGGGTTACGCCCCAGTCCGTACACACCACGCCGTCGTAACCGTACTCTCCACGCAGCATGTCCTTGATGAAATATTTGCTGAAGGCATTACCGACGTTGTCGCCACTCGGGTCCAGGTCGGTGGAGATGGTGTAGTAGGGCATCACGGCCGAAGCGGATCCCGTGCCGCCCTCCAGCTTGAAGGCACCTTCCACGAAGGGCTTCAGGTGGTCGTCAAGGTTGTTGCCGGGGAAGACCGCAAACTTGCCGAAGCCATAGTGCGCGTCGCGGCCAGCCTCCCCGGTACCTCCACCGGGCCAGTGCTTCACCATGGCGTTCACGCTTTCCTTGCCCCAGCCGCCGTCTCCGCTCGACTGAAACCCATCGACGTAGGCGCGGGCCATATCGGTCGTCAGGGAAGGGTCCGGACCAAAGGTCCCGCTGAAGCGATACCAGCGGGGGTCGGTAGCCAGGTCCACTTGGGGGGACAGGGCCGTAGCGATACCGAGCGCCCGGTATTCCCGGGAGGCAATGGTGCCGAATTTGCGCACCAGTTCGGGGTCAAAGGAGGCCGCCATCCCGATGGAGTTTGGCCAGCGGCTGATTTCACCACCGGCACCAATGTTGAATTCATCGTCGTTTTCCGCCTGGTGGCGGGGGTCCGAGCTGTTGTTGGCCGGGATGCCCAGTCCGATGCCCTCCACCAGTGCCTGCGCATTGTTGTTCCACCGGGCCGCTACCTCGGGGCTCTCCACGGAGGTAAATAAAACGTGGCGGAGGTTGTCTTCGGTCAGAAACGTTTCCTGTTGATCGGAGAGGTCCCAGGGAGAACTCCCACTTTCGGCGTAGGGTTTGCCGTCGTAGGTGGAGCCGCGGAATCCGCCGCCGGGAATCCGTTGGTGGCCGCTGTACAACATCAGGCCGGCAATCTGCTCCACGGACATTCGTGCCGCCAGGTCAGCGGCGCGCTCCTCGGTGCTCAGTCGCCAATCTTCGTAGGGGTCCAATTCGCCGTTCTGATTGAGGTCCTTGAAGGCCTTCCGGTCTACGGTAAGAATGGCCACCCCGGAATTCGGGGAATACCCCAGTTCCGGCCCGTCGGTGTGGGTGATTAGGTTGAAGTCTTCCCCTTTTGTTTCGGTCCATTCCGGCCCGCAGGAAGACAGTAGTATGGTTAGCAGCCCCAGCAAAGTGAAGTGGGGTAGGTTGCGAAAATGCATTAGATTCTTCATCCTTTAAGACTAGTTACCAGCGTTGAATTCGAGTAGTTTTTGATCGGGGTGGTGACGGACTTCCCATTTATGGTCCATCATCATCGTGGCGCCGTCCTTAGCTTGGTAGGCCGGCCAGTTCGGAATACCATCATGATTCGGGTTGCCGGAACGGGCAAAATTTATCCAGGCACGACTCATTTTTTTGGCGAGGGCCTCCGCTTTATCTCCCCCTCCGGTCATGTTCAGGCAACGCTGGATGTTGTCAAAGACGAAGGGCAATTCCATGCAGTGCAGGGACTTGTATTTACCGTCCATCACGGGAGATTGCCAGGTGAAAAGGTACATGTACACGGGGGCGCCATCCGTTACCGATGAAACGATGTTGGCCTGGTTGACGGCACCGGTGCGGAACATCATATCCACGTTGACGAGGTCCACCGCTTTGGTCGTTTCGGGGTAAGCTTCCTTAACCGCCGCGATGAATTCTTCGGCCCGATCTCCGTGCTGTTGTTTGATGAAGCCCATAATCTGTTCTTCGGGGGCCTCGGCGAGGGGGCCGAGGAAGAAGGGGGCAAATTCGTTTTTCACCGTACCGATCATCAGCGGGACTTCTTTGGAAAGGGCCAGGGCTTCGGGGGTCATGGGCTGGTAGGGTAAGACGTTACCATCCATGCTGGGCCCCCAACTCAGGCCGAAGGGGCCCGTGCTTTCGCCGGATTCCTGTAGTTCTTTATTGAGGGTGGCGAGGGCCCGGCTGCTGGCGGCGGACAACTCCGCAAAGGGGATTTCCTGCAGCTTATCGACCTCCTCCGCGGTCACCTTTAACTCTTTGAGCGTTTCCGTCGCGATCCGTCGGGTGAGCGTCTGGTCGGGCATGTCGCCCCGAAAGGCACCACTTTGATTGATGGCCTTGTGGAAGAGCCCCCGGGCGGAAGGCATGGCCATCAGGGTGTTAACCTTAGCGCCGCCACCGGACTGCCCGAAAATGGTCACGTTGCCGGGGTCACCCCCGAAGTTTTCGATGTTGTCCCGCACCCATTCCAACGCTAGTTGGATGTCGAGGATGGAGTTGTTGGCCGAGGTGGCATACTGCTCCCCGTATTCCGAAAGGTCGAGGAAACCGAGAACGTTCAGCCGGTGATTGATGGATACCACGACGACGTCGCCGGAGCGCGCCAGGTTCTCGCCGTCGTAGGACGGCAATTCCTGGGAGGACCCGGAGGTGAACCCTCCGCCATGAATCCAGAACATTACGGGTCGCTTACGGTCGTCTTCGATGGAGGGCGTCCATACGTTCAGCACCAGGCAGTCTTCACTGGTGTACCCCCAGTCATGATCAAAAACGAATTCACTTTCGTCCTGCACGGAAGTAGTTGGGGTCGGCAGGGGAGCTACCGGCCCGTAGGTCATGGAACTTCTTATTCCTTCCCAGGGTTCGGGCTTTACCGCCCGTTCAAAGCGTTCGGCCTGGCCGTAGGGAATACCCTTGTAGGTAAAAATACCGTCGAGGATAAAGCCCCGGACTTTTCCCCGGTCCGTATCCGTCACGGCTACGTCTTTGCCGGTAACCAGTTGGGCCTGCACCTGCGTACACGCCATGAAAAGAAGAATGAGCAAAAGAAGTCGGTTCATGCGTATTGAATTGATCCTGATGGCAACTTCACGACACTATTGTTGCGAAGTGCAACAATAGTAGTCCTATTTGCCCTTACTTCCAAATACTTTGCTTAAAATCGCGGACCCAAACGTTTCCGTTTTCCATGCCCCAATCCGGCCCTCCTACCTTCGTGGACGACTATTTGCCCCACCTGGCCTACGACTGTGTGGTCTTTGGCTTCTCGGGCGAGCGACTGAAAATACTGATTCTGGAGTACCACAATACGGGGTGGTTCGCTCTGCCGGGGGGCTTCATCGGCCGTAACGAGGACCTCAACGAAGCCGTCAAGAAGGGACTCGAGAAACGCACGGGGCTCACGGATATCCACCTGGAGCAATTCCATACTTTCGGCAGCCTGGCGCGTTACCGGCCGGATACGATGCGGGAAATTTTGCGGGCCAGCGGACACAATCCGCAGCATTTCCCCGGCCTGCAGGACCGCTTTATTTCCGTGGGCCATTACGCCCTGATCAACTACCACCACGTCACCCCCAAGCCGGACAAACTTTCCGATTCTCTGGAGTGGTATCCGGTGGATGAATTACCCCCCTTGCTGTTTGACCACGAGGAGATGGTGCAACGCGCCCTGGTGGCGTTGCGGAAAAACGTAGACGCTATGCTGGTGGGGGTCAATATGCTTCCGGAGCGGTTCACGATCAAGGAGCTACAGCGAGTGCACGAAGCCATCTTGGGGGAAAAGCTGAACCGCGCCAGCTTCCAGCGGAGGATGCTCAGTTCCGGAATTCTGGTGCGGCACGAGAAGCGCTACTCCGGGGGGGCGCACAAGGCGCCGTACGTGTATAGTTTTGTGGAACGGGGGGATGCCGATTAAATGGACGACTAACTCACCGCCCGCAATCTACTGGCCGTAAAGATGGCCACGACACTCATCACGATGGCGAAGTAGCCGACGAGTTCGTAGTGTTCCAGACTGCCGTCGGGGGCTTCGGTCACGATGAGGCCGGCCACGAAGCTGGAGGCGGCCAGCGCCGCCTCGTTGACGCTCTGCCGCAGCGACATGAAGGAGCCCCGATTTTCGGGCCGCACGACGGAGGTGATCATGGTGGTTGCCGGCACGTTACGGCCGCTGGCCACGACGAAGAACGAGGAGGTCACGACGAGGGCCAGGGTGATGGAGTCCGTTTGCAGATTCGTGAGGGCGTAGATACTGGCCAGGGCGAAGACGGAGGCGATGGTGAAGACCTGCATGCGCCCGAAGCGGTCTGCCAACTTGCCAAAACCGGGCAGGAGGACGACGGTGAGCAGTCCCCCGATCAGGTAAATGAGGCTGACCTGCTTGTCGGCAAAACCGATGTTGAGCTGCATGTAGGGGGCGATGAAGGGAATGATGGTGAAGTGCCCCAACATGAGGGTGAGGGTGAAGAGCAGGGCGGCCCGCTGGTTACCGTCAGAGAGGATGTTCACGAAGGGCGTAAAAACGGAAGCGCGTGGCTTTTTGGGTTTTACCCCGGCATCCTGCGCCTTGGCGCCCATACTTCCGTCTTCAGCCGGCAGCAAGTGCCCCCGCAGGTTGGGGACGAGGTACCAGGCCGCCGCCACAAAAATTGCCGAGAGGGCCGCCGTGACGATGAAGGGCGCCTGCCAGCCCAGTTCGGCGGCGATGTAGATGCCGGAGGGGACCCCCACGACGGAGGCCGCGCTGAAGGCGGTCATGACCCAGCCCATGGCCGAAGCCCTGCGGGCGAGGGGAATCACGTCGCCAATGATGGCCAGCACGAGTGCCCCCAGGGTGCCGCCAAAGAGGCCCGTGAAGAAACGGGTGCCGAGCAGGGCGGCGTAGGTGGGGGCGAAAGCACAGGCCAAGGTGCCGATGGTGAAGCAGGAGAAGAGAAACAGCAGCGCCGAGCGCCGATCGAAACGATCGATGACGAACACGCTGGCGATGTTGCCGATGGTGGCGGCCAGCGCATAGGAGGTGACCACCCAGGCGAACTGTCCGGGCTCGATGCTGAATTCCGCCATGATCTTTTTGCCGAGGGGCATGATGATCATGAAATCAATGATGTGGCAAAACTGGACGGCGGCCAGGATGAGCAGTAAGCGCTGTTCTTTATTCATCGGGGGCGGGGGCTACTTCCTCCCGCTTCTCAAAAATGCCAAAGAGCTCGTTGCCGGCGCGCGGCGGGATGGAATTGTATGCCTCTTCGAACACCCTTACCCGAAAGAAAGATGCCAGATAGCCGAGGTATTCTTTCCGATCGCCGCCGTAGGGCGGCGCGTCCTGCCCCGGCCGCAGGGGAAAGGTAAACCACAAGCCCACCAGCTTGCCGTTGGGCGCCAGGAGGTCGTAGGTGGCCGCGGCGTAGTCGGGCCGCTGGGATGGAGGCAGGGCGCAGAAGAAAGTTTGCTCCAGGATCAGGTCATAGCTGCCGCGGTGGGCGAAGAAGTCTCCCTGGTGGAGCTGGGCGGCCGGGAAGTCCGGTACCCGTCGCTGAATGTCCTCCAGAGGTTCCTTCGCCAGGTCCAGCACGTGGACGTTCGTAAATCCCTGCCGCCAGGCGTATTCCGCTTCGTAGCCCCGGCCCGCTCCGGGAATCAGTATCTTCAGGGACTTATCCTCGAGCTGATCCAGGTATTCCTTGATGGGGGTGGAAACGTAGCCAATGTCCCAGCCGGTTTCGGCGGCACGGTAGCGGGAAGACCAGTAGGCGGCCGTGTGTTTTTCCATGGCGTTATGATTTACGCGTCTGACAGATTTCCACCAGTACCCCGCCGGTACTCTTCGGGTGGAGGAAGCAGACGAGTTTGTTGTCGGCCCCCAGGCTGGGCTCTTCCTGGAGGAGCTGGAAGCCATCGGCGGCAAGGCGGGCCATTTCGGCGCGGATGTCGTCCACCTCGAAGGCAAGGTGGTGGATGCCCGGACCGCGTTTGTCGAGGTATTTCTGGATGGGGCCCCGGGCACCTTCCGGCGCGACGAGTTCGAGCTTGGCGTCCTGGGCGCCGGCATCAAAGAAGCTGGTGATGACGGATTGTTCCGCAACGACTTCTTGTTTGTAGGGGGCACGCCCCAGCAGGCGGGCGATGAGTTCATCGGCGGCCTTAAGGTCGGCAACGGCGATGCCAATGTGATCGAGGCGCATGATTTAAATGGTTTTGCGTGAGGGTCAAATATCGCCTTTCGGCGAATGGGCTAGATTGATTTTGCGTAATGCCGGCGGGGACATTGATCAGTGCCGGTGGGTGGGCGGTTGGTCGCGAGGCCCTAGCCGGGCTGACGCCCCGGCTGTAGACCTCGCTCATGGAGGAGGACCCTTCCAGGGCCCTTACCCCAGGAAGGTGGTCACCAGTTCCCGCAGGGCATCGGGTTGTTCGGCGTGGACCCAGTGGCCGGCATCCGCCACGGTAATGAGTTTCGCTTTGGGGAAATTGGCTTCGATGGCCGGGAGGTCGTCGTCCTGCACGTAGCCACTTTTTGCACCCCGGATGAAAAGGCTGGGGCCCTCGTAGGGAGCAGCGCTCAGGTCGAGGGGGCCGATGATTTTTTCGTAGTCCTGGTGGATGACCGGCAGGTTCATTCTCCAGCGGAACCCACCCTCCTTGGCCCGGGCCAGGTTCTTGAGCAGGAACTGTCGTACGCCCGGGTCGGAGAGGTACTGGGCCATGGTGGTGTCGGCCGTTTGCCGGTCGCCGACCGTGGCGGGATTGAGGGAGCGCAGGGCGGCGAAAACATCGTCGTGGCCGCGCCGGTAGGCGCGGGGGGCAATGTCTACCACCACCAGCTTTTCCACCAGGTCCGGATAGTTCAGGGCCGTCTGCATGGCCACCTTACCGCCCATGCTGTGTCCGAGGAGGAAGCATTCGTGAATCCACTGAGCTTCGAGAAATTCGGCGAGGTCTTCGGCCATCAGGTTGTAATCCATCCGGTCGAAATGGGGACTCCGGCCGTGGTTGCGCTGGTCCACCAGAATGACGGTGTACAGCTCGGCCCACTTGCGGGCCAAGGTCTGCCAGTTGTCCAGGGTGCCAAAAAGGCCGTGCAAGACCACTAAGGGCGGGCCCGAACCGAATGATTTGTGATTGAGCATGGGAGGGTAGGATTCAACAGGGAGGGAACGACTGGAAGGCGGGGGAAGTTTTAGGGTGGAGGAATGAGGACTTGGGAAAAGGAAGGGAGAAGAGGGAAGAAGGCAGAAGGAAGAAGGAAGAAGGAAGGGAGAAGAAGGAAGAGGGTCCATGGAATGTCTCCCGAGCGCAACGAGGGGCTCTTCCGACGTAGGGGGATAAAATCCGCAGTTCTTACCAGAGATTCCTTGCCGATCCCGATAGCTGTGGGGGGAGTCGTGTACCGTTAAGACCAGGGATGTACGGTGATCGAAAGCCTGTTTCGCGAAGGCGTAGCCTGGGAGACTGTTCAAGTAAGTGTGTCTACTATCTTTAAGAATGAAAAGCGCAAAAGACAAATTACCAGCGGATCTCCAAAAGCTGTTAGCAGACCATCTTAAAAGTGGTAAGCCCCTACTTGGTCAAGAT
>NZ_SNAQ03000028.1 GCF_004375085.3 Lewinella sp. W8
CATCCGGGTTGTCCGAAAGGCTGGGCGTAAAGCCATCGTCGTCGATGCCGATGAAGAGCGTAAAGCCGGCTTCTACCGGGAACTCCAGACGGCCCGTAGCGGCAATGTCCGTATCCAGCAGTACCTCTACCACCGCGCCTTCGAAGGTGTAGACCACAAAGGCGTCGTCGAAGCCGATTTCCGTACCCGCAACGATGTCAATACCGTTGTAGTCGTAGTCAAAGCCTACCTCACCGTCTTCGGCAAAGGTGTAGGACACCTGACCGATCAGGTTGACCCCAAAGTCGTCGCCGATCGTGCTGATCACGATCTCGTCTTCGTTAAACTCGATGCCCGCATCTTCGGGAATGATCGGGAAGCCGTCCAGGAAGAAGAGCTCTTCGGTCCAGTTCTCCGGCGCAAAGTCGCCCGTGAAGCCGAGCGTAGGCTCATCACCCAGGCTGGCCGCACTGATCATGTACTGGAAGCTACCGCAACCGTCGATGATCGGACCGTTGCTCGGATCGTCGTCCATGACCGTAATGTCGAAGGCGAATACCTCCAGACACGCTTCCGTACCCGTCAGCACCATGCTCGGGATCAGCAGCGCCTGGCAGTTCTCGTTCAGCGTCAGGTTCAGCTCTCCCACGCAGGCGTAGAGCGGCTGGATGAAGTCCACCGTCACGATCACTTCGGCCGTGCTCACGTTGCCGTTTACGTCTTCGGCCGTGATTGTCACCGGCACCTCGCCGATGTCTTCACAGCCAAACTCCAGCTGGCTGGCCGTCAGGCTGGCCACTGCGCAGTTGTCCGTGGCGCTGGCCAGATCGGCCACCGTCAGGCTCGCAAAACCGTTCTCGTCCAGCACAATCGTCTGGGGAGTCGTCGTGATCTCGGGGTCGATGTTGTCCTCGACCGTAACCGTGGCCTCACAGCTGTCTTCGTTGCCGTTTACGTCCGTAACCGTCAGCGTAACCGTGTTGGGACCGACGTCCGCACACGTGAACTCCGTGATGTCTTCGCTGAACGAGGCAATACCACAGGCGTCCGTAGAACCGCCGTCAATCAGGGAGCCACCACCAGCACCGCGGGGAAGGACGTTGCCGCCTCCGTCGCTGCTGATGTTGATCGTGTAGGGACCCAGCGGACCGGCTCCACTAAAGAAGGCCGTCGTCACCAGGCTGTACTCACCGGGAACCAACATCAATTGGATCATGATCTCCGGCTCCGTCGTACCCCCTTGTGGGCTATCGTCGTTGCCGATCAGGAAGTTATCACAGGGAGCGTTGGGGTCAAAGCCACCTTCGTACAGCAAGAAGTAGAAGTCAGGACCAACAATGTCCTCCATCATGAAGGTGTACATGTCCTCCTGGTCAATGCTGAACTCCAGCACGTCGTAGAAGTGATCGGGCGTACCCGTATTGACCGTACATGTCGTGCCGTTGCCGTTGGGACGCTCAAACTGAGGATCCGTATCGTCCAGCGAGCCCGTAACCTGCGTGATCGGATCAGCAGCTCCCATGCCACCACCGTCGGTGGCAATCGATGCCTCTCCGTTCTCATCAAGTTCTACCGTAATGTCCTGGCAAACCGCATCGGGCGCTACGTTATCTTCCACCGTCACGGTGGCCGTACAGGTGTTTTCGTTGCCGTTCACGTCCGTGACCGTCAGCGTGACCGTCACCTCGCCAACGTCGTCGCAGCCGAACTCGTCAATGTCCAGCTCCAGACTCTCAATGCCACAGGCATCGTTGGAGCCATTGTCAATATCTTCGGCGTCAATGCCGCCTTCACCAAACTCGTCGAGTTCCACCAGGCCATCCTGGCACAGGGCTTCGGGCTGCACGTTGTCCACCACGACTACCGTGTAGTCGCAGCCCACCACTTCTCCGCCGCCGTTAGCGTCGTTAAATACCAGACGGCGCGTGATGTCTTCACCGACGTCCTCACAGTTAAACATCCGGGCCATGGGGCCACCCACCGTGAAGGGACCACTCAGGTAATCCAGGCCGGGGCAGTTATCGTCCGTGATGCTGATCAGCGCCAGATCGTTGGGCATCAATGCTGTGCCGTCTTCTCCCAGTTCTACCGTAACGGATTCTTCGCACTCCAGTACGGGAGCGGTAGGATCGATAACCGTGACGGTGTAATCACAGCCTACTACTTCGCCGCTGCCATCCTGGGCGTTGTAGACCATGCGGCGTTCGAAGGTCTGACCGACGTCGGCACAGTCAAAAGTACGGGCATCTGGTCCGCCCATCGTGAAGGGACCGTTTACCCGATCCGTGCATCCACCCATAAAGCTGATGAGGGGAAGATCGTTGGGGTACATCACCGTACCGTCTTCGCCGAGTTCCACGGTTACATTCTCTTCACACTCCAGTTCACAGGGAGGGCACTCCAGTACCGTCACGGGTACCAGCACTGACTGACAGCCACCATTACCCTGGTCAACAATCTGGATTTCTACCATATCACCGGGGTCGGCGGGATCAAACGTGAGCTGGCCGCTGGTGTTTACCGTTCCTTCCATGGGAAGACCGGCCAGAGGATCGTTTGCCGTAGTAGTATTCCCGTCGCGGGTAACCAGGACAATGTAGTCTCCACTACCACCGGTTACGTCAAAGCTGATGTCGGCGTAGGTTTGGCCGGGCTCCACCCCATTGTTTCCGCAACGGAGGTTGGTGACCTGAACGTTGGTGATTTCGCAGTTTGTGGGTTCCGCCTGACGGATGGCAAATCCCATGGGGATGAGCCGGAACGCATTATCGAGGTCGAAAGAGAAGAACTCATCGCCCGTGGCGTCAACTGGCGCATGGGCCGTAACCAGCTGCCGGTACTCTGGATTACCCAGGTTGATGCAATCACTACCGATGGTTTGCCCGGTAGTAAGGACAAGATTATCAGACGTACCAATAGGGAAATTAGCACCTACGGTCATAAAGGCCAGGTCACCCTCATCTGCGGATACGGTGCCGGAGGTTGAAGTATTGCCATTAAAAATAAATGAGAAATCAAAAAAGGAGAAAGTGAAGGGGTTCGTTGCCCTCACGCCACTCATTGATTGCACTACGGCAGAGCGGAACTCCACGACGCCATCGTAAGTGATGACCAGATCAGCAGTAGTAGCGGATGCAACCGAAGGCAAGTGAAGCCATAGATAATCGGTGGTTTTCTCCCCCGAGATACCTCGCTGTTGGAAGGTAAGATTTTGTCCGTTCCAGGTGGCCGTGGCATTTCCGTAAGTCGGCGAACTTGCCGTTGAAAGCCGTTCAGCATAAGTCGTCACCAGGATCAGCACGTTCTCATTGGCCGGAACGGTGAAGTTTGGTACGGTGAGGGTATTACTTGATCCGGTCTCAACAGCACAGGTTGCGTTTCCGTCATGCACTACCTGAGCGTAGCTGGTAGTAGTGCCAAGTAAAAGTAGTAGAAGAGTGAAAATTGTCCACCCCATATTTCTAACGGGAAGGGCCAACCCACTCGGGTTAGGTAAAGGTCTTAACATTCGTCCTTTTTTAGAGATTATCTAGGGACCACCAACTCCGGGCCTGATTTAAAGTGATAAAAATAGCTTTTGCGGGGAGAGCTGACCAAATAAAAGGTCCGATTTGTGCTGAACGGTAGGAAAATGTGCTGAATGGAACCTGAAACTGGCGCAAAATTGGCCCCAAATAAGGTGCTGAGATTGGCCTTCACCTTAGTCCACACCCTAAAATTCAAGCGCTCCTCACGGTGGAATAGCGACGTAAATCCCTCCGCAAAAACTTACCAGCCGTTCGATTCTTCGTAGCTTTTCACCCAAAATCCATCCCGCATGTTTGAGGCTTCTGTCCCCCTGGCTCTTTCCCGATTTCTTGGCACCTGCGCACCTGCGCCCAAGTACTCATCCTGGATCCTGCCCCTGATGCTCCTCTTTGCGACGAACCATCACCTTCAGGCCCAACAACAGTACGTTCAGAACCCGGGTACGTTCTCGGTGAATCGACTTCCCGCCCACGCCAGCCTGAAACACTACGACCGGGTAGTGGACGCCCGGGATGGCCGCAGCGTAGCCGGACGAACTTCCCTGGACGGGGCCTGGAACTTCCGTTTCTATCCGCAGGGCGGCAACGAAGCTCCCCCCGCTTCGCTGGGCAACCTCGGCGACGGCTGGTCCAGCATTCGGGTGCCCGGGAACTGGGAACTGCAGGGGCACAGTCACCCCATTTACACCAACTGGGAATACCCCTTCCGCCCGGTAGTCCCCCCCTTCGTGCCCAGCCGGGCCGGAGAGACGATGCACGACCGCAACCCGATGGGCGCCTACCAACGCAGTTTCGACCTTCCGGGCTTCCAGACTGGTGACCGGCAAGTACTCCACTTCGGGGCCGTCAGTTCCGCCTTTCACGTGTGGGTCAACGGACAGTACATCGGCTACAGTGAGGGCAGTCGCACCCCCGCCGAATTCGACATCACGGCGGTGGCCCGCGAACGGGGAAATTCCGTCTACTGCGAAGTCTACCGCTTTAGCAGCGGTTCCTACCTGGAAGATCAGGATCACTGGCGCATGAGCGGCCTACACCGCTCCGTCTACGTCGAAAGCACGCCCTACGAATACATCGTGGACCTGTTCGCCAAACCCACCCTCTCCTCGGACTACCGCACCGGCACCCTGCGGGTAGAGCCCCAACTCCACTTTCGTGACCCGGAAGTGATCCGGGACTGGCACTTTGAGCTCCGGCTATTTGACCCCATCGGCCAGTTGGTGGGATCGCCCGTAGCGAAGTCCGTGAACCCCATCATCGAATACTACCAACGGGGCGCCTACCGCGGCCCCTACGGCATTCATCGGTTCTATCACCTGGAACTGGAAGTACCGAATCCGGCCCGATGGACCGCCGAGACCCCCAACCTCTACCGCATGGTGCTGAGCATGAAAGATGGCGGCGGACAAGTCGTGGACGTCGTGGCGGAAAACGTTGGCTTCCGCACGCTCAGCTGGGGCAAGGAGGGCTTTAAAGTGAACGGGCGGGAAGTCATTTTCTACGGCGTCAACCGCCACGACCACAGCGCCCGCAACGGCAAGGCCGTTACCCGGGCGGAGATTAAGGAAGACCTCCGGTTGATGAAGGCCTTTAACCTGAATGCGGTGCGGACCAGCCACTACCCGAATGATCCCTACCTCTACGAACTGGCCGATTCCGTGGGACTCTACGTGATGGACGAAACCAACGTGGAGACCCACAAGGCGGGCAGTCAGATCAGCGGTCTGCCGATGTTTGCCGGGGCGATGTTGGACCGGGCCATCCGCATGGTCGAGCGCGACAAAAACCACCCCAGCATCGTGAGTTGGAGCCTGGGCAACGAAGCCGGCACCGGGCCCAACCACGCCGCCATGGCCGCCTGGATCAAAAACCGGGACGGCAGTCGGATGCTGCACAACGAGGGGGCCGCGGGCAACAGCTTTGCCGCCGAGGCGACGCCCGACGAGGGCTACGTGGACGTCCGCAGCCGGATGTACACGAATAAGGACCTCATGCGCAAAATTCTGGCGGCGGACGACGATCGTCCGTTGATCTACTGCGAATACGCCCACTCCATGGGCAACAGCACCGGTCACCTGGACACCTTCGCCACCATGTTCCGCACCTACCCCGCCTTTGCGGGTGGTTTCATCTGGGACTGGATCGATCAGGGCCTGGAGGTCACCAACGACCGGGGCGAAACCTACATGGCCTACGGTGGCGATTTCGGGGAAGACATCAACGACGGCAACTTCCTGGCCAACGGGCTGGTCTATTCGGACCGCACGCCCCAACCCGCCCTTTACGAGGTCAAGCACGCTTTCCAGCCGGTGCAGGTCCGTCGCTCCGGCGGCCAGTTCCTGATCAAAAGCTGGCTGACGCACACCAATCTTTCCCAGTACGACATGGAGGTAAGGGCGGTGACGCTGGCGGGCACCACGAGCATTTGGCGGGGTAAGGCACCGGCGGTGGGCGCCGGTGCGCAGGTGCCATGGACGCTAGACGAAGCCCTGCCCGAGGGCACCAAGTACCTGGAGTTTGCCTTCCTGCAACGGGAGGCCGCCTTCGGGCGGCCGGTGGGCCACGAGGTCGCCTTCGATCAGCTGCCGATTGCCGCCGCTCCGGCCGTGGCCTCCCGTCCCGTACGGCAAAACCTGCGGGCCACCTATCAGGAAACCCCCACCACCATCCTCGTGGCCGCCGGAGAACTGGAGGTGTACGTGGACCGCAGCACGGGCATCATCAATGAAGTGCTTCGCGGTGGGAATTCCCTGTTCGCCGCTCCCCTGAAGCCGAACTTCTGGCGGGCGCCGACGGACAACGACAAGCCGGCCAGACTGGCCCGTCGCTACCGTCCCTGGCGGGATGCCTCCCCCACCCTGGTCAGCCATGACTTCCGCAACAACAGCCTGCAACTGACCCGTCAGTACCTGGAGGGAGCGGTGACGGAAACGGTGAGCATCAGCTTCCCCGCCGGTGGCGGGGTAGCCCTGGCGCAATCGCTGCAGAAAACGGACGCCAACGCTCAAGTGCCGGGCGTCTTCCGCTACGGCCTGCAGACGGAGATTCCCCGCAGTTATAGTACCGCCAGCTGGTTTGGTCGCGGGCCCCAAGAAGCTTACGTCGACCGTAAGCATGGTGCGCGGTACGGCCGCCACCGGGCGGCCCTGGATGCCCTCCAGGAACCCTACATCCTCCCGGCCGAGAACGGTAACCGGCAGGACGTCTCCGACCTCCAGCTCAGCGGCAACGGAGCCCAACCCCTGACCGTTACCGGCAACTTCAACTTCAGCGTCTGGCCCTACACCCAGGCCACCCTCGAAGCGGCCACCCACACCCACGAGCTCACCCCAGCCACCAATTACACCCTCAACCTCGACGGTGCCCAGATCGGCCTCGGCGGCGACAACAGCTGGATGCCCAGCGCCGGCCCCTACCCCGAACATTTGCTGACCCTGGAGAAGCCGATCAGTTGGGAGGTGACGGTGAAGTAGGATACTGCTAAATTTGGCGGTAGTGCCGGATTTATCTGGCGAAAATTGGGCTTAACCCAAGCTGTTTACCCGAACTACTGCTCGGCCAACCAGTCAGTCCCCGACATTGTCGGGACGTCGGTGCCGGAACACTAGTGAAAATAAGTACCTCCTTACCCCATTACCTATCGATTCAAACATGGCCTTAATGAAGTATTTTCTGCTGATCATTGGCCTGGTATTCTTCGGCCTTTCGTCTGACGTCAGTGGTCAGGATACGACTGCCCACGCCACAGTTGCCTACTACTTCGAGCAAATACCCGATTCCTGCTTTTACTTATGCAACTGGCGGGAATATGGCGGGGACCTGGGCGTCAAACACATTGACACCCAAAACCGCTCGCTCTCCTTTAGGCAGTACTCGGACGATGGCTTTCCGCCCTCCTTCCAGATGGCTATTTTTAGTGGCCGGGACGAACAAGCCTTTGTGGTAGTTTCCAACCAGGAATGCGAAGCTCCGGAATGCCTGCGCCACGATTCGTTCTTTTTCCTCCACCGGGAAGGTCAGCTGATGAATGCCGATTCCATCGTGCTACCGAACCTTGATTTTTCCGCCTTTTACGACAAGCCCGCAGATGCTGAGCTACTCAATCAATATCCCGGATACGGGGATTTCGACTTCGTATTGCACCCCGAAAAGGGTGAAGTGACCGTCGAGTTGTTGGTGTGCGACTACCTCCAGTTCGATTACCCTGAGGTGACGGACGAGCAATACGACGGGCTGGTTAACCACAAAAAGACTGTCACCCTTCATTGGAATAAGCATCGTAATAGATTCGAAACCAGATGATCGTACAGCGTCGCTCGGCCGACCAGTCAGTTCCTACGTCACGCCTGGGCGGACGAGCTCACCCTCACACATTCAACCAGTACGTCACCTTGAGCACGAGGGAGCGTGACTTTGGAGCCCCGAAGTCCACGAAGCGGTTGTTGATGTCGGTGAAGTAGTTGTCCGTGTAGACGACAAACAGATCGGACACCGGCGCGTACCGCCACTGGAAGCGGGTATTGATGTTCATGTTGTTGATCTGGTTGTTGTACTGCACGAAGGTGGTCCAGAAGATGTTCTTGCTGAAGGTGATGTCCACCCGGGGACCGATCAAATACAGGTCACCGTCGTTGTAAGGTTCCGGCAGACGGATGCGATTGTAGGCGAAATCGAGGGAGACGAAACCGTAGGGCTGAAAGCGGTAGGTGAAGGAGCCTTCGAGGTTGATCCGCGTCCCATTGTAATATTCTCCGGAGCGGGTGGACAACTCGTAGAAAAACGATTTACGCTGATCGGATTCGTAACTGGCGATGATGAAGTTGTACCAGTGGCTGCTGCCTTCGGGGAGGGCCAGTCCCCCGGTTCCACTGGCGTCAAATTCCCGAAAGAGGTAGGTGAACTGACGGCGCAACCGCAGCCGGAAGTTGGCCGTGTTCCTGAAGGCGATCCGGTACAGGAGGTTCACGTCCCAGTCGGTGACCCCGAACTGCTGGTTGCCGACGATGTCGTAGTCGAAACCGGGGCCGTGGGACTGGATGGGACCGCGCTGGGGGTAGAAATTATACTCGATGGTGTTGAAGTGCTGCTGAAAATCCCGTCGCCGGACGAATCCCGCTTCGGGGTTAAAATTGGCGCCGACGGAGCGCACTCCGGTGCGCACACCCCAGCGATAAGCGTCCAGCTCCAGATTTAGCCCGAGGGAGAAGGTGGAGTCCCGCTGGTCCTGGTCCCAGGTCCGGTGATAGTAGGCTTTGCCGGTCCAGTAACCGTCGGCCGAAGCGTAGTTAAAGTCTGCACCCAGGGTGCGATTCCAGGCGGAGGGGTCGAGGGTGAAGTCGCCACCGATGGAATCCTGCACGGCCTGCTTATTCACGAAAATGGCGGAAATGTTGGAGCGTTCCCAGACCTTCCGCTGCAGCGAAGCCACGGTAAAGTTGGTAGAGGGAAGCTGGATGCGATTATCCCGGGCGGTCTGTACGCTGAGTAAACCCACGCGCCAGTCGTTATTAATCTTTCCGCTGAGGCGAGCACCGAGGTAGATGGGATTCTGGACGTTGGTGCCCGTGGCCGTATCCCGGGCCACCCCGATCCGGCGGGAAAAGAAGGGGGTAGTCCGACTGGAGCCGAAGGAACTGAACAGGTCGGCGTTCTCGAGGAAGAACTGTCGGCGTTCCGGGAAGAAGATTTCGAAGCGGTCCAGGTTGGTCACCTGCTGATCCACCTCTACCTGGGAGAAATCGGGATTAATCGTAAGGTCGAAGTTCATGGCCGAAGAAAGCGCAATCTTGGCGTCTCCTCCGACGTCAAAATCAGAAGTGGACGGCGTCTCGGCCACAAAGTCTTTCGCCGTCCCGAAGGCGGCGTAGGGGATCACTGAGATGTTGGATCCGGGGTCATTGAGGGGTTCGACGAATTGGACTTCGCGGTTGAAGGCTAAATTATTGGGGCTCAGATTCAGCGGGACCGGAGACCAGGTAGAAATTTCCCCCAGTTCACTATCTACCCGGTAGAAATTCACGAACCAGGTATCCAGATTTTCCTTGTAGCGGATGGTTTTGAAGGGAATGGCCATTTCGGCCACCCAGTGATCCTCCTCGATCGTGGAGGTGCCGAACCATTTGTTGTCCCAGGTAAGGGAGAGTTCGCCCCCATTGCTCACCAGGCCTTCCCGCCGCACGCCAAAGGGGTTGATGCCGAAGGAAAAGGCGTTTGTCCGGTCCTGATAGGTATCGAGTACCGCAGAAAACCCGTCAAAGGCCCGCCCCCGATAATCCCTGCGGAAAGAGGGGGTTACGTACTCATCCCGCGGCCCGACGCTCCACATGCGGGCAAGGATGTAGAGGTTTTCCGCATCATACAGTACCCGTACCTCCGTTTTCAGGGGGGACATCACGGTGTCCGTGGGAAAAAACTGGTGGAAGTTGGTCGCTACCTCGGCGCTGTTCCAAACGGATTCGTCCATTTTTCCGTCCACCGTAATCGGCTCCGTCGTTTTTCTGATCGTAAGGTCCTGGGCCGTTGCGGGCCCACACAACCCAACCAAAAGCCCGAGCAGGGGCAGCAACCGGAAGGTAATTCTTTTCATTCTGGGGTTCATCTGGTTCTCAAGCGGGCCTCGGTGCCATGTAACAAAGGAGTCTTCCTAACTCCCGAAATAAATAGGAGCGGAAGTTAATTGTTTATTTTTTGCCAAAGACATTCGGCCGGGAGGACCACGACTATTCCCCGTCCGGACCGCAACTCAATAGTAAGTAAGACATCATGACCCAATTCTGACCCCCAACGATAAGCGTTAATTTAACTTTGTGCATTAGGTTGGGTGCGCCAGGCAGCGCGGCTCGCCGGATTTTCCTGGCACCTGCGCTCCGTCGCCCCTTCCGGCACGTAAAACCGGGGTCAAAACCCCTCGACCCCGCATCCAACGGTGGTTCATCTTCGTTATTTGATCGCACTAAGCGGTGGTACCCCTACTTAAACTTTTCGTACGATGAAGAAAACGTATATCCTTGCCATCATCATGGCCATCGTGGCCGTCGCCCTTGTCCTCCGTGCCGGAGGCGAAGTTGCCCCCTACGCAAATTTTGCCACGGCAACCGAAAACGGTGACCAGGTAAAGCTGGTGGGCACCCTGGTGAAGGACAAGCCCATGGAATACGATGCCCTCAAGGATCCCAACTACTTCAGTTTCTGGTTGCGCGACCAGGAAGGCACCGAACGGAAAGTCATCCTCCTCAAGGGCAAACCCCAGGACTTTGAAATGAGTGAATCCATCGTACTCACCGGGCGCATGGACCAGGAAGCCTTTATCGCCAAGGACATCCAGCTCAAGTGTCCCAGTAAATACAAGGACGAAGAGTCCATGATCAAAGAACTTACTGAATAGATATTTAGGATTTAGGATCAAGGCTTTAGGCTTAAGGATAAGCCTCTATCATCATTCCTAAATCCTAAGACCTAAATCCTAAAACCTCAATCCTCCTCCTTACCCCACGAACCCGTAGTCAACCTTGGAAGAAATTCAGTACATCGGTGAGCACCTCGCACCCCGCCACATTGGTCACTTCGCCCTGCTGCTGGCCTTTTTTGGCGGTCTGCTCAGTATGGTCAGCTACTTTCTGGCGACGCACTACCGCGACGAAAAGCTGCGCAGTCGGGGATGGCACCGCTTGGGGCAACTGAGCTTCCTGGCGCACGGAGCGGCGGTCTTTACCGTCATCGGCTGCATCTTTTACGCGATGCTCAACCAGTACTACGAGTATCAGTACGTTTCCGCTCACGTCAGTGGGGACTTGCAGCAACGCTACATCTTCAGTGCCTTCTGGGAAGGGCAGGAAGGCAGCTTTCTGCTCTGGATGTTCTGGCACGTGATTCTGGGTTATGTGCTCATGGTGTACGCTCGGCAGTGGGAACGCCCCGTGATGGCCGTGTTGTGTTCCGTACAGGTCATCATTGTGAGCATGCTGCTCGGGATTCACTTCGAGTTCGGCGAGACGGTGGTGAAGCTGGGCTCTAACCCCATGTTGCTGTTACGCGAAGTGGTGGATGCCCCCATTTTCCAGCAGGCCGATTACGTGGAATTACTGAAGGGTAACGGCCTCAACCCCAGCCTACAGAACTACTGGATGACCATCCACCCGCCTACCCTCTTCCTGGGTTTTGCCAGTACGGTGGTCCCCTTCGCCTACGCGGTGGCGGGCCTCTGGACGGGTAAGCACCAGGAATGGCTGGCACCCGGACTGCGGTGGTCCCTCTTCAGTGCCGGCATTCTCGGCATCGGGATTCTCATGGGCGCCGCCTGGGCCTACGAGGCGCTGAACTTTGGTGGCTACTGGGCCTGGGATCCGGTGGAAAACACCAGTCTCGTACCCTGGCTAATGTTGGTCGCCGGGGTGCACACCAACCTCATCAGCAAGGCCACCGGGCAGGGTATCCGGGCGACCTACCTGTTCTACCTGTTCACCTTCGTGCTCATCATCTACAGCACCTTCCTGACCCGCTCGGGAGTACTGGGGGACACCAGTGTCCATGCCTTCACCGAAATGGGGCTGGAGGCCCAACTGCTGTTCTTCCTTGGCTTCTTTACCCTGGGTAGTATCGGCCTGATGGTGTGGCGTTGGAAATCCATTCCGGTACCGGAAAAAGAAGAAAGTACCAGTAGCCGGGAGTTCTGGATGTTCATCGGCAGCCTGGTGCTGTTCATGTCCTCCGTCTTGATCACCGGGGCCACGAGCCTGCCGGTGTACAACGAAATCCGGGAAATTTTCAACCCCATCTACGAGGGGGTCACGCTGGCCGACCCGGAAGAGCACCACAATAACTTCCAGATCTGGATCGGTATTTTCATCGGTATCCTCTCCGGAATTGCCCACTACCTGCGGTGGCGGGAGCGAAAATTTTCGAAGTACGCAAAACCTTTCCTGATCCGTACGGCGATTGCCGTCGCGGGTTCGTTGGTCCTCAGCTATCTGGTTACCCTCTGGATTCAGGCTCCCGGCTACCAGCACAAACTGCTGCTCTTCGCCGGCTGGTTTGCCGTCTGGACCAACCTGGACTACCTGATTCAATTTGCCCGCAAGGACCCCAAAGTCTTCGGAAGCAGTATGAGTCACATCGGCTTCGGCCTGATGCTGATCGGCATCCTCGCCAGCGGCACCAACAAGCGGATCATCTCCAACAATCAGTTCCTGATGGAGGGGCTGAGCGACGATGAGGAACTCGTGCGGACCACCGTCATCCTGATCAAGGATGAGCCAATGGTCATGGAAAACTATGAGCTCACGCTGCGTAACGACACCATAGACGGATACAACCGCACCTACTTCGTAGACTACAAACAGCGCAACGCCGCCGGAGAGGTGGTGGAGGAATTCCAACTGGAACCGAACGTACTCTACGACAAGAGCTTTGAGAAGATTGCCATCACCAACCCCAGTACCAAGCACTACTGGGACAAGGACATCTTCACGGTCATCATGAGTTTGCCGGAAGAGGAGCAGAGTATTGAAGCCAAACGGGCCAAGGAAGACAGCCTGAAGTATCAGATCGTATCCCTGCAAAGCGGAGAGCGTATTGACTTTCGGGATACAATCAAGATACGGCAACCCGACACCTTCCTGATCCGGGGCTTTACCGTTGGCCTGACGGATTTTGCCCGGGTGCCCACGCACCCGGATTACGTGGCCGAGCCCGATGACCTGGGCGTAGGGGCCACCGTTTGGGTTCGCCGCGATGACGACGGAGAAATCTACGAGCGACAGGTCGCTCTGGTGCTGCGAAAGGGATTGCTGTATCACTACCCCGCGCAGATCAACGAAATTGCCACCCGGATAAAGATTGACGAGAGCATCTTCGAGCAATTACTCGTTGACGAAGACGAACTCGACTATCAGGAGTTCGTCGTGGCACCGGGCAGTACCTTCGAAATTGACGGTCAGGCCATCACGTTCCGGAATTTCAATCCCCAGCCAGAGGTAGACCATTATGCTCCCGTGGAGGGTGACATTGCGGTCAGTGCCCGGCTGGAGACCCTGGACGAGCGGGGGCAGCCCCGCTCCATGGAACCGGTCTTCATCATTCGGGATAAGCAACCCAGTCGGGTGCGCGACGAGATTCGGGATTTGGGGCTCTACGCCAACCTGGTCAACCTGAACCCCAACACCAACGAAGCCACGTTGCTCGTGGCCAGAACGGAAGGACGGGAGGAAATTGCGGTCCCGATTGCCGTGGCGACCAACAGCTCCCGGTCGGATTGGCTGGCCCTGCAGGCCATCGAATTCCCCGGCATCAACCTGTTCTGGATCGGTACGATCGGCATGATGGTCGGGCTCCTCTTTAACATGGTACTCCGGGTGAGAAAGCGGGCATAAGCCTTATTTTCCCGACGGATTCCGTCCCTGATGCAGGAGGCTGGAGTTACGGGCCGACGCTAAAAGTGATCGAAAATCAGGGTTTTTTGGGCCTTTGGATTACCATCGCTCGGTAATATCCCGTAGCGTTCCGCTATCGCCGGGGCCAGGCTCACCTTAATTAACCACCCCGATGTCTCAAGAAACTGCCATTGCTCAATGCCTGTCGGCCATCGAAGAAAAGTTGGGCTGGGGAGAGCGTGATCGCTGGACCAACTATGACTTCGAACAACTGAGTGACCGCATCCACGAAGCGACGGGCACCCAGCTCAGCATAACCACACTAAAGCGGCTGTGGGGAAGGGTCAACTACCAGAGCAATCCCTCCACGGCCACCCTTAATGCCCTGGCTCAATTCCTGCAGTTTGACGATTGGCGGGCGTTTTGCGGCCAGCTGGAGCAGGAGCAGCCGGCCCCACCGAAACGGGAGGAAACCGCTACCCCCGCCACCACTACTGCCGCCGCTAAAGTATTCATGTGGATTGTGGGCGTGGGTACGGTGGTACTGATGTTAACCACCATCATGGGCAACCGGAAGCGAGCACCCCAGACGAGCATCATCAGGCCCGACGACTACCGCTTTTCTTCCGAGAAAGTACTCAGCTCCGGAGTACCAAATTCGGTCGTCTTTCGATATTCCGCTCCGCAGCGCCCGGAGGGCAATCTCTTCATTTCCCAGAATTGGGATGTCCGTCGAAAGGTAAAAGTTTCGGCTCAGGATTCCCTGCATTCCTCGATGTACTACTACCCCGGCTTCTTCCGGGCAAAGCTTATTCAGGAAGAAACCATCGTGGCCGAGCACGATCTTCGGATCAACTCCGAGGGCTGGGTTGCGGCCATTCACCAACCGTCCCCCATCTACTTTGACCCCACCGACTTTCAACAAGAGGACACCCTGCAGGTGACCCAAAAGATGTTGGCGGCCAACGGCTATCCCCTGGAGCCCAAACTCCCGGAAGTGCGCTACTACAACGTTCCGGCGGCGGAGGGTTTGACGACGGATAATTTCACCTTCAACGCTAACTTGCGGTCTGACTATGACCGGGGCAGTGGGAGTTGTCAACATATGGAAGTACTGCTCCTCTGCAAGAATAGTGCTTTAGTGGTGCCCCTCAGCGCGCCGGGTTGCGTGGGGGACCTGAGCCTTTTTGCGCTCGGACAAAACATCGACAGTAATCGGGCGGACCTTTCGGGATTTGGGGTCGATCTAAGCGAGTGGACGAACCTGCGCATCGAGGGCAGGGACCGCAATCTACGCTTCTGGGTTAACGAACAATTGGCCTACGAGACGAGCGCCCCGGAGCATGTTTTCGAGATCGTCGGAGTTAATTTCCGCATGCAGGGTCCGGGAGCCGTCTACGGCACCTGGTTGACGAGTCACGGGCAAACCGTAAGGTTTTAGCGGGGGCTTATTGAAAAGCGGGCGCGGAGCGCAGGTGCAGTGAAACGGAACCCTCATGCTCAGCCGGGGCAGGAGGAATTTATCTGATTCCACGAGTCAGCCGGGCCCCAGATCCATCAGTGGGAGCGATGGCTAGCGGTTCCAGGCGGGATTGGTCTCCAGCACCCGTTGATAAACCGGGCAACGCTCCTCGTGGGCTCCGGGAAGGTAGCCGGTGCTCATCAGGAATTCGCCCGTTATTTCTCCTCCGGTAAACTTGAAGGTCTTCTTGAAGAGCCTGACCCAGTCGCTTTTCGGAAGCGGATGATGGTGATCCAGCCACGCCTGAAAGGAACCATAGGCCTGCCGTAAATCAAGGATAACCTGCGCGTTATGGATGGCCGCGTTAACCTTGAGTTTGTTGCGGATGATTCCTGCGTCGTTCAGCAAACGCTCGCGGTCCGCTTCGGTAAAGCTAGCCACGGCGGCAAGGTCAAAATTAGCGTAAGCAGCCCGAAAATTATCCTGCTTATTGAGGATGACCGTCCAGTTCAGACCCGCCTGGTTGATTTCCAGCAGCAGGCGACCAAACAACTCATTATCGTCGGGAATGGGGAAGCCATACTCATTATCGTGGTAAAAGCGGTGCGGGTTTTCGGCGGGTAAACCCTGAACGTACTGGCAGTAGGTGGACATGGGCAGAAAGATAAATGGTTTCGGTGAAGTTTTGGGGAATCCGATTAGAGTCCGGCTACCCGAACCGGGTTAGCGACACAAAGGTATTCATGGCCGGAGATGGTGAATCCTAGACCGCCAGATCACAATCCTGAAATTCCTCCTCTTCCTTGCGCTGGGTACGCTCCAGGATGGCAAAACCAAAGGTGAGTACCCCTACCCGACCGATGAACATCAGGATGCTGATCAGCACTTTCCCCCACGAACTTAAATCTCCGGTTATGCCCGTGCTGAGTCCAACGGTCCCCAGCGCCGAGGCTACCTCAAATAGGATTTCCTCGAAGGCAAACGTCTCGGTGTAAGAGAGTAAAAAGGTAAACAGAAAAATCATGCTCGTGTACAGCATGAAGGTGGAAGTCGCAACGTAGAGTCGCTCAAAGGGAATCGTTCTCCAGAGGAAGGTGATCTTCTTTTGTCCCAGGAGGCGACTCTTCAGCACGGCCACCATGGCCGTAAGGGTGGTAATTTTCATACCCCCGGCGGTCCCTGAGGGACTGGCGCCCACGTACATCAGAAAGGTAACCAGCAACAGTGCCGGGAGCGCCAGTGCTCCCGTGTCGACGGTATTGAAACCGACGGTGGTCATGGCCTGGAAAAAGGCCGCCATCCAGGAACCTTCTCCGCTGGCGAACAGGGGGTCGGTGGCGTAGAACACCATGGTACCAAGGGAAAGTAAAAGGATAAAACCAACCACGACAATCTTCGTGGTAAACGTCAGTTCTTTGGATTTCCCCGAAAGCCGGTACCACAAATCCGTAATCACGATAAAGCCAAGCGAGCCCGCAATGGCCAGCACGGAAATGACCGCATTGGCTCCGCCGTCATCCCGAAAACCGGCAAACCCATCGTTAAACAGGCTGAAGCCGGCCGTACAAAAGGCCGAAACGCTGTGAAAAAGAGAAAACCATAAGCGTTCCCCGAAGGCCATCCCGGCATCTCTGAACACCCAGAAGAAACCGAAGGTCCCCAGAATTTCCATGACAACGGTAAAGAGAATTACGCTTCTGATGAAGTCATTGATTTTGATGGACTCGGGCAGGGTAAATTCCGTTCCGATCAAGCGAGAGTGCCATCGGGTAATTCTCTGGGTGGTGAACAGGAGAAAGTAGGTCGTCAGGGTCATGTAACCAATACCGCCGAGTTGGAAAAGCGCCATCATGATAAACTGACCGACAAAATTGTAGGTATCGAATACGCTGACGGTCACCAATCCCGTCGTGGATACGGCAGAAATGGCAATGAACAGGTGGTCCAAGAGGCTGACCGAGGATTTATGAAAAATTGGCAGAAGGAGCAAGAGCGTACCAATGAGGGCGTACAGGCCAAAGCCAAATACCAGATTTACCTGCGGGGAGTTACGCTGCTGGAATCTTTCGTAGAGGATACGCCACCTGCGTAACAGAGACCATTTTGCCATAGGGGAAATAGGTAGGTATACATTTAAGGTACAATCACCCCACAACACTCTACGCCACGGAGCTTGTTCATTTTTACTAAAAATAATTGCTCCTTTTCCCGGTTCCCGGCATCCTGGCTAAGCACGAGGATTCCGCTTCGCTGCACCTGTACTTCTGTTTCTAGAGGCTAATCGCACAAGTTTATCCGACTGACTAGCGGACACGCCGTTGCATTTTCCTAAACATCAACGATTCCAGCTAGCTGTACGAAACTCGGGGCCTTTGCACGGTTAAAAATGTAGGGGCCACCGGTCAGATAGCCACGCAAAATTCGTGCCCACAACCTCGTTTTATCGGCCATACTTCCCGCCAGATATTTTCCAAGACAACACTGCCCCCTCCAGAACAACATCCAGAGAGGGCAGCTACTTTTTAGCGTTGGCGGGCTTTACAGTCGCTCGAAAACACCGGCGATTCCCTGGCCACCGCCCACACAGGCAGTCACCATTCCGTAGCGCTCATTGCGACGCTTCATTTCATTCAGGAGTTGAATGGAGAGCTTGGCTCCCGTGCATCCCAGGGGGTGCCCCAGAGCGATGGCTCCTCCGTTCACGTTGACGATCTCAGGGTTGAGACCGGCTTCCTGAATGACGGCCAGGGCCTGAGCACCGAAGGCTTCGTTCAACTCAATGAGACCGATGTCGTTCAGTTTCAGCCCGGCTTGCTGCAGGGCCTTGGGGATGGCCACGCAGGGACCGATGCCCATGTAGAGCGGGTCAACACCCCCCACGGAACAACTCACCAGTCGGGCGATGGGCTCCAGGTTAAGCTGCTTGACCATCTCTTCACTCATCACAATCGTGAAGGCTACACCGTCACTGGTCTGGCTGGAATTACCGGCGGTGACCACACCGTTGTTCCGGAAGACCGGACGCAGCCGCGCCAGTCCTTCCATACTCGTGCCCCGGCGCACGCCTTCGTCGGTGTCCACCACGTGGGTCTTCTCCACCCGCTTACCGTCCCGCACAAAAACCTCGGGAACTTCCACGGGAACAATCTCGTCCTTAAACAGTCCGCCGTCAATGGCCTTTTCCGCCAGGGCGTGACTCCGGACGCTGAACTGGTCCGCCGCCTCCCGGCTGATGCCGTACTTGGCCGCCACGGACTCCGCCGTGATGCCCATGCTGACGACGTAATCCGGCGTATCGCTGGCCACTTCGTAACTGGGAGCCAGTTTGTAACCCGTCATGGGAATCTGGCTCATGCTTTCGGCTCCTCCGGCTACGTAGCACTGCCCCATGCCGGCACGAATCTTGGCCACGGCGATGCTGATCGTTTCCAGACCACTGGCGCAGTAGCGGTTCACGGTCATTCCCGGAACCTCCTTCCCCATGGCCCGCAGGCTGATCTGACGACCGATCTGCAGTCCCTGCTCCCCTTCCGGGTTGGCACAACCGACGATGCAGTCGTCCACGATCTTAGGATCAATATTCGGGTTTTGCTCAAACATGTGCTGAATTACCCGCACGGCCAGATCGTCTGACCGGAAATTTCTGAATCCCCCCTTTTTGGCTTTGCCCACGGCAGAACGAAAACCGCTTACGATATATGCTTCTGGCATGATTTATATTTTTTAAGCGTAAGTAAAACGCTTGATTAATTGATTTAGATTTACTTAATCAGGCGCCACGTCGTTACGCGACGCAATCCTAGGTAAAGTAGCGTTCATCGGATGCCTCCTGAGCGAAGCGAAGGGTCATCCGATGTATCGCGGTCTTCTTGCTAGTTCCGCAGCGGCTTATTCGTCTGCAACATGTGCTGAATCCGCTCCAGGGTCTTCTGCTCCCCGCAGAGGGAAAGGAAGGCTTCCCGCTCCAGATCCAGCAGGTACTGTTCGCTGACCTGTTGGGTGCCGGTCAGGTCACCACCGCAGAGTACCCAGGCAATTTTGTGGGCGATCTTGATGTCGTGCGCACTGGCGTAATGCCCGCGCTTCAGCTCGTTGGCCGCGGCGTACAGCGCCGCCAAACCACCCCGGCCCAGTACCGTCACGTCTTCCCGGCGACGGGGCATGGTGTAGCCGTCGTCCGCCAGGTCGAGGGCCATTTGCTTGGCTTCGGCAATGTTGCGGTTGCGGTTGATCACAATTTTATCCCGGCCCTCGATGAGGGTGCCGTTGTTGAAGCCTTCGTACCCGGAGGTGGACACGTTGGCCATGGCAATGGCCTTGAAGCGCTCAATCAGGGTGGGTACCATGACGTCTCCTTCAAAGAAGCTGTCGCTGGCCCGAAGGGCAAACTCCTTGGTTCCACCTCCGGCGGGGATTACCCCGATACCGGCCTCCACCAGTCCGATGTAGCTTTCGGCGGCAACCGCCGCCCGGTCGCAGTGCATCATCGTTTCACAACCTCCCCCAAAGACGTACCCCTGGGTGGCCGCGATGACCGGGATGGCCGAGTAGCGGCAACGCATCACGCTTTGCTGGAATAGATTGACGGCCATGTTCAGTTCGTCAAACTCCTGCTGGTAGGCCAGCTGGGCGATCATCATGAGGTTGGCGCCGACGCTGAAGTTGGTGGCGTCGTTTCCGATCACCATACCTTTCCAGCCTTCTTCCTCCAGCTTCGTGATGGCCTCTTCGTAGCCCCGCAGAACACCTTCGCCGATGCTGTTGTGGGCGCTGGTGAACTCCAGGCAGGCGATGCCGTCACCGATATCGTGCAGGGTGACCTCGCTGTTTTTGTACACTGGAGCCTGCTCGCGGTAGTTGTCCAGAATGATGAACTGATCCAGACCGGGTTTCACCTCGTAAGTGCCGGTGGCCTGGTTGTAGTATTTGAGTTGTCCGTTTTCCCGCTTGTAGAAGCTCTCGTGGCCGGCACTCACCATATCCTTTACCCACTGCGCAACGGTATTCCCGTCGGCTTCAGCGGCATCAATCCCGGCCTGGATGCCCACGGCATCCCAGTACTCGAAGGGCCCCATCTCCCAGGCGTAACCGGCCTTCATGGCGTCGTCGATGGAGTAGATGTTGTCGCTGATTTCCGGAATCCGGTTGGCGGAGTAGGCGAACAGTCCGGCCAGTGCCCGACGAATCAGCTCACCGCCGGGGTCGTCAGACTTGAACAGCGCCGCTACCCGCTTTTGGGGATCGTCAATCTGCTTGGCCAACTTCAGGCTGGGCAGGCTTTCCCGTTGGCTGGGCTCGTACTCCAGGGTTTTGAGGTTCAGGGCGAGAATCTGCCGGTTACCCTCGGCGTCCTTAATCTTTTTGTAGAATCCCTGGCCGGTTTTGTTGCCGAGGAATTTGTTGTCCAGCAAGAACTGGTAGTAGCTGGGAATTTCCAGGATTTTGGCCGCTTCGTCGTGGGGCGCATTTTCCCGGATGCCGGTCATGACGTGGGCGCCCGTATCGTGACCGACCAGGTCACCCAGGCGGAAAGTACCCGTTTTGGGCCGGCCGATGGCCGGGCCGGTCAGGCGGTCAACCGTCTCGATCCGGATGCCCAGCTCGTCGGTCAATGCGTAAATCTTACTCATGCTGAACACTCCGATACGGTTGCCGATGAAGGCCGGCGTATCCTTGGCCATTACCGTCGTCTTACCCAGGTAGAGGCTGCCGTAGTGCATGAAGAAATCCAGTACCTCCTGCTTGGTGTCGGGACCGGGGATAATCTCGAAAAGCTTCAGGTAACGTGCGGGATTGAAGAAGTGGGTGCCACAGAAATGAGCCCGAAAATCTTCACTCAGTCCCTCCTGAATCATGTGGATCGGAATACCGGAAGTGTTGGTGGTAATCAGGGTGCCGGGCTTGCGGACCTTATCTACGCGACCAAGCAGGTCCTGCTTGATGTCCAGGCGCTCTACCACCACTTCGATGATCCAGTCGTAGTCCTTGAGCTTGTCGAGGTCATCGGTGAAGTTACCCACCGTGATCCGGCTGGCGAAGGACTTATCGTAGAGCGGAGCGGGCTTGCTTTTGATGGCGGCCTTGAGACTGTTGGCGGCATTACTGTTGCGCACTGCGGGGTTCGTCTCGCCCTCCTTCATATCCCGCGGAAGGATATCTAACATGAGGACATCGAGGCCGATGTTGGCAAAATGACAGGCAATTCCGGAGCCCATTACTCCTGAACCCAGCACGGCTACACGGCGGATTCTTCTACTGTTTGGGGACATACATGATCAATTTAGCGAAATTTCGCTGGCGAAGGTAAGGGTTGGTATCCAAACCCGCAATAAAGCGCGCAGGATCGGTAGTGTGAAAAGGCATTTGGGGGGCACTAGGTTGGCTTTTTCCGGACTTTCCTCGGGATTGTCCGCTTTTCGTTCCACCAGTCGGCGGACGAATCTGCTCGTGCCTCGTGTTTCGGCCGGCGACCTCGAGGCTGAAGCAGCGTTCATTAGATGTAGGGTGATAAAAAAAATCTACTGCTCTGACCAGAGTAAGTCGTGGTCGGAAGCCTGTTTTGCGAAGGCGTAGCCAAGTAAAATGACGTCCGAATACTATTTAATGTGTAGTTCAAGCGCGAAATTTTTATCACCCTACATTCGATGCATCGCAAAACACGAACTCGTCCGCCGAGGCGTGACGCAGGAACTGGCTCGTCGACTGAGTGAAGCTAGGTCGGGATCAATGATTTTTAGAAAATGCAACGGCGTGCCGGTGCCATGCTTTTGGGTATGGCCAGGCCCCGGGCACCCTCCGTGATTTTCCGCCCGTTAGGTTCGGCGCGTAATTCTTCCCCCATCGCTCATGCCCGCTTACCTTTGCGGGCAAAACCCACTGGTCTTGGAAAGAAAGTACTTCCTCATCGCGGCGATACTCCTGGTCTTCGCCAGTTGGAATTCCGTAGGCTTCCACCAGGGAGACGAGCATTTCCAGATCTGGGAGTTTGCCGGCTACAAACTGGGGCTCATCCCGCAGGAAGATTTGGCCTGGGAGTTCGGCGAGCGGATGCGGCCGGCGGCCCAGCCGGCCCTGGCCTACGCCGGTTACCGGGTGTTGTCCCTCGGCAAGACCATCGACCCCTTCCTGATCACCTTCCTTTTCCGGGTGCTCTCCTCCGCCTTTTTCCTCGTGGTTGCCTGGCTCCTGTGGCAAAGGTTTGCACCTGCGTTTAGCGCCCAAAAGCTTAAAACCTGGCTACTGCTGATCCTCCTTTTCCACTGGTGCGCCCTCTATTCGGGGGTCCGTTTCTCCAGCGAAAACTGGTCGGGATTGGTCCTTGCGGTCGCCTTCCTGTGGTACCCCCTGCCGCGGGACAGCGGCCCCCAGCAATTCACGCCCCGACAACCACCGTCGGGCAGCTGGCATCGGTACCTGTTGGCGGGCTTCCTCTTTGGGCTTTCCTTTCTGTTCCGGTATCAGGTCGCCCTCCTCGTGGTCGGCTTCGGGGCCTGGTTGCTGTTCATCGGCCGGGAAAAGTTTTTGCACCTGCTCCTCCTGATCCTGGGCGGATGCACGGCCCTGGGCCTCGGGACCGTACTCGACTACTGGCTCTACGGCGAGTGGGTTATTGCCCCCTGGAATTACCTGGCCGTGAACCTCCTGGAGGGTAAGGCCGCCACCTTCGGATCGGAACCCTGGTGGTATTACTTTCCGGCCCTGCTGGAAAAAGGCGTGCCGCCCCTGAGTCTACTTTACGTCGGCGCACCACTGTGGTTTTTCTATCGATACCGCAAAGATCCGATCACCTGGATGGCCATCCCCTTTCTACTCGTCCACTTTTACCTTTCGCGCAAAGACGTCCGCTTTCTTTACCCACTCCTACCCTATCTGGGCATTATGATTATGGCCGCCGCCCGGGCCATCTACCGGGCACGCGGAGTCGCCTGGTTTGAGCAGGGGTGGGTCCGCAACGGCCTTAAGCTGATGGTCGTGGTGAACCTGGGCCTGGTTCTTTTCAACGCCATTCGACCCAACCGCTCACAGGTAGACGTGGCCAGTTTCGTGTATCACGAATTCCATCAGCCCGTCACCCTGTACGCCGATGGTCACCATCCCTTTGATTATGGCGGCCTGAACCTGGGCTTTTACCAGCGGCCCGGCAACATTATCGTAGAGGGGAAGGATCGTTCGGACTGGCCGGAATGCCAGACCAGCACCTGTCTGTACGGCATCCGCAGCCGGGCACCCCAACCTCCGCCGGGAGCGGAGTTGATCTACACCAACCGCCCGGCCTGGCTGGGTTTTGCCGTAGACCGGGGCTGGCTGGACAAGGTCAATTTCTGGTACCTCTATGACTTAAAGGAGTCCAGCGCCCGCGACAATTGAGGATCCGGGCTGCCGGACGACAGGTCTTTGGCGCGGACGGGTACCAGAATATCCGGGGTGAGGTTTCCGGGTTTGGGGTTGGCCGGGATCAGGCGCCAGTTTTTCATCTTCAGCGTAAACAGTTCTCTTTCCCCGATCGGAAATTCCAGGGTTTTTCCACCGTAAACGACCTCATTGGACGCTCCGCTGACGTCCCCGACGATGATTCCCCGCTCGTAGCCCTGGACGTAATTGGCAAACAATCCTGCGGCGGAGAAGGTCAGGTTATTCACCAGCACGACTACCTGGCCGTCGAATCGCTTCTTTTCCGGCACGCGGTTTTTGGCCCTGGTTTCCCGGGGCTGCCGGTAGGTGCCGTCTTGCTTGCGCACCCCTCCGACGAGCCACATTCCGAACCGGTTCCAGAGGCCCTTCCCCCCCGCCGTGGGACCGGTGGAAGAAATGTCGGTGAGGGCCGGAAAGGGTTCCTCGGCCAAAAATCCGTAGAGAAAGCTGCAGTTCGACAGGCTACCGCCAGTGTTGAAGCGGAGATCCACCACCAATTGATTGATTTCCGAAGCATTGATCCGCTCGAAGTACTCGCGGGCCAGCTTTCTGAAGTTCCGGTTGCCGCCAAAGGAAAAGGAGGAAAAGCTGCGGACCTTCAGGATCCAGGCACTACTGTCTTCACTTAACCGGAGGCTAAAGGTTTGTCTGGCCGTAGCCCCTTTGGATGACTTTTGGTCGCTGCTTTTTTGCGCGGGACGGGACGGTTTAACCCAGTGAAGTTCCTCCTGGCCTTTGCTGCCCGGTACCAGGATGCTGATGCTATCCCGCCATCCCTCCAGTCGCTGATAATTTCTTCCGAAGTTGAAGGCCGTATGAAATCTGGCCGCACGGTCGAACCCATTGTCGTTGGCGCCACCAAAGACCGCCATTTTTTCAATGAGTGGAGCCACCCGCCAGCCGTCGATGGCCAGCACGGGTGTACCGGCGGGCAGGGTGTCTGCCATCGCCGTCGGCAGCGGGGAACGTAGAACGTACTGCCCGGCTTTCATCTCGGCGAGGAACAGCGGAAAGTTCCGAAGCGCGATGCTGTCCGTAGTAGCCGGACTTGGATTCGGGACCAGCTGGAGGTGGCCATCGGCGGTTCCCCGCTGCAGGGGCGCCACGGTAGCGAGGAACTCCAGCAGGGACAGACTGTCGTTATGGCCGACAATACTCAGCTGGGCCTCCAGTTGACGGCCGATGCTATCAATCGTTCTTGCGCCCGAAACCTGTTGGGCAAAGGGATGGTGCTCCAGCAGGTGCTGCGTTAACTCACCAATCATTGAGATCGCTTCACTTCTGGCCATTCTGGACTGGGCCATCAGGGTTGAGGTCAGGAAACAACCAAGGCAGCACAAAAGCAGGGTCAATGAGTTTTTCATACCGGGGGGATTGGGGAGCAGGAAGATAATTGATAAACGGATGGTGAGCCCAAACACGTAGAGGATTAACGGGACGGTAATATTATGACCGCCAGTTCTGACATCCTCCCCTGCCTACACTGACAAATTGACCGAACCGATAAATTGGCACGGCTTGTGCACGCTCTCGCGCGGGTGAGGTTCAAGCTGCCTCGCCGTTCGTACCCAATGGGGTACATGGAGAACCCAAAATTTTGAACAAAACAAAACTGATACATGAAGCCGATCAACGATCGCGTCGTGGTTAAGCCCGCCCCTGCGGAGGAGAAAACCAGTGGCGGCATCATCATCCCCGACACCGCAAAAGAAAAGCCACAGCGTGGCGAAGTAGTAGCCGTAGGCCCAGGTAAAGATGGTAACCTGATGACGGTTGCCAAGGGAGACATCGTGCTCTACGGGAAGTATGCCGGACAGGAAATCAACTATGAAGGTCAGGATTACCTGATCATGCGCGAGGACGATATCCTGGTTATTCTCGACTAGTTCCCTTTCCCTCAGGATGCACCCCGCTGATTACCTCGGGTGCATCCGGACAATATCATCCGCAAAAACAACTAAAATATATTTACAATGGCTAAGGAAATTAGCTTTGACAGAAGTGCACGGGAAAAACTCCGTGCCGGCGTAGACGCACTGGCGAATGCCGTGAAGGTTACGCTTGGTCCCAAGGGACGTAACGTAGTTATCCAGAAGTCTTTTGGTGCCCCTCAGGTGACCAAGGACGGTGTAACGGTAGCCAAAGAAATTGAACTGGAAGACGCCGTGGCCAACATGGGCGCCCAAATGGTAAAGGAAGTAGCTTCCAAAACCGCCGACATCGCCGGCGACGGAACCACCACCGCTACCGTACTGGCGCAGGCCATGATTCAGGCCGGTCTTAAGAACGTAACGGCCGGGGCCAATCCCATGGACCTCAAGCGCGGTATCGATCTGGCCACCAAGACGGTCATCGAAAACCTGAAGGGTCAGAGTGAGGTCGTCGGTGACGACTTCGATAAGATTCAGCAGGTAGCCGCCATTTCCGCCAACAACGACAACGAAATCGGTAGCCTGATTGCCGACGCCATGAAGCGCGTAAGCAAAGACGGCGTGATTACCGTTGAAGAGGCCAAGGGCACGGACACCTACGTAGATGAGGTAATGGGTATGCAGTTTGACCGTGGATACCTGAGCCCCTACTTCGTGACGGACACCGAGAGCATGATCACGGAATACGAAAATCCCTACGTACTGATCCACGACAAGAAGATCAGCAACATGCAGGATATCGTTCCCGTGCTGGAGCAGGTGATCCAGAGCGGACGTCCGCTGCTGATCATTGCCGAAGACATTGAGAGCCAGGCGCTGGGCGTACTGGTGGTCAACCGTCTGCGTGCTCAGCTGAAGGTCGTTGCCGTTAAGGCTCCCGGCTTCGGTGACCGCCGTAAGGCCATGCTGGAAGACATTGCCATCCTGACGGGTGGAACGGTCATCAGTGAAGAAAAGGGATACAAGCTCGACCAGACGACCCTTGATTTGCTGGGCTCCGCCGAGAAAATTACGGTAGACAAAGACAATACCACCATCGTAAATGGTGCCGGTAGCGACGAGTTGATCAACGGCCGTATCGGTCAGATCAAGCAACAAATCGAAACCACCACGAGCGACTACGACCGTGAGAAGCTGCAGGAGCGCCTGGCCAAGCTGGCCGGCGGTGTTGCCGTGCTCTACGTTGGTGCCGCCACGGAAGTGGAGATGAAGGAGAAGAAAGACCGCGTAGACGACGCCCTGCACGCAACGCGTGCGGCGGTGGAGGAAGGCATCGTGGCCGGGGGCGGTGTTGCGCTGGTGCGCGCCATCAACTCCCTCGACGGGGTGACCGGAGACAACGAAGACCAGAATATCGGGGTAGCCATCGTGCGTAAGGCCATGGAAGCTCCGCTGCGCACCATCGCCGATAACGCCGGCGTGGAAGGTAGCGTGATCCTGCAGGGTGTAATCACCGGCAAGGGAGACAGCTACGGCTACAACGCCCGCACCGGTGAATTCGAAGACCTGAAGAAGGCGGGCGTCATTGACCCCACCAAGGTTACCCGGATTGCCCTGGAGAACGCGGCGTCCATCGCCGGTATGGTACTGACTACCGAATGTGTGATCAACGACAAGCCCGAACCAGACGCTGGTATGGGAGGTCACAGCCACGGTGGCGGCATGCCCGGCGGTATGGGAGGCATGATGTAATCAAGCTCGATTACACTTCCCAGTCCGGAATCAAAATAAACCCGGTCAGCGTACTGCTGGCCGGGTTTCATTTATTCCTGAATAAAGTGAAAAACTATTGTTATGATTAAACTCTAAGGGTAATTTTTCTTTTTCATAGCAGTACAAGATTTCAACGCCCTAGTTTGGACAACTCACGAACACAAGCCAGTCGAATGGACCTGACGGAAGGAAAAGATCGCTTCATTGAAGCATGGGGTGCGCTCGGCAGTAGTTGGGGCGTCACGCGAACGATGGCCCAGATCCATGCTCTTCTACTGGTGTCCAACACCCCCAAAAGCTCCGATGACGTTATGGAGGAACTCCAGATCAGTCGGGGAAACGTGAATACCAACATGCGGATGTTGGTAGATTGGGGGCTAGCCCACAAAAAGCTGATCCCCGGTGAGCGGAAGGAATACTTCGTGGCCGAGAAGGATATGTCTAAAGTGGTAAAGAGCATCATCATTGCCCGAAAGAAGCGGGAGCTGGAACCCATGTTGCGGCTGCTCGATGAGCTCACGGGTATCGAGGGCAACGACGAGGATGCCAAGGAATTCCGTAGCGTGGTGAAGGACCTGAAGCTCTACAGTTACAAAGCGGATTCTGCACTGGATGCTTTGATCAAAGTTGATTCCAACTGGTTCTTCAGCACCTTCCTGTCCATGATCAAGTAGGCATCCGGTTTACTTGGCTTTTTGGCGAAATCCCGGCACCTGCACGCCGCTGCATTTTCTTAAAATCAGCGATCCCGACGAGCAATACGGAACTCGGGGCCGTTGCCAAAGGCTAGTTGCGTAAACCCTCCGGGCCGAACGATTCGCTATCGCTGTTCCTGCATCAATTTCATAAACCCTTCCTTGCGTCGCCTGGCCAGCGGCAGGCATTCGCCATTAGCCAGTACAACCTGAAGCTGACCTTTATGGGCCCTTACCCCATCTACCGCCATCAGTTGCACCAGAAAGGACTGATGGATTCGATAAAACCTGGATCCGGGTAACACCGAGGTGTAATGGCCCAAGTTTCCCGAAAAAAAGAACTCGCGACCCTCGGTACAGTGAAAGGTGCAATAATTCCCGTCGCCCTTCACGTAGAGTAATTCTGAGGCAGAGACCACCACCCCACCCGATCTGGGACCAATCGTTATTTGCTCTTCCGGAGAGGACGGCACCGAAGCAGTTTTTGCCCGGTTTACCGCCTGGATCAACAAACGGGGTTCCACCGGTTTGAGGAGAAAGTGAATGGCCTCCGTCTGAAAAGCCCTCACGGCGTACTCCTCATGGGCGGTTACGAAAATGATGTTGGGGCAGAACGTTCTCAGGCGATCGACCAGATCCAGACCACTTTCGTTCTTCAACTGGATGTCTAAAAAAGCCAGGTCAAAGCGATGTTTGCTGGCCATATCGAGTGCCTGTCCTCCGGACGCAGCTTCCTCAACCAGGGTAACTTCCGGACAACAACGCTCTAACATTTTCCGCATTCCGACACGTGCGTCTACCTCATCATCAATGACGAGTGCGCTTAACTCTTCACGTTTCAAACAACTACTATTCTGAGAGATTCCGTGTAAATATCATCAACATAATCTGAGTTCCGGCAACTTTTCCCTCAAAATCTCGTAAAGTTTCCAATTCCATGCGCTTTCGGCCGTCGGGAGTAGGGGGCATCATCTCCAAACGGCGACGGGTAATTTCTATCCCCATAGATTTGCGGGGGAAGCCGTGCTGCTTCTGAAATCCGGGGCCATTATCCACAATGGAAACCTCAAGTTCTGACCCTTCCATGGAAAAATACACGTCAATTCTGCCACCGGATTCGCGCTCCTTCATGCCGTGGATGACGGCATTTTCGATGAAGGGCTGAATGAGTAGCGTTGGAATCTGGTAATCATCCAGAGGAAGGTCCGGTGCCTGATGAATGCCGTAGTTGAAAACTTCCTTAAACCTGAGCTTCTCCAACCGCAGGTAGTTATCCAGCATCTCGATCTCTTCCCGCAAGGAGTGGGTACCCTTTGCCGAGGCATTGAGGGTTTGCCGCACCAGATTGGCAAACAGGCCCAGATAAGATACGGCCTCCATCGACTGGTCCTGCAGAATAAAGCTCTGGATGGAATTCAGGCAGTTGAAAACAAAATGGGGATTCATCTGCGCCTGGAGGGCAGAACGTTCCAGGTTGTTTATTTGAATCAGCAGGGTCTGCTCTTTTCGTCGATTATGCCCGTAGCGTAGGACGGCCACCACCAACCCGGAGATCAGCATTAACGCAAATAGAATCTGGGCGAATAGGGTTCGGTACCAAAGTTGGGGAATGATCAAACTGAATGAAGTGGGAGTACTCCACACCCCATCCCGGGATTTACTGGCAATTTCGAAGTGGTAGGTACCGGGCCGAAGTTGGGGATAAATTACGGAGACGCCGTCCGTCTGCGTCCACTCGTCTTCGGAATCTATGCGATAGCGATACGCAATATTTCCTTCCTGATGGAAATCGATCGCACAGTAGTCAATCTGAATATTTTTGGTGCCCGGTCGCAGTTTGATCCGGGAATCCATTAAGGTCGGGGTGCCATCAACGGTAATTTCCGTGATGATCGGAGGATAGGAGGTCGTATCTTTTGGTGGTATGGAGAATCGCATAACCCCCTCACTGGTTGCGAGCCAGACTACGTCCTGAGCAACTTCCAGTCCATGAATTTCGTCGCTGACGATTCCGTGTTCCTGACCGAAGGAACGTACGTCCAGCGGTTCTCCGTCGGGTGTTAACCGGAATACGGATAGTCCATTAAGGGTGGCTACGTAAATAACCTCTTCTTCATCCACGATGAAATCGCGGACCATGTTAGAGGCAAGTCCGTCATCGATGTTGATAACCCGCTCCTTTCCGGCCGGATCAAAATAAACGATTCCGTTTCCCCGGGTACCAAACAAGTAAGCACCGTTTTTCAGTTGATGGATGACTTCCACCCGTTCGTCCTTTCCCGAAAAATCAATGTCCGGGCGACCTATCTCTAAGGATTCCTCCAACTCATACAGACCGTGCAAGGTGCCAATCAGGTTTTTTCCTCCTTTGTCCACGTAAAGGTACTGGGGCCCCTGAACGTCCTTTCCATCGAAGGTGGAAAAGAAGTCCTTCACCCGTCCGCTGGCCCGATCAAGGGTACCAATTTCAATACTGGCCGAAAAACCCAACTCCCCGGCCGTGGAGTCCCATGGTATGGATAAACGCTTTATGGGCTTAACCCGTCCTCCCTCGGGAGAGAAATACCGCTGCAGGTCAGATTCACTACCGTTTTGCGGGAAGGGGTGAAGGAAGGAAAATTTTGAGGTGTGGACGCGACCGTAGGCCTTGTCGTAAAATACCTCGTAGAACTTGAATAGATTTTCTTCCTGAGCCGGGTCATTGGGGTAAATTTTCCGGCTCTCCATGGAATTGAAGTCGACATAGTGCAACTCTCCGTTGGCAAAACCCGCGTAAACCCCCTCATCCTCAACCAGGGCTACCGAAAGGGCCCTGGAGTTGGGCAGCTTCTGGCGCATGGGACAAGCCACGGTGGTTGGGAAGGCGTTGTAGAAAACCCCTTTGTCCAGGGTTGAAATCCATAAACCACCCTGGCGGTCATACATGCAATAGCTGATGGAATATTCCGTCAGCAGAGAGTCCATTGTCGTAATTTGCTTGGTTTCCGGATCGAAAGCAAGGTGTAATAGTCCGCTTCCGAGCGAGGAACAAAGCCAGATACCGCCCTGGTTATCGGGCATCATATAATTCACGGCATTGGTCTCCAGAGGTACCGAAAAAATGTCTTCCCCCTTAAGCTTACCGTAAAAGAAACGTGTGGTAACAAAGGCCAGGTCCCACGGACCTTCGGTGTTGAATTTAGCGCCGTAACTGACGTACGGCAACCTGGGCTCCTTCCTTAGTTTGAGGTAGTGCTTTTCGGACCACTCATTATAATTACCCGTGTGGATCACCAGCGAGTCTTGCCTGACCCAAGGCATGGGGAATACTAAATTTCCTTTGTTGATGGAGGTCAGCCCTTGCCCATTGTTTCGCCCCTCGATCTCCTCCACCAGATACATGGCATCTTGTTGTCTATCGGTCAGCCATTCCTGGGTTCCATTCCTGGTCAGGCGCAGAATCCCTTCGTGCCGTACGTTGAGGATCAGGCTTCCCGAGGGTTCTACCCCTAAAATTACCAGGAAGGGAGTGTTGCGCTTGATGTCCAGCAGAATATCGTTGTTCTCGTAGGGCACAAATTGATCCCCTTCCAGATAGAAGACTCTGCCGGTGTAGGTGGAAACCCAAAGAGTATTTTCGGGACCGGATACAATAGAAAAGACCACGACGTCCTGAAGGCCATGACGGCTGTCAAAAATGTCAAAATCGTAGCCGTTGTAGCGCGCCAGTCCGTTGTCCGTTCCAAACCAGATGTAGCCCTGATGGTCCTCGTAAGAGACATAAACCTCGGAACTTGGGAGGCCCGCTTCCGTTCCCAGGTTCTTAAAACTAAGTTGGGCGGTCTGTGCACCTAGTGCAGCACCCGCCCAACAATACACTATGAACAACACAAACGCTTTGCCAAGCACAAGGGGCTTCAATGATGGGAAGCGTGCCCAGCAAAGAACAAAAATTGAAAATTTGAGACCTAGAAGATTTGATTTAATCCGAGAGAGTTCACTGTAGGTCCTGATGCTGAATAAATCCTTCAGACTTAAAGTTCTTGTACCAACAAATATCACATTTAATCCTGTTTTAATTCCACTCACCTTAATAAGCGGTTAGTTTTACTTAATATTCGGTAACCGGAGCAAAAGGCTTTAGTCCTTTTTCTCCCATTTATCCTCCTTTATTCCTGAAAAAGCTTCCTTTATCGCCGATTCTGACCTGCTGAGTAGTCGGCTGGCGTCCAGATTTCGGTGGTCCAATTCAACGGCCCGGGCGGCGAAGGAGCGGGCCAGAGAGAAGCTGTCCATTTGGAAGTACAAGTCCGCGTACACGGCGTGGGGTTTGGGAAGGTCAGCGGGAAGGCCCGCCGCCAGGCTATCCGCCAAAGATTTGGCGACGGCAAATTCGCCCATCTCCGCCAGTAGGGATACTTCGAAGCCCCGGATGAAGGGAGCACGTCGCTGCGCAGCAGAAGTCAGCAGGCGCAAACTGTCCAGGGCTTTCTCCGGTCCGTGTACACTGTGGAGGACTTCAAAATATTCGGCCTTCAGGTAGGTCTCTTCCGGGTGACGGTGGATGATCTCGCCGAAGTTTTTCTCCGCCAGGGACAAGACCCGGCTCAGTACCGCGGCGGTAGAATCCGCGCCCGCCTCCCGAAGATTGGTAAAGTGAGTAAAGCCCATATACACCTCCAGGGCCAGGCGTTCCGCTCCCGTAACGGAAGGCAGGCCCTTCCGAAGTTCCTCGTATAACCGGAGCCGTTCCGATCGATCGAGGGTTAGCCTGGCCAGCGTGCTTTTGGCCAGTAAAAAGTCAGGATCGAAAGCCAGTGATTTGCGGTAGCTCTGCTCTGAAGGACCGTACCAGCCGTCATCCATGATCTCTTTCCAACCTAGTCGGTAATAGTAAGTCGCCGAATCTTCGGTGGTGGAATATGACATTAACCCGGCGTCTGCCGGGGGCTCCCGGGTGCAGCCCAGCAGCAAGAGGGAAAGCGTACAAAACAAAGAGAAACGGACCATACGGGAAAGGTAGGCAAAAAGTAAGGTTATTGTCCACCCCTCGTTTATCCGCATCTGCGGGGTGCCCCCAGAGAGCTGGTGATTTCTTGGTGGGATTCTGCTACGAACCTGGTGGCGAGAAGCACCGGGGACGCTTGATGCCGAAAATGTAGGGTAAAAAAATTGCCCGAAAAGCCTCTGGGTTGGTGCATGGCACCTGCGCTCCGCGCCCCTACTATATTTCCTCCCTGCGCTCACAAGCCAGCAATACTCCGGCAGGCCTGGGCTTCCAACAAGACACCCACTGCCGTTTGGAAAACGGGATCAAAGCGCCTCAATTAATTAGAACAAGTCTAAACAAAAGCTGCTCCGGAATCGACACCAAACCATTTATTACTTCTGCCCTTTAACAGTTAGCTTTGCCGTGTTTAGCAAAATCTAACTACCTATGAAGACTTGGTTTGGTCGTTTCATCACCTCCAGTATTGGACAAAAGTTGGTGATGTCTTTGACTGGCTTGTTCCTAATCACCTTCCTTATCGTTCACCTTGCTGGTAACGTTCAGCTGATGTGGAGTGACGGTGGGCAGGCCTTTAATGAATACGCGTACTTCATGACGCACAATCCATTAATCAAATTCACCAGTTACGGCCTCTATTTTTTCATCCTGCTGCACGCCTTCCAGGGCATTGCTCTCTGGATGAAAAACAAAAAAGCCCGTGGCTCGGAAGGATACGCCGTGAAGGTGAACCGAACGGCGGGTGCCAGCAAGGCTTCCTACCGGATGGGCGCCCTGGGGATCATCATTCTGGTCTTCATTCTATTGCACATGTACCAGTTCTGGCTGCAAATGAAATTGGGCAATACGGAGATGGTGGCTTACGGTGGAGAACCGGTTAAGGACCTCTACACTCTGGTGGCCGCGGTTTACGAGAATCCGGTTTTTGTAGGCATCTACGTGGTAAGCATGCTGGTCATTGCCTTTCACCTCTGGCACGGCTTTGAATCGGCTTTCCAGACCCTGGGCCTGAATCACCGTAAATACACGCCGCTCATCAAAACGGTGGGCCGTATTTACAGTGTAGCGGTTCCGCTGGGCTTTGCCGTGATTCCCGTTTACATGTACCTGTTTGCGTAAACTATCAACGACGATAAAAATATATTATGCCATTTCAATCTAACGTCCCCCCCGGAGAACTCAGTGAAAAGTGGACCAAGTACCGCTCTTCCATGCCCCTGGTGGCGCCGAATAATAAGCGTCGTCTTGAGGTCATCGTAGTCGGAACCGGTCTGGCCGGCGGCGCGGCCGCCGCCACGCTCGGAGAGCTGGGATATAACGTAAAGGCCTTTACTTTCCACGACAGTCCCCGCAGAGCACACTCCATTGCCGCTCAGGGAGGAATTAATGCCGCCAAGAATTATCAAAACGACGGTGACAGCGTTTACCGCCTTTTCTACGACACCATCAAGGGTGGTGACTACCGCAGCCGCGAGGCCAACGTACACCGCCTGGCGGAAGTCAGCGTCAACATCATCGACCAGGCCGTAGCCCAGGGCGTTCCCTTCGCCCGTGAATACGGCGGCCTGCTCGCCAACCGCTCTTTCGGAGGTGTCCAGGTTAGTAGAACGTTCTACGCCCGCGGACAAACGGGCCAGCAGCTGCTGCTGGGCGCCTACCAGTCGCTCTCGCGTCAGATCAGCCTGGGCAACGTGCAAATGTTCAACCGCCACGAAATGGTGGACGTGGTGATCCAGGACGGAAAAGCCCGCGGTATCATCGCCCGCAACCTCCTCACCGGAGAACTCGAGCGCCACGCCGCCCACTGTGTGGTGCTGGGTACGGGGGGCTACGGCAACGTTTTCTACCTGTCCACCAACGCCATGAACTCCAACGGCTCGGCCGCCTGGCGGGTAGTAAAAAAGGGCGCCTACATGGCCAACCCCTGCTTCACTCAGATTCACCCCACCTGCATCCCCGTTTCCGGCGAATACCAGTCTAAGCTGACGCTGATGTCGGAGTCGCTTCGTAACGACGGTCGGGTTTGGGTGCCCAAAAATCAGGAGGACGCCAAGGCCATCCGGGAAGGACGGAAGAAGGGAACCGACATCGCGGAAGAAGACCGTGACTACTACCTCGAACGCCGCTACCCCGCCTTCGGAAACCTCGTCCCCCGCGACGTCGCCAGCCGGGCCGCCAAGACGGCCTGTGACGAAGGTCTCGGAGTGAGCCCCACGGGCCTGGCGGTATTTCTGGACTTTGCCGACGCCATCATGCGCTACGGAAAGAGCCGCGCCAACACCCTGAACGAGTACAACGCCAGCGAGGCCCGCATCAAGGAGTTGGGCACGGCCGTCGTGGCCGAGAAGTACGGCAACCTCTTCGAGATGTACGAAAAAATCACCGGGGAAAACCCCTACGTGATGCCCATGAAAATCTACCCCGCGGTGCACTACACCATGGGTGGGCTTTGGGTCGATTATAACCTGCAAACCAACATCCCCGGGCTCTTTGCTTCCGGAGAAGCTAACTTCAGCGATCACGGCGCGAACCGGCTGGGGGCCTCCGCCCTCATGCAGGGACTTGCGGACGGCTACTTCGTCCTGCCCTACACCATTGGTACTTTTCTGGCCGACGAGATTCGTACGCCGACCATTGATCCCGACGGTGCCGAATTCCTGGCCGCGGAAAAAGAAGCCCAGGAGCGGATTGACCGCCTGATGTCCATCGGTGGCAATCAATCGGCCGAAAGCTTCCACCGCCGTCTCGGCAAAATCATGTGGGAATACTGTGGTATGGCCCGCAACGCCGAAGGACTGACCAAGGGGAGACAAATGATCCGCGAACTCCGGGAGGAATTCTACCAGGACCTGTTCGTTCCCGGCTCCGCCAAGGAATACAACCCCGAGCTGGAAAAGGCCCTGCGCGTGGCCGACTTCCTGGAACTGGGCGAGCTGATGATGCTCGATGCCCTGGACCGGCAGGAAAGCTGCGGTGGACACTTCCGAGAAGAATACCAGACCGAGGAAGGAGAAGCCCTGCGGCGGGACGATGAGTTTGCCTACGTCTCTGCCTGGGAATGGGATGACAACGACCCCATCCTGCACAAGGAGGAACTCATCTTCGAAAACGTGGAGCTGAAAACCAGATCCTACAAATAATTGGCCCGGCCTTTTCCCGTCACCCGCCCTTACCTTTTGGCGTAAACGCAGGTGCCATGATCTGGGAAAGGAGCCACAAAAAAATTCATCATGGGAGCAGATAACATGAAGCTTACCCTCAAGATCTGGCGACAGCAAGGTGAAAACACCAAGGGCCAGTTCAAAACTTACCAGGTTGACAACGTGAGTTCACACATGTCTTTCCTCGAAATGCTGGACGTACTGAACGAACAGCTCGTTTCCCAAAAGGAAGAACCCGTTGCCTTCGAGCACGACTGCCGGGAGGGCATTTGCGGGACGTGTAGCCTGGTCATCAATGGTTACCCCCACGGCCCCATGCAGGGCACCACCACCTGCCAGCTGCACATGCGCCACTTCAAGGATGGAGACACCATCACCATTGAGCCCTGGCGCGCCGCCGCCTTCCCCGTGGTGAAGGACCTCGTGGTTAACCGCGACTCCTTCGACCGCATCATCCAGGCCGGTGGTTACATTTCCGTCAATACCGGACAGGCTCAGGACGGCAACGCCATCCCTATCGAAAAAGACCAGGCCAACCACGCCATGGACGCAGCCACCTGTATCGGGTGCGGAGCCTGCGTAGCTGCTTGCCCCAATGCGTCGGCCATGCTGTTCACCGCCGCCAAGGTCAGCCACCTGGCGCAAATGCCCCAGGGACAGGTGGAAGCCGCCGAACGGGCCCAGCGGATGGTCGCTCAGCACGATGCGGAGGGCTTTGGCCGCTGTTCCAACGTAACTGCCTGCGAAGCCGAGTGCCCCAAAGGCATTTCCGTTGAGCACATTGCCCGCCTCAACCGGGAATACCTCACGTCAAGCATCGGCTCTACGAAATAAGTATTCGGATTGAATTTTAAGCCCATGGCAGCAGCAGTTGCCATGGGCTTTGTTTTTTGCGGCAAACCCAAATGTCGGATTGTTTCCTCGCAGCGTCCAAAAAATCGCAGATTTTGAGGCCCGGTTAATTCCGCCAGGTGCTGCAAAGCAGAATCATTGAGCACTGCCGGATGGCCAAACTCACGTTACCGTCGATATTCAACCATTCCTCCGTGGCCGAGGTAGGTATAACTGCGCACCGCAATTTCCGCCATCCGAAACCGCTTGCCGCCCGGTAGCTGTCGCCATTTATACCGCAACCTCCCCCGGAGCATTAGCCGGTCACCCACTCGCAGATTTTCGTGCAGATCAAGTGCGGCCGGCCCCCAGGAGATACATTCGTGCGTGTCCTCCCCTTCCGTCCCGGGGGAAGCATTGAGCGTAAATCGCGTAAGGTCGTGACCAGCCTTGGTACAGTGGTAGACGGGTGGCAAGGCCACCCGACCGATCAGCGTGAGGCAATTCATTCTTCCCGGATTTTAGCGACCAGTGACGGGCTCTTGCCCGCTCCCCGCCGTAGTTGCAAAAACTGGGTCAGATGAATTTCGGTGCGCACCATTACCCCTTCCCCCAGGGGAATCGTTCGGTTACGCAGCACCCCCTGCACCAACACCTGATCTCCCTGACCGACCGTGCGGTGAAGGGATTTGGCGATGGCTCCCCAGGCAACCAGATGAAACATCTGTCGTTGCCCCCCGGCCGTCCCCTGATAAAGTCGCACCTTCGTCCGGTAGGTTCCGTCCGAAAGCTGAAAAATTTCCGGAGTATTTCCCGTCACTCCGATCAGTTGCACCATATTCCTTGCCTGTACCATATTGAAGCATTTGTTGACCCGCAAGGTCCGGCATCACCCTCATGCTAAGCGTCAAATAAACGTATACTTACGTTTTTATGCGTTTAATTACGCTTATTGTGGCCCTATGATCTTTGCTGCAGGCTAGTGTCTTCCTCTCTTGATTAAGTTTAACGTTAGTTTTTTCAACCTTCAAGCATTTTATACATAGGTTTATCACTACATTGTGCGTACAACTCAGCCACGACTGAGTCTTCCCCAGGTATAAAACTGTTTTTCACCGCTGATCTTTGCTCAACGCAGGAAAGATTAAACTATCGCGTATGTCCACGACCTTTTCCCTCCCTTCCGTGACGGTGACCACCAGCCTTGCGCCTTACGCCGGCCCATGGACCAACATTCAGGCGGCCCATCTCCTGCGCCGAGCAACCTTCGCTCCCCTTAAATCCGAAATCGATCAGGCCGTCAATCTTGGCCTGGCGGGATCCATTAGTAAACTATTTGAATCCATTGCGCTGCCGAGTCCTCCGGTATACTACGACTACGAATCGCATCCGACGCTCAACCGGGGAGAATCCTTTATCGGCAGTCACCTTGCACCCGATGATCGGAATGCCGACCAGGGGGCCCGCAGACGCGCCATGGAGTCCTGGTGGTTTCTCAGCACCGCCGAACAGGGGTTCAATGTCCGGGATAAGATGATGCTCTTCTGGCATAATCACTTCGGCATGGGAGGCATTAATGAGTCTAACCTCATGTACGATTTCCTTACGCGGTACCGGAATTTCGCTACCGGGGACTTTCGCGAACTCGTTAGACAAATGACGGTAGATCCCTACATGCTGCAGTTCCTCAACGGAAACCAGAGCACGGCGGCCAATCCGAACGAAAATTATGCTCGCGAAATCCTGGAGCTTTTCACCATCGGTAAGGGGCCACAGGTTGGCCCGGGAGACTACACGACCTATACCGAAGAAGATATTGTAGAGCTGGCCAAGGCCTTTACCGGCTGGCGCACGCGCTACTTCAACAGCACCGACCCGGAGAATTATCCGGAAAGCTACTACGTCCCCAATCGCCACGATACTTCCACCAAGCAGTTGAGTGAACGCTTTGGTAACGTCCAAATTCCTAACGGCGACGAAAACGAATACCGGCAGGTAGTGGACATCATCTTCCAGCAGGATGAAGTAGCGCGCTACCTCTGCCGCAAGCTTTACCGCTTCTTCGTCTATTATCGCATTGACGATGCGGTGGAAACGAACGTCATCGAGCCCATGGCGCAAATTCTGATCGATAACGATTACGTGGTGGGGCCGGCCATCGAAGCCCTGCTTGCTTCCGAGCACTTCTACCAGGCAGGGATCATTGGTAACCAGATTAAAACCCCGATGGATTTCGTCCAGAGCCTTTTCCGCCCCCTGGCCTGGTACGAAGGATGGGAAGACGTTTACGATCGTTACCGGGCCGCACGGGTAGCGTTCTTCCACGCCCGGGATACGGGTATGCAGATGACCCTTCCGCCAAGTGTGGCCGGCTGGGAAGCCTATTACCAGGAGCCAAGCTACGCCAGGTTATGGCTCAATACTTCCACCATCCAACGCCGGACCGACCACATCCGCCGATGTACCCTGCGCCGCTTCTTCTGGGATGGCTCGGGCTACGAAATAGACTGGTTGGCCTTCATCGACGATTTCAGAAATCCGGCCAACCCCAACACCATGATTGAGGAGTTCGTGGATCGGCTACTTCCCCAACCCCTGCGGGAAGAGCAATTGACGGCCGTAAAGGAACTGCTACTGCCGGGTTTACAGGACTTCGTCTGGAGTAGTGAGTACAACAACTATCTGCAAAACCCATTTGACGAAGCCACCCGAATGTCGGTGGAAAACCGGCTAAAAGAAATGGCCTACGGCTTCCTTCAACTCGCTGAATTTCAGGTACAATAATCCCCGCACAAGTAGGTAAATCATGAACAGAAGAAACTTCCTGAGAACAACCAGTGCCCTGAGTGTTCCCGCCCTACTGCAGCAGGGAATTGCGGCCAACCCACTGGCCCTTTTTTCACAATTCGCGAGTACGGACAACGACAATATCCTGGTGCTAATCCGCCTGTCGGGCGGCAACGACGGCCTAAATACCGTCATCGGCCTGGATCAACTTGAGAACCTCCGGCAGGTTCGCGGCAATATCGCCCTACCGGATGATGGCATCATCGGGCTGAATACCAAGACCGGGCTCCACGGTGCAATGACCGGCATGCACCAATTATTCAATGACGGCAAATTAGGCATCGTCCAGGCGGCGGGCTACCCAAACCAGAATCGCTCGCACTTCCGCAGTACGGATATCTGGACCACCGCCTCGGCGGCGGATGAAGTCATCACCACCGGTTGGCTCGGCCGCTACCTGGAACTGGATCATCCCGATTATCCCACCGGTTACCCCAACGACGATTTCCCCTACCCTCTGGGGATGACGATGGGTAACGTGGTCTCCGAAACCTGCCAGGGGCAGGCCTCCAACTTCAGCGTGGCGGTCAACAACCCCTTCAACTACCTCTACATCGCTCCGGGGGGAGATACTCCCCTACCCGACAACTTCTACGGCGATGAAGTAAGTTTTGTCCGCAACCTGATCGGACAGAGCAATACTTACGGGTCGATCGTCCAGGAGGCCGCCGAAGCGGGAGATACCCGGTCAGAAAACTACACCGATGGCCGGCTTTCCCCCCAGCTAAGAAACATTGCTACGCTCATCAGTGGTGGCCTGGGAACAAAGGTCTACATTGCCACCCTTGGTGGCTTCGACACCCATTCCGGACAAACGGCTGGAGACAACACCACCGGCGTCCACGCCGGCCTGCTGCAGGAGCTGAGTGACTCCATCAAAGCCTTCATGGAAGACCTCGAATTGCTGGGGGTTTCCCACCGGGTTCTGGGCATGACCTTCAGCGAATTTGGACGACGGATTCGCTCCAACGAAAGTAACGGCTCGGACCACGGAGATGCCGCTCCCCTCTTTCTCTTTGGTGATTGCGTGCAGGGTGGCGTCCTGGGCGACTCGCCCGAAATCGATCCCGACGTCGCCCAGAATGTGGGCGTACCGATGCAGTACGACTTCCGGGACATCTACGGCAGCATTCTCGTTGACTGGTTTGAGGTACCCACCGCCACCGTGCAAAACCTGATCAACGGTGCCTTCACGTACCTGCCCATTGCCGGCGGCTGTAATACGACGCTTCCGGTAAACCTCCTGAGCATGACCGTAACCGGTTACGACGTAAACGTGGAAGTCGCCTGGCAAACCGACAATGAAATTGGTAACCGTGGTTTCGTCATTGAGCGAAGTGAAGACGGCCGGAATTTCCGGCGGATCGGCTGGACCCCGGCCGCGTCGGCCCCCAACAACAGTGTCAGGGAATACAATTTCCGGGACCAGGGCGTATCGAAGGGGAATACGTACTACTACCGGCTAAAGCAGGAAGATCTGGACGGAAAATACAATTACAGTCCCGTCAAGGTTGCTCGACTACGGGGTACCGCCATTGCCGACTGGGCGGTAGGCCTGCCCCGGCCTAACCCCGTTAACCCCGACAGTTACATCAAGGTCTACGCCCCCACCGACGCAACGGCCACCTTTGAGTTGATCGACATCAGTGGCCGGAAAGTACGTACGGGAAGTATTACCCTGGCCGGAGGCCAGGATAACCGCGTCATGCTCCGCCCCGGCGGCCTGGCTCCCGGCACCTACGTCTGGCGGCTCAGCACCAGGGAGGGTAAACAGTTCGCCCGAAAACTGATCGTAAACCAATAAGGGGGGCAGTTCCTCAATTCGGTCCACCAGACCTCTTGTATCGGACAAAGGGATAAAATTCTGGCTTATTTTTAAAATAAAGCTATTACCTTTCACCAAAGGTAAAAGGGGCGAGGTGCCCCAGTATTCCAGTACCCCATCATGCACACCCCCAAAACAAACCCAGGCCTTGCCCTGCCCCATCTGATCAAATGGCGGTTCTTGCTCCAGGCATTCCCTCCCCTTTTGTTCGCACTATTGCTCACCACTTGCTCCGATCCGGTAGAGCCCGTCTTCCGATTTGAGACGGGATTTCTGCTGCTTGAAGGCCGGATCGTGGACCAGGAAGGGTACAGCGCGATCAGGGTTTCCCGCAACGAGATCATTTTCGGCAATTATGCCCTCCTGCCCGTCGAGGGCCTAAACCTGGTCAGCATCGACGATGCGGGCAACGAAGTCCAGTGGTCACAGGTGGAGAGCACGAACGAGTACCGTCCGCCCGCGGACTTCAAGGCCGAAGCCGGCCGCACCTACTACATCCGGGCCGTCACTCCTCAGGGAGAAGTCGTGGAATCCGAGCCCGAACGGGTCCCCGCAACGGTTCCCATCGCCGCAGCACGCGTCCAGTTTGAGCAGGAGGCTTACTTTAGTGAGGGGCTGGATCGCTTCGTTCCCGCTTTCCGGTTACTGGTGGACCTTGACGACCCCGCGGATGACCGAAATTTTTATCAGTGGCAATACACCGCCTGGCAAACCATCGACGTGTGTGCCAGCTGCCAACGGGCCCGCTGGCGCAACGGGGAATGTATTCCCGGGCCGGACACCAGATTCGTTAACCGCTGGGATTACCTCTGCGATGCGACCTGCTGGGTTTCTTCGCGGGGCAAAAACCTGAACATCCTCAGTGATGAGTTCAGTCAGGGTCGGCGCATCACGGGAGTGGAAGCCGGACGGGAAGATTTTGCCCGGCCGGGAGGGCTGCTCTTTGAGGTGGAGCAGTACAGTATTTCCAAGAAGGCCTACGACTATAACGTCGTCCTGCAGAATCTCGCCGAGGGCGCCAGTGGGCTGAATGCCCCCCTACCCGCCCCGCTGATTGGCAACCTGCTTGATCGAAGCGAAAATAAGGTCGACGTGCTCGGCTTCGTGGGCGTTGCGGCCCTGGATATTGAACGGGTTTACCTGAACCGGGATACGGTAAACGGTACTTCCCTGCCCTACGACGGACAAATTATTCTGGAGCCCGTAATGCCTTCTCCGCCGGTTGCTCCCTGTGAGGGAGGAACCCGCACCCGCCAGCGACCGGTGGGCTGGCCCGAATAAACCTGGCTCCTCGCTAATTACTCTGCACCTGCGGTCACGCCAAATAATCGGCCTTACCCGCCCAGCCAGGCTTCCGTTGCCAGTACTGATTCTGACACTCCCAATGAGTTTCGCCCCCAAGGTCAAAATTTAGGACCGTCCTCCACCAAATGACCTCCTTTACACTCCCCATTCTATGAGATTCTCCCTTTTCTTCCTCCTCCTGATCGTCGGATTGACGGGTGCGTTTGCCCAGTCCTACCCCGTTGACATCCGCACGGTAGACGCCGAAAGCAATACGCCGCTGGGTTTTGTCAACGTCCAGGTGGAGGGTACTTCCCTGGCGGGCACCACGGATTCCGAGGGCGCCCTACAACTGGAAATACCGGCCGGGCGCCAACGGCTGCTGGCCTCCTTCCTGGGGTACGAGGCCATACAGATGGACCTCCGCGTTACCGGCCCTCAGACCGTGACGCTCCGCCTGGAGCCCACCGCCCAGCAACTGGAAACCATTGAGGTAAGCTCCAACGACGCCAGCGACCGGCTGGAACGGCCGCTGATGGGAGTGGAACGACTGAGTATCAAGGAAATAGAAATTCTGCCCGTTGCCCTGGGAGAAGTCGACGTATTCCGCGGACTACAACTACAATCCGGCGTCAACTCGGCGGGGGAAGCCAGTAACGGTCTCAGTGTACGGGGAGGAACGATTGACCAAAACCTCGTGCTCCTGGACGGCGCACCGATCTTCACCCCCACCCACCTGTTTGGACTTTTCTCGGTGTTTACCCCCGATGCGGTAGGTAAGGTGGATTTATTCCGGGCCAATATTCCCGCGAGATTCGGTGGTCGGGTGTCCTCGGTCCTCGACGTTCGCTCGCGGAACCCCAACACCGATAAGTTTAAAATGCAGGGAGGGCTAGGGCTGGTCTCGAGTCACCTCAGTGTGGAGACTCCACTTACCAAAGACAACAAACTCCAGGTGCTGGCCGCCGGACGAGCGGGATTCAACGACTTTGTCTTCGGTCTGGTGGAACGCCTGAAGAACACCAGGAGCCGCTTCGTAGACGGCACCCTGAAACTTCGCTACCTGGCCAACGACAAGAACATCTTTACTTTTTCCGGCTTCTACTCCAAGGATTTTTACGAGATCGACCTCATCAACTCCTTTGGTGGCATCGTAGCGGAAAGTAACCAGAACGACTACTTTACCCTAAACGGCAGCCTGGAGTGGTTGAAGATTTTTTCCGATAAAACAAGCCTCCAAACCCGCCTGGTGAGCAGCAACCACGTCCCGAAAGTGCTGTTTCCCCAGTCGAACACGGATAATGTCGTCACCTACAGCTCCCAAATTCAGTACAAGAGTATCCAGTCCATTCTCGATCACCAGACGGACGGCGGGCACCTGTTGTCCGGGGGCGTACAACTGATTCGCTACGATCTTCAACCCGGTGAGCTGGATCCCGGCGGAGTTGAAAGCATCAACCCCGTTACCCTGACCAACGAACAGGCCATCGAGGCCAGCGTTTTTGCCGAGGATGAATGGACCGTCAGTGACCGCCTCACGCTTTCGCTCGGACTTCGGTACACCTACTTCAGTCAACTCGGCCCCGGGGAACTTCGCACTTACGAGGACGGTCAGGAGATTACCGCCGACTTCCTCACGGGAACGACCAGCTTCGGAGCCGGAGAAAACATGCAATCGTACGGCGGGCTCGAACCCCGCTTTGGCATGAGTTACCAGCTCAGTGACCGGGCCAGTTTCAAAGCGGCTTACGCCCTTAACCGGCAGTATCTCCAGAACATCTTCAACGCGACCACTCCCCTACCCACCAGCCGCTGGAAAACCTCCGACAACAACATCCTCCCCCAACGGGCAGAACTGTACAGTGCGGGCTTATTCTTCCTGCCCGGCTCGGGTAAGTATGAGTTAAGCCTCGAAGGCTATTACCGGCAGATTGCCAACCTCCTGGAGTACAAGCCCGGAGCGGAGTTCTTCCTGAACCCGGAAGTAGAGACGGACCTGGTCCAGGGAGAAGGCAAGGCCTATGGCGTGGAAGTGGGGGTCCGCAAAGCCAAGGGTATGCTCACCGGAGAAATCAACTATGCCTACGCCCGCAGTCTTAACCGGGTGAACGGGTCCACCTTTTCCACCCGGATTAACGGTGGAGACTGGTATAACGGCTACTTCGATCAGCCCCACACCCTGAACACCAACATTACCCTGGACGACGGAACCACCCACCGGCTGAGCTTCAATTTCGTCCTACAGAGTAACCGACCCTACACGGTCCCCAACGGATTTCTGACCATTGACGAGCTTCCCGTTCCGATTTTCCTGGAGCGAAACAACGATCGGTTGCCAACCTATCACCGACTCGACTTCAGCTGGACGATCACCAATCCGCTGATGGTTAAAAAGCGCTGGACGGGAGACTGGACCTTCACCGTCTATAACCTCTACGGACGCAAAAATGCTTACAACATCTACTACTTGCCCCGTTCCGCCGGTGGCCCTTCGGAGGTGTTCGGAGCAAGTCCGCTGGGCAGCTATCGCCTGACCATCTTCGGCGCGCCCATCGTGAGCTTATCGTACAATTTCACCTTTGAGTAGGGGCTGTTCATGAGGGCGCTAACGCGCAGGTGCCATGAACCGGGAAGGGCCAGGTTTCCTGGTAACCAATCATTGAGAAGGATGGTCCCCGGCAGCATTAATTAGTACGGACCACCCTTTTCCAGATTTCCTTGCCGTCCGAAAGCCTGATGCGCAGGAAGTACATCCCCAACGGTAGATCCCGGGCGGCCAGACGCAATGATCGCGCAGCGGGATGGTATGCTTCCAGGCGCTGTCCACCGGCCGTAAGTACGGTCACCTCCCGCATTTCCTGCGTACTGTTCAGGTTAAGGACATCCGTCACCGGATTGGGGAAAATGGCAACGGTCTCCTCCCTCGACGGGGAAGCAGTTGAGGTGGCGCACTCCAGGCCATTTATCCTTGCCCAAACCTCCTCATTGTAGTCCACGGCGATCAGTCCACCCTCCCGAAAAGCATCCCCCATTCTGATCCAGACGAGGTTCTCTTCCGGCACTACGTTGATCAGCTGTCCGTCCTTCCCCATCGCCACGTAAGTACTGGCGGGGGCACTGGGGGTCAGCGGCCGATTAAACACCTGCCGTACCTGGGGTACCATGAGGCGATCCTTGCCGTTTAACCACCACAGGTATCCGTATGCGGGATTCAGGTCTTGTGAGCTGGTGATCATTTCCCGGTGGTAGGTCGTATCGTCAAGGATACGGGTTCCGTCCCATACTCCCCCGTTGAGCATCAGCAGACCAAAACGGGCCATGCTTCGTGCGTTACTGGCGTAAATCCGGTTATAGCCCAGGGTCAGAAAGCCACCGTTCATTCCGATACGATTTCTCAGCCGACCAAGCAGATACTGGTTGAGGGGAATACCCGTAGCCGCCGGCAATATGGCCGTCAGCTGAGTGTACGAACCATTGTGGTAGGCCCAGCGGGTACCGGCATCCGCCAGGTACTCCAGACACTCGGGGTCCGTGCAGAAATCTCCCTGGCGATCGTCAAGGCCGGAAGTTTGGGAAAGGAGATTGCGGACGGAAATCGCCGACTCCTGTTCCGGGGTGGCGCTGGTCCATCCCGGTCCCAAATAATCACTGGCGGAATCATCAAGGTCCAGATACCCTTCCTGCTGGGCAATTCCGATGAGCATGGCCGTAACGGTTTTTCCCGCAGAATTCCATAGCCACAGGCTGTCTGGCCCAAAGTTGTTGTAATATTCTTCCATGACGATCTTCCCGTCCTTGAGTAGAATAAAGGCTCGGGTATTGCTTTGCTCCAGAAAGTCGCTTAGCGCACGAACTCCTTCCGGGCAATACCCTAAGGTCGTGGGGGCAGTCTCTTCCCAGGCTCCGCCATCGATCGGAGGGAAATAAAGCGACTGGCCGGGCAGGCCGGGTAGTAGTAACAGCAAGGGCAATAGGAGGAATAGTCTCATCGAATGGGTTTTCTTCTATGACTATTAATCCTTTTCAAAGTTTATTCCCTACCCGCAAGTCATCTAAAAAACAGAAACTACCGACGACAGGCTTTCAGGGCCTCCACCATCAGTTCAAGTTCCTTCACCGTGTTATAGACGTGGGGAGATACCCGGATGGCATCACCACGGTAACTGACCGTTAGGCCCCTTTCCGCAAAAGCATCGGGGATCTTATCCGTAGCGATGCTGTCCGGGACCCTGATCCCGACCAGGTGATGCGCCCGCTCGGTGGGAAGGATAATATCTAGCGCCATCAGTTCGGGGATGACGGCCTCCCAGAGCTTTGCGCAATAGTGCTGAATATTCTTCAGTCCCCACGCATTCACCTGTTGCAGTGCCGCTTCCTGCATGGGGGTGATGATGAAGTTGGAATGTTCTCCTACCGAATAGCGATTTGCCAGCGGCCGGTATTCCTCACGGTAGTTGACGAGGTTGCGGAAGTCTTCACTGCCCGCGCGATTGATCCAATTCTCTTCCAGGGGTTCTCCTTCGTCCATCCGGGCACCGTAATAAGCGTAGCCACAGCCGTAGGGTCCCATCAACCATTTGTAGCCGCCCGCCACGATCGCATCTGGTCGAATCTCTTCCACCGAGAAGGGCATCGCTCCCAGTGACTGGGTACCATCGATCACTAACCACGCCCCTACGTCATCCGTCCGCTGACGAATCGCGGCCAAGTCAAATAAACTTCCGTCCGCCCAGTGAATATTGGCAATGGCTACGGCGGCGGTTTGTGGATTAATGGCCTCCAGCACTTTCTGGTTCCAGGACGTTTTGTCCCCCTCCTGGGGGCGGGAAATAACCCGCAGGGTCGCTCCCGTTAGCTGGCATTTCTTGTGCCAGGCGTAGTAATTGCTGGGGAATTGATCTTCCACCACAATGATGTGCTGATTGGCCGAAAGGGGAAGGTTTTTGGCCACGGTGGCAATCCCGTAGCTGGCCGCAGGAATGAGGGCAATCCGCTGAGCTTCCCGGCACCCAATCAGGCGGGAAAATTGTTGCTTTACCGATTCAACGGGACCAAAAAACTGGTCGATGGGCATGGAGGAATTGTGTTCCCGCCAATCCAGGGCGTGTCGTGCAGCTGCCGCCACACTTTTCAGTTGCGGGGCCCGCGAGGCCCCGTTCAGGTAGCCCCGGATGGCAGGAGTCGGAAAGAGATCGGCCTGGCAGCGAAGGGAAGCCGGAGGAGCAAGTGGATTCATGGAGCTAAAATACTGTTCGAATTCCAATCCTCCAGCAGCGGATACTTTTCCTTCTTCTCTGCCGATTGATCCTGACGGTGTTCCGTGGCCAGATCAAAACAATTACCCCCTAACGAGGATATGCGTCCAAACATCTACTGACCTACCGGGGTTTCCGAGGTAGACATTCCTACCACGTGACCACTCACATTTTACTGCTCATCATCGCCGGCCTGGCGTTTCTGGGGTCCTTCATTCTTCCCAGCTTGCTAAAAAATCGCCTGTTGAGCCTACCCATTATTTACGTGGGCTTTGGCTTCCTGGTGTTCAGTCTCCCGTTGGATCTTCCTCTGGTTAATCCGGAGGATAAAGCCTTCGATCGCGCTACCCTGGAGTACATCACAGAATTTATCGTCATCATTTCTCTGGCGGGTACTGGCCTGAAGCTGGACCGCAAGCCCGGCTGGAAAAACTGGGCGTCGGGCATTCGGTTGCTGGCAATTACCATGCCCGTAACCATTGCCATCATCAGCCTATTGGGTTACTACTGGTTGGGACTCTCTCTGGCTTCGGCCGTTCTTCTGGGGGGCGTTCTTGCCCCCACCGATCCGGTACTTGCCGCCAACGTTCAGGTGGGGCCACCAAATGAACAACTACCGGAAGATGAAGTGCGCTTCGGATTAACGCTGGAGGCCGGGCTTAATGATGGGCTCGCCTTTCCCTTCATCTACCTGGCCGTGGCCCTCGTTTCCTACAATTCCTTATCCGACACCCTCTTTACCTGGGCGTGGTGGGACTTCGGGTACCGAATTCTGGTTGGCCTGGCCGCGGGCGTAGCCATCGGGCATGCACTTTCCTGGACCTTTTACCGGGTCCGGGATCACATGCAAAAGCAACAGGATACTCAACTCCAGGAGGGCTTCTTTGTGCTGGCCGCTACCCTGCTCACTTACGGAATTACCGAAATCCTGGAGGGTTACGGTTTTCTGGCCGTTTTCATTGCGGCCGTCGTCAGCCGGCATAAATCAAAAGATGACCAGGGTCCCAAAAAGAGTTTCCGGGCCATCGAGCAGGTCGAGCAGGCCTTTCTCGGCATCTTCCTCATCGCCTTCGGTGCCATTCTAGCAAAGGGGGGGCTTTCGGACCTAACTTTTGCCGGAGCAGCTATCGGGGTTCTGCTTATTCTGGTTGTCCGCCCCCTGGCGGGCCTGATCGGCTTCCTGGGGTGTGACCTTCCCCTCGTGGAATGGTTTGCAATCAGTTTCTTTGGCATCCGGGGAGTAGGCTCCCTTTACTATTTGGCCTACGCACACAATACGGAGCAGTTCTCCCACATCGACTCCATCTGGGCCACCGTTAATTTCACTATCCTGGTCAGCATCGCCGTTCACGGCGTCACCGTGAACCCTATTCTCCGCTGGGTGGATCGAAAAATGGGCCGGCCGATTAAATAATCAGAAACGGCAACTGTCTCCCGCCGGAACACCATTGACAGCGTAAACCCGATCAAACCGTAGCCAACTGCCGTTCTCCAGTTGGAGGTACTCTTCCGTCAGATAAGTTTTGGTATCCCTGAGTTTGGTGGATAATTCTCTGCGGTGGCCATCCACCCCCAAATACTCCAGCAGTACCGTTCTCCGGGTTACGATGGCAGCTTCAAATTCATCGTAGAAGTTACAATCGATGGGCCGATAGTTGGTTCGCTGGGCGGAAGCATACCATTCGGCCAACGGCCGAAGGTCTGCAGTAGTAACCTCCATAAAGCGTTTAATTTGCCCCTCCAGCGGGAAGTCCTCCGATCCCGGGCCAATTACAGCAACGGGCCGGCCACTCCGGGCGGCCAGTTGAAGTTGCTGGAAGTCCTGCTCGCCAAGTGGGAGAAAGGCCAACACGCCGTCTACCTCAAAGAGTGGATGGGATTCCCAGTGGGTAAAGGAAACCTGATCGGGTATCGAGGAGGATTCAATTACTTCTGGCATCCTCCCCAGGATAGCAATCACCATGGCGAATTATTCTAACCGATAATCGTCACGGGCGGGAGAAAATACATCGATTATCCGGCACTCGGTTACGGCAGTTCCCGAATGTGGCGTATTGCCCGGAATGACCACCACGTCTCCCGTAGTACAGATGCGGGTTTCCTCTCCGACGGTGAACTTAAAGGTTCCCTCGAGTATGGTGGAAATTTGTTCGTGTGGATGTTGGTGAGTAGGCAAAGCGGTGCCTTCCTCCAAGAGAAAATCAGCTACGGTTAGCTTTTCGGTATGCACCAGATGGCCAACAATACCGGGAAAGACTTCCTGCTCACGGGTATCGCTTCCTTTACTGTAAAATCGTTTCATCTTCTGGGTTTATCCGGTAATGTGGCGGGTTAGTCCGCCATCCACGCTGATGGTTTGGCCGGTGATGTAGGCGGCATGGGGTGATAGTAAATAGGCGGCCATGGTGGCAAAATCCTTCGGTTGCCCCAAGGACTGGGTCGCCGTTTCTGCGGTAAACTGAACCGTGGCTTCCTGCAGTGATATTCCCTGGATTTCGGCAGATTTATCCAGCACCGTCGTGATTCGGGGAGTAGCGTGATAACCGGGGGCCAGCAAATTCACGGTAATGCCCTCCTGCCCTATTTCTCGGCTGAGCGTCTTGGCAAAGCCAGCGACCGCCGCCCGCATGGCGTTACTAAGCACGAGATTATCAATGGGTTGCTTGATCGAAACACTCTCAACGAAAAGCAACCTTCCGTATCCCCGTTTCTGCATTCCGGGTACCAACAACTGGGAGAGTTGAATTTTCCAGCGCAGGGTACTTTCGTACGCCCGATCCCAATCGCTCATCTTAACCTCGTCGATCCGCCCCGTGGGTGGTCCGCCGGCATTAAACACACAGCCCGCCAGCGGATAGCCCGATACGAATTCCGCTAATTCCTCGATGGCCCGGGGGTCGGAGAGGTCCGCAGGGAAGGCCAGACATTTACCTTCGTAAGCCGATGCCAATGTTTCCAGCGTATCCTTACTCCGGGCTACGGCAATCACGTAGGCCCCTTCCCCTAATAATTGCTCGGCAATTGCCTTCCCCAGACCGCTGGTAGCTCCGCCGACGATGAAATACTGATCCTTGATCGCTAAATCCATACCGCAAGGTACTGTGGTCCCACCAAAGAACCATCTTCCCGTAGGTGAGAATAATTGGGTCTTAAAAAAACATAGGCCCAGGGTTTACCCTGAACCTATTGTCCCATCCCCGTGGATAGGGATGTATTCGATGGTCTATCGCTGGAGTATGGCCTCCAGGGCATCCGCCGGCTGAACTATTCGTCCCGTAACCCGCGTTTCCGGACCGTCCTCACCGGTGGCGTGGAGAATGGCGTAGGCACGTTCGGCGGTTAACTCCGGTTCCAGCGAACGCATAACCCCCAGCAAACCCGCTACGAAGGGACAAGCCATGCTTGTGCCGCTGAAAGATTTGTAAGTGTTGTTCGGGGTGGTGCTAAAGATGCCCACTCCCGGCGCGGCGATGCCGCGCTTGACGCGGTCCACCCGATTACTGAAGGGAGCACGTAACAACTTATCGTCAAGCGCCGCTACCGTAATCATCCCGTCGGCGTTGGCCGGTGAGTAGTTGGCCGCATCCCGGTTACTGTTTCCGGCAGCAGCCACTACGATCGCCCCGTGATCATGAGCGTACTTCACGGCCTGGCTATAGGCTCTCTGCCGACTCTGATTACTGGGCCCGCCTAGCGAAAGGGAAATGATGTCCATATCCTCATCCACCGCCTCAATAATTCCGGCAATGATGGTTTTCTGGGTTCCCATCCCACCGGCACCCAGCACTTTAATGCTGGTGATTTCAACGAAGGGCTTCTCTCCGGAACCAGCCAGGCTACCGATGCCGATGCCGTTGTTCGTCACGCCAGCGGCGATCCCGGCACAGTGGGTTCCGTGCCCCATGGGGTCATTGTCATATTTACGTTCTACCGTAAAGTAATTGTCTACGATATCCTCGTGCTTTCCGTCTACACCGGTATCCAGAATGGCAATTTTGGCCTGCTGCTTGGGCTGTTGTTTGCTCAGCAGTCGGTAGTAGCGGTCCATTTCCAGTACATCCATGATCCACTGCTGGTCGGTATTGGGGTCATTGATACTCAGGGAGCCTCTTTTTTGGGTTGAAGGCACTTCCTCGCTGAGCAAGGGCTCAACCTGAATCACTTCATTGGGCTCCATCCAGGCGACGTAGTCGAAACTGCTGAATTTTTTAACGAGGGCATCGTTATCCGCGGGAATGTCAATGGTAAAGTAATTGTCCAGCAGGGTACTGGCCTCGTCTTCCGGATGGAAAGCGGGTTGGATTGACAGTCCGTGCATAAAAGCATCCGCCTTAAGCTGCTGACTACCAGCACCTTCCCGAATCTCGATTAGGTAACTCTCCCCGGCACTAAGCTGGGGTACTTCACTGACTTCTTCGGAAGTAACCGTTATCACCTGCTTCGCAGCGACGTATTCTTCCAGTAGGTGAGCGGCAAAGAATATGCCCAGGGTCAGGACAATGGCCAACCACACCGGCATTCTTTTGTGGACGGCAAGGCTCTGTACGAAGCCGACCATTCCGAGAATCAGAAAGTCACGAACGATTTGCGGGATCGCGTCGGTCATGGTGGCAGAAACGGAGTAATCAGTCCAGATCAGCAGGCCGACCCCCACATAGGTAGCGATCATCCACCAACTGGCGTCCTGCATACTCCGGCGCCAGAACCATACGCACAGTAATAGGGCTACGAGAAAAATCATGGCAAGCAGTTTTGCTTAAAATACGCGCTTTTGGTCCCAAAAGCACCTTTGTTCGATGGATTAACGTTTCCATTAGACGAATCCATCCGGCTTAAAAACGTTCTTAACTGCTGTATAGATGTATTGGATTGGATCTTTGGTGGAGGGCGCCGGAGCGCAGGTGCAGAAAATTACCGGAGCCCAGCAGACTCTGAACAGTCCAAAAATTGGCCATTAATCCTTGATCATCAAATGGTTAAAGTAAAATTTGCAGAGCTCCCCAAACGGAGAAAGCCCCGCTGCGGTATGCAACGAGGCTTTCATAATTGGCGGCGACCTACTCTCCCGGGATCTTGTCCAAGTACCATCGGCGCTGGGCAGCTTAACTTCTCTGTTCGGAATGGTAAGAGGTGATCCTGCCCGCAAT
>NZ_SNAQ03000029.1 GCF_004375085.3 Lewinella sp. W8
GATACGGGTGAGGACACTCACCGTAATTCCGTCGCGTGAACTGCATCTGGCTAGAAGTAAGATCGTAAATAATGGTCAGCTAAACCACCTTTACCAATCCTGATGCTAACATATGAGCCGTCGAGTGTAACGAGCTGCTCGGAGGTGTCACGGGTAAAGAAGGAATTATTACTTGTGGCACGAACATTCGTGGTGCTCGTTCAGATAGGCGATGGTCTCCTCGCAGAGCTTTTTCAGCGTGGGAATGTCAATGTCCGCCAATTTTTTGACGTAAATGCAGGCTTTGCCCATTTTGAACTTGCCCAGGTCTGCCAGAAGTCGTTCGCTTTTCTCGGTATGCGAGTACACGTAAAGGGAGAAAGCTGCTTTGCGGGGGGAGAAGCCAAGCATGGGGGCGTCTCCCTCGTGGCCGCTGGCGTACTTATAGTGATAATTACCAAAACCAATGATGGTGGGACCCCACATCTTAGGTGCAAACCCGGACCATTCTTGCATCAACTCGACCAGTTGAAAGCTATCGGCTTTCTTTTGGTCCTTATCCACGTAGGCGTTAACGAACTCAGTGACGTTGACGTCGGTTTCGGCGGTTTTGTTTTTGGCCATGGTGGAATTTTTTGGGCTTTCAAATGATGGGTGAACATTAGTTATAGGCTGTTCCGTGAATTAATCCTTTGGCGATCAAGTTCTTGAATTTTCCAGTAGCGGCAAGGCATGCCTTGCCGCTACCATTTGCCCCTCTGAACTGCCGCGATTCCGCAGGAATCGCTGAAGAACCCTCACGGAACACCCTAACATTAGTTGTTGGTTGCCCGATATTCCCGCTCGATCCTGGTCCAGAATTTATACCGGACCTCAAATTGCTCCGGTACGTAGATCACGACGGGTAACCGGCTGTTGTAAGGGACCAGCGCGGGAGCAGCACGGACGAATTCCAGGTGCCGGTCGGCCTCCGGGCACCCCATCAGGGTGGAGAATACCTTACCGTCCCCTTCGAAAGTATAGAAGTTATACCCCCATCCCTCCACCGTTTGTTGAATGAGCTGACCGGAAAGGAAGTGATCGTTGCAGTCAATTTCCATTGGTATGCCCACATAGACCTCCACGGTGAAGTTGTGTTCTTCCATCAGTTGGGGAAGGTTAATGACGTACCGTGTCTGGCCGGGGTTGGCGGCGGGAAACATGGAGAGGTCAGAGCTTTGTTGCCCCAGAAGAGCCGTGGAAACCAAAGTGAAAAGAGCTACCTTAATGATGTGAAGGATTGGCCGCATAGGGTACGGGGATAAAGTGATGAAAGTACCGGCTACCGACTTAAATATACCACTTCAGGTTTTCCCTGAAGTGATGGGATGGTGCTTCCGGTAGGAATGCTCCCCCGGAAAGACAGTAGTTGCCGAACGGGGTGGGCTGATTACCGCTTCACTTTGTTTGGTACTTCCCTAGCTCCCCCAGGACCCTTACCTTTGCACTTTATTTACGATCCCTAAGCGGAAGAACTACATCTTTTTGCGGGATCTCGTGTTGTACCCTCAGCCCCTAACCGTCGATCATTTATGGAAAAGACCAGCCCCTACCAGGCCAAGCACAAAATCCGGATTCTCACCAGCGGCTCCCTCTTTGACGGCCACGATGCGGCCATCAACATCATGCGGCGCATCATTCAGCGCTCGGGCGGAGAGGTCATTCACCTGGGGCATAACCGGCCGGTTCACGAGATCGTGAACGCCGCCATCCAGGAAGACGTGCAGGGGATCGCCATCACCAGCTACCAGGGTGGGCACAATGAGTTTTTCAAATACGCCTACGACCTGCTGCGGGAAAAGGGCGCCGGACACATCAAAATCTTTGGCGGCGGCGGCGGAACCATCCTACCCAGTGAAATTGAGGAACTGCACGCCTACGGCATCGACCGGATTTACAGTCCGGACGACGGCCGGGCCATGGGCCTCCAGGGCATGATCAATGACCTGCTGCAGCAGTGTGATTTTGCCATTGGCGCCAACCTGAACGGGGAGGTGAAAAAGATCAGTCCGGAGAACCACGTGGCGATCGCCCGCAGCATCTCGGCGGCCGAGAATTACCCGGAGGAAAGTAAGGAATGGCTTGCCGGACTGGCCAAAAAGGCCAAAGAAACCGGGACGCCGGTCCTGGGGATCACTGGCACGGGTGGTGCCGGGAAGTCCAGCCTCGTGGACGAGTTGGTCCTGCGTTACCTGACGGTCTTCCCCGACAAGAACCTGGGACTGATTTCCGTCGACCCCTCCAAGCGGAAGACGGGCGGAGCGCTGCTCGGCGACCGCATCCGGATGAACGCCATCGCCAGCGACCGCGTCTTCATGCGCTCCCTAGCCACGCGGCAGTATAACCTGGCCCTTTCCAAGGATATCGACAGCGCCATCACCATCATGAAGGCCGCCGGATTTGACCTCATCATTCTGGAAACTTCCGGGATCGGGCAGTCCGACAGCGAAATCGTCGACCACGCCGATCTTTCGGTCTACGTGATGACGCCAGAGTTCGGGGCGGCCAGTCAGTTGGAGAAAATTGACATGCTCGATTTTGCCGACCTGATCGCCATCAACAAATTTGATAAGCGCGGCGCGCCGGATGCCCTGCGGGACGTCAAGAAGCAGTACCAGCGCAACCACGATTTGTGGGAGACGCCGGCCGAGGAGATGCCCGTTTTTGGTACGATCGCCAGCCAGTTCAATGACCCCGGGGTAAACCGATTATTTCGGGTACTGATGGGCAAGTTGTTTCCCGATGCGAAGATCAGTGCGGGGGCGGAAGGCGAAAGCAGCAAGCAGTACATCATTCCGCCGGCCCGGGTGCGCTACCTAAGCGAGATCACCGACACCATCCGTCGCTACGACGAAGAAGTAAAGGCGCAGAGCGAAGTGGCCCGCACCCTTTTTGGGGTTGAGCGTAGCCTGCAGCATTTGGGCGCCGAAGCGCAGGATGCCGAAGCAATGGGTCCGGCAGTGCAGGCCCTGGAGGTCGCCAAGTCCGATCTGGAGCAACAGCTTACCGCCGAAAACAAGGCAATTCTGGACGGCTGGGCCGAGAAAAAGGCCGCTTACCAGCAGGACAACTTCACCTACCAGGTCCGCAACCGGGAGATTACCGTGGAGAACTTCACTACCTCCCTTTCCCACAACAAGATCCCCAAGGTCGTACTGCCCCGCTACCAGGACTACGGGGAAATCTTGCGGTGGTCCAAGCAGGAGAACGTTCCCGGAGAGTTTCCCTACACCGCCGGGGTGTTTCCCTTCAAGCGGAAGGGTGAAGACCCCACGCGGATGTTTGCCGGAGAGGGCGGGCCGGAGCGCACCAACAAGCGTTTTCACTACCTGAGCCAGAACATGCCCGCCAAGCGGCTGTCTACGGCCTTCGATTCGGTGACGCTCTACGGGGAAGACCCGGACTACCGTCCCGACATCTACGGTAAAGTGGGCAATTCCGGGGTGAACGTCTCCTCCCTCAACGACGCCAAGAAACTGTATTCCGGTTTTGATCTGTGTGACCCGAAAACGTCGGTGTCCATGACGATCAACGGACCGGCGGCAACGATGACCGCCTTCTTCATGAATGCGGCCATCGACCAGCAGTGTGAGCGCTACATCCGTGAGCACGGACTGGAAGACCGGGTAGAAGCCAAACTCAAAGAGGTCTACGACGACCGGGGGCTGCCCCGCCCCCGCTACGAGGGCGCCTTGCCCGAAGGGAACGACGGCCTGGGCTTGCTGCTGCTGGGGCTCACCGGTGATCAGGTTCTGGAACCCGAGGTGTACGCGGAACTGAAAGACAAGGCCCTCCGCGCCGTGCGCGGCACGGTACAGGCCGACATCCTCAAGGAGGACCAGGCCCAGAATACCTGCATCTTCTCCACGGAGTTTTCCCTGAAACTCATGGGCGATGTCCAGCAGGCCTTCATTGATCACGGCGTGCGCAACTTCTATTCCGTTTCCATTTCCGGTTACCACATCGCCGAAGCGGGGGCTAATCCCATCAGCCAGCTGGCCTTCACGCTGAGTAATGGCTTCACCTTCGTGGAATACTATCTGAGCCGGGGCATGGACATCAACGACTTTGCCCCCAACCTGTCCTTCTTCTTCTCCAACGGCGTAGACCCCGAATACGCCGTGATCGGCCGGGTTGCCCGCCGCATCTGGGCGAAGGCGATGAAACTCAAATACGGGGCAAATGATCGCTCCCAGAAGCTGAAGTACCACATCCAGACCTCGGGGCGCTCGCTGCACGCTCAGGAAATTGACTTCAACGATATCCGGACGACGCTGCAGGCGCTCTACGCCATCTACGACAACTGCAACTCCCTGCACACCAACGCCTATGACGAGGCCATCACGACGCCCACCGAGGAAAGCGTGCGCCGGGCGGTGGCCATCCAGATGATCATCAACCACGAGCTGGGACTGGCCAAAAACGAAAACCCCCTCCAGGGTGCCTTCATCATCGAAGAACTTACCGATTTGGTGGAAGAAGCCGTGATGGTTGAGTTTGACCGGATCACCGAACGGGGAGGAGTGCTCGGTGCCATGGAAACCATGTACCAACGCGGCAAGATTCAGGAGGAAAGCATGCACTACGAGATGCTTAAGCATACCGGCGAGTATCCCATCATCGGGGTGAATACCTTCCTGAGCGACAAGGGCTCCCCGACCATCGTTCCCGACGAGGTCATCCGGGCCACCAAGGAGGAAAAAGATCAGCAGATCACCAACCTGGAGGCCCTGCACGCCGTGAATCCCGGCCAGAGTAAGGCCGCACTGGAAAAGCTCAAAGCGGTTGCACTCGCGAACGGCAACGTCTTCGAGCAACTCATGGAATGCGCCAAAATTTGTTCGCTCGGCCAGATTACTGAAGCCCTGTTCTCGGTGGGCGGACAGTACCGGCGGAGTATGTAGGCTTTTTTAGTGCGGTAGTTCTGTAATATCGCGAGATTACCAGCAACGGCGCCACCAGTAACCAGACAACCAGCAACCAACTCCAATGGCAGATTCATCGGATTTTTACGTTGACGACGACGGGATGTACGTGATGACCGCAGCCTTCCACCTGCGTCGGGGATACTGTTGTGGGAACCGTTGTAAGCATTGCCCCTACGATCACGTAAACGTACCGGGTGGCAAACAACAGTCGGAGGATGATTGAAAGCCGGGATCAATTGAATACGCTCCACCGCTTTGCAAAGGTGCCGGAAAGGATTGTTTCTCTGGTGCCTTCGATTACCGAGTTGCTCTGCGACCTGGGGTTGGCAGACCGAATAGTGGGCTGCACTAAATTTTGCGTGTATCCGCGGCACCTGCGCTCGCGCCAAAAGAATATTGGAGGAACGAAGAATCCACGGCTGGAAAAAATTAGTGACCTGGAGCCCGACATTATCCTGGCGAATAAGGAGGAAAACCGACGGGAAGACGTTGATCGGCTACGAGATGTTGCGCCCGTTTGGGTCAGTGACGTTCCCAGCCTGGAAGCCGGAGAAGACCTGATTCGGAGCCTTGCGGAACTATTTAATGCCGGCGACTTAGGCGATAGCATTATTCGGGCGAACCGGGCCAGCCTCGCGGAACAAAAGCTACCCCAGCGCAAGTCTGCCCTCTACCTCATCTGGCGGGAACCGTTTATGGGAGCGGGGCGCGATACCTTCATTCACGACGTGATGAATCGCCTCGGTTTTGATAACGTCCTTGCGAACCGAACCCGGTACCCCGAGGTAGAAACCAGGGAATTGGAAGACTTGGCTCCGCAGCTGATTTTGCTTTCTTCCGAACCCTATCCCTTTACTAATGCTCACCTTGAAGACATGCAAAAACTATTTCCCTTCGCCGAAATCCGATTGGTTAATGGAGAGTACTTTTCCTGGTACGGTTCCAGGATTGGTCACCTCCGAAGCATTTACGTTGCGGAGCAGGAGCCTTCCCCGGAAACATGCTAACGATCACCTGCCGAAGCCATTAATTCGTCTATCTTAGACCCGAAAATATTCTCGTCTTGACTACACAGTACACCCTGAAAAGCGATCACGGAAAAGTTGCCGTTGATCGTTCTACCATCGACCATCTTGACCTTATTCCGCTGGGTAACGACGAATACCACCTGGTGTCTGACGGTAAGTCCTTTCGCGTAAAATTGCTCTCCATAGATTTGAGTGCGGGCACGGTGTCGCTGCTGGTGAACGACCGCACCTACACCTTTGAGGTAGCCGATGAATACGATCAGCTGATTGATCAGCTGGGACTTGACGTGGTCGCGGACCAGAAGCTCAGCAGTATTCAGAGTCCCATGCCCGGACTGATCCTGGACATTCTCGTGAAACCCGGGGATACGGTGGCCAAAGGTGACCAACTGGTGATTCTGGAGGCCATGAAAATGGAAAACATCCTCAAGGCCGACGGCGAGGGCGTCGTGAAGTCCATTGAAGTTGAGCAAGGAGCAGCCGTGGAGAAGGGGCAGGTCCTCATTGAGATGGAATAGCCCGAGGCCCGAATTTATCCCAAAGATCAGCGGACAAAAGCGCCGCAACAAAGAGCAACTACCCATGCAAAAAATTCTGATTGCCAACCGCGGTGAAATTGCCCTGCGGGTTATGCGCACCGCCCGCAGGATGGGCATCAAAACGGTAGCGGTCTACTCCGAGGTTGACCGTAATGCCCCCCACGTCGTGTACGCCGATGAGGCGGTGCTGCTGGGCCCCTCACCCTCCAGCGAGTCCTATCTGGTGATGGACAAGATTATCGCGGCCGCCAAGGAAACCGGAGCCGAGGGAATTCACCCCGGCTACGGCTTTTTGAGCGAGAATGCCGTCTTCGCCCAGAAGGTTACGGATGCCGGCATTACGTTCATCGGTCCGCGCCCCCACGCTATCGAGGTGATGGGTAACAAACTGGCGGCCAAGGAAACCGTAGCGGATTACGATATCCCCATGGTGCCGGGGATCGAGGAGGCCATCACCGACATCGAGTTGGCCAAAAAAATCGGGGACGAGATCGGTTATCCCATCCTGATCAAGGCCGCCGCCGGCGGCGGCGGAAAGGGGATGCGGATCGTGGACCGCCGCGAGGACCTGGCCGAGCAGATGGCCCGGGCCATCAGTGAAGCCAAGTCGGCCTTCGGCGACGGATCGGTATTCATTGAGAAGTACGTGACCAGTCCGCGACACATCGAAATTCAGGTCATGGCGGACAACCACGGAAACGTGGTGCACCTGTTCGAGCGGGAATGCAGCATTCAGCGCCGCCACCAGAAGGTGGTGGAGGAAGCACCCTCGGCCGTACTCACCCCCGAGCTGCGGGAGCGGATGGGGGAGGCTGCCGTCCGGGTGGCCAAGTCCTGCGATTACACCGGAGCGGGTACGGTAGAATTTCTGCTGGACGCCGACCACAATTTCTACTTCCTGGAGATGAATACCCGATTGCAGGTGGAGCATCCCGTAACGGAGATCATTACGCAGCTGGACCTGGTGGAGCACCAAATCCGGGTGGCGCGGGGAGAAAAGCTGGCCTTTACCCAGGAGGACCTCAGTATTCACGGTCACGCCATCGAGGTGCGGGTGTACGCCGAGGACCCCTTCAACAACTTCCTGCCCGCCATCGGGACCCTGGAGACCTACGTCCGTCCGGAAGGGGAGGGCGTGCGCCTGGATGACGGCTACCGGGAGGGGATGGACATTCCCATTTACTACGACCCAATGCTGTCCAAGCTGATCGCCTACGGCGCCAACCGGGGGGAGGCCCTGGAACGCCTGAAGAAGGCCATTGAAGACTATAAAATCAAGGGAGCCACGACGACCAAGGAGTTTGGCAAGTTCGTGGCGGATCACCCCGCCTTCGTGTCGGGAGATTTCGACACCCACTTCGTAAAACAATACTGGACGGAGGAAGCCCAGGCGGAGTTCCTGAAGGGAGATATGGAGGTAGCCGCCGCGGCGGGCCTTAAGCTCTTCCTGGGGGCCAGCCACCGTTTGCGGACGGTGCAGAGCCGCCCCACGAACTGGTCCGCCGAAAACCGTTGTTAATTCCCTTCGCCAACTAAAGATATTTCAGCCCATCATGACTGATCCCGTAAAAACACTTCAGGAAAAACTGGCCGCCGCCAAACTGGGCGGTGGACAGGACCGCATTGACCGCCAGCACGAAAAAGGCAAACTGACCGCCCGGGAGCGTGTCCATTTTCTCATGGACGAAGGCTCCTTCGAGGAAATAGGTGCCCTGGTCACCCACCGTTCGCGTGACTTCGGCATGGACAAGCAGGTCTTTCCCGGTGACGGGGTAGTGACCGGCTACGGAACGGTGGACGGGCGCCTCGTTTACGTGTATTCTCAGGACTTCACCGTTTTTGGCGGGTCCCTCTCCGAAACCCACGCCGAGAAAATCTGCAAGATCATGGAGATGGCGATGAAGAACGGCGCTCCGCTGATCGGCCTCAACGACAGTGGCGGCGCCCGGATTCAGGAGGGCGTCAAATCCCTCGGGGGGTACGCGGACATCTTTTACCGCAACGTGATGGCCAGTGGCGTGATTCCGCAGATCAGTGCCATTATGGGGCCCTGTGCGGGAGGCGCGGTGTACTCTCCGGCGATGACGGACTTCACCATCATGGTGCGCGATACGAGTTACATGTTCGTTACCGGTCCCAACGTGGTGAAGACGGTCACTAATGAGGAAGTTACCGCTGAAGAGTTGGGCGGCGCGAGTGCGCATTCCACCAAATCCGGAGTGACGCACCTAACGGCGGCCAACGACATTGACTGTATTGCTAAAATCAAGCAGTTGCTCAGTTATCTGCCCCAGAACTGTGAGGACAAGCCCGAGAAAATACCCTACGAGCTGGGAACGGAGGTGCGCACGGCACTGGATTCCATTGTGCCCGAAAGTCCGAACCAGCCCTATGACATGCGGGAGGTGATTACGGGCATTACCGACGAGGGCTCCTTCTTCGAGATTCACCCAGATTACGCGGACAACATCGTGGTGGGCTTCGCCCGCCTGGGCGGGCGCTCGGTGGGCGTGGTGGCCAACCAGCCGATGAGCCTGGCCGGGGTGCTGGACGTAGAGAGCTCGCGCAAGGCGGCGCGCTTCACCCGTACCTGCGACTGTTTCAACGTGCCGCTGCTGGTGCTCGTGGACGTGCCGGGCTTCCTGCCGGGAACCGACCAGGAGTGGAGTGGTATCATCACCAACGGCGCCAAATTGCTTTACGCCCTGAGTGAGGCGACCGTTCCGCGGGTGACGCTCATCACCCGTAAGGCCTATGGTGGAGCGTATGACGTGATGAACTCCAAGCACATTGGGGCGGACATGAACTTTGCCTGGCCGACGGCGGAAATTGCCGTGATGGGGGCTAAGGGCGCGAGTGAGATCATTTTCCGCCGGGAGATCAAGGCGGCCGACGATCCGGCAGCGAAGCTGGCCGAGAAAGAGGCGGAATACGGCGAGAAGTTTGCTAATCCCTACCGGGCGGCGTCACGCGGGTTTATTGACGAGGTGATTTTACCGCGGGATTCCCGGCGTAAACTGATCAAGGCCTTTGCCATGCTGGAGAACAAGGTGGCCAGAATTCCCCGCAAGAAGCACGGTAATATTCCGTTGTAGGAAATCGGGGTTAAGGAAAATTTGGGCGTCGGAAATCGGGTCCGTCTACATGTAGACTTAGTCGACATGAGTTGGGTTTTGGCTTAAAAATTTTCCGTTTTTTAGCCTTCCGTCTACATGCAGGCTTAGTAGGCGTGAGTTGAATTTTGGCTTAGGAATTTTTCCGTTTTTCTAGCCTTCCGCCTACATGTAGGCTTAGTAGGCGTGAGTTGAAGTTTGACTTGGGGTTTTTTCCGTTTTTCCAACCTTCCGCTTACATGTAGGCTTAGTAGGCGTGAGTTAAATTTTGGCTTGGGGATTTTCCGTTTTTCTAGCCTTCCGCCTACATGTAGACTTAGTAGGCGTGAGTTGAATTTTGGCTTGGGGTTTTTTCCGTTTTTCCAGCCTTCCACCTACATGTAGACTTAGTCGACGCGAGTTGGATTTTGGCTTAAAAATTTTCCGTTTTTTAGCCTTCCGTCTACAAGTAGACTTAGTCGACGAAAGCTGATTTTTCCCCAAAAAATCAAATTTTCCCACCCAACTTGTCCGGGGGAAATGCACATCTTTTTTCACCAGTTGTCCCGGGTACGGCCACTCAACGTATTTTGGGCGCTGAACGCAGGTGCCATGAAGCTCGATCAAGCAAAGAATATCCGTAAGGGAGAAGAACTCAACTGGGAAAAACTGGAGGCCTACCTCCGGGAGGAACTCCCCGATCTGACCACGGGACCGATGGAGGTGGCGCAGTTTCACGGCGGACACGCCAATCTCACCTACCTGATTCGGTTTGGGGAGCGGGAGATGGTGCTTCGCCGCCCGCCCTTCGGGAAAATCGCCCCCGGCGCCCACGATATGCAGCGGGAATACCGGGTCTTGTCGCGCCTCAATGATCACTTTGCACCCGCGCCCCGCGCCCATCTGCTGTGCACGGACCCGGACGTCATCGGTGCGGAGTTCATCCTCATGCAACGGCGCAACGGAGTCGTGGTCCGGTATAAACTCCCGGAATGCTTCGCCGATACGCCGGACGCCGAAAACCGACTCTCGGATGCCCTGATGAAGGTTTGCGCGGACCTGCACCTCGTAGACGTAGCGGCCGCCGGACTTTCGGAACTCGGTCGGCCGGAAGGATTTATCGACCGACAATTGCGGGGATGGGCCAAACGCTGGGCGCTCTCCAAAACGGAGGAAAATGCGGATATGGACCAGACCATGGAACGGCTGCTGGAAGAAGTTCCCGCCCCCCAGCGCGTATCCATCGTGCACGGCGACCTGAAGTTCGACAATTGCCAGTTCCAGCCCGACAACCCGGACGAAGTGACCTCCGTCTTTGACTGGGATATGGCCACCCTCGGGGACCCGCTGGTGGACCTGGCCGGCCTCCTGAGCTTCTGGCCCGACCCGGAGCTCGATCCCCGACGCGTGCCCGTACTTTTGGCCGGCGATTTCCCCGATAAAGCCTACCTCAAAGAACGCTACGCTGCCTACAGTGGATTGGACCTTTCCCGCATGGACTGGTACGAATCCTTCGCCTGCTATAAAACCGCCGTCATCGCCCAGCAACTCTACCGTCGGTTTGCCGACGGCGCCACCCAGGATCAACGGATGGCCGGCTTCGGGGAAACGGCGAAGGCGATGGCGGCATTGGCGTTTAGGAAGCTTCGAGGCTAAGGAGAAGGCTGAGGCTAAGGCTAAGGTGTTTCCGGAGGAAGTTTGCTCCGCAAACCGGTCGTATGCTTGAGACTTACGAGAAGAATAGAGGGCGGAATTTTGCTTCCGGTTTCAAGGGTTTTGATCAATTTGTCAAGTCGAGAGATAAAAGCTTCTCCTTATCCATTTCCCTTAATTTCTCTACCTTCCCATCCATCATGCATTTCGACTACAACGACACCACCAAAGACTATCTCCAACGGGTCCGGGCCTTCATGGCCGAGCACATTTATCCCATCGAACGGGAGTACGAAACCTGGACCAAAGCCAACCCCTGGCGGGTATTTCCCGGGATGGCGGCCCTCAAGGAGAAAGCCAAAGCCGCGGGGCTTTGGAACCTTTTCCTTCCTGAGGAATACGGTGATCTGAGCCCCGGGCTGACGAACCTGGAATACGCCCCCCTGGCCGAAGAAATGGGCCGGGTCTTGTGGTCTTCGGAAGTGTTTAACTGCAACGCACCGGACACGGGAAACATGGAGGTGCTGGCCAAATACGGGAGCCCAAAGCAGCAACAAGCATGGCTTTTGCCCCTGATGGACGGTCAGATTCGTTCGGCCTTCCTCATGACCGAGCCGGAAGTGGCCAGCTCCGACGCGACCAACATCGCCACCAGTATCCGGCGGGAAGGGGAGGAATACGTGATCAATGGCCGGAAGTGGTGGAGCACCGGGGCGATGAATCCCGAATGTGGCTTTTACATCGTGATGGGCAAAACCGATCCGGAGGCGCCGCGACACCTGCAGCAAAGTATGATTATCGTTCCGGCCGACAGTCCCGGCGTCAAGGTTGAGCGACCCCTGGAGGTATTCGGCACGCATGATTCTCCGCACGGGCACGCGGAGATCAGCCTGACGGACGTCCGCGTTCCGGTGGATAACATTATTCTGGGCGAGGGTAGGGGATTCGAGATCGCCCAGGGCCGCCTGGGACCGGGAAGAATCCACCACTGCATGCGCCTGATCGGGGCCGCCCAGCGGAGCCTGGAACTGATGTGCCAGCGGGTGGGGAATCGCACGGCCTTCGGCCGTGACCTCAGCAAGTTCAGTAGTATCCGGCAGGACGTTGCCCTTTCGCGCTGCGAAATCGAGCAGGCCCGACTCCTGACGCTATCGGCCGCCGACCGGATTGACCGTCACGGAATAAAAACCGCCAAGGACCTGGTGGCCATGATCAAGATCGTTGCCCCGCGGATGGCCCAGACGGTCATTGACCGGTCGATTCAGTCCCACGGTGGATTGGGGGTAAGCTCGGACACGCCCCTGGCGGGCTTCTGGATCTACGCCCGGAGCATCCGGCTGGCCGATGGCCCGGATGAAGTCCATATGTTCCAGCTGGGCCGAAACACTATCGCTACGTTGGGATCAAAAGAGGGGCCGGCTTAGGACTCCCAGCAGACCATTTCCGAATCTTCAATCCAGCCCAGCAGCTGGTCCTTGTACCGTTCGTGCATCTTGATCTTCAGGGTTGGCGTGAGTAGTCCGTTTTCGATGCTGAAGGGCTCTTTGGCGACGACCACCGCCGCCACCTTTTTGTAGGAGGCTAGGCCTTCGTTGACCCGTTCGGCCTGCTCTGCCAAACGGGTGGTCACGGCATCCTGCGTCCGCGCCGCCGCTGCTTCCGAAAGGGAAACCATCAGTACGGGCTGAGGCATGCCCAGGCCGAGCAGACACATCTGCTCCACGTCCGTGTTACCCTCGAATTTCTGTTCGATCTCTTTGGGCACAATGAATTTGGCCTTGGCGGACTTGAAGGTATCCTTCACCCTTCCGGTAATGTAGAGGAAGCCCTCGTCGTCGATGTAGCCCTGGTCTCCGGTATGTAGCCAGCCATCCCGGATGGTTTCGGCGGTCTTATCCGGGCTCTTGTAGTAGCCCGTCATGGTATAATCCGCGCGCGTCAGGATTTCGTTAGTGTCGGGGTCGATACGACATTCCGTTCCTGGTTGGGTTTTTCCCACCGACCCGGGCTTGTTCTGGCCGGGAAACAGCATGTGGGAAGTGGCGCAATTCTCCGTCATGCCGTAGGCTTCGGAGAGCGTAATGCCGATGCGGTTGAAGAAGGCTTTGGTTTCTTCCGGGATCGCGGCGGCTCCGGTAATGTTCCGTCGGCTGCGGTCGAGGCCCAGACCACTGCGGATTTTGCGCTTCACCAGGGTAGAAATGAGGGGAATCTTCAGCAGGCGATTCAGCTTTTCTTCGGGCATCTTCGCCAGGATTCCGCTGCGCAACTTGGTCCAGATGCGGGGTACGGCAAAAAACAGGGTGGGACGGATGTCCTTCAGGTTGGCCGCAAACCGTTCGATGGACTCCGTAAAGGCGATGCAACCTCCGTGCGTAATGCACATCAGCTCGATCACGCCGCGCTCGGCGATGTGATTGAGGGGAAGGAAACTGAAGAACTGGTTGTTGCCGTTGCGGTCCAGATTGAGGGGGTTGGTGGTATCCAGCTGCTGAGCGACGTTGCTCAGCGTGCCGTAGGTATGCATGACACCCTTGGGGGTTCCGGTGGTGCCGGAGGTGAAAATGATGGTCCAAAGGTCATCGTGGGCGGGCACGGGAGAATCCGTGAAGGGCTCCGTTTCTTCCAGAATTTCTTCCCAGGCTTTTCCCCGTTCGATTTTGCTGTTGCCGGCATAATGCGGGAAGCGGATGATGGGCATGTCGTCGGGAACCCCGGTTCCCATGTCCTCCCAAACTTCCATCTTTCCTGCAAACAGCAGCGCAACGTCTCCGAGGCGGAGTACTTCATTAATCTGCTCCCCCGTAAGGGTGGCGAAGAAGGGGACCGAAACGTGACCGGCCATCATGATGGCCAGGTCGGCGATGATCCACTCCCGGCAATTTTTGGACACCAACCCGATTTTACTCCCCTTGGGTAAGTTCTGTTGTATCAGGTAGTTGGCCATTTTCCGGGCCATTAGTCCCGCTTCCCCCCAGGAGTAGGTTTCCCAGCGTTCGCCGAAGGGTTGCTTGAGAAAAGGCTTGTCGGGGTGAGCTTTTTCCCGCCGGTAAAAGGCTTCAATGATGGTTTCTTGTTGCATGATCGAATTCTGTAGGCTTGCTATAATAATCTCCTGGTCAAGAGAAGAAGTCCGGAGCGTTTACTTCTACCCCCTGGGACCAACCGTCCCGTTTTTCTGAGCACTAATGACGGCAGCGTCCTGCCGCAGAAAGTCCAGAAATTCTTCTGATCCCATGATGTTGGGGTCGGTCGTGATCAGGTAGTAGTTGCCGTTGGGGGACAGCCGTTTCACGAGCTGAACGTTTTGTTTGCCGTAGCGGATGATCCAGGCTTCGGGTTTCACGTCTGCCTGTAGATGAACAATGATTTCTTCCCGGTCGAGGTTGTTGACGGGTTGAAATTTGTTGTCGGCAATCGTATCCGAGGTTTGCCGGAATCCGTCTTCGTGGGCCAGCCGGTTCATGGCTCTTTCCAGCGCCAGGAGTTCTTCGGGAGCCTGGTCCCGGTAAGAGGTAAGGTAGGCAGTACCATCGGCATCGTAGTACGTCATGTCGATGGACGGCAAATCGGGAATGTTGGTACGAAAGGTCCGGGGGTAGTTTTCAAAATCGGCGCGTTCAAAACTGTCAATCAGTGCCGTGGCCCGCCGCCGATCGATGGACTTCTCCCAGGTTCCGGGTCGGTCGGTAAATCTTTCTCCCATGAATACGACCAGTCCATTTTCGTACAAATCCACGGTGAAAACTTCGCAACGCCCGAAGCAGGATCCCCGGTGGTAGCTTACCCGCTTGGTGTATTGATCCGACTTGCTGACGATGGGGCCAAAGAGCTCACAGGAAAAGGTGCTCAACAACACCAGGGAAACGATCAGCCAACTCGGTTGGAAATGGGATTTCATGGTTGATCCTATTCGTTTACCGTAATGAAGATGTCCGTCCGGCGATTTGCCGTAGCTCCTTCCGTTGTATTACTGGGACTGATGGGATCGTAGAAGCCCTTTCCACCCGCAGTCAGTTTTCCGGGATTCAATCCATAGTTGACCAGTTGCTGGGCCACGTTGATGGCTTTATCGGTGCTGTCTTCGTAGGCTCTCAACGCGTTCTGGTTCTGGCTGTCCATGTGTCCGACGATCAAAAATTCCGCCCGGGGATAATTTCTGAGGGTGCCGGCTAATTTTCTGAGGAGCTCCTGTCCGCGCAGACTAACGGTGAAGCCGTCGGAGTAGAGCACCCGCTCGGGCAGGCTGATCTGAAGGCGATTGATTCCCGCTCCGGCAATGACGACGTCACCGGGCGGGAGGTATTCCAGTAGCTGGTTGACGTCACTCTGAATGGTGTTGAGCTCCAGGGCGGCATTCTGGGTGGGGTTGAGGGGGCTTCTGGCAGAAACCGTTCCGTAGGTAGCGGGACCGGTGGGGTCTCCTCCCCCCGCCGGCGTGTAGGCATTTTCCAGGCGGGCGATGGCTTCTTCTCTGGCCTGCAGGTCTAATTCCAGCTGGCGAAGTTCCGCTTCACGGGCGGTCACCTCGGCGGTGCGTTCGGCAAGGCTCTGCTGCAGATCGGTCACCTGATTGCCGCTGGTGGACAGCATTTGCTGGTTCTGGTCCAGGAGTTCCTGGTAGCGGGTTTGCAGCGCCTGGTAACTCTGGTTCAGCGCCAGGTTGGTGGCCGTCAGTGACTCTACCTGTTGGATGCGTTGTTCGAGCTCATTACTCGATAGCCCCACTTCGTCGTAAGTACTGATGGCCTGCAGGTCGGCCAGACTATCGGCAGCGTTGGCCTCATTGCGGTAGTAGTTCCTTTCGGTAACGACGGCATCGTACTGGGTTTTTGGCACGCAGCTGCTGACGATGATCGTCAGGATGGCTACGGCAAATAGTGTTCGTTGCATGGGCTTTCAGTTGTTGGTTCAGCCTAAAAGTATAATAAAATGCAAGTAATATCTTTGTGGCCCTAAAAAAAGCATCTATGCGCTTCGTTCTTATCCTTTCTTGTGTGGCCGTTATGTTCAGTTGTAGTAACAACGATGCGGTGGCCCAAAGTGGAGAAACCCTGGTGGGCTCGGTAAATCCCAAGACGCCCCTGCGGCAAGAAAATAAGCCCGAAGAGGCTCAATTATCGGCCCTGATTCTCCGGATGGGAGAGGTCGAGGCCCCCAGGGGGCAAAAAGTCTGCCTGCCCGTAGTGGCGGAAGGGTTCACGGACCTGATCGGGTTTCAGTTCACGATGCGGCATGATAGTGCCGCGCTGAAGTATGAGCACGTTCGCGGCTTCACTCTGCCCGGCTATGGGCCCTCCAGTTTTGGTACCCGTTTTGCCGACCGGGGCTACGTTTCCACCCTATGGACGGACAACAACCTTACGGGCGCGACGCTACCTGACGGTGCCAAGCTCTTTGAAGTTTGTTTTACCAATCTCCAGGCACCCGGGGAAACTACGGAAGTACGCTTTGCTGACGGGCCAACCACCTTTGAAGTAATCGCCAAGGACATGAGTCAGCGAAAGATCGCCTACGCAAACGGGAGGGTAAGTACGCCGAAGTAGCCAGGCACCTTACGGAAGAAGACGTTATGGTCTTCTGCTCAGTACCACCGTAAAGCCATCCATTTTGTAGCGGCTCTTCAGGTCCGAAGCGTAATTTTTTGCGCTGGCCTGATCGTCAAAGGGGCCCAGGATAACCTTATATATGTGCCCTTCAGCGGCCGGTACCTTTTCGATCAGGATGTTGTCGAACCATTTTTTCTGTAGTTGGGCCACCTTGTCGATCGCCCGCTCAATTTCCCGGAAACTGCCCACCTGGACCCCAAAATTACCGGCAGGTGGCGCCAGCAGTTCAATCTTATAGACACCCGGAGCAAAAGTGGATTGATCGCGGATCATGTCCTTGCTGTTTTCTCCGGTTCGTTTTACGGCTTCACGGGTGCTGGTAGCCGTCACGGTGGGGGTAGGGACCGTGATCTCGGGAGTCCTTTCGGCGGGAATCGGCGTGGGTTCCGGAGTAACCGTAACCGGAGCGGTACGACGGCTGCTTTGAGATTCAGGTTCAGCTGATGGCGTGTTTATTTCTTCGCGTGGACGCGGGGTGCTTACGACCGGTTCCGGATCGGTGGGAGGAATAACGACGGGTTCTTCCGTAACGACTGCACTGGTTCGGGAAGGCTGATCGGGGGTCGACAATAAGGTTACCTCTACCTGAGCGGTGGGTTTGCCGAGCATGCCAAGTTTAGCGGCAGCGGCTTCACTCAACTCAATAATTCTGCCCCGAATGAAGGGCCCCTTGTCAATAATTCTTACGATGGCCGTATTTCCGTTCTCAATATTTTTAACCCTCACGGTACTGTTGTAAGGGAAGAGTTTGTGGGCCGCCACCATTTTGGTCTTGTCGTAGATTTCACCGTAGGGGGTTTCCGCTCCCTCGTATTCACTGCTATAGTAGCTGGCCAGGCCTTCTTCGGTGTCACCCACTAACTGGGCGGTGGTGATGCTCGGTAAGGAAAACGTAAGTAGTAGTATCAGTAAAAGGCGCATAAGTGTTCTGTGGTTTCTGGTAAAGGTAACGTCGGGAATAAGATGGTTGTTATTTGGCCCAAAGTAGGCCTCAGGGCGCGGTCACGGTTTTCCAGCCGGGTAGTACGCCGGAGCCAGGTATAAATATTGTCTTTCGATTCTTTTATGATCTATTTCTCAACTGCTTGTGCCAAACTAGCGTTACTTTTGCGGCCGCTTAACCCCGGGGGTTAAGCCCACATTTTTTCATTTTGGCCGGGCTATGAACCCGTGCGAAAACGAATCAGATATGAGTAAGCACGGAAGGGTGCTCGTCGCCATGAGCGGCGGGATTGACAGCACCGTAACCGCAATGATCCTGCACGAACAGGGATACGAAGTCGTCGGGATCACTATGAAAACCTGGGATTACGCCAATTCCGGGGGGAACAAGAAAGAAACCGGATGCTGTAGTCTGGATTCGATCAACGACGCCCGCGCGGTATCCGTTGAGATGGGCTTTCCCCACTTTATCATTGATATCCGCGAGGAATTCGGGGATCACGTCATCGACAACTTTGTCGATGAATACATGGCCGGCCGTACGCCTAATCCCTGCGTACTGTGTAACACCCACATCAAATGGAGTGCTCTGCTGAAACGGGCGGATGCGATGGATTGCGAATTCATTGCCACCGGGCACTACGCCCAGCTGCACCAGGTGCAGGATTCCGGACGGTGGCACGTTCGGCGGAGCGCCGATGACCACAAGGATCAGAGCTACGTGTTGTGGGGTCTGAGCCAGGAGTGCATGGCCCGTAGCCGTTTTCCGCTTGGTCACATGACGAAACCCGAAGTGCGCCAATTAGCGGCAGATTTCGGTTACGAGGAATTGAGCAAGAAAGCCGAAAGCTTCGAAATTTGCTTCGTTCCCGACAACGATTATCGGGGCTTCCTCAAGCGGCGTGTACCCGGAATCGAACGGGAGCTGGCCGGAGGAAAGTTTGTCAGTACTTCCGGTGAAGTGCTCGGTGAACACCAGGGATACCCCTTCTATACCATTGGACAACGGAAGGGACTCGGAATTGCCCTGGGAGAACCGATGTACGTGACCAAAATCGATGCCGCCACGAATACCGTAACCCTCGGACGGGTGGAGGATCTGGTCCGGAATGGGATGACGGTAGGAGGAGTAACCCTGCAGAAGTACGCCGAACTTCCCAAGGAAGGTCTGGAACTGCTGACGAAGGTGCGCTACAAAGACCGTGGCACCCTATCTATGGTGGAGCAGCTGGCCCCCGACCGGGTCATGGTCGATTTTTACGCTGACGTCCGGGGCGTTGCTCCCGGACAAAGTGCCGTTTTCTACGAAGGAGACGACGTAGTAGGGGGCGGATTGATCCACACCAGCCGTTAATCTTCTAGCATAACCAAACGGTATTGCGATAAGAAAGGGCACCCCCCAAGCATGGAGGGTGCCCTTAAAATTTGTCTACAATAGTTATTCAAGTCTGTAGAACATATGTGTCTTCCGTCATAACTGTTGTTTGTTCATAGCGTCTCTCTCGGAAAATAGGCGGACGGAAGATTGATTAATTCTTTCGCATTAAATCAAATGCAAAGTACAAATATTCATATCGGAAGGTGGCCGCTATTCGGACAATAAGGTCCCTGATACGGACAGAAAGGCAATTTACTGCTCATTTTTCACCTCCTGGAGGATATTTGGTCTAAAATCCGCCGGACGAATACCGTATCTGTTTTTGAACTTTCTGGAAAAGTAACTGGCTTTTCTCAAGCCGATCTTTTGGGTGATTTCCAAAAGTGTCGGACGGGGCACCTTCCCCAGTAGCTCACGCGCTACCTGCATCCGTACCTCCAGAATGAATTTATTGGGGCTCAGCCCGGTCAAAGATTTGGTTTTGCGACTTAGGGTGCGACCACTCACAAAAAAGGCCGCCGCCACGGACTCTGTGCTCAGATTGGGGTCGGTAAGGTGGTTCCTGATGTAGTCCGATAATTCGTTTACCCAGATACGGTCTTCGGGAGAAAGTGCCTCCGGAGCAGATGGCTCATTCGGAGTATCGACTAGTTCCGTATTTTCCAGTAGAGCTTGCTTCCGGACGTTAGCATTCTGTATCAGGTTGCGAATTCGCTGAAGTAATTCTTCTTCCTGAAAGGGTTTGGTAACGTAATCATCTACTCCGATTTGCAGCGCCTTCATTCGGGAAGGGTGTTGCACCCTCGCGGAAACGACTACCGTAGGAATGAGGGCCAGCGCCTGATCGGCCTTGATCTGCTCCAAAAACTGAAAACCATCCATCTGGGGCATCATCAGGTCAGTAATGATGAGTTCCGGGAGGTCGCCTTTTTGTTTGTTGGCCTGAAGAATATCAAGGGCCTGAAGCCCATCTGCTGCGAGGGAAATTTTAAAATAGGGACTCAGGGCACTCTGATAAAACTCCCGCAGGTCAGCATTATCTTCAACTACCAGTACTCTGTGTGCCTGTGGCCCGTGATCGGTAGCGGAAAGTAGCGAGAAGTTTTCCTCTTCTTCCACTTCGGGGGCAACAATCGCCTGTTCTTCTTCCGGGGGGACGGTCGCAACCAGTGGCAGGGCGAGTTTAAACGTACTGCCCACGCCCAGCTCAGACACAACCGATAAGGATCCTCCCATCAGGGTCGTGAGCTCCCGGCAAATGGCCAGACCAATTCCCGACCCTCCTTCTGCCCGTCCGCTGTGCTGTTTCGCCTGATAGAAGCGGTCAAATATGTGAGGAAGATCCTGGGGGGAGATGCCGCGGCCAGTATCAATGATGTGGATGTGAAAGTTCTCCTCATCTACGGAGCAAGCCACCTTTACGGTCCCGCCCCGGTCGGTGTATTTAATGGCGTTTTGCAGTAAGTTCTGCAATAAGGTAGAGAGTTTGTCCCGGTCAATCTTGATCCATAGGGGCGGTGGTACGGTACATACCGGGGCAATCCGCACCTGCTTTTCGGCGGCCAGGTCAGAGAACGAAAACACGATGTTTTCCAACAAACCCTTCAGGTTGGTCGTAACGGGATTGAGCGGAAGCTTTCCCGTTTCCAACATGGATAAGTTAAAGATGTCATTGATCAGGGTAAGCATTCGGTCGCCGTTGATGGAGGCCCGCTCCAGTGCTTGCCGATCCTGATCGTCCAGTGCTTCGTGCTGCTTAAGCTTATTGATCGGTTGCAGCAACAAGGTCAGTGGAGTCCTGAGGTCATGGGATATGTTTTCAAAGAAGCGCGACTTCAGCGCATCCAGCTTTTGCAGTTCAACGGTTTGTCGGCGAATGACCTCCTGACTGGCCTCAATATCCTTTGTCCTCAGATTTACTTCATGCTCCAGCCAGCGGGTCCTGAGGTGAACGATAAACCAGATGACGAGGGCGAAACCCGCCAGCATAAGGGACCTGACCCAGGTTTGCAGATACCAGGGCGGACTTCGGTGGATCTTGTACTGCTTCTCCTCAAGCTTATTCCCCCGGAAGTCAGAAGCCCGTACGATCATCTGATGGGCGCCGTAGGGAATTCCCCGTAGGGGTAAAACGGATTCCGTGATCGGGGTGAACTGCTCCGTAATCCCCTCGATGTGGTAGGTGAGGTAGTGTTGGTTTCTTGATAATTGAGGCGACCTGAAGACCAACTCTGCCGCGGGGGCCTCTTCGGTGAGGAAGATGGTGTTCTCGGCCAGCAACGTAGGGAGTAAATTTTCAACCTTACCGGTGCTGTTGTCTACCCGTAAAACATCGATTGGCGTGATGTAGCTTCGGGAAGATATGGTGGACCCGGAAGGGAAATCATCCGGGTGAAAGGACATTAAGCCGTTAAGTCCACCCAGATAGATCCGGCCGTCATCATCCCGAAAGTGAGCCACCCGGTTAAACTCCTGATTGATCGTGCCGTGTTTGACGTCATAATTCTGGGAAAAGCCATCTTCTTTGTTGAAGCGAATCAATCCTTCCTCGGAGGAAATCCATAAAAGGCCATTTTTATCGGGATAAATGGAGTGGAGGACGTTGGAACTTAGCCCGTCGGCAATAGTGTATTGCCGGTAGCTTCCATCCCCGTAGTAATCCCATTTCAGCAGCCCTCCGTCACCGGAGGCCAGCCATAAGACCTTGTTTTCATCGATGTATACGTGATGGAAGTCCTGAACGGGCAGATAATTCTCCCCCTCAACGCCACTGCCGTACTGCCCAGTCACCCGATTTTTTCGGTCAATAAAGAAGACACCCCGTGAAGTACAGAGTAAGGTATTTCCGGTTGAGTCCAGCGTGGCGAAATACACCAGTGCCTTATTGAGCTCCTGGTGGTTATCGTCATCCTGAAAGGATTCTACCATATTGACCTCTGGGTCAATAATTCTTATGCCCCCGGACTCCGGCCCCACCCAGATTTTTTTAGAGACGGGGTGTTGCCAGAGTAACCAGTACTTTAAATCATCGATGGTCGTGTACCGATAACCTCGGTATTCCGTCATTTCCTTGCCGTCAAACCGCAGCAAATAAGGCGAAGAATTTTCATTTTCGGCTTTGACTACGTCCGGGCCAAGCCATAAATCACCGGCATCGTCCTGCATCACGGTATAATTCCAGAAGTACTGAACGGAATCGTCTACCTCCGCAAGGTCTTCGCCAACTCTGCGGCGGTTAAAGGGGTCAAGCCCCACCCACAGCTTGCCGTTTTTATCCTTACTCGCCTGCCTGACCAGAAATTCCTGACTGGTTTCCTTTCGAAAGGAGTTCGGGGTAAGGTTAACCGCCCATAAACCGTTGTTTTGGTCACATCCGTATATCGTCCCGTCTTTTCCGCGAAGGGCGTAGTGATCCATGGTTACGTGAGGGACGGTTCCCAGTACACCCTCTCCCGGTCGCATCAGGAAAATGGTGTCACTGTAGTAAATCCAGTGTAGGTCGTTGGCTAAGTCCAGGAATTGTAACTCTGCGTTAGCGTTGTCGGGAATTTCCGGGAAAAGGGCCTGCAGATCATACTGCCGCATATTTCCCAGCGAATCATAAGTAGCGTAGTTGCGGGGCTTACCGGACGAAGGACTCATCCACCGCCAATTGATCCCGCTGGAAGGATAATACTGTTTGAAGGTGGGGGTGTAATCAGCGCGATCCAGACTTAGTTGGTCCAGGATCTCGCCGCGGAAATTGATTCGGCTCAGAATACTCGTTTCCGAGCGGTAGCTTCTCAGGAGGGCCCAGAAGGAGTTGCTGGAGGCCTGGCCCATATTGTTCTGCCGCGGAATGTTTTGGCTGAGCTCCACCCGCTCGTAATTATCCCGCCCGTAATACCGGAGGAAGTATCCGTCCTGACTCAGAAAAATCATGCTGCCATCATCCACCTGGAAGTGGAAGTAGCACCGATTTAAATCCTCCAGAAAGTTGGGGGGCAGATACTCAGCGGGGTCAACGGCCTGCTCCAGAATCGGGTCGAAAATGGTGTACCGGATGTTCGGCAAAATCGCCTGAAGCAAATTGTTGTTCTGGCTATTGACCATCCAGAGCATCCCGTCATGATCTTCGTGGATGTCTCCGACCATATTAAAGTGGAGGCCGTGCTCTTCTTTGGTGTAAACCTTGAAGCGCTCTCCGTCAAAGCGGTTGACGCCGTAGCGGGTCGATAGCCAGATTAGCCCCCGGCTATCCTCGTAAATATGGTGAACGGAGTTATGGGAAAGGCCATTGGTCGTCGTATAGTGATCAACCAGACTGATCAGCTCCTGGGCGGGAAGGCCAAGGCTTAGCAGACCGCAAACTAGGATGGTGAGTACTCTACACATGGAAGGTCATCTCTATTCCCCAAGGTACAACGGATTTTATACTAGATGTTCTCCATTCCGAACCGGCTCTACTTTTCCGGCAAATATCCCCAACGGAGCGCCCGGCGCAATTATCTTTACCTCCATGAAATATTGCCTGAGCCTGCTCTTGCTGTTTGCCCCGCTTTTATGCTTCGCCCAAACAACGACGGATGATTTTTCGGACGGTGATTTACTCAACCCGGAATGGACCGGCGACACCCCGGACTTTGTGGTTACGGACGGCCGTCTAAGGCTAATGGCCACCGGAGCGGGGAGCTCTCGCTTGCAAACCCTTACTCCCGTGGAGGCCACCGCCGAGCAGCTGGTGTACTCCTTTCTGGTGGAGATGGATTTTGCCCCCTCCGGCAGTAATTATTCGGAAATTTTTCTGCGGGACTCCCAGGACGCCCAGCGGGTCATTACCCTCCGTTTCGGAGGGATTTCCGGGAGTGACGACGCCCTGGAAATCAGTTTTTCTGCCGGCGGTAATGTCGAGGGGACTTTGGGCGGTGCCGCAGGTGCCCTGGGCAGCAGTCCGGCCGTGGTTCGTTTTGAGTTGAAGCGCACCGGGCAGGCGGACAACTACACCTGGTCCCTGGCGACCAACTATACCGGGGGAAGTGAACTCACGGAAGAAGATACTTTTTCCACGACGGAACGCTTCGCTCCCGATATTTTCGAAATCCTGGCCACCTACACCAGTACCCGGGCCGATCGGTTCAGCTTCGATGACCTGATCGTCTCCGCCACCACCGAAGACCGGGATACCGTTCCTCCGACACTCACGGAGGTGGAAATCATTTCGGCGAACCTGGTCCGACTGGACTTCAGCGAGAACCTGGCACCTGCGCTTGCGCAAAATATCAACAACTACTCCTTAAGCAATCCCTCCATCACCGTGACGGGAGCTACCCTGAACGGAAGCGAGCTGAGCCTGGAACTCAGCGGCAACCTGCCCCTACGGGAGACCGTTACGCTGACCATCGATTCCATCCGGGATGAGGCGGGCAACCTCGCCCAAAACCTCACCGCAGCCTTATTCTATGATCCCACCATTCCTGCCTCGGCGGGCAACCTGATCATCACCGAATTCATGCCCGATCCGAATCCCGTGGTGACGAATCTCCCGGACGAAGAATACGTGGAAATCCAAAACCTCAGCGACGTAAGCGTTTCCCTCGAGGGCGTTGGTTTATCCAGTGGAGGTAGCCCCGCCACCCTGGGGGGCGGAAGCATCGGTCCGGGAGAATACCTGCTCCTGGTGCCCAACGGAGCGGGCGCCGAATACACTGCGCTGGGGATCGATAACGTACGCGAGATGTCCCTGCCCTCGCTCACCAACGGAGGAGATGAGATTGCGCTGGAGTTCGATGGCCAGGTATTATTTGGTCTCCGCTACACCACCGAATGGTACAATGACGAGGAGCGTAACGGCGGCGGATACAGCATCGAATTTACCGGGACGGACCCGGCCGACTGTGGCGGACTATGGCGGGCAAGCCTGGACCCCTCCGGCGGAACGCCCGGGCGCGCCAACAGCGTGCTCGGGATGCCGGCCGATCAGGATGCCCCGGAACTCCGGGAGTTCTCTGTCGCCGGCCAGGAAATCGTATTGATCTTCAACGAGCCCATCATCCCCGATCAGTTCGGTCCCTCCATCCTTACGTTTGATGGCCCGTCCATCACCGCCGTGGAAGTTTTCGAAGACAATGAGCTGACTCTCTTTCTTTCCGAGCAACTCCCCGAAGGCGGGATTTTCACCCTTACGCTGCTGCCGCAGTATCAGGATTGCGCCGGGAACCGCCCCACTGACGACCTGACGCTGCAGTTAGCGAACCCCGTGCTTCCGGCCCCCGGAGAAGTGGTAATCAACGAAGTACTCTTCAATCCCGCTTCCGGCGGAAGTGATTATCTGGAACTCTACAACTGCTCCGACAAAGTTTTCCAAATTGAGGGCTGGGTACTCAGCAACACCCAGTCAACTTCCAGCACCTCGGCTTCCCGCGAGGTTTCCGTGCGTCGCCTTTTCCTACCCGGTGAGCACCTGACCTTTTCGGCCGATCCGGACGTGATCATCGAACAGTACCAAGAAGTGGACCCCACGCTGATGGTGGATCAAAGCCTGCCCAGCCTGCCCGATGACGAAGGGAACATCACCGTGACTTCCGCGGAAGGAGAAGTACTGGATGCCTTTGACTATTCCGACGATTTGCACAGCGAACTGCTGGGGCCGGACGACGGCGTTGCTCTCGAGCGGTTACGGTATAAGGGGAATAGCCAGGAGGACGGAAACTGGTTCAGTGCTGCCTCCACCGAAGGATTTGGTACGCCGACCCGCCCGAACTCCCAAAATCGGGACGCCCTCATGCCTACGGGCGACCAGATTCTTAGTTTGGTCAGCGAAACCTTCAGCCCCGACGGGGACAGCTTTGAGGACATTCTGGAAATCATCTACGTCACTCCGCAACCCGGTTACCTGGCCCGCATCCGCATTTTTGATGCCCAGGGACGGTTGGTTCGTACCTTGCGCCGGATCGAGCTGCTGGGCAGCCAGGGCACCCTGCGCTGGGACGGTGCGGACGATGAGGGGCTGCGGGCCAAGCGGGGCGTGTACGTCCTCCTGGCCGAACTGTTTACCCCGGCCGGTGATGCGGTAGAAGAGAAACTGGTCGCGGTGCTGGCGGGAAGCCGTTAAGGCTTCATCCGATAGGTTTAGGTACTGGTGCTTGTCGTAAAGCAAAATTACAGGGCAACGCGTGCGGGTGCCGGGCATCTCCAGAGCAGCCGTGAGGGTGGGATGCTACCGGCTTTCCTCGCTTCCGTCCGGGTAGAGGGCGAAGCGTCCCTTATCCCGTGGGTGTACGTGTTCGTCGCTGGGCCAGGGCCATCCGCCAAACTGGGTTTTGCGGTATTCGGCGAACGCCATACTTATTTCCTCGGGAGTGTTCATCACGAAGGGGCCGTGCTGGACCACCGGTTCGTCGATGGGCCGCCCCTGCAACAGCAGCATGCTAATACTTTCCTTGCCCGCGACAAGGTCGATGGCGGCTTCGCTCCGTAACTGGATGGAATGGTAGTTATCAATTTCCTGGTCGGCAACGGTCAGGGTTTCCCCCTGGTAAACGTAGAGCGCCCGATTCAGTCCGGGGGCAGCGGCCGGTAGGCTCCACCGGGCGCCGGCTTCCATCCGGATCAGCCAGACCGCCAGATGATTGTCAGCATCCGCAGCCCAGGAATGCGGGGGTGGGGTCAGCGCGGCCTGCTCCCCGTAGTCGCCGGCAATCACCTTCACCGATGTTTCCTTGCCCGCGTCGTCCTTGGTGGTCACGACGGGAATATCTTCCGCCCAGAGCATCTGGTAATTCGGGGGCACCATTTTACTCTTACGGGGCAGGTTCAGCCAAATTTGAAAGAGCTCCAGAGTGTTGGGCCCCTCGGGGTCCAGGAGCGGAAACATTTCGGAGTGCAAGACGCCCTTTCCCGCCGTCATCCACTGTACGTCTCCCTGCCCGAAACGCCCCGTGGCGCCGAGAGAATCCGTATGGTCAGCGAAACCCCGCTCCACGACCGTGATGGTTTCAAAGCCCCGGTGGGGGTGATGCGGAAATCCGGGTACCTGCTGTCCGTGATACATACTCCAACCATCCTTCCCGCCGAAGTCATTCCCGATTCGTCGTCCCGCCAGGTTGTCTTTGGGGCCCAGCTCGTCGTTACCGGCAGGGTAGTGGTCCAGGTGATGGACACTGAACAGGAAGGGATCCTGGGTTTGCCAGGGCATACCAAGACGCTGTACGGAAAGAATCGGGGAGGACATTGGATTTTTATTTATGGTGTATACGATTAACGTAGGTACAACGGAATGGTTTGACGAAAGTCATTGCCTCCCGTACGGAAAAAGACTAGCTTCCCGGCAGAAAGGCCCCTGGCCACTAAACCAACCTTATGGAGACCATTGAATACCTGAAAAACTGGATGGTGGAGCATCCCACGGCGGTAAACATCCTTCGCTACCTGGTTTGGGTGGTGGTGATTATTCTGGTGATCTCCTTTCTGCGCAACTTCGTGAAGCGGAAGTTACCGGACATTGCCATTCGCTACAAATCACAGAAGGCCATCGAGATTCTGGGCTACCTGATCATCATCCTGGTTACGATCACCTACTTTACGGGAAGCATCAAGGACGTTACGATCATCATTGGCCTGTTGACGGCCGGAATCACCATCACCCTGCAGGAGTTAATCCTGAGCGTGGCGGGTTCCTTTTACATTTTTGTCGTGAAGGTGTACAAACCGGGCGACCGGATAGAGATGAATGGCATCAAGGGCGACGTCATCGACATCGATAGCATTTACACCACGATGATGGAAATCGGGGAATGGGTATCCAGTGATAACTACAGTGGCCGGATCGTTAAGCTCAGCAATGCTTTTGTATTCAAGGGGGCGATCTATAACTATTCGCAGGACTTCCCCTTCGTTTGGGATGAGATCAATCTGCCCATCCGGTACGGAGGGGACCTGGAGCGCGCCAAATCAATCGTCCGGAATACCGCGGACGAACTCCTGTCGGATTACGTGAAGCAGTCCATTACCCAGTGGCAGACGGTGGTCAAGAAATACTACATCGAGGACGCCATTGTGGAGCCCACGCTGGCGCTGAAACTCACGGACAACTGGATAGAAATGAACCTGCGGTATATCGTAGACTACAAGAAGCGGCGAACCACCAAACACCTGCTTTCGGAAGCCATTGAGCAGAAAATAAGGGCGACCGAAGGTGCGGTGGAGCTCGCCTCCACCACCTTCGAGGTGGTGCGTATCCCCGGCGTTAAGCTGGAATAGGAAAGGAGACAACCGACACGAAAAATGAGCTTCCAGAGACAGGTTGACCTATGGTTTAATTATTTGACAATCAAGAGTTTTAGTTTTGCAGTAGCGGTAGGGGATTTGTAGGATGGCATTAGCGTTATACCTCTTCTGATAGCACACAGAATGTCATTTCAGCTGAGTTCAGTCTCTTTAGTTCTTCCCTGCCAAAAGGAAGGTTGTAACATTGTATAAATTGGGTCAGATGAGTGGAGTAGCTAAATGGGGAGGGGTACGTAAGAATCCTCCAGGTTTACGCTTAAGCGCTAAGGAGAATTCTGCCTCATAAGCTTTCTACCTTTTGTAGGCCAAAAGGTAGCCAAAAGCCCTCGGCTGCATCATCGGCTTAACGGGAATGAAGACCTTTGCTGACCTACAAAGTCGAAACTCGCAACCGACTTGAAGGACAAAAGACCGCTGATTAGTTGCACATCACTGGAGGCTTTGCAAAGCCTTGGGATGCTCATACAACAACTTTGCTTAACGGTCGCAAAGGCCTCCATTCCCTACCGATGACGAAGGCCGAAAAAGGGGTAGCAGGGAAAAACCGGAACAAATCCCTAAGGAAAACTTGGTAGTAGCAAATACTTTGATCAAAGACAGCAACGAGAATAAATCTTATATCCGGCCTTAATTGCTGGTAGGGGGAGCGGTGCTTTTGGGCCGTGAAGCGGAATTGGTGTTTGAGCCAATGCTCGATGATTGCTTGAAAAACAAGGAGTCGGCAATCGATAGGTGTTCTTTGAAAAAATTAGTGTGCGGCGAGTTTCAATTTCGTAGGCGCCAAAAGTGCCGTGAGCCCGTTAAGCCGGCAATTTAGACGGAAGGCTTTTGCGGTACTTTTGGCCGACAAAAGTACCAAACTTGCATAGTAGAAAAAATGTCCGTCTTTGTTCGGAATCAGTAATGATTAGGCTTCCATATCACACCTCCATCTAATACCAGAAAAGCAATTTATTGAGGAAAAACATCAAGGAGAAGAGGTTTATAACTCTATGCTACAACCAGGGTTATAACTTTGCACTAACCCACAAATTTCCTGCCGCTACCGTTTGCTCTACTGATCAACCGCGATTCTACGGAATCGCTGATGAAACCTCACGAAAAAAACTACCATTAGAGTTAAAGCATGCCCTCCAACTTATCGATCACGGTATCAATTTCTTCCAGGGTGTTGTGGTGGCTGAAGGAGAACCGGATGGTGTGGCGTTTGCTGTCGGGGTGCAAATGACCGACCACGTGGCTCCCCACGTCAATTCCGCTGGAGCAGGCCGATCCTCCACTCGCCGAAATGCCGTGCAGGTCGAGGTTCATCAGCAGGAGGTCGCCTTTGGGCGATTCGGGGAAGCTTACGCTGAGCACCTTGTAGTGTCCGCGGGCGGGGTCCCCGTTAAAGGTTACTTCCGGGTACTTTTCCCGTAAGCGGGACTGGAAGTGGTCCTTCAATTGCTGGATGTGCCGGGCGCGGGCTTCCCGTTCGGCCACGGCTTTTTCCAGCGCCTTGGCCAGGCCCACGATACCGTAGATGTTTTCCGTGCCGCCGCGCATATTGCGCTCCTGGGCACCGCCATCCAGGTAGGGCTTGATGATGTTGTCGTTGTTTACGTAGATAAAGCCAACTCCCTTGGGACCGTAAAATTTGTGGGCGGATCCGGAGAGGAAATTTACCCGCGTCTGGTCGAGGTCAATGGGGTAGTATCCCATGGTTTGCACGGTATCGCAGTGAAACATGGCACCTGCGTCCGCGCACAAAGTGGCGACCTCCTCCATGGGCAGCAAATTCCCGATTTCGTTATTGGCGTGCATCAGGCTGACCAGGGTCTTTTTGGACTTATCGGCCAGTAGTTCCCGGAGGTGGTTGAGGTCAACGTGTCCCCGCTCGTCGATGTTGGCCATGACCACTTCCGCGGCGCCGGTGGCTTCGATGCTTTCCAGGCTGTGCAGTACGCAGTGATGCTCGAGGGGAGAGGAAATGATGCGCTTGACGCCAAGGTCCCGGACGCTGTTTTTCAGCGCCATATTATTGGCTTCGGTGCCCCCGGAGGTAAAGAAAATCTCTCCGATACTGCAATTCAGGGCGTTGGCCACCGTCTTGCGGGCGGTTTCGATGAGCGCCCGGGCCTGCCGGCCTTCGGCGTGAATGCTGCTGGGGTTACCGTAGTGGGCGCGCATGACTTCCGTCATGCTGTCGAGTACTTCCGGGTCGAGGGGGGTGGTGGCAGAATTGTCGAGAAAAATACGCATGTTGGTGGCTTGGTTAGGGAGCAAATGCGGGTCAGGTGGTTAGATCGAGGGCAATCGGGCAGTGGTCAGAATGCATGGCGTCCGGCAGGTGTTGGACGCTCGTTACGCGGTCCATCCACTCGTAATTGAGGCTGTGGTAATCGATGCGCCACCCCTTGTTGTTGGCCCGGGCATTGGCCCGGAAACTCCACCAGCTGTAGGCCACCTCCTCCGGGTGTTTTAGCCGGAAAACGTCTCCGAGGCCACTTTCGGCGAACCATTTGGTCATCCAGGCCCGTTCGTCGGGGAGGAAGCCACTGCTCTTTTCGTTGCGTTTGGGGTCGTGGAGATCAATCTCCTGGTGCGCGATGTTGTAGTCCCCGACTACGAGTACGTTGGGCCTTTCCTGGCGCAGGTCCTTGATGTACTGCAGGAAATCGTCCAGAAATCGATATTTGAAATTCTGACGTTCTTCGCCCTGGCCGCCGTTCGGGAAATAGCAGTTGAAGATGGTCAGGTCACCGAAGTCGGTGCGCACCACTCTTCCTTCCCGATCGTAGGCTTCCATGCCAATGCCTTCCTGCACATAATCGGGGGCGATGCGGCTCAGCGTAAGCACTCCGGAATAGCCCTTTTTGCTGGTGGCGCTGTGCCATTGTTGGTGGACATATCCCAGGGCTTCCAGTTCCGTCATGTCTACCTGCTCCGCAGACGCTTTGGTTTCCTGGAGGCAAAGTACGTCGATGTCAGATTCGGCAACCCATTCCGCCAAACCTTTACGGAGAGCAGCCCGGATACCGTTTACATTGTAGGTAACAATTCGCATGGCCGCGAAGATAGAAATTCGACTGTGATCTGCTGGCTTTTTCCCTCCTTAGTTAAGTTGGAGAACCGGCGCTGGAGTTACTGGCCAAAAATTTCTCTGAGGTGGCTCGCCTGGTCGGGTTTCATCCGGCCGGCCAGAACGAGGCGTAGTTCCCGCCGGCGCATGGCGCCGGCGTACCGCTGTTCTTCAATCTCCGTAAGCGGAATGATTTCGGGAATGGCTACGGGACTGCCGTTGTCCTTGTCCAGGGCCACGAAGGTGAAGTAGGCGTGGTGGGTCCGTCGTGGATTCGCTCCCTGCATGGTGGCGGCGGTTGCCTCCACGTAAATCTCCAGACTGGTGTTGAAGGCCCGGGTTACGGTAGCTTCCAGCGTCACTACCTCACCGTTGCGGATGGGGGAGCCAAAGGCGACGTTGTCCACCGAAGCCGTTACCACCGGACGATTGGTGTGCTTTCCGGCGCAAATGGCGCAGGCGATATCCATCCAGCGCAGCAGGTTTCCCCCCATCAGGTTGTTCTGGGGGTTGGTATCGTTGGGCATGACCAGTTCGGACATGATCGTCCGACTATCGGACACGCGTTTGGCGGGAGGACGAGACAAAGGGGGCTTGGTTTTGGTTGGGGCAATAAAGTCCGGAGCTTATTCTACAATGACGCCGGGCTGGTTAAGAACGGGAACGGTTTGCAGTTCCGCTTCGTTGATGGAACCCGCCGGGAAAATGAACTTTTTATCCAGCATGCCTCCCTTGGCGTTGAAGCTGACCCAGTATTCGTTCTGAATGCCGAACAGTTCGGGGGCAATGGGTTCGATTTTCAGAAACCCCTTGGAAGGAATGAGCTGATGGAAATGGCGGAGTACCGTAGTGGTTTTATCCCTTCCGTTGAGGATACCGTAGCCCTGGCTGGTGATCAGGACGTTCTCCATCGGTTCATCCATTTCATTGATGACGTAGATATCCCATAGATCGTCCTTAGTACCGTTCGGACGGGGAACGACGGCTACCATTACGTGGGTGACTTGGGGGACTGCGATATCTTCTTTCATGGGTGAGCGATTAGCGTACCTACTTTTAAGGCCGCGAAGATACGATAATTCCAGCACCCGTAAAACGAGCTAACGTTAATCTAATTATAAGAAGGTCTGTAAGTTAGCCTTTGCCGGATGAAGGACATCCGCAGGTTACCGGCCGAGGAAGCGCCGCAGCAGGGTTTCGTCGTCGGTGATGATGTTGGCCTGGCCGTGCATGAGCGGAGAGGGTTCCAGTCGGCGGCCAATGGTGGTCTTCAATCCTTTCGGGAAGGCGACCTCTACCGTGATTTTCCGATCCGTGGGGATGGTCCCCTTATTCATGACAACTCCCTGAACGGAGCCAAATTCCAGGTAGGGGTAATTGTCAAACTGAACCATCACCCGTTGCCCGACTTCCACTTTCCCGGAGCCCTTCAGCGCCAGGTCAATGCGTCCGATGATGTCACTATTGGTGGCCGGAATGACGGTGGCCACTTCGCTAGCCTGGAGCAGGAACCGGTCTTTCTGAATCAGGCGGTCAAACAGTACCTGGCCCCGGACCGGGCTGACCACGGTATAGTCGCGCATCCACTCCCCCAGGGAGGCCCGCAGGGCCGAAAAGCTGTTCCGCAGGTCGTCGGCGGCCTTGGCCACCGTACTGGGTAGTCCGCCCCGGTAACTCTCAATCTGGTTGCGCATCAACTCGATGTCAAAACTCGCCGCCCGCACGTTACTCCGGCTGCGCTGGAGATCCGCCTCCGTAATCTCAACGGACCGGCGAGCGGTGTTCAGTTGCTCCTGGTTGTCAATGCCGTCCCGCAGCAGTTGTTCTTCCCGGGTCAGTCGCTCCCGTTCCCCCTGAAGCTGCCTTTCCAGGCGCTCCTGGAGTTGTCGTTGCTCCCGGATGTAGCGTTCCCGTTCCGCAATGCGACGACGCAGCTCCGGGGTGGTCAGGCCGTCCAGCCGGCGGGCTACCAGGTTGTTATACACTTCCTGCTTCTCCTGAAAATCGTATACGGCTTCCTGGATTTCCCCAAGATTCCAGTTGGCGGGGATTTCCAGTTCCGCCAGGGCCTGATCGGTCTGGTCCCGCATGTTGTACAGGCGGGTGTCCAGCGAGGAGAGGTGCTCGTAAGTTCCCCGGGTTTTGGCTACCATCAGGGTTTGGGCGGCCTCCACGGTGTCTCCGCTGTTGACCAGGATGCGGTCAATGGAGAAATCCTGTTTAACCTGCAAGCGCCTCGGTGGGTCAATGGTGGTAAGGGTAAGCTCTCCTTCCACGACGTCGGGGTAGGAGTAGAAGGAGGCCAGCGTCGCCAACGATACGACAAAGACCAGCAGCACCAGCGTACCGTATTTGGCCAGCCATACGGGAGGCGTGCCGATTACCTCCTCAACGTCCTGACTACGCCGGAGTTGCGGCGACTGGGCGGGAGTGGATGATGAAGCGTAGTCGGCCATCAGTTACCCAACAGCGTTTGATTCCGGACGAGGCGGAAATAATTGGATCGCCGCTCCATCAATTCCCGGTGGCTGCCCTGCTCGACGATTACTCCCTCGTTGAGGACGATGATGTGATCCGCGCGCTCAAAGGTGGAATGGCGGTGGGCCACCAGGATTACCGTTGCTCCGGCGATGTAGTCAAACAACTCGTCCATGATGGTCACCTCGGTAAAGGCGTTCAGGCCGGTGGTGGCCTCGTCAAGGAAGAGGTATTTGGGCTGGTGATAGATGGCCCGGGCAATCAGCAGCCGTTGCTTCTGCCCCTGGCTGAGCCCCATGCCGGATTCCCCGATTACGGTGCCGTAGCCTTCCGGAAGGCGATCAACGAAGCGTTCAATCTGGGCAATTTTGGCGGCCTTCACCATCCGGGACTGATCCACGATATTGGCCCCCAGTGCGATGTTGTTGGCGATGGTGTCCGTGAAGATGTAACCATCCTGCAGCACCACCCCCGACTGGCGTCGCCAGAAGGATTTGTCCAGCGTGTTCAGGTTAGTACCTCCCACCCGGATTTCACCACTGGTGGGCTGGTAGAAACCCTGTAGCAACTTCAGCAGCGTCGATTTTCCGCTGCCCGAGGTCCCGACGATGGCCGTGATCTTACCGGCGGGAATGCGGGCGTTGAGGTCCTTCAGGACCATGGGGGCATTGGGGAGGTTATAGTGGAAGTTTACGTCCGCCAGGTCAATGCTGCCATCGCCCGGAATGATGCTGATGCGGTTGAATGGGTCCTCCTCATCAGCCTTGTTGTGGATTTCGTTCATCCGCTCCAGGCTGATCATGCTTTCGCGGTACCCGCGAATGAATTCAGTGAAATCCTCTACGGGATTGTTTAGCTGAGCAAGAATGTAGTGGATGGCCACGAGGGCACCCAGGGTCAGGTCACCGGAAAGCACCGCGCCGGCAGCCACCAGGGTGATGAGGAGGTTTTTGATCTGGTTGAGGGCGGTTCCTCCGGTCCGTTGCCATTGGTCCAGGTAGCTGAGGCGCTCCTGAGTCCGGTACAGTCCGGCTCGCTGCCGCTCCCAGGCCCAGCGCTTTTGCCGGCTGGCGTTACTTTGTTTGATCTCCTCAATACCGTCGATGATTTCCATCAGACTCTCTTTCCCCTTGGCACTTTGCTCGAAGATTTTGAAGTCCAGGTCCCGTTTCCGCATTTCCTGCAGCCCCACCCACCCAACGTGAAACAGGGTGCCGATGAGAAAGATGAAGAACAATTCTACGCTCCACACGGCCAGTACCAGCGAAAAGGCGAAGAAGTTGAAAAGACTGAAGGCCCGTACGAGGGTAGAACCGGTCAGGAAGCTCTGCAGTCGCTCGTGGTCGTTGATGCGTTGCAGGAGGTCACCGCGGCTCCGGCTGTCGAAGAAGGAGAGCGGAAGTTTGGTGAGCTTGTGAATGTAGTCACTGACCAGACTTACGTTCACCCGCCCCCCGATGTGTAGCATAATGTAACGACGCAGGGCACCGAGCAGCGTGATGCTCAGCATCAGAATGCCCTGGGCCACGACGACCAAAACGATGAAGTCGAAGTCATCATGGACGATCCCGAAATCGACCATGTTTTTCAGCAGGAAGGGTAGGGCGATCTGCAGGACGGAGGCCAGGAGTAATCCCGAGCCAAACTGCCACAGAAGGCTGTTGTACTTACGGAAGTACTGCAGGACGTACCGCAGGCTGCTCTTATCGAGTCCCTCCTTGTCCTTGGAGTAGAATTCGGGGGTGGTTTCGAGGACCAGGACGTTCCCCATAGGGTGCCCGCCCTCTCCCTGAAGCGTGGCCCAACCCTTGAGGAGGGCCTCGGCCGAAAGTTCTTTTTTGCCGATGATGGGGTCGGGGTCGGCGATGTAATATTTCCCCTTGCGAATCCGGTAGAGCACCACGAAGTGTTCCTCGTTCCAGGGAAGAATACAGGGTAGGGGAATGTCGCGTTCCAGCTGTTCCAGGGTAACGGGCAAGGCCAGGGTCTGCAGGCCGATGCTTTCCGCACCTTCACTGATGCCCAGTAAGCTGACCCCCTCGCGGCTGATCCGCGTCCGTTCCCGGAGAAATTCCAGGTCGTAGTACCGCCGGTGATGCCGGGCAACCATGCGCAGGCAAGCTGCCCCGCAGTCCATTTCTTCCAGCTGTTGGTAATACGTAAAGCCTAGCATAACCTCACAAATATAATACCTTGTAAGTCAAAGGGCTAATGGCTTTGAGCTGCTCCGAAGGGTGACTGCACCCAGGTGGTCCATGGCACCCGCTCCGTCAAAAAAAACTACCGTTCACTCGCGGGAGGGAACATCGGGGATCGAGAATTTATTTAAGCAATTTGCTTATTTTTTCGTCTGATTGCCCAGTATGTAAGCCCCAAAAGGAGCAGAATTAGGGCAGCGATCCCCAAGTACCCCATCCGGCTCGATCGGGTAAGTGCTACCGTTTGCACGGGTCCGTAGTAGGTCATGCCGGCCCACTGATACGGCGATTTTTGGTGGTCCGGAACCTCCGGATTCGCCAGGTAAGCACGTTTGGCTTCGTGCAAGGCATCGGGAACGGATTGCTCTGTTTCCAGTAGGCCATAAAGCTTGGTCAGGATCGATCCCGTACTGTTGGCGTTGACGTTCCAGAGGCTGGAAATTATTCCCTTGGCACCGGCCTGGGCGAAGCCACGGCTCAGGCCCAGCGTTCCTTCCCCGGGGGCATTTTTTCCGATGTTGGTCTGGCAGGCACTCAGGATTACCAGCTCCGCCGGAATCGACAACTGATACACGTCCTGCAGGTACACCAGGCTATCGTAGAGGGCAATGTGCGGAGCCTGCTCTTCGGGGGAAGAAAAAGCGTGGGTAGACAAGTGAAGGATGCGGGCAGAGCTAACGGACCGGGTGAAGGCGGAGCGGTTGGCCTCCTCGTTCAGGTGTTCCTCCAGTTGGTAGATGTTCCGCAGGGTACTGAGTTCATCCGTGGCGAAATCCAGTTTGGGGTATCCGGTGGGGGAAGAGCCGTCTCCGAAGGGCGCAAACGCCAGGAAAGAGGTCGCGGAGGTCTTTGGTAAATGATGCTGACGATAAAGCACCGTAGCGGAAAAACCGTGATGAATCTGGTGACGGTGCAGGACCAGCGGAAGGCCGGAAAAGCTGCCGGGAAACTCTGCGGAAAGGGACAGGGCGGAGAAGGGCAGGTAGGTGAGCAATCCGTCGGGAAGAATGACGAGGGATTGCCCCTCCGGAACGTCCAGGGGTTGCAACAACTGGGTGTACAACTGATGGGCGGTACGGGTGTAATCCTGGGGAGCATTCTGGATCACGGAGGCGGAGGAGAAGTAGTCCAAAAACGCCGCCGTGGTGGCCAGAATATCTTCGCTTTGGCCCAGTCGATGGACTTTCGGGCCGTCAGCGCCAAGCACGAGGGCAAAGGCATTCTTTTCCCCCAGAAAGTATTGCACCATCCACCGTTGTCCGTCCGCTAAAAGTTCGTCCGTAATCGTTTGCCAGGGCACGATCTCCGACACTTCCTTACTGGCCCGGAAGGCGGGATATTCCTGACCCACCCGCTCCCGGAAGGCCGCCAGGGCCCGTTTGGCGGAAAGGTAGTCGCCATACCGGGCATCTCCGGGGGTGTCAGGACTGGACAGGGCGCTTCGGCTCGCTTCCAGCCGGTTAAACAGCACTCGTTCCCGTTCCCGGAGGCTGTCGGGTAATGCGCGCAACGCATCACCCTTCAGCAGGGCTTCGTACAGTAATACGGCTTTGCTTTTTTCGAAAAAGTAATGGGCGGCAGCGCCCTGGTCGGTGGCAAAACAAAGTTGAATGGCCGCTTCGTACAGCTCCGTTGCGCGGGCTCTCCAGATGAGTTTGGTTGTCATCCCGTCGTGGTCTTCGCGCAGCAGGTCGATGACGGCGTCTCCCCGCTGGTAAACCGCCAGCGCGTCTTCTAGTGCGGCGTCTTCTCCGGTCTGGCGGTGGAGGGCTTCCAGGCCCCTGGCCTGGTCGGTCAGGTAGCGCAGCAGGTCGATCTTCCCGTCGGCGTATTCCAGTTGCTCCAGGGTCGGGATTGACCCCAGCTGCCGGGGCGTGTAACCCGGAATCAGCATCGCCTGCGCGCGCTGAAAGGCACTGACGGCGTCTCCGGGACGATTGATGGCCAGGTAATATTCGCCCAGGTGGTCTTCCCCCTGGGCCTCCAGTCGGGGTAAATCATTTTCCCGGGCCACGCGGATACCGCGCTGCAGGTACTGCAAGCCGAGTTTGGTCTGCCGGTTTTCTACGTAGGCCAGTCCCAGATTGTTGGCCGTCACGGCAATGCCGAAGGGGTTATCCCCGGCACTGAAAATGCGCAGCGCCCCCAGGTAATGCTCCACGGCGGCGGGAAAATTTCCGAGTTCATCCTTGACCGTAGCGAGGGTCAGCAGGCAATTTGCGTAACTTTCCTGGTCCACTTCTTCCGCCGCCAGGTATTCCCGGCTGGCGATGCTCAGCGCGGAATCTGCCCGGGCGAACTGTTCCTGCTGCTGCCACAAAAGGCCGAGGTCGTGGAGTGCCCTGGCCCGTCGGGTCGGGTGTCCGGTGGCCGCAGTAGATTCGATGGACAGCGTCAGGAGCTGGTGTGCTCGCGTGTATTCTCCCATGGCTCCGAGTGCCTGGCTGAGCTTAAGCCGGGCGTTATGTAGCCTCCGCTCCGCCTCCTCGGCCTCGGCAACCTCACTACTTTCCTTCAGGGCCTCAAACACCGAAATACTCTCCTCCAGGGGGACAACCGCATTACGGAAATCATTCTGAACCACAAGAAAATAGCCAAGGTTGTAGTAGGATTTGCCGAGATCCTCCGTGGGGTTTTCCGTGTAGAGGCGTTGCCGCAGGTGCAGTGCGCGTCGGGTATAAAAGGCCGCGCTGTCCGGTAGACCAAGGTAATTGTACTCCAGGCTAAGCTCATGATTTACCGCCGCAGTGAGGGAATCCAGTTCTTGGGGGCAACCCATCAGTTGGTCCGATAATTCCCGGAATTCTCCAACCTCATACGTTTCAAGAAACCGATTAATGGCCGCTAGAATTTCTGCCTCCGTCGGGCACTGGGCCCGCAGGCCCGTGGAGAAGAAAATACCCAACGGAAGCAGCAAAAGCAGGAAAAAAGGACGGACGGCGATCGGCATCAATAGTGAATGATTTTTGCGGTCAACAGGCGGTTCCCGGAGCGTAGCTGCACCAGGTAGGCTCCCGACGGCAGATCGGGAATGTCCACCCGGTAGGGGACGCCCGCGCCAATGGCGGGCGTGCGCAGCTGGTGTACGGTTTGCCCGTTCAGGTTGATGATCCGTAGGCGTCCTTCCGACAGGGTTTCCGGACTTTCCAGCCACAGCTCATTCACCACGGGGTTGGGGTAGAGTCGAACGGGGAGCCTGGTCGGATTGTCCAGGTCGGTCATGATGCAGGGCACCAGGTCGGCGAAGCGCAGGAAGCGGCCCTGGTCCGCTGCATTACGCAGGTCGTTGGTGGGGGTAAGACATTCCAGCACTTCGGTGCGCACCAATCGGTAAGGAACCTCTTCCGGCGTACCTCCGTTCAGGTTGACGCAGATGCCCTTGGCCGCCGCGGCGGTGACCATCGGAGTGGCCATGGAAGTGCCGGATTTTTTCTCCTGGCGGTTGCCGGGAATGGCGCTCAGCACTTCGGTGCCGTTGGCCATCAAGTCCACGAAGTTGGGACTGAAGTTGGTGAAGAAGGCGGGGAACACGCCGGCCAGACCATTGGGGTCCGGTTCCGTGGCGCCCACGGTAATGACGTTGTCGGCCGCGTAGCAGGCGGGATACTGGGGCAGGGTATCCAGGTCGATGCCGTCGTTGCCCGCTGCGCTGACGATCAGGATGTTCTGCAGGGCCGCCGAATCAATGGCGTTGGACAAAATCACACTGGAATCCCCGAAGAAGCCCCAACTGTCGTTGATGATGTCGGCGCCATCCAGGATGGCCTGGAAAGTGCCACAGGCCACGTCAAACAGATTGGAAATGCCGTTGTTGTCGTGCGTTTTGTAGGGGATGAAACCGTACTTGCAGTCACCGCCGAACTTGCGCAGACTATCGGCAATAATGCCCGCTACGTGGGTGCCGTGACTGTTGTCGTCGTAGGGGTTGTTGTTGTCGGCGATGAAGTTCCAGCCGATGGGATCGTTGAGTAGGCAGTTGCCGTCTTCGTCCTCCCCAGTGGTTTCGATGTCATCACTGCCGGTCCGGACAAAGCCCCGCACGGCCGGATGCTGGTAATCAATCCCCGTATCCAGGATGGCGATCATAATGGATTCCTCAACGCGGGCGTCCAGGTTCCGGAGGCTGTCCGTGGTCAGCGTATCGTTGGGCATGATGGGCGACGGCTGGAGGATAACGCCGTTGTAGTAGTTCAGGTCCACGCCGTCTACTTTACCCCGGGAGCCCTGGCCCAGTTTGTTACTTTGGATGTTGGTACTACCACCGGTTTCCCGCCGGGGTGGACCGTTATCGGCAAAGGCGGAGCCGTCGATTTCCCAGAGCTCCAGTTTGTCGCAGGCGCAGCTGTCCTTCAGCACCGCCCCGTTGGCCATCCGCAGGGAATCCCGGAAGGCCGCGTCGGCCGTGGGCGAAAACTGCACGACCAGCTGGTAGGGAACGTAGGCCCAGCGGGCGGAATCAATTTCGTAGGGATACCCCTGCTGCGCCAGGTAGTTGCCCATGGTGTCCGGCACGGTCTGTGGGGTCGGGAAGCCGTCAAAAAATTCGACGTCGTCAATCAGCCAGAAATAACCTTCCTCCTCGTGTTCGAATTCGATTTGCAGATTAGGGACGTTGAAGTCCGTAAGGTTCACGATGACGGTGTCAAAGGGTGCGGTCTCCACGTCCCGACCCAGGAGTGGGTTGAGTTGAATCTGGGCCAGAAGCCCGCCGTCCTGATAAACGTTCAGGAACACGTCCCCTTCGTAGTGGCGGTAGTACTGATGGAAGGTGAGGTACAACTCCGAGGATGCGGTGAAGTCGAGGAAGCCCGGAGATCGCATCCGGGCGCCGGAACCGTCTCCCCAGAGGACGGCGGCGTTGCCGCCGGAGCCGGAGGCAATCGGCGGCCGACCGTCCCAGAAAGCATCGATGGCCGGGTCATCGGCCGTCCCGTCCGTACTCTCGCGGACGTTGCCGGAAAGTACCCAGTCGTTGATGTCGTCGTTGTCGAAGTCAAAAATGGCCAGTTGCGTCTGGGCGCTCAGGTGGCCGGTGAAGACCAGGAGCAGGAGGGTGAATAGCGAGGGAAGGGAGCGAATCATAGAGTAAGATGTTTCAGATATGGGTGAAAGAGTAGGGGTTGAGGGAAACCATTACCGGGCGTAGTGCCCGAAGTCACTACTCTTCAGCGAGGGCATTCAGGAGATCGCGGGCCCGGGGCCCGTAATCGGGGTGCGTGGCGGGCACCCCCTGCAGGGCCTTCCGCGCTTGCGCCGTTTTTTCATTTTTCAGGTAGGCCAGTCCGAGGTAAAACTGACCGGCGGCCGCCAGCACCGATTCTCCCGCCGCCAGGGAGGAGAAGATACTTTCCGCTTCCTGCTGTCGGTCGATCTCGAGGGCCGCAATGCCGAGGGCCAGTTGCGCGGGCACGTCCGCGGGTTCCTCCTCGAGGTAGGCCTTCAATTGGGGGTACGCCTGCCCGTAATCCCCCGCGTTGAAGGCCGCCTGGGCGGCCTCGGCCATGGCCTCGCTATCGCCTTTTTCCACCAGGTTCAGCGGCTGGTGCTGGGCGTACTGTCGGTATAAATCCGGACTGGCGAACGGATTGAAGACCAGCACGAGTAAAGCGATGGCGGCGGCCACCCCCACGGCCCCCATCCAGGGGCGCAGGCGACGGACTTTGGCCTTAGGAGCGGACGTTTTCTGCTCCCCGATCGCCCGGAACGTGCCGGCCAGTTCGGCCATCTTGGCGTCTAGCGCCGGGCGCTGTTCCCGGGTCTTCAGGTAGGTGCGAAATTCCTGCTGATCGGCCAGTTCCCTGGCCAGATCCGGCTCTTCGCCCAGCCTGCTTTCCAGGCTCGCGCGGTCTTCCGGACTCAGATCATCCAGCAGATACGCACTGATTAGTTTTTTGTCGTTTTCGTTCATCCCTCCGTAACTAAAGCTTGATATAAAGTCCGCCAACGCCCCTCACAGGCGTGTTTCCTGCGGTAGACGGTGTTGGCGTCGGTCATCCCGAGTTGCGTGGCGGCCGCGGCGGGTTTTATTCCCGTCATCAACAGCCGCATCAACTGCTGGCACAACTCGCTGAGTTGCCGGAACGTGCGGTCTAATCGCTCCTGTCGGAGTTGCTCTTCTTCAATGGCCTCCAACTGGCTGATCATCGTCCGTTCGTCATCATATTTCCGGACTTCGATTTTTCTTACTTCCGCCTCCCTTCTTATTTTTCTCAGGGCGTACAACCACTTATTCTGGCAGATGCGAAACAGCAGGGCACCAATCGGGCAGGTAAGGACGAAGTCCGGATCATTGGCCTTCTGGTGCAGGGCAATGATGCCTTCCTGGAAGATGTCCTGCGCGTCGTCTACGCTTCCGCTGTTTTTCTGCACCCAACTGCTGACGGTGGGGCCGTGGGATCGGTAAATGTCGTCCAGGACGGAAAAGTCACCGCGGCGCAGGGCCTCGATGTATTGATGATCGGGGTGGGAACTCATAGCGTAACAATGATAAGAAGGTTTTAACATTTTTGGTCATGACCCGGGGTAAGATTCGGAGCGGAGTGGCAATCGGGGTGCAAACAGACGGAACACGGGGCGACGATCGCCCCCGGAATTATCCCTCTGGTCACCGATGAAAATCACTTCGCAATGAAAACTCTGCTTTTATCCCTCTTGCTCTCGTTTGGCATTTTCTGGTCGTCCCCCGAGGCGGTTCCCCGTCAGACGAGCATTCAGCTCCAACAACCCACGGCGGTGCCCGGCAGCACGCCTTCGCTGCAGTTCAACTGGACCCGACCGACTTCCCCCGATCCGGAAGACCCCAGTTGCCAGACCGGTCCCCTGAGCCTCAATATCTACCTCGTATCGGCTCCCCCCGGAGGCTCCTTCAGCGGCCTGCGCTACTACGAATTTCAGCAACTGGCCAACGCCGGGCAGTTGGTAAAAAGCTTTACCGGGCTTACCGGCAATTCCCAGCTGCTGACCATCAGCGACGTGCTGCCCGGCAAGATGCAAAAGTTCACCAAACCCAATACCTACTACGTCGCCCAGGTGCGCTGTGCCGGCCCCGGCCGCAGCAATTTCGTGGGCTTCCAGTATTACGGAATCCAAAAACAAAAGTACCAGATCAAGCCCGGCGTGTCGCCCGTGGGTAGCCCCATTCTCCGGCGGTCCGGCGGTCAGTAATCAAGGTCCCGTATCCACTAACTCTAAATAAAAAAACATGCGACGTTTCACCCGCAAATTACTCTTGCTCCTTTCCCTTGGGGCGCTGCTGGCCGCAGGAAAAGTGTACGGACAGAACCGGGCACTTGACTTTGATGGCAACGATGATGATGTCACGCTGAACCTCATTCCTACACCACTGTCCACCAATGCCGCTACGTTCACGGTTGATCTGTGGTTTAAGTCCGCCACCGTCCCGGGTGGGCTGCCCTGCCCCATGGAATACCGCAGCATGCTGTACATAATTGGCGGACAATTCCTCTACGAGATCGGGGAGTGCGGTGGGGTGCTCCAGCGGAGTAGCTTTCCGGCTTTTCCGCAACAAGCCACCGCGATTCCTGGTGCCACCATCACACCCAACCAGTGGCAACACCTGAGGGTGGTACACGACAACGGCACGCTGGAAATCTACCTGGACTGTAACCTGGTACACACGGAAGCGGTCTCTATCCCCCTGGGAATCCAGGAATTCACGCTGGCCGAATATACTGGTCTCAACGCATTGACCGCCGAGCATTTCCAGGGGAGGATGGACGACGTCCGGATCTGGACCAACGTACGCGACCCGCTGGCCTGCGACGAAATCTTCTGTCCGCTCAACGGCGACGAAACCGATTTGCTGGTGCACTGGACCTTCGACCAGGGCGTGGCGGGCGGCAACAACACGGGAATTCTGGTGGCCACCGACGCCACGGCGAACGGCAACGACGGCCAGCTGGCCAACTTCACGCTCACCGGTAACCAGAGCAACTTCGTCAACGACGGCGCGGGTTTTATTGCTCCCGACCTGAACGGACTCCGCCTGAAAATCAGCGACTACCCCTACCGCACGGGACCCCTGACCAGCATCTGTAGTGGAGACCCGGCCCACTTCACGCTAGCACTGCCCGATGGCAGCACGCCGGGGCCCTACGGTAACGTGGCGGTGCAGTGGGAAGTTAGCGCGGACGCAGGTGCCACGTGGACCAGCTTAACGAGCCCGCCCTTCACGGACTTTAGCTTTCCGATCCTGCCGGGCGTGCTGACCGTGAACTGCTCCGGAAGTACCAAAGGCTTTGAAGACCGGCTGTACCGTGCCGCCGTCGAGGTGACCGACCCAATTACCGGCCGGACCTGCGATTACCTGTCCGAAGCAGCTCCCCTGAAGATTTGTTGCCCGATCAGCCCGGCCACCGTTTCGGTGGCGCCCTCCGCCGCCCTGTGTGAGGGTGAATCGGTCAGCTTTCAGGTGCAACTCAGCAGTCCGGACCCCTTCGTGATGACGCCCGGTCCCAACACCACCATCAGCTGGGAAGTGGTTGACCCCACGGGGGTAACGCCCCTGCCCGCCAACCAGAACAACACGGCCTTTACTTACGCCTACACGGCACCTGCGGTGAGCGCCCAAAGTACCGTCTGCTTCGTGGCACGGGTAACCAACTGCAACGGGAAAGCGCAGTCCTTCGATGCCTGCGTGACGATTGATCCCGAACCCGTTTGCGGCATCATCGAGGGGCTGCCCCTGGGTGCCCCGCAAAACCTGCGACTGGTGAGTCCGCTGCCGAATCTGGTGTACGAAATCTGCCCCGGCGAGGACGCCGTGCTGGGCATCGATCCCGCCAATCCCTTCCAGGATTGCATCCCGGAATGGCAGTACACCTTTGATCTGTCCCAACCCTGGACCAGCCTCGGCCTGTCCAACACCGTACAAAACACCAACGTGCTGCCGAGCCACCTCTGGCCCGCGGGAGCAACGAAGATCTACTACCGCATTCAGTGCAACCCCTTGTCGAATCCCTCCGGCTGTGCCCCCTGTTTTGGTAACGTGATTACCATCCAGCTGACCACGCCGCCGGCCGTGCCCATCATCGCCGGCTCCACGGAGGAATGCCAGGAGGATCTACCGACCACCCTGATGGTCACCAACCCCGTTTCCGGCTTGCAGTACACCTGGTTGTGGAACGGCCTGCCGGTGGGGAGCGGCATCAGTCACCAGGCGAGTCGCGGCGGACAGTACGTCGTGACGGTCAGCAATGCCTGCTTCACCGTTCAGAGCGATCCCCACAAACTGGACGCCTGTGAGGTGATCGCCATCCTGAGCTGCCCGATTACGCCCAACGATTGTGCCCGACTGGGCGACAAGGTCATCGTGGAGGCTACGGAAAGCTTCTCCACCTGCACTCCGGCCTCGCTGTCCTATGCCTGGTACCTGGATGGGGTGCTGTTCCCCGGCGTCACCGGCGACCAGTTTTCCTTCACCCCTCCGCCCGGCGGCAGCACGGTGAAAGTCGTGGTGACCGATAACGTTCGGGGCTGCATGGGCATGGCCGAACGCACCGTTGTTCCCTGCGACTTTTAACCCAAAACCCGCTTACCACCCTAAATAATTCGTGATGATTTCCTTCAAACGCTTCTGGCTGCTCTTCGGGGCAGTCCTGACCACCCTTTGCCTTTTCGGCCAGAATCCGCAACCCGCCAACTGGTCAAAACTTTACGGCGACGGTCAGCAAAACCTTCCCCGCCGGGTGAAGGCCTTCGGCGACGGCATGTACGTCGCCGGGGTGACCACCGACGCTGCGGGCGTACAGTACGGCACCTTCACCAAATTTAACCCCCTGAACGGCTCCGTGGTCTGGCAATTCCAGCTGGATATTCCTAGTGACATTCAGGACTTTACCCACGTTCCCGTTAAGGATGAATTTATCCTGGTGGGGGCGACCATCATCCCGGGGGTCAGCGGACCGGTGGACAATCAGTCCCTCATCGTCCGGGTAGACGACAACGGCATTGTGCTGGACCAGCGGACCTACCAGCTGGCCGGACGGGAAGGCTTCACCCGGGTCGTGCGGCACCCCAATCCCGACGACCCCGACTTTCCCTACTTCGCCCTCGGCGGCAAGAATCCCGACACCAACGCCCCTTCGAGCTTCGATGAGGTCGTACTGTTCAACTTTGATGCGGCCCTGAACACCAAGTGGTGGCAGCAGTACACCGAGATCAATAACGTGGAGATCGAAGCCCTGCGGGGCCTGATTCCACTGTCCAACGGTCAACTGTGGCTGGTGGGCAACGGCTCCATCGCCAACGAAGGGGCCATTATTCGGATTCAGTCCCAAAAGGGTAATCCGGTGGGCCCGGCCATCTACCATCCCGACGGGATCGACTGGTACGACGGCATCGAGTTGCCGAACGGGGAGGTCGCCCTGGCCGGCGAACGCTTTTCCTCCGGGAATGCCATCATGATGATCGTGGACCAGGTCAACGGCGCGCCGCAGGCGGGGCTACTCTTTCAGGACGTCCAGCAATTCAAAGAGTTGGGCTTCACCACCGTCGGGGCGCCCGCGGGCGCCTACCGGCTCTACGGCCTGGGCGAAGACAAAACACCGCCGCTGGTGGGCAACGTCATGCACCAGGTTACGTACCAGCCGGGAGTATCCATCACCAAAGATTACTCCCGCTACCTCAACGACGGTGCGACGGACTGGACGGAGGCCCACTTCTCCGTTACGCCCAGTACGAACCGCATTTTTTACGCCGACGGCCGGCAGTACGCTACGCCGGTGTTTGGCGACTGGGAAATGATGGTGGGCAGCTACCCGCTGGATTTCTCCGCCTTCTGTACGGACGATCACGCGCAGACGGAGCAGGGGTATTCGGTGGCGCCCACCAACTTTACGCCCATCCGCCTGCGGCGGACCCCGACGCAAAGTAATCCTCCCGCGCTTCCGACCTCCCTCCCGTACGCCTGCGAAAACAGCTGTGCACCCACGCCGACCTGTACGGCCGACTTTTCCTGGGAGGCCGACTGCTGCGAGGCGACCTTCACCACCAACGTAACGGGCACGGCGCCCTTCTTCTACTCCTGGGACATCGGCTGTGATTTCTCGGTGGAGTCGACCAGCCCCAATCCGACCCTGTCCTTTCCCGCTCCCGGCACCTATCCGGTTTGTCTCATCGTAACCGACGCCACGGGTTGCCAGGTGAGCGTACAAAAGAACGTGACGGTGGTGGACGATCCTCCGGTGCTTACCTGTCCGGACGTGCTGTTGCCCACCGATCCGGGAGAGTGTTTTGCCACCTACAATCCGGTCATTGACGTGACGGACGACTGCACCCCCGATGATCGCCTGCGTCCCTTCTGCCAGTACTCCGGTGCGGTGACCGGCCCGGGGCCGTTCACGGAATTCCCAAAGGGGGTGACCACCGTCACCTGCCTGGTGGAAGACGGCAAGGGACAGATGGCTTCCTGCACCTACACCATCACCGTAGAGGATCGGGAGCCGCCGCAAATTGTGTGTCCGTCTCCGGCCCCGGTAACGGTGCCGGCCTGTGATGGTGGGGCCAAGGTGACCTTTGCGCCGCCCGTGGCCACGGACAACTGCCCCATGGTCACCACCACCCAAACGCACCAAAGCGGACAGTTCTTCCCCTGCGGGACGACGATGGTGACCTACACGGCCACCGATATGGCCGGACTGACTTCCAGCTGTAGCTTCCCGGTGACGGTGAACTGCAGTTGTGCGGAGATCAAGGATCAGGACATCTCCTGTTCGGACGTAGACGACGAATTCAACTTTGGCATCTCCGTCCGGGACCTTACGGGCGGAAACCCGAGCAATTGCACGGTTACCGTGCGGACCCTGCAGTCCAACGTTAGCGTGAACTACGGTGTGGCGAATACCGGATCCAGCTACATCATTACGGGAACCCTGAGCCTGACCGGGCCACCGGTGCCCCTGGTCATCAACCTGGTGGTGGACGTCACCTGTATTTGTCCCGATGGCTCGGTGCACACCTGTTCGTTCCCGGTAAACCTGGAGACGCCCTGCTGCAAAAAAATTGAGATCGATGATCAGGCGTTGTGCCGCCTGGACGATCAGGTGCAGATCAACCTGCTGGGCTGCAACACCCTCTACGACGTGCAGCGGGTACGCTGGTACGTGGCCGATGCGCCCTGCACGGCGGGTACCGTCTTCGGGCCGCCCCTGCAGGTCACCAGCGGTTGTGATCCGCTGATCCTCTCGCCCCGCTTCCACAACGGAGACGTATGCGTGTACGCGGAGGTGGACATGGGACCCCAGGCCGGTCCCTGCCGGACCCTGCGGACGGAAGTTACCCGGGTTCGCCTCTGCGAACCGGTGGGCTGCACGCTGCAGGACCAGGCCTACTGTTACGCTGGGACCCCCATTACGCCGGCACCGCTGACCGTTGCGCCCCAGGCCGGCCCGAACTCCTGCGACTTCACCGTGCAGTGGTACGACGACAACGGAATTATTCCCGGTGCTACGGGACTGACCTACCAGCCCCCGGCCCTGAGCCTGCCGGCCGGCTCCACGGACTGCTCACAGTCCTTCACCTACCGGGCGGTGATCACCGCCGCTCCCTGCGGTGATCTGGAGTGCAGCGCCACCATCCGCCTGGACAACGAAGCGGCTCCCGACGGTACGCTGGACCTGCTTCCCCCGGACGTATTGCCCTTCTGCCCGGGAGAGGACGCCATTCTGGAGTATACGCCGGAGTGTGCCGGCTCCCCCGAGCGGTGGACCTGGCAGGAAAGCCAGGACGGCGTAACCTACGTCGACATCACCACCAACGGCGACCGCAATCCGCGCTACCAGACGAACCGTCTCTTTCGGGACACCTGGTACCGGATTGAAAAGCAGAACGGGGTGTGCCCGGTGGACCAGATTGACCTGTTCCTGGACGTCCGTGATCCGCTGGTGGTCAGCAATTTCGTGGCCGACCACGCGCCAAAGTGCGATCCTACTTCGATCAAGCTGCAGCTGGACATCAGTCCGCAGTACGCCTCGGCGGCGGACTGCTCGTACACCATCGAATACTACCACAACGGACGGCTTTTTGATACCCAGACCAGTCTGGGGGGCACGGCCGGAACGAATTACTTTGCACCTGCGTCCGCGCCACTGTCCGGTAATTTTTACGCCATTGTATCCAGCAATTGCTGTGATGAAGTGGTGCAGACGCCCGTGATTACGCTGGATCCTCCGATGGAGGTCACCATTGCCGGGCCCTGTTTCCGCTGCAAAAAGGAGAACGTTCGCCTGGACGGGATCGTCCTTAACCCTCCCGCCGGCTTTACGTGTACCTATCAGTGGTACCGGACCACCAGCCCCACGGTCGGTAACGACCTGCTGCCTGGGGAGACGGGAACTACCCTGATCGTGGACCCCTCCTGGAAAGGGCCCTTCGTGTTCGAGGTGACCTGTACGGACGGCGTGACGACCTGCGTCAAGCGGGCGGTTTACACCCTCAAGCAATGCGGTGGTAACGACTGCGTCGTGTCGATCAATAACGTACCGGTGCTCGATGCGAACGTGTATCCCAATCCGGCCGACGACCGGGTGTTTGTGGAGCTGGAAAGCCCGCGGGCCATGAACGGTCTATCTCTCTTCGACATGAATGGCCGCCTGGTCAGAACGTATGCGGGCGAGGGACCGCAGGTGCAATATGAACTGGATTTGAGCGGACTGGCGGCCGGGACCTACGTCCTGCGCGCGCAGTCCACGCAGGGAGAATTAGTGGTAACCCGGATCATCAAACGGTGATCAATTTGGTGGGTTTTTGATTTTCTAGCGGCCGTTTCCTTCGGGAGGCGGCCGCTTTTTTTCAGGGGTTCACTATCTTCCCAGCCTCATCTAAGAGCAATAGTATGCGTAACAATTTCCTCCTGCTGTGCGGCCTCCTTCTGAGCGGCATGGCGGTGGCCCAGGTAGCCACCAATGATCCGGCCAAGCAGGCCGTCAACACCTCCATTGACGCACAGTATTCCAGCCTGACGGAGCTGAGTGATAAGATCTGGTCCTTCGAAGAAGTCGCCTTCCAGGAAGCACAATCCGCCCAGGCGCTGATGGACTACGCCGAAGCCCAGGGCTTCAAGATTACCAAAAACATCGGCGATATGCCGACGGCCTTCACGGCGGAGTTCGGCTCCGGAAAGCCCGTCATCGGGATCCTCGGGGAGTTTGACGCCCTGCCGGGACTGTCCCAGAATACGGTGCCCTACAAAGACCCGCTGCACGAAGGCGGCGCCGGGCACGGCTGCGGACACAACCTTTTCGGGGTGGCCTCCCTCGGCGCGGCCACGGCGATCAAGCAGATGATTGAACGGGGAGAACTGAAGGGCACCATTCGCTTCTACGGTACGCCGGCGGAAGAGAAGTTCTTCGGTAAACTCTGGATGATCCGCGCCGGCGCCTTCGAGGACGTGGACGTGGTCATGGACTGGCACCCCAGCGGGGAAACCAAAGTCGGTATGCAAACCGGACTGGCCCTGGTGGACTTCATGGTAGAATACTACGGGCAGGCCGCCCACGCCGCCGGGGACCCCTGGAACGGCCGCGACGCCTCCGACGCCCTGGAGCTCTACGCCAGCGGCATCAACTACTACCGGGAGCACGTCAAACCCACGGTGCGGATCCACTACGACATCCAGAAAGCCGGTGAGGTGGTCAACGTGGTGCCGGACTACGCCCGGATGTGGACCCGCGTCCGTGACGGCAAGCGTGATGGTCTGGTGGAAGTCTGGAAGCAGGTAGAGAAGATTGCCGAAGGTGCCGCCCTGATGGCCAACGTCGACTACAAGATTACCCTGATCTCCGGGGTGCACGAAGTCCTCGTCAACGAAACGGGGGCCAAAGCGATGCAGAAAAACCTGGAGGCCCTGGGCGCCATCTCCTACACGGAAGAGGAGCAGGACTACGCCAAGAAAATTCAGGAAGCCACCAATAAGCCGCAGGTGGGTATTGAATCCGTGATCTCTCCGCTGGAGAAGACGGCCGAGTTCCCGATGGGGGGCTCTACGGACGTCGGGGACGTGAGTTACGTCGTGCCCGTCATCCGGCTGCGGGCAACCACGGCCCCCAAGGGAACGCCCTGGCACTCCTGGGCGGTAGTGGCCTGCGGGGGGATGTCCATCGGTCACAAGGGCATGCGCCACGCCTCCAAAATCCTGGCTATGACCATGGTGGACCTGTACAAAGATCCCAAGCTGGTCTCCGACATTCAGGCGGAATTCAAGGAAGATATCGGTGACTACGAGTACAAGGGCATCCTTCCCGACGGACCGCCGCCGGTTGGGGTGAAGAAGTAGGTTAGTCTGTTAGTAGTTTAGTCTGTTAGTCTGTTAGTCTGTTAGTCTGTTAGTCTTTTAGTCTGTTGGTCTTTTAGTCTGTTAGTCTGTTAGTCTGTTGGTGGAGCTCTTGGAGACTGTTCAAGTAAGTGTGTCTACTATCTTTAAGAATGAAAAGCGCAAAAGACAAATTACCAGCGGATCTCCAAAAGCTGTTAGCAGACCATCTTAAAAGTGGTAAGCCCCTACTTGGTCAAGA
>NZ_SNAQ03000002.1 GCF_004375085.3 Lewinella sp. W8
ATCTTGACCAAGTAGGGGCTTACCACTTTTAAGATGGTCTGCTAACAGCTTTTGGAGATCCGCTGGTAATTTGTCTTTTGCGCTTTTCATTCTTAAAGATAGTAGACACACTTACTTGAACAGTCTCAGGTTCTGGATGAATTTTACATTCCCAAGCAAATCCGCGATGCATCGGATGGCCCTTCGCTTCACTCAGGAGACATCCGATGAACGCTCCTTTTTCTTCAACTTCTTCCTTCTCCTTAGCCTCAGCCTTAAATCCTTATTTTCGCCTCCATGGAAATTACCTGGTCCGCCCACACCTTCGAGGAACTTAGCGTTCATCAGCTCTACGCCATCATGGTCTTACGGCAGGAGGTATTTGTGGTGGAACAAACCTGTTGGTACCTCGACGCGGACAATAAGGACCAGGCGGCCCTGCACCTGATGGGTACCACGCCGGACGGTCGCCTGGCCGCCTACACCCGACTGCTGGACCGTGGGGTTTCTTACCCCGACTACGCCAGTATTGGCCGGGTGGTGACCGCGCCCTGGGCGCGGGGGAAGGGACTAGGCCGCCCACTCATGCAAGAATCTCTGCGGGTACTCTTCGACCGCTTCGGCCGGCAGCCCGTCAAGATCAGCGCCCAGGCCCACCTGCAGGAGTACTACGGGAGCATTGGGTTTGTGGGTACCGGAAACATTTACGACGAAGACGGCATCCCGCACCGGGCGATGGTGTATCGGCCTCAGACCGATTACTCCATATAAAAAAGGGCGTAACGCTGGTACCGAACCACGACTTTCTGGCCTTGATACCAGCCCGGAAGAAAATTGGGGAAATCCGCCACGCATTTTTCAATACTCTCGGCCAGCGCGAGGTGCGCCTTCGCTAACCGCTTCGGATTTTGGGTTTGTGAAGGGGGAGGCACCCGGACCGAGGGTCCGTTATTCACGGAACGGCTAGAGATGGTACTGATTCGCAGGAGTTCATCCTTAGGAACCTTCAGGCCTTCGGTTTCTTTCAGGGAGAGAGTACTTACGGATTCCAAAGTAGCGACCCCGGAAGTATCAATGACAAACGTGAAGGGAACGCAGGCCATCACCCCATTTTCCCGGGCAATTCGGGGGTAACGAATGTGCTGATAGAAGGCGGCAAGGACGGGGTCGAAGTCCACCCGATCAAAATGGGACAGCCGCTTGACTTCCTGCTCGGAAAGACTGGGCAAAGTATCTACCTGGGTGTAGAGCAGAGTATCCTGAGCGGCCAATAAAGTTGGCGCAAATAATAGTAACAGAAGTAGAGTCCGTCGATACATAGGGCAGGTATGATTAAAGGTCGCCGCAAAATAATGTTCTTATCGCTGACCGTACTTTGCGGAGAACTTGATTCCTGCACAACGTGTTCCCTTTAATCAATCCACTACCATGCAACCACTCGCCGAAAGAATGCGCCCGCAAACGCTTGACGACTACGTCGGACAGGAGCATCTGGTGGGGCCCGGGGCCGTGCTACGCCGGGCGGTAGAGACCGGACGCCTGCCCAGCTTTATTCTCTGGGGGCCACCGGGCGTGGGCAAGACCACCCTGGCCAAGATTATTGCCGGGCAACTGGAGGTACCCTTCTACATGCTTTCGGCGATCAACTCCGGGGTCAAGGACGTCCGGGACACCATCGACAAGGCCAAACGGGGACAGTTTTTCGACCGGGCCAGTCCCATTCTGTTCATCGATGAGATTCACCGCTTTAGTAAGTCACAGCAAGACAGTCTGCTGGGAGCGGTGGAGGCAGGCATCGTTACCCTGATCGGAGCGACGACCGAAAACCCGAGTTTTGAGGTCATTCCGGCCCTGCTTAGTCGGTGCCAGGTGTACGTACTCGAATCCCTGGGCAAGGAAGAATTACGGGGCATGGTGGACCGGGCGCTGGCCGAGGACGAATACCTCCGCAAGCTGGACGTGACCATGGAGGATTACGACACTCTGCTCCGGTACAGCGGCGGCGACGGCCGCCGCCTCTACAACCTCCTGGAACTGGTCACCAACGAGGCCGCCAGCGGGGCGGCGGTGACGGTAACGGCCGACTACGTCAGCGAACGCGTCCAGGAAAACCTGGCGCGCTACGACAAGACCGGCGAACAACATTACGATATTGCCTCGGCCATGATCAAAAGCATCCGGGGTTCGGATCCGAACGGGGCGGTCTACTGGCTGGCCCGCATGATTGAGGGCGGGGAAGACATCAAGTTCATTTGCCGACGGCTCATCATTTCGGCCAGCGAGGATATCGGCCTGGCCAATCCCAATGCCCTGCTGATGGCCACCACCGCCGCCCAGGCCGCCCAGATGGTGGGCTATCCGGAAGGGCGCATCATCCTGTCTCAGGCCGCGGTTTACCTGGCGACCAGTCCCAAGAGCAACTCCAGTTACCTCGCCATCGGCGAGGCCCAGCGGGCCGTACGGCAACACGGCGCCCTACCCGTGCCTTTGCACCTGCGCAACGCGCCCACCAAACTCATGAAGCAACTCGACTACGGGAAGAACTATAATTATTCCCACGACAATCCCGGCAACTTCAAGCAACAGGAATACCTGCCCGAGCAACTGAGTGGAACGGCTTTTTTCCAGCCCAAACCCAATAATCCCACGGAAAAGAAGATCCTCGAACGGCTGCGGGAGTGGTGGAAGGGGAGGTATTACTAGTTGCTGGTTGCTACAAATCAAACCCGATGTCCGGGCGGTAATTCACCCCCTCCCAGCTGATCAGTTTGGCGCTGGCGTAACTCTTTTTAAGGGCCTCCTGGAAGGTTTCTCCGTAACTCGTGACGGCCAGTACCCGGCCACCGTTGGTGACCAGTTCTCCGGCTTCGTTCGTTTTGGTGCCCGCGTGAAACACCATACTGTCGGTAACCTGCTCCACGCCGGTAATGACCTTCCCCTTTTCGTAGGCTCCCGGATATCCACCACTGACGAGGACTACCGTGGCGGCCTGACGTTCATCCATATCGATGACGGCCGTATCCAGTTGTCCGTCGGCGGTTTCCAGACAGAGTTGCACGAAGTCGTTATTTAGTCGTGCCATGACGGACTGGGTTTCCGGGTCCCCCATCCGGCAGTTGTACTCGATGACGTAGGGGTCGTTATTGACGGAAATAAGTCCGATAAATATGAAGCCCTTATAGTCCAGTTCCCGGGCCTGAATACCTTCGAGGGTGGGCATGATGATTTGTTGTTCTACCCGGGCCATCATGTCGGGGTCCACGAAGGGGGGATGGCTGATGGAGCCCATGCCTCCGGTATTGGGGCCGGTATCCCCCACCCCGATGCGCTTGTAGTCCTTAGCGACCGGCAGGATGCGATAGTTTTTTCCGTCGGTGAGTACGAACACGGAGAATTCGATGCCGTCCAGAAAGTCTTCCACGACGACTTCGTTACTGGCAGCGCCGAACTTCCCCTCCAGCATGGCCCGAAGTTCTTCCTGGGCTTCGCCCACGTCGTTCAGGATGACGACGCCCTTGCCGGCGGCCAGTCCGTCGGCCTTGAGGACGATCGGGGGCCGGCGGTTTTCCAGGTACGCCAGCCCTTCGTCCAGGGTGGCGGCGGTGAAGCGCCGGTAGCCCGCCGTGGGGATATTAAATTCCGCCATGAACTCCTTAGCGTAGGCTTTACTTCCCTCCAGGCGAGCGGCCTCGGCACTGGGGCCGATGAAGCGCACCCCGGCCAGCTCCGAGTCCTGCTTGAAGTAGTCTTGCACGCCATTCACCAGGGGCTCTTCGGGGCCGCAAATGACCAGACTGATCTTTTGGTTCAGGACCAATTCCTTCAGTGCCGGAAAGTCATTGGGGTTGAGGGAAATGTTGGTCGCTAGTGAGGCGGTACCGGCATTGCCGGGAACCACAAAAAGCTGCTGGCAGAGGGGGCTCTGGGTCAACCGCCATGCGATGGCGTGCTCACGGCCACCACTGCCGAGAAGAAGGATATTCATGTTACTTGGGGTAGAAAGAAAGGTGGTCAGGAATCACGAAGGTATAAACTTGTCGGGGTTTTTCAGTCTACTGACTTTCTTCCGCCATTCCCAAAGCGAGTTTGGCCGGGGGCTTGCCCTCACTTCGCCTGCACGGCCTGGAGGTAATAATAAATTATACCTCCGAACATCAGCACCAAAAAGCTAATCATTACGGTAGTGCTGAAGACGTTGTTCCCCGTCACCGCACTACGCACCATAGCGTAGGTAATGTAGGCAAACATGAGGCAGCAAACCGTCCTCACGACCGCAACGGTGAGGAGGGCGATGCGGTGTTGTTCGGCGGCATTTTCCTCCGTAATCCGGACCGGATAGTTGAACCACCGGTAGCCGGAGTTGGCGATCAAACCCATGAGCCAAAAGAGCCCCAGGTTAACCACCGGCAGCACCCACGCAATGATCTTTGCACCGTAGCCGTCAATTTCTCCCCTGCCGTTCCAGTGAATGGGAATCCGCTCCGGAAGGTCTCCATAGTACGTAGCCACGATGGCGAAGGAGAGCACCATGGCGGCCAGGGGTAATATTCGGTGGATACCCTCCTGCATGGGATTGGCTACCTGATTTCGCGGGTCATTCGGGGTGTTCAGGGTACTCATCATTTCAAAATTTCGTCCGTTCCCAAATAAAGCCTTCCCTGGGTCTGGTACCAATGTCTTCGGGCGGGTATCCGCATTTTCTCGACGAGTGCTTCGTCTTCCAGGATGATGTATTCCCCGGTTCCCGGACCATCCTTATCGTGGTAGAAGGCATACCCCCGGAGGGCTTTGGTGACGGGGTCAAAGTAGAAGAACCAAATATCCTTTCCGGTATCCGGAGCGTAGTGCACCTCCATTTCCAGCAGTTGCTCGTCGGCGAACCAGACCTGGTGAATGGTGGGCTGGATGAGGGTTCCGGGGTCCCGTAGCTTCATGGGGAGTCCCCACAGGTAGCTGTAGTAATCCCTAAGGACGTTGGTCCGGTCTTCCGTGAGGTTTAACCGTTGGCGGGTAGAGTCTCCGATGTTCGTGCGCCCGTTGTGGCTGAAGCCATACGTCCCTCCCAGGTAGCGCAGCTGAATTTTGTCTTTACCCCGGGTTTGTTGCATATCAAAGTCTCCCTTGCCGGGGTTGAAGGACAGTCGGGTGTGCCGCACGGATCCTCCCGGCCGGCTTTCGGCCAGCTGGATCAGGTGCGTACGGTTATTCCACTGACTTTCGGGATCATGGTAGGTAATACTCTCCCGAAGGAGCTCTTCCGGATCAATTTCGGTTACGATTCGCTCCCATTCCCGGAGGCTCCGCTCATTCATACTTACGTAGTGGGCATTCCCCGCCTTGCGGGCCAATTCCAGGCTCCGTTTCATCAATTGAACGCCCCGGGACGTATTTCCTAGCTTATACTCAATGATGGCCTGGTAGCGCATCCTACCGAATTGTTCTTCCCCTTCTTTTTCCCAATGGTCCATCCAGGCTTTCGCCTGCCCAAGATCCAGGTCATTATCCAGATAGTAGCGGGCCGCCAGGTAGAAATCATTGGGGTCAGCCGGGCGCTCCAGCTCTTTCTCCGCCCGGGCTGCTACCTGAGCGTCGGTGGGCAATTTCAGGGTACAACTTACGCGCCACCAACCCCATTCCAGGACCAGATCCACCGACTGCGGGTGAAGATTCATCCACCGGTATTCCAGGGTTTCGATCCTTTGGGCGAGGCGTCGGGCCTTCACCGTTTGGCGCAGTACATCTTTAGCCGCCGAATACCCTCTGGTCCCCCAGTTGTCGGTAGCGGAATTGAGTATAAGGATCCAGTTTCCGTCCGGTTTGGGGATGAAGTAGAGGGAGTATTGTCCCGGCGCTACTTTATGCTCTCCGATCGTAGCCATCCCGGACAGCTCCAGCAGCGTATTATCGTTTGCACCGGCGCGCCATACCTGCTCCCACGGCACCAGGGCGCCAAAGATGTCCCGGCCACGAACGTTCGGACGGTGGTAGGTGACCGACAGATTGGTGTAGCCGGCCTGGACCGAATTCGTTGCCGGAGGGCTCGCGGGTGGAGCTTCAAATTGTCCAAACAACATCAGGGGGAAGCAGCAAAGGGCAAACAACAGTGGTTTCATAGTAACATTGATCAGGAGAGGACCAATTTACAATTTGCGGTCTAGAAATTTTGGTATTAAATCGGGAACCCTAAAGAATATTGAGCGGGCCAAACCATGAATAGGCAAGGGAGCAAGAGGGCGCGGTGCGCAGGTGCAATGAAATGGAATCCTCGTGCTTAGCCGGGACACCAAAGACGGTTCCACCAGCGCAGTGACCTAATGGGATGAAACAAACTCCAGCGCCCGTTCATCCATGGCGTTGTGGTCTTTCCCCCTGAGCGCAAAGCCGACGTGACCGCCCTCGGCGGGGGTTTCCAGGGTAATCAGCTCATGCCGGCGGGCCAGTTGGGTGGGATTACAGGCATCGGGAACGATGGGGTCATTCTTCGCGTTGACGATCAGTACCGGAGCCGTGGTCCCCTCCACAAAATTACCGGAAGACAGGTAGGCGTAATAAGCGTTCAGATCATCGAAGCCCCCGATGGGTGCCGAAAACCACCGGTCAAAATCGCGCCACACCCGAACGTCTTTCAGTTTGGACATGTCGACCCGACCGGGAAATTGCGCCTCCTTGGCCCCGATCTTCTGGGCAAGCGCCCGGAAAAACTTGCGTCGATAGATCCAGTTGCCCGTCTGGTCCAGGCTGTCGGCGGAATGCTCGATGAACACCGGGGCGGAGAAGGCCACCCCGTGGGTGACCTGCTCGGGGCGGTTCCGCCCCATGGTGCCCAGGTACTTGAGGGTGAGGTTTCCCCCCATACTGTAGCCAACCAGCACGATCTGATCAAAATCTCCGGTATGGATGGCGTGGTTAACGACCAACTCCAGGTCTTCACTCTGACCGTGGCTGTACAGCTTCGGCGTCAGGTTCATTTCCCCGGAGCAGGAACGGCAATTCCAGGCCAGCGCATGCCAGCCATGCCGGTAAAAATACCGGGCGGCACTGGCTACGTACACCCGACTGCTATCACCCTCCAGCCCGTGTGACAGGATGACGAGTTTACGACTCGTTTCCGCTGCCTGATCCAGCCAATCCAAATCCAGGAAATCTCCGTCGGGGGTATCGATTCGTTCCCTTCGGTAGGTAACCGGAACGGAACGGAAGACGTTGGGGACGATCGTTTGGTAATGTGCACGGAAACTGTTCAGCATGCTCGATTGGAGAAATTACGGTAAGGGATTGCGGCGTTCTGCCTTCGCTAAAGGACCTCAACCTGGGTGGCCACAGAGGAGGTGTTTCGATCAATAAGGGCCGGGGCCAAAGGATTGTTTGCCGGGTCTCCGAAAAATTATTTTCCGTCCACAACGTCACCCTAGCGAAAATCAACCTTGGCAAATACAATCAGCAGGAAAATGATCACCACCGTCAGGTTGCCCACTACCCCGAGGATAACCTGATGCTTGTTGTTTTTTTTGGGAGGTAATGAGCGTACGGCATTCAGTAAGCCGGAAATGGCACACATAACCCCGAATACGATAAGGGAAACCATGACGTGCGCGGTGATGTCCAGTCCGGACCACAGGAAGCCCGGCCAGGAATCCCGCACATACCTCCATAGATAAATTGCCAGCAGCAATAGATAACTCCCTGCGGCGAGTGCGAAGAGTTGCACGGCCCGAATGGCCGCCCGGTTTTGCGCCGCCGGGCGCAGATCATCCAGTATGTTGTCACGATCACTCATCTACGGGGAATACAAAAATCCAGCGTCATCGTTTTCGACGACATCGGCATAACGTACCGGGGCAGGACCTTCTTGCCGAAAGCAACGCCTGACTCTCCACAGCGGTCAACAAAAACCGATGTCTTCAAATTGCCCTACTCTTTCGCCGCTTCCGCGCGTCGGATATTGCGCTCCAGGTTAGCCTTATCCTCCAGGTACTCCCGTTCGTCGATGTGGTCCCGCTGGAGTTCGAGCTTCTGTAGCGCCAGCTCGTACCAGTACTTTGCCTCGGCAAACTCCTGATGGGTTCGGTGGAGGTATCCCATATTCCGGAGCAGGCGGACGCTGTTGGGGTAAAGCGAAATACCCCATCCGAGTACTTCCTGGGCCAGCCCTCTGTGTCCGGCCTCCGCAAATTCATTGGCGTAAAAACTAAGCGAGCGGACGTCCGGGAAGCGAATGAAGCCGTATCGCCGCTCGGCGGCAACGTAAAACTCCTCGGCCTGCTCCCGGACCGAGCGATCCTGGTTTTTTGCGAAGGCTTCCAGGTGGGAAAGGTCCACCATAAACTGGCGGCTCATCCGCACCAATCCGTTATTCCAGGAGGGGATCACCACGGACCAGTGGTCCGTTCCCGCCAGGATTTCCCGTTCGAAGACGAGGCTTTTGTTCTGGTGCTCGGTGATCAGGGAATCCAGGTAATCGACGTGGTTAGAAAAGTCGGCTTCATAGTTACCGACCGTCCCGTGGGAACAATAGAGATATTTCCGAAAGTCCGTCCCGTGTTTTAACTGGGCATCGGCGTGGTAGAGCATTTGATTATTTACGTGCCCCAGGGCGGGACTGATGGCCAGGTAAGCCCGGAAGAGATCCCGTTGTTGACTGAACAGCGTTTCGGCGATAAAGGCACCGCCCCGGCTGTGCCCCACGAGGATGCGCTCCTGGTTTATCCGGTAAGTCTCTTCCAAAAGCGGTATAACTTCTTCCCGGAGGTGTTGGTGGAGCAGATGAGCCTGAGCCTTCCGGTTGCGCTCCGCCTTGGGGTCTTCGGGCAGGGGGATGAACTCCCATTGTCGGCTATCGGAATGGATGCCCACCACGATCAGGGGCAGTGTCTGGTAGGTGTTGACGAGGTAGGCTACGTTATGCTTGGCCATGTTCCAGTACTGCCCGGACTGGGCGTCCAGGGCAAAGACGACCGAAAAGGTATCCAGCGGGTTTTTCTCGTAGCGCTCGGGAAGATGAATGTAGATTTTGCGCTCCTTCCCGAAGGCTTCCGAGTCAATGGTGTGGGTGACGTCGCGATTGGACTGCCCCCAAAGGGAGACAAGCCCTAAGGGCAAAAGTATACAGAGGACAAGGAATCGCATGGCGGATTGGTCTGGCTGGTCGGTCGTTACCCTAAGGACGGCAGGGGTTTTAAAAGGTGGCTTTGGGAAAGCCACCAGTCCAAGCTATTCAAAAATTGGTGCCAGATGGTCCGCGGATCCCGTTAATTCCCAGTGCCCCAGGGCGATGGGGATATTGCCGATGGAATTGAGTCCGTCGAAGAAGTCCGTCAGGGTGAAAGGTTCGCTCACGGAACCTTCCCGCACCTTCGCCATTTCGGCCATGGCGGCCTCCACCTGATGCTTCCCGGTGATGTAGCTGGTGCCGTATCCGGGCTGGCGGAGATACAGGTGCTGCTCAAAAATCAACAGTTCTTTTTCGGTTTTCATCCATCCGCGCGGCGTGTATTCCGAATGGATGCCTCCGGCCTCCTCCATCGTCATCTCGTTGGCGTGGGCGTAGAGCGATCCCAGCCCACGGGCCGCCCGCTGGGCGATCATGATGTAGACGATCTCCCGCACCCGGGGATTATCGTCGTACAGGCCAGCCTGCATAAACATTTCTTCCACGGCCGTGGCCATACCCTCGTTGCGGGAATCAAAGATGTTGTACAGCAAGGGGCCCCGTCTTACGGGACTGGGGTTGGGCTCCGTATCCATCCGGGCCAGTTCAAACCAGTGGTAGAAATGGGAATACAGGGGGCGCGGATCGTAGTGGGCCGTGATCCAGAAAAAGTTGCGCGTCTCCTTCGGGACGAAGGCCCCGAGGTGCTCCCGCAGGGCGGGATCGAAATACTCCTTGACGGTGACGATGTCCTGATCCTCAAGGAAGGAAATCAGGCTTACCGCCCCGGCTTCCGCCAGGGCGTCGTAGGCCTCCGGAGACTCGGCGGCGACCAGGGGAGGCAAGTCCCGGTTACGGTGTTCCTCCAGCTTGAGGGAAGCCCAGGCACGGGCCAGTTCCCGCTTGAGGATCATCACCTCATCCTCCCAGGTCAGGGGTACGAGGTGGACGTTCTGAAGGTACCAGGTGTAATTCTCCTTACCGATGCCGGAAGGACCATCCTTTTGGTCGGCTTCGGCCTTCAACCATTCGGCCAGCTCGTCCGTGCTGCTGATGGCGGCCTCGAGGGAAGCAACAATTTCTTCGTCCTCCGCTACGCCCTCGGCCTCCAGCACTTGTCGCAATACCGCTGATTGGCCCTCGATGTCCCGAATTCCCGCCACCCAGAGGTCGCGGGCGTTGCCCGTCAGGTTTTCCCGGGCCTGGGCGTTTAGGGGAGGAATTACGGACAGATCGTCAAGCAAACGTTTTTTGTCTGCCAGCGAAAGGGGGAACTCATACGTCCACAACTCAAGCGTGGCGTGGTGGGTGGGGCCCTCGTGGGCGGGCACGTCACTGCGGTAGGTCCACACCGTTTTGTAGTACGCCGGATCCCGTTCCCAGGGCCGGAGGATACGACGGTTAAAGTCGTAGCCGTTCATTTCCGCCCGCACCAGATGCCAATCGACGCGTTGGGGAACGGACCACCCGCTGGTATCCATCGCCATCAAACGAGCCTCCAGGGCCAGGAAGTCTGGCTGACGGCCGGTGAAGGTGGCTGCGCGGTAGTCGGGAGCCCCCTCGTAATAAGGTGGGCGCTCAAAGTCACGCCAGTCCGCAAACAACTCGGTGAGGGAAGCGTAGTCCGTGGTGGTGGCCACCTCCGGGGAAGGTGGTGTTGCCTCCGGAGCGCTACAGTGCGCGAAAAGAAAGGACAGGAGCAGTACGGTACTGAGGAGTCTCATGCAAAAGTGTTGGGTGCCCGGCCAAGATAAGTATCGATTAAGTAAGCAGGGTTTTTCTTACTCCGCTTGTTGTTTATGGCCTAGTGACATTTTTTCAACACCTCCTCTTCCTAGCAGCCTAAACGACCATTCCCGGCACTCCTCTTCAGCCTCAACCTTCTCCTTACGACCGACTTGCGGTAGGTAAGCACATTGATTTTTCATAATGATAGCATCGTGTTGCGAAGTTTTTTTTACCGGTGAAGGAGCTCTAGATTTCGTAACATCGGGCGGTAGTTGGATCTCCTTCATGGGGTGAAAAATGAAAAGTTTATGTTGCTACCTAGAGCAAGCCTTTTCCGGAAAGATGTTCTGCTACGGGAATGGCTCGGCGTGAAACACCTCGACCAGTTATGCCGCGACGTCTGAGGGGACGACCGGATTATGTCCTTCCGTCTTCATTCTTCCTTCTTCTCTCTTCCTTTGCCTTTCCCAAACACCACTGCACCTGCGCGCCGCCGCATGCTGCAAAGAACCGGTGATCCCGACGAGCTAACGGAACTCGGGACCGCCGCCCGCTATTTCACCTGCTCCACCTGGAACCACTCCCGGGCCGAGCGGGCCGGTAACACCGTAGCGCTGATGCGTCCCTCGGCCACCAGAAAGTATTCCGTAATCATTTCAGCGGACAAAGACGCCACGTAACTACCGTCCGCTTCGGGCGACAGCTTGGTGTACCGGAAATTATTTGATCTGCGGGGGCGATGGGCCACCCAAACCGCCTCGGCCGGAACCCCACTCACCAGACTCACGGATACCGTTACCGAGTCACCGTCCTCCAGCGCCTGGTGGGTTTCGATCTCGGGGACGGGCTGTTTGTACAGGGGATGATCCCGCAGATATTCCCCGCGCTTTTCAAAGAACTCCTGCAGGCCAATTACGGCACCACCGGAAATGTCTACCGTATTGTGGTAATTCTGGGTGTACGTCTCCGTGGGGTACAGCGGATTAGGCTCCTGGATTACTTCGGAGGTAATCGTTTCCCGGATGGCTTCCGCCCGTTTGAGGTACTGGCCATCAGCAAATTGCTCCTCGTAAATGGTCCGGAGATGCGCCACGTACATTTTGCGGAAAAGTGGACGATCAAAAAGGCGAAGAATGAGCGGACGATCCTTATTGCGGTCGGAAAAGTGCAGAAAGGGACTGAGTTTCACCATTTCTTCGTTGGTGAGGACCTTATCCCGGTCCACCAGGCGGAAGCCGCCAACGCTCAGGTTCAAATCCCAGATGACCGGCCGCCAGATTCCCGTGGAATCCTGGAAGAGGTAGTAGTTGTGGCAGAAGGCTCCAAGGTAGCTGTCCAGGTTCACGAGGGCATTGTTGAAGGCCAGCATCCAGAGGGCTTCATCCACGTTGAGCCACGTTTCGGGAGCAATTTTCTCGTTCTCCAGGTTTTTGGTCATCGCAATGAGTTCCTTCCAACCATAGTCCGATTTTTTCAACTCGTAGCGTGCCACGTAGCAAGCACTGTCGGGGCCGAGGTAGCTGAGGTTAGCGCCCAGTCCGGGGGGGCAAACCGAAGGCGGTGGGTCCTTGCTTTCCGGATCGCACTTGAACAGCAGTCCGTCTTCCGAGTGAAACTCATCCTCCCAGAATTGCTCGTCCACGGATTCGGTCAGGTTGTACAAACCGTAGTAATCACCGTCTACCGTCAGGCGGGCGTAGTTACAGTCGGGGGCCGAAAGGTAGTCGCGGGCGATGGCGTAGGAGAGGCTTTCCCGCAAATAGCTCGGGTCCCGGAATACGTTGCTGAGCTTGAGGGTGCGGTAACGGCCCTGGACGCGCTGGTCCTTATGGGTATAGCTCACCTTGATGTTGAAGGGAAGCTTTTTCTTTTCGGCCCGTACGGGGGCGAAGTAGGAGGAGTTCCCCTTCAGTCGGACGCCCACCGAATCGAATACCTCTCCGTTAACCTTCAGGGTGGCCAGCACCCGGTCCTGGATGTTGTTTTTCTTCCAGGCGTTCAGTTTTTTCTTCCAGTGCGGGTCATCCATTTCCAGTTCAATCTCTACGATCTTTTCCAGACTGTAGAGATCGGCTTCCGCATTTTGGGCGAGGGCGCAGGTGCCCAGCAAGCAGAAAAGAGCAATAAGGTGTGGAATACGAAGCGAGGCTGCGCTCATTGGTTTGTGAGGTAATTCATCGTGAAGGTACAATCCCGGGGCTGAACCCAACGGCAGGAAGAGAAGTAGACCGGCAATTTATCGCCCGTGGCACGGGCCTGAAAATAACGAAGGCATTTATTCGACATTGCGTCTCCTCCCTTACCGGAAGCTCAGGCCGGTGAAAACAATTTTCCCCCTACCCTACTTACCCCAGCATGCAACATCAACGACTCCTACTGTTTTGTCTTGGCCTCCTGGCCTTTAGTTATCTGGCGGCTCAGGAAGCCAACGACGCGCTGCTACACTTTAACCAGGCCCGAATTGACCATCAGCAAAAGGCCATGCTCACCCTCGGCGGATGGGCGGTGGTCAATATTGCCACCGGCCTCAGTCTGCGGAACTCCGCCGACGGCAGCACCAAGCACTTTCACGAGATGAACGCACTCTGGAATGTCGTCAATCTTGGCATCGCGGGGCTGGGATACTACGCCGCCAGCCGGGAAGACCCGACGGCCCTGGCCACCTTCGGCACCATCCAGGAACACTACAAGTTTGAGAAGATTCTCCTTTTCAACGCCGGCCTCGACGTCGGCTATATGCTTGGCGGACTCTACCTGACCGAACGGGCCAAACGGCCCGGCGTGAACGCAGATCAGCTGAAGGGGTTCGGCAACAGTATTATGTTGCAGGGAGGATTCCTCTTTGTCTTTGACCTGGTCAATTACTTTATTTCCTCGGGCCGGACCGGCGACCTGAAGCTCCTGCTGGGACGCACCTCGGAGGGAATTGGCATGACCCTCACCTTCTGACGTAAAAAAAGCCCGCTTCGCGGAACGAAGCGGGCAGTGTCTAAACAGGTGATTTAACCAAGAAAAATACGTGCGTTACTTACGCATGTTATAGTTCTGGTAGTTCATTGAGCCATTGGCCTGACTAATCAGGTCATTGACAATGGTTTCAGCAGTGCTGAAAAACTTATATACGTGATCCGATTGATCGGTTAGTTTTTTATCCACGTTAATTGCCTGGGCGGTTTCCTTCAGGGTGTTAATCCAGGCGGTGCGGGTAATGAAACGGTCATCACTGGCAATGTCTTCAAGGATACCTGCGGTGGCCGTAAAGGCGGCACGCACATCATTGGCGTGGCTGAGACTCTTCCAATTCTTCGTAATGGCGTTGGCCTTCTTCATAATCATGGCACGTTGCTCGGTGAAGTTTTCTACTTCAATACCTTCGGCATCGGCCATGGCACCGGCGAGCTTTACGAGCTTTTTCAGGCCATTGCTGGTAAATTCGTGGTCAAGACCTACGGTACCATCAATGTTAATCCGATTCCAGTTATTGAATTCATCTAATTCAACCTGGTAGCTGAGGTTTACGGGTTGAACAACCACGAGCGCAGGAATGTATTCGGCAATCCGGGCACGAATGGCGCGGCTGCGGTACATATCTTCCATGGCAAAGAACCGGAGGGCGCGGTCGGCACCAATTTTGTCTTCGAGGCGGTCAAAGTAATCTTTCTTCAGCTCCAACTCGGCAATTTTTACTTCCCAGTAGTCTTCGATGAAGTCAGCCCGCTCATTTTCGGCGGACTTAGGACTATTATCTTCCTTCATCTCTTCCTGGTATTCAGTCACAACGCGGTCGAGCCGTGCTTCCAGCTCATCCTGGTAGCGCTGATATTCCATGTAAATGGGCGTAAAATCTTCCGTTTCTTCGGTAGTGAGATTGAGGGTGCGAATGGCCTGGGCGCGGATATCCATTTCTACTTTAGCATCCGTGATGCGTTCGTACTTTTCCTTTTCGGACATATCGTCGCGGTCGGGCGTCATCTGCTGGGCAAACATTGGCGTTGACAAAAGAGCCAATGCGATAAAGGTTGAAAACAAGGTTTTCATTTGGTTAAAATTTATACTTTAAAAATAACTGATAAGCAATTACTTATCTTCTTTGTACATCCTTGAAACGGGTCCTTCCGTACTGCTGTTCGGTCGGGTCAGGGTTTTTTCAAAAAAAGTTCAACGTGTGGTTTCAGTCCCTCAGCCCGAGCCAAGGCATCAGGTTTCTATTCCCTGGATAGTCCGCCAAAACACTTATCCATTCACGTTGTTATTGATGGGAGTGTCTAGTCCTGAAGGTGTTTAGCTTACCCATGAGGGTTGGTGATAATGTCCCAGCTTACGTTCCCCGGTGTGTCCTGCTACGGTTTGGCGGTGAACGCCTTTGGCCGTCACACTAAAGTCACGATCCCACCATTTTTCGCATCCCACGAAAAACACGTGAGAATCCTGTAAATCCTCGCTATTTTTGCGCCCCTATGAAGCATATTCGCAATTTTTGTGTCATTGCCCACATCGATCACGGTAAGAGTACGCTCTCTGACCGCCTGCTGGACTTTACCCAATCCGTTAGTGAGCGCGATCGGAAAGATCAGTTACTGGACGATATGGACCTGGAACGCGAGCGTGGCATCACGATCAAGAGTCACGCCATTCAGATGCACTACAAGCATACTGATGGCCAGGAGTATGTCTTCAACATGATTGATACTCCGGGACACGTGGATTTCAGCTACGAAGTGTCCCGCTCCATCGCGGCTTGTGAAGGTGCCCTGCTGCTGGTAGACGCCACTCAGGGGATTCAGGCCCAGACCATTTCCAACCTCTTCCTGGCGCTGGAGCACGATCTGGAAATTATTCCGGTCCTTAATAAGGTGGATATGGAAACGGCCATGATCGAAGAAATGGCCGATCAGATGATTGACCTCACGGGATGCTCCCGGGAAGAGATTGTCCTGGCCAGTGGAAAGACGGGCATTGGTGTGCCGGAAATCATGCAGGCGGTAGTCGAGCGGATTCCCCCACCCAGTGGAGATCCCGAAGCCCCCCTCCAGGCGCTGATTTTTGATAGTGTGTTCAATCCATTCCGGGGCGTTATTGCCTACGTCCGGGTGAAGAACGGTAGCCTGCCCAAGGGAGCAGAGGTGCTGTTCACCGCTACTGGGGCCAGGTACTCCGCCGATGAGGTGGGCGCGATGGAACTGGAGATGAAGCCCACCAAAGGGATTGCCTGCGGAGACGTTGGGTACATCATCACCGGCATCAAAAAATCTTCGGAAATCAAGGTTGGGGATACCGTTACGCTCGCCAACAATCCGGCCGAGCAGCTATCGGGCTTTGAGGAAGTCAAGCCCATGGTCTTCGCCGGTATCTTCCCGCTGGATAACGATGATTTTGAGCCCCTGAGGGATAGCCTGGAAAAACTGCAGCTCAACGACGCCAGTCTGGTATTTGAACCCGAAACCTCAGCGGCCCTGGGGTACGGTTTCCGCTGTGGCTTCCTGGGGATGCTTCACCTGGAGATCATTCAGGAACGTCTGTTCCGGGAATTCAACATGGACGTCATCACGACGGTTCCAAACGTTACCTACCGCATCACCGACACCAAGGGTGAGGTCCGGGAAATCCGCAATCCGGCGGAACTGCCGGAGGCCAACAGCCGGGCGATGGTAGAAGAACCCATCATTTCGGCCCAGATCATTACCCAGACCGACTACATCGGTTCCATCATGACGCTGGCCATTGAAAAGCGGGGGACGCTGAAGAAACAGACCTACCTTAGTCCGGAAAGGGTTGAGCTCCACTTTGAACTGCCACTGGCCGAGATTGTGTTTGACTTTTATGACCGCCTGAAATCCATCTCCCGCGGATACGCCAGTTTTGATTATCAGCCGCTGGAATACCGGGAAACGGATCTGGTGCGGATGGACATCAAGCTCAACGGCGAAAACGTCGACGCGCTGTCGGCACTGGTCCACCGCTCCAAGGCCCAGAGTGTAGGTCGGGGAATGTGCAAAAAGCTCAAGGAACTGCTCCCGCGGCAACAGTTCATGATCGCCATTCAGGCGGCCATTGGCGCCAAAGTGATCGCCCGGGAAACCCTGTCGGCCATGCGCAAGGACGTTACCGCGAAGTGTTACGGTGGTGACATCAGCCGGAAGCGGAAGCTTCTGGAAAAGCAAAAGGCCGGTAAGCGAAAAATGCGGCAGTTTGGCAAGGTTGAAGTGCCCCAGAAGGCCTTCCTGGACGTCCTTAAGCTGGACTAGCCACCGATTCGCGCAAACACCCGCAGTAAATCCGTTCCGATTTTTTCTTCCCGTAGTAACCGCACTTCTCCTTTCAGCGCTGGAGCAGCAAGTCCTGCATTTAATTGCTGCGGACTGGTGAAGACCCTGGCTTCGTCCCAGAGTCCCTGCTGAATAAAGGCTTGCAGGAGGGCAGCACCTCCCTCCACCGTCAGATGGCCCAACCTGGCCGCATGGAGCCAACTGAGCACCTGCGGTAACGCCCCCTTCCACCCTGACGACAAGGGAACTACTTCGGCTTTAAGGTCAGGACGATCCGAGCCGGAGAACACTACGGGCTTCCGGTCCTGACGGAAAATCTTCTCCCGTCCGGTACAACGGTCTTTAGGGTCAAGTACGATCACGCGGGGAGACGGGCCCGGAAAGAGCCGGGTATTCAGGCCGGGGTTATCTTCGACGATGGTTCTCCCGCCCACCATAATGGCGGTGCTGTTGGCCCGCCAGCGGTGGACCAGCCGGCGGCTGATGGGATTGGTAAGCCAATAATCTTCTTCCCGATTCTCCGGACGCAGAAAGCCATCCGCGGATTGCGCAAACTTGAGGAGCACAAAGGGCCGTTCCTGGCTGGCAATAACCTTGCGGAACCGATTGGGTGCGAGGGTAGGCTTAAAACCATTGTACTCAGTCACCGAAACGTTGGCCTCTTCCAAAATTCCGACGCTCATGCCGTTGACGCCCGGAGTAGCATCTCGCTGGGCGAATACCACCCGCTTAATGCCGTGCCGTTGGATGAGATCCGTACAGGCACCGGAGCGCCCCTGGATGCAGCAGGGTTCCAGGCTAACGTACAAGGTGGAGTCGGGAATTTTGGGTCGGTCATCCTCCCGGACACTAGCCAGGCAATTTACCTCAGCGTGGGCCTCTCCGGCTACCTTATGGTAACCTTCTCCGATAATCCGGCCCCGAAAAACGAGCACCGCTCCTACCCTCGGGCTGTCCCCTACCCGTCCGTCGGCCAGGGCCGCCAGCTGACCGCAGCGAAGCAAAAAAGATTCGTCTCTCAACTCAACGGGACTAGACATAACACAAAATGCTTGATTACGGACAAACTTGGTGCTTTTTGATAACGATTCGGGCTAAATCGGGTTGACATCTGCGTTCACATAGCATAGATTTGTGAATATAATAAACAATAGCGCGGCCGATCTAAAGCGATTTGTACCGCTATTTGTACTGTCTTCATTCACAAATGGCTAAGCATGGTAAAATCTATTCAACTCAAAAATTCAGAAGACCAGGCCCTGCTTGACCAGCAAGTGTACGAAGAACTCCGTCAGGATCCGCACCTTAAAGAAGTAGACTTTTTCCAAAATCTTCGCAGACATTCCTCCGGTTGCGTGGTTTTCCAGAAAACGTACAAGCGATCCGGAAAGGAAAAGGGATATCGAACCGAAACCATCTACCTGCATAAACTCATCGCAGAACGCTACTTATCGGACAACCGGGTAGGCAAAAACAATCTGGTCGGTGCCAAAAATGGTAACAAGATGGATTGCCGCCTGGACAACCTGGAGTACCGGAGTCGCTCCGTGGCGAGCCGAAAGCGTAAGTCGAGCTCCAAGCTCGGATATACCGGGGTGTACAAGGAAAACAACCGGTACCGTGCGGTCATTTCGGTAGAACGCCGAAGTGTACACATCGGGATGTTTGCTACCGCCGAGGAGGCAGCGCTGGCCTACAACAAGAAGTCCCTGGAGCTGTACGGGGAATTCGGAAAGATCAACGTCATTCGTCCCCACGCTGCTTCGGGAGACGATCAAAGTTCTTCCGCTCAGCCTCCCTTCGGCCGCAAAACAAGTTCTCCGGATGGTGGCGAAGCGGGCATGGTGAGTGATAAATAGGGCCTGCCTTATTCGGGTTTTCGGGCGATCGTCATTTCTCGCTTTCCCGGGGGACCGGGAACGCCTTCCACCAGAAAGCCCGTGGCCCGCAAATTGCGTTTAAACTGCCCCTGGGCGCAGTAGGTGGTCAGCCATCCGCCGGGCCGCAGGGCCCGGAAGGCCACGGCGAGTGCCTCACCTTCCCAAAATTCCGGCTGGCTGCTGGGTGCAAAGGCATCGTAGTAAATAACGTCAATGGACCCCGCCGCGTAGCTCCGCTGCCCGTCGCGGATGAAGTCCCTCCGGAATTTTTCCAGGAAAAAATTCTCGGTGATCGCCACCCGCTTTTCCCATTCCGCCCGGTGAAGGGGGAGAAAAGCCGACGGATCAATGTTTAGTTGTGCGGGGTAGTTCAACTGTAGCACGGTTTCTTCCGTAACCGGGTAGGCTTCGTAGGTGAAGTATTCTACGGATTGATCGGTGTATGCTTCCCGGCCGACTTCCATCACCGTCAGCAGGGCGTTCAGGCCGGTACCAAACCCCATTTCCAGGATGCGGACGGGGCGGTCCCGGACGGCCGCCAGGGCCGGCAGTAAACCGTACTTGATAAATACGTGCTGGCTCTCGGTGATGGCGCCGTGGGTACTGTGGTAGGGAACCGCGAAACGGTCATTTACCAGGGTGTGGCTGCCATCCTCCGTTAATACTCTTTCCTCGTGCTGCATAAGTCGAGTGATTAGGCCGGCAGCAGGGCGTTGGCCCGAATGGAAAGGTGGGAAGCATCGTGGGTTGCCTTTCCTTCCCGGATAACCAGCACCTGCGGGGATTCGTGCTCTACGCCGAAGTGATCGGCGATGTGGTTACTGACGGAACGGAACCGATGAAGGTCGAGGTAGTAGGCCTCAAGGTCTTCTTCCCCAAAGTCCCACTCCATCTCCAGTCGCTTCTTGGCGATACTGCTGATGGGACAGGTCGTACTGTGCTTGAAGATCAGACAGGGAGTCACGCGACTGCGGTCAATGATCGTTTCTACGTCTTCCAGCGACGTAATGGGATACCATTTCATAGTTTACTAAATGTCAGGTAGCTGTTGTCCTCCACCATCAAATGGCCATCCTACACGGCAACTTGGCTTTCCTCCCGGAAAGGCCTGATAAAAGTACCGCAGAAGTCCTGATTAAGGGTGGACTAGAAAATTGATACAGCAACCGTAACGCAGTCAACGAGGAATTCGTTGAGCGAAAAGTTGGTGGGACATCCGTAACCGCGGTTGCAGGAAGAGAGCAACAACATGGCTAAAGCGCTGAAAACAACGGAGAAACGGGGTGATTGCTTGAAAATATTCATGGAACTGGGAGATGTAAACGGGAGTAATTTGATCTAGTATGTCGCAATAAGACAACCGGTAATGGACCTTGTTGTTTAGGGTAGGTGACGGGGAGGAAAACTTCTTTTACTCCCGGCAACCAAACAACGTTTCCAAAATTGTCGGCCGTGGATTACTTTTGCGGCCGCAAAGATAACCCCAATATGGCCAGAAAAATTGCCCTCCGCGACGCTTTACGTGAAGCAATGTCAGAAGAAATGCGCCGCGACGAAAATGTCTTCCTCCTGGGAGAAGAAGTTGCTCAGTACAACGGTGCCTATAAAGTTTCCAAGGGCATGCTGGACGAATTCGGTCCCAAGCGGGTCATTGATACGCCCATTGCGGAACTCGGTTTTGCGGGCATCGGCGTCGGAGCGGCCATGAACGGCCTGCGCCCCATCGTCGAATTCATGACCTGGAACTTTGCCATTCTGGCCTTTGACCAGATCGTGAACAATGCGGCCAAAACCCTCTCTCAGAGTGCCGGACAGTTCAACTGTCCCATCGTGTTCCGGGGGCCTTCCGGATCCGCCGGACAGCTGGCCCAGCAACACAGCCAGACTTTTGAAAGCTGGATGGCCAATACGCCCGGGTTGAAGGTTATCTCCTGTATCCACCCCGCCGACGCCAAGGGCCTGCTGAAGAGCGCCATCCGGGACAATGACCCCGTCTGCGTCATGGAGTCTGAAATGCTCTACGGTTACGAAGACGAGGTCCCCGAAGGAGAATACCTGGTACCGATCGGCAAAGCTGCCGTTCGTCGCGAGGGTACCGACGTGACCCTGATTTCCTACAACAAGATGATCCTGCCGACGCTGGAGGCCGCCAAAGAGCTGGAAAAGGAAGGCATCTCCGCCGAAGTGATTGACCTGCGGACGATTCGTCCGCTGGACCGGGAGACCATCATCAACTCCGTAAAGAAGACCAATCGTGCCGTCGTGGTGGACGAAGCCTGGCCCTTCGCCGGCGTGAGTTCCGAAGTAGCCTACTCCATTCAGAAATTGGCCTTCGACTACCTTGACGCACCGGTCATCCGCGTTAATTCCGCCGATACCTCGCTCAGCTACGCGCCCACTTTCGTGGAGGAATACCTGCCAAATGCCGACAAAATCATTCGTGCGGTAAAGGAGGTTACCTACGTAAAGTAAAGGAACATCCCCCAAAAGACGCGAAGCCCCGATCAGGTATCCTGGTCGGGGCTGCGTTTTTTGCCGTTGGGCTTTCGGTCGGCCGGAGAGTACTTTCCGCTTCAACCACGACCGGCATGCGGAGCAAGCCCATTACAGATAACCTCTCATAGCCTCAGCCCTTGCGACCGGCCTTCTGCTTTTGCGACCGGTATGCGCTTGCCCGACCAATCACCAATGGGGCGGGGAGCAAGCCTGCTCCGGATAATCCTTCTCAGCCTCAGCCTTCTCCTTAGTCTTAACCCCGGCTGCACCTCTACCCGGCACCGTCACCGAATTCTTATTTTTATACGACCGGCCTGCGGAGCAAGCCTATTACAGATAACCTCTCATAGCCTCAGCCCTTGCGACCGGCCTTCTGCTTTCTCCTTTTGCGACCGGCATGCGGAGCAAGCCTACTCCGGACGATCCTCATTAGCCTTCTCCTTAGCCTTAACCCCGGCCTCCCCTCTTCCCGGCACCGTCACCGGATTCTTATCAAGTACGCTCAGGCTTTCTTCTTACTTTTCCCTTCATTACCTTAGCGCCGTGAAATTTGGCAATCGGCAACTTGACTTGGTGATGATCGGGAATTCGATCCTTTCCTCCTACGGTAACCCCGTGGCGGAATTGTACCGTGGCCTCATCAACGAGTTGGCCCAATATGGGCACCGAACCACCTTTCTCGAGCGGGAAAACAAGGACAAGTACCAGTACCGTGACATGCTCCGGTCGCCTTACTGCGAAGTATGGACCTATCAGGATACGGACCAGTTATTGTCCGAATATCGTCGGGCGATTCAGTCGGCCGACGTGGTGATCCTGGGCAACGGCGTGGAGGAGTCCGACCGCATCGCTGCATGGATCGCCGAAGAGGCCCGCGGCATTACGGTATACTACGACAGTAACCTGGCCCGTACCATCAAAAACCTGGAGGGCGCACTCGCCGTAGGAGACTGCTTGTCTTGCCGCACGGTCAGTAACTTCAACCTGTTCCTTTCCACGACCGGCGGCCCGGCCCTGAGCCGGCTAAAAAAGGTGCACGACGTCAGTTTTCCCCGTCCTCTCTACGAAAGCGTAGACCCCTACACTTTCTACCGTACGGACACCGAGCGACAGTATGACCTGGGCTTTATCGGAAACCATAAAGCGGAACGGGCCGCCCAGATGGAAGACATGCTCTTCAGTCCGGCCCGGTTCACGCCCAATCGTCAGTTTTCTCTGGCGGGGGGCGGCTACGACAAGCAGGAAAACTGGCCCCGCAACCTCACCTACCTGGAATACCTGCCCGAAACCAACCTGGTTGATTTCTACAACCGCCAGCGTTGTATGCTGGTCATCAGTCGGGCCGACCGTAAGGAACTCGGCTTTACCCCCTCCCGGCGGCTACTGACCGCCGCCGCCTGCGGCGTCCCCGTGCTGACCGAAGACTGGGAAGGCCTGGAGGAATTTTTCGAACCCCACCGCGAAGTATTCTGCGTAAACGATAAACAGGGCGTCCTCGACGTACTTTACGGCACGGAAGAGAGTCACCGTAATCGCGTGGGCGCCGAAGCCCGACGTCGCATCCTGGGCCAGCACACCATCAGTCACCGGGCCCAGCAGCTATTGGAGTATTTGGATGAGGTGGCGGATTAGGCATGCTTTGCCAAAAACAAGGATCTTCTCCTCCCGAGGCATGTACCCATAGGGCATGAATGAAGCTTGCTCCCTATTTGTACTGGTCCTTCAAGTCCTGAATGGTCTTCTCTATTTTCACTTGATCTCCGTTTTTTTGGCCACCGCCTAGGTCAAGGTACTTCTGGTAGTCAGTTAGAGCTCCCAGAATATCTCCAGTGTTTTTCCTTGCCGTCCCCCGATTTTTGTAGGCTAGAGTGTAGTTCTTTCTTCGTTTTATTGCTTCCGTGTAATCCAGAATAGCCCCCTCCAAATCACCTTTTCGGTAGCGGGCGGAACCTCGCGATATATAGGCTCTTGGCGCGTATGTTTTCACCCTTCCTACACTTAGTTGGATGGCCCGATCATAATCTGCTATCGCCGCGACCTGATCTCCCTGTCTGGATCGCATGAGCCCCCGATTGATGTAAAAATCCGGATGATTCTGTTCAAGGCGAATGGCCTCCTCATAATCCATCATTGCCCCCGTTGCGTCCCCTTGTCCTTTTCTTGCCGTGCCCCGGTTGTTGTACGCAAGAGCGTAATCAGGATCAAGTCGAATGGCCTCGTTGTAATCCTTGATGGCCCCAACAAAATCCTTCCGACCGTACTTGATATTTCCCCGATTATTGTAGGCTTCCGGATACGCTGGTCGCAACTGAATTGCCTGATCATAGGCATACTCTTTATCCTCGGGAGTTTTAGCGTTAACGGCCTTCTCGTACCATTCTTGCGCCGTTAGGGCGTTGTCCTCGATGTCTGGAGCCTCAATGGCCGCCAGCTGCTGTTCCCTTACCTTTTTCTGTACCGACTTTGTGATGGGGTGAAGCACGGTTTCCAGCGCAACGTTCAATCGCTCGTCGCAAAGCTTTTGCATGGCGGCATCAAAATATTCAGCTGGCACCTTAAGTCCGTTGTATTTTTTAAGTGGCGCCAAATCGCCGGTTAAATGCCTGGCGATAGAGGGAGTGCCAAAACTAAACCCCTCCAAAAAAAGCGGGATGATGTTTCGTCTGGTCTTGATGGCCAGTTCGATTTCCCTCCTGAGCCAGTCGCCCGGTTCGCTGCACCGCTCGAGGGCCGAAGGCGTTAAGATGACCACAAAGTGGGCCCTTCCTTCAATATTCTGGGTGATGATCTGCGAAAAGTCTCCACTTTTGATGCTGTTGTAATCGAAGAAAACATCATAGCCCTGACTGGTCAGGTGCTGGAAAATAGCCAGCGCCCAGGGTGTATTTGTCCGTCGGTAACTGATGAATACGGTCTTCTCAATGCGTTGCATGCACGTACGCTTGTGGGGGAATTAGGTAGAAGCAGCTTTCAGCAGGCTTTATGCCTATCAGAGGAAGGGGCTCCTAAGCTATGGAATATTTAAATAAACCAAGTGTCTCCCGGTCAGGGATGCCCCTTACTCTCCTTTAATGTATCTTTCCTTCAACGCAAGAATGGTGTTCTCCATCTCGGCCTGATCCCCAAATTGCCGGCCACCGCCTAAGTCCAGGTAATGTTGATAGTCCGTAAGGGTGCCCAGGATGTCTCCTAAGCTGTTTTTGTCATAGCCCCGATTCTTGTATGCCAGGGCATAGTTGGGTTCTAAACGGATTGCTTCGGTAAAGTCCTGGATCGCTTCTTTTAGGTTACCCTGTATCCGGCGGGTTATCCCCCGATTGTTGTAAGCCTTGGCGTAGCCCGGCCAACAACGGATCGCCTGCGTATAATCACTGAGTGCCTGATCCAAATTCCGTTGTAATCGATGCACATTCCCCCGATTATAGTAGGCCATGGGATAATCAGGATCCAGGCGAATGGCCTCGTTATAGTCCAAAACAGCTCCGTTCAGGTCCCCATGATCGGCACGCACCGCCCCGCGATTGTTGTAGACGATAAACAATTCGGGATTGTTTAATTCAATTGATCTGGTAAAGTCGGCAATCGCCCCCACGGGATCTCCCTGGTTGGCCCTGGCGTTCCCCCGGTTATTGTAGGCTTCGGGGTAATCGTGCTTGAGCGTTACTGCCTGGGTATAGCAGTAAATCTCATCTTCCGTGGTCTCCGCCACCATCCCCCGTTCAAACCACTCCTGCGCCGTAAGGGCATTTTCGTCTACCCTGGAAGCGTTACTGGCCGCCAATTGCTGCTGCTTCACTTGCTCCCGCACGGTAGGTGTGATGGGATGCAGAATCGTATCAAGGGCAACGTTGAGGCGCTCCGTGCGAAGCTTCTCCATGGCCGCATCAAAGTATTCAACGGGCACCTTCAGGCCATTGTATCGTTTAAGTGCCGCTAGTTTCCCGGTAAGTTTTTCGGCAATGGATGGAGTACTAAAACTAAATCCCTCTAGAAACAGCGGAACAATGTTTCGTTTATGCTCCAGGGCCAGCTCAATTTCGCGTCTTACCCAATCCCCTGGCTCATGGCATCGCTCCAGTGATGATGGTGTAAGGACGACCACAAAATGGGCCCTTCCCTCGATGTTCTGAGTAATGATCTGGGAGTAATCTCCGCTTTTGATGCTGTTATAGTCAAAAAAAACGTCATACCCGTGGCCGGTCAGGTAATGGTAAATCGCCAGCGCCCAGGGAGTATTGGTACGCCGATAACTGATGAAAACGGTCTTCTCAATGCGTTGCATGTGGTTCAACTGTCGGGACAGTATTATCGATTGCCGAAGCTACAAATGTTTATCAAAAACGTCAAGGGGGCTAATGTCCCCGTGAGACCAACCACCATCATTGATAAGTACCACTGTCGAAGTTGGGTAAGCAAGCGCGTAGCGGATTAGGCGCTCCCGCGACCGGAAGCGCCCAAAATTCATCCAATCAAGGAGATGAGGCCGAAGGTTCCGATGCTTACTCCTCGGCCGCCAGTACGCCGTTGATGTTGAGGCGCATGGCCAGGTCCATGACGCTGACGACGCCTTCGACCGGAGCGCGCTTGTCCGGAGAAATCAGCATGGAGTAGTTGCCGCCCGCTTTCGGAGACAGGCGTGACTCCAGTTCCGGCAGGCTGATCCGACGTCCGTTGAAGTACAGGCTTCCCTGCTCGTCAATGCGTACGTCGTCGAGTTGATTACTCGAGGGGGCCGCGGGGGTATCCGAGCGACCGGGGAGCTTCAGGTTGAGGGCATTCGGTGCCACCACCGTGGAGGTGAGCATGAAGAAGATCAGCAGCAGGAAGATGATGTCCGTCAACGACGACATATTAAATTCTGCGGATACCCTACTTCTTTTTTTGAGGCCCATGTTGGCGGTCGGTTTTCGTTGCCCGCAGGCGGTTAGCTGTTTGGTTGGGTGGCGATGATGGCCCGCGCCCGCTGGCGGGCGGCCAGGTTCATGATGGGCGTGATCCGGCTGAAGGGGACGCCGGCTTCGGCCACGATGGTCACCGTCGCCTGTTCCTTATCCTCCACCTGGCTCAGGGCGTCCGTTACGGCCCGGCCGATGGCCTGCCCCCGCACGTTGATGTTGTTCACCGTCGTGGTACCATCTTTTTCCAGCTGCACCACAATGTTGGTCGGAGCCACCGTCTGGCTGTCCGAAATCGGCAGGTCAAAGGGCTTGATCTGCACGAAGTTGGAAGTCAGCATGAAGAAGATCAGTAGCAGAAAAATGATGTCCGTCAACGACGACATATTGAATTCTGCACTGACTTTACTTGAGCGTTTCAGGCCCACGGCTGATGCTTTTTGGGTGAAGGAATGAAGAGCAATTTGGGGCGATGCGCAGGTGCAACGGTCATCCCAAAGGAGCCGGGCAGTTTACTTCCCGGGTTCCTGCAGCAGATCCATGAATTCGGTCGTGGACCGTTCCATTTTGTACACGACGCGCTCTACGTTGGCCACCAGCAGGTTATACCCGACGAAGGCCAGGATACCGATGAACAGTCCCGCGGCGGTCGTCAGGAGGGCGGAGTAAATACCGCCCGCCAGTACGTCGGGGGTAATGTTCTGGGCCGTAGACATTTCGTAGAAGGCGTTGATCATCCCCGTTACGGTTCCGAAGAAGCCGATCATGGGGGCCGCACCGGCAATACTGGCCAGGGTGCTCAGTCCCTTCTCCAGCCGGAAAATCTCCAGGTTGCCGACGTTCTCGATGGCCGCGTCAATGTCCCGCAGGGGGCGACCAATCCGTTGCAGTCCCTTGTCCACCATCCGGGCCACGGGGCTGTCGGTATTGGCGCACAGTGCCCGGGCGTTGGCCATGTTCCCGGCGGAGATTTCCATCCGGATGCGATCCATGAAGCTCTGATCGTTGGCGCGGGCGGCCTTGATGGTCGTGTAGCGCTCCACGAAGATGTACAGACCAACCACAAAGAGTACCAGCAGGATGCCGACGATGATCATACTGAGCAGACCGGAGTCGAGCAGTACGCTAAGCAGGTTATCACTTTCCACGGCGGGCTCTTCGGGGGTATCGAGTTCCACCTGTCCCTGGAATAAAAGAAAAAGATAGGTTAGCAACATTTGGGTGTGTTTAACGAAGGCACGGAGCTTATCTTAGGATCGATACCGGCCATCACCAGCATCGTTTGCGACACGCTCTTAACGAAGGTAAAGCGGGTTTCGTATGCCCGCAGGTTTCCAACTGAGCGAATAAAGGTAGAATTTATGGCCGTTATCCCGGGGGAAATTTTAACATTTTAGCCGCCCCAAACCGCTCCCGCCCGTTTTCCTACCGACCATACAGCCAACCCGACCGCGCCCGCATCCGCCAGCGCCTAAACATTACCTTTACGGACGCAAAAACGGACGACACATCAACCATGTTACGCTTTCTCATCGGATTTGCCGTGCTCTGCCTGGGGGTTACTCCGCTGTCCGCCCAGTCTCCCGATTGGGCGAAAAGCAAGGTGTTTCCGGGGCAGTATTTCCTTGCCCCCACGCCCGAAATACCGCTGGCTGATGCCGGGGAGCAATTACCGGCGGCCATCGCCGCCGCCCTCGGAGATACCCGGCCCGACCAGTGGCGATTGCACCGGCGCTCCGTCGCCCAAAACCACCACCATTTCCATCACTACCAACAGGTCGTCCGGGGTTTTCCCGTCCTGGGCGGAAGCCTTCAACTTCAAATCACCCCGGAGGCGACCCTCAGGTCCGTCAGCGGCCGGTTTTTCCCCGACACCGCATTTGTTCTCCCCCAACACCTTCAGGCTCCCCAACGGGCACTCCCCCGGATACACGGAAGTCTGTCCCCCTACTATCCGCACATCGGGCAATGGAATTACCGCATCCAGGATACCGTCTGGATGCCCCGTGGCCTTTTCCCCGGACAAGCCTCCCGCCACGATCAACTCGCCTTCGTCATGGACTTTACCGAGCCGGGCGGAGTGCAGGCACACCGCATCTTACTGGATGCCGCCACGGGGAAAATCCTGGATCATTTCCCGCTGCACTGCAGTCTGGTGCGGAGGCTTTTTCACCGTACCCCATCCCGCGTCAACCTGATCTGGGAAGAGGGGCAGCCGTTCCCCGGCATTTTGGCGCAGGAAGACCAGGAGGCCCTGCTGGCCACCGAAGAAACCTACGCCCTCTTTTGGCGCACCTTCGGCCGCAACAGCTACGACGGAAACGGTGCCCGGCTCAACATCGTCACCCAGGCCCAACTGAACAACTGCCCCAACGCCGTGGCCAGTGGCAACCGCATCAGTCACTGCCCGGGGGTGGTAACCGACGACATCGTGGCCCACGAATGGACGCACAATTACCTCGCCTCCATGAACGGGCTGGTGTATCAGTACGAAAGCGGCGCCATCAATGAGGCCTTCGCCGACATCTTCGGTGAAGTGGTCGACCTGCTCAACGATCGCGGACTGGACGACATGGACCAGCTGCCCCGACAGGATTGTGAGGAAGCCAACGTGCGGTGGAAAATTGCGGAAGGCACCCCGGCCCTGGAGAGCCACATCCGGGATCTGTGGCTACCGGAGTGTAAAGAACACCCCTCCACCATTGACAGTCCCGATTTCGCCTGCCTGCCGCTGATGGACGATTTTGGCGGGGTGCACATCAATTCCGGACTCATCAACCGGGCCTTCAGCCTGCTGACCGATGGTGGCTCCGTGGATACCCTTACCGTCGCGGGCATCGGGCTCACCAAGTCGGCCCACATTTTCTGGCATGCCGCCCAGCATTACCTGGGGCCGGTGACCAGTTTTTCCAACCTCGCGGACATCCTGGAGCAATCCGGGCAAGACTTATTGGGCGCGGACCTGACCGAACTGACCCTCGTCAACCTACCGGCCGCCACCGCCTCCGATGTAATCACGGCGGCGGACGTTGAACAGCTACGCCGCGCCGTCCTGGCCGTAGGGCTGCGCACGCCCCTACCCTGTGATTTCCCGCCCGCCCTCAACCCCGGCCGCCCGGAAACCTGTGCGGAATCACTCCAGGGTACCAGCCCCGTGAGCATCTTCCGGGAGGACTGGGAAAACGGCCTGCCGGCCGGCTGGGAAGTCAGCTCCGCTCCGGAAAACCCCGACTCCTGGACCGACAAATCCTGGCGGCTCACCGACCTACTACCCAACGGTCGTGCCGGCACGGGAATCCTCGCGCCAAGTCCGCAGGTGGGTAACTGCCAGCTGGATCTGGAAAACGGACTGGTGCACCTCAGCAGTCCGCCCATCGTGCTGCCCGCCGTCGCGGTGGAAGCCTTCCTGGAATTCGATCATTATTTCGCCACGGAATCCGGCCTCGACGGTGGGGTGCTCGACATTGCCCTCGGGGAAGGCCCCTTTGTACCGGTGGAGACCGCCCACTTTACGTTCAACCCCTACGTTTCTCCCCTGGAGGGAAGCAACCTAAACGACAACCCGCTGGCGGGTCGAGCAGCCTTTCACGGCACGGATACCAACAGCGATACGGGAAGCTGGGGAACGAGCATCGTCGACCTGACCGCAGCGGGCGTTATCCCCGGGCAGCCCTTCCGGTTGCGGTGGACCATGGGGCACGACGGCTGCAATGGGTGGGTTGGCTGGTACCTCGACGAGGTGGAGATAGGGTACTGCGACGAAGCCAGCTTGCCCGTTACCTACCGAAGCATTGAGGCCGTTGCCGACAAGGACCGCGTGCATTTGCGGTGGGAGCTGGACCTCTCCGAAAACAATGCCGGCTTTTTCGTGGAGCGGCAGGGACCGGAGGAAAATGAATTTCGTTCCCTGGCCTTCGTCCCGGCCCGGGGCTACGCCTACGTCTACCTTGACCATGAAGTACGGGCGGGAGCCACCTACACCTACCGCCTGCGCCAGCGCGATCTGGACGGTACGGAAAGTTACTCTCCGCTCGTGGCCGTGAGTCTGCCGGAACCAGCCCTTCGGCTGGGCCCCAATCCCGCAGGTGATTTCCTGACCGTCCATTTATCCGATCGGGCCGGGCCCGCCACGGGAATACTTTACTCCCTGAGTGGACAAAAAATGATGGAATTCTCCCTAAAGCCGGGGGAAACCCACCGGTTGTCCACCAGTCGTTTCCCCGCGGGCATCTACTTAATCAAGGTGGGTGATCGTCTACAAAAAGTAGAGATCCGTCGGTAAAGCGTAAGAGTTTCTCCGCAATTCCTTGACTTTATTTATACAACCTTAGATTTGCGCGTTCGTTACAATAGGGTTCGCCATAACTGCGGATACCCCAATTGAGCCTATGGATACTTTAATTACCATCGGGCAGCTGGTGCTCAGCCTGTCCATTCTTATTGTCTTACACGAATTCGGTCACTTTCTGCCGGCCCGACTTTTCGGTACCCGGGTGGAAAAATTCTACCTTTTCTTCGACCCCTATTTCAGTCTGTTCAAGAAGCAGATCGGGGAAACCGAATACGGCATTGGCTGGCTACCGTTGGGGGGCTACGTCAAGATCAGCGGAATGATCGACGAGAGCTTTGACACCGAACAAATGGCCTCCGAGCCCCAACCCTGGGAGTTCCGGAGTAAGCCGGCCTGGCAGCGGCTGATCATCATGCTGGGCGGGGTGACGGTGAACTTCATCCTCGGGTTTCTGATCTACGGCATGGTCCTCTTCGCCTACGGCGAGGAATACCTGCCCGCCAAGAACGTCACGCCCGGAATTGCCGTTGACAGCCTGGGCTACGAGATGGGATTACGTACGGGCGACAAGATCATTTCCGTAGGGGAAGTCCCCTTCGAGCGCTTCAGCGACCGCACCATTTTACGGGAAGTGGCCATCAACAACGCCCGGAGCATCACCGTGGAGCGGAACGGTGGCCAGGAGGACATTAAGGTGGACAATAAGTGGGCCGATATCCTGACCCGCCACGAAAACAAATACGAGCGCCTGTTCATCCCCCGGATGCCCTTCGTCATCGGACTGGTCGCCAAGGATGGTCCGGCCGAAAAGGCGGGACTGGTGAAGGAGGACAAGATTGTCAGCGTCAACGGTCAGCCCACTCCCTACTACGATCAGTTTACCGACTACGTAGAGGGCCGCAAGAACGAAACGATCACCCTGGGAGTCCAGTCGAAGGATGAGGAATCGGTTCGGGACGTACAGGTTACGCTCAACGAAGACGGGATGATGCGGGTAGCCCCCGCCGCTCCGGAATACCACTACGATACGGAACGGATTGAGTACGGATTCCTCGAATCCCTCCCCGCGGGCTACCAGCAGGGGATGGACTTCCTCGGCAATCAGTTTAAGGCCTTCGGGGAAATGTTTAAGGGCAACATCAAAGTAACCGAAAGCCTGGGTGGTTTTGCCAGTATCGGGTCCATGTTCGGTACAACCTGGGAGTGGGAACGCTTCTGGTACATGACCGCCTCGCTCTCGCTGATCCTGGCCTTCATGAACCTGCTGCCCATCCCCGCCCTCGATGGCGGCCACGTCATGTTCCTCCTCTACGAAGTCATCTCCGGCCGCAAGCCCAGCGACAAGTTCATGGAGCGCGCCACGATGGTCGGTTTCGTGATCGTCCTTGGGTTGGTCCTGCTGGCCAACGGTCTGGACATCTGGCGGGGCATCAAGGGCCTCATGGGCGGCTAAACTTACTGGCCCGGTAGGCATTCGTTGTTCCGCACGGGCACGTTTTACGGATGTCCTCAGCGCAGCATTTGGGCGTCGGAGCGCAGGTGCAGCGTTGATGGCAGAGGTGCCCTGCCTTCCGGTAGTCCCCTGGAATTTTCAAAGTCTTTTTTACGTAAACGCAATGGTGAACTATTTCGATTTTTTTGGTATTGCGCCCGCTCCCCGCATCGATCAGGCGGAGCTAAAACGGAAATTTTACGCCAACAGCCGCACTTTCCATCCCGACTTTCACACCCTGGCCGACGCGGCCAGCCAGGAGGAAGCCCTGGAAAAAAGCACCCTCAACAATCAGGCCTACAAAACGCTGATGAACCCCGACCAGCGGCTGAAGCATCTGCTGGACATCAACGGGGTACTCGGAGCGGAAGGCACCAATCAGGTGCCCCAGGATTTCCTCATGGAAATCATGGAAGTCAACGAGGCCCTGATGGAGCTGGAATTTGATGATGATCCGGCCGTAAAAACTAAGGTTAACGCCCTGATCGATCAACTGGAAAATGACCTGGAGCAGGAGGTGGAAGGGTTGGTCAACCATTATGACCAGGCTACTGTTAGCCCGGAAGAACTATCCCGCCTGAAGGACTACTACCTTAAAAAAAGATACCTACTGCGCCTTCGCGGTAAAATTTAGCCGAAACACATGATCATTCTTCTTTCCCCCGCAAAGACTCTCGACATGAGCCCCGCCGAGGGCAACTATTCCGTTCCCCGGCTGCTGAATGACACTGAAAAACTGGCTGGCATTCTGAAGAAGAAATCCCGCAGTAAGCTACAGGAACTCATGTCCATCAGTGAATCGCTGGCGGATACCAATTACCAACGCTTTCAGGAGTTTTCTCTTCCCTTTGACCAGGAGAACGCCAAACCGGCCATTCTCGCCTTCCGGGGAGACGTTTACCAGGACCTGGACGCCCCCAGCATGACCGCCACCCAACTGGATTTTGCCGACCAGCAAATCAGAATTCTCAGTGGTCTTTACGGCTTGTTACGCCCACGGGATCTGATGCAGGCCTACCGGCTTGAAATGGGTACCCGGCTGACCAACCGACGTGGAAAGAACCTCTACGAATTTTGGGGAAATCGGATCACCAAACTGCTCAACGAAGATATTGCTGCCGAGGGCAGCGGACTGGTGCTCAACCTCGCCAGTCAGGAATACTTCAAGAGCGTAAATGCCGGAAAACTGGATGCCCGCGTACTCACCGTCCATTTCAAAGACGAAAAGGATGGCAAATACCGGGTCATTGCCTTCAACGCTAAACGCGCCCGGGGTAAAATGGCCCGGCTCATTACGGAGGAAGGCATTACCCAGGCGGAGCCCCTCAAGCAACTCGTGGTCAATGATTACGTGTACAACGAGGAACTCAGCAGCGAGAACGACTGGGTCTGGACGCGCTAGCAAAGCTTGGAATTACCATTTGCTGGCCAACGATTAGGTTATCCGGAAATTTGCGCTCAACGGACGGACCACTAGGCCGTCTTTTGTTTCTTGCGCAGTTTGATCGAACCGGGCACGCAGGGCCCCAACTCACTGTTTCCCCACCAGGGGCCGGAGAGTAGTAGGCCCTCTCCCGTAAAGCTCACCCGAAGCTCGTAGTGCTTCATGCACCAGGAAAGATAATCTGGCTTCTGGGAGCGTAGAATCTTGGTTTCCGTTAAGCGCCAGGAACCATTGGGTAACTGGTTCCCACTGAGCTGCATTTCGGCCCAGATGTCGTCGAGCCGGACGTAGGCCGTTCCTCGCATGAAAATGTCGGTCTGCCGCAGCGACATGGACAATTCAAAGCGCTCCGCAATGCCTCCGGCATTTTGGTACAGTTCTCCCGTCCAGACTCCCGAAATATCGACATTGCCACCATCGGCAGCTTCTTCGTGGGGCACGGGTGCCGCCACGGATAGGGCCGGTGGGGTACCCGCCAGCGTGACGGAAAGGATGAAAATAATCAGCTGGTCAAGGGCAAGCAGGTGCATAGTTTTCGGGGAATTTTGAAAAAAGTTACATTTTTTTTCTCAAGCAAGCCACGGAATTTAAACGGCGGGTGTCTTGTTGTCGTATACCGAGTTGATTTTCAGAGCGAACTTTTACTAACGCCCAGACTGCAAAGCAGCCTGGGCGTTTTTTTTGCCCCTGAGCTGTCCACCTGTTCGACCTACCTTCTACTCTCTGTCTCCTAATTCCTCAGCCAAGAATCGATACATCGGATGACCCCTCGCTGCGCTCAGGAGGCATCCGATGAACGCTTCTTCCTTCTTCTATCTTCATTCTTGTTTACCCTCAGTGCCCGCTCGGCCGACCAGTCAGCTCGTGCCTCGCGCCTGAGCGGACGAGCTCTTTCAGGAGCGTACTTCCTTCTTCTATCTTCATTCTTCCTTCTCATCCTTAGCCTCAGCCTTAGTCCTGGCATAAAAAAAGACCCTCCATCAGGGTAGCGATGGAGGGTCGAAGTCTTCCCGTTACTCCGATGAGCAACGGGGTTCAAGGGATTACAAACGGTAGTTCTTAGTAGCCCCGTCCGGAACCTGCTCCGGCGGGAGCAGCGTCTTCGGAGGCGTTATCGTCGGCCGTCAGGAATTCTACCCGGCGGTTTACGTAGCTTTTATCGAGGGGGACGATGGCGTTTTCTTCACCGCGGTACTGCAGTACGAGGCGGCTGCGCTCAATGCCGTGCTGGGTTACCAGGTGATCGACTACGGCCTTCGCCCGGCGGTAAGACAGTACCTCGTTGTTGGCGGCGGAACCGGTACGGTCCGTGTATCCGCGAATAACCAGACGCATGCCGGCGTTACCCTGCAGTACGCGCGCCACGCTGGAGAGTGTACCGTAATCGCTGTACTTGATGGTGGACTGATTGAGCGGGAAGTAGATCATGGGGAGGTATACCTCACCACGATCGGTGGTTACCCGGGTAGTACCACCCTGGTTACCGGCCTGCATGCGGGCGATGGAGGCGTCAATCATTTCCTGGACGCGGTCTTCGGTAATTGGCTTATCGTTGCGGTTGATCACCACACCATTGGCGTCAACTTGCTCACCGGCGCGGGGGGGGAAGAAGGGCTCCAGATCCTTGTAATCGGGCACACCGTCCTTGTCGCTATCCAGCACGCGTCCCTTGGTGTCTACGGGAACACCGGCGGGGGTGTTGGCTTCCTGATCGATGGCGTCAACGACACCGTCGCCGTCAGAGTCGCGGGTAGCATCGTCTACGCGAGCGTCTACGCGGTTGATTTCATCGCGGATCGGAGAGAAGGCGTTCACCCAGTAGCTGGGCTCAGACTTCTTGGCCCGGTTGCCAATGTTGAAGTTCAGGTTGATGGAGCCGACGTTTTGTACGTCGCGGAAGTTACCACCCAGGGTGGGGTCCGTGTTCTCGTTGTAGCCATCCAGCAGGTCTGCGCGATTACCGAAGGGTACCAGCGCCTGGTATTCGAAGCCAATGTTTACCCGGGGGCTCAGGCGGAAAGCAATACCGGCACCACCCGCTGCGTGGGCGGAGAATTCCCGGTCGAGGATGGGGTTACGGCCCTCCTGCCAGGTGTTGCCCGGTTCCTGGTATTCCGTTTCGAAGAAGTTTGCTCCGGCACCCACCATGGCGTAGATGTTCGTTTTGCGGATGTCTCCCTTAAAGCGGAAATTATTCAGAGAGACGACCACGAAGCCCGTTCCACTGATGAGGTTATTTTCGAAGCGACGGGTGCTGTTTTCGTTCTCGCCGTTGGAATTGCCGTACAGACCATCAAAGCGCAGAGAGAAAAGATGATCAAGGGATTTACGCAAGTGAATGCCAACGCCGAAGTCGGATCCGGCGTCAACGTCGCCGCCAATCCACATGTAGGAAGGTCGGATACCAAATTCCCACATGGTACCGGTTTTCTCACCATCATCCATCGCGGCTTCTTCGCCGGTAAGGTCTTCGATGGTCATGTCGGTAGTCTCAACGGTCTCCGTGTCATTCGTCGCCGGAACGGGCGTGCCCTGAGAGAAGAGGCCGAAAGACAGTAGCAACATTGAGCAAGTAAAAGTGAGTTGCAATAATTTCATAGGATCGGTTCTGGAAGGTTTAGTTTTGAGATTGGGTGTTGAAATCAGATTTGTCATAGCATAATGCCGGGGCAGGTGTGTAGTGAATGCTTAAGGAGCGGTACGTTTCGTAAAAGCAACGGTAGTTTTAAGTAAGAAAACGTGCGCTCTCGATAAGCCAAAGGTAGTAGTTGTTTTTGAAACGGTAGCTATTTTTGGGTAACCGGATATAATTTTTTTTCGTATTAGTGAATTATCAAATGCGTTTTTTGCGCCATTTTAGCCGGGGTGATTACCTTGGTCCCCACTATGCACGATCTTTGGTTAACCCCACCGGACAAGCCCGAAAAGGATCTCCCGGCCTACAGCCTGGGAAAACATTTACGACCCCGCTCCCGTAAGATTTCCGCTGCGATTATCGGTTTAGACGCCGCCATCGCGCAAAAGACACGCGAACATCTTTACACCATGAGTTGGGATTTCGGTAAGCTGAGCGTGCGCGATCTGGGCGATCTGCGTAAGACCAACGTCGAATTTGGCATTCCGCTGCTTAGGGAGCTGCATTCTTCCGGAATAATTCCCGTACTCCTCGGTGGCAGCGACCACCTGTTTCGGGCCCAATACCTCGCCTTTGGCGAACTGAACCGTCAGATCAATCTGCTCCACATCGACCGCCGCATCGCGCTGTCCCCTGCTGCGGCCCAAAAGGAAGTGTTGGATACCGCCGTCTACCGCCAGGGCACCAAAAAGTCCTTCCACCTCTTTCATCTTGGCGCCCAGCAGCACCTCGTAGACCCCGCCATCCGGACCCAGATGGCGGCTACCTCCCAGGAATACGTCCGGCTGGGTGCGGCCAAAGCCGCACCAGAGGAGCTGGAACCCCTGATCCGGGATGCCGACCTGGCCGGTATGAACATCGGCGCGATCAATCATCTGGAGGCCCCCGCCAGGAGCGGCTTCACGCCCTCCGGCTTCACCCTCCACGAGGCCAGCCAGCTGGCCTACTACGCCGGCAACAGCGATAAATTATCCTCCTTCGGGCTCTACGGTTTTAACCCGGAGGGAAAATCCGACACGGAGGTCGAGCTGACGGCCAGTGCCTACGCCCAGCTGGTGTGGTACTTCCTGCACGGCATCGCCCGGCGGCAGGGAGACTTTCCCGTCTCCACCAGGGGGCTCATGGAATACGTGGTTGATTTACCGGAGTATCACCGGCTGACCTTCTGGCGATCACCGAAGAGCAACCGCTGGTGGGTACAGGTACCCGCGAAAAAATATCGGGGGGAGGAGCGTCACCGCCTGATTGCCTGTTCTTATGGGGATTACCAAAAGGCCACCAACGATCATTTCCTCTCGGACCGCCTGCTGATGGCCTTCCGGAGACACGGGTAGCCCAGCCCCAGCCTGCTCCCCAGAAATACCGTTGCACCTGTACCGGCTGAGCCGAGTATTCCGCTTCGCTTCACGGTCCCTCGCCCAAATAAGCGTCACCGCTTCACCAAGTTTCTCTAGCGTCGCCGTTGCTTGATGCCCAGTACTCCCAGCAGTCCCCGGGTAAATTCCCGGGCAACCGTCCGACCGATCTGACGGGTGGTGGTGGAGTTCAGGATCTTTTCAAAGGTGGATTTTTCCCGGCGGCGGGACCGCGAACTGCTGCCCCGGGCCTTCTCCCGCTGACGCTCCATTTCCGCGCGATGCTCTTCCTTGGCCGCCTCGGCTAACTTAGCCTCCAGAATTTCGTAGGCGCTTTCCCGGTCGACCTCTTTGTTGTACTTGCGGGTCAGGGTGCTGTTCTTCACCAAATCGTCGATTTCGTGCTGGGTCAGTACGTCCATCCGGCTCTCCGGTGCCCGCAGCATGGTCCGGACCAGCGGAGTCGGTCGCCCCTTGCGGTCCAGCGCCGTCACGAAGGCCTCTCCGGTACCCAGTTCGGTCAACACCTGATCCACGTCGTAGAAATCCGTGAGGGGATAGTTTTCGCTGGCCAGTTTGATGGCCTTGCGGTCCTTGGCCGTAAAGGCCCGGAGGGCGTGCTGCACCTTCAGGCCGAGCTGCCCGAGGATGTCACTGGGAATGTCCGCCGGATTCTGGGTGACGAAAAACAGCCCCACCCCCTTAGAGCGAATGAGCTTGATGATCGCCTCCAGCTGGTCCAACAGGGCGTCAGTTGCCTCCTCAAACACCAGGTGGGCCTCATCAATGAAGATGACCAGTTTGGGTTGTTCCAGGTCGCCCTCTTCGGGGAAGGTGGCGTAGACTTCCGCCAGGAGTTGCAGCATGAAAGTGCTGAACAATTTAGGACGATCCTGAATGTCGGTCAGGCGAATGATGGAGACAATGCCGCGTCCCAATTCGTCGAGGCGGGTCAGGTCATCGACGTCAAAGCTTACTTCGCCGAAGAAGCGGTCGGCGTCCTGGCTTTCCAGTTCGACGATGCGGCGCATAATCGCGCCGGTACTGGCCGTACTGATTCGGCCGTATTCGGCCTCCACGTCCTTTTTTCCCTCGCCGGTCAGCCACTGCAGGATTTTCCGGAAGTCCTTCAGGTCCAGCAGCGGCAGGTTGTTGTCTTCGGCGTACTTGAAGGCCACGGCGACGATACCGGACTGGGTGTCGTTCAGGTCGAGCATCTTAGAGAAGAGCACCGGGCCAAATTCCATGACGGTGGCCCGTAGTCTGGCGCCCGGTTCGTCGGAAAGGCTCAACAGCTCTACGGGGCTGCCGCCGGCCGTGAAGGGGATACCGATGGCTTCGTGTCGTTCGTCGATCTTGGGGTGGCCACCGCTGGGCACGGCGATACCACTCAGGTCCCCCTTGATGTCCATCAGTAGGCTCGGAACACCCTGCTTCGATAGTTGCTCGGCGATGATCTGCAGGGTTTTGGTTTTTCCGGTACCGGTGGCTCCGGCAATCAGTCCGTGCCGGTTGAGGGTACCCAGGGGAATTTTCACTAGGGTCTCAGAGAGCGTCTCTTCTCCGAGCATGGCGCCGCCCAGGACGAAGCTGTTTCCCTTGAAGGTGTAGCCTTCGGTGATGACTTGACGAAAGGTATCAGTTGTTGACATTGTTCCAACTATTTATCCGACGATCGAATTTCTTTTTGCTGAAGGGCCACAGGTCCGGGTTTCCGGAACTTTCCAGGGCCGCTTCGGTTTCGGCGGGCATGAGTTCGGCAAAGAAGTCCATGCCGGTAATGGCTTCCACCTCGTCGATGCTCATGGCGTAATCGTAGAGGGGGTCGAAGCTGATCTGGTTGGGAATGACGAAGCCGATGCCCTTCTGTTCCGGGTCGTCGAGATCCAGCAGTACCTTAAAGTAGGCGGCCGGGACGGCGATACGGTTATTGCGGCCGATGGTCCCCTTGGGGTCCTGGGTCATTACCGGACCGGTAACGACGTAAAGTCTTTTGAAGCGATTGGCCCAATCCCGGGTCAGCTCCTCCAGTTCCCGCCATACCCCCTGATTAAACTGTCGGGCCTGGGGGCTGATGTTGGACAGCAGGAAGGTTCGCTCGGCCAGTTCCCGGTTCCAGGCGAAGTCTGCGAAGGGTGCCAGGTGGCCGCGGTCGTAGCCGGAGCCGCGGTAGTCGTTATCGGTGGCCGAGCCGTCCCGCACCAGCGGATCGCTGCGGAAATCCCGGGGGCGGTCGGTCCACTCCTGCTGGAGGTTCTTCCGTTCCAGTACGTAAGCTACCCATTCGGCCTGCTCCCATTCCTCGTCGTAACTGAGCAGGAAACCGCCGTGGTCGATGAGCTGTCCGGAGGTCCCGGCGGGAGCTATGTAGGCTTCGCCGGCGTATTCCACCCGGTTGTCTTCCGGCGGGGTTTCCCCGCCGAATTGCTGAAACACCCACACCAGTCCCGCCAGGATGGCCCCGAAAATGCCCACCTTGACGATGGTCGTTCCGGAAGCTCCGGCTCCCTGCTGGGCGTGGTTTCTGCGCAATTTTGCCATGAGGCCGAAGGTAAGGAGGGATTTTTATACTTACGGCATGTTGTCCATTTCTTGACGGGGTGCGGTTTTTTGGGTCACAAAAACGCGAAGCAGCCTCCAACTTAATTGTAACTGATCCCTCAGTATTCTACTATATTCGTGGACTTATTTTGCCTTATGCGACACCTACTGATTCTATTCACTCTCTTCTCCTTTTCGCTTTCCGCTCAACCATCCGTGGAAAACATCAGTCTATCTGACCAGGCGTACCAAGCCCTGACCCAGAATGACTACCGACGCGCCATCAAATTATACCGTAAGGTCTTCAAACAGGAGCAATCCACTACCCTGGACGTAATGCGCGCGGCCGCCGCCGCCCAGGGAGCCAATCGGGTGGAGATGCGGAGCGATTTACTAAAGTATGCCTTTCTTACCGACCCTTTGGAGGCAGTGAAGGTATATGAGCTCTACCCAGAGTTTAAAGGGCTAAGGGAATCTAACTTTTCTCGTCAGATCTATGCGTTAATGGACCAAGCTTTCCCCTCAGATATTCTATGGGCCAAATCTGGTAAAAGCACCTACATTAGTAAAGATCCGGACTATAGATATTTTGTCAGTCTTGGCCGGGAATTAATGCGGGCGGGTGATTTCAAAATGGCCTACAGTTATTTATCCAGGGCTTCTAAAATAACGACACAAAGCCGCATTCTTCTTGTTCGCCAAGCCGCTTGTGCGGCGGTCGTCGGCGAGCTGGAAGTGGCCAAAAATCTATTAAGCAAAGCTTTTCTACTAGCTCCCCTTAAGACGCTCAATTTGATCAAATATGGCCGCGAATTCAAGCCAATACATTATGATCAAAACTTTCAAGTCATTTTAAACGACCTTATTGAAAGTTACTTTCCCAACTTCGACCCTAGAGTTGCTGCTGAGTTAGATGAGATTTGGGAAGATTTTATCCGTTATCGACAAACTCAGTATGAGACTTCGCCGTCTATCAATCATTACGACGCCTACCATGTATTTTTAATTGATACCACCCTACAAAAACAGCAGGCGGTACTTGACCAAATTTGCCTAAAAAGATTACGAAACTTACTGGACTCCGTCGGTTACCCAAGCGTGGAGTTAGTGGCGGAGCGATACGACCTACCAATTCGGGTCTTCATGGTTGCAAAACCAAGCGACTGGGAAAAATACATGGACATTTTCATTGCAGAGGCAACTCGAGAAGAAATGCAAGATTTACGACTGAATTATTGTCTAGCAGAGCACTATGATCACGCCTTGGCATTATCCGGCCAAAAACAGGTTTATGGGACCGTTGGCTATAACATTCCGGAGGAAAACCATGACCAATGGGTAATGCGAATATGGCCGGTAATAAATAAAGATGAGATAGAACAAAGACGGGCAGCTTTGGGCTTGGACGAACTCACCTTTCGGGGAATCGAAGCGCCCCTAGAAAAAATAAAACAAGAGGCCAATATCCCCCCGATAGAAGTAATGCTGTACATCACACTTAGCCGTCATTTTTGGAATCAAGGCAGGGAATAAACCCTCGCCCCCTAAACAACCATTCTCGCCCCTTTTTGCATCATTCCCAAAAACACCCATCAATGCGCCCCTTAACCTTCTCCTTAGCCTTAGCCTTCTCCTTAGCCTTAGTTTCCTCACTCCACGCCCAGACAACCTTCTCTTCTTCCGACCCCGCCTACGTAGACAACGTCACCGCCGGGGAGGCCGCCCTTAAAGACGGGCAGTTTGACGACTGCCTAGACTTCTACGCCAAAGCCTTTACGGTGAAGCAGACCAGCTTCCTGAGCACCCTCCGGGCCGCCGCCTGCGCACATTCGGCCGGCAAGCAGGAACTGCTCACCCAATACCTTGATCACGCCTTTTCGCTCAGTCCCGACGGCAGCATGCAGGTGTACAAGAATTACGAGGAGTTTGCTCCCTACCGCGACACCGAATTCGATCAAGAAATGAAGACTCGGTTCCAACTGGCCTTTCCCGATTATAATCAGAAACTGGCCGACGAGCTCGCAGAAATTCGCCGTTCCGACCAGGAAAATCGGCAGGTGATCATGGAAATCTCCAAGGAACACGGTTGGCAATCTCCGCAAATGGACTCCATGTGGGCCATCCAAATCCCCATCGACAAGGCCAATACGGCCCGCATCACGGAGATCATCGACGAAATGGGCTACCCCGGCAAAAGCATGGTTGGCGATCAATCCGGCACGGCCTTCCTCGTCATCCAACACGCCGATTTGGCGGTGCAGGAGAAGTACCTGGACATCATCACCGCTGCGGCGGACCAGGGCGAAGTCGCCTGGCGATCAGTGGCCCTACTGGTGGATCGCGTGCGCATGCGGCAGGGAAAATCTCAGCTTTACGGTAGTCAGGTGAGCCGCGACCCCGAAACGGGAGAATCGTTCTTCGCCAGAATTGAGCAGCCCCACCAGATTGACAGCGTGCGGGCCACCGTCGGTCTGGGTCCCATCCAGGAATACGCCGACAACTGGGACATTACCTGGGATCCGGATAAACACATTGCCCGGCATAAGGCGATGAAGAAAGAATAGTATGGTAGTGGGTGGTGGGTAGTGATAGGGATCAGGCGAGGCGCCGCATCCGCAGGACGAGGGTATATCCGCTGCGTTCATCGATGGTCAGATCTGCCTTCAGGCGGTCGGCCCGCATGCGCATATTATCCTTTCCCTGTCCCGTTTTTTGGGCGCGGACGCGGGTGCGTTGTTCGTCGGTAAGGCCCTGTCCGTTGGTATTGCTGCCCCGGCCATTGTCCCGAATGAACATTTCAAACACCTGCGCGGCCTGGGACAGCTCAATGTCCACCCGGCTGGCCGTACTGTGGCGCGCGATGTTGTTGATGGCCTCCTTATAGATGAAGTACACGTCCTGGCGGATGTTCCCCGCCAGTTCCCGGTCTTCGTCAAAGCCCGTTGCCCGAAAATCGTAGCGGATGTCCAGGGGAAGCAAGACCTCATCCGCGTGTTCCTGCATTCGCTGCAGGAGGTTCCCGATCGTATCGCGGCGGGAGTCGATACTCCAGATGACGTCGCTCATTTTGGACATGGCGTTGCGGCCGGCCTCCCCCACCCTGGTGAGCCGCTCCTGCATTTTCTCATCCTCCGTGCGGTTCTTGAGCAGTTCGGTCTGGAGGGTGATGCCCGCCAGCAAGCCGGAAACTTCGTCGTGGATATCGCTACTCAGCTGGGTCCGCAATTGCTCGTTGCGGAGTTTCTCGCGCAGTTTCGCCTGGAGAATACCGATGATCAGCGCGGCAAAGGCGAGAATGATGACGATTTGAAACCAGAGTTTCTCCACGACGTACTGACGCACGAAGATGTTGAGGGTACGTTCCTTTTCCCCAAAATTTCCGTTGGCCCCCGCACCCTGCACCCGCAGGCGGTAGCTTCCCGCCCGGAGATTGTTGAAACGGATGGTCCGTTCGTTCGTGAGGCTGACCCAGTCATCATTAAAGCCCTCCAGGCGGTAGCGGAACTGGCTGCTACTGGGCAGCTGCCCCGCGGGCAGGGCAAAAGATATGGCGATGCTTTTTTCCGAAGCGAAAACCGTCACCTGCCGTAGCTCTTCCAGATTACGATTGATCTTACGGTCGGAGCTTCGGCCATAAATGCTGACCTCGGTCAGCATCACGTCGGCGCCCGCCCGGCGGGCGGAGAGGTCGGCTTCCCGGAACACGGTCAGGCCATTATCGCCCCCGAAATAGTACCGACCGGTGCGGTCACGATGGTGGGATAAGGTATGGAAACGGTCGCTGCTCAGGCCATCTTCCCGGTAGTAACGGCGGGCGGAGGTTTGCTCCAGATCCGGGGGCAGGTGCACCAACCCATTTTGGGTTGACAACCATAATCCACCGGTCGAGTCCGGCTCGATGCCCACCACAATATTGCTACTGAGCCCTTCGCTTCTTCCGTAACGGCGACAGAATCCGCTGGTCGTGACGTACTGCAACAGGCCCCCGTCGGTGCCAATCCACCAGTTACCCAAAGTATCTTCGTAGATGACGTTAACGGAGAATTCCGTGGTGAGGTCTTCGGTGCCCGATTCATCCACCAGGCTGACCCGCTCCAGCGCCCCCACTTGTGGTTGATAGCGCAACAGGCCGCGGTTCGTCGTCCCGATCAGTATATCTCCACTCCGCAACCGTTTGAGGGCATTGATTTTCGTCCCGGACAGGGAAAAGTCAGCGACGGCCGCCTCCACTTCCTCAAAGGTCTCCTGATCGGGGTGAAAGCGCAGCAGCAGCCCCACTTTACTGGGATCCGATACCCCCAGGTAAAGTTTTTGATCTTCGCCCAATTCCATTACCTGGGGAGGGTATGGAATGGGGAACGATCGCGTCATTCCACTGGTCAAATCATAGCGGATCAGCATTCCTCCCTTCTCTCCACCGGTGGGCTGGGCGCTTCCCCATACCGCACGCCGCGCGCCATCATAGATCAGGGAGGTTCCGGCGCGAAAATCCAGTCTGGAGCTATCCGATTGCTGGCGTAGGGGCAAGGTATCCAGCAGCGTTTTCCCCACGTCCATGGTATAGATCACCCCATCCTCTTCCATCAGGTAAACCCTTCCCCGATCATCTTCGCAGATACCCCGCATTTTGTTGCGGAAAAACTTTTCGCTCTCGCCGACTTCCAGATAATTCCTTACCGGATTGACGTAGCGTTCAATTACGCCCAATCCTTCCCGTAGGCCGACGTAGACCGTTTCCTTAAAGCTCAGGGCCGCCATGGCGGCAATGGGACGCTCCGTGGGCAGCGCTTCTTCAAAGAGAGAGAATCTTCCGGACGTGTCCACCAGGTAATATTCATCGGCCAGTAGTTCTCCGAGGATGTCCTCCGTAGCAAGAAAGAGTAGCTGTCCGAGTTCGTCCTGAAAGAGCTGGGGGTAGCGCAGTCCGTCATCGAGCCCCGCAACCGGCGTAGGTGGGTCGCCGGATTCCGGGTTCCAGCGGAAGAGCGGATAGCCGTCGCGGAAGCTGAGGTAAACCGTTCCGTCCGGACTCTCCCCGAAAGTATAAAAGCGGCGTTGGCCAACACTGTTCCTCAGGGGCCGTTGCAGGAGTTTACCCGTAGCCCCCAGGTGGCGAAAGCCGTGCTCTTCGTCGTAAAGCAGAAACTGTCCGTTACTCAGCGGCAGCAGTTCCACCCGGGGAGCGAAGGTTTTCCAAGCATCATTGGGCTGATGATAAATGACCGTAAACTGTTCACTTACCTCCGGTTGATCGGGCGTATACTCGTACAGGAAAGTGCCTTCCGTGCCAATCGTGACCACGAACACCCGGCCCAGGGCGTCCACTTCAATGGCCCGGGGATAGCCCAGCACGCCCGTGCTGGGGACCAGCCGGATCTGCTCCACGGAAAAGTCCCGCGGATCAAAGCGATCGAAGTAGCCGAAGAAGTCCTGAAAGGTCACGATTAGCCCGTTTTCGTTATCGGCCCGGACCTTGTCTACGGCTCCACGGCTGAGCCGGGTCTCCAAACCGGGATCCTGCCCTACGGTGAGGAAGGACTGCCCGTCAAAACGATTCAATCCGTCCATCGTCGACACCCACAGAAAACCGTCGCTCCCGATGTGGAGGCTGTTGATGTCCCGGGTAGACAGGCCATCGTTGACCGTAAAGTATTCGATACGGGGAGGTTGTGCCCCCAGGGCCAGGCTAAAGGCCAGGGCAATCAAGAATAGGTAGTGCCGAGGAGCATGCAACAAACCAACGATCAGATTTCTCCCTTCAATTTTTTGTGAACGACCTCCATTTTGGAGTTCACCCGCAATTTGCGGTAAATATTCTTAATGTGGTCCCGGACGGTCTCGATGCTGATGTCGAGGCGTTCGCCAATCTCGCGGTAACTGAGGTTATCTACCAGTCCCTGCACGATATCCAGCTGTCGGGGGGTAAGCTGGGTGGTGGGGTCAGCGGACTTTTTCTGGCGTTGCTGGTTGTGAAAAGCTACCACCTGCCGGGCAATACTGGGACTCATGTAGCTGCCGCCTCGGTGAACGGTGTATACCGCATCCCGAATGATGTTGGGGTTCATCCGTTTCTTGCTGATGTACCCGAAGGCGCCGGCCTGCAGGGCCCGGAAGATGTTATCCGAGTCGTCGGAATTTGTCAGCATGATGATGTCCAGTTCCGGCCAGCGATCAAGCAGACGGGGAATTCCCGCAATGCCGTTCATCCCCGGAAGCATAATGTCCAGCAAGACGGTATTCAGCGGACTGTCCGCGTCCAGTCCGGCCAGAAAATCCTCGACGCTGGTCGCCGCCATTTCCACGTTCACGTCTCTGGAGGCCTCAAAGCACTCTTCGACACTGGCCAGCATAATGGGTTCGTCTTCAATTATTCCGAGGTGGATCATGGTGGTGAAGGGATTATGAATGGAGGCTAAAGGTAAAACAGAAACGACGGGATGCGGGGGACTATTTCCCTAATCAGAGTTACCCATCGCTCATTTCCTCAAAAATTAGCCGGACTGAAACCAAGAGGGGAAGACAAAACACGCCACCAGCTATTTAGATCGGTTCTAAAAGTTTAATTCAGCGTAAATCCCCGGTAGCGGGCAATCGGAATACTTAACGAAAAAAACAGCTTGATAGATGATTACCATACATTCAATTTATGGCTGAAAAATAAAGTCAGGGGCGAGCGGTCGCGAACAATTTAATGTGGATAAAAACCATCCCTTTTCGGGAGATTAAGGCAAGCTTAAGCAATTAACATACTAAAAATGAACGCTTAACAAATCTCCGCGATTCGTAAACCAGGGCTAATAGTGAGGTAAAAACTGCATAAGGGGCCACAGAGACCTTTGTGACAGGATTAAAACTTCAAACCCACTATGAGATCACTTCTCCTACTATCTATTACAATGTTATTGGGCAGTGCCCTGCAGGCCCAGCTCGTATTCCCGGGCGAAATCGACGCTCCCGCAGACTACACCCCTACCCGGGTGGAGATGCCGGGTAGCCCACTCTCCCTTCAGGTCCTCTTCGTTGGTGGAGTAGACATGGTACAAACCACGGCAACCTACGGTAACGAAGCCGGACAGGCACACGCCAAAGAATGGCATGACTTTATCGGGTTCACCCCCGACAATACCGACGAAAGCCTCGGCTGGATTTCGGTAAACCACGAAACCATCTACCGTGACGACCGCATCGGCGACGGTGGTGGCATGACCGTCTTCCGCGTTGAGCGCGACGAGATTACCGGGCTGCTCAACGTTGTAGACCAAACGCTGGAAGACGGCCGCGAGGGCAAATTCTTCAACGTTGACTTCGCCAACACCGTTGGGGAAACTGGCATGAACTGTGGCGGCATCAGCTCCATCGTCGACGGCCGCATCTGGACCGCCGAAGAATGGTTCCGCTCCGGCAATGCCTCCATCAACAATACGTCTGCCGGTACCTCCAACTACCCCGTCCGGGTCGGTTCCAGCACCAACCAGGGTGTCCGTGACACCGCCGAGTGGACGATTGATGCCCCCGACTTTCCGGCCTTCGACGGCCTGACCATTCCCAAGTACGAAAACTTCAATTGGATGGTCGAAATCGATCCCCGGCAGGCGAAAGCCATCCGGAAGCAGTACAACTGGGGCCGCCAGGGCTTCGAAGGAGGTGTTGTTTCCGCCGACAATAAGTACATCTACCTCGGGGTTGACGCTACGCCCGGATTCTGGCTCCGTTTCGTTGCCGACACGCCCGGAGACTTCACCAGCGGCGTTACCCAGGTGTACAAGCACGATGCCGACGAGAAGTGGATCACCATCGACAACCAGGACGCCACCAAAATGCTGAACCTGACCGACGAAGCCGTCGCCGTCGGAGCCACGATGTACAACCGGAATGAGTGGGTAGCGATTGACCCCGCTACCGGAATCATTTACTGGACGGAAACCGGTCGGGACAACCCCGGTGGTCGCTGGGCCGACGAAGCCAGTGAGGGTGCCGTTTACGCTCCTCACCACGTGGCCCGGGCCATGGAGCAGGGTGTTGCCGACCCCGGCACCGCTGAGTACTGGGACTACTACGGCCGCGTCCTGGCCTACGACCCCGAAACCGAAGAGGTTTACGTAGCCATCGAGGGTGGCCCCTACTTTGAGGAAAGCCCCATGCAGGCCGACTACCCCGAAAAGCACCTGTCGAACCCTGATGGCCTCAACGTGATGACCATTGACGGCAAGCAATTCCTGGTAATTTGCGAAGACCTGAACGGAGAAACCTTCGGTCGGATGCCCTTCGAAAACACGGCCGCCGGAGCGGGCGCCGGACTTGGCATTCGCCACCGGATGTGTGAGCTTTTCCTACTCGATCTGAGCATCGATAGCGCCACCGTTGATGACCTGATTCGCCTTTCCATTACTCCACTCGGCGCCGAAATTACGGGAGCCATGCCAACGCCCGACGGCAAAAGCCTCCTGGTGAACAGCCAGCACCCAAGTACTACGAACCCCTTCCCCTACAACCACTCCCTGACCTTTGCCATCCACGGTTTTGATGACCTGACGGTGTCCAGTCTCCTTCCTCCGGACGTAGAAGACAACGACACCTTCGGTATCTACCCCAACCCTACCCTGCAGCAGGTTTACTTCAACGACATTCAGGACGTTGCCCTGTACAATAACCAGGGACAGCGGCTGCGGGTCTACCGTAACGTCAACCAGATCGACGTGGCTCACCTGCCCGCGGGTGTTTACTACCTCCGCAGTGCCAAAGGAGAAATTGTAGAACTGGTCAAGCAGTAAGCTACCAGTAAATCCTTTCCGGTTTATGCTCTTTCTGAATCATTAAGAATGAGCAATTGGTAATCAGTTATGCGCCGGTGGGAGAATCTCCCGCCGGCGTCTTTTTAAGTTTTTACCCCATGTCACTCTTATCCTTTTTTATACGTCTGGTCCTCTTTGCGGCGGGGTTCATTCCGCTTGGTTATGCTTTGGGGGTCGGTCATCTTCTGCCCTCTACCGACCAGATGTCTTCCGCGCTGGAAAAAACCTCCCTGGAATTCCACCAGAATCTGGACGACTTTGCGGTCACCCTGGAAAATTATCAGCGTGCCGTTGATGAACTGGCGACCTCCAGCGAGGAAATCAGAAGACTTCACCTGGAAACCAGGGCGCAATTCAAGGAGGTTGAATTTCTCCTGGAATACGCCGAACCCGCTTCCGTAAAGCGCTACCTGAACGGAGCTCCCCTGCCCAAAACCGAGCCCAGTGTCCCTGAAGTGATCGTACTTGAACCCTCGGGGCTCCAAACCCTGGATGAGTTGGTTTTCTCCGACGAAATCGATCGTAAAGAAGTAGCTCAATTGCTAAAAAAACTTCGGGAAGACTACCGTAAGCTACACCAACAGATGCGGGGGCTGAAACTCCAGCACCGGCATATCTTCGAGGCCAGCCGGGAAGAGGTGGTGAGGATTTTCACACTCGGAGTTACGGGATTTGATACGCCCGGTTCGGGGGCCGCACTACCAGAGTCTTTCGTCGCCCTGAAAAGTCTTCAGCAGGCTTATCTGCGGTACGCACCTTCCGTGGGAGAAAAGGCCCCTACGGTCAATCGCGACATCCTCGAAGCCTTTCAACTCGGGCGGTCCCAACTCCGCGGGGGAAACTTTGATGCATTTGATCGCTTACGGTTCCTGCGGGAAGTCATCAACCCCCTCACGAAGAATCTTCCCCGGGCACAAGCCGCGCTAGAAATTGAATCCGCCGGAGACTTTAACCGGATGCCTCGCCCCACCAATTTGTCTGCACCCTACCTGTTCAGCCCGGACTGGCTTTCGGCCGAATACTTCGCCAACCTGACGGAGAGCACCCAAAAGGAAAGCCGTCGGCAACTGGGCGAGCTACTCTTCTTTGATCCCATTCTGAGTGGTAATCTGAAGCAAAGTTGCGCCAACTGCCACCACCCCGGCAAAGCATTTACCGACGGACTGCCCCGTAGCCTTTCCAGCGAGGGAACAAAGACCGTACTCCGGAACAGCCCCACCCTGATCAACAGCGTTTATGCGGAAAAATACTTCTACGACCTGCGCGAAACCTTCCTCGAAAGGCAAATGGCCCACGTAGTGGCGGACAAACACGAATTTGCCACGGACTTTCTGACCATTGAGCAACGGCTAAAAGAAAGCCCCGAGTACGTATCCCGTTTTGCGGAGGCCTACGCCGACCAACCCCGCTACCAGCTGAGCAAATGGAGCATTAGTGATGCCCTGAGTCACTACGTCATGAGTCTCCGGGGAATGAACAGTGATTTTGATAAATACGCCCGGGGGGAGCGGGAAATAATTGCGGAGCAGGTTCGTCGGGGCTTCAATCTCTTCATGGGCAAAGCCGCCTGTGGCACCTGTCACTTTGCCCCTTCCTTTAATGGGCTGGTACCTCCCTTTTACGCCGAAAGCGAATCTGAAGTGCTGGGAGTACCCGCCACCAAAATATGGGAAAATGCGACCGTAGACGGGGATCCCGGACGGATCGCCAGTGGACGCCCGCGGGACGAAGCTTACTTCCACGCCTTTGCCTTTAAAACCCCGACGGTGCGTAATGCCTCCCAGACGGCACCCTACATGCACAACGGGGTATACGATACCCTGGAAGAGGTGATGGATTTCTACAACCGCGGTGGCGGAGCGGGTATTGGAATCAATTTAGCGCACCAAACGCTCCCGCCCGACGCCCTGGAGCTCACCACCGAGGAGATCAGCGACGTGATCAGCTTCCTCGAAAGCCTCGACGACTTTGAGCACTTGAATCACCAACCCGAAACATTGCCCACCTTCCCCAATCATCCGGAATGGAACCAAAGAAAACCGGGGGGTACGCATTAGTACTGCGAATTACAATCGTCTCTTTGCTCCTCGCGACGCTCCTTTATTGCCGGGGGGAACCGGGCGAGCCCGTCACCTCCGCCACGGCATCGCTGGATGATGCTGAGTTAATTGTTATGGCCTGCGGCGGGTGCCATGCGGTACCCGAAGCAGCAGACTTACCCCGGGGTATCTGGGACACCATCATCCTGCCCCGAATGGGCCACTTCATGGGGATTTACGCTTTCCTGGAGGAAAGGGCCCAGTTACTGGCGGCCAACGAAGGGGCAAGGGAACAACTGCTGAAGGCCAATATTTATCCCGTAAAGCCTACCCTTAGGGCGGAGGAATGGCAGCGCATCCGGAACCATTACCTCACAAGTGCTCCCGCGCAGCTTGAGGTTACGCTCCTCCCAATCGTGGGTGAAGCCAATTTCACCGCACGCTTTCCGGATGTTTTCATGAGTCCGCCCAGCGCCAGCTACGTGGGGTTTCGCCGGGACGGGAGCCTGTTGATGGCGGATATCAACAAGGGAGGACTTTTCGCCTTCGACACCTCCCTCCGGCCAAGCTTCCAGCTGGCCACGGGACCCGGCCTTACCGATCTGTTGGAGATTGATGGCACCGCCTACGGTACGGTTATCGGGTCGTTCTCCCCGACGGATGTCCCCAGTGGCAAACTGGTGGCCCTCGGGCCACGGGGGGCTACCAGTCTGGCCGAAGGCCTGCAGCGCCCCACCAGTTTGGTTGCAGCCCAACTCGACGAGGATCCGGAAAGGGAGCTGCTGGTCACGGAGTTTGGCAAGTGGACGGGAGCCTTCAGTCGGTGGGATCGCAGTCCGACGGGAGGCTTCCAACGTACCAATTTGCGGGAGGTACCCGGGGCCATCAAAGTGATTACGGAGTATGCCGACAGCACTTATCTGGTGCTGTTTGGACAGGGGCGGGAATCCATCGTAAGGTTCACCGTTTCCGACGGTCAGCTGTCGTCTGGTGAGGAAGTACTGACCTTTCCTCCGAGTTACGGTTCTAGTGCCCTGCGCAAAATTGACTGGAACCACGACGGATATCCCGATCTGCTCTACGTAAACGGAGACAATGCCGACTATTATCCCGTCCTCAAGCCTTACCACGGCATTCGCGTATTCTTAGGCGACGAGAATGGCCGCTTTGAGAAAGCACTTTTTATTCCCTTTCCGGGCGCTTACGACGCGGTAGTCGCCGATTTCGACCTGGACGGTGACCAGGACATCGCCGCCATTTCCTTTTTCCCGGACTATCGGGGACCGGAGGCCAGCAATGCCGTCCTTTTCCAGCGGGAGCAGCCGCAGGGATGGACGGCGCAGGCCTTACCGGCGGCCGGTACGGGACGGTGGATTCGCCTGGCCGCGGGAGATCCGGACCGGGACGGGGACCTCGATCTCCTGGCCGGTTCCCTGGCAATGGAGACCGTCCCGGATCGTGGGGAGGTAGACCGATGGGTTAAACAGGGACTACCCTTCATTTTCTGGGAGAATCGGGCCAGGTAAACCAACCACCGGAGTAATATCTCTAAAAACCCCAATTCACTGCCCCACCAAAGGGCCCCGGCACCTGCACGCCGTTGCCCAAAGGCTAGTCGCACAAGCACGTCGTTGCATTTCCTTAGAAATCAACGATCCCGACGAGCACTACGGAACTCGGGACCGTTGCATTTCCTTAGAAATCAACGATCCCGACGACCACTACGGAACTCGGGACCGTTGTATTTCCTTAGCAATCAACGATCCCGACGAGCATAGCGGAACCCGGACCTCACCCACAAATTCACCGGGAGGAGGCTCCGGCGGTCACCCAGTCCAGCGAATTTTCACTTGCTAATCCATAAAATCATACCTTAGCCCACCTTTCAAAAGTTAAACTACGATTATGCCCTTTAGTACGATTACGGGAATCGGTCATTACGTACCGAAAAATGTGGTGACCAACCATGACCTGACGAAAGTGATGGAGACTAGTGACGAGTGGATTCGCGAGCGCACGGGAATTGAGGAGCGCCGCTACATCGACAAGGGAAAAGAAACCACCACGACGCTGGCCGTAAACGCCAGCGAGAAGGCCATTGCCAGTGCCGGAATCGACAAGGAAGAGATCGACCTGATCATCTTCGCCACCCTGAGCCCGGACTACTACTTCCCCGGAGCGGGCGTCCTTCTGCAGCGGGAGCTTGGCATCGCGAACACGGAAATTGCCGCCCTGGACATCCGCGCCCAGTGCTCCGGATTCGTGTACGGACTGTCCACCGCCGACGCCTACATCCGCTCCGGTATGTACAAGAAAATTCTGCTGGTCGGTGCCGAGGTGCACTCCGTCGGACTTGACTTTACCACCCGCGGCCGCAACGTTTCGGTCATCTTCGGCGACGGCGCCGGTTCGGTGATCATCGAAGCCACCGAAGACGAAGGCAAGGCCGTACTGGCTACCTCCATGCACTCAGACGGCACCTACGCCGAAAAACTGAGCTACATCTACCCCGGTGCTCACGGTGGCTACTTCCTGGAGAAGTACGCCATCGAAGGATTCGACGTCGAATACGGAGAACCCGAATACGGGGGCTACTTCTTTAACCAGGACATGATCGACAAGGCCCGCATCTTCCCCCACATGGAGGGGCAGGCGGTATTCAAAATGGCCGTCCGGAAGTTCCCGGAAGTCATCATGGAAACCCTCACCAAAGCCGGTCTCGGGGTGGGTGATCTCGACATGCTCATCCCCCACCAGGCGAACCTGCGCATCAACCAGTTCGTGCAGAAAACGATGCGCCTGCGCGAAGACCAGGTGTACAACAACATCATGCGTTACGGCAACACCACCGCCGCCTCCATCCCCATCGCCCTGAGCGAAGCCTACGGGGAAGGAAAGGTTAAAAAGGGCGACGTCGTTACCCTGGCGGCCTTCGGCGCCGGCTTTACCTGGGGCGCTGCGGTAATGAAGTGGGGGATTTGATGTTTGATGTTTGACGTTTGATGTTTGATGTTTGATGTAATTGGGAGTTAGTTCCTGACGAGGGGTAATTGATCACCAGCTAAATGCCATAATGGTCAATTGACCTTTGACGTAGTTGGGAGTTGATTCCTGACGAGGAAAAATTGATCGTGTCGGCGGAACGCGCGGACGGACAATGTGCCCTTTGAAACGTTACGGATCACGTCCTTTAATAAGAATGACCGTTCTGGCTGGTGGCCGGGACGGTCATTTTGATTTTTGAGGTATGACGTTTGATGTTTGAAGTAGTTGGGGCTTGTTACCTAACTAGGGAAAACTGACCATTCGCGACACCTACGAGCAGCTCGTTTCACTCGACGGCTTGAAGGAGCGTTTTAGGGAAAGTAGTATTGCCGGTCCTCCGAGCTGTCTATACTGGGCCGGAGGCCCGAAATGCTGCTCGCAGGTCTCGGCGTTAGATGGCCTGCGTTCGATAAGACACTACGGAAAGTTATTCTTCAACGGCACCTCGAAGCCCAGCGGCCTGACGAAGTCGGCCGATTCCTTTGAGGGTGCCACCGGGGGATCAAAAAAGGAAACGAAATGAATAATTTCCGAGATAACGAAGACTGGTATAGGGTGAAAATTTTTTTGCTAAATAACGGTTCCAGACGGGATAAGGACGGTCATTTTCCTTTTACTAATGAATAGCCAACGCCCCCACTAAAGGTAGGTCCTTCCCTTACTTTAAAGGCTGTCGATTGCTCATTCATACCAAGTCTGACATTCCCAAACAAGCTCCAACGACCTGATTGCCACCCCAATTCTATTACGGGTAATACCTGGAAAAATGATTCGTCGAAAACCATATCATTTCGCTGCGATATCGGCTCATCAAAAACTTCATATACTGGGCTACTCCCAGATTGATCTCGCAGTCGAAAACTATACTCGCCCCAGATAATTTGTGAGATTGGAGCCTTTAGATGAAAAACCTGCGCTCCTGCCCCAATTTTGAACGAATTCCCAAGGCGGTAAAAAGCCATCAAATCCGTACCGATGATTTTCATTCTGAAGTCATAGGTAATGGATTCGTAATTGACGTTGTCCTGATACTCATTAGTCCTGTAGTAAATCAGGGTAGTATTCAAGAAATGGTGCTTTCCAACGGTAGAAAACAATCTTATCTGGCTACTCCATTTGGAATTGAATAGATTAAAATTTCCACGGATCCCAATTGTAGGAGAAATCATACTTTCTGAATGCACAAATGGTATTGAACCATCCCCATACATTTTAACAGTATTTGTCCTGGCTCCTCCCTCAACTACTAAGGAGAATTGCGCTGAAAGTTGCGTCCAGGAGAGAAACGCAAATAGGATGATGAACCCGGCCGTTTGGATTTTTTCACAAAAAGGGATATGCATAGGTGTAATTAGGCTTTAACTCTTCACAAAGTACACGAAACTACTATTCCACGTAATTTTTTTGAGCGCCTAATCACCCCCTCACACCACCTCCGCCACCGTAAAGATGCTCCCTCCCACGAAGACCAGATCCTCTTCATCGGCGGCTTCGAGGGCGGCGGCGTAGCCCGCCGCCACGCTGGGGTAAGCCTCCCCGATCAGGTCGTAGGCCCGGCCCGCGAGTTGGAGCTGGTCGGCGGCGAGGCCACGGGGAATGTCCGCCTTGACGAAGTAATATTTGGCGGTAGTCGGGAACAGGGGCAGGGCTTTACTCAGGTCCTTGTCGTTCACAACCCCGAGGACGATGTGGAGGGGTTTACCAAAGGCCACCAGTCGATCGACCACCGGCCCGAGCCCTTCGGCGTTGTGGGCGCTGTCGGCGATTGCGCGCGGGCCGGAGGCCCGCAACACCTGCCAGCGACCGAGGTAGTGGGTGGTGGCCGCCACCTTGCGCCAGCCGGCCAGGATGGCCTCTCCGTTGGGCAGTAATCCCTTGCCGTAGAGGGCCAGCAGGGCCGCGTAGGCGGTCAGCAGGTTCTTGCCCAGATGGGGCCCGGAGAGGTCGGTGGTGATCTTGAGTTCCCGGTCCAGGTTGGGCATGCCGATGCTGTACTGGTTATCCAGACTTCCCTCCTCGGCCCGCAGGGTTTTGATGCGGTAGGCCTGGTCGGCAAAGACGATGGGTGCCCGCTCCTGGCGGGCCTTGTCGCGGAAAACGGATTCCGTTTCCGGGTGGGTTTCACCGATGACCACCGGCACGCCGGGCTTGATAATGCCGGCCTTTTCCCCGGCGATGAGGGGCAGCGTATCCCCGAGGAACTGCATGTGATCAAACCCGATGTTGGTGATCACGGACAGGGCCGGAGTGATGACGTTGGTGCTGTCCAGTCTTCCTCCCAGGCCGACTTCAATGATGCACCAATCGGGCGACTGCCGGGCAAAGTAATCAAAGGCCATCGCCACCGTGATCTCGAAAAAACTGGGCTGGACATCGAGGGCAGCGGCCCGTAAGCGCTCCACAAAGTCCGTCACTTCCCGCTCGGGAATCAGCGTTTTGCCGATCTTGATCCGCTCCCGAAAGTCCTTGTAGTGGGGGCTGGTGTACATCCCCACGGAGTATCCGTGGGCCTGGAGGGCCGCCGCAAGGAGGTGGCTTACCGTCCCCTTCCCGTTGGTGCCGCCCACGTGAATGCAGCGGAGGTCGCGGTGCGGATTGCCCAACCATTCCAGCAGGATGCGGATGTTGGTCAGGTCTTTTTTCATCGCCGATGCGCCCGCGCGTTGGTACATCGGAAGCTGAGTGAAGAGATAATCGATCGTCGCCTGGTAGTCGGCCATCTAAATTCAGTTTAAAGCGTTACACCTTAACAAACGTCCGAACACAAAGATTGACCATGTCGCGTAAAGCCCAGATTGAAGCACTTTTGGCCCAGAGCCCTAACGACGCCTTTCTACGTTTTGCTCTGGCCAAGGAACATGAAAAAGTGGGCGAGGACGCAGGTGCAAAGGACATCTACGAAGCCTTGATCCGCGATCAACCCGAATACGTGGGCACCTACTACCACCTCGGCAAAACGCTGGAGCGACTACAAGAAGAAGCCGCCGCCTGGCGGGTCTATTCCGCGGGCATTGAAATCTGTAAAAAACTCGGCGAACGCCACGCCATGAGCGAGCTGGCCGGTGCTCGCATGGAACTGGGCGACGAGGAGGATTTTGGCTAGTTGCTGGTTGCTGGTTAAGTTAGCCTCCAATGAAGCGCCATTTGGCGTAGGTACCGACGTAGCCCAGTTCGTCCAGTTCATCGTCGGAGTATCGGTCCATCAGCTTATCCTCGGGCTGCTCTTTGGCCGCCGCGTAGGCGTCTTCCAGAAAATCAATACAGTTATACCCGACGAGAAAGTAAAAAGAGGGATTTTGCTCTTGTTTGGCCAGGAATTGCTTCAATCGCTCAAACTCTTCCCCGGATAAGGGGATCGTCTTGGCGATTTGCCGCACGTCCGCTGCGGCCCGGTTTTTCTCCAGCCTTGTGCGGTCCTTGCGCAACTGTCCTTCCCCGAGCAGAACCTCCTTTTTCTCATCAAATTTGGCGGGATAGAAGCCGTAAACGTCTCCGTCATCACTTCCCGCCGGGAGTAATTCGATGTAGGCGTGCCCCGCTCGGAGGTCGTCCAGATAAACTTTCATTCTTGCCTGCTCCATATTACCGGAACGCGGAGATGGCCAATTTGCTCGTTTTACCTGTCCCAAAGTGCCTATTTAAGCGGAAGCACAACGCACGCAAAAGGGGCTTTCGGGCATCAGTAGCAACCGCTGGGTGGGAATCGGCCGGCCGCAGCGCTTGCAAATGCCCAGCTTCGGATCATCGAGGTTGGACTGCATCGTCTTCAGTCTATCCAGCTTCCGCCGCGCGGTGCGCAGCGCGGCTTCGGCCACCGCCTTATTGTTGATCGCGTCCATCCGGGATACCCGGCCGATGGCGTCGTCCGGCGAAACGGGAGCCGACATCTCTTCGTAACCCGCGATCTTCCGTTCCGTTTCGGCGATGAGTTCGTCCAGTTTGGCCGCCAGTTGTTCTTTGTCAATCATACCATAAAGCTAACTACGGAGCGGGTGACCAATCTCCTTGAGGTGAGCGGCCCAGTCCAGTTGTGCCCTCAACAAGCTGCCCAGGTAGTCCGTGTGCCGCTGCAGTGGAGGTTCCAGGTAGAAACTCTGGGGCCGGTATGCTTCCTCATCCGAAGCGATGAGTTGATTCCTGAACCGAACTTGATAGACAAATTCACCCCGGTATTCAATCAATTGGAAGCGGTAAATGCTGTTGGTGTCATCGTAGAAGAAGGCTCCCGTTGTCGAATGTTCCAATGCGGCACCGGAATGGTGGGCCAAAAGCCAGGCCGTTAAGAAATTTTTCAGATCGGACAGTAGCGCTTCCACTTCTTTCCGCACGGGAGCGTACTCCACCCTTACTGTTTCCGCTACGCGCAGGCCTTCCCGGAAATCACCGATCAGCCAGCCCCTAGCGCGGAGATGCTGGAAAATTTGCCCTGTTTTATCGTACCCGTGTCGGGAAAAGACTTGCTCGAAAATCCTTCGGTCGAGCTTCGTTGAAGTAAGTAGGCGATAGACGTCAAGTCTCGACAGCGGTGTTGGGATATTCTCCATCGCCCCTACTCTACCGTGAAGGTTTTGCCTTCAGGTCCTACCCCCGAAATGGTTAATGACTTCCAGGATTTTGGCAGCCACCCGCCGCGCTGTTCGATGCCCTGGTCGGTGAACTCCAGTCCGCCGAAACCAAAGATGACGGATTGGAGCATCCCGCCGGCTCCGGTGGCGAAGTAGGGGTTGGTGCCGCCGGCCGTTTCGGCCAGGACGCCAAAGGGGGGCACTTCGTTGGGCTGGTAGCTCTTCCGGAAGAGCTCATAGGCCTTTTCCTCTTCTCCCAGTCGGGCGTAGAGCAGGGCCAGGATGGCCGCGCCCATGGCGGGGCCGTCGGGACTCAGCCGGGGTTCGTAGTACTTCAGGTCGCGGCGGATGTCAGCGGGATCACGGACGATGTCCATTGGCCACGACAGCAGATTAACGTCGGCTTGCTTGATGAACGCGGTATCGAAAGTGGCGTGCTCCTTGGTCGTGCCGTCCGGGAATTTGAGGATGGGGATATTCTCCGCCACGTGGGCCCAGTCGGGATCGGGCGTCACCCCCACCACTCCGGCGGCCTGGGTGGCCAGCCGTAGAACCGTAATGGCCATGCCGTTGGTGTAGGCATTATTGTCGATGTTTTCCTCCCATTCGTTGGCTCCGATGACGTTCTTGATGTCGTAAGCGCCGGGCCCGTTGCGCTCCACCCTGCTGGCGAAGAAATCGGCCACCTCCATGATCACGGGCCAGCCGGTGGATCGTAGCCACTCTTTGTCGCCCGTAGTCTGGTAGTACTTCCACATGGCCCAGGCCACGTCACCGCTGATGTGGTGCTGGAAGGGGCCGGTCAGGGCCCAGACGGGCGTGTCTTCCGAACCGTCGTCGGCGCTCTCCCAGGGGAACATTGCCCCGCGGTAGCCGTGGGCGAAGGCGTTCATCCGGGCCGCCGGCAGGCGGTCGTAGCGGTACTGCATGATGGACCGCGCCATGCCGGGCTGGAGGGCCAGCAAGCCCGGGTACATCCAGATTTCCGTATCCCAGAATACGTGGCCGTTGTAGCCCAGGCCGCTCAGGCCCATCGGGCTCAGGCTGTAGGCCTGGCCCTCCCGGGCGAAGCTGTAGAGGTGATAGAGCGCCGAGCGCACCGCTACCTGATCGCGGAGGTTCCCCTCGATTTGTATGTCCGACTTCCACAATTCCGTCCAGGCCTCCCGGTGCCGCCGCAACAGGCGGTCCATGCCCTCGAGCTTGGCGAAGATGGTCAGCCGCTCCGCTTCGTTGAGCGGATCGGCGAAATGCTCGCTGGCCACCGAACTGCCCACGACGGCGAAGGTGTACGTCTCGCCGGCCGCCAAAGATTTCCGGAATTTGGCCAGGTGGCGGTTAAAGTCCCAGTCTTCGTGGATCACCCGCGGCTCCTCACCGTGCGCTTCGGGAAAAATGAAGCTGGTGGAGGCGGCTACCTGATGGGCGCCGGTCGGGCTATCAGCAAAACTGGTCATCAGGCCAATGAGGACATGCGGACGATCAATTTCGCTGTAGGTGTTCCGGACGTCCCGCAAGTGATTCGGGGCTTCGATCACGGAAATCGGACTGATCTCCACGGCTCTTTTGGCGGATATTTGCACCTGCGCCATCGCCGTAAAGGGCAAATGCCGCAAGGACATCAACGTGTGTTTTACCGACACTTTATCCCCCACCTCAAAGCTGGTGACCAGTTCGGCGGTCCGCATATTGAGCTCCTGCCGGAAGTTGCTGATGTGCTGCGGCCCCACCCGCATACCGTCCACGTCCAGTTCCATATTCATGTGATTGAAGGTCTTCAGGATGTTGGACACCCGTCCCCGCTGGTAGTTATCGTAGACCCCATTCAGGACGACGTCCTGTACCTTCATCGGTTCTGGGCTGGAGACCAATCCCACCATACCATTGGCCACCGTGATGCCGTAATAGTTATCGGGGTCAATGTCCGTGGCGGGAATGGTCCACTGGGCCCGGAGCGGAGCCCAACTCATTCCCGTAATCATGAGGATGACAAATAAACATCGCGTGGATAACGGCTGCATGATACACGAGTTGAAAGCAAAACAATAAGGTAATGGCCAAAGCTACAAAATTGACGGGAGCAGAAAAATGGACTTCCAGAGAGGGGCTTTCCCGCGATTGCCGGCCACTTTCTTCCGGGAAAACCTTACCTTATGTGGTGATTTACTCCGGGACCAAAGCGGAAACTAAGGATAGTTAATACGCCACCAATCGATCAGGAAATACTAATCCGGGAAAAATTTTGGCCTTCAGGGTAAGAATTCTCCGCGCCGATTGATGAGCTACTGACACTCACCACCATCAATCGTCCCGATCATGAAGCATCTCTTACGAATTGTTCTCCTTACCGTTCTTTTCACCAGCTTCAACCTCACGCTACATTCTCAGGAAGACATTCCTCCGCTAGAACTCTGCCAGGAATACGGCACCATCAACATTGGTAATGCCCTGGAGGGAACCGGACTGGAGGGAAGCATCGCCTTCCCCATCGATTTTCAGAGTATTTGCCTGCGGTTTGACGACCTCGGCAACATTTCCCTTTCTCCCATGGCCACCGAGGAAAGGTGCTGTGGCCCGATTGGCCCCATTGTCTTTCGCATCGAAACCTCCACCGGCGCACAGCTTTTCCGGGAGGTAACGGTCATTTTGAAGTGTGGGGAAAAACCCGACTGTGGGCTCGTCGACCTGGACGAACTCGCACAGGACCCGACTGGCAACCCCGACGAACCGGGAAATCTGGATTGCATCAATGCCTGTGAAAACAGCAAGGGTACCTATCTGTATACGGAAACGGACGGACTGGACTACAACTGGACCGCCACGAACGGAACGGTGATGTATGACCCCGCCATTCCGGGACAATTAATGGTTACCTGGGGACCACTGGGCCCATCAGCCCTGACGGTGGAAATTGTTAACCCCGCCACCGGAGAAATTGTCGAAACCCGGGCCTACTGCGTTAACCTTACCGAAGCACCGGACGCCAGCTTTACGGCAACCACCGAGGCTTGCCTGGATCAACCCGTTTCCTTTACCAATACCTCTACGGGAGCGCCCGCTAGCTACGATTGGGACTTCGGTGACGGCACCTTCGTGACCAACGTCACGAACCCCACCCACGTATACACTACTCCCGGCACCTACACCGTCACCCTCTACGCTACCTCCGAAGGCGGGCTTAATCCCGACGGAAGTCAGGCCTGCTGCTGCGTGGATTCTATCCAGCAGGACATCATCATTGATCCCCTCCCCGGTCCCGGCATCTTCTGGATTTCCACCCTTTGCGAAGGCGATGTCAGTAAGTACTGGACCGACGCGACGGGTTGTGATGATTATGAATGGACGGTATCCGCCAACGGTACCATCATGGGCCCGGCCACCGGAGACACCATCATGGTGCAGTGGGGAAGTGGTCCTTCCGGGACCATTACCCTGGCAGTTGACGACTGCGACCAGGCCTATTGTGATTCGCCCACGGAGGTAATTGTCCCCATCATTTCCACCGTCGGCGACATTGCCGGCCCCACCGAGGTTTGCAAGGGCCAGAGTGCCAGCTATTCACTGCCAAAGTGGATGACGGTTACCTACGACTGGGAGGTAAGCGACGGCACGATCAACGGAGATAATGACGGGCACGTGGTGAACATTACCTGGCCGGAGGTGCCGGGCACTTACGTGATTGAGGTCAGCTACGGCAGCGATTTCCTGAATGGCCTTCCCAATCACGAAGGAGATGATTGCTACGGTACCGCCCGACTGGAGGTAACGGTGCTGGGGGACTTTAACATCGTAGGGCCCAACCAGGCCTGCGTGAATCAGACCAGCTTCTTTTTTGGCAACAGTGATTTTGGGGGCGCCACCTTCGATTGGAGCATTGACGGCTTCCCCGCTTTCGATCAGTCGGGCATCAGCGGATACTCCGTTGACTGGAGCCTGCTGCCAGGTCCCGGAATTTACACCGTGATCGCAACGGCCAATAGCCCGGGTCCGGGAGATTACTGTGTACCCACCCAAACCCAACTGGTCATCGTATCGGAGGCCATTGACCCGACCATCGACGGTCCGGCGGACTACTGTGTCGGCGAGCCCGTGGTATACAACGTACCCTCCCCCGCCGCCGGATACAGCTACTTCTGGACGGCCACCGGCGGTACGGTGACGGCCGGAAATGGCGGTCCTACCGTAACGGTTGAGTGGACGACCCTGACCGGGGCCACCCTGACGGTGGTGGGCCAGGACGGTGATGCGCCCTTCTGCCAGTCCAATCCCTTCACCATTAACCCCGTCACCAAAGACTTCGTGGGCAGCCCCATCATTACGGGGCCAAATGGCTGCACCAACAGCCTGGCTACTTACGGCATTAGTGTCCCGCAACACCCTGACGCTACTTACGCCTGGTCCGTTAGTCCGGACAGCCTCGGCAGCGTGATTGCGGACGGGGACACCCCCACGCCCACGGTGCAGTGGAACGCCGACGCCGGAACGCCCACCATCAGCGTTACGATCTCCCTTTGCGGTCAGGATCTTGTCCTGACCGAAACGATTACCCTCACCGCTCCGGTAGAACCTATCATCACGCAAATCGGTGATTTATGTCCCGGAGGATCGGTCGACCTGCAGGTGCAGGCGGGGCTAACGGTAACCTGGAGCCCCGGAGGTTCAACCGCTAACCCGCTGACGGTAACTACTCCGGGTAACTACGTGGCCAACACCGTTGACGCCAACGGTTGCCCGGCGGTAGCGACCTACGAGGTTGAAGAGGTAGACGGCCCCGCCGTTGACCTTTCGGCCGACGGTCCGCTGGAGATTTGCGTAAACCAGGTGCCCATCCCGGTCAGTACGACCCTCACGGCAACGACCGATGCGGCCAATACCATTGAGTGGTTCTGTGGCCCCGACTCTCAGGGCCCGGCGGCGGTAGGTAATACTACCTTCACCCACTTCTTCAACGATACTCCCGGAGTGTTCGCCTACGTCGCCGTGGTTACCGACCCGAACGGCTGTACGACGACCTCCGACCCCATCATCATCCGTCACACCATTTGCTGTGGGGAGCCCTACAAATTTATTTTCCCCGACCAGCATACGGCCTTCGGAACCCCCCGTAGTCCAGACTGCGACATCTGGGACCTGGACGCCACCTTCCCCCCTGACTCCGTCGATGCCGACGGTTGGGACCTGAGCAATCTGCCCGACGACAGTCAGGTACTGGGTCCATTCGGAGTCAACGGCCTGAGCGTGCGGCCGTCCGAAGCGGGATGCTGGGACGTTTACCACCGCATCTCCGTCTGGAGTGAACCCAATACCACCGTCTATACCGACCAGAACGGTCAGGATTCCATAGTCGTGGATTCCATCCTCTGCAGTCGGGAGCTTCCCGTGAAAATTTGCGTGCCCTTCCTGGCCGATTTTGACAAGGATGAAGACTGCGGTAAAGTGTTTTTTACCGACCTGACGGACATTGACCCCATGCAGGTGAGTGGTCCGCTGACCTACACCTGGGACTTCGGTGACGGCAGTCCCACCAGCAGCGCCACCAACCCCATGCATCAGTATGGTGCCAACGGTACGTATACCGTTACCCTGACGGTGACCGACGGAAGCTGTGAGTCTACCGCCACGATGACCTTTACCGTCACGGATCTCCCCGATAGTGACTTCACCACCAATCCGACCAGCGTCTGTGTGGACGAGCCCGCCACCTTTAACGGCACGGGAACGGACGTCATTAAGTGGGAGTGGGACTTTGGCGACGACGCCAGTTTCGTCGGCAACGGACCCCAGCACACCTATACTTCCGCCAACACCTACGTGGTTACCCTCATTACCACGAACAGCGCGGGCTGTATGGACACCATCACGAAAAACATCGAGGTCCACCCGGCTCCTGCCCCCGACACCATCGCCTACGACGAGCTGATTATCTGTGAGGGGAGCAACACCATTCTCAGTATCCTGCCCCAGGCGGGGGCCACTTACCTGTGGACGACCGGAGACACCGGTACGAGCATCAGCGTAAATACCGCCGGGGTATACGGTGTTACCATCACCACCGCCGATGGTTGTGAATTGGTGCTTGACCCGGTTGAAGTGCAGGTGGTTCCCCTGCCCGACCCCAGTTGGGTCGGTAACCCCTTCATCTGTGACAACGGTAGTACCACGCTAACCGCCCTGGCGGGAGGAGGACATACCTACCTCTGGATCAACACCGCCACGGGAGAAAGCGTAACCACCCGCGACTACGAGGTTAATTTCTCCCCCGGTAATACAATTCAGGTCATCGAGCTGACGGTCACCAACGTCTTCGGCTGCGAGGCGCAATCCATCATTACCGTCGAGCAGGTGATCAGTCCTACGCCAATCCTGGCCATTACCGGCGGAGACTGCGAGGGGGACGGTAGCACCATTACCGTTACGAACCCCGAACCGGACGTGGAGTACACCTGGAACACCGGAGCCACCGGCCTGAGCATCTTTACCTACCAGGCTGGAACCTATACGGTGGTGGCGACCAATACCATTACGGGTTGTACGGGTACGGACCAGGCCGTAATCAACCCCCTACCCGACCTGTGCATCGTGCCGGTGGGATGTTACGAAACCTGCAAACCGGACACCCTGTGTGCACCCGTAGGGGAGTACACCTACCAGTGGACCTTTAACGACGCACCGATTCCCGCCAGCGACGGCGGCCAGAACCGTTGCATCATCGTGGAAGCAGAAGGGAAGTACAACGTGGTGGTGACGGACATCAACACCAACTGCGTCAACACCAGCGGCGACCTGTTCCTTGAAGTCATTAACTGTGATGATCCCTGCGAGGACCTGATCACCCGCATCGCCCCCTACGACAAACCCAACGACGTTGGAGAATGCTGTTTTGATATTTATTACGCCGGAGCACCGGAACAAGTGACCGCCATTGAAATCATGGCCATGGGAGCTGATCTGGGCATCGTTCCGGGAACGATCAATCCGGCCTTCGATCTCGTTTTCCGACCGGATGACGCCACCATTCAGCTCACCCAGAGCGGAGGTGGCTCAATCCCCACCAACGCGACGACCCAGAGCCTGCTGGCCCTCTGCCCGATTGACGCCACCGACGATCCCCAGACCATCATCGTCAAATACCTCAACGCCGATCTGGAAATCGTCTGTAGCGACACCCTCATTACGGAGTGCCCCGTGGAGCCGGACTGCGTGTTCATCACCCAGGACAGCCTCTTCTGTGGACCCGAGCAAACCCTGACCCTTACGTTGACGGTTTGTAATCCGCTGGACGCTACCTTCGACGTTGGTTTCCTGCAGTTACTGCCCCTGACACCGGCCGCCGGCGTCGATCTTCCGATTGATCTGCCCATCTTCCCGGCCATGCTGCCCGGAGAATGCCGGGACTTCACCATCACCCTCTCCGATTTACCGCCGGGCGAAGATTTCTGCTACGACCTTGTGGGCCATTCCGCTAATCCGAATGAAGACCCGTCAGCCCTTTGTTGCTCCCTCGGTGACGAACGTTGCCTGGAGGTTCCGGACTGTGACCCCTGCGATGACCTGGGCGTCCGCCGGGTCCGGGAACTGGATGATTGCTGCTACGACATCGTGCTCTTCAATGAAGTAGACATCCTCCCCATGACGGGCATCGACCTGTGCCTAATCGGCGCGGACGGAGGCCTGAGCGTCTACACCGAGCTTGGTGAACCCTGGGTAACAACCGCGGGAGCCAGTGGTGGTATGGTGAGTATCCGTCCCGCCGACGGCGGGGAATTACCCCAGAACACCTTCCGCCTGCCCCGGGTATGCATCGACGATAACGAAACGGCCTTCCACCAGATTGAAATCAAGTGGTTGAGCGGGGACAGCATCGTGTGCCGTGACACCATTGAGGTGTTCTGTGAGCCTCCGTGTGGTTACCTCACCGAGGAAGTCATCGTGTGCGAGGGCGACGCCTACGTATGGACGGGCACCATCACCAACACTTCTGATTTCGTGATGGACCACGCCTACATCACCTTTGATCCCAGCCTCGGATTAAGTGCCTGGAATACCGAAATTCCCTTCTCGGGGCCATTAGCGCCGGGAGACTCCGAAACCATCAGCATCATAATCGGGTCCCCGGCCGGCCCCCTGGATTCGATCTGCTTTACCGTCTCCTTGCACGAGGTGGCGGACGGTGACCTGCACCTGAATTGCTGCAATTTCGAAGTCTGTATTCAGCTGCCCGATTGTCCGATTACGCAGTGTGTCTGCGACGAGAAGTTCTTCAACGACATTGGTCAAGGATTCACTGGCGAACCGGCGCCCGGTTCCATACTGGATTACACCTTCAGCCCCGTGGCCGAATTCACGGGTTGCGATTCGCTGACCTGGCTGGTGCGCCCGCTGCCCGGAGGAACCCGCGAGGTAGTGGGAACGGATTACGTTCAGGAATACAGTTTCCCCAGTCCTGGTCGCTACCAGGTGTGCATGCGGGTCACCCGCACGCTGGCCAACGGTGAAACCTGTGAAGAACAGATTTGCCGCACCATCAGAATCAACCAGGGTATCTCCACCGATTTCGTTCGGGTGTACCCCACCCCGGCCACTAGCTTCCTGACGGTTGAAAAACCGCTCATCACCGATAACCGGACGTCCACCACGCTGGAGTTGATCGACCTCAATGGTCGTCAGGTTCGGAAATATCCGAGCAACCTGCAACGGGAAGAAGGCGAAGACCTCTTCACCATCTCCCTGGAGGGCATCAAACCGGGCGTTTACCTGCTGCGCGGCAATACCGACGCAGGCCCCTGGGTCAAGCGGATAATTGTGCAATAATCCCTATGCTAATCTTCGCATAAATGTTGAGGGGGCGCTGATTCGGCTGCCCCCTCTTTTTGTCCCGTTGCGGCAGAAAATTTCGGGCGGGAAGTATTTTGATGGCCGAAGGCAGGTGCCTAGTTTCCTGGTCCGGCGCCCAGTTGGTTGGATCATGCCAACGGAATGCTACATCACATCAGCTTCAGGTCGGTGCCCGACCAGCCGGGAAAGAGATCTTCTCCACCATCTACGCCCAGGTGCTGGGCGGCTACGCCGGAGAAGACGGACCGGAAGTCGGTGGTTACGGGCAGGTCCCGGCCATCTTCCAGGTTGGCTACCTTCAGGGCGGGTACGTCGCCGTAGATTTTTCCTCCCCGCACCGAATTACCCAGCACGAAGAGGCAGGAGCCCCGGCCGTGATCGGTGCCGAACGAGCCGTTTTGCTTTACCGTCCGGCCAAATTCGGTCATGGTGAGCAGGCACACCTCATCCTGGTGGGCGGCAATGTCCCGCCAGAAGTTGCTGATGCAGGCGCTGAGGTCGTTGGCGCGTTGGGTGAACCCACCAAAGGCTCCACCCTGTCTGGAGTGGGTATCCCAGCCACCGCTTTCGGCAAAGGCAATCTCCAGTCCTACCCCCGCCTTGATCAACTGGGCGATTTGGCGGAGGCTTCTGCCCAGGGCGGAATTGGGGTACCGTACCCCGCGGGCGGGCTGATAATTGTCCAGTTCCGCTTCGGCGAGCATCTGGGTGGCATCCAGGGTTACCGAGCCCGAGGACCGCAGCAAATCCGCCGAAGTTTGCCGGTAGAGGGCTTCGAAGCCTTCCGAGGCGGCGTTGCCGCCCATCCCGGCGGGCAATCCCGCAGCGAGCCGAAGGTCCTCCAGGCGTTCCACCGAAATCGCGTAGGAGGTCCCGTAGAGGCTTCGGGGCAAGGCGGGCGTGAGGCTTACGGCGCGAAAGGGCGTTCCGCTTCCGTCCAGTTGCCCGGCAACCCGATTCAGCCAGCCATCCGGAGTACTCTTCCGACCGGGGGTTCCGGCCTCCATGTAATCCTGTGCGTCAAAATGGCTCCGGCTCTGGTTCGGGGAGCCAACCCCGTGGACGATGGCCAAACGGCCATCCTCGTAGAAGGGCAACAGGGGGGCCAGACTCGGGTGCAGTCCAAACCTGTCGTCGAGCGCGCGCACCTTATCGTTGCCCGTTCGGGCGGCATCCATCACTAATCCGGGGCGCAGCTCCTTCAGGTGAGGATCGTTCAGGGGTTGGACGGCGGCCAGTCCGTCCATCGCCCCCCGTTGAAAGATGGTCACCAGCACCTTTGGTCGGGTGCCGTTGGGCTGGCGGTAGTCGCGGGCCGCGGCCCGCACGAAGGTGGGCACCCCGCCAAGGGTAGCGGCAAATAGGGCGATGCCGGAATTTTTGATAAACGCTCTGCGTTGCATGGCAATTGATTTTGGGGTTAAAGGAGGATCGTACTACTGTCGCTGAAATTCCGGCGAACCGAGGATCAGGCCCACCGTCCGGGCGAGGCTTTCCCGCTCGGGTGCCACCACGGCTTCGTCCGGCATCACCTGGCTCCCTGCGGCCACCGCCACTTTATCCGCAAATCGCGGGTCGTTCAGCACCGGCAGCAGCAGTTCCTTGGTTTCGGAATGATCCCGGCCGGGCAACAGTAGGGGCAAGTAGGTGTCCAGGGCCGCCGTTGGAGACTCAGGTTCCCGCCCTTGGTTGACGGAAAGCACGTCCACGGGGAGGCCAGGAATCTGGTTGCGGGCTAGCTCCAGGCCAAAATTCATGCGGTTGAGCAGGGCCGCGCCGTTGGTCCACTGAGTCGCCTCGTCCGGATAACCGGTCGGTGCCTGATAGGCATAGAGGGGCTGTCCCATGCGGGTTAACCACTGCGCCAGGGCGCGAGGATGCTCGGGGGCCTGACCAAGTGCCCGCACACTGCTGACGACATATTCCAGCGGCGTTCTGATTTTTTCGGTGCGCGAAGCCCAGAAAGCTTCCGATTCCACCAGGGTGATCATCACTTTTTTCAGATCTCCCTCGCTCCGCAGGAAGGACTCGGCCAACTCGTCCACCAGCTCGGTGGGTGGTGCATCGTTCACGAACCGCACGGCCAGTTTAGTGGCTAGGTGGTGGGCCGTCGATGGATGCAGGGCCACGCGGTCGAGAATTTGCTCTCCTTCCTCCACACCGCCGCCCGCCGGGAAGCGCTGTCCGAGGATAACCTTTTCTTCCGCATCGTGGCGTCCGGGATCAAAGTAGAATGCATCGCGGAGCACCGCCTTGCGGCGCAGTCCCGCCAGCCCCACCAAACGGTCGAGCTTTTTGGGTAGTGGATAAATTCGGGGGTCTACCTTCCAGCCGGTAAAGGCCCGGGCGGCTTCCTCAATATCCCGTTGGGTGTATCCGCCATCCACTCCGAGGGTGTGCAATTCGAATAATTCCCGGGCGTAGTTTTCGTTCACCCCCGGCTGCTGCATAAACTGTTTAAGTTGAGCGGCACTGATCGGGCTATTCTCATCGCTTCCCATCCGCTTTTGGAGCAGGTCTTCACCGCTTCTGGTGGGCATCAGGGTTTCGACGCCCTCCGCCGCGTTGGAGCGATTGTTGTCCAGATAAATCAGCATAGCCGGATGGCGGGCGGTGGCGCCCAACATCTCCCGGAAGTCCCCCAGTACGTGGGGACGGATGGCGTCGCGCTCGTAGGCCAGCACGTGGGGGGCACCGTCGTTTACCCGGGTGATGGATACATTAAAGTGGTTGAACCAGAAATCCGTCAGCACCTCTTCCAGCTGATTTTCTGACTGAACGGCCCGGTCAATCTTTTGGGCCATAAGTTGGTACATGAGATCTTCCATCGGTTCAAAACCCAGTTGTTGCCCCAGGCGGGTGAAGCGGGCATACTGGCTCTGGTCCTCCGGGCCGGGCAACTCCTCTACGTTGAGGATGCGGTTGAGCTGACTGGCCTGTCCGGCCTCTTCGGCCAGTTGGTCCCGGTTACGCGGTCCGGCGGCCATGCCGCCGCCCATATCTCCCATCCGACGACGCAGGACCGCCTGCACGTCTCCGTCCGCCTCGGCGATCTCCTCCCGGAGCATCATCGCACCAAAGATCAGCTTAACACCGGCAGAGGGATATTTCTTGCCAATCTCCTGGGTGGTCATGCCCAGGGCCGGATATTTCCTCCTTAACTCGGCCTCCAGCTGGCGGTCCTCCTGGGGATTTAACTGCTCCGAAAGCCAGTTTTCAATGCCCTCTTCCAGCAACTGATCCACTTCTCCGGGGCGAGCGCCGTAGGCCAGCCGGTCCAGTAAATGAGCGGCCGCCTCCCGTTCCGTCAACCCCGCTTCCGCGTACGGAAGGTCTAATTTGGGAGCCCGTTCGGCGGGCGAGAAGTAACTGAATCCACCCCAGCTCAATAGCAGGCCAAGTAATAAGATAATTTTAGGCATGGTGTCTGTTTTTGATGCTCTGGGAACGACCGGAAGTGATCCAATTGATTTTTCCATTCCCCGATTTCCGGGTGAAACGCCTGGATTCCGGGGTGAATCGCCCCGGGGCGCTTGCCGAATTCCGGGATTTCCCCGCTTCTTTGTGACACTATGCAGGAGCAATTGTCAATCCAGTCCCGGGAAAATGTCCATCAGTGGATACTGCTTTTTTGTGCCGGGATCAGTCTGCTGTTCTCCGGACCAAGAATCCTCATGGTCCTTTTCCAGGAAGATCCGGGGGTGATTGGCCTGGAGGGAGAATGGATGTTGCTCCAGGCCTTTACCAGCCTGGTGGTCGGATTCTTTGCCTATCTGGTCACCGCCTACTTCAACGTCTGGATCTACCGGCGCTTTCGTGGGCCCCGGCAACGGATTTTCTTTACGATTACGCTCAATTTTTTCGGCTTCATTTTCCTTTCCGTGCTGGCCTGGATACTGCATGAACGCATTGCGGGAGCAGTGGAATATCCGGAGCTGTTACGGCGGAATTACGTGGGTCGGATTTTTGTGGCGACCCTATTGATCGTGGCTGCGGTCTACCTGTGGGTCTATTTCCGCGCCAATCAACGGATGATGCTCGAAAATGCCCGGATCAAAGAGTTGCACGCCGAGGCACAGCTCACGGCCCTGCGGCATCAAATCAACCCACACTTCCTGTTTAATTCTCTGAACACCCTGAGTGCCGTGATCCGCACGGGCGACCGGGAACGGGGCGTCAACCTGGTGGACCAATTGTCTTCCGTCTATCGGTACGTCCTACGGGTCAACCGGGAAGCAACCGTACCGCTTCAGGATGAGATTAATTTTCTGAACAACTTCGCGGATTTACTCCGCGCCCGCTTCGGTGACAAGTTCAACCTGCGGATACAGCTCTCCTCCGATTTGTTATCCCGGCACATTCCTCCACTGGCCCTGCAGTTGCTGCTGGAAAATGCCGTCAAGCACAACGTCATCAGCCGGTCTTCCCCCCTGGTAGTCGATATCGTTACCGAGGGTGACTGGGTCATCGTCAGCAACCCCCTTCGCCCCCGGCCCCATCAGGAAGGCGGGGGGGTAGGCCTGATCAACCTGTCGGAACGCTACCGCCTACTCCAGGCGCCCTCCCCCATCATTGAACGTCAGGAAGGCACCTTCCTCGTAAAACTCCCCCTGCTTAGCCCATGAACGTCCTGATCATCGAAGACGAGCCCCTGGCGGCCGCCAACCTGCGGGAGATGTTGCGGTCCCTCCGCCCACAGTTTGAGCTGGTGGGAATACTGGAAACCGTCGCGGAGGCCACGGCCCTTTTGTCGGAATCTCCCCCGGGGATTGACCTGGCCTTCTGTGACGTTCACCTTGGTGACGGCAGTAGTTTTTCCATTTTTGAAGAGGTCCCCGTTCACTTCCCGATCATCTTCACCACCGCCTACGACGAATACGCCCTGAAGGCTTTTTCGGTAAACAGCATTGATTACCTGCTCAAACCCATCCAGGAAGCCGGACTCCAACGCGCCCTCGATAAATTTGACCGTAGCAAGGCTGCGGCAACAACTGACCCAACCGACCTGAGTGCCCTCCTCCAACAGTTTGTCCAAAAAGACTTCCGGCAATACCGCCAATCGTTTCTGGTCAGCTTTCGCAACCGCCTGATCCCGGTTGCGGTCACGGATTTTCAGTATTTCTATATTTTGGGCGATCTGGTCTACGGACAGCGTCGTTCCGGCCCCCGTTATCAACTGGACGAAACGCTGGAAACACTGGAAGCCCAGCTTGATCCCGAGCAGTTCTTTCGGGCCAACCGACAACTGATCGTTCGTCGTCAAGCCATTGCCGGGCTCCAAAGGGCCCTGCACGGCAAGTATAAATTATTGCTTCACCAGGTGCAGGAACCACCGAATCCGGACCCCATCGGCCGGGAGCTGGTAAAAACTACGGTCAGTAAGGCCCGGGGCCCCGTCATTAAGCAGTGGCTCAGCCGCTGAGTAAATGTTAAGACGGCAATCCGGGGTCGGGAAAAATGTTAAGGCCGGCAAGAGGGCGTTAAAGCGGCATTAAATGACCGGAATATTGGCAACCCCACCGTGATTCTTTCGCATTTTAGGTAAAACCCACAAGTGAAAAGTCATGAAGAAATTACTGCCCATACTCGCCCTGTCCCTCCTCTTTATTTCCGGATGTAGCATCGAGGACAGAATCGAACGTCGGGAAGACCGCCTGACCGGCACCTGGATCGTTGAAAAAGCCTTTTTCAATCGGGACGGTGCCCTGTTCCGCGACAACATCACCAATGAATTCCGGGGAGACCGCGTCACCTTTTTTCCGGATTATTCCCTGGAGTACGTGGCCGGCAACGGGGAGGTCTTTCAGGGCGTCTGGTTCATTGACGCCTTCCGGGACCGGGAGGATGATCTGGAATTTACCATTGACGCCGACTTCTTCGATTTCCGGGGGGACCTGGCCTTCCGCTGGGTCGGCGAGATTACGCTCCTGACCGAAAATAACTTTAACGTCAACATCGCCGAGCGAACCGGCATTTTGCGGATCCGCTGGGATAAATTATAGTATCTCCCGAACGGGTTACGGCTTTGGCGGGTGGCTCGGACGGTATTTATCCAGCCAACTCACCTGGGCGGCCATCACGGCGTTCTGCCACAGAATGTACAGCATGGGGCCCAGCGTGGCCAGCGGCCCGAGAAAGGCCAGGGCGATCCAGATGGCCAGCATGGTGTTTTTCCGGCCGAGGGCCAGGCTTCCCTCCACTCGCTGCCCGGGGGGCAGCAAGTAAGCCCCCACCGTAAAGTTTAGCAGGCACAGCAGCCCCACGGCTCCCGCCGCCAGCCAGACCACCGACCAGTCGGTGCTGCTCTCGTAGCGCAGAAAGTGCGAGAGCTTGGCCGAAGCAATGAACACATTGGTCACGAACAGGGAGAAAAACCAGGGGCTTATTCCGGTCAGGAACGCATGCAGGGGAGCCGAAAAACTTCGGACGAGTTGGGCCGCCGCCAGGGGGACGCCGATGGTGATCAGGATGCTGAAAAAGAGGCTAACCAGTTCGGACAGGGGCGGTTGTTGCCCGAGGACCAGGGGGATAAGGAAGGGCAACACCACGGCCATCGCACCGTGGGTGATGAGAATGGACCCCACCAGATAGCCCGCGTCCCGTCGCATAATCCCGGCGATCACCGGACTGATAATCGCGGTGGGCGCCAGGGCGATGGCAAAAAGCAATAAGCCAAGATCCGTGCCGTGTAAACTCCCCAGCCAATAGGCCAGCATGGCCAGCAACGGCAGAAGGGCGGCGGCATACCATTGCTGGCGGTAGAAGATGCTTTTTCCGATCCGGACGCCCAGGAAAGAGAAAAAGAGCAAAATCATCAGAAAGGGCCGGATGAGAAAGCTCAGACCTTCAGCCGAAGGAAAAAAGAGCCCCAGGAGGAGAGCCAGAATGATCAGGCCGGATTTTTTCATAGTAACCCTCAGTGAGGTATTAGCGGAAGTCGCCAAAGGTACGCCACCGGGGCGCTGTAGTTACGTTTCCATACCACCGATCACGGCTCCTTGCCAGCAAGCCAGGCACCAGCGCGCCGCCGCCCGTCACAAAAAGACTGGGCCACCACGGCAACTTTTGGGAGCCCCAAAGCCTTTGTCCGCTAAATTCATGCTTATTACCTTCGCGCCATGAGCCAACCAACAACCATTCTTTCCGGTATTCAACCCACGGGCAAACTTCACTTCGGCCGCTACTTTGGGGCCGTGGAGAACTGGAAGCGCCTGCAGGAGGAATACGATTGCCTCTACATGGTGGTCAACTACCACGCCATGACGATGCCCTTCCAGGCCAAGAAACTGGCGGAAAACAGTTGGGAGTTGTGCTTCAACCTGATGGCCTGTGGCATCAAGCCGGAAAACATCTTCATCCAGAGTCTCGTTCCCGAGCATACGGAGCTGAACTGGATTCTGAATTGCTTCACCAGCTACGGTCAGCTCACGCGGATGACCCAGTTCAAGGACAAAAGCCAGCAGAACGAGGAAAAGGGCGCCGATGGCTTCATTTCGGCCGGCCTGTTTACCTACCCCGCCCTGCAGGCAGCGGACATTCTGATCTACAAGGCAGGGCTGGTGCCCGTCGGCAAGGACCAGGAGCAACACCTGGAACTGACCCGCAACATCGCCCAGCGCTTCAATAATTTTGCGGGTAAGGAGTACTTCCCCATTCCCGAGGCGCTGTACACCAAGGTGCCCAAGGTGATGAGTACGGCCGACCCGACGCGCAAAATGAGCGCCAGCCTGGGCGACAAGCACAACATTGACGTGTTCGCCGACGAAGCCCGGATTCGCAAGCAGGTACGCAGCGCCGTCACCGATACCGGGGGCGCGGACGCGGGTGCCATGAGTCCCGGAGTGAGCAATCTTTTTCAGTTGCTGGAGGCCAGCGGGAAAACGGAGGCCCACGCCAGCCTGATGGCCGACTACGAGGCCGGCGCCCTGAAGTACGCCGACCTCAAGGAAGCCGTGGCCGACGGACTGGTCGCCATTTCCGGCGGCATCCGGGAACGGCTGGCCGAGTTGAAGCAGGACCGTAAGGCCGTCAAAAACCAAATCAAACAGAGCAGTTACGAAATTCGGAAGCGCGCTCAGGAAACCACCAAAGAAGTCAAGGAGATTTGTGGTCTCATGAACGTTCGCTTTTAACCGGCACAACTGATTGACCATGGTCACTTCCGAAAACCAATCCATCAGCTTAGCGCTTACTTTCCGCCAGGTTCGCGACTTTCTCCGGCGCCCCGAAGACCAGCCCCTCACGGGACTTTCCCGCGGCGACAAGTGGAAGAGGCTGTTCCACGTATTCCTCCTCGATTTACTGGGTAGCGGGGTATTCATCCTACTCCTTTCGGTGCTCGAGCCCCTGGGACTGTTTGACCCCGAGGAACACGCCGTGGCGCAGGCTTTTGAAGAATTGGGCACGGCAGGGATGCTTATTCTCGCCGTCTTGGTGGCCCCATTTTTCGAGGAAGTATTCTTTCGGTTCCCCCTGCGGTTTAAGCGTAACCCGCTGGCTTTCATCCGGCGATTAATCGCCGGCCACGACGCCGATAAACAGGAGCGTATTCATCGGAGTTGGGACCGCCGCTTCCCCTGGATTTTCTATCTCTTCACCACCGTCTTTGCCCTCATTCACCTGACCAACTTTCCCTTCAGCGTCACGATTTTGCTGCTGGCGCCCATCCTGACGGGCGCCCAGTTTGTCCTTGGTGCCCTGGCCGGTGTGCTGCGGGTACAGCAGGGATTCCTGTGGGCCTTTGCCCTGCACGCCATTCACAACCTGCTCTTCGTGGGTTCCGCCATCCTCTTCATGTCACCACCGGCGATCATTGAGGTAAACAACACCAACTACCACCTTGAGGTTAGGGAGAGTACTGCCGGCGACCTCGATTACAGTAGTTACGTCACGGCGGACTCACTGGCCTACAGCAACTTTACGCTCCGCGCGCTCCTGATCGACCTCATTGAACGGGAGGAGGATGAGGTGAAGTTTGATCCGGAGGGTTTTGACAATCCCCGCCTCGACGTAACCTACGGACCTGATTTCCCCCAACGCCGCCCCAAGATGGACGTCCTCAACGAAATTCGGGGATACTACGGGATTGAGCTCATTGAAGGCGACAGCCCCGAGGAGATCATCGTAAGGTTTAGTCCGGAAAGTCCGGTCCTCTCCGCCAAAGAATAAACCCTGCCGACACCATGACCTACACCGAAGCCGTTGCCGAACTCGAACAGCTCCTGGAGCAACTCCAGGAAGTGCCCACGGACGTGGATCAGCTCTACGCCCGCGTAGCGCGGGCCCAGGAACTGGTGGCCGCCTGCCGCGAAAAACTCCGGGGCGTGGAAGAACGGCTGGCGGCGTTGGAGAAACAATCCGAAGGTTAGCCAGCACATCACCCCCCTCATTCAGAAAAAATCATCGTAATTGGGACAGAAGACCGTACTCATCACCGGCGCTACCGGAGGAATTGGATTTGAAACCGCCGCCGACCTCGCCGGCCGGGGTTATTCGGTGCTGCTGCACGGACGCAACGCGGAAAAAGCGGAAGCGGCCGCCGACCGGATCAGAGAACGGCACGCCGGCTCCGAAATCCGTACGGTGATTGCTGACCTGAGCCAGTTGGCGGACATCCGCCGCATGGCCGATGAGGTGCTGGACACTACCCCCCGACTGGACGTGCTGGTCAACAATGCCGGAATTTGGAACAGCCACCAGGAACTCACAGAGGAAGGCGTCGAAAAAACGTTCGCCGTCAATCACCTGGCCTATTTCCTGCTCTCGCACCTGCTGCTGGACCCCTTACGGGCCGCCCCCCAGGGGCGGATTATCTGCGTGGCCTCCGACAGCCATAAGCAGATTAAGGGTATGTTTTTTGACAACCTCAACCTGGACGGAAACTACCATGGCCTGCGCAGCTACGCCCAGAGCAAACTCGCCAACGTACTGTTTTGCTACGAGTACGAACGCCGCCGCCCCAGCGAGGACTACCCGGCCATCTACGCCGTGCAGCCGGGACTGGTCCAAACCGATATCGGGCTAAAGGGCAATACCTGGTTACACCGGCTGGCCTGGCGGGTCCGCCGGCAGATGAGTGGCCACAAAACACCCGCGGAAGGCGCTTCGACGAGCATTTACCTCGCCACCGAACCCGCCGTACAGGAACACAGCGGTCTGTACTGGGACAATTCTAAGCCAAAGGATTCCTACTCTTCCTCCTACGATAAGGACGAAGCACGCATTCTCTGGGAAACCAGCCTGGAGATGGTGGGCATCAAGCAATTCTTCTAGCGCCTGGGGGCAGGCTCAAATCAAGACCAGGGCAACCGATTTCTACTGGTTCACTACTGCTCAACGGCCTCCAGTTCGGGCTTCTCCTCCCGGTACTTGCTGAAGAGTTTTTCCAGGAGCCGCAGCTTCATCCTCCGCGGAATCAGGAAACCTAGGGTGACGAGCACTTTTACCAGCAGTCCGGGCCGGATCACGTCCTTCCCGGCCAGCATGCCGCCGATGGCCTCGGGTGCGATGTCCTCGGGCATGGTTACGAGAATCTTCGCCAGGTTCCCCATGGCGGCCACGCGCTTGAGCCCGTCTTCATTGGTGATTACTGGCCCCGGACACAAGACGGAAACGCCAATGTCATAGTAGCGGAACTCCTCCCGAAGCGCCAGAGAGTAATTGTAGACGAAAGCCTTGGTGCCGGTGTACACGGTTTTGTAGGGCAGGGGAAGCGTGGCTTCCATGCTGCTCATATTGAGGATCCCGCCCCGGGTGCGCTTCAGTTGCGGTAAGAGGGCGTAGGTCAGGTCCACCATCACCTGGTTATTCAACTGCATCATGACGTGGTACTCCCGCCAGGAAGTATGCTCGAAGAGTCCTCCGCGCCCGAATCCGGCATTATTGATCAGGTAGGTAGGGGTGATCCGCTCCTGGGCCAGCCAGTCGAGTACGGTTTCTACCGCACCGGGCTCCACCAGGTTACACCCCAGGGTGCGAAAGTGTGCCCGGGGGTATTGCGACAATTCATCGATGATGTGGTCAAGGTCCTTATTCGGAAGAGCGACTATGGCCACACCAATACCACGCTTTATGCATTCCAGCGCTAATGCCCGGCCGATACCGTGACTTCCTCCCGTTACTACGGCCCAGGAAACCATGCCTGGTACTTTTACTTTCGTCATGCGATTAACAATATAATCACGACAAATGTAGCATGATAAAATGACCTACGGCACCATTTTGTTAAAACCCTAACGCTTTGTCGGGGAAATTAACCTTACGTATACTTACCGATGATGCCCTCATCATGGCCTAATCTCCTACCTTTACGCGCCGAAACTTCTGATTATGTATTTGCTTACCGGTGCCGCCGGATTTATTGGCAGCGCGCTCGTTCGGTACCTCAATGACCAGGGAATTACGGACCTCATCCTCGTAGATGATTTTATGCACTACCAGGATAAAACACCCAATTTGCTGGAAAAACAATTCCGGCAAAAAATTGAACGAGATCAGCTTTTTGACCGCTGGGACGAGGAACGGTGGCCCCTCAAAGGAGTCTACCATCTGGGTGCCCGCACCGACACCACGGAAACGGACAAGGCGCTGTTTGACCGCCTGAACCGGGAATACAGTAAGGAAATCTGGCGCCGTTGTGCCCAAAACGCCATCCCGCTGGTGTACGCCAGTAGTGCCGCTACTTACGGGGAAGGAGAACACGGTTACGTGGATGACCACGAAGTCGTAAACCAATTGACGCCGCTGAACGAGTACGGCCGGAGTAAGAATGACTTTGATGCCTGGGCCCTTCAGCAACCCACCGCCCCACCCCACTGGTACGGGTTAAAGTTTTTCAACGTTTACGGTCCCAATGAATACCACAAGGGTCGGATGGCCAGCGTCATCTGGCACACCTTCCGGCAGGTAAAGGCTACCGGGGCGATGAAACTGTTCCGCAGCCACCGGGAGGGCATCGCCAATGGCCACCAAAGTCGCGACTTCATTTACGTCAAGGACCTCTGCCGGGTAAATCACTGGCTGATGGACAATCTACCCTCCCCCAGTGGCCTGTACAACCTCGGGACGGGCACCGCGCGCACCTTCCTGGATCTGGCGACGGCCACCTTCCGGGCCATGGACGTCCCGGTGGACATCAGCTTCATCGACACGCCCATCGACATCCGGGAAAAGTACCAGTACTTCACCGAGGCCGACATGAGTAAACTACGGTCCGCCGGCTACACGGCCCCGTTTTATAGTCTGGAAGAAGGAATAATGGACTATGTGGTCAACTATCTCGCTCCCGGCGAGTACTGGTAAATAGACTCCGTTATTCCGATGGCGGCGCCCATGCATTCGTTCAGCTTGTCTTTTTGGCACGGCGTGCGGGTGCCAGGGACATTCCGGGTGCAGTCTTTGCCCGACCAGGGCTCCCGGCACCTGCCCTCCGTGGCCCAATGGTCGCAAATCGGTTAACGAGTGGACTTAAATCATCATCCCGTGTGGCTGCTACTTCTTCTTTCCTTCTTCTTACTACCACCGGATTCCACCGGTGCAGCAGATAATCTGGAAACCCGCCGGTTTCGGGTCATGAAGGGCGATAAAGTACTGGGCTGGAACGAAGCGACCCGCAGCCGGAAGGGCAACGCGACCCACTACACGAATACCAGTCAGAATACGGTGAGCCTCATTAAAAAATTCGTCATCGATTATCACTACGAAGTGACCTTCCGGGATAATCGACTGTACCAGTCCACCGCCAACGTGATGGTCAACGGCAAACAGCGGACCTCCACGGCCGTGAGCTGGGAAACGGACTGTTACCGGATCCGTGAGAAGGGCGTGGAGACCAACTGCGTCGGGGGAGACATTCTGTTTACCAGCGTGATGCTCCTGTTCCAGGAGCCCCGGGGCCATAGCGTCGTCTTTTCCGAGGAAGAGGGCGCCATGCACCACCTGCGCTACGTAGACGGCGCCTACGAAAAGACCAACCTGAAGGGAAAGGTCAACCGCTATTATTACGAAAACAACCGACTGGCCCGGGCCGAGCTCGATGCCGGGCTGGTTACGGTCACCATCCTACCAGAATAAGCCCAACCATAACTTCAAAGCCAAATTTCACCACCACCATGCACAAGACCACCCAAACGCTAGGCGAATTCATCATTGAAAACCAACGTGACTTTGAATTCGCCAACGGTGAACTGTCCCGTTTACTGAACTCCATCCGTCTGGCCGCTAAAGTAGTGAGCTACGAAGTTCGCCGGGCCGGACTGGTCGACATCACCGGCACCGTAGGTGCCACCAACGTGCAGGGCGAAGAGCAAAAGAAGCTCGATGTTTTTGCCAATGAATGCTTCATCAACACCCTCACGAACCGGGACATCGTCTGCGGTATTGTGTCCGAAGAAAACGAGGAACCCATCCACATTACCGGGGCCAATAACCGCAACCAGAACAAGTACGTGGTCCTGATGGATCCACTGGACGGCAGCTCCAATATCGACGTAAACATCACGGTGGGCACCATTTTTGGCATCTATCAGCGGGTCTCCCCCGTCGGTACGCCGGTCACCATGGAGGATTTCCTCCAACCGGGGAACATGCAGGTAGCGGCGGGCTACATTGCCTACGGCACCTCCACGATGATTGTGTACACCACCGGTCAGGGCGTAAACGGCTTCACCCTCAATCCCGCCATCGGCACCTACTATCTCTCTCACCCCAACATCCAGGTTCCCGAGATGGGGCGCATTTATTCCGTCAACGAGGGCGGCTACGTCCACTTCCCCAAAGGGGTCAAGAACTACATCAAGTATTGCCAGCGAGAGGAGGAAGACCGCCCCTACACCAGCCGCTACGTGGGCAGTATGGTCGCCGACATTCACCGGACGCTGCTTCAGGGCGGCATCTATATGTACCCCAAAAGCTCCGAAAGGGAAGCCGGTAAGCTACGCCTGGGCTATGAATGTAACCCGGTTGCCTTCCTCCTGGAACAGGCCGGTGGCCGCGCCACCGACGGGTTCCGCCGCATCATGGACATCAAGCCCGAGCACATCCACCAGCGGGTGCCCTTCTTCGGTGGCAGCACCCAAATGGTCGAGAAGGCGGAGTCCTTCATCCGGGAAGCGGAGGATGATGCCCGTAAGACTGAAATTGAAGTTTAACTTGGTGTCCGGGCAACTGGCATAGCATATAGGGTGATAAAAATCCACTGGTCTGACCAGACATTACTCGCCAATGGCTTCGTTATGTACTGTTCAAATCAGGGTAAACCGTGGTCGGAAGCCTGTTTTGCGAAGGCGCAGCCGAGTGAAATGGCGTCCGAACACTATTTTATGTATAGCTCAAGCGCAAAATTGTTATCACCCTAAATAGCATGAATAAATATCCCGAAGTCGTTGATGCAACAATGGTTGGAGATTATCCCCCAATAGCAAGTGCAGGTGGAGGACTCGTCTGGGATGAAGTGCTGGAATACCGAGTGTGGTGCCATCCCGAAAGCGGTGCAAAAAATTTTCACGATGGGGATGATTACTACTTCGCATTTTCAAGTTATGAAGAAGCCAAAAAGTATTCAGACAATCAACCCGGCACCGAGGAACCCATCGCGTTGATCCGACAAAAAGAATTTATTGATGAGCCCGAAAAGGGAAAATATATTCACCGGGTAAAGGAAAGAATCGCCGAATGGAAAGTTGAATGGCTGCAAAGACCGCGCAGAACCGAGCATACCATTCCTGATTTCATGGCACCCGATGCCCCCGAAAACCGGTTGGACATCATCAGGGGCCAAACCTAAAATTGCTGACCATTGAAAATCGCCACCGACGTCAAGACCGCAGACTGGAACAGCATTGTCGAAGGACTAAGGGAGGACGGCTGGAAAATGAGCAACAAATACCTGGGGTTTGACGCCGGGATCGATTACGACTTCCTGGTCTTAAGGAAGGGCGAAAACAGCATTGAATTTGCCTGGGGAAACTGGTTTGAAGGTGAAATCAAGGCCGAGGAGGAATTACTACAGATGATCCAGGAGAAGTTCAATCTGCGGTTTACTTTCGGTGAAGCAACACTGTTGGACCTGAGCGAAATTAAGCCTAGCGGGCTTCAGCGGCTGATCAACTGGTTCCGGAAGAAGCGATAAATCATCGTCCCCCACCGTCGCCCAGGTGTGCTCATCAATCCCGCGAAGAGATGGTATTGAGCCCCCGGGTGAGTTCCCGGATGATTCCCTTCTGGTTCGGATCATAGATCCAGTTGGTATCGAAGCGCCCCAGGAGTTCGGCGTTGGCTTCCTGCGAAAGCGCCAGGCTGTGGAACTCGGTGCCCTTGTTGTGCTGGAAGAACTTGACTTCATTGAGGATGTCCTGATCGATTTTGTACATGACGAAATCGGAGATCATCAGCACGTCTGCGTCCCGGTAGTCCTGTTGTTTTAGTTGGCGCAGGGCTTCGTAGAGGGCCAGCGTAGCGTCCGTCCCACCGTAGAAGGACATGTTCAGGAAGGCCGCCAGTTCGTCAATACTGTTGGCGATGTCGTAAAGATCAATGGTTTTGATCCCGGTACTGAAACTGATCAGGTAGGCCCGGCGGTTGCTTTCGATGGCCATTTTCAGGATACCCAGCGTGAGTACTTTGGCGATCTCTTCCGGGCGGCCCATCATCGATTGGCTCGTGTCAACGCACACGATGAAGGGGCCCTTCTCCCGCTGTTTGATTCTCTGGTGTACCTCCGTTACCTGGTCTTCGCTGCGCACCAGCCGTTTGTCTTCGTAGCGGAGGGTCAGCAGCCGCTCGTCGGCCAGCTTCTTCAGGAAGGCCATCTCCGTATTTTGGTCACTGAGCAGGGCCGCCTCCGAACTCAGGAGGTGGCTGAGGTCCTTGCTTTCGTGTACGCCAACGATTTCACTCTTCAGCAGGGGATCGGTAATCCATTCCTGGCGAACGATGGTCTTCTCGAAAGTTTCCTCCTCGATTTCAATCTCGGCTTCCCGTAATTTACCCAGCAGGTCGGCCAGTCGACGCAGGCTTTCCTCGTCCTGCAGCAGCTGATCGTACTGTTCCAGCGTATCGAAGCTGGTGGACTGCCAGAGGTCCCGGCTCATGTCCCACCCCAGATAGTCCGTAAAGGGATTGATGATGGACCGCAGCCGACGGTATTCTTCCACTTTCTGGCTCATCAGGTCCACGAAGGCTTCTTTAGCCTCGTCGTACTTCTGCAACTGGTAGGCAAGGATTTTTGCCTGCAGCAGCGCGTCCCACTGGCTGAGTAAATCCGTAAGGATCCGTTCAAAGTTCTGGTGATCGTCCGGTGTCCACTCCCCAAGGTCTTTATTGAAATAACGGTGCAGGCGGTCTTCGTAGAAGGCGCCGTCCAGTTCCTCCCGGGTGTAGGTGGAGCGCAAAAATTGCAGTAAGTGCGGGTACCGGGTGGCGAAGGCCTTGACGGGGGTTACGCTCCAGCCGGACAGTAATTCAGCCTCCCGTTCGTAGGGGTGTTTGACGGCGGATTTGGTAAAGGTCTTCTTGATCCAAAAGAGCGTATCCAGGACGATCTGCTGGGTGATGCTTTCGTTGTTCTTGCAGACAAAAAGCAAATGATCAATGGAGAAAATATCGTCCAGGGCACCAACAAAATACTCCGCGTAACGATCGTTAAGCTCTTCGCCCAGGTAGGCCTGACCGGTAAGCTTATACCGCAGGTATTCGACGAAGTAGCGGCGGGTCCGCCGGTCGAGTAGGTTGCCGAATTCGATGAAGCGGCTGAATTCCTGTTCCAGTTGCTCGGTGATGGGAGAAGTACTTTGCTCCTTAGGGTAATGCGCATTTCAGGGAAGCGGTTCAGGGAGGGCTTGATGAATCCGCTTTATGGTGCGGAAGCAGCAGTAGAATGATTATACTTGACGCTATAATCCGCGGACCACAAAAAAGCGCCGCCTGCTGGATAGCGGACGGCGCGGTAGTACCACTTAGTACAATCTGAGAATCGATTTTTGGGAAGGCTACCCTACAGTCTTTCGAGCCCAAAGTGCTCGATGATGGTGAGCAGCTTTTTACCGATGTCCTTATCCCGGCTGTAACTGGTGCGGGCCAGGGCGGCAATCCATTGTTGGTAGTTGACGGATTCATTGGCCAGCTGGGGGAATTCACGGTCAATCAGTTCGCTGTGGGCCCGCCAGTTCATCCAGGCGTTTTCGTAGTAGCCATTTGCGGTAATGGTCCCGAAATGGTTGTTGTTTTCCCGGGCGGCGGGGTTGGTCCCGGCACCGCTGCCCAGAATGGCCAACGCCATTTTTGCGGGAGCCGGAATGGAGAACTTATCTTCCTCTCCCCGCGCCACCCGCTGGAATCGGTTTACGTAGGCGCGGACCTCCCGGACGTTATATTGTTCTACCGACCATACCGCTTTCGTGGGCTCGGGAGCTGCCACGGTAGCGGCGACGGGCAATACACTCATATTATCTCGAGCGGCTGGGTCCGCAGAGGCATCACTCGTTTTTGCCGCCATGTGGCGGCCGGTGGTGGTACCCGCCGCGAGGCCCTCCTTCCCCATGCTGATGGTAAAGTCGACCTGCCGCTGGGTAAAAACAAACAACAACAAACCAATCAGGCCCAGCCGAAACCAGCTCAACCGAAAGCGCTCCATCCAGGCTGGAGGAATGTACTCCGTCCGGGAGGCCCGAAACTTCAGGGAGGAAAAATACTGCCCGGCCCGCGTCCGCATACGACGCCACAGCAAAGACCAGTCAATGGTTAAAATTCGATCGTTACGGCGTCGGGGTGCCGGAGAGGAAGAGGAGGAAGACATAGCCGTTTACTTTTTGCAACCTACCACAAATTGTGGCTTCATTACAAAAGTAAAACTTTTTGTTTTCAAAAACAAATCCTTCCAACAATTTATCCGGTTTGGGTTTGCCGACTTCCCGGATGGTTATTCCACCCCTACCCTTTAGGGGTTTCTTTCAGCAGCACCCGAATGGGGCTGCCGTCGGAGCCCGCCAGCTTCAGGGGCAGGCAAATCATTTCGTAGTCGCCTTCCCTTATTTTACGGAGGTCGACTCCCTCGATGATCCATACCTCCGCGCTCATCAGTGCGCGGTGGGTTTGCGGGTTTCCGTGGTGAAAGGGGCCGACGCTCAGGTAGTCTACCCCCACCAGTTGAAGTTTTCGTTCGGCGATCCAGTGGGCCGCCTCCGGGCCAATGCCCCGGTATTCCGTATCGAAGGGGTCCTGGAGCCAGAAGGCCTTATCGCTGTTGGGGGTGCGCAACAACAGGCGTTCGCCCGGCTGCAGGGGCCGCGTGCGCGCTTCGTAGTCCGACAGGTGCTCGGGACGAACCTCGGCCGGACAGTCGATCGCCGCCACCCGCACGGGTCCCAGCCCCACGTGAACCGGAAAAAGGGAGATGTCAATGCCTTCGGCCATAAAGTGGTTGGGGGCATCCATGTGGGTACCCGAGTGGGCACTGAAGTGCAACATCGTCACCTTGGCCTGATCACCGCAGTGGATACAACTCAGGGTATCAAAGGTGGTGGGAGGTTGACCGGGCCAACCGGTCATGTGCTCAAATATGGGGTAGGTGACGTCCGTCCAGCCTTCGTACCAATTTTCCATTTGCGTCGTATGATCTTGGTGGCCCGGCGCTCCCGAAGAAAGGGGCACGGGGCCGCATAAATGCGTTAAACAAAGACTACAAAGCAGATTTTGGTCGGCTTTGTTCTGCATTCGGCCCCTTATCGGACAACAATCCTCCTTATCTTAGCCCCTAGCTTTGACTATCTACTCATGATTCCCAAGAACTACACCACAACCATTCTCTTTTGTCTGCTGTGCTCCCTGGGCCTGGCGGCCCAGCGGGCCGCGCTCGAACTTCCCGCCCCCAAGCTGGAAGCCCTTCGCGCCCAGGACCAGCAGTTCGGTAACCCACGCTTCTCGGCTCCCCTGCCCCTGGACCTGGCACCTGCGGTCACGCCCTCCGACTACGTGCTCGAAGGCGGACAGTACGTCTGGGCCCAGACTTTCAGCCTGGCCGGCACCCACGGACTGGCCGTGTTTCTCGATCGGGTCCAACTGCCCGCAGGCGGCACCCTGGAACTGAGCAACGCGGAAGGCAAACGGGGGCCTTTCCGGCAATCGGACGTCAGCCGCGAACAACGGCTCTTCACGGGTTTCCTACCCGGTCAGTCGGTCACCCTCACCTATCGCGGGCCGCTGCCCACTACCGTACCTTTTCACGTCTGGCGCGTGGACCACGTATACCGTCCCGACATCTGGGCCCCGGCCCGCGCCAAGGATTTTGGGGATTCGGATGCCTGCCAGGTAAACGCCAACTGCCCCCAGGGAAATGGCTGGGACGAGGTTAAGTCCGGCGCCGCCCGCATCAACCTGGTCGTAGCGGAAGGCGTGGGTTTTTGCTCCGGCAATCTGATCAACAACACCGCCCAGGACGGTCGTGCCCTCGTGCTGACCGGTTTTCACTGCATGGACGGATTTACCCCCCTTTACGACCTGTGGACCTTCGACTTCGGCTACACTTCCGCCGACTGCAATAACCCGGCCGTAGAGCCTACCCCCGTCTCCTACCTGGGTGCTCGCTTTTTGTCGGGTCTCCGGGAAACGGACTTCATGCTCCTCGAACTCGACGACCCCGATTTCGTGGCCACCGACCACTACTTTGCGGGCTGGGACCGCTCCGACGGCGACGTTTCCGGCGTCATTACCCACTTCCATCACCCGATGGGAGACATTCAGAAAATTGGCCAGAGCGGGGCGGCGGGCATGGATATTCTCGGCAATCAGATCACCTGGAACAGCGGCGTCGTTACGCCGCCTAACCACCACTTCGTGATGGACTACGCCGTGGGCAGTTTCCAGATCGGATCCTCGGGTAGCGCCTATTTCGACGGTAACCAGCGCATCCGCGGACAACTCAACGGGGGCAACCCCAGCTGCCCCGGCACCAGTGAGGCCTTCGTGGGCCGCTTCCACCTGAGCTGGAACAGCGGAGACGACCCGGCCTCCCGGCTCGTCGACTGGCTCGACCCCATGGGGCAAAACCCCACCACCCTGGACGGAGCACGCCTGACGACCAGGCGCTTCGTTTCTGGACGTGTGGTGCAGGACGGACTGGCCGTGGCCGGCGCCACCATCAATTTCGAGTGGGCGCCCTCCGGTTCGGCGTCCTTCACCACCAACTCCAGTGGCTTTTTCCGCGGTGAACGCCCCCCGGGAGTGAGCGGCTTTACGGTGTCGGGCACTTACAACCCCGGTCCGGACCTGAAAACCGGCGTAGACGTGGGAGACATCATCACCATTCGCCGCCACATCCTCGGTCTGGACACCATGGCCGCCCCCCAACTGGTGGCCGCTGACGTCAATAATTCCGGGACCGTACGGGTCTCCGACATCACCCTCATCACCCGGGTCATCCTCAACGTGGCCACCTGGGGCGATCGCCCAAACTGGCTGGTCATTCCCGTCGGATTCCCCATTGAGCCCCCGCCGATGGACATTGACGCGCCCATCGGCATTTCGCTCAACAACCCGGCCATCCACGAGGTAAGCATCGACTTTTTCGTCCTGAAAACTGGAGACGCGGACGGCAATGCGGCGGAAAGCGGACAATGAGTGGGGTGATTAAGAGCATGTCTGGATTTTGGTCATCTGGCCGAATTTGAGATTTTTTTGGTGCTAGCAAGGCGGATACCACGTAGTAGCCGCGAAGCGAAACCGGAGTCTAGCAGCGCTAAATGAGGATTTTTCCAACGAAGCTAGCGCCAAAAAAGGCCAAATGGAGGTCGATTATTAAATTCCAAACATGCTCTAAAGGAACACTTTGGTTAATCTCACCGTTATTTGCGTAGTATTCGACCCGATTATGGCCTACACCACCGATTCCCTCCAGTTTCTGGAACGTGCGACCGAAACCTTGCGCGCCGCAGCCCATCCCATCCGGCTGTCCATCATCGGTCTGCTCGCGGAGGAAGGCCCCCGGACCGTCAAGCACATCCACGAATCGCTCGACATTCAGCAACCAGTGGCCAGCCACCACCTGCGGATCATGAAGGACAAGGGGATCGTTGACGTGGAACGGGACGGACAGAACAGTCGCTACGGACTGCGTGACAAGCGCTTCGCCGGCCTGCTGGAAATCATGCGCGAATTGATTTAGAGCTTGTTTGGATTTTGGTCGTCTGGCCGAATTTGAGAATTTTTTGGTGGTAGCAAGGCGGGGAAACCGGAGTTTAGCAGCGCTAAATGAGGATTTTCCCAACGAAGCTAGCGCCAAAAAAGGCCAAATGGAGGCCGATTACTAAATTCCAAACAAGCTCTTAGCGGAAGAAAAACCCCGCCATCCTTTACCTTAGGGATTCCGAAGGCGCCCCTTCGGCAAACCGATCTGCATGTCCACCAACAATTCCCACCGACAGTACTGGCGAGAGAACCTGCGCTACCTCTTCATCTTGTTGTCCATCTGGTTTATCGTAAGCTACGGCTGCGGCATCCTCTTCGTCGAACCGCTCAACAATTATCGCATTGGTGGGGCCAAACTCGGTTTTTGGTTTGCTCAGCAGGGTTCCATTTACGTCTTCGTGATCCTCATTTTCGTCTACGTCTACCTCATGAACCGACTGGACAAAAAGTACGGTTTGGACGAAAGCGACGACCAGTAAATGTCGAATTATTCGGGCGCGGCCGCAGGTGCAACGGCTTTACGCAGAGTCAAGAAAAGTGTCGGGTATCCCATAGTTGTATCCCTTATGGTGGCGTTGGGTTATAACCTTCTTTTCCTGTATGTTTTTCCTCAATAGATTGCTTTTTTGGTATTAGATGGAGGTGTGATTTTTAAGTCTACTCATCACTGATTTTAGACAAAGACAGTCATTTTTTCTGCTATGCGAGTTTGGTACTTTTGTCGGCCAAAAGTACCGCAAAAGCCTTCCGTCTAAATTGCCGGCTTAACGGGCTCACGGCGCTTTTCGACCTACGAAATTGAAACTCGCCGCACACTACTTTTTTCAAAGATCACCTATCGATTATTGGCTCCTTGTTTTTCAAGCAATCATCGAGTATTGCCTCAAACACCAATTCCGCTTCACGGCCCAAAAGCACCGCTCACCCTACCAGCAATTAAGGCCGGGTCTAAGATTTTTCTCGTTGCTGTCTTTGAATAAAGTATTTACTACTATCAAGCTTTCTTAGTGGTTTGTTCCAGGTTTTCCCTGCTACCCCCTTTTTCGGCCTTCGTCATCGGTAGGGAATGGAGGCCTTTGCGACCGTTAAGCAAAGTTGTTGTATGAGCACCCCATGGCTTTGTAAAGCCCCTAATGATGTACAACCGATAGGTGGTCCTTTGTCCATGAAGTTGGTTGCGAGTTTCGACTTTGTAGGGAAGCAAAGGTCTTCATTCCCGTTAAGCCGATGATGCAGCCGAGGGCTTTTGGCTCCACCTTTTGGCCAGCAAAAGGTGGAAAACTTATGGGGTAAAATTTTCCTTGGCGCTTAGGAGTAAATTAAGAGGCTTCTTACCCACCACCACCATTTAGCCGCTGCCCTCATCTAACCTAGTTTATAAGTTGTGATTTTTCTTTTGGCAAGGAAGAACAAAAAAGAAAAATGACTTAGCTGTAAAAACCACTTGTGTGCTGCAGGGAGGGGTATAACTCTACGCCATCCCACAAAAGGCAATCCATGCGTGTGTAATTAGCGGGCTGCTGCCATCTAATGGGGAAAATAGTCCCATGTTTCCCTTACCCACCCCACCCCGCTTACTGCTATCCGTGCTAGTCCTTTTGTGCTCCGTGCTGGTAACCGCCCAGGAGGAAATGCCCGTATCTTCTACCATTGAGGAGGCCACCGTTTTTCTCGAGGGCGCTCAGGTTACCCGTACGGCCACCGCCACGGTGCCCGCCGGTCGGCGGGCCATCATCTTCACCGGCCTGACGGCGGACCTTGACCCGGAAAGCGTCAAGGTCAGTACCCGGGAGAGTGGCTTTCTGGTGCTGTCGGTCAGCCACCGGATGAACTTTGGTACCCCGCCCGAACCCGGCCCGGAAGTGCGGGAACTGGAAGCCCGGGTGGAAACGCTGGACTTCGAGCGCGACCTGATCAGTACTCGGGCCAACATTGCCCGCGAGGAGGAAGAAATCCTCCGGGCCAACCGTAGCATCAGCGGCCAGGCCTCCGGCCTGGCGGCCGAGGACCTGGAACGGGCCGTGCGCTTCCACCGGGAAAGACTGACGGAAATCCGGATGAACTACCTCCGCTGGAACCGCCAACTGGACTCCCTGGCGAAAGTGCGGGAAAGCCTGATGAAGCAACTCGCCGAAATGCGGGGGAAAAAACCCCAGAAGGCGCAGTCCGAGATCGTGGTCATCACCGAAGCGGAGCGCAGCGCTACGGCCGACTTCCGCCTGAGTTACCTCGTCCCCGAAGCGGGCTGGGAACCCTATTACGACGTTCGTGTGACGGACATCAGTCAGCCCGTCAACCTCCGCTACCGGGCGAAGGTTAGCCAGGACTCCGGGGAAGACTGGGAAGACATCAAATTGACCCTTTCTACCGGCGACCCCAAAGGATCGGCGGTAGCTCCCTCCCTTGAGGTCTGGCGACTCTACGGTGGCTCGCGGCCACCGACCTACCGGCCCCTCGCCGCCCGCGACATCAGGTCCGGCTACCGCAGCGTAAGCGGTAGGATTTTCGACGCAAATGGTGAGCCACTGATCGGGGCTACGGTTCTCGTCCAGGGCACCACCATCGGGACGGTAGCCGACGTGGACGGCAACTTTAGGATTGATGTGCCCATGGAGGCCACTGCCCTCACTTTCAGCTATACCGGTTACCGCAGCAGTTCCCGGCCCATTACGGGAGGGCGACTGGACGTGCTGTTGGAAGATGCCGCGGAGTTTCTGGATGAAGTCGTCGTTACCGGCAGGGCCCGCTCGCGGAAGCAACGCCGCGACGAGCGAATTTCCGAGGAGGACCTGTCCCTCGACTACAGCCCACCGCCGCCGCCTCCCCCTCCCCCAGCTCCCGCACCGGTGCCCACCACGGTGTACCGTCAGGCCACTACGGTCAGCTTTCAGATTGATCTGCCCTACTCCATTCCTTCCGACGGGAAAGAACGGGACGTGGAAATCAACCAGCACCAATTGCCCGCCCACTACACCCACGTTACGGTGCCCAAAGTCAACGAAGCGGCCTACCTGACGGCGGCCGTCACCAACTGGGAGCAGTATGACCTGCTCAGCGGGGAGATTCAACTCTTCTTCGAGGGCACCTATCTGGGACGTTCCTATCTGGACGTGAGCGCGACGGAAGACACGCTCAATCTTTCCCTGGGCAAGGATCCCAACGTAGTGGTGGAACGCACGGAGATCACTGAATTCCGCAAGGAAAGTTTCCTGGGGGGTAAAGTATCCCAGAGCCGGGGGTACCGCATTGAAGTCCGCAACCGAAAAGAGCAACCAATTCGCCTTCTGGTGAAGGAACAGATTCCGGTCAGTGCCGACAACGAGATTACCGTCAAGTCCGAGATTTCCTCGGGGGGAAGGCTGGAGAGTGAATCCGGCATGGTGCGTTGGGAGCTCCAACTTCCTCCCCAGCGGGAAGTGAAGGTCAGCCTGGAATATACCGTTCGTGCTCCCCGGCATAAACGTATTTACCTCGATTAGGGGTCTGGCGGGTAGCCCCCTTGGTTGGCTACCCGCCGGATTGCCCCCGGGATGTGCCCGGCACCCGCACGAATGTGCCCAAAATTTTCTCGGCGAATAAAATGGGGTGGCATCTCTGCCCAATGGGTCGTATCATAGTGCCAGTATCTGACGAGCCGTCCCACCCGTAAGCGGGGCGGTTCCGGAACAACCCTGAGTATGATTGACCGACTGTACATTGCCGCCACGTCCCAGCACGTGGGAAAAACCACCTCCACCCTGGGCCTGATGGCCGCCATCCGGGCGCGGGGCCACCGCGTGAGTTACTGCAAGCCCGTAGGCCAGGAATTTGTGGAACTAGGCGACCTGCGGGTCGACAAAGATGCCCTGCTCTTCGCCCGCGGCATGGACTTTGAGCTGAAGGCCGAACTTCACTCTCCGGTGATTATTGGCCGGGGAGTAACGTCGAAGTACCTCGACGACCCCACCAAATTTGATTTTGGCAGCAAAATCACGAAGGCCAGTAGATACCTTCAGGCCAATTTCGACCTGGTGATTTATGAAGGAACCGGCCATCCGGGCGTTGGCTCCGTGTGCGACATGAGTAACGCCCAGGTGGCCAAGATGCTGGATGCTCCGGTCGTCATGATCGTAGAGGGCGGGATTGGCAGCACCATCGACAAACTCAACATGAACCTGGCCCTGTTTCGGGAAAAGCGAGTGCCGGTTGCCGGCGTGATCGTCAATAAGACACTTCCCGCCAAGCTCGATAAGGTGCGGCACTACGTGGAGATTTACCTGCAGAAACTGGGCATTCCGCTCCTCGGGGTACTTCCCTACGAACGGACGCTGAGCAACCCGATCATGGGTTCCATCCGGCGGGCGCTGGACGGTAAAACCCTGGCCAACAAGGATGGCCTCAGCAACCGGGTAGAAAACATCGCCAGTGGCAGCCTCCTGGCCCAACAGGAAGTGGAAGGGCTTAAGAATCTGCTGGTCATCGTCAGCCGCCGAAGGCTTAAAGATTCGATTACCGCACTGAAAAAGATTCTTCGGGAGCGGAAACTGGACGGAAGCACCGTAGCGGGCATCGTCGTGACTGGCCAGGGAAGCCATAACCCCGATTTACCCCACGCAGAATTTCTCAATAAATTCCATATCCCCGTTGTGGCCTGTGCGTTGGACACTTACGGAGCTGCGGTCAGGATCAGCAAAATGGAAGTAAAGATCAATCTGAAGACCCCGTGGAAAATCCGGCGGGCGGTGGAGTTGATTGAAGAGCACGTCAACCTCGATTTACTTTTTTAGAAAAAGAGCGAGGCCCACACTACGGATGCAGTGTGGGCCTCGCTAAATTTTTGGGTGTGCTATTTACACATCCTCTTCCCGTCCCTTGGGGAAGGGGATGACCAGCTCCTGCCCGGGGAAGATCTTGTTGGGATCATCGAGAGTGTCGGTGTTGGCCGCGAAGATCGCCTTGTAGGCCATCACGTCGCCGAGGTAATCCTTGGCGATCAGGGAGAGGCTTTCGCCGCGCTCGACGGTGTGCTTGGCGTAGTAGGCCGTATTGGCGACCTTGATGTCCGCCTCAATGTCCGTGGGACGCTCGCCGCCAACGCGCTTGATTTCGTCCCAGAGAAGGTCTTTATCCCGAAGCGTATCGGCCGTACCTCCCATGCGGAGTACGCCGTCAGCTTCTTCTACGTATCCGTCCTGAACACCGAGTTTTTCGCCGAGGTTGAGTACGCTACGATACTTGTCTTGCAGAGTCATTACTATTGGTTTTAGTTTTTAAAAAATATGGAATGCCTACACTTGCATTCCGTGCATAAGACGGAGCGTAAGTTAGTCCGTCACATCCGAAATACCGTGAACCAGAATAAACTTTCCACGCCCGAAAGTATCCCCGCCATTATTTTTTCCGGGCTCCTTTAAGGAAAACCTGCCATCGACCTGAAGCATGCCCGACTTTCTGGGTGCTGATCAGCAATAGTGTAGTGAATTACCGCATCCCCTAATTCTTCAGTTCAATACTTTCGTCTACCTCCCAATTTGCCCGTAAGGCTTCAATGTCGAACCTTCGCACTACTTCGGGGCGACGACCGTAGCGGTAATCTCCTCCGTCGTAGCGGCCGTTATCGTTGGCGTCTTCAACGATTTCCACCACGTAGGTTCCGGGCTTTAGGGCTGCGTAGTTAATTTCTTCGGATACGACTTCCCGCAGCACGCGCTGGGTTTCTTCGAGCACCTTATCCTTCTCTACGAGGCGCAACAGGTACACGGTGTTGGAGTCCAGCCCGGACACCCGAAGGGTGAGGTCGCCAAACTTCTCCAACTGCTCCACCCGGAATTTGGCCACCAGCGTATCGGCGTTACGCTGTCCGTACCAGTCGGTAATACCTCCCGGCAGCACGGTAAGCCGGTAATCTACGTTGGATTGCCAATTGGACCGAAAACTCACCCGGAGGGGGTTGAGGCTGTCCAGCGCCGCCGTAAGGGGCAGGGCATCGGGCAGGGTGTCCCTACGTAACCGAACGGCAGCCGTATCGATGGCTTCCAGGGGGTGATTGAAGGAAAATCGAGCACCTTCCAGCGGATTAATCCTGCCCGGCGGTCGGTCAGTGGCTTCGAGGCGGGGCAGCGTTCGGGTAGCACCGTCCAGATTAAAGACCGCAGTGTCTCCGGTTTCCTCCCCCCGAAAAACGATCAGGCGGTCACTGCCCGACAAGTCTGGCCGGTAGAACAGTGTCAAGGAGTCCCGGTTATAGCGCCGGTAGTATTCGTTCTGGGTAGTGACGTCCAGATTTTTGGCTTCCTGATTAAAGACCACTTTAGTCCGCCCCACGTAACTGGAGTCAACATCAATGACTCTGATGGGCTTGGGTACGGGGGAAACCCTCAGGTTTCCGATGGGATTATTTGCGTCCTGTACCACCAGAAAGGTATCGATGGTTCCCACGGCCTGCGGCTGAGAAAAGCCCTCAAAGTCGAGGAAGTAATTTGTCGCTGACGGACTGCGAAGTAAGGCAACCGCCCGGTACTGACCGGGGCGGACGTTAAATACGGTGAAATTCCCCTCCTTATCGGTCTGGGCGAAGTAGGTCGGGTTAGTAGTGTACACAGCAGTATCCGCCAGATTATCGTAGAGCGTAAAGGTGGCGTCTTCCAGGGGCTCACCCGAATAATCATCCACCAGCACACCGCTGACGCTGGCCGAGTCCAACACGGGCCCCGTAGCAAAAACGAAGCGCAGGTTCTCCGTGGGGTTGCCTTCGTTCAGGTCCTTAATGGCCGAGCCGATGTTGACGACGTAGGTTACGCTGTCCCGCAGCGTGAGCCCTTCCAGGGGGATGACGAGGGTTCGTTTCCGCAGCTCGGGGCGGTTATCGGGGCCCAACTCCAGGGGAGGTGAAATCAGAATCTGTTGCTGTTGGTCCAGCTCGACCCATTCGTCAAAGGTCAGTTCGATGACCTCCGGGTAGAAATTCGTTTGAAAATTCGGCGTGGTTTCTTCTTCGACCAGTCTTGGCCCAATGGTATCTCTCGCTCCTCCGGAGGGAGCCGTTGGCGTAGCGCAGTGTTGCAAGCTCAGCGCCTGGGCCAGGAGCACCAGGAGAAACATTACACAGCCCAGGATGTATCTAGCCATTAGGAGAAATTTGCACAAAGGTAGCCTTATGCATCCTTATGGATACCCGGTGGCCGAAAGGCGTTGGTGATCTTCACAAAATTTTAGGATAAACCTCCCCTGCAGATCGCCGGGATGCTAACGCAGTAAGGTCACCGTACCCTGGTCCACCGTCCGGCTGCCGTCGCGATAATCGGCGTCCAGTGTCCATACGTAGGCGCCGGGGGGCGCCGCCCGACCATTGACCTGCCCGTCCCAACCGCTGGCGGCATCGTTAGGGCTTAAATCGAAGGCTTCGTACACCAGGTTTCCCCAGCGGTTGTACACCGCGAAGCGATAAATGGCCAAAACGTCCCCACCATCCTGAGGAAAGAAGCGATCGTTAATCCCGTCCCCATTCGGAGAAAAGGCCGTAGGAAGAAATACGGCCCGGCAACTCTCGAACGCAACATCTACCTGATCGAACAGGGTACCGCAGGGATGCTCCACGTAGGCCCGGTAGCGCCCCGGCTGGGAAATGTAGACCGTATCAAAGGGCGTTCCGTCATCCAGAAAACCCTCCCCTACTTCGAATACGGCGGTCAGGGGCAGGAGTTCGCCGAGGCACAGGCTGGTATCCGGGGGCCCCAGATCAAACTCCGGAACGGGGATATTATCGATGAAGATGCGGTCCGAGGCTTCGCAAATAATGTCCTGGCGGGTAACCGTCACCTCGTAAGTTCCCCGCTCCGACACCGAGACGACCGGCCCACTTAAACCGGGGTTCGCCCATTCGTAAATGGCCGTTGGCGTCGTTACGTCGAAGGTGAGAAAATCCGTCGGACAAATGGTGGTATCCGGCCCGAGCTTCACGAAGGCCGAATCCCCCTCCACGGCAATACGGACGGTATCCAGCAGCGGGATATCGCACTCATCGAAAATTCTCACGGTGTAGAGGGTCGTGGTGTCGGGGGCGGCCGTTACGCTGGCTGCCGTGGGGTCATCAAGGCCCTCCGTTGGGGTCCATTCGTAGCGTTCTCCCCCCGTGACGTCCAGCAGCACCTGTCCGCCAGGACACATGGTCACGTCGTCCAGTTGTTTGAGGAAAGAGTTAAACCGGAAGCAAACTTCATGGCGGTTGAACAGTCCGCCGGTGGCGGCGGCGAATCCGTAAAAAACGAAGGGATCTCCCCCGAAAATTTCGTTAACGATATCGCCGGTGTATTCCAGTCGGAGGTCGCAATTGAAGTACACCCGCAGGGTTAACGCATTGGCATCCCAGGTAACCCGCAGGGGTAAAAACTGGCAATTCTCGATGTTGTTGGAAGAGGTGCTGGCCACCACCGGGCCGGCCAGATTATCGGGCCCGGAATGCGTGACGGCGCCGTTGGCCATGATGGCCACGTGGTCAAATACCGGATCGTTACGGTTGGTGTTCTGGTAGGTATCAAATTCCACGCCGAGGGCGGGCCGTACGCCGCCGATGCCCAGTCCTTCTCCGGCCTGCCCGACACTGGCACTGATGGGTTGCAGCCCGAAGACGATGCCGTCGGCACCGTTCACGTCGGCACAACCGAAAAACATGTCCATCACCAGGTCAAAGCTGTTGCGGAGGTCCACTTTCTCCGGGAACCAGATGGAGCCAACGTCAAATTCAACCTCGCTGGTCAGTTGGAAGCAACTGTCGTTGGTTTGCACCGCACTTCCGTTGAGAAAGTACTGGGCCGGAAGGTTCGCCGAAAGGAGAACCAGAAATAATAGCAGTTTCAGATTTTGGGGCATACCACGAAGGTAAGTCACTAAAAAACAAGGCCCAAGGAGGAATGGAAACCAATGAGCCCACCGTCGTAGAATTGACGGTTAAAAGCTTCGATCTACCCCACAAGCAGCGGCAAAACATCGGACAAACACCGGCCTTACGGCTTTCGCCACGCCTCGGCGGTGTCCACCACCGCCAATACTCCGTAGTAAAGGGTGGCGCCCAGGCAAACGCCCCGCCAGAGCGGGCTCGGCTCCGGGTAGAGATAAACGTTCATCACCGCGGAGCCCACGAAGGCGACGGTCGCCAACAAGGTCAGTACCCACCAGCGTCCGCCCCGACTGGGATAAGCAAAATGCACCGGAATGAAGTGCAGTATCGCCAGGCCGAACACCAGGACGGCGAGGACGGTGGGCGCCATCCCCGGCACCACGAAGATGAATACGTAAACCGCCATGTTCCACATCACCGGAAAGCCGACAAAATGCTTCCCATCCTCGCTGACCATGCCCTCCAGGCCATAATAAATGGCCGCGGACAGCAGCATGGCGAAGCAGCAGGCCAGCCGCAATCCGTCCGGCATATCCACGGCTACGTAAAACAGATAGGCCGGCAGGATCGCGTAGGTAAAGAAATCGATGACGTAGTCGATCATTTTTCCGTCTACCCGGGGCAGGACTTCCCGGACCCGGGCCATCCGGGCGAAGGTGCCGTCGATGCCGTCCACCACCAGGGTTACCAACATCCAGAACATGGCTTCGCGGTAGTCTCCCGCTACGGCCGCCAATAACGCCATGAATCCCGCCAGCAGGCCGGAAGCCGTAAACAGGTGAACCGACCAGGCGAATACCTTTTGCATGCTATTGTCCTTATGTTGTGTGGCGGTAATGATAAGCAAACCCCGGCGACTTCACGACGGTCATTCCGTCAATTCGTTTTCTCTTGCGTTTCTTTACCCCCATACTCACTTCGCCTCCCGTCCCCCCATGCGTCCCCTACTGCTCCTTCTTGCCCTCCTGTTTTCCGCTGCCGCCTACCTGTGGTGGACGGGGGAAAACGTCAACTGGCCGGCCTTCCTCAGCATGTCCGTTTTCTACGCGCTGGTTTACTACATTGGTGCCCGGGCCGCGAGCCGCCGGGAGCGGGAAGATAATGATGCCGAGGGCATCATGCTGGCCGGGCGGAACCTGCCGGTATGGATCGCCATTTTCACCATGAGCGCCACCTGGGTGGGCGGGGGCTTCATCAACGGAACGGCGGAATACACCGCCACCCAGGGACTGGTCTGGGTGCAGGCCCCCTGGGGCTACGCCCTCTCCCTGGTAATCGGCGGACTGTTCTTCGCCCGCATCATGCGCCGACGGCGCTACCGGACCATGCTCGACCCCCTCGAGGAACGCTACGGGAAACGGCTGACGGCCCTACTTTTCCTTCCGGCCCTGAGCGGAGAACTCTTCTGGACGGCAGCCATCCTTACCGCCCTGGGCGCCACCTTCGGAACGGTGCTGGGTATTGACCTGACCACGGCCATCCTACTGTCCGCCACCATTGCCGTTGCCTACACCGCCCTCGGTGGATTGTGGTCCGTTGCCCTGACGGACGTTCTCCAGTTGGCCATCCTGTTGGTGGGCCTGGCCATCATCGTCCCCTACGCCCTGAGCTACTCCGGAGGCTGGGACAACACCCTGGCGGCCTACCGGGAAAAATTCGGAGCCGCGGCTTCCCTCCTCCCCAGCCGGGAAGCCCTCGGGGATTACTATTTCACTTGGTGGGACTATGCGCTCCTGCTGATCTTCGGCGGCATCCCCTGGCAGGTATACTTTCAGCGGGTGCTGGCCTCCCGCGACGAACGGACCGCCGTGCGGCTGAGCATCATTGCCGGTGGGGTGTGCCTGCTGGCCGCCGTCGCTCCGGTGATCATCGGCATGGTATCCGCTACGGCAGATTGGTCCGCCGTGGCGGCCGGACCGCCACCGGAGGCCGCCGCTACCCTCCCCTGGGTGGTGCGTTACCTGACCAACCCGGTGGTGGCCGTGGTGGGGCTGGGAGCCGTGGCGGCGGCGGTAATGTCCAGCGTGGACAGCAGCGTACTCTCCGCCAGTTCCATGGGCATCTGGAACGTTTACCGGCCGCTCGTCGACCCCGGCCTGCCCGACGGCAAGCTGGCCAAGCTCATCCAGCGGTGCATCTGGATTGTGGGCGTGGCCGCCACCCTGATCGCCTTTCAGGTGCAATCCGTCTACGCCCTGTGGTTTTTGTGTTCCGATTTCGTGTATTGCCTCCTGTTCCCGGCCCTCGTGTGCGCCCTGTTCGACCCTCGGGCCAATAAATGGGGCGCCCTGGCGGGGTTCCTGCTGGCCGCCTTCCTGCGCTTCGGCGGCGGGGACGAAACGCTGGGCATACCGGCCTACCTCCCTTACCCGACGGATTTCCCCTTCCGGACCCTGGCCATGGTCAGCGGGATGTCGGCCATCATCATCGTGTCCAGGCTGGTGCCGGGTACGAAGAAGGGGTAAACGTTGGTTTGGGCGCGGCGCGCAGGTGCCGTCGATTTTTGGTTTGGCCGTGAGCAGTAGAGACAAGGCATGCCCTCAATGGGTGACGGTGGGCCCTGGGGTTACTTTGGAGACAAGGCATGCCTTGTCTCTACTGCATGCCTTGTCTCTACTGCATGCCTTGTCTCTGGACCATTGCCGCACCAATCTCTCGGCACCTGCGGTAATCGCCCGATACTATTGCTTTATCAAACGAACCGTCCGGCGTTGTTTGGCCTGTGTTTCTTCGATAAAATATAACCCTGGAGGCAATTCGGTGAGGTCCCAGCTTACGGTTCCGGGCTGTAAGATTTTCCAGCTTTGGATTTCCCGGCCATTGAGGTCCAGCAGACGATAATCAGCCCTGACGGCCCGTAGGCTTATCCAATCGGTAAACGGATTGGGAAAGGCTACCAGTTCGGTAAATTCACTGTTCTGGCTCCAGTTAAGAATGGCCGATAACGAAAACGTCCCGTCCGTATCAACCTGTCGCAGACGGTAGTAATTCTGGCCGGCGATCGGTGACTCATCCAGCCACATATACTCCCTTATCCCAGTGCTGTTCCCCGCTGCCCGGACCGAGCCAATGGGCGTGAATGACATTCCGTCTCCAGACCGCTCCACCCAAAAGTAGTCGCTGTTTACTTCGCTAATGGTACTCCAATGCAGGAGGGCAGTCCCTGCTTTGACGCCATCACTAACGCCAAAGGACAGCCACTCCACGGGCAATGCGGTAAAGGGAGACTCATAGGCGCCGATGTCCATTTCACCACCTTGCACTCGGAGATTCCCCAAGAGGTCAATTCCGAGAAAAGGTACGTGGAAAGCATCGCCCGCATCTACGGCCGGAGAGCTTGCCTGGAGTTGGTAGTTTCCGTTAGGATTAACGAAGCGGGGGTCCTGGGCGAAGAGAGTCTGTTGGCAGGTGGTCTGAGCCGGACAGCTGGCGGCTTCAATGAGGCAATTGACCAGGTCGTGATTCTGGCTGGCGGGGCCCAACTTAAAGTCATCACCACTCACTGCAGGGCTCCAGACGATGCTGCTTTGGAGGTCAATTTCCGCCCCGCCAGCCGAGCCGATGCACTGGGCATTACCCACGCCAGCCGACTGGTTGACTAAAGTACTGGCGTTAATCCTTACCCTAGTATTTAGGCCAGAGAGGTAGAGCCCTCCCCCGAAGAGCGCCGAGTTACCTTCAAAAAGGCAGACATCAAATGCAGGGGCTTGCTCGCCGTCACCTTCTACGTAAACCGCCCCGCCAAAGCCCGAACATTCGTTCTCGATGAATTCGCAAAAGAGGAATCCCGTATTATCGGTGGTTAAGCCAACGTTTTTACTCAGCTGCACTGCACCGCCATTGGTGCCACTCTGATTCATTTCAAAGCGGCAATTGGCAGCTTCTAACTGGCCAAAGCTTGAGTAAATGGCTCCGCCACCTGCGGTAACGCTATTCCCACTAAACTCACACCGACTAAAGGTGGGGCGGGATAAAGCGCCGGACGACTGACTGCGGTTGTAAAAAGCGCCGCCCTCCAACGCTTGGTTATTGCGAAAAACGCACTCAAAGAAAGCGGGATTGGAGACGCCACTGGCGACGCCATCGTTGTACACCCCACCTCCACTGGCTACTTGGCTGCCGAAATTCCCGGTGGCGTTAGCGTTACCATCTTGGATAAATAAGCCATCGAAGTGTCCCCCAGTAGCGAGGCCCTCAATGGTCAGGACTGTGTATACATTGTCGTTAGCATTTCCAACTACACCGATATCACCGCTTAAAATTACGGGGTTGGCGGTGATGTTTCGTTGGAGAAAAGTCGTTTCCGTACCGGCGAAGCCTCCATATATTTTGACGGCCACGTCAACGTAGAAAGTATTATCTCGGGGGTTGACAGCAGGGCTTCCGGACGTCCCCAATCGAGGTTTGTAGGTCCCTTCGGCCATCCAAATTTCTTCGATCATTCCACATTGGCTCGCGCGGAACAGTGCCAGAGCGTCGTCTAGGGTGGTGAACGCATTGGCCCAGGAGGTGCCGTCTTGGTTACCATTCGTAGCGTCGAGATCTACGTAGACGACCTTACCGGTGGGGCAGCAGGAACCCGACTGTCGCTCGAGCGCCCCAAGGTCAGGTGCCCCGCCCCTGGTACGGGGATTCCCCACATGATCCGTATTGAAGCTCACCCCAACACCCGCGTCTACGGCTGGAGAACAGGTCTGTAGTTCGAAATTATCGTTTGCGGGGTCAATGAACTGAGGGTCAGTATTGAATTGGACTCCAGCAACGCAGGTCACCCCTGGCGGGCAACTGGCCTCGGGAATGATACAGGCCTGCATTTGGATGTCTGGAAAGGCGAGGTGGCTGGCATTGACGGACTTACTCTCATCAAAAGCGCAGTTTAAAAATATCATGGGGCCACGGCCATCGTCAAAATATACGGGATGTACGGCTTCGCCTAAATTCTGGAAAACCTGGTTATTGTAGAAGCTGCCGTTTACACAAGTCAAATTACCCGTAGCGGGGTCATCGTAGGCAATAGCAGCCCCATTAACCAGGGCGGTGTTACTATCAAAAATGGGGTTAATAAAATTAATGGTCGTGTTGCCGTTATCCCCGAAAGAATAAAACCCTCCACCGTACTGGCTGGCGCTGTTCTCCCGAAAAGTACAATCGACGAAAAACGGGCTGGCCTCGCCGGTCCCGTTCCTGGGTTCATTATAAAAGGCACCGCCGAGTCTTGCACCATTATTGCGAAAGACTACTTTATCCAGGATCGGGGAATAACCATTAGAATTGGTAACCGTAGTGCTGGACACATTGTACCAACCGCCACCATTTTTCAGTTCGTCGCTGCCACCATCAGCATTTCCATCCTGTACGTAAAGGTTCTGGAAAGTTCCGTCTCCGAGATTTTCGGTGTGGACGACGGAATAGGCATTATCACTACCGTTGCCCTGGACGCCGATATCTCCGGAGAGGATGGTGGGGTTGTCCAGGCTGGCCTGGTCCAGGCCGGGGTTGCCGGTATTCGGGAAGCCGCCGACGATGGTCAAATCATTATGATCAATAAAGAAGGTGCGGGTACGGGGGTCTGCGGGGGAGGCGTTGCCGGTTTTATCCTTTGTTGGCAGGTAGGTGCCTTCGGCTACCCAGATATGGTATACGTTCGGGCAGTTTCCACTCTTGAATTCATCCAGGGCGTCCTGAAGGCTCGTGAAGGCATCGGCCCAGCTGGTACCGTTATTTGCGCCGGTGGCGCTGGCGTTAACGAAGAAAGCATTTCCGGCGGGGCAGCAGCCAGCGTTACCGCTGTATTCGTCATAGCCGATGTCAGAAGCAGTGCCCAGGCTGCGGCTATCTCCCTCAAAATCGGTTGTGATGCGAAAATCAGGAAATGCCCCCATGTCTACCGCCGGAGAGCAGGCCGTCAGGCGGTAATTCCCCGCAGCAGGGTTTTCTAGTAAGGGGTCAACTCCGAAAAGAGATTCATCGCAAAGCACAGAGGTAGGGCAGCTACTTTCCTCCACAAGGCAATACTCCATATGGAAATACCAGGTCTCACTAGAGGGAAAATTAGACCCATTGCCCCAAAAAAGGGAATTTTCCAACTCAATTCTATCGAGTTCATGTAACCACCCCGTAATGTCAATAGCATTTCCGTTCGTGGAACTGTTTCCGTAGAAAGTTCCACTCTTTATTGTCAAGCCATCTCCAGTTATTTGATCGTAGGCGATGGCACTACCACCAAAAGGAGCAAGGTTTTGCTCAAACAATGGGTTAAGCAGGTCAATTCTCCCATGTGGAGCACTCCCAGTTCCAGCATGTATATATATACCTCCCCCCCAGCCTCCATTGGCTTCATTCCGTTGAAAGGTGCAATGCAAAAATTGATGGTCAAAACCTTGCACAATAGTAGAGGCAGTTCCATCCAGGTACACCGCACCACCATCTAGTTGAGCCGTGTTCTCCCGAAAGAGCGCCCGCTCAAAACGAGTCACATGGTAAAAGTATCCCTGTTGCTCGACCATGTAGAACGCCCCTCCCCGAATTGCATGATTTCGCTCAAACTTTAGATTGGTCAGGGTGATAAAATCATCATCAAACTGAGTGCATTTGGTAAAGAGTCCACCGCCATAACTGTCTTCGCTTCCGGCTTGCCCGTCGGCACGCCCCCCCGTAATCGTCAAGCCGTCCATACTGAAGCCGTTTAGTGGTTCTGCGTACATTACATGATACGCATTGTCACTACTGGAGCTGCTGCCGATATTACCACTCAGCACGGTGGTGTTTTGCTCGGGGTTGCGCTGATTCCGGCTCGTTTCCCCCCCGGCAAACCCACCGTAAATTGCGGCGGGCTCAGCAGACCGAGGGATATAAAAGGTTTTTTTCCTTGGATTCGAAGGGTTCGCATTTCCGGCGGCGTCTCTGGTGGGTAGGTACACCCCGTCAGCCACCCATATTTCCCGATTAAGGCAATCAGTGTTATTCCACTCGTCCAGGGCGTCCTGGAAATCGGTGAAGGCATGTTGCCAGGAGGAGCCATCGTTATTTCCGCTGGCGTTTTGGTCAACGTACAGGACGCTATTGTTTGGATCACAACAAGGTGGACCAAGGTATTCGTGGGCACCAAGGGTGGCGGCGGAGCCCACGGCCCGCGAATCCCCGTTGTAATCTACCGCCGTTACCACGTTGGGGTCCGCAGGAAGATGAATTACGGGAGAACAATCCTGCAGGTCAAAATTGCGATCGACAAAGGGACTCACAAATAACGGATCAATCCCCAGAGCAATACCAACCGCCTGCTGACAGTCAATTAGGGCTGGGCAGGTAGCCACATCCAAGGCGCTGTAGGAAAGGCTGAACTCGGCTTGGTTACCGGAAGCATCGGAAAATAAGGCACCGCGGGTGTCAGTAATAATCGAATTCCTAATTTCTGGAGCCTCCTGTCCGGAGTCCCAGTAAACAATTGTACCTACCCCCCCTTCTGATTCTGCGCGACTGAAGTTAAAAGTGCAGTGGTTAAAGTTGATCAAGCCTGCATCAGCATCGTCTAAAGCAAATACACCGCCTCCATTCACTCCGTAATTGCCATCAAAAATAGTATTTTCGACCAGCAAGTTGATGGTACTTAAATCACCCGCAGAATATATTGCCCCGCCGTATTCTGAAGCAGCATTAGTGAAAAAACTCGACCTTTCGATACTCATGGTCAATTCTCCCCCAACCCCGTACTGATATATGCCGCCGCCATACGTTGCTCGGTTTTCCTGGAGTCGGCACTGGTCCAGCAGCACACCGCAAAATCCTCCGCCGGAGGTTTCTTGGTAGATGCCTCCGCCCCTGCTTCGCAAAAAACCAACGCCATCTGCGGTCCCACCGCTAATGTAGCAACCAAGGAGTTCCACCTGAGCACCATCAATGTGTACGACGGTATAAAGGTTATCAAACCTGCTCAGCGGATCCCCAATTTCCCCGCTGAGTCTGGTCACGTGATTGTCCGTATTCCGCAGTAGTAAGCTAGGGGAGCCCGACGGAGGGAATCCTCCATAAATTTTTATGTCTTTATTGATGAAAAAGGTACGGTCACGGGTGTCCGTGGGGTTTTGGCCACTACGGTCCACGGTCGGTACATAGGTGCCCTCTGCCACCCAGATTTCGTCACCATCAAGGGCCGCATCAAGGGCGGGTTGCAGGCTGAAGAATGCCGTAGCCCAGCTGGTGCCAGTATTGGCATCACTACCCGAAACCTGGTTTACGTAATAGGTCGTCTGGCCAAACATAGGTATGGACAACCAGAAGAACAACAGGACTAAGAAAAAGAAAAATGCTGTGCGTTTCATGCGTAGGGGTTCTCGAACCGAACCGAAGGCTCGGCAGAATTAATGAAAATCCCCCCGGCCCGTCAGCCGGGGGAACGCACAGCTGTTTTCCCATCAGGAAAACTTAGCGAGAAGAGATTGCCGGTGGGTTTTAAGGTCCGGCGGGTACTAGCCAAAGACTGGGTCGTCACGATATCCTTACGTAAGGGATATTCAGCTGTGCAAATTATCTTTCGCAAGATTGGAGCAAACCCACCTGGCCCCGTTGCCCATTTTAGACACATCCTTGTCCATTTCAGACAGCCACTGAAAATCAATTACTTATGCGTTTCCCGCTGTACTTCTGCCTGTTGTTCCTTCTTCCGATCTCCCTATTTGCTCAACAGCCTGATAGTCTACGCGCCCTCCTCACAACTCCGCTCCCGGACTCAACCCGAGCCAAAGTACTCAACGACCTGGCAGGTGCCATCCACTATTATGCAGCCGAAGAAACCCTAGCCCTGACCGCAGAGGCCATAGAGATAAGTCAGCGATCAGGATTCCTACTCGAAGAAATACGTGCCTACTATCACGAGCTTCAAGCCAGGTACATACTCGACCAGATGTCAGCGGCGATTGAGGCTGGACAAAAGGGGCTCAAAAAGGCTCAGGCACTGGGTGACCAGCGTTGGCAGTACCGCCTTTTAAATTCTCTACACCACACTTTCGAAGAAATCAAGGACTACGATAAAACCTTGTCTGCACTAAACCAGATGCAAATCATCGCCCAAGCGCTGGAAGATCCTCGCCTCATCAGCGACACTAAAGTATTCTTGGGCAATTTTTACATTAAACAAAATAGAAAAGATTTGGCCCGGCCACCTCTCGAAGAAGCCATCTTCGAGCTGAAGGCTCAAAATGATACGCTGGGAATGGCCAACATCTATTCCCTACTATTCCTAGCAGTTGAGGATGGCCAGGACCGTAAAAAACTCATTCTCAAGGCCACTTCACTAGCAGAGAAGAGTCCCAAGCTTTTTGATAAAATCAGCATTTTCCACGTTTACGGCAACTATCTCTTACGAGAGGAGAACAACTATCCGGCGGCCATTGAGCAATACCGAAAATCCTTTGAGCTTGCCTACCGCCTGGGGGAGCCCATGTATTCCACGCAAACCTGCTACGGTTTGGGAACAAGCTTCCTGGCCCTCGGACAGCCAGATTCTGCCTGGAAGTACTATCAAATAGCCTTTAATATCCCCGATAATTTAGCACCACTGACCTGGAAAAAGGAAATGATGCTGGATTGGAGTAATCACCACAAAGCGAACGGGCGATTGGACTCTGCCTACCATTACCTACAAAAAGCCCTTACGGTTTCCGACTCCCTCCAGTCCCAGAAACAACGGGAAGAACTTACTGACGCCAAAGCCCGCTATGACCTGGCCCAAAAAGACGCCAAGATTCTTTCCAGCCAACTCGAATTAGCTAATCAGGTAAATATCCGGCAACGCCTTGTCGGGGGAGGCGCGATCCTTCTAGGGATGCTCTTTGGGGGCTTTCAGTGGGTTTCCCTCCGGCAGCGAAGAAAAGCTAAAGCAATTGCCCTGGCCCTCGAACGGGAAAAAGTAGCCGCGCAACAACTGCGCGAACTGGATGAACTTAAAGGACAATTTTTCACCAACGTAAGCCACGAACTCCGCACCCCACTAACCCTGATTATCAGTCCACTTGAAGAGAGCCTGAAGGCCCTTAAGCAAGTAGGGCTGCGGGCCAAGCTGACTACTGCGCTGCGCAATAGTCAACGACTACTTGGGCTCACCAATGAAATTCTTGACCTGGCAAAACTGGAAGCGGGTAAGCTTAGCCTTCAATGGTCTTACTTCTCCCTTGAAAAACAACTCCGCGTCATCTGTGCCGCCTTTCAATCCGAAGCCGAGGCCAAAAATCTGGACTTCCAGCTTCAGATCGACCTTCCCCATCAAAAGGAAATTTATTCCGCACAAAAGCAATTCACCACCATCCTGACCAACCTGCTGGCCAATGCCGTAAAATTTACCCCCGCAGATGGAAAAATTACGGTATCTGCAAAACACAATCATCAAAGTTTTCAGATTATGATTGCCGACTCCGGGCCAGGAATTCCGGAGGAAGACCTCCCCAGAATATTTGACCGCTTTTACCAAAGCAAGTATACGGCAAGGAACCTGGGAGGTACGGGCATCGGCTTATCCCTTTCCCAACAATTAGCTCATCTCTTACGGGGAGAACTGACCGCGGTAAGTTCCCCACAACAGGGAAGTACTTTTACGCTCACCCTCCCCCTGCAGCCCAGCCCGGCAGGAGCCCCACACCAACCATCCGAGTCGGAATCGGAATCACCTGCCGTAGAGACCAGCTATAAAACACTGCCCCCCCCTACCCCATCCTGGTCCCCCGTAGGCCCCCTGCCTCGCCTGCTGATTGTTGAGGATAACCCCGACATGGCCAGCTATCTTCAGGAACAGTTTCAACAGGAATATGAGTGCTTCATGGCAAGAAATGGTCAGGAAGCCCTCGAGCTCCTCGAAGAAACTCCCGTAGACCTCATTACTTCTGACGTCATGATGCCCACCATGGATGGATTCGAACTCCGACGACGGATAAATGAAGAAGCCAGACTGCACGACATCCCCTTTCTGTTGCTTACCGCTCGTGCCTTGGAGAAAGATAAGTTGCGCGGGTTTCAACTCGGGGTCGATGATTACGTGACCAAGCCCTTTAGTCTTCCGGAATTAAGGGCCAGAATGCAATGTTTACTGAAAAATAAACAGCACCGGGAATCGGAGTGGGGAGACGTCCCTCCCGAACAAGATGCCAGCCTGGTAACTAAGGCATCCGAATACATCGATCAACGAATGGAAGATACCAGCTGGGGCATTGAAGATCTGGCCAGGGATCTGGGGTATAGCCAGCGCCATTTAGCGCGGGTAATTGGCCCTCTAACGGGTCTTTCTCCGGTACAGTTGGTGCTGGAGATTCGCCTACAACGAGCATACCAGCTACTAAGCCAGGGGCAATACGCTGGAGTAAATGAAGTACGTTTCGCGGTCGGCATTGAAAGTGCAAGCTATTTCAGCCGGAAATTCAAAGCGCGGTTCGGTATTTCTCCTACTGCCCTGATGGCGCGTAGTAATTCACATTGAGATGGGGCGCGGCGCGCAGGTGCCATAAATTTCGGTTCAACATCGCCCCATCAAAAAACACCGCACCCGCGGCCCCTCGCCCAAAAAAAGATCCGCCAGCCTCGGTTGGCTGACGGATCCAGGGTGTAAATCCGATCATAAATTCTTCGGGAGCCGCTACTGCATGATCACCGTTTCCGTTACGGTAAATTGGGCTCCGCGGACGTGCAGGAAATAGGTACCGGAAGCCAACCGTAGATCGTGACGATTCACCGGCAGGGTGACGGAGGTGCCCGACGGTAGCCGCTGGGCCGGCCACTGCGCCACTTTGCGGCCGAGCATATCCACCAGGTATACGTCCACCACCTGGGTCTCCCGGGCCGTAAGGCGCAATTGTCCGGCGTCCACCATGGGGTTCGGGAAAACCTTCCATTCCAGGTAATCTTCTGCTTCCGGAGAAGCGGCGGAGGTGATGACGGCATCCCCAAACTGATAGTGCGCGTCCAGGATGAAGGCTCCAAGATCCTGGCTCTGATCCTCATTCGTCAACGCGAAGCGCACCTGATCCACCAGCACGTTGCCGGAGTTAATCGTGAAAAAGTCGTCGGCAGCCGTAGCTCCGGGGGCATAGGCCGGTGAGCCAGACGCCCCGTAACCGGGCGTTAATTCCCCTTCGGTAAGCGGACGAACAAAAATGCGGGCGTCGCTGCCGGATTGATTGTTGACGGTGTAGTAGCTGTTCACCCGGCGGCCGTGGGCCAAACGCGCCGGACTCGGCGGACACATCACCAGGTTACGGAAGCCAAACTCACCGAAGTAAAGGCTGGTGGGGTACTGAATGACCAGCAAATCTTCCGTTTGCTCCGGATTCGTCACCCGAACCTGGATGTGGTCAACGTGGGCATTGCGGGCCGAAATGGTAAAGTCGCAGGTATTCGATCCGTCCCTCCGGTAAACCGGTGACGGGCAGGCGCCGTAGTTACGCGTCAACTCACCGTTGGTGACCGGACGCGGAAAAATCATAAACCCGCCGGGTAAGGTGGTAGCATAGTCAAATTCCACCACCTTGGTTTCGTTGTTGGCGGCGAAGTTCCCCCCCTGAACGTCCAGATTGGTGATCTTGACCGAACTCCAGTACCAGTTGACCGGAATAAAAAACTCACTCAGCAACTGGGATTGATCGTCGTTTAAAATCGTTACCCGCAAGGAATCCACGCGGACGTTAAGCCCGGAATTGATCGTAAAATTCGCCGTAAAGCTTCCCTCTCCGGTAAAGAGTGGCGAGCCACTGGCACTGTAGCCGGGCGTCAGGCCTCCGTTGGTCAGTGGACGCACAAAAATGCGCACGCCTCCCGGATGCTGGGCGTTGTAGTCAAAGGTCGTAGACACCTGTTCTCCGTGCAGGAAAGAGGCAACCTTGGGATTTTCGGAGAAAGAAAAATTATGGGCACCATTCTCTCCAAATTCGTAGTGTACCGGAATGAAAAATTCCTGTAGGATCTCCGATTGATCGGCATTGGTAATGGAGAATCGAACTTCATCGACGGTGACGTCACCGCTGTTGATGGTGAAGAATCCCGTCCCGGTGCCGTTGCCGGTATACAGCCCGGAACCACTGGCGCCGTAGCTGGGCGTGAGCGCACCGTCGGTGAAGGGGCGGGCAAAAATGCGCACGCCACCGGGTTCATCGGTGGAATACTCAAATTCCAGGTTTACCCGGTCGCCGTTGGCGAGGGCCTCCACGCGCGGACCGTCGAGGAGGTCGATGGCGCAGATGTCGGTTTGGGCCATGGCCAGGCCACCGCATAGAAATAAGACTAGAAAGGTAAAGGTGAGTTTCATGTCAGAAGCGTTTAAAGAAAAGGGATGGTTTCTCTCCCACGGGGGTGGGAGACGCTTCTTTATGCTGCCCGACGGGCTACCGTTACGCGGATTGAATAATTCTTTGAATTTTAACTACGTGAGGTTGGCTCCCGGCAACAGTCAACCTTAGGTTAACTCAATGACCCTACGGTGATGGGCCTAGCCCGACTCACTGCTGCCGGCCAGGTAGCCGCCCGTCCAGGCGGCCTGAAAGTTGAAGCCGCCGGTGATGGCGTCAATGTCCAGCACTTCGCCGGCCAGCAACAAACTAGGGTGAATTTTGCTGCGGAAACTGCGGAAATCAATTTCCCGCAGGTCCACCCCACCGGCCGTTACGAATTCTTCCTTGTTGGTGGATTTTCCCGTAATCGAAAAGCGGGCGGCGGTCAGCTGTTCCGTGAGCGCATCGCGCTGGGCGTTGCTGAGTTGTGACCATTGCTGTGCGTCGGGGATGCCGGCGGCCGCCACCAGCGACTTCCACAGTCGTAGCGGTAAATCCAGGTAGGCCCGCGCCGAGAGTTGCCGCTTGGCTTCGGTCTTACGTAGTTCCTGCAGTTTTTCCGCCACATCCTGCGGCCGCATCGCCAGCCAGTTGACCACCAGGGTAAAGTGATACTTCTTGGGGGCCAGTTCCCGGGCGCCCCAGGCCGAGAGTCGTAGGATGGCCGGTCCACTCATGCCCCGGTGGGTGATGAGCAGGGGACCTTCGGCCCTGAGCTTCTGGCCTTCGATGTGGACCTGCGACCAGGGCAGGGAAATTCCGGAAAGGTTACGCAGGCGAGTATCCTTGGTGTCGAAGGCAAAGAGGGAAGGTACGGGCGGCACCAGGCGATGCCCCAGCCCTTCGAGCATTTTCCAGACGGCCGGATTACTGCCGGTCGTGAGCACGAGGGTTTCCGCCTCGAAGCGTTCTTCGCCGGCCAGTATGGTCCACACCCCGTCCGGAGTAGCTTGTGGTGGAGCAATGATCTTACTCACCCGGGTGCGGGTGAGCACCCGCACACCCCGCCGCTTGGCCGCTTGCCAGAGACAGTCGATGATCGTCTGGGAGTTATCGCTCACCGGAAATACCCGGCCATCGTCCTCAATCTTCAGCTCCACGCCCTGATCGCCAAACCACCCCATGGTGTCGCCACAGGCGAACTTGTGGAAGGGGCCCAGCAGCTCCTTACCGCCGCGGGGGTAGAACTTCACCAGCTCTTTCGGCTCCCAGCAGGCGTGGGTGACGTTGCAACGGCCACCACCACTGATCCGGACCTTTTCCAGCACGGCTTTCCCCCTCTCCAAAATGGTGATCTCCTCCTCCGGAAAACATTCTGCCCGGCGGATGGCGGTAAAGAATCCGGCGGCTCCGCCGCCGACGATGAGGGTGCGTTTTGGCATGTGGCAAAGATACGCAGGTCAACGCTCCTTCCGATCTGGAAAACTATTCTTCTCCTTAGCCCCAGCCTCACGACCGGCTTGCGCTTGCCCGACCATTCATCTATGGGCGGGGAGCGAGCCTATTCCGGGCACTCCTTCCTTAGCCTTGGCTTTCTCCTTAGCCTTGCGACCGGCTTGCGGAGCAAGCCTTTTCCGGGAACTCCTCCTCAGCGTTGGCCTTACGATCAGCACACCCGGTAGGCCCCTAGCCCGCTATTGCATCGCGACTGGGCGGTCTTCCTTCTTTTCTCTTCCCTCTTCCTTCTCCTTAGCCTTACGATCAGCACACCCGGTAGCCCCTAGCCCGCTATTGCATCGCGACTGTGCGGTCTTCCTTCTTTTCTCTTCCCTCTTCCTTCTCCTTAGCCTTACGATCAGCACACCCGGTAGCCCCTAGCCCGCTGTTGCATCGCGACTGTGCGGTCTTCCTTCTTTTCTCTTCCCTCTTCCTTCTCCTTAGCCTCACGACCGGCTTGCGGAGCAAGCCTTTTCCGGGAACTGCTCCTCCGCCTTCTCCTTGAGCCTAAATCCTCAATCCTAAAGCCTCCCTACACCTCCGTCGCCTTCCAACTCCCCCGCTTGAACAACCATAAGGCCAGCAGAGCCAAAATGACCTCGGCAATGACTACGGCCCAGACCACGCCCTCCACGGCGTACCCCAGGTGCTTACCCAGGTAGTAGCCCAGCGGGATTTCCAGCAGCCAGAAGCAGATGAAGTTCAGCCAGGTAGGCGTGCGGGTGTCTCCCGAACCATTGAAGGCCTGGACGGGGATCATCCCCGCGCCAAAGAACACGTATCCGATGGCAAAGATCTGCAGTGCCTGCACGCCATACCGGACGGCCGCGGCTTCTCCGGAAAAACTCTGCACCAGCGGCCACGCCCAAACGTAATAGCCGATACCAAGCACCGCCAGGTACACGCTGGTGACGCGCAGGGTGACCCACACGCCCCGCTCCGCCCGGCCGGGTTGCTTAGCGCCAAGGTTCTGTCCGACGAAGGTGGCCGCCGCATTGGCGAGTCCCCAGGCGGGCAGCAGGGTGAAGATGATGAGTCGGACCGCCACCGTGTAACCCGCCACGGCATAATCGCCAAAACTGGCCACGATCCGCATCAGGAACACCCAGCTGGCCGAAGCGATGAGGTACTGGAAGGCCCCCGTGGAGGCGATCCGGGCGATTCGCTGTTGCATGGGCCAGTCGATGCTCCAGGTCCGGCCGCCGCCCAGCTGCACCACCGAGCGGTCGCCAAACAGTAGGTACAACTGATAGAGTACCCCCACCCCACGCCCGATGGTCGTGGCGATGGCCGCTCCCTCCACGCCGAAGCCGGGAATGGGGCCGAGACCGAAGATGAAGAGGGGGTCCAGAATGATGTTGATGCCGTTGGCCAGCCAGAGTACGCGCATGGCCTTGACGGCCTCCCCCGCTCCGCGAAAGATGCCGTTGATGACGAACAGCAGCATGATGACCACGTTGCTGGCAAACATGATGCGGGTGTACCCTACCCCCTGCTCAATCACGGCTTCGCTGGCGCCCATGAGGGCCAGCAGGTCGGCGGCGTAGATGAATCCCGGAACGGCAATCAGGGCACTGACGACCACGCCCAGCAGAATGGCCTGGCCGGCGGCCCGGCTGGCCTGGGCGGGGTTCTTCTCCCCGATGAAGCGGGCCACCATGGCCATCGGCGCCGTGCTCAACCCAATGGCAATGCTATACACCAGGGTCATCATCACTTCGGTGAGCCCCACGGTCGTCAGCGCTTCGGTGCCTACCCTGCCCACGAAAAAGGTATCCACCAGGGCGAATACCGATTCCATGGCCATCTCCAGCATCATGGGTACCGCCAGGAGCACGATGGCCCGTTGGATACTCCCCTTCGTGAAATCATGTTGCTCACCGCGAATGGCGGCACCGAGGAGTTCCCATATATCTTTCAGCATATCGTAATGAGGTAACCGGGAAGGAAATAAGTTGCGGGGAAGGGAGAATTCCCCCGACGAAAGTAATGATGCCAGCCGGCGGCCCCGGGAAAAGAGCCGGTAAACGGGCTTCATGAAATGGAAAAGGCGAACTTCCCTCGGGAAGCTCGCCTCTTGCACTAGCTTATCGTAAAGCGCTTAGAAGTCAGCACCAATCTGCTGCATCCGGCTACCGCTGTTGCGGCCCTCGATCTTACCTTCTTTTACCAGACCGTCATACTTGCGCATGAGGAGGTAGCTTTCAATTTGTTGTAGCGTATCCAGTACCACCCCAACCATGATGATCAGTGACGTACCACCGAAGAAAATGGCGAATGCCTGATTGACACCAAAGCGCGCCACAATGGCAGGAAGGATGGCAATCAAACCGAGGATGATGGATCCTGGAAGCGTGATACGGCTCGTAATGGAGTCGATGTACTCTTCCGTTTCCGTACCGCCACGAATGCCGGGAATGAAGGCATTCTGACGACGCAGGTACTCCGTGTACTGACCGGGGTTTACGACCAGTGCGGTGTAAACGTAGGTGAAGATCACTACGAGGAAGAAGTACACTACGTTGTAGAGCGGAGAGGTGAAGTCGTTAAACTGCTGCACGAACCAGCTGCTCTGGGCCTCCACGCTCCCGCCGAAACCGGCGAGGCTCACGGGAAGCATCATCAGGGCCTGGGCGAAGATGATGGGCATTACCCCACTGGCGTTCACCTTCAGGGGAATGTAGTCGCGTGCCGTAGCGGAGGGAGCGGCTCCCTTACCCCGCCCCACCATACGCTTGGCGAACTGGATGGGAATCTTACGAACGCCCGTGACGACCATGACGGTCACCAGGGTGACGAAGAAGAAGGCCGCCATTTCCACTACGAGGAGCAGCAGGGCGTCGCTCTTGGACGTCAGTTCGAAGGCGAAGGCGGAGGGCAGACCAACGATGATGCCCACCGTAATCAGCAGGGATACACCGTTACCGATGCCGCGGTCCGTGATCCGCTCACCCAGCCACATCGCGAAGATGGTACCGGTAGAGAGGATGATGATACCGGAGATCCAGAAGATGAAGGGATCAACCTGTGAACTCATACCGCCGTTGCTCTTGATGAAGGCAAGGTAACCGGCACCCTGTACGAGGGTAATGGCTACGGTAAGGGCACGGGTGATCTGGTTCAGCTTCTTGCGGCCGGACTCTCCTTCCTTGCTTTGCAGGCGTTGGAAGTAAGGAACGGCAAAGCCGAGCAGCTGCACGATAATGCTTGCCGTGATGTAGGGCATGATGCCCAGGGCCATGATGGAAGCATTATTGAAGGCACCTCCCGTGAAGAGGTTGATCAGTCCCAGCAGGTCGTTGGTATTTCCCTGGGCAGCCATGGTGGCTTGCAGAGCTTCTACGTCGGCACCGGGAAGGACAATAAAGGACCCCAGGCGGTAAATGGCGATCAGGAGGAGCGTAAAGAGAATCCGCTTACGCAGTTCCTCAATCGACCAGATGTTTTTAAGCGTTTGAAAAAACCTCATGGGGACAATTATTTAGGCGACGGTAATGCTACCACCAGCTTTCTCAATGGCTTCCTTGGCTTTTGCGGAGGCGGCGTGAGCCGTTACCGTAAGGCTGGAAGTGAGTTCACCGTTGGCGAGCACCTTTACCAGGTCGTTCTTCTTAATAATACCGGCGTTGTAGAGCGCCTCGGGGTTGATCTCCGTCATTCCGTATTTCTCGCTGATGGCCTGGAGGCGATCAAGGTTGAAGGCTACGTAGTCGGTGCGGTTAGGGCTGTTGAAGCCACGCTTGGGCAGACGCATCTGCAGGGGCATCTGACCACCTTCGAAGTTGCGCTTGCTCTTGTAACCACTGCGGGATTTTGCCCCTTTGTGACCGCGGGTGGACGTACCACCACGACCGGAACCCTGGCCCCGGGCGATTCGCTTGCCGGACTTGGTAGCGCCGGCGGCTGGTTTGAGATTATTAAGTTCCATGACGGAATATTTTTTATGGAAGTCTCTCGGGGGCAACGGAGTGCGGGTGCAAGGTACAACTAGTGTGCCATCCGTGCCGAACTGTCATAATTGCGTAAACCGTTAAAATTTACGCTCCCTCAGTTCTGTTCCCTTAGGCTTCCTCAACTTTAACAAGGTGACTTACTTTGGCGATCATGCCCTGGATCACGGGAGTGTTTTCCCGCTCAACGGTCTGATTGACTTTGCGTAAGCCGAGAGCTTTGATCGTGTCCTTCTGTTTCTTAGGACGGTCAATTACACTCTTAACCTGGGTGATTTTAACCTTAGCCATGCTCGATTTATTTTTTAACTCGGTGTCGGCAATTAACCTTCAAAGAGTTTTTCCATAGAAATACCCCGTTGCTTGGCAATTTCCATCGGGCTGCGGAGCTTCTTCAGCGCATCGATGGTGGCTTTGATCACGTTGTGGGGGTTCGAGGAACCCTGAGACTTGGCCAGTACGTTGTGTACCCCGGCGATGTCCAGTACGGCGCGCATCGCGCCACCGGCGATTACCCCGGTACCTTCAGAGGCGGGCTTCAGCAGTACCTTACCGGCACCGTACTTACCCAGCTGCTCGTGGGGGATCGTTCCGTTGTGCAGCGGAACCGTGATCATGCTCTTACGAGCCGTATCGGTAGCCTTCTGGATGGCCTGGGAAATATCCCGGGCTTTACCCATTCCGTGTCCTACCTTTCCTTTGCCGTCACCGACCACCACGATGGCGGCGAAGGTGAACGTACGACCACCTTTGGTAACCTTGGAGACCCGGTTAAGGGCTACCATCTTTTCGCGCAGATCAGATTCAGGTTGCTGCTGGTCGTTGCGATTACCACGGCGGTTATTGTCACGACGGTTGCGGCCACCGCCACCGCCAGAATTATTTCTGTTATCAGCCATTGTAGCGTAATTTAAAATTTCAGGCCGCCTTCGCGAGCACCGTCTGCCAGTGCCTTAACCCGTCCGTGAAATAAATATCCTCCCCGATCGAAGAGAACCGTTGAAATGCCCTTGGCCGTAGCGCGCTCAGCGAGGAGTTTACCGACGGCAGCAGACTGGTCGGTCTTGTTGCCATCGTTGGCTACCTGCGCCTCAAAGCTGGAAGCCTGGGCAAGCGTAACGCCGTTGACGTCATCGATCAACTGAGCGTAGATGTATTTGTTAGAGCGAAAAACATTTAGACGGGGGCGTTCTGCCGTACCGGAAATGTTTTTACGAACACGGCTGTGAATCCGCTTTCTCCGCTTAAGTTTTGTGAGTTGCATTGCTAATTCTTTTTTACCGGTTACTACTTAGCGGCAGTCTTACCAGCCTTACGACGAATTTCTTCACCGACAAATTTGATACCCTTACCCTTGTACGGCTCCGGCTTACGGAAGGCGCGGATCTTGGCGGCTACCTGACCGATCAGCTGCTTATCGTTGCTGCTCAGTTTGATTACCGGTGCTTTACCCTTGGCACTGACCGTTTCCACGGCGACCTCGGCGGGGATCATGAAGTAAATCGGGTGAGAGTATCCGAGCGTAAGGATCAACAGGTTGCCCTTATTTTCTGCACGATAACCTACACCAACTACTTCGAGTTCTTTGGTGTAACCCTCCGTTACCCCAACAACCATATTGTGGATGAGGGAGCGGTAAAGACCGTGAAAGCTGCGCATCCGCTTACTCTCGTTCGGACGAGTAACGGTGAGCTCTCCGTCTTCAATGTTGAGTCCCAGCTCGGGGTGTACCTGCTGGATAAGTTCCCCCTTGGGGCCCTTGACGGTCACCAGGTTGCCCTTCGTGATGTCGATGGTGACACCGGAGGGAACGCTGACGGGATTTTTGCCAATTCTGGACATATCCTATTGATTTAATTGCCTTACGATACGAAGTACCTTCGCTCTGCAGGCGTGAAACTTTGACTGGTTAGAAAAATTAGTAGACGTAGCAAAGCACTTCGCCACCAATGTGCTCGGCGCGGGCCTGCTTGTCGGTCATCAACCCCTTGGAGGTAGACACGATGGCAATACCCAGGCCGTTGATGACGCGGGGCAGCGCTTCTGCCTTCACGTACTGACGAAGACCGGGCTTGGACACGCGGATCATCTTGCGGATGACGGGGTCCTTGGTCCCCTTGTTGTACTTAAGGGCAATGGAGATTTCTCCCTGCTTTCCTTTTCCTGCTTCGTCGTCAAACTTGTACTTCAGGATGTAACCCTGATCGTACAGGATTTCGGTCATCCGCTTCTTGGTTTTAGAAGCTGGAATGGTGACCACACGGTGACCAGCAATTTGCGCGTTGCGGATGCGGGTCAGATAGTCGGCGATGGGATCGGTAACTGCCATGACTATTTGGATTGCGCCCTGCGGTATTCCCTGCCTATCGTAGCAAGGAACCTACGGGACTGTTAAAATGAAGGTTAATTGGTTGGTAGCTTATCGGGGAAGCCCCGATGAGTTTACCAGCTTGCTTTACGTACGCCGGGGATCTTGCCGTCCAGTGCCATTTCACGGAACTTAACGCGGCAGATGCCGAACTTACGCATGTAGCCTTTGGGGCGGCCGGTGAGTCCACAACGGTTGTGCAGACGGATGGGGTTGGAGTTGCGGGGAAGCTTGTCCAATTCATCCCAGTTGCCTTCGGCTTTGAGCTGAGCACGCTTCTCGGCGTACTTAGCCACCATACGTTCGCGCTTGCGCTCCCGGGCGATGAGTGATTTACGAGCCATTTGTCGTTAGTTATTCTGATTCTTAAATGGAAGGCCAAGGGCTTTCAGCAGAGCCAGGGCTTCTGCGTCGGTCTCGGCGCTGGTCACGAAAGTGATGTCGTAACCGGTAATGTTGGATACATCGTCGAGGCTGATCTCGGGGAAGATGATCTGCTCGGTGATGCCCATGGTGTAGTTACCACGGCCGTCGAAGCTCTTGTCGTTGATGCCCCGGAAGTCACGTACGCGGGGAAGCGCCGTAGCAATGAGGCGATCCAGGAATTCGTACATCCGGTTGCGACGGAGGGTAACCTTGGCACCGATGGCCATACCGTCACGAAGTCGGAAGTTAGAAACGGATTTCTTGGCCTTGGTGGTAACGGCCTGCTGGCCGGCAACGAGGGTCATTTCCTTGATGGCATTCTCCACCAGCTTGCGGTCCTGAGTACCCTTACCAACACCCTGGTTGATACAGATCTTCAGCAAGCGGGGCGTCTGCATTGAGCTGGAGTAGTTGAACTGCTCCTGCAATTTGGCGCGTACTTCCTCGTCGTACTTTTTCTTAAGTCTTGGCGTGTAGCTGCTCATTACTTGATGATATTACCATTACGCTTGGCGAAACGACGGAGCTTTCCGTCCTCGTCCTGCTTGCGGCCAACGCGGGTTGGCTCATTGGTAGCAGGATCTACCAGCATAAGATTGCTAATGTGGATAGGGGCAGCTTTCTCAACGATGCCGCCGTTTTCGGTTTCGGTCGGTTTCTGGTGCTTCTTGCGAATGTTCACACCATCGACAATTGCGCGGTTATCCTTCGGAAAGACCTCGAGTACCTCGCGAGGGGTAGAACGGTCTTTATCGGCACCGGAGATGACCACGACCATGTCTCCCTTCTTGATCTTCAGCTTCGGCGCGAAGCGCTTCTGCTTGTCTTTATAGGTTTTGTTAGCCATTGGAGATTAATTTGGTGCCCGCTTTAGAGTACTTCGGGGGCCAGTGAAACGATCTTCATGTAGTCGCGGTCGCGAAGTTCGCGGGCCACGGGGCCGAAGATGCGGGTACCGCGGGGCTCTTCGTTGGCGTTGAGCAATACCACGGCGTTGTCATCAAAACGAATGTAGGAGCCATCCTTACGACGAATTTCTTTCTTCGTACGTACGACGACGGCCTTTGAAACGGAGCCTTTTTTGACGTTTCCGCCCGGAGAAGCTTCCTTAACCGATACGACGATCTGATCGCCGATGCTGGCGTAGCGACGCTTAGAGCCGCCAAGTACGCGAATACAGAGTACTTCCTTAGCACCGCTGTTGTCGGCTACGCGCAACCGTGATTCCTGTTGGATCATGACTAGCTATTTTTTTGCCGTGAACGATTAAGGTTACTTGGCTTTTTCCAGAATGGTCACCAGACGCCAGCGCTTGCGGCGGCTCAGGGGACGGGTTTCCATGATGCGCACTGTGTCACCAATGTTGCACTCATTGTTCTCGTCGTGAGCGATGAGCTTCGTCGTTTTCTTCACGTACTTTCCGTAGATCGGGTGCTGAAGACGACGTTGAATGGCGACGGCAATAGTCTTGTCCATCTTGTTGCTCACCACAATACCGTCACGCGTCTTACGCTCGTTACGGCCGGGAGCGGCAGTTTCCTGCTGGGGCGTTACCTCGTTGCTCATGCTTAATTACTTTTTACGACGACGATTACGGATACGATCGCGCTTGGCCACGTCCTCGGCGGACAGGCTCTCAAGCTCGCGACGACGGATCTCAGTTTTGATCCGGGCTACGTCGCGACGAATCGCACGCAGCTGGAGCGGATTTTCGATACCGTTAACGGTATGGTCGAATTTCATTTTTTCGAGGCTTGCGGAAGTCTCCGTCAGCTGATCCTGCAGATCGGCGTCCGAAGCATTGCGCAACTCGACTGTTTTATTACTCGCCATCAGTTTTGCTTATTTTGCTACGTCCACGACTTTGTCGGGAGCGGTCTTAGCTAATTTGTTAATGATTCCGGTTACGCTTAGTCAACGTAGTCTACCCGGGTGACAATTTTGGTCAGTACGGGGAGCTTCTGTGCCGCCAGACGCAGCGCCTCTTCGGCAACTTCGCGGGGTACACCGTCCATCTCAAAGAGAATACGACCAGGCTGTACGTTGGCTACCCAGTGATCCAGGGCACCCTTACCCTTACCCATACGTACCTCCAAAGGCTTGCTGGTGATGGGCTTGTCGGGGAAAATCCGAATCCACACTTTACCCTCACGCTTCATGTAGCGCGTCATGGCAATACGTGCGGCCTCGATCTGACGGTTGGTGATCCGGCCGGTCCCCAGGCTCTTCAGGCCAAAGGATCCGAAGTTCACCCGATTACCACGCTGCGCCAGGCCACGGTTGCGACCTTTCTGCTGCTTGCGGTATTTCGTTCTTTTCGGCTGTAACATGATTATTTTTTTTGTGGGTAAAAGACTGAAAAATCAATCATTTACGCCCGCATTTTGCCGAGGGTCCGGCTAGAGCGGGGCAAAGGTACGGTTTTCCCGTCACTTTGAAAAGCGAGAAGCGCAAAATGTATTTATTTCGCGCTGCCTCGCTTTTAAATCCGAAAGCAAGCCGATAGCGACGCATCATCGTCCGCTATCGCCCTGCTTTCGGAGGGTTGGACATCAGCGCAAGAAGCTTCTTGATAATGTCCGGTCAATCGTACTCTCGCCAGGGGCGGTTGAGTCTCAGCTGGGCAACGAAGCCCGCTCGTAAATTCAATGGGTTAGGCCAAATGGCATCCCATTGATGCTTGTGTTTCGGTAGGGGTAGCGCTGAAGTCGCTGCACTACCCGACGGGGCTACTAGCGACGGTTACCACCGCGACCACCACGGTCGCGGCCACCACGGCCGCCACGGTCACGACCACCACCGCGGCGATCGTTGCCTTTGGTAGCCAGGCCGGCGTTGGGGTTCAGGTCCCGCTTACCGAGTACCTCACCCTTACACAGCCACACTTTGATGCCGATACGACCGTAAACGGTGTGGGCTTCTTTGTGGGCGTAGTCGATGTCGGCACGGAAAGTGTGCAGGGGCGTACGGCCCTCTTTGTACTCTTCCGTCCGGCTCATGTCGGATCCGTTCAGACGACCGGAAATACGAACCTTGATGCCTTCGGCGCTGGCGCGCATCGTGGAGGCGATGCTCGTCTTGATGGCCCGGCGGTAGTTGATCCGCGCTTCGATCTGCTTGGCGATGCTTTCGGCCACAATGTTGGCGTCCAGCTCCGGCTTGCGGATCTCGATGATGTTGATTTGGATATCCTTCTTCGTCAGACGGTGAAGTTCCTGACGAATCTGTTCGATCTCACGGCCACCCTTACCGATGATGATACCGGGACGGGAGGTGTGGATCGTCAGCGTTACCCGCTTCAGCGTACGCTCGATGATGATGCGGGCGATACCACCCTTTTCGATACGGGTACCGAGGTACTGACGCAGCTTCTCGTCTTCAATGACGTTGGCGGCGTACTCTTTGTCAGCATACCAGTTGCTGTCCCACCCGCGAATGTAACCAAGGCGGTTACCAATTGGATTTGTCTTCTGGCCCATGGCTTATTCTTCTACGGTTTCGGGTTCTGCGTCCACGTTAGCTTCGCTGGGGAGCGGCTTGGCGTTGGACACCTTGATGGTGATGTGGCAACTGTGCTTACGAATCCGGTGCGCACGGCCGTGGGGGGCCGGACGGAAACGCTTGATTTGCGCGCCCTGGTCGGCAAAAGCCTCGGATACGAAAAGGCCATACTCGTCGGCGCTCTCTGATCCTCCGGTTTTGTATTCCCAGTTGGCGACGGCCGAAAGAAGGTTCTTCTTCAGCCAGATGGCGGCTTCCTGCTTGCTGTATTCCAGGATGCTCAGTGCCTCCCCTACTTCCTTACCGCGGATCAGGTCCACGACCAACCGCATCTTGCGGACGGACATCGGGATGCTGTTTAAACTTGCTACTGCTTCCATTATGAAATATTTCGAGGGAACGGGTTAGTGCAACGGGCCCGGTACGGACGAGGTCACACTCTACCTTCACTCATTAGGGCGACGCGGCGCGGGTGCAAAATTGTTCGGTTTGGCAATGCAGAGACAAGGCATGCCTTGTCTCTACCCGGCCGGACCGGAAATCTTGGCACCTGCGTTCGCGCCAATTAATTATTTTTTACCACCGTGGCCACGGAATGAACGCGTGGGGGCAAACTCACCGAGCTTGTGCCCTACCATGTTCTCCGTAACGTAGACGGGAACGTGCGTCTTACCGTTGTGAACGGCGATGGTCAAACCCACCATGTCGGGAACGATCATGGAGGCGCGAGACCAGGTTTTGATCATGCCCTTGCGGCCACCTTCCTGTGCCTTGACAACTTTGTCGTACAGACGGTGAAATACGTAAGGACCTTTCTTAAGCGAACGTGCCATGGATTATTTCTTATTCTTCGTCTTGCGACGGCTGATGATCAATTTGTTACTCGCCTTGTTGACGTTACGCGTCTTCTGACCCTTGGCCATAATACCCGTACGGCTGCGTGGGTGACCTCCGGAAGCGCGACCTTCACCACCACCCATCGGGTGATCGACGGGGTTCATGGCTACACCGCGAACGCGGGGACGACGACCCAACCAGCGGCTACGTCCGGCCTTACCGGAAACGCGCAGGGCGTGGTCGGGGTTAGACGTGTTACCGATGGTAGCACGGCAGGTCTTCAGGATACGACGCACCTCGCCGCTGGGCAGCTTCACGGATACGTACTTTCCTTCCTTACCCATCAGGACACCGTTCGTGCCGGCACTACGCGCCAGGGCGGCACCCTTTCCGGGCTGCAGCTCAATGGCGTGGATGGGAGAACCCAGGGGCACATCGGCGAGGAAAAGCGTATTCCCCGTCGTGGGGGCAGCGTTGGCACCGGACTCGAGCTTGTCGCCCACCTTCAGGCCCTGAGGAGCCAGGATGTAGCGCTTCTCACCGTTGGTGTATTCTACCAGGGCGATGAAGGCCGTGCGGTTCGGATCGTACTCGATCGTCTTTACCTCAGCCTGAACACCGTCCAGGTCACGGCGGAAATCAATGATACGGTAACGGCGCTTGTGACCACCACCACGCTGGCGTACGGTCATCTTACCCGTGCGGTTACGGCCACCACTCTTCTTGAGGGGGGCCAGCAGGCTTTTTTCCGGCTTGTCGGTGGTCAGTTCGTCGAACTTGGTACCAACGTGAAAGCGGGAACCTGGGGAAACCGGCTTAAACTTCTTAATTGGCATTATTGCACTGGTTGATCCGGAAGATATCGGAGCAAAAGCACGGCACTACGATCGACTGAAGTCCGCGGCTCCCCACCTTCCGGTGTTTTTATAATTCGTTGTACAAGTCGATGGTGTCACCTTCGATCAGGGTAACGACGGCCTTCTTGAAGGCGGGTACCCGACCGCGGATGATTCCGGACTTGGTCGATCTGTTCTTGGTTTTTCCGGGCATGACCATCGTGTTCACGCGGTCTACCGTCACGCCGTAACGAGCTTCCACTGCGTTACGAACTTCAATCTTGTTGGCCGTCTTAGCCACCACGAAGGTGTACTGCTGGGCATCTTCAGAAAGCAATTCAGCTTTCTCGGATACGACGGGCTTGATGATGATTTGCTTAGCCATCTGAGTATACTTTAAGCGAATTGCTCTTTGAGTTTTTCAATTGCACCTTCGGCAACGATGACCGTGCTGGCCTTCATCAGTTCGTAGGTGTTTACTTCGCCGGCGCTCATGACGTGGCTGTGGGGCAGGTTGCGGCTGCTCCGGTACACGTTAGGGGCGTTGTCAGCCGTGATCAGCAGGACCTTTCCTTCGCTGGCGCCAACGGCGGTCAGGAAGTTCTGGTAGTCTTTGGTCTTGGGAGCTTCAAAGCTCAAGTCCTCTACGATCATGAGTTTACCTTCACCAGCTTTGGTAGAAAGTGCGGAAGCCTTGGCGGCCTGACGTACTTTCTTGTTCAGCTTGATGTCGTAGTTGCGGGGGCGGGGACCGAAGATGCGGCCACCACTACGGAACAGCGGGTTCTTGATGTCACCCTTACGGCTACCCCCCGTACCTTTCTGACGGTGAAGCTTTTTGGTGGAACCGGCGATTTCGCCACGCTCCTTTGCCTTGTGGGTACCCTGGCGCTGAGCGGCCAGGTAAGCCTTAACGGCCAGGTACACGGCGTGCTCGTTGGGCTCTACGCCGAAAATGTTTTCGGGCAGTTCTACCTCACGGCCGGTGCTGCTACCCTGTGCGCTGTGAACTTGCAGTTTCATGTTTATCTATTTACGATCCTTACTTATACGTAGCGGGATCGGCGAATTAAATTATTTGTGCAGGATTACGGTTCCACCTTTGGGGCCGGGTACGGCACCCTTAATGAGGATGAGGTTACGCTCGGGGAATACCTTGAGTACACGCAGGTTCTTAACCGTTACACGGCCACCTCCGTCACGTCCGGCCATCCGCATGCCCTTGAATACCCGGGCAGGGTAGCTGGCCGCACCGATAGAACCGGGGGCACGCTGGCGGTTATGCTGACCGTGAGTAGCGTCGTTCACCCCCTTAAAGTTGTGGCGCTTTACTACACCCTGGAAGCCCTTACCCTTGGAAGTTCCTACGGCGGCGAGCAGGTCGCCCTCCACGAATACTTCGTCTACGGTTACGGTGTCTCCCAGTACTTTTTCCACGTCCATGTCGCGGAATTCCACCACCTCGGCCTTAGCCGTGGTACCGGCGGCCTTAAAGTGGCCGGCCATCTGCTGGCTGGTGTTCTTTTCCTTGCGTTCGCCGTAAGCGAGCTGGAGCGCGTTGTAGTTATCTGAGTCGTCGGTCTTAACCTGTGTAACCACACAAGGACCAGCCTCAATGACGGTACAAGCCACGTTGCGACCTGCGTCGTCGAAGATGGAAGTCATTCCTACCTTCTTACCAATAATTCCGTTCATTGGTTTTGAATTTATTCTTCGCCATCCTGAAATAATACGGAGCGGGCGAGAAAAATTCCGTCCCACGGGTTCAACCGGGGAGGGAACAGTTAGCTAATATGGTTATCCCTACTTCTTCCGCAATGGAGAGAAGTAAAAACTAAAGTGATGCGCCAATGATTAGGTAAGCTTCACCTGAATGTCTACACCACTGGGTAACTCGAGCTTGGAAAGCGCGTCTACCGTCTTTTGGTTAGGAGTGTAGATTTCGATCAGGCGCTTGTGCGTGCGCAACTGAAACTGCTCCCGGGATTTCTTATTCACGTGCGGCGAACGCAGCACTGTGTAAATGTCTTTCTCGGTGGGCAGCGGAATCGGACCGGTAACAATGGCCCCACTGTTCTTTACGGTTTTGACGATCTTCTCGGTAGACTTGTCCACCAGGTTATGATCGTAAGACCGCAGTTTGATGCGAATTTTCTGATTCATGCCAGATTAAAATTTTCAAAAGAGTAGACCGAGCGGCTTTCCGAAGGTCATGATTGTGAAATTCTCCCGGATCGTTGCCGATCCGGGAGAATGATTAATTACTTATGCTTCGCCCTTGGCTTTCTCCATGATTTCCTTCGCGATACCCTGAGGAGCCTCAGTGTAGTGGCTGAAGGTCATGCTGGAGTTAGCGCGGCCAGAAGTGATCGTACGCAGGTCAGTTACGTAACCGAACATTTCGCTCAGGGGCACGTCAGCGGAAATCCGCACGGCACCACCAGATACGGGCTCCTGACCCCGGGGAAGACCACGGCGACGGTTGAGGTCACCGATTACGTTACCCGTGTACTCCTCGGGCGTAGTGATCACTACGTCCATGATGGGTTCGAGCAGCTTGGGGCTACACTTGGGAGCAGCGGCCTTGAAACCTTCCTTGGCACAAAGCTCGAAGGCAATCGGCTTGGAGTCAACGGAGTGCATACCACCGTCGAATACCCGCACCTTCATGCTGTCGATGTTGTAACCGGCGAGGATACCGTTCTTCATCATGGAGGTGAAACCGTCCTTGATGGGCTTCTGGTAGTTCTTGTCGATGGCACCACCTACGATGTCCCAAACGAACTGCAGGCGCTCCTTACCGCTCTTGAACTCGTCGCTGTCCAGGAACTCCTGGTCGGCGGGGCCGAGCGTGAAGCTCATGTCGGCAAACAGACCGGAACCACCGGACTGCTTCTTGAGGCGCTCGCGGTGTTCAACTTCCACGAACAGCGCTTCCTTGTAGTTTACCTGAGGGGCACCAACGTTGGCCTCCACCTTAAACTCACGCTTCAGGCGGTCAACGATGATTTCCAGGTGAAGCTCACCCATACCGGAGATTACCGTCTGGTTGGTGTCTTCGTCGTACTTAACGGTGAAGGTGGGATCCTCTTCGGCCAGTTTGGCGAGGGCCATACCGAGCTTGTCGAGGTCTTTCTGCGTCTTGGGCTCAACGGCAACACCGATTACGGGATCGGGGAATACCATGGATTCCAGTACGATGGGGTTGGCTTCGTCACAAAGCGTGTCACCCGTACGGATGTCCTTGAAACCTACGGCAGCGGCGATGTCACCAGCTTCTACCTTGTCAATCTGCTGCTGCTTGTTGGCGTGCATCTGGTAGAGACGGGAGATCCGCTCCTTGTTGCCGGAACGCGTATTCTTCACGTAAGAACCAGCCTCCAGTTTACCGGAGTAGACGCGCATGAAGGCCAGACGACCTACGAAGGGGTCGGTAGCAATCTTGAACGCCAGGGCGGCGAAGGGCTCGTCTACGCTGGCCTTACGCTCGAGGGTTTTCTCCTCGTCGTCGGGGTGGGTACCGGTTACGGGAGGAACGTCCAGCGGGCTGGGCAGGTAGGCACAAACGGCGTCCAGTACGGCCTGTACGCCCTTGTTCTTGAAGGCAGAACCACACATCATGGGAACGAAAGCAGCGTCCATTACGGCGTCACGCACGGCGGCGCGAACTTCCTCCACGGTGATGCTGTCGGGATCGTCGAAGAACTTCTCCAGCAGCGACTCGTCGTATTCGGCCACGGCTTCGAGCAGTTTCTCGCGCCACTCCATTACGGTGTCTTCCAGATCCTCGGGCATATCCACTACCTCGAAGGTCATTCCCATGTCGTCCTCGTTCCACACGATGGGCTGCATCGTGATGAGGTCAACGACTCCCTGAAAGCGCTCTTCGGCGCCGATGGGAACCTGCAGGGGAATTGACTTGGAACCGAGCTTTTCTTCCACGTCCTTAACGACGCTGAAGAAGTCAGCACCGGAACGGTCCATCTTGTTTACGAAGCCAATGCGGGGAACTTTGTAGTTGTCCGCCAGGCGCCAGTTGGTTTCCGACTGAGGCTCTACACCGGATACGGCACAGAACAGGAACACGAGACCGTCGAGAACCCGCAGAGAGCGGTTTACCTCTACGGTGAAGTCAACGTGACCCGGAGTGTCGATGATGTTGAAGGTGTAGTCCTGATCCTTCCACTTCCAGTTGGTGTGGGTAGCGGCGGAGGTAATGGTGATACCACGCTCCTGCTCCTGCTCCATCCAGTCCATGGTAGCGGCACCGTCGTGTACTTCGCCGATCTTGTGGCTAATACCGGTGTAGTAAAGAATACGTTCGGTAGTCGTGGTTTTTCCGGCATCAATGTGCGCGGCGATACCGATGTTGCGGGTGAATTTGAGATCCGTAGCCATGGTTGGAGCTAATTAGGATATGATTAGTTGGGGGAATGTGAGATAAGCAAGTAAGGAATTGATGCCTAGCGACCGTAGTGAGCAAAAGCCCGGTTAGACTCGGCCATCTTGTGGGTATCTTCCTTACGCTTCACGGCAAGGCCTTCGTTGCGGCTTGCGGCGAGGAGTTCGCTGGCCAGCTTCTCGGCCATGCCCTTACCGGAGCGCTGGCGGGCGAAGTTGATCAGCCATTTGATGCCGATGCTCATCTTACGCTTGGCGCGGATTTCGGTAGGGATCTGGAAGGTAGCACCACCGATCCGGCGGCTACGTACTTCCACCTGAGGCATGGCGTTGTTCAGGGCACGCTTCCATACTTCGTACTCATCGATTTCTTCACCGGAGACTTTCTCCTTGATGATGTCCATCGCATCGTAGAAGATGGTAAAGGCGGTACTCTTCTTACCGGCCAGCATCAGATTGTTGACGAACTGAGTCACCATGGGATCACCGTAGCGGGGATCGGGAGCGATGACTCGTACTTTTGGTTTTCTTTTACGCATTTGTTCAGCGGTTTCTTAGATGAAACGTAAATCAGATTATTTCTTAGGCTTCTTAGCACCGTACTTAGACCGGGCCTGACGACGGTCAGCAACACCGGCAGTATCCAAGGCACCACGAACAATCGTGTACCGTACACCGGGAAGGTCCTTCACACGACCACCGCGGATCAGTACGATTGAGTGCTCCTGCAGGTTGTGGCCTTCACCGGGGATGTAGGCGATCACCTCAATCCCGTTGGTAAGACGCACTTTGGCTACCTTACGCAGAGCAGAGTTAGGTTTCTTTGGAGTGGTAGTGTACACACGAGTACACACGCCGCGTTTTTGCGGACAAGCATCCAGGGCGCGTGACTTACTGGTCGTCACGATTTGCTTGCGCCCCTTACGCACTAATTGATTAATTGTAGGCATACGTTTTCTTTGCTTTAATACGCTTTTTTTGTTCACCAGAGGCCTACCTCCTGAAAAAGCGAGCACAAAGGTAGTCTTTTCTTTTTGCATATCCTAACGACAGCGCCCAGAGAATTCATTTTTTTGGCACCCCACCAGGCACCAATCACTACTGGTATCCAAAACGTTGCGGTTTGGGCCGCCATTCCCGCTAATACGCCTCCCCGGAGACCTTATATATAAGGTTACAATTTTTTCAGACCAGGGTACCAGGAAATGAAGGGAAACAAGGTCCCCGCCAGGAGATTGATGCCAACTGACTACCTCACCGCTGGAAGCTAGCCCAACCACCACCAGACCAGAGATTATGGCCGGAGGCAGGTGCCGAGCGGTGAGCGAGGAGCAGTGTCGCTTCGCTCGGCCGGCCAGTCAGCTCGTGCCTCGCACTTGGGCGGACGAGCTCCCTCAACTCCTTTGCCTTAGACACCTGCTCCATGAGGTTACCAATTCTTCCTCCTTCATTCTTCCTCCTTCATTCTTTCTTCTTCCTTCTTCTAATCACCTTCACTGTTTAGGCTTCCTTCTCTTAAGTCTTACGACCGGCTTGCGGAGCAACCTGTTCCGGAGGTTTCGGCTACGGGAATTATCATGCACACGAAAGAAGACTCCAACAGTGAGAGCGGCTCGACGTGCAACGTCTCAATCAATTGCTGGCTTCCTCCCGGTTCCTTCTCCGAGCGGTCAACGCTATTCAGGGAAGGGCACCCCCTAAATCCTCAAGCCTAAAACCTGAATCCTCCTCTCCCCTCCCCCCTAAAAGAGCATAACCCCACCGAACAGGATTGTCCGGCAGGGTCGCGCTACTCTCTAAATCTTCATTCGGGCCGCAGATCCGGCCCCGGAGGAACCCCTAGCGGGATACCACCGTCATGCGTTTGGTCTGGCGTTCTGCTCCCACCGTAAGGGTGTAGGTCAGTACGCCGGTCGTATTTTTCAGGTCGTCGGAGATGGACAATTGCACCTGGTTTTCTCCCCGATGGCCATCCAGTTGGCGGGCCATGACGAGGCGTCCGGTTACGTCCCGGATTTCCAGGCCCACGGGGCCTGCCTTCATTAGGTCGAATGCAATTGTGGTTTGAGCGGCAGCCGGGTTGGGGAAGTTCTGGTGGAGGACAATGCCCTCACCGCCCGTCTGCTGGCGAAAATTCAGACTCAGTTGAGCCGCAGCTCCGTCCGTAGTGTAGGCCTCGGAGAAGGTCACCAGGTCGGAGGCGCTAAGGTAATCACTAATTCTGAGATCCTCGGTAGCCCGGAGGTTCAATTCGAGTACCACCGTTTCCTTCATTTCTTCCCGGCCGTCGTAGCTGACCATGAGCAGACCTTCACTCATGCGCAGGTCGTTGACGTTACCGGCACCCATCAGGTCGGAGTTCCATCCTTCGAGTACCAGTCCGGGTGACATTTCCAGCGTCGTCTGGAAGCCCTGGACCCCATCAGCGGTAAGGGGAAGGCTGATGCGATCACCGGCCCGCATGACTAAGTCCTCGGCGGTCAGTTCCGCGGCCTCGCGGCCACCACCGTCCAGGAATACGTCCCCGATTTCGATGGCGACGAAGTCCGCTTCCCGGTTGTGGCCGTCCAGGGGACTCACCTCGAAGGTCGTCGGGAAGATGGAAGGGTCCCAGCCTTCGGCGAGGCCGTCCAGGTTAAAGTCGCGGCGGATGAAGCGCCAGGAGGGGCTGCTCGGGAAGCCATTATCGATCCCGAGAATCACCCGGCGAATGGCCACCATATCGGCTACGTTGATGAATCCGTCACCCGTGGCGTCCGCCGCCAGCATCAGGTACGGGTTATTCAGCGTCTGAGTCCCCAGGATGTGGCTCATGATCTTGATCACGTCACTCGTCTTTACCCGGCTCAGGTCAACGCTGTTGTGGGTTGCGGGACGAACCATGTACTGGCCACCCACCTCCAGTCCGGCGAAGAGGAAGCTACCGTTGGCGTCGGTGTACTGCATGTCGTCCATGCTGCCGTAGTCGGAGATGTGTACTTCCATGTCCGGAAGCAGTTCGTCCTGTGGCGTGGTGATGAAGCCCGCCAGGGAGCCCAGCCCGCCGCCGTCGCAGATGTCCTCGTTGAAGGCTTCGATTACGGCGGTGGTGGAACAGTAGTCGCCCTGTCCGTTCGGACCGAACACGTACACCCGCACGTCCAGTTCACCCAGGTCATCGCAGGTTACGGGGAAGCTCAGCCGGCCCGGCTGGGGAACGAATCCCGGCACGCCCGCTTCACCTTCTTCCCGGTACACGGAAAGCTGAATCTCCTGGTTATTGCAGTTGCCGTTCACGCCAACGATGTAGTCGTCGGCTTCCACCATGGCCATTCCGCCACCGTTGCCGTCGTTCATCAGTACGAAGGTCAGTCGCTCGATACAGATCGGTGCTATGGTCGAGTTGTCTTCGATGTCGAAGGGAATTACCCGACCGTTGGTGTTGCCGCAGCCGTCAAACCCACGGACCCGGATGGCGTGCTGCCCGATCGGGAGGTCCTCCAGAATCACGTTGAAGGTGCCGTCTCCGTTGCTGATCAGTTCCGCGTCCGTCAGGCCACGGACGGCGTTGAAGCCACTACTGACGTCGTAGTCAATGTCCAGGGTGGCTACTGCGGTTACGTTATCGGGGGAACACTCGTCAAAGACCGTGAAGTCGATCTGGATGCCGCCTCCCTCACAGTCCTCGCTCTCGGCGATGTCCGAAGAGATGTTGGTGATCTGTGGCGCAATGTTGTCGTATACCTTGATGTACTGAACATAGCGGAAGGCACCCCGGCTTTCGGAGTTGGCGTAGCCGGTGTCGCCGTCGTTGTCCGTATCCTCATTCATGGTGTTGCTCGCGGCATCGTCCGGATCGAGGAAGCGAATGCTGTTGTTGTTCGTCCGGTCCGCATCGCGGTCCAGGATGGCCACGTCATCATCGGCGTCCATGTTGTCTCCGGGTACGATATGCAGGTAAGTGGCCTCGTTGAAGTTGCCGTCGAAGTCAGCATCCCGGGGAATATTGTAGAAGTCACCGAAGCTGTTGTACTCACACCAGTTCAGGATTTCGATCGTCCGCCGCAGCTTGAAGCACTCTTCGGCGTTGGAGAAGAAGGTGTCGACGGAGATGTTGGCAACGATGTTGTCGCAGGCCAGCTCATTGATGATGACGTCATTGTAGGTGGGCACGTTGCCACAGGTTGTCTGGGCATCCGCGGGGAAAGCCACCGTGTAGCTGCGGATACCACCGATGCTGATGATCTGCTGGCAACCGGGCGCGGAGACAAATCCGCGGGCATCGGTTACGGTAAAGGTTCTCGTTACGGTTCCCGTTCCACAGTCGTTGATGTCGGAGAAGATGTCCTGAGCGGTAATTTCATTCCCGCAGTTGTCCAGGCTGGTGGGCGCACCGAAGAGGTTGTTGAACAGGTTCACCACCCCTTCGGGGTCATCTTGAAAGAGACCGTTCACGTCTTCGGGCAGGATGTCGTCGGCTTCATTACAGTTCAGGGTGATGGGGCCGGGAGCCACACAGATGGGAGCCGAGTTATCCACTACGTTCAGGATGGCCATCCGGGTATTGGAGTTGCCGTTGGCGTCGGTGGCGCGCAGGATGACGGGTACCGCCCCCACGTCAATACAGGTTAGTGTGATGGAGGGGCCAAAGGCACCAATGGGCAGCAGTGAGCTGGGGTTAGCGAACGCAATTTCCAGCAAAACCTCCGAACAGTCATCGTAGGAACCGCGGTCCACTTCCGTAGCCAGCACGACGGCAAAGCCACTGTTGCTCAGGCTTACGTTAAGGGCATTTTCGGCGATCACGACCGGACCGGAACGGTCGACAATTTCAAAGTCCACTTCCTCTACACTTTCGTTGCCACAATCGTCGATGGCTACGTACCGCAGGGTATGCAGGCCGAGGGGGATGAAGGGCGTCAGGCGATCAACCGGGTTGGGCGCCAGTACGTTGATGGGCCCCAGCTGATTTTCGGGGTCCTGCTCCAGCAGAACGTAAGCCGTAAAGGAAGAAATCGTGGAGCAACCGTCCGTTACCTGCAGGCCACCGGTATTGGTGTTGATGAAGGCACCACAGCCCGGGGCGTTGGTCGAAAACAGCAAAGGACCATCATCAGCCTCGCCGTCCAGGTCATTATCCTGTACGGGCACGGTGATGATGGGACCATCCGTATCTCCCACCTTCACCAGCTGGGAAAAGGTTTGTACGTTGTCCGGGTTACACCAGTCGATGACCGTATAGGTACGGACGAATTTATAGGTCTCATTACAGGTCACGATGGGCTCGCTGTCACTGTAGGAAGCGCCCACGTTACCAAAGTTTACGTTCAGGTAAATCGTATCGTCGTCGGCCGTTACGATGAAGGGGTAATCTTCGGGCTCGGGGAGCGGGTACACTCCCTCTACTAAGTCCGGGTCGTCACACGATACGCCCACTACGTCCAGGGGCTCCTGAACGTCGCCACCGTCGGGGCGGAAGAGCACAATATCGTAGGATACTTCCACCACGACGGGCTCAAAATCCAGTCCCGAGCAGGTGCTGGCCTCATCGGAAGCCAGGAAAGTACGGGTGATGATGATGTCTTCACAGGGGCCTTCGTTGGTGATCACGTCCCGGACGGTCACGTCGATATCGGAGCAGGCGTCCAGGAAGCGAGGAATGTCTCCGCCAGCAATCAGGCGCGTCATCAGCGCCGGGTCCAGGGTTCCCATGATGGGGAAGCCCGTTGAGCCGTTCACGCGAAAAGAGCGGGAAACGCTGGTGGGTAAGGTATTGATGGTCAGATCCGCTAATTCGGTCGAGAAAAATGGACCGTAGGAGGCGGCGGTAAGGAACTGTACGGGCGGCGTTACGTCGCGCGAAGTAATGGTTCCGCTGCCAAACGTAAACCCAACCACGGTACTGTCGGGGTTGGGGATGATCTCATAATCAAATTCCCCACATCCGTCCAGAATGGGACCGTTGGAGGGGTTATCATCATCGATAGAAATAATAAAGGCTCCTGCCGGAGGGATGCGGCCGTCCCCGTCAACGTCTCCATTGCCGGAGAGTAAATTACTGGGGAGGATCGGGCGCGAACAATCGTCGCCGAGTTCCACATTAACAAAGGTGATACTTGCATAATTCACCTCGTATGTAGTACCTTGTGCTCGTAGAGTAGAGATTGCGAATGTTAGCGTGCACAGTGCTAACAAAAGTAAATGCTTTACTTTTGACATATCGTGTAAATTGTGATGTCGCAGCAACCCTGACCCGTTCACTGATTAGGGTAGCTGAATTAGAGAGAGAAATCGATCACTTTTTCAATCCTCGCTGTTGCCGCAGCAGAACCGAAAAAGCAGAATCATCACAAGAAAAATTAAGCCGAATGCGTCTTGCCGGATGCCTTCGGCTTTTTTCGTTGGTCAGATTCGTTGGCTAAAACTCATTCTTTCACGATATGTGCACAGTTGGACCAATTTTTTTTCAAGAAATTTTCATTTGGTCCCCGAATAAGCTGTCTACGAAGGCCCTTTTGTTGAATATCTGCAGCTGTTCGATCCCCTCTCCTACCCCGATGTAGCGGATGGGCACCTTGAACTGATCCGTAATACCAATCGCGACCCCACCCTTGGCCGTGCCGTCCAGTTTGGTGAGCGCCAGTGCCGTCACGTCCGTAGCTTCCGTAAAGGCCTTGGCCTGCTCGATGGCATTCTGTCCCGTCGTGGCATCCAGCACCAGCAGCACCTGATGGGGCGCCGAGGGCAGTGCCTTAGTGATGGAGCGCTTGATCTTGGACAGCTCCTTCATCAAATTAAATTTAGTGTGCAGCCGGCCGGCAGTATCGATGATGGCCACGTCGCACTTATGGTCAATGGCGTACTTCACCGTCTCGTAGGCCACGGCAGCGGGGTCGGTGTTCATTCCTTTAGAATAGAAATCACAGCCCACCCGGTCCGCCCAGATGTTCAACTGATCAACTGCGGCAGCCCGGAAAGTATCCGCCGCCCCCAGCACGACCTTATGGCCTCTTTGCTTGTACTGGTGAGCAATTTTTCCAATTGTGGTAGTCTTACCCACACCGTTAACCCCGACGACGAGAATAATCGCCGGCACGCCTTCTTCGGATTCCGGCAGTACGTAATCTTCGTAATCAATGTCGTTTTGCTCGGCCAGTACCTGAACGATTTCGTCCCGGAGTAATTCATTGAGCTCTGCCGCATTAAGGTAATTGTCCCGCTTCACCCGGTCCTCAAAGCGATCAATGATCTTTACCGTGGTTTCAATGCCCACATCACTGGACACCAAAATCATCTCCAACTCGTCCAGAAATTCAATGCCTACTTTATCCTTTCCGGCAACGGCGCGGGTGATTTTATCAAAGAAGCCGGCCTTAGTCTTTTCTAAGCCTTTGTCAAGGTCTTCCTTTTTCTCCTGGTTAAAAAACTTCTTAAAGAAACTCATATCGATGATAAACTTATCGGTTGAAGGACGAGGAAGCACAACCCAGGGTTCCTCCGGATTCCGTCTGCAGACACTTTGCAAAATGCTCGTGTACGTGTGGGCGCATGCGCGCAGGTGCAGCGACCACCGGTGAGGTGCGGTGTACTTCCGGCAAAGGTAACAAGACACCGCCAAGAATAGATGCGATCAGGAAGGCTTACTGCCCCATAAAGGGGATCGGAAGCATCAGTCGGGGGATTCCGCCGTGGCCCGGGCGTTTGTTATCCAGGTCCGGAAGGTTGGCCAGCAGATAATTGGGTAACTGCACCGGGTGGTCCAGCAGGTCCCGATGGGGCTCCCCGGATAGGGCCTGGTAAGAGCGGCTGCCACTCGTGACTCCCAGGTTAAAGAATACCCCGGTAGTGCGCCCGAGTCTCAACAGGGAGGGCGTATCCGCCACCAGGACTACGCAGCGTGGAGACGTAATTCCCGCCAGGTCCATCGCGCGCTGAATGGGATTCGTCTGGTTCTCATAGTCGGTGATCACCAGTTGTACCAACCGGTCTTCTTCCACCTGCCAGTTGAGGCGATTCAACAGCACCCCGGTAGTCTCCCGGTCATAGTCACTGAGCAGGCAAACCTTTACCCCGCGGCGGCGCAACCACCGGAAGGTAGCCTCAATTTCTGCCGCTTTCTCCAGGGCGGCCGTTCGCATGAAAGATTCCATCCCTTCCTGCACGCGCACACAGACGTCTTCCAGCCGAAAAATGGCCAACTGAAGAAACTGTTCATGGTTGGGGAAAGACATTATCTGAGATACGATTGAGACAAGTAACTATACGGTTCACCAAGGAGATCAACCAGTTGACCGCATTAGTGAAACATGAATGCGTCACTAATAATTGCAAAAATCCTGATAAAGAATACTCCTGACAACCATCTCCCTTCAATATAATGGATTAATGACGTGCGCTTAATGTTCATTTAATATTGGCCCCCGGTCCTCATCACTAGCCAACAAAAGGCTTAACTTGCACCCTCACTACCTGAGGTCAACCCATCGCCTCCTGACTTTAGCCCAAATTTTCACCCCACCCCATCAACCCCTGGATTTTGCCCGATATCCTCTACCATAAAATTCATCATCAAGACGATGATTTCGACTGGATGGTGTTCATTCATGGCGCCGGTGGCAGTTCCGTTACCTGGAAACATCAGGTCAAAGCCTTTAAACCCTTCTTTAACCTTCTCCTCATCGACATGCGGGACCACGGTTATTCGAAGGACCTGGAGCCCCATTATTCCAGCTATGATTTCGACATCGTGACGGACGACATCCTGCGGACCATCGATCACGTCGGGGTGAAAAAAGCCCATTTCCTGGCCCTTTCCCTGGGCAGCATCATTCTGCAACGCCTCGATGATCGCCGCCCAGAAATGATCCAGTCCATGATCATGGCCGGTGGGGTTTTCAAGGCCGACTGGCGTATTCGCCTGTTCGCCCATTCAGGAAAATTCCTGAGTTACTTCATTCCCTTCCGCTGGATTTATGACAGTTTCATCATCATCGTGCTGCCCCGGGAAAACCACGCTCCCAGCCGACGCCTCTACCGACTTCAGTCAAAAAAACTGACCCCCGCTGAATTCCTGAAGTGGCTGGGCCTTTATCGGGATTTCTTTCAGGTGGTGCGTCGCTTTTACCGCAGAAAACTCCGGACCAACAGCCTCATCGTCATGGGCGGGCAGGATCACGTTTTTCTGGATGCCGCCAAGCGCTTCACCAAAAACCAGGCGCACCTCGCCGAACTGGTGATTCTGGAGGGGTGCGGGCACCTGTGTAATCTGGAGGAAGTACAGCGTTTCAATGACGCCGTCCTCAAATGGCTGGGTAAGCCCGTCAGTGAATGAGTCTGATGCCCTCCCGCTAAATCGCGAATACGTCCCGGGGCGGTATCATAGCGCTACCTGCTTGTCGTACTGGGTTAGCTCGAGGTTCTCAATGATCGTAATCAGCTTTTTCCCGTAGTTGGGGTCGGTTGCGTAGCCGCACTTCTTCAGTCCGTGCGCCCATTTTTTGTAGTCCGTTCCGTGCGCCTTGAGTTTGGCGTACCGGGAGATGCTCAGGAGTTCACTGTGCTCCCGGAAGCTCTCCGCGGCGGAGTCGAAGACGCGAAACATATCGTACCGACTGTCGTCAGAGTAGTTTCTACAGGTGCAGCCCAGGCACTTCTTTTTGCACTTGATCCCGAAGTGGTTGTTACTTTTCACGGCCAGCTTACTGTCTCCGGCATTGCTTTCCAGCAGCCCCTGCGCCAGGGTGATACTGGCGGGGATTCCGTATTGCTCCATCTCCCGTTGGGCAATTTTGGCGTAGCGCTTGAGGTAATTCTTTACCCGATCCTTTTTGGCCTCAATAATTTCCGGCGAGAGGCCCTTCCGTTCACCGTAGTCCGGACTCAAGACCAGGGTCAAATTACTGATGTGGGGGGCGGGGTCATCGGTGACGGCCACGTCATTAAAATCATCGTGGCCCTTCGTCAACTGAGCGGGGGGCGGAGTTGCCGGAGATGATTTAGTTGGACTGGTTTGCTGCCAGGCGGTAGCCAGGGCCATCACCCGGTCCCCCAGGCCCGAAAGCCAGGGACTTAAATTTGCCTCAGAAATCATGGCCGTTCCCTCTTCCAGTGGTTCATACACGTCTACCCGAACACTGAGGCCACGGCTGACACAGAGGTAAATAATCAGGGCGATCAAAAAGATTTCCACGGCGTAGTGCACCGTATAATCCAGGGTTTTGGCCAGGTAACGGCCGAGCAGGGTAGCTCTGGGGCTATTCGTTGAAGACATATCTGATGTTTTTACAACCTGAAAAGTGTGGTGTCCTGCTGTCGCAACAAAAATAAACAAAATATTTTATTTTAAAACAATTCGCTAAATTTTAAAACATTTTTTGTTTTTACGACCCCGCTCATCCAGTATTTCCATCCTATTAAATGGTTGCTTATCTTCCGGTCCTGCGCCCAAAATTTTCTTTTCCGGGGATGAAAAAGAAAGTACTTAGTGTAAAATTTACACTACCTTCACCCCCCTAATCATTCCGCTATGTTGCTGATTGCCGACTCTGGGTCTACTAAAACCGACTGGGCCTGGCTTGCCCAGGATGGAGCCAATTCATTTGTCAACACTAAGGGCTTTAATCCGGTCGTCCATCCTCAGGACCTGCTCTACGGAGAGGTACGCCGGGTAACCGAAGATTTGCTGCCGGACCTCCGGCCCCGGGAAGTCCACTACTACGGCGCGGGATGTTGGGATTACCGCCGCAAAAAGGTGATCATTGACTGCCTCAAGAACGCCTGGCCCGAAGCGGAGGTCCACGTCATGCACGACCTGCTCGGGGCCGCACGGGCTACCTGCGGGCACGAGCCGGGCATCGCCTGTATCCTCGGGACGGGTAGCAACACCTGCCTCTACGACGGGGAGGACGTTACGGATAACGTGACCAATCTTGGGTTCATGCTGGGTGATGAGGGCAGTGGAAGCCACATCGGCAAGGCCTTCCTGCGGGCTTACTTTTACCGGGAACTGGACGACGAACTCAACGATGCCTTCGAAAGTTACACCACGATTGACAAATCCACCATCCTCGATAAGGTATACGAGTCCGACACGCCCAACACCTATCTGGCCAGCTTCACCCGTTTTATGGGGGAGCACGCCGAGCATCCGCTGATCCAGAAAATCGTTTTCCAGAGTTTTGGGGAATTCCTCGACCGGCACGTGCGCAAGTACCGGGGGCACCTTCAGGTTCCGGTGAATTTTATCGGCTCCATTGCCTTCCACTTCAAGCCCATTCTACTGGCCGCATTGCACGAGCGAGACATGCAGGCCGGCCGCTTCGTGCACAAGCCCATCGAGGCGCTCGCGGATTTCCACCGTCGTATTATGTGATGCCCCGAATTCCGGGACCCAACCATCAGTAACCCGCTTGTACTAATTATTTTTGCTCTTCACTTCTACTCCTAGTATCGCATGGACAGAAAAGATATTCGCCGCATCGCCGTTTTCACTTCCGGAGGAGATGCCCCTGGCATGAATGCGGCCATTCGCGCCGTGGTAAGAACCGCCGCCTGGAACAAGTTACACGTTTACGGTATCGAGCGGGGCTACGACGGCATGATTGACGGACACTTCAAACGGATGGAACGCCGGGACGTGGCCAACATCATCCAGCGTGGAGGCACCATCCTCAGAACCGCCCGTTCTGAGCGCTTCCGCACCAAAGAAGGCCGCGCCCAGGCGGCCGAAAACCTCCGCGCCTACGATATCGACGCCTGCATCGCCATCGGGGGCGACGGCACCTTCACCGGGGCCCAGGTATTCAGCGAAGAGTACAACATCCCCTTCATCGGGCTGCCGGGCACCATCGATAACGACTTGTTCGGAACGGACTACACCATCGGCTTCGATACGGCCGTCAACACGGCCATCGATGCCGTGGACAAAATCCGCGATACCGCCGACAGCCACAACCGCCTCTTTTTCGTGGAGGTGATGGGCCGCAACTCCGGCTACATCGCCCTCCATACGGCCATCGGCTCTGGCGCCAGTGCCGTACTCATTCCCGAGGCAGAAACCAGCATGGATGACCTGAAGGTCGTGCTGCGCAAGAATAAGGCCCGGGGTAAGCTGTTCAGCATCATCATCGTCGCCGAGGGCCACCCCATGGGTGGAGCCGCCGGCATCGCCGCCACCCTAAAGGATGAGGTCGCCATGATGGAACCCAAAGTAACCGTCATCGGTCACCTGCAGCGGGGAGGCTCCCCCACCGCTTTTGACCGCATGCTCGCCAGCCGCCTCGGACACAATGCCGTGGAAGAACTCCTCAACGGTAAGGAAAACGTTGCCCTCGGGGTCGTCAACGACCTGCCGACCTGCTACCCCTTCCACGAGTCCATCGGCCGGGAAAAAATCCCGCGGGAGGAGCTCATTAAAATGGCGAGTATCCTGGCGATCTAGGCTTCCGGCTCCACTGCTTCCGGAAGTTGTGCTTGATCGTAAATAATTTCTTTGGCGTAAACTCCGGCAGAGCACGAGGGCGCGGACGCAGGTGCAATCCTTCCTTCAGAAGGCCGTGCCCTTTCGTATTCGCCCGGCATTACCCACCCACCCGGCACCCGCGCGTGCCCCGGCCATTGGCCGGGTGGACACCAGTCGCCCAACTTCCGCACCCCTCCCCGGGCAAAACAATTCGCATAGTGGCTTAACATTCAGTTAATGTCTCCAACCGACTTTTGCGCGCTGATGGATTAATCTTCTCCATTTCACTCAACTTCCCCCCATGGACGCCACTTTTATCGTAATGTGGACCGGCTTCATCCTGGCCGGTTATGCCGTTGTTGGTAACGATTCTATCCAGACGCTGGGTACTTATCTGACCTCCAACGAGCACCGCCCCTGGTGGGTCCTGTGGATTTTTGCCGGCTCCATCCTCACCGCTACCCTGGTGTACGGCTGGTACCACTACGGCGGAGACGTCAGCTACGCCCGCCTCATTGGTGATCCTCCGGAGTACAGCCTGGACAACCCCAAATACCGCAACCCCATCGACAAGCCGGACTTCGGCTGGGCCTATCTACTGCCCCCACTGGTGCTTATGCTCCTGACCCGTACGGGGATTCCGGTATCCACTTCCTTTCTCATCCTGACCTTCTTCAAACCCAAGGGACTGGAGGCCATGATGATCAAGTCCGTCTCCGGTTACTTCGTGGCCTTTTTCGTGGCCATTGCCCTGTACTTCCTGATCACCCGGACGATCGAAAAGAAGTTCATCACCCAACGGATGAACCCGGGTAATGAACGCCTCTGGACCGTCCTGCAGTGGGCCAGTACCGGCTTCCTCTGGAGTCAGTGGCTCATTCAGGATTTCGCCAACATCTACGTCTACCTCCCCCGTTCCATCAGTGGACTGGAACTCGTGGTTTCCCTCGCCATCCTACTGGGTATGCTGGCAGTGATTTTCTATCAGCGGGGCGGAGCCATCCAACAAATCGTCCGGGTAAAAACCAATACCGACGACGTGCGCTCGGCGACCATCATCGACGCCACCTTCGGTGTCCTGCTCTTCATCTTCAAGGACCTGAGCAACGTTCCGATGTCTACGACCTGGGTCTTCCTGGGCCTGCTGGCCGGGCGGGAGATCGCCATTCGCTGGCGGCTGCAGGGCGTCCCCAACGTCGTCCCCTACGAAACGACGAGCGTGGGCGTAGTTACGGATGCCGACGAGCGGGAACGTCCACTGGGCCTGAACCGCGACGTATTCAAAATGGTGGGCATGGACCTGGCCAAGGTAACCTTCGGCCTGGTCATCAGCATTGCGCTGGTCTTCATCATGCGCTACCTGCTCAACGGTTCCTTCAGCGCCCCCATGGGGTAAGTAAATCTGCCGTCCTTTTTCTCGCGAGAAGGGAATCAGGGATCAACGCACCAGGCCAATCAGGCTCCGGTAATCGTCAAAGCGGGCGTCCTCCTGTTCCATTTCCAGTAGGTCGTCGTGGGGCACCTCCAGATACAGATCCTCCAGGAAGCCAAGGGTTTCCCGGCACCGGATTTCTACCTTCCCTTCGGCCAGTTGTTCCCAGCGCCAGTTGAAGGTATTGCGAATCCTGGTCAGGGTTTGCTGTTGTACGACGGTAAAGTCGTCGGCGGCCGGTACCGTCTCAATCTGCGTAAAGGCCAGTTCATTTCTGGCCATCAGCAGAGCATCGCGGATGATGTAATAGGCCGTATGTACGCAGTCCGTATCGCCCGTTCGCAAAAAGTCCGCGTAGAGGCAGAGTTGGAGATCCTTAGCGTTACGAATCAGGTTTCTGAACACGGACTTACCCCGCCACTTCAGGTCAACGACGGCAAATTCCTGCTTGCCGTCCTTGCTCCGCTCGAGCACCAGGTCCGCACGCCCGGTAATTTGTTGCCCCCCCATGGGAGCTAGTTCTCCCTCCAGCTTCATTTCCGAGCCGTGGACCTTCCAACCGTTGCGCTGAATGTAATCCACCAGCGACCAGGCCGCGTAGTGTATGGTCCGGATAAATTTAATCCGCTCGGGCTCCTGACCGTATTCGAGCAATACGGCCCCCTCGGTCGCCAGCAACCGCTCCGCATGCTGATTGATCCACGCCCCGACGTCCTCGCGGGAATAACTGCGATCATCCGCTTTGATCTGTCGTAGCAGACGTTCGATGAATAGGTGGCTGAGGTTACCCCGCAGCCGGTTCTCTGAAGCAATGGATAGTATCGGCGCTCCCTTCAGGGCCAACCGGTGTCGAAACACCCACTTGTAGGGATAATACAGCAGGTCTTCTACGGCGGTGGGGGTCTCCATCTCCCGGGGAACGATGGGCTGATCGTCTCCGAGTTGCAGCACGGGTACGGGGGTAGCCAGCAGGTCCAAAGGCACGGGGGCGAAGGACGGTAATCGCAAACCAAACCGGTCCGAGGTGGCCTGCCCTCCCGCATCTACGTTGATGGTGATTTTTTCCAGTGCTCCGTCCGGGAAGGCCGCTTCCAGGTCTCCCCACAGCGGATGCGGCTCCATGGGGCTGCCGTCCACCCGATCCGGCACGCACAGCACCAGCTGTCGCTGCGCTACGGCCAGGGGCCGGAGGCTTTGCCAGATGGACAACTCATTGCTTTCTCCGGGACCGTTCAGGGAAATCCCCCGTTCGTTCAGGTAGGATAATTCTTCGGGATAGTGGCGACTAAAAAAGTAGTCGGATTCCGTTTCCACAAAGTCCCACCAGATCAGACCCTCGGTTGGTTCATAACCGGGAATACTGGCCGCGGAGGCGGGAGAGTAAATGACGGACAGGGAGCCCTGTTCCTTGACCTCGAACTGGAGGGGGGCGGGCTCGTAAACCGTTCGTACCAGCCGTTCCACGCCGAGATAGTTCAGGCCCTCTTCCGGCAGGACGTCCAGCAATTCAATCGCACGTTGACACTGGGCGGCCAGGACCAGCAGGCCCGAATGGGGCTGCTGATCGTCGTAATTTTCCCGAGCCCAGTTCCCCAGGGTCAGGAACAACTTCCGAATCTCCGTTTTGGGCACCCGCTCTTCCCGCGGGTACTGGCTACGCCGAAACCAGGTTTCGTACTGCTGTCGTACGTCGCTGATCCGACCATCGGACCATCCGCGCACCTCCTTCATTTCGGTAAAAAAGCCTTCGAGCATGGCCACCCACCGCCGGCCGAACAAGCCCGGAGTATCCGCCAGGAAATAGGCGATCCGCTGCCCCAGCCGACGGTCGAGGGGTTTGGTCACCAGGCTCACGAATTCCATGATTCGCTCCACTTCGATGGGTTCCCAGAGGAAGGCGGTGATCAGCTTGAGTACCTGCAGGGTCGGGCGGGCCAGGGAGGTGGTGGGCACCCCCATACTCGGTAGTCCCTCGGCCAGCAGGGCATTGTCCAGGGTTTGGTTCCGGCGGGGCATGAGTACTCCGGGCCTCCAGTCGTTGTTGTCCCGCAAGGTCCGGGCCAGGTAAGCCGCCAGGTGGGTTTCGCGCTGGGCCCGGAGGATGATCAGGCTCCCGTCTCCCGTCAGCGGACCGGGAGCATCCTTCCCCAGCATCAGCGACCGCCAACGGCCGAGATCCGAATCCGTCGCCCCGGTAACGGGTTCGGGTAGGGGTTGCACGGAAGTTCCGGCATCCGCCAGGGCACCCAGTAACCGCCGCGTTCCGGGGGGCAGCAGATGCCGGGGTTCGTGATGGAACAGCTCGAAAGCGGGGTGCCTGGCTTCCGGGAGTACGGACAGCAGCATATTCAGGCGGTCCGCCGGACCGGCCATCAGGTTCAGGGCCAGACGGTCGTCCAGCAGCAGGGCTTCCACCTCGTGGAGCACGCGAATCCTGGTGGGAGTTTCCGCTTCCGGAGCAACGCCCAGGAGGTATCCGGCGCTGAGCAATTCGTCTCGCCGGCTCAGTAGTTCTTCGGCGGTGGCGAAGGGGTCCGCCCGAAAGGAGTGGGCGTAGAAGGGTACGGCATCCGCCCGGGAGAGGTGTTCCTGTAGCAGCTGCCGGTACTGCTCCACGCGCAGCGCCCGCCTGTTCACCCGTGGGGTACCCAGCGCGTAGAATTGTTCCAGCCAGGCCAGCAGGCCATCGGGATCCATTAAATGTTGGTCCATGCTCGCCGCCGGAGGGCTGCCGAGCTGATGTTGGTCCGCAAAAGAAAGACCCAGAAAAATTGTCATAGGGAAGAAAGGTGTACCGGAGTGAAATTACCCTCCCATGGCGGCTTTCATCCTTCCGAGCTGCTTTTCCCAGAGGGCACGCTGGTCATCGACTTCATCGTCGTCGGCAAAGTCCGTGACGTGAACGATGGTTTCCCCCGTAACCGGGCTCTTTCCAATGCTGAACTCCAGGTATTCATCCTCGTCATCGGCATCCTCCCACGCAAAACGTACCATTTCGGGTTCCTTGTCTTCAATCAGCTCGGCAATCTCGGCGGCACCGTTCCAGACGAAGGTATAGGTCTGGTCATTGATGTCCACTTCATCACAAAACCAACGGGTAAGGCAGGCCGGATCCGTAAGGAACTGGTAGATAATGCTGGGCGAAGCCCGGAAGATGAACTCGGATGTAAACTTAACGCGTTCCATATCAGTGCATTGGGGGGAGATGTGGGCGGCCAATTAAGGTAAATATGTTGAGACTACCAAAAAACATTTCTTCGCAAACCTATTGTTGCGTTATAGTGTTCCATAAACTACAATGGCGATTCTCCCCTTAAACTCTTGATTCCTAAGGGAAATAACCTTAATTTTGCGCCCGCTTTTCAAAACGTTCCTCCTGTATGAGACAACTTAAGATTACCAAGTCGATAACCAACCGTGAGAGTCAATCGCTCGAGAAATACCTGCAAGAAATCGGCAAGGTCGATCTGTTGACTCCGGAGGAGGAAGTTGATCTGGCCAAGCGCATCAAACAGGGAGACCAGATCGCCCTGGAAAAACTGACCAAAGCCAACCTGCGCTTCGTTGTTTCCGTGGCCAAGCAGTACCAGAACCAGGGCCTCAGTCTGTCCGATTTGATCAACGAGGGTAACCTCGGTCTCATCAAGGCCGCCCAGCGTTTTGACGAGACGCGGGGCTTCAAATTCATCTCCTACGCCGTATGGTGGATTCGCCAGTCCATCCTCCAGGCATTGGCCGAGCAATCCCGGATCGTTCGCCTTCCCCTGAACAAGGTGGGCTCCCTCAATAAAATCAACAAGGCCTTCTCCATGCTGGAGCAGACCTTCGAACGCGAACCCAGCAGTGAGGAACTCGCCGAGCAGCTGGACATCGCCGCCGAAGAAGTGGAAACCACCCTCGGCGTGGCGGCCCGCCACGTGAGCATGGACGCTCCCTTCGTGGAAGGGGAAGACAACAGTCTGCTCGACGTGCTCGCCAACACGGCCACGCCCGGCACCGACTCCGCCCTGGAGTACAAAGAATCCCTCCGCCGCGAGATTGACCGCAGCCTCGGCACCCTCACCGAGCGGCAGTGCGACGTCATCAAGCTCTACTACGGCATCGGCGTGGAACACCCCATGAGCCTGGAAGACATCGGGGAAAAGTTCGGCCTGACGCGGGAGCGCGTACGTCAGATCAAGGACAAGGCCATCAACAAACTCCGCAGCGCCAACCGTTCCAAACTGCTGAAGAACTACCTCGGTAGCTAACCAAAATATTTTTCCCTCCGGACGCCTTCCCGTCCGGGCCCACAGCGCTCTTCGACCCCGGTTGGAGGGCGCTGTTGAATTTTACCCCCAAGCGCATGCCCTACCGCAAGAAAACCATGGTGGAACTGAACCGCCTCAGTCCCCGGGAGTACGCCCAGACGGAAAAGATTCCCGTGGCGCTCCTGCTCAACGACATCCGTTCGGCCAACAACGTGGGCAGCATCTTCCGGACGGCCGACTGCTTTGCGCTCCGGCATCTCTACCTGTGTGGCATCACGGCCACCCCACCCCACCGGGACATCCTGAAGACCGCACTGGGGGCCAGCAGTACCGTCTCGTGGTCCCATCACGACGACGCCGTCGCCCTGGTGCAGGAGTTGCGGGGCGACGGCGCGCAGGTGCATTGCCTGGAACAAACGGAGCAAAGTATCCGGTTACGGGATTTCGCGCCCGCGGGCGCGCAGCCACTCGTCATCGTCGTCGGTAACGAGGTCAACGGCGTCCAGCAGGCCATCCTTGACGCCGCCGACGGCGCCATCGAGATAGAACAGTTCGGCACCAAGCACAGCCTCAACGTGGCGGTCGCCACGGGACTGCTGGTGTACGAGCTCAGTCGGAAATTAAGGATGTAGTCGGGCTAGTTTCCGCAGCCGGTTCTCTGAGCAGTATTAACGTGAGGTTTCATCGGCGATTCCTGCGGAATCGCGACAAATCAGTAATGCAAACCATAGCGGCAGGAAATTTCCTACCGCTACAAGATTGCCAAATGATTCATTCACGGAACAGCCAGCGACTGGTGGCCCAGGGCATCAGCTTCCCGAAGCGGGAACAATCAGTACCTGCAGGTCGATGCCGCTGGTCAGGTCCACGTTGTTGTTGGCGGACCCGAGCAGGGAATAGCCGCCTTCGGTCAGGCTCTGTCCGGGAGAATTGCAGAAGCTACTACCGTCGATAAGGAATACGGGGTAGTTGGCTTCCGCCGTACCGCATTCCGTTTCCGCCTGCCCGTAGAAGATCTTGTTGCCGGGCACGATGCCACTGAAGGCAAAGGCCTGATTGCCCTGCTGACAGGTGTAGCCGAAGCCCCCCTCAATGTCCATCCACTTGATCCCGCTCTGGTTATCGGTGCCGATCAGCTCCAGTTCCACCGTTTCGTTGGTGGCCATGGAGATCGTTTGTCCGGGCGTGGTGATGAGGGAAATGGAACTGGCGATGCCCCCCGGCGTCACGCTGGTCGTGGTGACCTGCCAGTAGACTTCCGGGAAGGAAGTGTCGGAGAAATCAATCTCCACCACACCGGGGTCGTCGCAGGGGTCGCAGGCCATGGAGAGGAAGACCAGAAAGGCACCAAGGAGGGAGAATACTTTTGTGTTCGTGTTCATGGGATAAGGGTTTTGCGCGGCATTACCGCTATTTGCTCCTTTATCCACTGAATCCGGGCCTTGTTACAACGCAAGACAGCCTTACTTAAAAAGATGCTGTCGTTTTTGGGCTAAGCCCGAAAACGACAGCGATCAAAAAATTATGTTACCTGACTGAATCTACCGGATGCTTACCTGACCAGCCGTGAGTGGCAGGACAGCAAACTGGGCGTTGGCGTAGACATCACAACTTCCAGGTACTGAGTAGGTGAAGCTAATGGCGTCCGGATCATCATTAGCCGAAGTACCGTTGTCCCAAACCGAAGTAACCACTCGCGTGCCAACCTGATAAGGTCCCTCAGCGGGACCCTTTTTGATCACTCCGCCAATGATGGCACGGTTACCGTCAACGATCAGGCAGTCTACGTCAACGTGGACTCCTCCATTACCACTGGAGAACTGGTCATGGTACTGCCCCTTCACCGTTCCGTCAGCGTGCATGAGGGCGATCAGGGAGAAGTTGGCATCGCAACCTTGCGGTTGACCCAGTGCCTCACAGGCATCCGGACTGCCAACGGATACCCGGTGAATGATCCTACCGCTCTTCTCCAAAGAGTTGAGCTCGGTGACTTCATCATGAGTACCGACGGGAATGAGGGCCTCTTTCTCGCAACTGGTCATGGCGGCCCCGAGACATAGGGTGGCAAGGACGGGAAGGCAGAGGGATAAAAACTGTTTCAAAGAAGAATTCATAGCAATACTAGTTTAGAAAATCCAATCCCCTCCTACCCTGGAAACACCACCAGATAGGAATCAAACAGCCTTGTTGGAGCATCTTAAGAGTATGTAGAGGGATGTATCGAGAAGAAGTTAGTGCCCCCATCAAACACTGGCCAAGGAAATTTTCGGAAAACCCGTAGTTCCCGCATAAAATCAGGTAATTTCACCTACAAGCTACTCACAATCAGAGACCTAAAACACTACCCTCCTGTTTCTTCTACCTTATCGCTAAAGAAAAAATTCTGTCCTTTCCACCGATCATTCGGCTTGTAAAGCACAAAGACGAACCGAAAAGGTTGGCGTTCAAATCTTACGAGGCAGGTTATTTTTCGGTAGTGCTTCCCTAGTTCGTCAGTCCTGATCATTTCGTATCCGAAGTACTGCCCAGAGTACCCTTCTGAGAAATAATTCTCGCAATTAGCCTTGAGTTTTTCCAGGTCCTCCCCGATACTTTGGGTCCATCGGTTATCCGGAAAATAGAAATCAATGGCGCTGGAAATATTTTGGTCCTCATAGACCTTAAAAAATCTTTCCACGATACTCTGAGGAGTGTCCTGGGCACTCAGCGAAGTTCCAAAAATCAATAGCACCGGGATTATTACATTGCGATAAAACTGCATATTCTTGGTTCTTTAATGATCAAGTCGTGGATTAAATTAATCCCCCAGCAACAACCGCACAATCGTCAGATCATCCGTGGGCTTAAGCCCGTGGGTTTCTTCCAGCATCAGCAGCTTTCGGCGCAGCATGAAGGCATCCACCTCTTCCTCCCGGTCTTCGAGCAGGTAGCGGATGATCTCCTCCTCCCCGATGGGCGGAAAGGATTCCGGACTGGTCAGGCGAAAGGTGTGCAGGCCATCGGTGGCCAGACTGAAATCGGTGATGTCTTCGGCGGAGAAATACTGTTGCTGCCGGGGCCACCACTCCTCGAAGGGCTCGTCGAGGTGATAGCCGAGGTAATCCGGTTGGTTATCCTGATCGACCTCGGTGATCTCGCCGTTGACGGCGACGAGGCCGTCGCCCACCACGATGATCTCCCCCGTCCGTTGTTTGACGTCCACGACGGCCAGGACCAGGGTAGTCAGTAATTCGTACCGCCCAATGTCCAGCAAAGCCTTCTGGTCCCGCAGCGTGGTAAATAACTGCCGCACCGTATCCTTCAGCAGTTCCTGCACGCCCGGCGTGCGGCGCTCAGCGAAGGTGCGCAGATTGGTTTGCCGGGCAATCTTGCGCAGTATTTTGGTGATCAGGCCGGCGGCAAAATGACTTTCCTGCCCCGATGAGCATCCGTCCATGACGGCCAGTAAGTAATGTTCCGGCGTAAGTTCTTCGGCCACCAGGGCGTCTTCGTTATGGTCGGTGTGGTGGGTCCCGATCTGGGAGTGGGTGATTAATTGCACGGAACAAAAATAGTCCGTAGCGGATATTATGGCCACACCGATATCCCCGGCACCTGCGTCAGCCAATATTCTTATTCCGCCTGGTGACATCTTCCATTGTCTCACGCCCTCGAAGTCACCGAAATATGTCCCGTGCGGGAGGACGATTTAGCGAATCAGCGAGTACCTTTATCAGCCTAAAACAATCTAGCGATGATTCAACCTTTTCACCTGGCCGTTCCGGTCGATGACCTCGAAAAAGCCCGTCACTTTTACGGTACCGTTTTGGGTTGCCCCGAAGGCCGGGAAGACACCGAATGGATTGACTTTGACCTCTTCGGCCACCAGCTGGTCGCCCACCTTGCCCCAAAAAAAGAGGAGGAGGATCACCGCAACGAGGTGGACGGCAAGCACGTGCCGGTGCCGCACTTTGGCGTAGTCCTCGAGTGGAATCAGTTTGAAGCCTTCGCCGAACGGCTGCGGAGCCACGGCGTCCAGTTTGAAATCGAACCATACGTGCGCTTCACCGGCCTCCCCGGAGAGCAAAACACTATGTTTTTCTACGATCCGGCCGGCAACGCCCTGGAATTCAAGGCCTTCAAGGATATTTCGCGCCTGTTCGCCAAGCAGCTGAATGGGTAGACGGCGCGGGGCGCCGAGGTTGGTTGCTGGTTGCTGGTTGTAACACCGGTTAGGAGGTGGACATCATATCAGCAGAGTCAAAAACGCGATGGCCAAGCCATCGCGGTCGGAATGGTTGACGCCCGGTGGGCGCGCAAAGTATTGCGCGCCTACTCCGATGCCCTGATGAGCGTTACGCTACTTTTCTCAGTGCTTATCCTTAGCCTTCACCTTAGCCTCAACACCCACGACCAGCTTGCGGAGCAAACCGGTTCCGGAGTTCATTTCCGAACCTTAGCCTGGGCCTCAGCCTACTTCACCCGCTTGCCGTGCTTCATGACCATATCCACGTCCTGGAGGAGGGCGATGTGGCGCAGGACGTCGCCCTTAACGGCAATGATGTCGGCAAATTTGCCGGCGGAGATGGTGCCGTAGTCCCGGTCAACGCCCATCATTTTGGCGGGCCAGTAGGTGGCGGCCTTGATGGTGTACATGCTGGCGAAATCAAATTCGTTGGTCCAGACGTCCAGCTCATTCCAGGTACTCTGGCAGTGGAACTTCATCGGAATACCCGAGTCCGTACCGATCATCAGTACCACCCCGGCCTCCTTGAGCTGGGTGACCTTTCGCTGCAGGGTGGGCCGACGGATGGGGGTAAGCTGGAAGTAGGGTAACTGACCGGGCCGGTGGATGCTGGCGCGGATATCGTCAATGATGCTTTGCGGCAGGCCCTCGTGCCAGCAGTCGTTGTCGAGCGCTTCGGGGTTGTCCCGGGTGTACTCGTAGTTGTACAATCCCTCTACGGTGGGCGTCCAGTACAGGGGCCCCAGATTCATCTGCGCGGTGCGCTCCTTGATCATGTCCATCACGTCCGCCGGGTACTCCGGAGCGGAAGAGAGACCAGTATGCTCGAAGCAGTCCACCCCGGCCTTCAGGCCGCGGCGGATTTCTTCGGGTCGGTGGCTGTGCGCCACTACGGTCAGGTTATGTCGGTGGGCTTCGTCCACTAGCGCCATGAAGGCGTCCATGGGAATGTGATCCTGATCCACCACTTTGATGCAATCCACGCCGGCCTCGGCCAGCTGCCGGACTTTACTTCTCGCCTCGGCCACCGACTGCACGCCCCAGCGGAAGGCCTCCGTCCCGGGATAGGGTTTGGCCTGGAGGAAAGGGCCGCTGACGTACAGCGTTGGGCCGGGCAATTCCCCGCTATTTACGCGGTCACGAACGGCCAGGGATTCCTTGAGGGGGCCGCCGAGGTCGCGGGCACTGGTGACGCCGGCCATCAATAGTTGCTTAGCCGAAGCGGGCATGATGATTTCCTCCAGGTAGGGCGGCATGACGGTATCCCAGTAGGCATAATCACTGTGGCCGTTGATCATCAGGTGCACGTGCATGTCCCACAGGCCGGGCAGCACGCTCATCCCCTCGGTGGAAATGATTTCCGCTCCGGCGGGGATCTCGACTTCCGCCCGGGTCCCCACTTCGGTGATCCGGTCACCTTCGACGAGGACCACGCTGTTGCGCACGGGCGTGCCGCCGAAACCGTCAATCAGGGTTCCCCCGACGAGGGCCTTTACTCGTTGGGCGGATAGCGTGGATGTGGGCGACAACGCGCAGGTGCAAAGTAGAGCGGAGAGGAGCAGAAGGCGGAGGAGCATGGTAGTGGAGGTAGTGGGTGGAGGAGGAAGTGGGGAGCGGGTAGCAGGTAGGGGGTAGTGGGTTATTTGCTGCGGTAGAATTCCAGGAGGCGGCGGGAATTCCGGTGAGCGTAGAAGCGGGGTTCAACCCCGAAATCGTTGAGGTGAATGGAGGGGCGGGGGGAATCGTCCACGTACTTGGCCAGGAGTCCCGGGTCCACGTCCGGTGGTAACTGGGCGAGGAGTTTGGGCTTCACTTCATCCCAGACTTCCCCGAGGTGGGGGCGGATGAGCCGGATGAAGTAAAGGTCGCTTCCCGGAGTCACCGGATCGTCCTGCGGAGAGGATTTTTTGTGGTTTGGCATGATCAATAGTTGGCGGGCAAAAAGGTGGTCCAAAGTAGTAAAATCCGTCGGAATACGGAGCACGCAAAACCTTCCTTCCCAAACACCGTTACCCATTAAAATCAGTGCATCATGTTTGGACTATTCAAAAAAGATCCCGTCAAGCAACTCGAAAAGGAACACAAACGCCTGCTGGAAGAAGCCATGCAGCTGCAGCGCGGTGGTGACATCAAGGGCTATGCGGCAAAATCCGCCGAGGCCGAGAAGGTGATGGATAAGATTGTGGAATTACAGGAGAAGAAGAAGAAGAAGAAGTAGTCTGTTGGTCTGTTGGTCTGTTAGTCTGTTAGTCTGTTGGTCTGTTGGTCTGTTAGTCTGTTGGTCTGTTGGTCTGTTAGATAAGCGGTCAGCGGTTAACTTAATCCTGGAACCTTGGTCCTAAATCCTTGATCCTGCAACCTTAATCCTCCCTCCTACCCCATGGCGCATAAGAAACCTCATTTGCCGGAGAAAATTTGTCCCGTGTGTGGGCGGCCGTTTTCCTGGCGGAAAAAATGGGCGAAGGTTTGGGACGAGGTTAAGTATTGTTCCGAACGGTGTCGCCGTAACCGCAAGCAAGAAGCTTAGTATTCTTTCTCCCCCGTAAACAACCGTTGATGTACAATCGTCCGCACGAAATTCCCAAAGTGGTTGATGAAACCGAAGACAACTTCGCGTTTCACCCGAAGAACGTTTACCTGACCCTGCTGCTATTTAGCCTTACGATGCTCTTTCTGGCCATGACGGCCGCCTTTGTGTACACCAGGATTCAGAGTGACCTGCCGCCCATCAAGCTGCCTATCCTCTTCGTCCTGAATACCCTGATTCTGTTAGGGAGCAGTTACACCATGATCCAGGCCAAAAAAGCCTACCTGGCCGACAATACGGAGGCCTACCAGAAGATGCTTTGGTGGACGATGGGGCTTTCTTTCCTCTTCATGGGAATGCAGACCGTGGCCTGGTACCAGCTCTTTTCCGAGCAGATTTACATTACCACGGACAACTCCGCGGGCTACCTCTACGTCATCTCCGCCCTGCACTTCGCTCACGTCATCGGCGGACTACCCTTCCTGGGGCTGTTCATTTACCGGGCCCGCAAATACATGAAGGAGCCCGTTTCCGTGTTGGTGTATTTCTCCGACCCCGACAAGCGGCTCAACCTCCGGCTGCTGACCATCTACTGGCACTTCCTGGACGGACTTTGGATTTACCTGATCCTCTTCTTCCTGGTCAACCAACTGATCTGGCAAATCTGGCCGTAGGCCAGGCCAGTCAGGAGTAGCCCGGCACCCGTACCGGCTGAGCCGAGTATTCCGCTACGCTCCACGCTTCGGCGCCCCGTTTAAAAAACCATTCTCCCGGAGAATCCTCCCCCGAACGGTCGGGGCCATCTCCCGTCATTTTCGTGATTTTCCTCCCCGTGGGCATACCCTAGCGGCCGGACATTTCTCTCCATCATCGTTCCTTCGATTCCCGAAAACTTAAAACTCCCTTAAAAGGTAGGCCTTCCGGCCCGTGCGGGGTAACCCCATGCCGGTTTGTTGCGTTAGATACTACGGAATCGAAGTATCTTCGCCCCCTCGTAATGAGTCAAGACAAGCAGGTTGACAAGGCGGTTAAAAAACAGCGGCTGAAGCGGCGATGGAGCCGGGGTCGCAAGGCCTTTGTCTGGCTCATCACCATACTGGCCATTTTGGTGGGAGCGAGTCAGCTCCCCATCGTGCAACGGATGCTGGCGGACTACGTCACCCACCGGCTCTCGAACACCCTGGAAACCACCGTCAAGGTTGATGAGGTATACATTTCCTGGCTCAACGAGTTGTCCCTGGACGGGCTGTTCATTGAAGACAAGTACGGAGATACGCTGCTTTACAGTCAGCACCTCGAGGCCGACTTCAGTTTTTGGGGTGGGTTGCAAATCAACGGCATCCTCATTTCCGGCACGCAGTTCAAAATTCGTCGGGACCTGGGGGATCCGGAAACGAACCTGAAGTCCGCCCTAGATCGTTTGTTTCCCCCGAAGGAGGAGAAGAGCAATCCGCTCAACCTCAAGCTGAACCGCCTTGATCTACGGGACATTTCCTTTGTTCAGTCCGATAGTGTCCGGGGGCAACGGTTTGACGTCACCCTGGAGTCGGGCGTCATCCGACTGGATGACCTCGACCTGCCCAACGGATTGATTGCCATCGGGAAGGCCGAATTGCGGCGCCCCATTGTCCGACAAACCAGCATATCACCTAATCCGCTGGACAGTCTGCTCCTGGTCATTGATTCTACCCTCGTCTCGCAGGCGGAGGATACCGCCTCCCTGCGATTTCAGGCCGAATCGTTTGAGATCATCGACGGCAGTTACATTCTGGACAACTTCCGCAAGGACCCCATCGCCGCGGCGGACATTACCGCCGTGGACTTCGCCCGACTCGGAACCGAGAACGTTGACCTGGAACTGATTGACGCCTCCTTTGAGGATTACGAACTCCGGGCGGCCCTGAAGCACCTGAGCCTGGAAGAAAAGTCCGGCTTCGTACTGGACCGGCTGAGCGTGGAGGACCTCAAAATCACCCCCACGGAATTACAGCTCTATGACCTGAAGCTGGTGACCGCCGAAAGCTCTCTTTCGGACAGCCTTCACTTCCGCTTCCGGAACGGATGGGACAGTTGGTCGGACTTCAACGACGAAGTTCGGATGGACATCAAGGTCCAGGAAAGTGAAGTTGCCGTCCGGGACATCCTCTACTTCGCCCGTAACCTGAGATTTAACCAGTTTTTCCGCGATAACCGTAACCGGACCATTCGGCTGGGGGGTAACATCCGCGGGCGGGTCAACAACCTGAGTGCCCGTGACGTGACCCTGGCCCTGGACGAACAGACCTACCTGGCCGGTGAGTTTTCGTCGCGTAATCTGGCCAAGAAAGGTTCCGAGGCCCTGAACCTCAAGCTGGACTACCTCAACACGGATATGTTCACCCTGCGGCGACTGCTTACGGGCTTCGCTCCGCCACCGAACTTTGATCGCCTGGGGCGCTTGCGCTTCAGTGGCCGTTTTGATGGCTTCTTCACCGATTTTGCCGCGAAGGGTAACCTGGTCACGGACATCGGCGCCGCCGCGCTGGACATGAGCATGGACATCGGGAATGGTTCCGCCAATGCCGATTATCGGGGGGCGCTACAGCTCTCCAATTTCGACCTTGGTGCCTGGACCCAGAACCCCGATTTCGGGATCGTCAACTTCAACGGCGCCATCCGCAACGGCTCGGGGCTGGTGGCCGCTACGGCCACCGCCGACCTGGAGGCCGTGATTCAGGATTTTACCTTCCGGGACTATACCTACCAAAACGCCCGCATCGATGGCCGGCTGGAAAACCGGTTTTTCAACGGAAGTTTTGACATCGAGGACGAGAACATTGACTTCAACTTCCTCGGAGAGCTCGACTTCCAGGACAGCATTCCGGTTTTTGACTTCGACGCTACCGTAGGCGAACTTGACCTTCAGGCCCTCAATCTGAGTAATCGCCCGATCACCCTATCGGGAAAAGTTGATCTGAACGTCATCAACACCGTCTTCAGTGAAATGGAGGGTCGGGTTGACCTCGACAGCTTCCGGGTATTGCTGGACACCGTGGCGATCGACATCGATAGCCTGTTGGCGTACTCCGTATTCGACGAGGAGGGGCAGAAAATCGTGAAACTGGAAAGTGACATTGCGCGTGGGGAGGTGGTCGGTAGTTTTGATTTGGATGACCTGACGACGAGCGTTACCCGCTACCTGCGGACCTATTACCCGGGCTGGGCCCGGCGCCTGAACCTGAAGGCTCCGCGCAACATTCCTCCCCCCAACCGCTTCAGCTTTGACCTGACCATCATTGACTCCAAGGGACTGAACCGGCTCCTGGCGCCCAAGCTCGGCCCGCTGGTGGACGTTCAGCTGATTGGTAGCTACGATGGATTTACGGATCAGTTACGGGCGGAACTGCTGGCGCCCAGCTTTTCCTTCGACAACTTTGAGTTTCGGGATTTAATCCTCCGCACCAAGGGAGAACGGGAAGAGGGCGAACTCGATATTCTCATTGATTCTACCCTCGTCAACGGACGCCCCCTGCTGAATCAACTTACGCTCCTGAGCCTGATTACGCAGGATACGGTGCAGTTTGGCCTGACCTACGGTGGAGAGGAGGACAATATCCTCCTGAGTAAGGTGAACCTGAACGGTAATTTATTCCTTCCGGACTCCACCAACTTTGAGTTGAGCTTTGATGAGTCCCTACTCGTGCTCTTTCAGGAACAGTGGGAAATCCGGCCGGACAATTACATCACCTTCGGTCCGCAGTTCATCGACACCCGAAACTTCGCCCTGAGCAGTGGCAACCGTAGGATTCGGCTCAACAAGCGGGGCCGGAATGGCCTCAACCTGGACTTCATCAACATGAACCTGGGGCTCATCGACTCCGTATGGAATTACCAGCCGTTGGATTTCAGCGGCGAGGTAGACGTCTACGCTTCGGTGGACGACGTCTTCCTGCTGGAGGGACTGAACGCGGAGGTCCGTTCGGACACTTTCCTCATGAACGGCGAAGATTACGGGTACCTCCGGATGGACCTTCGCACCCCCAACCCACGGGGGCAGCTGACGGCCTTCATGAACCTCAACCGGGATACGGCCCAGCTCATCGCGGAGGCCACCTTTAACCTGGCCGATCTCGTCCCCAATGACCCCCTACCCCGCCAGCGTAAGAACTACCTTGACATGAGCATCAACATCAACGGCTATCCGTTGGAGTTGGCCAAATACTGGGTAGGAGGCTCCGTATCCGACATTGCGGGAGAGTTCAGTGCACGGATGAACGTGGTCGGGCCAACGAAAAAACTGGACGTTGACGGATACATCGACGCCACGGCGGGAGCCTTTACCATTGATTACCTGCAAACCCGGTATCGCTTCTACCAGAGCCGGGTAAACATTGACAACAAACTCTTTGACCTGACGGGCACCACGCTCATTGACCGCCTCGGCAACCAGGCGTCCCTGAGCGGTGGCGTGACCCATGACCGACTGAAAAATCTCGGGCTCAACGCCCGCATCGATACCGACCGATTCCTGGCGCTGGAACTGGCTCCCGGAGAGAATCCGAACTTCTACGGCCGGGCCGTCGGCAACGGCAGCGTCTTCTTCACCGGAGATTTCCGGCAGCCGGACATCTACGTCCGTGCCACTGTCGGACGCGACAGTCGCCTCTCCATCCCGGTTGATTACGGTAGTGAGGCCGGACCGATCGATAATGTTCGCTTCGTAAACCGGAGTATTTACACCGAAGAAGAGCCCAATACGGTTGCGGAAGAGCCCACCGGCGTCAGCCTGGAGTTGGAGCTGGAGGTGACCGAAGAAGCGGTGGGTGAGATCATTTTTGACGAAGAAGTCGGTGACATTTTGCGGGGCCAGGGCAACGGTGACCTGACCCTGCGGATTCCCCGAGACGGAGACCTCCAAATGTTTGGCACCTACACCATCACGGAGGGAGACTACCTCTTTACTTTCTACCGGGTAGTGAACAAGGAATTCACCGTACGCCCGGGCGGAACGGTGACCTGGGAGGGCAACCCCTTTGAGGCCCGCATTGACATCCGGGCGGATTACGAAAACCTGAGTACGCCAATCCTGAATTTCATTCAGGAATACCTCATCACGGACGCAAATTCCAACCTCACCACCCTCGCCAGTCAGCCCACTGAGGTGGATTTGATCCTGGAGTTATCGGGCATTCTGACCCAACCAAACATCAGCTTCGACATTTCTTTCCCGGAGCTCGACGGCCAGCTGGAAAGCTACGCCAACAACAAGCGGCGCTTACTGCTGCTCGACCAGAACGAATTGAACCGCCAGGTCTTCGGACTCATCGTCGTCGGGCAATTTCTCCCGTCCGACCTGTCCTTTAACGGATCGGACGTTGCCGTCAATACTGTCAGCGAATGGCTGTCCAACTACCTGAGCCTCCTGTTCAATGACCTGCTCAAGGATGCCTTCGGGGAAGACGCCTTCATCTCCTCCTTCGAATTTGACTTTGCCTACAACAGTTACCGCAATACCGGGCTGGACGAGAACACCGACGGTCGTAGCCAGGCCGTAGAATTTTCTTTCCGGCGCGACTTTAACAACCGCTGGACCCTGCGCGGAGACGTGAACTGGCTGGACAATAATCTGACCCCCGAGGGGGCTTCCGGAGCCTTCGTGGGGAATGACCTCATCATTGAATACGTCCTCAATGATGCCCGTTCTCTCAAGCTGCGGTTTTACCAGCGTTTCAAGCCGGACGTAGCCAGTAGTGCCCGCCTGGAAATTGGCACGGGCTTGTCCTGGCGGAGGGAATTTGACTCCCTGAAAGAACTGTTCCGGGGGCTGAAGGAGGACGTTAACGAAAATAATTAATTGGTCTCCGTTATCCCATCGTCCAAAGCCCGTAAGTGCTCGACGAGCCGATCAATCTCCGCTACTTTATCGCGCCACAGGCTTAATGCATCGATGGTGATCAGGTCGAACCCCAGGGTACGCAGCTCCCGTTGCCGCCAGGCTTCGGCCATCGGGTCGGCCCGCCCCGGAAGCCAGCCGTCCGGAAGTAGAATGGCCTTTTTGCCGTTAGGCGAAGTAACTTCCAGGGGAAGAAAGGTGTCCCGCCAGGGACGATGACGGCTGAAGAAGTGGTTGGGTAGTCGCTGCTTCAGGACGGGAAGCAGGTATTCGGTCATCGGGTGGGGTTCCAGGGCCGGCAAACCACATCGACGGCGAACCTCCCGGCCGATGGCCAGTAGGGTCCCCTGATCGAAGGGTTCTCCCCCGGCCGCCTCGGCGGCCCGGATGAGGGCCGCCGCCAGAAAGCGGGCGTTCAGCCCGTCACTGATCAGCGCCTGCGTCAGGGCGTTGGCGTCCCAGTCGTGAAAGAGCGTCACCCGGTCACCCAACAGGAGAATGGAATCCCAGTATCGTCTGATCCAGGTCTCATCCTCCTCCGAAAGGCTAGTGGGAACGTACAGGCAAAGGTCCTTGATGTCCCGTCCTTTCCAATGGTCAAAATGCTGCCAGTCTCCCGTATCTTTTTCCGCAAAGGCCAGGCGGCCATCACTGCCCGCGGGCGGCTGGTCTACCCCGACGGCGCGCCATTCCGGGGCCGTCAGCACGGCAAATTCTTGATGAAACAACAGTCCTGGTCGGCGCCACCCCGCCGTACGCAGGGGCACGGCAGATGGCTCATCGAGGTGTTTCCAGTGGTACCGAAACGCGAAAGCAGCGTCCCCGTCCCGATCCTCTCGGGTAAGGTCAATCAATACTTCCCGATCATTCAGGGGAGACGGCCATTCGCTGTCCTCACGGACAACGACCCGTAGTCCGGAAGTTCCGGCGGGGGTCCGGCGAACCTGGAGGGCGTGCTTTTCCAACTGTTCCGCAACGATCTTCAGGTCAACGGGTTCCCGTTGCCCTTCCCGGCCGATGGCCTCTCGATCCAGGCAACGCTCAAAATACCAACCATCGAAGGCCTTACGCCAATCCGCCCGGGGGGCATCCAGTAGCGGAGCCAGTAACCTTCTCAGTTTTGCCGGTTGAGCGTACCAGAAATGCCGACGGTGATAAAAGGCTTCCAGCTGCCCCAGTTGTTGTTCGGTATTCCGTAATTGTTGCACCAGCTCCCGAACCGCCAGTAATTGTCGGTGGCTGGTGGCCGCCTCTCCCCTGCCCACCGGCAATTGATAGAGCCCCGCCTCATTGATGGTTCTCAACAGGGCCCGTAGTCGCTGCTCCACTTCCTGAAAAGCTTCGGGCTTACCCAACTGGGGGTTTACCGTCAGGGGACTCAATCCCAGTCCATCGGCCCTCACCTGCCGATTGGTCGCCGTCATCTTTTCCTCAATGGCCGTTTCTTCTGCCGCCAGCCAATTACGTATCGCTTCTGCGGACGATAGCTGATCCGCCGTCGGGGAGTCGGTTTCCCAGGCATCCGCGTACCGGGCCAGGTCCGGCAGGAGTTGGCCAATTAATTTCTTCTCCTTGCGCCCCTTCGCGGGGAGCTTATCCATTACCAAATCCCGGAGGGCACGCAACTCCCGAAGGCGCTGCCCCAGGCTGCGCTGGGCCCGGAAGAGGGACTGGCGGGAATAATCGTTGAGCAGCAGGGAATACTGTCGTTGCAAATCTTCCGCCTCCCCCAGGAAATAGTGGATCTGTTCCTCAATAGTTTGCTTGCATTCCGCCAGGCTCTGGTGTCGGAAAAAGCCGGTATTCAACGATTCCAGTGCCGCGGGAACGGGGCCCAGTTTTTCGTACCTCCGACGGGTTTGCTCCAATCGCTCGGACAAGTCCAGGTATTCTTCCGGAGTAAACTCAAAATCTTCCGTAGAGATGAAGGGACTAAGTAACAGCGCATCATCTTCTTCCGCTGCCGGAAGCCAGAATCCGACCGTTTGTGAAAAGTCATGCGGTCCGAAAATGGTCCGCTCCGTCGGTGTGAAAACCTTTGGCAGAACGGCTTTCGGCGGAGCGTCACCGGAAGTGCCGTCCAACAAGAAGCCAATTTCCGCCAGATACTTCCGGTACCGATCCAATTCCTCCCGGGTATTCACCAGGAGGCAGACCGGGGTTCCACCGGAGAGAAAAGCTGCCGTAAGCTGGAGTCCATAAAAAAGGCCGCCGATTCCCCGGGTTTGGACTGATTTTTGGTTAAAAAAATCACGAATAAGGGGATAAAGCCCGTAAACAACGGGTAACCCTCGCCAACTTTCTAGGTGAATTTTATTCACACGGCAATACTTTTATGCAACTATTCATACTCTTAAACCGTATTTCAGGAGGGTTTTCTCCGCACAAACATAATACGGAAGCAAGCGAGCGAAAAGTTTTAGCAATTTTGGCGCTTTTTTTGGTGCTTTACCGGATTTTATCCCAAGTGGGAGTACGGATTCCCGCTTACGGTCACCTATCTTTAAAGAGGGCAAAGGGCCGAAACAAGCTACGCCTCTTTTCATACTCACCGTTTAGCCTTATTGACCCAAAACCACCGAATTATGTACGAAATAGCCGTTATCCTCACCGATTCTAACCGGAAAATCCTTTGGGTTAATCGTGATTTTGAATGCATCACGGGATACGATCTGGGAGACGTGATTGGTAAAACTCCGGGCAGTGTCCTTCAGGGCCCGAGAACGGAACCCGATGCGGTTGCCCGAATTCGGGAGGGCCTGGCCCGGGAAGAACCCTTTAAGGAAACCCTGATCAACTACCGGAAAAATGGTGAGGCTTACGAATGTCGGCTGGTCATTCATCCCATCCATAATTCCAAAAAGGAACTGGTCAACTACCTGGCCTTTGAAGTGGACGGCAGTAAGGTCAAAAATGAAAACCGTCTTTCCCTGCTCAACCTGAAAAATCGCTACCGGACCAGTAGCCTGCGGGGCATTGACGAAGTACATCTTTTTGACCGCATCAAACGGACCATGGTGGAAGATAAAATCTTCCTGGATCCGGACCTCACGCTCCGGAAACTGTCCATCCGGCTGGACACGAATACCAAATACCTCAGCCAGGTCATAAACCACCACGGTGGGTGCAACTTTCTTTCCTTCATCAACAGCTACCGCATCGAGGAGGTCAAAAAGCGCCTCATGGCCGGTGAGTTTTACCAGCAGACGTTCTTCGGCATCGCCCAACATTGTGGCTTTAAAAACAAGAGCACCTTCTACAAAGTGTTCCGGGACGGAACCGGATTGACCCCCAAGGCCTATGCCGACCAGCTGATGGCCGAATCAAAAGTCCGGCGGGAAGAATAGGGCTCGCTATTCCTTGATGCCACCGGAGACGCGCTCACCGTTTTCGTACAGATACTCCAGGGTAACTTCCCCCGCGTCGTTAAAGTATCGTAAGGGGCCGTGCTGCACGCCCATTTTGTAGTGTACCTCCTGCTTAATTTTTCCGTTGCGGAAATCAAACTCGGCGAAAACACCGTCCAGTTTTCCGTCTACGTAGGTGGCCGTTTGCTCGGCGCGCCCAATCCGGTATTTGGCGAAGGGACCGTGATATTCGTTGGCCCGGTAGTTCGCCATCAGGTTTACCCGACCTTGGGGGTCAAATTCCAGGTAGGGACCATTGAGGACCCCGTCGACGTAACTGGTGATGGATTCCGGCAGGTAGGACTCCGTAGTGTAGGTCGTCCAGGCGCCCTGTTTCAGGCCATTGTGGATGTAGCCCTCTTCAATGATTTTACCGAGCGGATCCCGCTTGACGGCGTGTTTGGATTCCGTACCCGGAACTTCGGTGAGTTCATATTCCGTACCGTCCACCGTGGCCTTCACCGGTGCGGGAGCCGTTGGCTGGTCACAGCTCATGATCATCAGTGAAAGGCATAACCCAAAGATGTAGCGCATCATACTGAAATTTTGCCCGAAGGTAGGACATGTTCAAATTTTGGCGTTCTCTGAGTCGGTCAGAGGTTGTGCGACGATACCCTTGGGCCCGGAGGGCAGGTGCCGTGAATTGCCCGGGGGCAAGCCGACCTGGGGAGTGACTTTTTGCCCGACCGCCGTCAAAAGGGTGGACTTCGGTGCACCGGAGGCCCTAAAATTCTATTTAACTTTTCTTTATTTCTGGCAAGGATCCGCCCGGAAATCCGGGCTCGGTGGAGAGAAAAATCTTCCCTCACGTCGAAAATGTTAAAATAATTAAACTCGGCCCCAAAAGGCCAAAACCCTCGTTTTGCTACCAGTTCCCTTCCGGAACTAGCCCAGTCTCTCTCATCGGACCCAAACGAGGGCCATTTTTTAACAGTTTTTAGCACATCCCGGCCAGGTTGGACGATCCGGCCACCTCCTGGAATCTCCGGAGCCACGGCGGTTGCGCGCAAGGCAATCCGCCCCTAGATTTGTCATTGTCACCGGCGGGATAGCACCCTTTCCCATCTGCGTGACCCGGAATAAACACCAAACCCTGTCATCCCTATTTTCACTTTTCCCTTCAAGAATACCCTAAAAACCTACTTAACGGAAATAAGCATCCTGCCCTATTTTTTTACCCTCTTTACATTTATTGCTCTTCTTTGCAGGACCCCGCACGTAAAAACGTAGCGGGGTTTTCTTTTTTTTGCCCATCACACGGCAGGCCGCCATCACCCGGCACCTGCGCACTCGCGCCCTCGTGCTCTGTCGGCGGTCACGCCCCATCCATCACCACCCACCTCCCGTATTCCAAGCCTTTAGCGGGAAAAATGCCCAAATTGTCGATCCGCTGGCCGAAAAGTAGGCCTCCGGGCAAACGAATACCCCCGACTACGGTTTTCTTTGCGAATTGACACTACCCTTGATTTACCATTAAACGAATTGCACATGCTATTAAGGAGATGTTGCGCTCTGCTAATTATGGCCCTCTGGGCGGCTGGCGTAAGCGCACAAACCAACATTGAGTTCACGAAATACACCCTGGACAACGGACTTAAAGTCATCCTGCATCAGGACAACAGCACCCCGATCGTGGCGGTGTCCATCATGTACGAGGTGGGAGGAAAAGACTCCTTCGAAGGACGGACGGGCTTTGCCCATTTCTTCGAGCATCTGCTCTTTGAGGGCAGCAAGCACATCGGCCGGGGTGAATTCACCAAATACGTCGAAGAGGCCGGTGGTGTCCTGAACGCCAATACGAGCCAGGACCGCACCTACTACTACGAAATCCTGCCCAGCAACCAACTGGAGCTGGGCCTGTGGCTGGAAAGTGAACGCCTGCTTCACGCCGTCGTCAATCAGGAAGGCGTGGAGACCCAGCGGGAAGTAGTAAAGGAGGAGCGTCGTCAGAGTTACGACAACCGCCCCTACGGTCAGCTGCTGTACGAACTCTTCAAGCACGGCTTCCGGGAGCACCCCTACAAAGACCCCAACATCGGCTACATGGAGGACCTGAACAGTGCCCAGGAAGAGGACTACAAGCGTTTCTACGAAACCTACTACGTGCCCAACAATGCCATCCTCTCGATTGCGGGTGACCTCGACATCGAGCAGACCAGGGCCCTCATCGAAAAGTACTTCGCCGACATTCCCGCCGGAGCCGAACCGCCCCGGGTCACGACGGTGGAGCCGCCGCTGGGCGGGGAAGTCCGCGACAGCATCTGGGACGCCAAGGCTCCCCTGCCGGCCCTCGTGATGGGTTACCGTACGCCCGAGCGCAATCACCCCGACTACTACGCCATAAGCATGATGAACCAGGTGCTCAGTCAGGGACAAAGTTCCCGCCTGAATAAAGTGTTGGTGGACGAAAAACAGCTGGCGGTCCAGGCGGGTTCCTTCCCGAGTTTCACCCAGGGCCCCGGCCTGGCCATTGCGTTTGCCTTTGGCAAACCCGGCAGTGACCTCAAGCCCATTGAGGAAGTCTTCAACCAGGAGGTGGAGAAAATGCAGACCGAGCTCATCACGGAGCGGGAATTCCAGAAACTGCGCAACCAGATTGAAGCCAACGCCATTTCCGGCTACGGCACCATGTCGGGCATCGCCGAGGGACTGGCTAACTACGAGATGTATCAGGGAGACGCCAACCTGATCAATACGGAAACCGAACGCTACATGCGGGTGACCCGGGAAGATATCCGCCGGGTAGCCAAAAAATACTACACCAAAGACAATCGCGTGACCCTTTACTGGGTGCCGGGAAGTAAGGAAGACTCCAAGTAATTCCTCCCTTACCCCTCCCCTTCACCCGAAAAGAAAAAAACATGCAACGTATCTTTTTTGGCCTTCTGGCCCTATTACTAATAGCTGCTTGCTCTACCCCACAGCAAAGCACCACCAATACTTCCACTACGCCCACCATGGAGAAGGACTTCCGGGCGGAACCGCCCGCTCCCGGGCCGGCACCCGAGATCCAGTTGGGGGACTTTCAGGACTTTAAGTTGGACAACGGCCTTCAGGTCGTTCTCGTGGAAAACCACAAACTTCCGCGGGTCAGCTACCAGCTCTTCGTTGACGTCCCTCCCCACCTGGAGGGCGAATATGCGGGTGCCGGTGACATGATGGGCAGTATGCTCCGCCGAGCCACCTCCACCAAAACGAAGGAGGAAATTGACGAGGCCGTTGACTTCATTGGCGCCTCCCTTTCCACCAGCAGTTCGGGGGCCTTTGCCGCCACCATCAGCAAGTACAAAGAAGACTTGTTGGAGATGATGTCCGAAGTAGTACTGGACGCCCAATTCCCCGAAGCGGAATTTGCCAAAGTAAAGTCGGAGGCGGAGGCCGGACTGGCACAGGCCCTGACCGACCCCGGTGCCATCTCGCAGCGGGTTCGTCGGGTAATGTACTACGGAGCCGACCACCCCTACGGTGAATTGACGACCGAGGAAAGCCTGGCCAACGTCACCCTCGACGTAGTCAAAGACTACTACGAAACCTATTTCGTGCCAAACCGTAGCTACCTGGTCATGGTCGGAGATCTCACCCGGGAGGAAGCCGAGCGGCTGGCCAAGTCCGCCTTCAGCGACTGGAAGCCCGGGCGGGTTCCCGTCCCCAGCTACGCTACTCCCAAGCGGCCGGAGGGCGTGAAGGTCTCCTTTGTCCCCCGTTCCGGAGCGGTACAATCCAACATCACCATCGGTCATCCGGTAGAACTGGAGCCCGGTAACACGAGAGCCATCCACGCCAACATCATGAATCAGATTCTGGGGGGCGGTGGCTTCAGCAGCCGCTTGTTCCAAAACATCCGGGAAGACAAGGGATACACCTATGGTGCTAATTCAAGCCTTTCCAATGATGAGCTGGTGGGGAACCTGCGGGCCTTCGCCAACGTACGCAACGAGGTGACGGATTCGGCCATCGTCGAATTCCTCTATGAACTGAATAAAATCAGCACCGAGCCCGTCATGGCCAGTGAGCTGGAGCGCACCAAGAAGCAGATTACGGGAAGTTTTGGTCGGGCCCTGGAAAGTCCCCAGCGGATTGCCAGCTACGCCCTGAACACCATCCGCTACGGCCTGGACCGTGACTTCTACCCCACCTACCTCCAGCGCGTGGAAGCCACCAAAACGAGTGACCTACTGAAGGTAGCCCAGGAACTGGTGTCTCCGAAAAGTACCCACATCATCGTAGTGGGAGACAAAGCCGTGGCGGATAAACTCGCCCGCTTTGCGACCTCCGGGAAGGTGGACTTCTATGACGCCAGTGGTAACCCGATTGACATGGCCGCCATGGAAGCCCCCACGGATCTCGATCCCGAAACCGTAGTTGCCTCCTACCTCGACGCCATTGGTGGAAAAGATCAACTGATGAAGGTGGAGAACATCGCCATGACCATGGAAGCCTCCATCCAGGGGCAGACCATCCAGCAGACGATGTTCAAGTCCGGTGGAGATAAGTTCAGCAGTCAGACGAAAATGATGGGACAGGTCATGGCCGATCAGCGGTTCAACGCCGGTAAGGCTTCCATCACCCAGATGGGCAACAAGACTCCTTTGGCCGAGGAACAAATTGCCGCGTTGAAGAGCCAGTCCGCCCTGTTCCCGGAGATCGCCTGGATGGACAGTCCCGAAAACCTTTCAATTGAGGGTACGGAAATGGTGGACGGAAAGCCCGCCATCATTCTGGCCGTCGCCGAAGGAGAAAATACGGTTCGCTATTTCTTTGATCAGGAGACGGGGATGAAAGTACGGTCCGTCACCCAGCAGGGCCCCACGACCATCACCACTACCTTTTCCGATTATCAGGAAGTAGGTGGTGTGAAGTTCCCCCACGTCCTGAAGGTAGAAGGTGCCATGCCCTTCCCGCTGGAAATGAAGGTGATTGAACTCAACGTGAATACGGAAATTGACCCGGCGCTCTTTAAAGTAGAGTAAGGTCAGTAGAGTTTAATCAGGAAGCGCGCTGCCAGTTTTGGCGGCGCGCTTTTCTATTTCTTCCCTTAGCGGGAAAAGACGCCGTACTTGACGATGCAGTAGATGGCCCTGACGCCATCCCGCCAGCCGATCTTCTTGCCTTCCTCGTAAGTTCGGCCGTAGTAACTGATGCCTACTTCATAAATCCGGACTTTGGGAATCCGGCTGACCTTGGCCGTCACTTCCGGCTCGAACCCGAAGCGTTTTTCTTGCAGCTCCAGGGATTGGATCATGTCGGTCCGGAAGAGCTTGTAACAAGTCTCCATATCCGTCAGATTCAGGTTCGTGAACATATTGGACAGGAAGGTGAGAAACTTGTTGCCAATGGTATGCCAGAAGAACAATATCCGGTGGGGTTTACTCCCCTGAAAACGGCTGCCGTAAACCACGTCGGCGAAACCCGTCACGACGGGCTTCAGCAGGTCGTTATATTCTTCCGGGTCATACTCCAGGTCAGCGTCCTGAATGATCAGGTATTCGCCGGAGGCGCGGCTAATTCCCGTGTGCAGGGCCGCTCCCTTGCCCATATTGACCTCGTGCTTAAAGTATTGGATATTGAGTTCGGGGTTGGCGGCACGATAGCGCTCAATGGCACCCTCCGTATCATCGGCGGAGCAGTCGTTTACGATAATCAGTTCCTTCTCGATGCCACCGATGAGTTTAACGTCTCGGACCTTATCCAGAATCAGGTGGATGGTACGCTCCTCATTATAGGCGGGGATGACGATGGAGAGCTTAGAAATTTTCATGGCCACGAAGGTATTACTGGTAAAAGAGTTTTCGGTCCGAAAAGACCATGATTTAACGATAAAAACCCGTTCGGGGAACTGAGGCGTCGGCCGGCCCCGGCAAAGCACTTCGGGAGTTGGCAAAAAAAGTCCCCGATGATTGCTCATCGGGGACCAAAAATTCCGAAGTCAAATGTTCACAGAAATATCCTATGGAAGCAGACCCGTGAGGATAAAGGACAGCGAAGTTTCTGAATTCGCCGTCACTGCAATACCTCCGAGATCGAGGCCCGTCATCGTCGTGATGGAAAACTGGCCCTTTACCTCCAGCTCACCGTCATTATCTTCATCCGCATAATTGACGGCAATCAGTTCATAGGATCCCGCCGGGAGAAAAGAAATTTGGTAATCACCACTGCTGTTCACCCGGGCGCTGGCCACGGCGTTCAGGTACTGGCCATCATCCGTGTCTGCGGTCGCTTCTGATTCAGAATAAGTTCCGTTTTCGTAGGCGTAGATAACGATTTCTCCGGACTGGCCGGAAGTGTTATTCACGGTACCCGTGAGGGTTCCGGTTTCGGCCTTGGAAACCAGGCGCAGGCTGGATTCCAGGCGGTTCTCCGCCGCAAAGGCGTAGGGTTCGGTTTCGTCTTGGGTACGGACCAGGGCTTTACGTAGGTCAAAGTCAATGACCAGCGCGGTCGTTGCTCCCTGGACAACTTCAAAGCCCGTACTCTGGGCGGTCAGGGCACCGTCGCCGGCGACCTCCAGGGCAAGCTTGGCGTTGTCCTCGGTAAGCAAGTAGCATCCGGGGCCTCCGTCGGTAGCGGCATCGGCAGCGTCATCCAGTACGATTTCGAGGGTACTGTAGGATGCTGCCGCCACGTCGGTATTGATCAGGGTTTCGGTTACGCCGTTCTGCAGGGCAGAAAGCTCAACGGTCGTGCGTTGGAAGCCCGAAAGGCTTTGTCCGTCGACCTTAACGTCGGCGACCGTTACAAAAACGGCGCTGACGGCGGGGTCATCAATGGGCGCATCGGTAATTTCTACCGTGAGGCGTCCGTCGTTACCGGTGGTTACCTCCGTGTCTTCATCACAGGAAGCAAAGAGGGCGAGGAAAAGAAATGCGACAAAAAAGCGTGAAGCCAGATTATTGGTTGTCATAATTCGTGGGATTAAAAATGATAGTGGTTGGTTGCGAAGGGAGTCCGTGCAAGGACTCCAGAACGAACATTTGACAAAGAATTACTTGAGTATGTTTCTGGCAATAGCTACGAGGTTTTCTGGGTGATCGGATTCAGCAAAAACAGTTTTTTTAAATAAATTTTGGTCGTCATCAGGATGACCAGACACCACGGATAGGACACAGGAATTGCTGCCCTCCAGGGAGGCAATCTGCCTCCTTGATCGAAGTGGAAAGACAAACGCATCGAAATCTTCAAGATTGCATCCCGGTCAAAAAAAGCCGTCTAAAAAGGGGAATAGAAATCCTGAAATTGACCCCAAACCACGCTTTTTCCAAGAAAACTAAATTGGGAAAAATGCGCTTGATTTCTTTCCGATACGACTCCCTGGAAAGTACTTTACCTTTGCGCCATGACGAATACCAACCTTCCCCGCACCCGGGCCCAGGAAAGTCGTGCTGCCGTTCAACGGCTCTACATCGCCATGCGTCACTTACTGATCCGCGGGAGCTATAAGCCCGGCGGTATGAGTGGTAAGACCCTCATGGATAACCTGATGATCTTGCGGCCGGAGATTTACGGCACCATCACTGACGCCGAGCGGGTGGAGCTGGATGGGCTCCACTACGTGATGACCCGCTTGCCAAAGGGTATCGAGGAGTGCCGCTACCTGAAGCTCATTACGCGGGAAGGATACGAGAACAGTCACTTTGAGCCCATTGTGGCCCCGAATCGGCGCCGGAATGCCTACCGCATCGACGACGAGGAGATGTACATCGAGATGACGCGGGGGCGTAGTGACATCTACGATATTCTCACCCACCTGACTTTCCTCTACGCGGAGGCCAATAAGATATACGCCAACAGCCTGGACAGTAAGAGCCGCCCCAAACGGGAATGGCAGCAACTGGAAGAAATTGTGCTCCTGGAAGCTACGGGCCAGGAGTTTAAGCTGGAAACGGCCTATACCTATCTGAGTACTCTGCTGGGAAGAACCTACGACGAGGTCGTCGTCGCCTGCCAGCGGTTTCATAATGAAGACCAGGTAAATTCTCTGTTTCAAATCACCTACTGGCTCGGAAAGCTGGCCCGGGAAGAGGCAGAACAGGACCATGACCGGGAGATTACCTTCTCCAGCACCCTGCGGGAAAAAACCGGCCACCATTACTTCGGCGAACTCTGGGCCCGGGCCATTAAGGCCGTCCTGATGGAGCATAAACTGATCGAGCGGCCCTTGCACATCATCAGTGCCAACCTTCACAGTGTAACCAACAGCCTTTTTGCCCCGGCGGCACTAGGCCGGAAACTAAAAAAGCACCACTCGATCCTTGACTTTGCCAAGGCGCTGAGCCAGACCGAGTACAAACCCCTGCGGCCGGAAGTATTTAAACTCGCCCGCGAAAATGGCATGATCGAAGTGGAGGACACCAGCGGGACAAACCTCGGGGTCCAGATCTTCGACACCGCAGAATTCGACCCCAAACTCATTCCCGCGGAGCTGAATTTCTCCCCGGCCAAAATGCCGGATCAGGCCCCCGTCATCCTGGTCATGGACTACGCGTTCGGGGAGCAGGCCTACGAAAGTATGGACGAACTGCTGCGCCCCTACCACCTGCCCGGCAGCCCCGCCGTTTACGACATGCCCGTAGAGAGCATCAACATCATGGGCAAAGCCGGTATTCTGGAGGGTGTAAAGGGGGATTTGATGGTCCCTAATGCCCACGTGTTCGAGGGTACGGCGGATAACTACCCCTTCGAGAATGACTTCAAAAAGGAAGACTTCACCGGCAACGGCCTATCCGTTTACGGCGGCCCCATGGTGACCGTCCTTGGCACCAGTCTTCAAAACCGGCAGATTCTCAAGTACTTCCTGACCAGTAGTTGGCGGGCGGCGGGACTGGAAATGGAGGGCGCCCACTACCAGAAAGCCATTCAGGCCGCTACGCACATCCGTAAAAACGTCAATCCCGACGTCAAACTCCGCTACGCCTACTACGCCAGCGATAACCCCCTGGTAACCGGTCATACCCTGGCCAGCGGAAGCCTGGGCGTGGATGGGGTAAAGCCCACCTACCTAATTACTATCCGGATGCTGCAGCGGATTCTGGGGGAATAGGGGGAGCTGGTTGCTGGTTGCTCGTTGCTCGTGGCTGAAGGGGGCTTACTTCCGTTTCCGGCGGCGGTACCACCAGACACCGAGACCTCCGATGATCAGCAGGGGCCAGATCGTGATGACCATCAGCACCAGTTCCTTAACGATGCGCCAGCCATCGGACAGGGCGGCTAGCACCTGGCTGCCAAAGCTGCGGCGGTAGGTGTCCCCCGTTTCCCGGTATTCCTGCGTTTCGTACAGCTCCAGGATAAAGGTGGACATGGACACCTGGTCGCGCAGGTACCGCAAGCGGCCCTCCTTGGCCTCGATTTCCTCGGTAATTACCCGGATTTTTTCCTCGGCATTCAGAATATCCTCCACCTTCTGCGCCCGGTTACGGAGTATCTCAATGTACCGGTCCCGAACGTCGCGTTTGGTTTGCAGTCGACTCTCCAGATCCAGCCACTCTTCGGTGACGTCGCGGCTGTCCAGGTTCTGGAAGTCAATCTGTACACTGATGGACGGAAGGAATTCCAGGGTAGCCCCCAGCGCCTCCGCCGGCAGACGAATTTGCATCTCCGCCGTATGCTCGTAATTGTTGTTCCGGCGGTGTTGGCTGGCAATGTAGCCCCCGGACTTATTCACCAGATCGGCCACCTTCACCAGGGCCGTATCCAGGTTCTCCACCCGGGCACGGGCACCGGCGGTATAGATGATTTTGGCCTCCCGCTGGGGCATCGCCTCCGGCGATGGCATGGGATCTTCCGCCGCCTGGGGAGCAGCCATATCGTAATCATCGGCCATTTTCATGTCGGCCTCACCGTAGCTGCTCGGCATGCTTTCCGCGGATTCCATACTGCTTCCTCCGCAGGCAAACAGCACAAAAACCAGTAAAGAAGTAATCAGGGTGCGTATCATCATGGTCTTGTTTTAGCGATAGATGACGAATACACTTCTAGTACACAGTCCCCAGCCCGCGTTGACAACTTATTCACAAATTGAGGGAGGGAGGTAGTCTGTTGGTCTGTTGGTCTGTTAGTCTGTTGGTCTGTTAGTCTGTTAGTCTGTTAGTCTGTTGGTAATTTAGGGCCTCATGGACTAAACTACCACCGAACCAACAGACTAATGAACTAACAGACTAACGAACTAAATTACCAACGAACTAACAGACTAAATTACCAAAAAACCAACCTACTCCAATCGCTTAATTTTCACGTTGCGGAAACGCACGAGGTGGCCGTGGTCCTGCAGACCGATGTGGCCTTCGTCGACCGAAGCGTAGGTGGGATAGTCGCTGAATTTGCTGGCCTGGTAGCGCTGCTCCCAGTCGTTGTCGTGGAGATCGTATTCAATGACCAGGTTGCCGTTGAGCCAGTGTTCGACGTGGGGTCCGCGCTTGATGATCTTGGCCGTATTCCACTCCCCGATCGGATTGCTGTAGTTCTCGGTTTGTGCGTGCATATCGTAATTCGCCCCGGTCATCTGCTTGTCGGTCAGTTCGGGATAGGTCACTTTGTAGGTTTCATCATCCAGCAGCTGGTATTCCGGGGCACTGTGCCAGATGGGGGTGTCTTCCACTTCCCGCACCAGGTACAAAATTCCGGAGTTGGCGGTGTCGGTCAGGTTAAATTCCAGTTCCAGTTCAAAGTCTTTAAACTTCTCGCGGGTAATGATGTCCCCGCCAAAGCCGGCTTCCTCGGTGCCGGAGTGCTCTACCATCAGTTCTCCGTTTTCGACCCGCCAGCCCAGGTTCGGAAAGGCATCCCGGTTGTAGCCGCGCCATTTATCCACGTCATCGCCGTCAAACAGCATTTCCCAGCCGTCGTCGGCGGTTTCGGTCATCTCCGTCGTGGCTTCTTCCGTGCTGGCTTCACCGTCGGGCGACGGTGCGCAGGTGCAGAGAATCAGGGTCAGGGAGCAAAGCAATAGGTAGCGCATAAAGTAGGTACTCAAGTGAATGAATTAAATAACGGGTGAGGAGGGTCCCTTAGACCACCTTCATGTTTACGGGATCCCAGTTGACGATCTTCTTCTCGAAGTAGCTGTCGTTGCACAGCAGGGCGGGTGCCGCGGCCCGGTAGCCGAACACGGCATCCTCCATCACGGCCTTGCCGTGGCGTACGCCATTGAAGAAGTTGTTGAAGTGGTCGTAGTGGGCGCCCTTGTAGCCCTGCTGCACCGTGTAGTGCATCTCCTTCGGAGGGAGCATCATTTTGCGTGGTTCTCCCCCCACGACGCCCTCGCTGCTCTTGTTCTGCAGGAAGGGATCCAGGGGATCGGAAACGAGGTTCTTACGCAGGTAAACGTCCGTCCAGGTGATGTCCATAGCGCCTTCGGAGCCGACCAGGCGGAGGTAGGTTGAGCCCGATACTCCGTCGACAAAATTGCAACGGAGGCTAAGGTTAAAGGCCGGGTGGCCCGCCTGCTCCCCGTAGTCAAACATCCCCAACTGGACGTCGGGTACTTCCCGTCCGTCCTTCCAGTAACGGAGCCCTCCGGTACTGATGACCTGGCGGGGGCCGATGCTGCTGGTGACGAAGTGGAGGCTGCTGAAGAGGTGGACGTAGAGGTCGCCGCTCATGCCCGTTCCGTAGTCGCGATAGTTGCGCCAGCGGAAAAACCGGAGGGGATCAAAGTCTCTTTTGGTGGTGTTGGCGATGTACCGGTCCCAGTCCACCGTTTTCGGGCTGGCATCCTGGGGGATGGTGTACTGCCAGGCTCCCGTGGGGGAGTTCCGGGCCCAGAACCCCTCGGCGTACACCAGCTGACCGATGGCGCCCTGCTGAAAGAGTTCCCGGGCCTTTTCGTTACCGAGAGAACTCATACCCTGGCTGCCCACCTGGAAGGTTTTTCCCGTGGATTGTTGTGCAGCCACGACCGCTTCTCCCTCCCCAATGGAGTGCACCATTGGTTTTTCACAGTACACGCCCTTGCCGGCCTCCAGGGCGGCCACGGAGATCTCTTTGTGCCAGTGATCGGGGGTCCCGATGATGACCGCATCCACGTCGGGGCGAGCCAGTACCTCCCGGTAGTCGCGGGTAGTCATGATGTCCTTACCCCAGCGGTCCTTTGCCGCCGCCAGGCGGCCGTCGTAGAGGTCACAGGCGGCCACCATCCGTACGCCCGGGATTCGCAGGGCCGTCTGGCTGTCTACTACCCCCATACCACCGGCACCGATCACGGCCAGATTGACCTGATCGTTGGCCGAAAAGGAGGGAGCCGCCCGGTGCATCGTTTCGGTGTGAGCGGAAAGGAGGGCCGGGGCGCCAACGAGGGCTCCCGATGCAGCGGCAGCGCGCTTGAGAAAATTTCTTCTGGTGTTCTTTGCCATGAATGTTCGACTTAAGTGGGATTAAGGTAAAAAAAATTGCCGTGCTTTCGCGCCTACCCGGCCACACCCACCATGGATGGCATCCCGGCTGGGCCGGGGGATTCCATTTCATTGCACCTGTACCGGCTGAGCCGAGTATTCCGCTTCGCTTCACGGTCCCTCGCCCCAATTCGTTCTGTTCCTTTCGCACAGAGGCCGGCAGCAGCAGCCCTCCCCTACTACCCTTTAGGCAGTGGACATTTTCTGGCGGAAGCACCAAAGCATTCTCTCTGGATGGATAGGTTATTCCGTCGCTGTGCTTTAGTTTTGAAATTCTTTTTTGTCTGCCCGTTTTTTTAACCACCTCGTATCATGCTCGATCTTCTTCCCATCCACGAAACCGCCCAGGCGGACATATCCTACCGCCATGTCGGCCGCACGGACGTCACCCGTTACGAAAAAATGCACGTGGAGGTATTCAGTGATTCCGGCAATGCCTCCGTGGCCGTTGCGCGGGAAATTGCCGACCTGATCCGGGCCCGGGCTTACCAAAGAAAGAAGTGCGTGCTGGGGCTTGCCACCGGCTCTTCTCCCATCCGGGTCTACGAGGAGCTCGTCCGCCTGCACAAGGAAGAAGGCCTCAGTTTTGCCAACGTGGTCACCTTCAACCTCGACGAATACTACCCCATGGAGCGGCAGAACACCCGCTCCTACTGGTACTTCATGCACAACCACCTGTTCAACCACGTCGACATCGACCCCCAGAACATCCACATCCCCGATGGCCGCATTCCGCTGGAAGAAGTCTACCAGCACTGCATGGAATACGAAGAAGCCATTCAGGATCACGGGGGACTCGATTTCCAGCTCCTCGGCATCGGCCGGACGGGGCACGTGGGCTTCAACGAGCCCGGGTCCAACCCCCGCAGCCTGACGCGCCTCATCACCCTGGACCACCTGACCCGCGTCGACGCCGCCGGTGATTTCCAGGGAATGAACAACGTCCCCACCCGGGCCATCACCATGGGCATTGATACCATCCGCAAGGCCAAGCGGGTGGTACTCCTGGCCTGGGGCCACAAAAAGGCCGACATCGTCCAGGAAGCGGTCGAAGGAGTACGGACCAATACGGTCCCGGCCTCCTTCCTGCAGGAACACGATAACCTGACGGTGCTGCTGGACCGGGAAGCCTGCTCCGAACTGCGCCGATTCAAGACCCCCTGGTTGGTCGGTCCCTGCAAATGGGACGACACCCTGACCCGCAAGGCCATCGTCTGGCTGAGCCAGACGGTAAGCAAACCGATCCTGAAGCTGACCGAAAGGGACTACAATAACCACGGCATGTCCGACCTGCTGGCCCTCGACGGCTCCGCCTATGAGCTGAACATCCGGATGTACAACATCCTGCAGCACACCATCACCGGATGGCCAGGGGGCAAGGAGGGCACCGAGGGGCAAAACCGTCCGGAACGGGCCGCCCCGAAGCACAAGCGGGCGATCATTTTCAGTCCGCACCCCGACGACGACGTCATCTCCATGGGTGGTACGTTCCTGCGCCTCGTGGACCAGGGCCACGAAGTCCACGTAGCCTATCAGTGCAGCGGCAATATTGCCGTATCCGACGAGGATGCGCTGCGGTTTGCCGAGTTCAGCCACGAGATGAACCAGCGGGCCGGGGTGGACAATGAAGTCCTGGAAAAGGCCATCAAGGCCCTCCGCAACCCCGACGACACGGCCGAGGTGGACCCCCTGGAAGTTCGGGACATCAAAGGATTGATCCGTAAGGGGGAAGCCATTGCCGGAGCGCGTTTCTGCGGGTTACCGGACAAACAAATCCACTTCCTCAACATGCCCTTCTACGAAACCGGACGTCGTAAAAAAGCACCCCTGAGCCAGGCAGACATTGACCTGATCGTGGACCTCATCAAGGAAGTGCGGCCCCACCAGATTTACGCCGCCGGTGACCTGGCGGACCCCCACGGCACCCATAAGGTGTGCCTCGACGCCATCTTCGCGGCCCTGGAGCAACTCAAGGGAGATAAGTCCATCAAGGACACCTGGCTGTGGCTCTACCGGGGTGCCTGGCAGGAATGGCCCGTGCACGAAATCGAAATGGCCGTTCCCCTCAGCCCCCAGGAAGTGGAGAAGAAACGCCACGCCATTTTCTTCCACCAAAGTCAGAAGGACGGCGTGATGTTCCAGGGGGAAGATCACCGGGAATTTTGGCAGCGGGCCGAGCAGCGGAACCGGGAAACCGCCAACATCTACAACCAGCTGGGACTCACCGAGTACGAGGCCATGGAAGCCTTCGTCCGCTGGCGGTTTTAGCGGGAAGAAATGACGATATCGGCCGGGCTTTAGGTGGTTTTAACCTTCAGCTCGCTCCTTACGTTTCCCCGAAATCGAAATAGTCCCGGGCGTTACCGTAGCAGATATTTTCGACCAGTTTTCCGAGAAAGGGGACGTCGGCCGGTATCCTGCCGGCGGCGACGTCCTGCCCGAGCAGGTTGCAGAGCAGGCGCCGGAAGTATTCGTGCCGGGGGTAACTGAGGAAACTCCGGGAATCGGTCAGCATCCCCACGAAGGTGGACAGCAACCCCATGTTCGACAGCGTATTGAGCTGGTCACACATCCCGTCCCACTGATCGAGGAACCACCAGGCGGAGCCCCACTGCACTTTGCCCCGTACGCCGCCGCCGGCAAAATTTCCGATCATCGTGGCGAAAACCGCGTTGTCTGCCGGATTGAGATTATACAGGATCGTTTTGGGCAGCTCATCCGTGTTGTCCAGGGTGTTGAGCAGGCGGCTTAGTCCCCGGGCCTGGGGGAAATTGCCGATGGAATCGAATCCGGTGTCGGGTCCCAGTTCCCGCAGCCCACGGTCGTTGTTGTTGCGCAGGGCGCCCAGGTGCAGCTGCATTACCCATCCACGACCGGCGTACATCCGTCCCAGGTCGAGGAGCAGGGTGAGGAGAAAGGTTTGGGCGCTGCGCGCAGGTGCCGGAGCCTCGGGTCGGGCCATGCGATCCCGGAACGTTTCGGCCGTGAGGGTCCGATCGTAGGGGACGTCAGGGATGTACTCCAGGCCGTGGTCGGCCACCGACCCTCCGAGGGCGGCGAAGAAGTCCATGCGTTTCTCGAGGGCCGCGAGCAGATCCTCGTAAGTGTTGATGGGGGTACCACTCACTTCCGCCAGGGTCCGTACGTAGGTCAACCATCCGGGGGCGTTGATCTGCAGCGCCCGATCCGGGCGCCACCCGGGGAACATCTTTACCGGGCAATCTTTCTGCCCCAGCACCCGGTGGTGCTCCAGGTTATCAATGGGGTCATCGGTGGTACACACCACGCGGACGTTTTTACCCGCCAGGAGCCCCCACGTTCCCCCATCGGGGCCCAACAGTATTTCTCCGGCCAGGTCATAGATGCGATCGGCATTGTCTTCGGTGAGGTATTCGTCGACGCCAAAGTATCGCTTCAGCTCCAGTTGGCTCCAGTGAAACAGTGGATTCCGCAGGGTATGGGGTAAGGTTCTGGCGTAGGCACGGAACTTTTCCCGCGGATCGGCATCACCGGTGATCAGGCTTTCGTCCACCCCGAACATCCGCATTGCCCGCCACTTGTAGTGGTCGCCAGCCAGCCAGGCGGCGTGGAGATTCGGGAAGTGGTGATCCTCCGCCAATTGACGGGGAATCAGGTGATTGTGGTAATCAATAATGGGCTGATCGACAGCATATTCATGGTAAAGTCTGCGGGCAACCTCCGTTTCGAGCAGCCAATCATCATGAATCAAAGTGGAGTAATCAGAGACAGAAGCCATTAAAACGGGTCAAAAAGTTAGTCGTAAGACGGACCCAAGGTAAACTCCCCCTGATTAATGTGGGGCATATGCCCAAGACAGCAACTACCTTTAGTAGCCCACCCTCCGGAACTACCCAAACACCCTCCCGATGAATTTTCGGTCCATCCTAATCAGTGGATTTTTGTTCTTGTTGTCTCTGAGCCTGACGGCACAGGAGGTTTGTGACAACGGCCTTGACGACGACGGAGACGGGCTGGTGGACCTCAATGACGCCGAAGACTGCGCCTGTGCGCTGCTCTCCCAGGTACCTTCCCTGCTCCCGAATCCGTCTTTCGAAGAGTTTGACGGAGACGCGGAGGGGTGCTTTTCCCAGCAATCCGATGGCTATCCGGATCGGGTGGCCCAGGCGAACTGCCTGGCCGGCTGGCGGCAGGCCTCCAACGGCACCACCGATGCCTGGAACGCCTTCACTTTTTCCGGCTCTCCTCCCGTCTTTCCCGCCACCCTCCCCCAGCCCCTCCCCAGCGGGAGCAGTTGCGCCGGCATCTGGGTCGGCGTGAGTGAGACCAGTGGGCAGACGAACCCCGACGGCAGCCCCATCGAATTCTATCGGGAATTCCTGGGGGCCTGCCTGGAAGATGACCAGCGAACGCAGGGGGGTGAAAACTACGTAGCGGAGTTTTTCGTCGGCTTCGTCGACGATGACGCACAGCCCACCCCGGAAGTCCGCTCTCCCACTCCGGTCGAACTGGCTCTCTACGGTATCCGAAACTGCGACCAGCTCTTTTTCCCCTCCGCCGACTGCCCCGAAAACGCCGGCGCCGAGGGTTGGGAGCTCCTGACCACCGTAACGGTCAACGGCGGCAGCGGCCGCTGGACGAAGGCCCGGATGACCTTTCAGTCCAACGGAGAATTTGCGGCCGTTGCCCTGGGCGGAAAGTGTGGTCAGGATCCCGGCGACCGGCCCGCCCGCTGGCGGAATTACTACTTCATCGACGAGTTTCGCCTGAATACCGCCACGGCCTTCACCCAGGAGGTGGCCGGTCCGGTAGCCGTACGCGGGGTGACCGTTTGTGACGAGGACTTTGCCCTCATCGGGCCCAACCAGCTCAATGCCTCCTTTCAGTGGTACTTTGACGGGATCGCCATCCCCGGAGCAACCGACCGGATTTACCGCCCCGCACCCGCCGACCGCCAGGACGGCGACTATCGGTTAAGGACCACCACCGAAAACGGATGCGTGATCTCGGATCCGGTGCGGGTACAGCGCCCCATTCTGCCGGACTTCTTTGCGGATTCCGTGGCCATCTGCAACGATTCCGTGACCATCTTTCCGGACTTCAACGTCCTCAACGCCGAATTTCTCTGGGACGACGGAAGCACCGAGCCCCGCAGGGACGTCTTCTCGCCCGGGGAATATGCCGTTACCATCACGGCCGCCTGTCTTATCCGCGAAGAACGCTTCGTGGTGGTGGACTCTCTATCCTCCACCTTTCGGGTGAACCTGGACCGCGAGCCCGTCTGCCCCGGCGATACGGTAAACATCGACGTCAGCTCCAACTGGGACATCAGTTTTGCCCTGATCACAAACGAAAGGGGCTTCTCCTACCCCTACGACGCCGAAACCAATTCCTACGCCGTTCCCATTGACACGGCACGGACCGTATACATCACCTACCGGGATGGCTGCGGGGACGTCATTCAACCCTATCCCCTGCCGTTCGGAAGCGAGCTTAACCTTGACGCCACCCTGGTGCAGCCCAACTGCCAACGCCCACTGGGCAGCATCTCCCTGGATATTCAGCCACAACTACCCGGTCTGGCCATTACCTGGACCGACGAGAACGGGCAGGTCATCGGCACCCAGCAAACGCAGATTAACGACCTACTGCCGGGCACCTACACCGTCAACCTTTCGGACGGAATCAACTGCGACCTCAACCAGAGCTTCCTCCTGGCGTTCGAAGGAGATTTTTCGGCGGCGGTGAATCTGCAGCCGGAAAACTGCACCCTTACCTCCACTGCGGTCGCCGACCTGACCAACGGCACCCCACCTTTCACCTATCGGTGGCAAGACGCCGACGGTACGCCCCTCGGAGGGAACGAGGCCCGGTTGAGCAACCTCCTTCCGGGAGATTATTCCCTGACGGTAGAAGACGGAGCCGGTTGCCGGCTTCCGGTTGCCTTCAGCGTTCCCGGTCGCTCCTTACTTGCGGCGGGGACGCCAACGGTCGTGGTGGACTGTACGGTAGGTGGTGGCAACCTGACGGCCACCGCGGCGGCGGGGGCGCCCCCCTATCAGTTCTCCCTGGATGGCGAGCGTTTTCAGGACAGTAACGTCTTCAACGCCCTGCCGACCGGCAGCTACCGGGTATGGGTGAGGGACGCGAACGGTTGCCTGGCCCGGAGTGAGGCCGTGGAACTGGGGTTACCCGTGGAGTTGTCGCTGGCTCTCCCGGTCAGCTACGCCACGTCACTGGGGGACTCCGTGAGGCTGCGGTCACAAGTCAGTCCGACGACGGCCAGCACGGTATTCTCCTGGTCACCGGCGTCCGGATTATCCTGTACGGACTGCCCCTCTCCCACCTCAAGGCCCACCGCCACTACGGAGTATACCCTGACGGTTTCCTCCCCGGAGGCATGCCCCACCAGCATTACCACTACCGTGGAGGTTGATCGCCGATCGAAGGTGTACTTTCCCACCGCCTTTTCTCCTAATGGGGACGGCATTAACGATCGTTTTTGGTTGTTTCCGGACAACAGCGTCGCGGGGGTAGCGCAAATTCAGGTCTACGATCGCTGGGGCAAACTGGTGTGGGAAGCCGCCGCCAACGAGGGCTGGGACGGTACGGCCAACGGCGAGCCGGTTGGGGCCGGGACCTACGTGTACGCCGGCACACTACTGCTCGTAGACGGCCGCTCGGTGCGTTTTGCCGGCACCCTGGTGCTGCTCCGGTGAGTGGCATCAGGTGCACTCTCCACCCCGCGCAGCATCGTTGCGCTGGCTGGCGCGCCGGGGTTCCCCCGGCCGGTTTCCCGGTACGTGGCACCTGCGTCCGCGCCAAAAAGTAAGCGCTTGCTTGCCAGAAAAGTGACCCCGTTCTTCGCGCTTCCTCCCAGAATCTCCCAAAAGAAAGCCCGGAATGATGGTTGGTCACTCCGGGCTAATGTCCTTGAAGGTTACTGTTTTTATTCCTTGTCCGCCGGTTTCACCTTACAGGTGTTCACGCCCAGCAGGCTGTACAGTGGGCAGGTGCCCATCAAGCTGGTCAGGAGGAAGATGCCGGCAACAACCAGCAGGAAAATTCCTAACGTACCGGTTACGGTGCCCGTGAAGTACAGGGCCAAAAATGCTACCGCGAGCAGCGGCCGAATCAGGCGGTCTGCCTTTCCCATATTAGTGGTCATGATCCAATGGTTTTGGTAAAGAATTCAATAACGAGGGCGATCCAATAAGCGATTCCGAAACAGGCGGCGCAGCCCAGCAACAACTTTTGCCAGGTTGGCCAATCTTCTAGGTATTTCATCGGACTCTCTCGATTAATAACGGGATAAAGTTGACGTTCCGGGCAATCATGCTGCGTAACATCAGTTACATTAGTCAATGAATTTATCGCACGCCTACTTACAACGGTTCTTTCCCCGGCTAACCGATGGTGCCGTTCGGGAAGATATTTTGCGAGTAGGGTTCCTCCAGCAAGTGGAAGCAGGTGCGGTCATTTTGCGGGAAGAGCAGCACATTGATTTCGTTCCCCTCATTGCCCGGGGAGGCGTCAAGGTGTCGATGCAGACCCGAAACGGAAAGCACCTCTTTCTGTACTTCATCCGGCCGGGAGAAACCTGCACCATGACTTTGTCGTCCTGTATCCGGCGCGAAATCAGCCGCGTAGTGGCTACTTCCATCACCGATACCGACGTCGTGCTGATACCCGCGCAGCGAATATACGACTATACCCGCCATTACCCGGGTTGGAACGATTACGTACTGGAGGCCTACCGTGAAAAATTCGATTCCATTCTTGATGGATTTGAACAGCTCGCCTCCACGCCTTTCGACCAACGGGTGATGAATTACCTGGAGCACATGGCCGCCATGCTGGAGAGCAGGGAGCTACTGGTCTCCCACGCCACGCTGGCCGAGGACCTGGGGGCTTCCCGGGTGGGAATATCCCGGGTACTCAAGGGGCTGGAGCGGGCCGGCAAACTTCGCCTTGGCCGCGAGCGGATCAGCCTGCGTTGATGGCCACGCGTTGACCGGTTTCCGCACTTTCGATGATGGCCCGAATGATGGCCACGTCCGTTTTCCCCATGGCCCCGGTAGCCCGGACCGGCGTACCGTTCAAAATGGCCAGGGCATCGGCGTCCATCTGCAGCGACTGCTGGTTGGGGACGGGTGGGCCCAAAACTTTTCCGTCACTCGTTTTTCCCTGGACGCCAGTATAGGTTTGCATCGGGCTGACCTCATACCACCCCCGCTCCGCTTCGATGCGCAACAGGTTCACGTTTTCCACCGTACTGGTTTTACCCTCGGCGATCAGGCCGCCGGGGAATTCGAGCGTATAGGTGGTGGTCAGGTCTACGCCATTGGGGCCATCCATCCGGTCCTGGCTGGCCTGCAGCACGGCCACGGGGTCCATCTGGGTGCCGTAGCGTAGGCCATTGACGGTGTAGACCCCCATATCGTAGAGGGCGCCGCCGCCCATATCACGCTGGCCGCGCCAGTAGTCCCGGGGCGGCGGATTACCTCCGTACCCGGCGTAGGCCGTAGCGGCGGTCAGTTCTCCGTAGGCCCGCTCTTTGGTAAAATTGATCAGCTGCCGGGTGTTGGGTTCGTGCAGCATCCGGTAGCCAATGGCCAGCATCACACCGGCTTCCTCGCAGGCGTCGATGATGTCCTGGCACTCCGCGGGGTTCATGGCCATCGGCTTTTCGCACCAGACGTGCTTCCCGGTCCGGGCGGCCCGGACGGAGAAATCACGGTGGGTGGCCGTGGGGGTAATGACGTAGATAACGTCGATATCGTCGTTATCGGCGATCTCCTCCATAGTGTCGTAGGTATAGACATTTTCGTCCCTGATCCCGTACTGCTCCTGCCACTGGGGGAGTTTCTCCGGACTACCGGTGATGAGTCCCCGCAGTTCACAGTGCTCGGTGAGTTGGAGGGCGGGGGCGATTTGGCCGCGGGCGTAGCCACCGAGCCCGAGGATGGCCACGCCTACCTTCCGGTTCTTGTCGGAGGTGGGCGCGGTCGCAGGTGCCGCGTTGGGGTTGGTGTTGCGCTGGCCGCAGGCCAGCATGGCCGGGGTGAGGATCAGCCCCGCCGCCGCGGCGGCGGACTGGCGGAGGAAGCGCCGCCTTTCGTTTTGGTTTTTCATGTTGGTTGCTTGAGCGTTGACGGAGAAGGTTACGGTAAGGTAGTGAACCCAAGTAAACTAAGTGGAGGTAGCAAGTACTTGTTCACCGGGCAGCCTATAAGTTCCTTACGATTTCCAGCAGGGCCCGGCGCAGCAGGTTCTCTTCTTTCCGGAAGTCTGCGTCGGAGATCACCCCGTCGGCGCTGTCCCGGACCAGGGCATTCCAGCGCCCCCGCCAGCCGCTCAAGTCTTCGCCGGTCTTTGCCAGCAGTTCAAAGGCTTTGCCGAAATCATTGTGCACCAGGGCGTCCTGCGCATCCTCCTTGAGTCGTTGCAGGTCTTCGCGTACCGGCGTCACCACGGTCGGCGCCCGTCCTACCGCGCCGGCCGATACGGGGGGCGCTTGCTTCCGATCCTGAACCTTCCAGTAATTGAGTACCGCTCGTGTCCCCCGGTCGGCAACGGTCAGGGGAGGATCCTCCAGGGGACAACCCTTGACCATGACCACCGAACCGTAGAAAGCCACCCAAAACGATCCCTTCGTTTTCAGGGTAATGTCGCGCTCCAGCACGTGTTGCAGCGGTCGCAGGGTGGTAATCAGGTTGTTCGAAATATCCACGTACTTCAAGTACTTGCACTCCCTGAGCATACCAATATCTCCGATATGGTTATCCCGGACATCGAGGGATTCCAGCCCCTTCATGTTTCCCACGACGCTGATATCCTTGATCCGGCAGTGGTTGATCGAAAGGTACTTGAGGTTGACCAACTGCGCCAAAGGAGTAGTATCCCGAATGGGGTTACTGCCACAGGTCAGGCTACGCAAACCGGTCATGCCGGCGATCGGGTTGAGGTCCTTGATCCCCGTATCGTGCAGTTCGAGCTTTTCCAACTTCTTCAGGCGGGTGATCTCCGGGGGGATTTCGCCGATCTTTTCGAAGGACAGGGTCAGCACGGTGGTCTCCGCTACCTTACTATTCAGAATTTTTTGGCGGGCCTTTTCGTAGGCTTCGTTCATGGTGTGCGCTGGTCGGTTATTCGGTGTATCGGGGTAACGACCAGGGGAAGATAGCTATTTCCTACTTCACCCGATTACGCAGCAACAGGGCCAGTCCGAGACAGAGCACGATGAGTCCGAGATTATACAACCAGGGAAGTTCGCCCCCCATCACGCCGTACTTCAGCCCGAAGTACGCTCCGAAGTAGACCAGCGTCATGATGATGAAAAGTCCCGCTGATGGTTTATCCTTCTGGATGGGTTCCATTATTGTCTTCGTTTTTACGTGGTCGGAATTGCTTACGGTACTGCCAAAGGGCGACTTCCGCCAGGATCACCGCCCCGAGTAACATGAGGTTCTGCCGTCCGGTCATGGCCTCCGACCCGACAATGGCGTACTTCACCACGAAGTAGGCCACGATGGGTAGCCAACCTACGATGCCCAGCCAGGGCGGTGCTTGTTTTGGGGAATGATTGTCCATACGGCTAAGGTACGGCAGCCCGCCGAGAGTATTCGGGGATGCACTCAGGCGTTCGTTTGAGCCTGCCGCCTGGCCTCCGGTGCAAAGATTTTGTGATCCGCAACGAAGGTTCCTCCCGGCACGATGGACGCCAGAAGGGACCACAAGGTGTTCCCAAGCGACCAACGGTAGCGGTAGGCCACGATGGCAACCGCTGCGATGTAGGCCATAAACAGGGCGCCGTGAGCGGCTCCCACAACGTAGTTGGGTTCGGGTAGATCGTAATAATACTTCAGCGGCATCGTGATGGCGAAGAGCAAATAACTGATCCCCTCACCGATGGCTAGTATCCGAAGCGTTCGAAGCATAGTCGGTAGCTGATTGATGTGTTTGCCGCAAGTAACAACTACCCCCTGCTTTACGGTGCAGCGGGGAAGTCAGATTTACGTAATACCGAAAAATGAAAAGGCCCGGGCGCAAATGCCCGGGCCTCGTTATACGACTGTGCTGTCCACAGCGTCTCTCATGAAAAATAAACCTAATCTTCATCAATTGGAATGCAAAATTGTTGCACTTTTCCAATTGTGTACTGCAAATATATGGAGTTCTGTCGATATGTGCTAATGCAGATTTCGCAACAGGAACACATAATTTTTTATTGAATGTCAATAAAAAACCTTTTGTTTACCCTTCATCGCCGCGATTCGCAACTTCGCCTCCCCGATATTGTCACTCAGTCTTTTAAAATAAGTCTGGGTATGTTTATTTCCTGATTTACCGAGTGCGTCAGCACTTTCCACCAGGTTATTGAACCAGACCTTCGTCTGACGACAAACCTCCTGATCCATATTGACCAGGTAATTGGGATTCATGAAGGTAGTAAATACGACGGACAGATCTGGCATGTTTACCAGAATAACGTTGTTGGTGTTCGCTAGTTCATTGTGGAATACGTTGAAATCCGGAGCCTCTTCGCCGGCCGTTCCGCCCCGGGGGAAGCGTTTACCGACTCTGGCCATGTGTTCGAGATGCTCCACTACGTCCTCCAGCTCCCGGAACATTTGCCGGATCAGATCATCATCGTTCAGCATGCCGATCTGCACATTGTGTTCGATTTGTCGGAGGGTTACGTCCAGAATGCCGATCGACCATAATTCCTGGCCACCAAACTTGTAGGAGCTGTCGACAATTCTGCTGGCAATGTCCATCACCCTTTGGTCGATCAGATCGGGATGAAACGGTTGATTACGCCACTTTTCAAAGTTCCAGGTCGTGATGCCGTAAACGTAAGTTTTAAATTTCAGCAAAGTCGGCATCATAAACTCGTAGAACAGTGGCAACTCCGGAGTCGCGTAGTCGATGCTTACGTTCGGAACATTAACGAACATTTTTATCTGCTCCTCGAGAGTTTCGTAATATTCCAGCTCAGTCCTGATCGGTACAAAATTGTGACTGTGCACAAAAGTGGGCGAGTTATCCACCCTTCCCTGGTCGAGTGGAAGGTTGAACTTTTCGGCCAGCAGAATTAGCTCATTGGCCGTCAGGGCCGTATCCCCCCGTAACCGGCGGTAAATCGCGTCCTTGCTTAGTCGTAGTACCCTTTCCAATTCGGTTACCAGGGTCCCCTTCTTTTCAAAGCGGTCCAGTAAGCGATCAAAAAACACCTTCTGAAAATCCTTGTGCATCGTTTAGAGAAATTGGGATGATATGCGTCTTGCGGGGATTTAGCAGCACAGACAAAAAATGTTATAACAAGAAATAAGACGAGGGACGTCGCTCGAGGAGTAATAAAATTTCCTTAAAGCGCATCCAGGTTTACTTTTCTTGAGACGATGCGGATACCCAATACATAGCTCATCAATTAAAACTGAGGGATTGTTGTATGAGCTTATTCAAAGCCCGGTTAAGATAGATTAGTGGTCAAAAACAAAAAACATATTTTTATTCAAAAAACAAAAATTTGTTTTAAAAATAAAAGCCACATTACTTTGCATTTAGATATTTAAGGGTGCGCGTGATCACCCCCTACGTATGACAAACTTGCGGATTGTGAACCAGCTTTCTGACTAAACAACTGTCCCTCAAATATTTGCGGACTCTCCTTCTTTCTTTCAGGTTTTTGAGGTCAAATCACCCGGTGCTCTTTTAACCACCAGACAAATTTTGCTACACATGTATCTATCGTTAAAAGTTTCTGACCATTTCTTGTCCGCCACCGGCCTCTCCCTTGTTTTCCGGGACCGCTTTCACGTTTAAAGGCCAGCACTTTGCATCTAAACTGCCATACCTGCTTTAGTGTTCGCTACGGTGTGCTGACGCCAGCAGCCCTCGTCGAAAAAGCTTCGGCCTGGGGGGTAAGTACCCTGGCCTTAACGGACGCCAACAACACCAGTTGTGCCGGGGAGTTCGTGCGCCGTTGCCGGGAAGCGGGCATCAAGCCCATCCTCGGCATTTCCTTCTGGCGGGAGGGGCAGTGGCTTTATTCGGGCCTGGCCCGCAATGCCGAAGGCTGGCGGCAACTCTGCGCCTACCTGAGCCATCACTCGCTGGAGGAGCGCCCCTTACCGACCGTCCCGCCCCCCATGCAGGACGTCTGGATCATCTATCCGCGGCTCGCCAAACCCATCCGGGATTTCCGGGACAACGAGCTACTCGGTATTCGTCCCCAGCACGTCAATCGGCTCTTCAGTCACGAACTAAGGCATCACCAGCATAAACTGGTGGTCTTAGCCCCCGTGGTGGGCATCACGGATGAAGACTACGAAAAGCACAAAACTTTGCGGGCCATTGATCTGAACACCATTCACACCAAGCTCACCCCCCGCGATCTGGCCCAACGCGGCGACCGTCTCTTGCCTCCCGACACCCTCCGGCAATTCTACAAATCGTACCCCGCCATCCTGCAAACCACCCAGCGCATCATCGATAGCTGCACGGCGGAACTGGAGGTGGGCCTTCAGGTCAACCGCCAAACCTTCACCGGTGATAAGCGGGGAGACTACGCCCTACTGGAAAAACTTGCCCTGGCGGGCGTTGCCCGCCGCTATCCCGCCGGGCCACGTTTCCAGCGGGCCCGCCTTCGCATCGGGCGCGAACTGGCCGTCATCAGAAAACAGGACTTCTGCTCCTACTTCCTCATCACCCACGACATCGTACGCTACGCCCGGGCGGCGGGCTACCAACACGTGGGCCGGGGCTCCGGTGCCAACTCCATCGTGGCCTACTGCATCGGCATCTCGGACGTCGACCCCCTCGAACTGGACCTCTACTTCGAACGCTTCATCAATCCCTACCGGGTCAGTCCGCCGGATTTTGACATCGACTTCAGTTGGGACGAACGCGATGACGTTACCGACTACATTTTCAAGCGCTACGGCAGGGATCACACCGCCCAACTGGCCACTTACTCCACCTTCAAGGGAAGGGCGGCCCTGCGCGAAGTCGCCAAGGTATATGGATTGCCCAAAGCAGAAATCGACGCGCTGGTCCGCGACCCGCACGGACGGGCGGAAACGGACGAGAAGGCGGCAAAAGTCCTGCACATCGCCGTGGGCCTCCTGGGGCTACCCAACCACCTGAGCATCCACGCCGGAGGCATCATCATCACGGAAAAGCCGATCCATTACCATACGGCACAACGCCTCATGCCCAAGGGGTTTCCGGTGGCGCACTGTGACATGTACCACGCCGAAGAGATGGGGCTGCACAAATACGACGTCCTCAGCCAACGCGGCCTCGGCCACCTCAAATCTGCCGTTGACCTGATTCGACAAAACCAGGGCAAGGCCGTAGACATCCATGATTTTGACCGGATCAAATCCGACGACAAGGTGCGCAGCATGCTCAAGAGCGGTCGGGCCCTGGGGTGCTTTTACATTGAGAGCCCCGCCATGCGGGGGCTGCTGACCAAGCTGGCCTGCGACAATTACGTTCACCTGGTGGCGGCCAGCAGCATCATTCGTCCGGGGGTGGCCAAGTCCGGGATGATGAAAGAATACATTCATCGCTATCATCACCCGCACAGCTTTGAATATCTCCATCCCGTATTCGCCGAGCATCTCGGAGAAACCTTCGGCATTATGGTTTACCAGGAGGACGTGATGAAGATCGTCCATCATTTTGCCGGACTGGACCTGGACGAAAGCGACGTACTGCGCCGCATCATGAGCGGCAAAAAACACGACGGAGACACTTTCGAGAATTTGCGGAAGAAGTTTTTCGACGGCGCGCAGGTGCGGGGGCATTCCGAAAAACTGGCCAGGGAAGTATGGCGTCAGGTGGAGAGCTTTTCCGGCTACAGCTTCTGCAAAGCCCACTCGGCCAGCTTTGCCGTAGAGAGCTTTCAGAGTCTCTACCTCAAGGCCTACTACCCGCTCGAATTCATGGTGGCCGTCATCAATAACTTCGGGGGCTTCTACCGCACCGAATTCTACGTCCACGAGGCCCGCATGGCCGGCGGACGCATCCACCCACCCTGCGTTAACCACAGCCGCTACCTGACGGACATTCGCGGCCAGGACATCTACCTGGGATTCGTTCACGTCAAGGGGTTTTCCGAGCGACTGGCCCTGGCCATCGCCCTGGAGCGGGAACAACACGGCGACTTCCGCTCCCTGGCCGACTTTTGCCGCCGCATCGAGGCGGACGGTCCCCAACTTGATCTTCTCATCCGTATCGGGGCACTACGTTTCACGGGGCGCAGCAAGTCCGAGCTTTTCTGGGAGAAGAACGCCGTCTTCAACCCCAAAGCCGAACGGGAATCCACGCCGGAACTGTTCACCCTCGAAGCTCCCCGGCAATACTTTCGCCTGGACCTCTCCCCCAATCACCGCAGCGGTCACCCGCTGACGGCCGAGGAAATCGACCAGGCCTTCGACGAACTGGAGCTGCTGGGGTTTCCGCTCTGTTCCCCCTTCTTCCTCGTCGAGGGAGGAAACCCACCTTCGCCCGGAAACCCCTTACCGGATAATGAGGCCCGCTCCGTCATCTGGTCCGTCCCCGAGGGGCACAACCTCACCCTGCGGGCCTATTTTGTCTGCGACAAAGTCGTTCCCACCGTCAAGGAGGAACGGATGTGCTTCGGTTGCTGGCTCGACGAGACGGGGCACTACTTTGACACCGTCCACTTCCCCGATAGTCTGGCCCGTTTCCCCTTCCGCGGGCGGGGGGTCTACTGCATCACCGGGCGCGTCGCCCGGGAATTTGGCTTCCCCTCCCTGGAAGTCTACGGCATGGAGCGACTGCCCTACCTGGCGGACGAGCGGTTCGGGGAGAGTTAGGAGGATTTAGGATCAAGGATTGAGGTTCAAGGATTCAGGATTTAGGATAAGTTGATTGGCGACATCTTAAAGATTGAGCAAGATTGAGGTCTGATTATTGGTCGTATCACGCTCCAGGTCATTGAGGTCAAAATCGACGATGAACCGGAGCTCATACTGTCCTTGTCTTCCGCAGCACCCTCATACCAGGTCAAAGGCCTGCCCCCACTTTACCGCTTCGACGACGGACCGAATGCCCAGCTGTCGCCAGATGTTGTTGCGGTGGGTACGGATGGTGTGGACGGAACGGTACAGGCGCGCGGCAATTTCCTCGTTGGTGAGGCCCTGGCAAATCAGGGCCAGAATCTCCAACTCCCGCCGGGAGAGGCGGGAAAAATTGCGGCGATTCGCCCGGGCAAAGCGCTGCAACTCCGTCAGGCGCCGCAGCGCCTGCGGAGAAACCATGACGTTGTCGGCAAGGGGGATGTGTTGATTGGGTTTGTTCATCGGTTTAGTTCTGGACCATTCGGGCAATGCCGTTCCTGATCCCGGTAAGAACCGGGAAGCCAGTTGACAATCGACGTTGCCGCAAATTGCTTTAGTAGATATTGATTACGGTAGCTAAACTAGTCCGCCCGCACTAGCCAAAAATCAGCATCGCACCTACCCCCATGATCATCGCACGAAAACACCAAATGATCGCGTAAGGAAAGGGGAAAGATTCAGAGCGTCTCCATCACCCTACGAACCCGCCGGGCACTTTGGGCGGTAATCGCTACCTCCGTGCCGTCTTCTATTTCCAGTACCGGGCCGGGCTTGATGGACCGCACCCGCTTCAGGTTGACCAGATTGGACTTGTGGACCAACATGAACTCCGGGTAGGGCTCAAACTGCTCGTCGTACCGTCGGAGGCGGTCCGATTTGTGAATCTTGCGGCCGTCGGCACAATGAAAAGTGACCAAACCATCGGCCGTACTGATGCGGAGAATATCGTCGATGGCCAGAAAGAAGATTCCTTCGCTGGTGGACACGGTAAGTCGGGTCGGAAGCTTTTGCTGTTGAAAATTGGCCATAGCCTCCTCCAAATCCGCCAGGCGCTCCTGGGCGTTTCGCTGAGAAAAACGTCGTTTTGCGCGAACGATGGCTTCGAACAAATCCTGGGACTTGATGGGCTTATCCAGGTAATCAAGGGCTTCGAACCGCAGGGCCAACTGTCCGTACTGATTGTGGCCGGAAATAAAGATGATCAGGTATTTACCCGAATCGATTTGTTGCAGGATGTCAAAACTGGTTCTCCCGTTTTCTAACTCAATATCCAGGAGGAGCAGATCAGGCTGCTCTTGCTCAATCAGGGCTACTCCCGAATCGACGGAAACTGCGGTACCCACCAAATCCAGGTCCGCATCAATTTCCCGCAACATAAACTGCAGGAGGCGATGCATTTTTATGTCGTCATCAATCGCTACTGCTCTCATAGTCCTCTGGGTAAATCAGAGGTAAATATAGTACGATCCTCGTGCCGGAGGAGCGGCCATCCTGATCCTTCAGGTCGATGATCTCGTAGCGAGCGTCCCCCGGAGTTCTTTCGGGAAGCGCCCGAATGCGTTCGTTCAAGAGGGCTAATCGTTGGCGCGTAATGTCCATCGCCATGGATTTGTGTTTGCGGTCTCCCCCCCGGGCGTTAGTCCGCCCAACACCATCATCTTCGACGGTAGCCACTATTTCTTCACGGTCTTCATCAATTCGAAAAGAAAGCACAATGGTACCGCCTTCCTCCCGGTGACCGATGCCGTGCCAAATCGCATTCTCCACGAAGGGTTGCAGGATCATTGTCGGTATCCAGGTCGAGATTGTATCGACCTCATCGTCAATGGCAATATGGTATTTCAGTTGCTCCCCTACCCGCATCCGCTCCGCCTCAATGTACTTCTCGAGCATATCCACCTCCCGGTCCAGGCGGGTAAGTGGCTGGGTGGACCGGTGCAGAATATCCCGAATGAGCTCCGCGAACATCACCAGGTAGTCGTGGGCCCGTAGGGGTTCCTCCCCAATGATGTAGTCATCAATCGAGTTCAGGCTATTGAAAATAAAGTGGGGGTTCATTTGTAGCCGAAGGATGGAAGTTTCGGTTTCGGCGGCGTGGGCTTCGGCTTTGGCTTTGTCTAATTCCGCCAGTTCAACTTCCCGGAGTTTCAGGTATCGGTAGCGTAGGACACCACCAATTGTGCCAAGGATTGTGATAGCATAAAGAACGTACGCCCACCAGGTTCGGTACCAGGGGGGAAGAACCTCTATCCTTAATTCTCTTGGCCCCGCCCACGCATAATCTGAATTGGTTGCCCAAATAGAAATATCGTACCCCCCTTCCCTTAAGGCCGTAAGGCTCAAAGTGGAGTTGGTTGATGGGGGTAAAAATTCTACTCTATCTGGCCCACTAATTCGATACCTGAAGAGACAAGATTTTGGATCGCTGTATTCGAGGGGGGAAGTCTGAATTTCAATTGTATTATGTGTATAGGGCACTTTAAGTTGCCGAATAAAGCTAACGTTCAGCGTTGTATCAACACAATAGTTCCTAGCATCAAATTCACCGTTGTTTATCTCAATGCCCGTAATGACCGGACTAGCTTTAGCGATTCCATTATTGACAAACTCCGGGGAAATGACCGTAATTCCATCTGTACCTCCGAAAAAAGCCTTTGACCGATCAGGAATATGGTGGGCTGATCGAAATATATATTCCCCGCCCAACAATCCGTCCGACAGGCTATAGACCTGTGAGGAGCCGTTATTTATATTATAGGTTAAAACCCCCGAAGCCGTCGACATTATCAGTTCCTCTCCAACCGCTGCTATTCCGTGAATAACGACCGATGCCTCCGCTAATGGAATATTAAACAACTTATGGCCTCTTTTGAAATCTACATCAAGCTTGAACAAGCCACCGTGGGAGCCTAACCAGAAAGTACTATCATCCTGGGGGAAAATACCCGTTAGATAGGGTATACCCAACAGGGTAGTATCCACGAACAATTGATTATTGCTGGCTTCCACTCGTATAATATGAAAGCTATCTTTCAGGGTCGTCACTAATAAAACATCCCCCTTCATTTTCATAATTCTTGGCCGAACAAGACTGGTTGAATCCCAAAAACAACTCGTTCGGTCCTTAGAAATACGTAGTATCCCTTTTCGATTTGTGGCGGCCAATATTTCTCCGCTCGGCAGACTTACAAGGTCATTGTATCCAGGATATTGCATCCCATCATAAGGAAGCACGAATTCTCGAAAAGCAGAATCACCTTTTGATTTTTTGAACAGATACTTTAGCGTCCCAACCCAAACTGTTCCTTCATTATCTATGTGCAAGCTCTTTATTTGCTCCAGTTCCTGCCCAGAAATATTAATCTCGTAGGAAATTGTGTCTTTGGGAGAACACATAAGTACAGAATTAAGTCCTGCAATCCACAAAACTCCATTCTCTTCGTCACTACTGATCCGTACAACATCACGCTCTTTGCCAATGATTGGTGAAATTGTCGAAAATTTAGGTGCATCTAAGCCCACAAAATATACACCATCGTTCTTTGCCGACACCCATAATACATTATCCTGACCAAGATAAAGCTTTACCAAATTCGTGATAAATGGTTTGATTTCTCCGGCTACGTTTGTCAACATTGGCCCTCGTATAATTCTGTCATCTAAATCAAAAAAATAAATACCCTCCGTAGCTGTTCCAATTACATACTCTCCCTCTGCTCGTTTAACTAAAGCCTCCACATAAACCCCTTTTCCAGACTTCCCCTTCCAGATTGCTTCCCAATATCCGGTATCAAGTGTCAGTATGAACAAACCAGTTTTTGTCCCAACGAGAACTTTACCACCATTCAGGTAAGCCGTAGTTCGGACACTGGAACTATCTGGTGAAAAATACCTTTTCACTGCACTTTCCCTGCGATAGATAGAATAAACAGAAACGTCAAAATAGGATTCTCCAAAAAAATTGCGCATTAGAACGTAACCACCATCCTCCTTCGGGTCCATTACGTCGCGAACACCCACATGAATATCATCCACGTGAACAAGCGACGAATCTACGCCTGGCCGGAAAGAAAATAAATGTCTACCTCCGCTAACAAATATTACGCCCTTAGTAGAATCAACGTAGTTCCACCAGTAGGTGTCGTTTGCCCTAATGCCGTTAGGCATCTGTCCCCGATAATGGTGAAACCTGTCGCGAAGAACATCATATTTAGTCAGGGAAACATCATTAGTAAACCACATCCCTTTACCAGGAATCTGACCAAACGCACTTTGGGACGCTTGTTCATTTAACAAACCGTATTGTCCATTGTCACCCGGGTGATATTGCTTGACACGATGTCCATCAAAGCGATTTAAACCAACGATTGAGGAGATCCAGACATAACCGATTGAATCGCGAAAAATATGGTGGTTGTATTGCGAGCTGGTAAGTCCATCTCTGGCCGTAAGGTGATGAAAGGTGTATACGGCCTCCCCATTGGCTTGGCACAGCAGTTGAATATTCGACGCGAATATCATTAGGAACGTTATGCAAAACCACTTATACGACATTACATGAATCTAGACTTCCCACAAGGCTTATACTACAGTCAAAGTGAAAGCATAAACGTTTTTGAGGGGAAATAAAAGAATTCTCCTCCGTGAAATTTGGTCAGGTTTTTCACCTTCTTTTCGTGTCCACCGTGATCAAAAAGCGTAACTGAATTTCTTAAAACATTGCCCCCATACTCTGGGGAAACCTCAAGTTCAACGTTCCTGTGGCTTCCATCATTACGATACGCAACTACATCAGGATCAACTAAGGGGGCATTTTGGGTTTTTCCCGATAATTTTGCCATGCTCTTAAACAAAGGAATCAATTGCTTTGAGATACTTTTTTGGTACGAAATAAAGAACATCCCCTTAGCACCGTTAAAGTCACGCTTCGTGGGATAGTCGGAAATTTTCGCCTCCGATGATTCTTGATAGAGCATGCTTCTTCGAACGATTTTCCCTAAGCTACCTGCAGTCCTCATTACTCTCACATGGGCAAAAAACGGGCATTTATTCCCTCGCGGATCTTTTGAAAAATCCATTGCACCGTTTATTGCATCGCGCCAAGTTTCCTCGGGTTTCGACCAATTCTGAAAAACAAGAGGGGTTCCATTCTCAAACCGCCCCATAATCATGGCCTTAGCCCATTCGTCAATTTCCCCCGCAGGTCTATTTTTTGGGCCTATTTGACTCTTTAGCTTGTTTTTGAGCCAAGTGAAGTTTTCTCGATCAACACTAATTTTTCTGATGGCCATCAGCGCTCCATACCCATCCTCAACTCTTGAATCTTTGAAAAAGGTCTCCTTAAACAAACGCTCCTCCGGCCTGGTTTCTGATATCCCATCTACAAATCCGAACGGACCAATCGAGGGATCATCCTTCGACGTACGAAAACCCCGGTATCCAACTACCCTCGTTGCTTGTTTGATGGCCAGTTTAAACTCTCGGTAACCTTTAATTTTATTTTCTACTGCCTCAATAATTTCTGGGGCATCACCGGCAACTTGAATAATCACGTCAGGGTTAGAATTATCCATATCCCTAACTTGATAATCTCCTAACGCCCCCCTGGAGTTTCGATGCCGCATCCCATTAACGAAGAATTTATCTTCTGGTAAGTCCTTTTTATTGATGCCAACTTTTATTGCCCCACTATAACTCAATCCCAGAGAGACCACTACCGATGGAAAACCCGTTCGCTTGAATTTTTCCGTATCACTCGTCTGTTGGGCATGGCTAATTAAAAAAACATCGGCAAAAGACTGAATCCACTTTACGGCCGCCTTGGGTCGGTCATACAAGGTAAGTAGCAAAATAGCACTGTAGGCACGACCGTGTGACTTAAGGATTCCCCCCTGAAAGTCCATCCTCTCAAACATAACCTAACTATTTAATGAATTTCTCAGGTCCGCCTCTTCACAAATGGTAAGAAACAGTATGCCCATAAACGAGTGCGCTTCATTTTATCTTCCTCTCCTTGAGGAATGACAATTATCGCACTACCAAAAAACAGGAAAGGTTTCCTCCAAATTAATTTTTGAAATTTGGCCCCGTAAAGAACACTGAAAAAGCGCTTGCTTCAATCTCTTCCATGTTAATTAACTTCTCCCACAAGGAATCCCCTCCAATCAAAGGCGGCTCATAAGCAGGAGTCGACTCAAGAATAGCGTCAACTTCATCATTGATGAAATCAATACTCATGTTCTTGAAATCGTCGACGTTTGACATGGCATTCTTGATAACGTTTTGGGCAATTCTACTCCTTCGAGTAAAAAGTGCCTCCTTGACCTGACGCGGGCCATCCAGGAAAGTGACTCCAATTAGTCTTTTATTTTGCCCTCCATCCAACTCGCCCGTTGGGGACTGTGAACCACCACAAAGAATTACGCAGGTATCGCCAGAATCTTTATAATCGCTATCCTCATCGCTACCCTTTAAGGCCGTACAAACATAATTGTAATCGTATTCCCCCGGTTCATACTCAAATTTAGCGACCCGTATCTTTACACCATTATTTTGGTAATCATCAGGATACTTAGTTTTTGTACAAAAATGTAAGGCCTCTATGTCAGGTAAAAATGCTTTTGGGTTGAGTAACCTAGATGCATTGAGCTCAGCAAGTTTCAGAAAATAGTTGTCATCAAAAGAAACAAAGCTGGAATCAATACGTAACACTGGCATGTGGCTGGATTTTGGTTAATTAAAATTGCTAACGGCAATTTTCAGCGAGTAATTAATAGAATCACATTCTATTCCTCCCCAAAATAGGTGTTTTAACAGTCAAAAATCAATACCTAAACCCAAATTACGCCCCACAGCGTACCTACTCCACCCTCAACACCAGCCCCTTCAAATAGCTCCCGTCGGCGTGAAAAAGGTTCACCGGATGGTCGGGACCCTGGCTGAGGTGGTGGAGCACCCGGCAGTTCCGACCGGCCTCCAGGCCGGCGGCGACGATGGTATTGTAGAATAGTTCACGGTCTACCACGCGGCTGCAGCTGAAGGTAAAGAGGAGGCCACCGGGTTTGACGGAGCGCATCGCGCGGGCGTTGAGGCGTTTGTAGGCCTGCACGGCCTGGTGGCGCTTGTGCTTGTTCTTGGCGAAGGCCGGTGGATCCACCACGACGATGTCGTAGGGATCGTCCTCGGCGTGGGCCTTGAGCCACTCCATAACGTCGGCCGCGTGGGCCTGGTGCCGATCGGTGAAGTCGCCGTTACGGTCGACGTTTTCTTCGGTTAAACTGATGGCGCTGGCACTCAGGTCGACACTCTGCACCTGCGCGGCGGCGCCCAAAAGCGCGTACACGGAAAAGCCTCCGGTGTAGCAAAAGGTGTTCAGCACCCGCTTGTCTTTAGCGTAGCTACCCAGCAGCCACCGGTTCTCCCGCTGATCGAGGAAGAAGCCGGTTTTCTGTCCGCCGGCCACGTCCACGTGAAACCGCCGGCCATTTTCCAGGATTACGACCTCGCTTACGTCGCTTCCCCACAAAACACCATCCTCCACGCCAAGGGCGTAGCGCTCCGGCAAGACGGCACCACTCTTGTCATAAATCGTTTCTACCGCCTCTCCGCAGAGACTACGGATGGCGGCGGCAATCTGCTCCCGCTCGCGGTGCATACCGATGCTGTGGCACTGCACCACCACGACGGAGGCGTACCGATCGATGATCAAACCGGGCAGTCCGTCTCCGGCGGCGTGGACGAGGCGAAAGGCATTCGTCAGGGGGTCGTCCAGCAGGCCCAGTTGGCGCCGGAGGTCCAGGGCCGCAGCCAGTCGGTTTTGAAAAAAATCATCGGGCAATTCCTCTTCCCCAAAGGCCAGCACCCGCACGCGGATGCCGCCCGCCTGATAATGGCCCACCCCGAGCACTTCTCCGTTGGCGGCCACAACCTGCACCAAATCACCGTCTTCGAGGTCCTGGTCTTCGCGGTGCACCGCTCCCGAAAAAATCCAGGGACTCCGGCGGCGAACGGCCCCGTCACGGCCCTTTTTGAGAATGATCTGCTTCATGGCGCGAAGATAGGGTGCTGGTTGCTGGGGGGACTGGTTACTGGATGCTGGTTGCTAGCTGGATCGCAGCTGACGTAGATATGTAGAAGTACGACAAAATGGGATTTCTAAAAGCCGAATCCCGCGTAAATATGTAGAAGTACGACAAAATGGATTTCTAAAAGCAGAATCCCGCGTAGATATGTAGAAGTACGACAAAATGGATTTCTAAAAGCCGAATCCCGCGTAGATATGTAGAAGTACGACAAAATGGATTTCTAAAAGCCGAATCCCGCGTAGATATGTAGAAGTACGACTTGGTAACCAGATGAAAAGTGGAAATGACCACATTAGTGATCGCGCGATTCCTGGGACATCGCTGTCGGATTATTTGGCGGTCCGTAGGCGCCGAAGATTTTCTGTGCCTACGGCTATCTTTGCGTATGCATTTTCTCATCGTCGGACAGGGATTGGCGGGCACCCTCCTCGGCTACCGCCTCGAACGGGCGGGACACCGGGTGGAGTACGTCGATGCCCCCGGACAAACTGCCGCTTCTTCCGTTGCGGCCGGCATCATCAATCCCATCACCGGCCGGCGGTTCGTGAAGAGCTGGCGCATCGACGAACTGATCCCCGCCGCCCGGGAGCTCTACCGGGAACTGGAAGCCTTACTGGACGTCTCCCTCTGGCACGAGCTGCCCCTCATCCGGACGCTCTACAACCGGGGGGACGAAAACGACTGGCTGGCCCGTACGGCGGATCCCGGCTACGCCGACTACATGGAGGAAAAGCCCAAGGTGGGGCGCATCCCCTCCCTCACCGAAGACGTCCACGCCTACGCGGGCGTGCGCCACGCCGCCCGCGTGGACATCGGCGTACTGGTGACGGCCTACCGCGAGCGGCTCCAACGGGAAGGGCGACTTCGGGAAGAAACCTTCGACTACCAAAAGCTGGAAGCGGGATCGGGCGATGCCGCGGGTGCCCGCTATTACCCAGCAGGCCAGGAAGTCCCGATCACCTACGACACCGTCATTTTCTGCGAGGGCTGGCGGGCCCGGTTTAACCCCTGGTTTGGCGCCCTGCCCCACGGAGGCAATAAGGGGGAAGTTCTGCTCGTCAAAACGGAAGCCCCCCTGCTGGAGCGGATGTTCAAGCATCGGGTCTTCCTCGTCCCCTTCACGGAAGATACCTACTGGATCGGCGCCACGAGCGAAAACCAATTCTCGGAAGAGAACCCTACGGCCGTCAACCGCCAGTTTCTCGAAGATCGCCTGCGGGAGGTGCTGACCGTGCCCTACGAAATCGTGGAGCACCGGGCCGCGGTGCGGCCCACCGTCCGGGATCGCCGCCCCTTCCTCGGTCGTCACCCCCAGCTCCCGGCACTGGCCATCTTCAACGGCCTGGGTACCAAGGGTACCTCCCTCGCCCCCCTCTGCTCCCGGTGGCTGGCCGATCACCTGCTGACGGACGCCGCCCTGCCGCCCGAGGTCGATATCCGTCGCTGGGAGCAGCCCTAAAACCAAAAGCCCCACTCACCAGTGGCGAGTGGGGCTTCGTTATGTTGTTTCGGTCTACCGAAAAAGCTTAGGCGTCTTTCTCGACACTGGTAGCTTCATCGTTTTCCTCGTTGGCGGCTTCCAGTGCCTCACCGGCAGCTTCGGCGGCCTCGGCTTCGGCGACGGCCTCACCGGCTACGTCAGCGGCAGCCTCCTTGGTTTCTTCGGTTACTGCTTCGGCTTCTTCAGCACCTTCGGCGGCAGCTTCCTCAGCGGGAGCTTCCTCAGCGGGAGCTTCTTCCTCTTCGGCAGCGGGCTCTTCGATTACGGGAGCAGTACCGGAAACGGCTTTGTGGAAATCAGCCAGTTTAGCGGCTTCCGCTTCGCGGCGGGCAGAGATGGTTCCTTCCTTCTCCGCTACCCAGGCTTCCCACTTTTCGGTGGCTTCTTCCTGCGTCAGGGCACCTTTGCTCACACCCCGCATGAGGTGCTTGTAGTAAAGTACTCCTTTGAAACGAAGGATGGCGCGAACGGTGTCGGAGGGTTGTGCACCCTTGCTGAGCCAGTTGTAGGCAGACATGCGATCCAGCTCAATGGTGGCGGGAACCGTCATGGGATTGTAGGTACCGAGTTTCTCGATGAACTTACCGTCGCGGGGAGCGCGGCTGTCGGCCACTACGATGTGGTAAAAGGGACGCTTGCGTCGACCGTGGCGCTGGAGGCGAATACGTACAGGCATAAGGACAAATTATCTTGGTTTATAAGTACCGGCCTCCTCCCACCAGGGGGCAGCCGGTTTTGTCGGGGCGCAAAGGTACGATCATTTATTGGATTGCAAAAGAAAATTTGCCCGGAGAATTTAGTCCCGCTGATCGAGCAAACGCCCGGCCACTTCCTCACCGATGGCCAGCGAGGCCGTGGCGGCCGGACTGGGGGCATTAGCGACGTTGATCAGCCGGTCGGCACCGTAAAACAGGAAGTCGTCTACCATTTCTCCGCGGGGCCCGACGGCCATGGCGCGCACCCCGGCACCCCCGGGGCGCAGGTCCTTCAGCTGCAGGCTCGGCATGAGGGGCCGGACGCTGCGGTAAAAGGCCCGCTTGCTGAAGCTTCGCTGCAGTTCCCGGGCGCCCTTTCGCCAGTGTTTCCGGGCCAGGGCCCGGAAGCCGGAATACCCCAGGGCCGCGGCCAGCTCCCGGCGGTTGAAGACGGTATTGCGGTACCCTTCCCGGGCAAAGGCGAGCACGGCGTTGGGGCCGGCCTCCACCCGTCCGTCGATCATCGGCGTTAAGTGCACGCCGAGGAAGGGAAAGGCGGGATCGGGAACGGGATAGATCAGGTGCTGCACCCGGGCGGCCGCCGCGGGTGCCAGTTCGTAGTACTCCCCCCGGAAGGGGAGAATCTGCACCTCGGGCCGCTCCCCGCTCATTTCGGTCAGGTGGTCGGAATACAGTCCGCCGCAATTGATCAGGTGTCGGCTCCGAAAGTCTCCCCGGCTGGTGTGCACCACAAACTCCCGGCCGCTTCGCTGTTGGCCCAGCACCGTGGTATTTAGCTGCACCACCCCACCCTGCCGTTCCAGACGGCGGGCGTAGGCTTCACTGACGGCGGCGTAATCGACGATCCCGGATTGGGGAACCCACAGGGCGGCTACGCCCCCGGTGTGGGGACTGTGCTCCCGCATTTCATCGCCGGACATCCACCGCAGGTTCTGCAGGCCGTTGGCCCGTCCGCGTTCGTGAATCCGGCTGAGTCCCGGCAGTTCCGCTTCGTTTACGGCCACGATGAATTTGCCGGTAATGCGGTAGGGTACCTCTTCCTCATCGCAGAAGGCCAGTAGTTGGTCGTATCCGCGGCGGCAAAGTCGGGCCCGGGTCCCTCCGGGCGGGTAATAGACACCGGAATGGATGACGCCACTGTTATGACCGGTTTGGTGGGCGGCCACCCGGCTGGCCTTCTCGAGGACGAGCACGGACCAGTCAGGTCGTTTCCGTTGCACATTCAGGGCGGTGGCCAGGCCGACGGCTCCGGCGCCCGTAACGATAAGGTCGTAAACCACGCAGTTAATGTTTCTTGAGAAACGAAGGTAGTGGGCCCCGGAGAAAATTCCACTTTGTCGGGCAGGTCAGCCAGCCCCTTGGTTCCAGCACCGCACAGTAAGGAAAGCTGTCGTTCGGGGTCGTCCTTATGGGGCAGGGGGACAAATGGGGCGACGGCGCGCAGGTGCCGAGGAAGCCCCGGTAGCCCGCGTGACCACGGATTAATTTGGTGCTGCTAGAAGGTCTACTCCCCGAGAAATCGATAAATTAACGACGATATGTCGAACATGCCCACCGTCTTGCTAGCAGATTTTGGCCTTTTCCTGGGGCGGTTTCATCCCTTACTCGTCCACCTTCCCATTGGCATCCTGCTGTTGGCTGTCGTGCTGGAATGGTGGCCCGGAGACCGGATGCGCCCCGCCATCCGCCTGAGTTGGGCGGCGGGAGCCGCCAGTGCCGTGGCGGCCGCCTTCTGCGGATGGCTCCTGGCCGGAGAAGCCGGAGGGGGTGATGGGCTCTTCTGGCACAAATGGCTGGGCATTACGGTGGCCGTCATGGCCATTGCTGGGGTATGGATAACCCGCAGCGGCGGTAAACTCGCCCGGTATTTCGGGATAGCGACGGTACTTGTCCTGGCGCTGGCCGGCCACCAGGGGGGGAACCTCACCCACGGCGAACAGTACCTCTGGCAACACGCCCCCGCCCCCATCCAGCAACTGGCCGGTTACGCCCCCGACAGCACCCTGCTGCGGGACTGGGACCGGGTCAATACGGACAGCATCAACGTATACGCCACCTTCCTGGCCCCCGTCATCAACGATAAATGCGTCCGCTGCCACAACGCCAACAAGCAAAACGGAGGGCTGCGGATGGACGCCCCCCACCTGCTCTTTGCCGGGGGCGACGGAGGCAGCATCCTTCGGCCGGGCGTTCCGCTGGAGAGTGAGTGGCTGCGCCGGCTCACCCTACCCCGCGACAACGAAAAAGCGATGCCACCGGACGATACCCCGGTGGACTTCACCATCACCCGGCTCCTCGAATACTGGATTGCGGAGGGTGCCGACACCCTGGCGGTGCTCGACCCCGTCAACACTCCCGAAGATCTGAAGGCCCTGCTCCTGCGCGACTACCAGCTGGACCTGCGGCCGAAGTTGTTCGTCGAGACGGTCTTTGCACCTGCGGTGAACGCCCAAATACTCGACAGCCTGCGGGCGATGCACTGGTCGATCAGTGAGTTGCTACCCGGGCAATACGTGTACGAGGTCAAGCCCCAACCCGGGCGGCAGCCCACCGCCGAGGCCCTGGCGGCGCTGGCCGAACTACTCCCCGAGCAGGTGGTCTACCTCAGTGTGGAACGACTGCCGTTCCAGGACGACGATCTGGCTCCGCTTACGGCCTTCCAAAACCTCCACCGCCTGCGCCTGAACAACACCCAGGTTAGCCAACGAACGGTGGAACGCCTGGGGTCTTTAGCGCATCTGGCCTCCCTGAATCTGTACGGCACTCCGGTGGACGACGGCATTTTTACGTCCCTCGACCAATACCCCGCCCTGGAAAAGCTATACCTCTGGCAAACGGCCGTCTCCGATACGGCGGCTACCCAGTTTGCCAATCGTCATCCCTCCGTCGAGGTGGATACGGGCTTCCGTTTCCAGTCCGACGCCACAACCAATTCTAAATGAGCATTCCAACTTCCAGAAGACGCTTTTTACGCCAAGCCTCCGCCCTCGGGATGGCCGCGACTCTTCCCTTCCCGCTCGCTTCCACAACCCACTCATTCATGGATCAGAAAACCGTCGTCGGCCACGGAAACTTCCGTTTCAAAGTTGACAAAAGCTGGGGGAACCTCGACCCCCTCAAACAGCCCGTGCAGCACTGCCACGAAATGGTCCTGGACAGTCGGGACCGGCTGGTGTGCTCCACGGTGAGCAATGATTTTAACGTCCTGGCCTATAATAAGGACGGCAAGCTCCTGGACAGTTGGCAGCTCAACCTGACGGAGCCCCACGGCTTCACCAAAGCCGGCGAAGGCCGCGACCAGACCTTCTGGATCACCGATTCTGCGGATGGCCGGGTCATCAATCTGGATCTGGACGGTCGGATCATCCGGGAGTTGAAGGTCCCCGCGGATCAAATTCCCGAAGGACAGCAGTTTAAGCCCACGGAAACCGCGGTGGCCCAAAACGGAGATATTTACGTAGCCGACGGCTACGGCACGAACCTCATCTTCCATTTCGGGCCCCGAGGAACGCTGAAAAACGTATTCGGCGGCAAGGAGCATTTCGACTGCTGCCACGGCATCGTGGTGGATGACCGCCGCGGGAAAGAAGAGCTTCTCATCACCAGCCGGGCCGCCCAGGAATTTCAGCGGTGGAGCATGAAGGGTAAGCACCTGAGCACGCGGGAGCTTCCCGGGCTGCAGATCTGCCGGCCCGTGCTGCACGGCGAGCATACGTTGTTTGCCGTAATCGTTACCAAGAGCTGGTGGGCCTACGACGGTATGGTGGCGGTGCTGGACCAGGACTTCAACGTCATCTCCCTGCCGGGGGGCAGCGCGCCAAAGCAGCAGGATGACTTTACGGACGTAGTGTACGACAACCAAACCTTCCTGAATCCGCACGACGTTTGTCCCGACGAGGACGGCAACCTTTACGTACCGCAGTGGTACAGCGGACGGACCTACCCGGTGCGGCTGAAGCGGGTTTAAGGAGCCGTTAGGGCTTCGGAAATTGGGGAAGAAAATTCATCCATTTTTAACCCAACACCTACCGTGCAAACATCCGGCGGTCTCGTACGTTTGCAAAACGAGGGATGCCCGGATCGTTTATGGCGTTCGGAAAACTATCTGCATCTTTCCGGGGAGTATTTACTCCCGGTGTCCCATCGGAAAGCCGATGGCCATCCATTCACCCAGAAAACAACCACCGAACATGAAGTTCTTTATCGACACCGCCAACCTTGAGCACATCGCCGAAGCCGAGTCCCTCGGTATTCTTGACGGCGTTACGACTAACCCCAGTCTGATGGCCAAGGAAAAAATCAGCGGTGATGCGGCCGTAATGGCACACTACAAGAAAATTTGTGAAATCACCGACGGTGACGTTAGTGCAGAGGTCATCAGCACGGACTTTGAAGGCATGAAGCGGGAGGCCAGTGAACTGGTGAAGATTGCGGACAACATCGTGGTCAAAATTCCCATGATCCGCGATGGCGTAAAGGCCATTTCCTGGTGTACGGCCAACGGTATCCGCACCAACTGTACGCTGGTATTCAGCGCCGGTCAGGCGCTGCTGGCCGCCAAGGCGGGCGCCACTTACGTCAGCCCCTTCATTGGCCGGATTGACGACATTGGTTGGGAAGGTATGCAACTCATCAGCGACATTGCCGAGTTGTACGCGATTCAGGGTTTTGAGACCGAAATCCTGGCGGCTTCCATCCGCAACGGCAAGCACATTGTCGAGGCCGCCAAGGCCGGAGCGGACGTCGTAACCTGTCCCCTGAGCAGCTTCGAAGCACTCTTCAACCACCCGCTGACCGATATTGGCCTGGCCAAATTCCTGGCCGACCACAAGAAAGCCGCCGGTCAGGGATAATCCCACTGACCCGACCTTCTCCAAGTCTCCGTCTGGCTTAGTGCGCCAGACGGAGACTGTTGGTAGCGGAGAAATATTACCCAAAAATCCGGCCTAAGCGCGGGCATTTTTTAGCCATATCTCAGCAATTGGAAAAATTTAGTTGCTGGTCGCTAAAAAAACCTGCGCGGTATTCCCCTCGGTCGTAATATTGCCTTCGCTTCAACGCTTAATGTTCGCACCCCGAAAACGACGCACATGAGTAAGCCACGCGTAATCAAGAACTACGAAAAGCTCGACGACGAGATCCTGGAACAGATCAAGCTGAACTACCCGGAGGGTTTTGCCAAAAACCTGATCCGCTTTACCGACGTTAACGGTCGGCTATCCAGCGCTCTGCCCTTTGAGACTGAAGAAAAGTACTACCTCATCCGCATGACCAAGACGGAGGCGATTGACATCATCGAGGACGATGATGACTACGATGACGACGGTATGTTGCTGGACGATGTACGCGACGAATACGCCGACAAATATGACGACGACATTGAGGAAGCGGACATTGATCCGGACGAGATTGCCGACGAAGACGAGGCGGACGACGACGAAGACTAATGTGCTTACTCGTTTCCGGTTCTCCTCATCCCGAAAGCGCGAACTCCCGACTATTGCGCGGTCTTGGTCGCCTGAGTGGCCGGCCGTTTAGTGAAGCTCCGTACCTGGCGGACCTTCCGCTCTTCCAGCCTCCGCTGGACCAGTCTCCCTGGCCACCGTCCGTGAGCCGTTGGCGAGCGGCGGCCGGGCGGGCAACTTCCCTGATTTTTTCTACGCCGGCCTACCTGGACAACACGCCCGCCGTACTGAAGAATGCGCTGGAGTGGCTGACCAGTTCCGGAGAACTACGCCAAAAACCCGCTCTGGTATTTTCCTTTTCTCCCCACGCGCCGCGGGGAGAGCACGCCCGCAAATCTCTCCTGTGGTCGCTGGCCGCCCTGGAAGTCCGGGTGGTTGCGGAGGCGGCACTTTATCAGGATGAGGTATCCATACTGGAGAATGGCGATATTGCCCCAGGAGAATTCCGGGAAATGCTTACCGAAGCCCTCCGTCAATTACCGGTCTGATGAAGAATATTTCCGTGCCCCGATTCAAAGGCTGGTATGCCCCCCTGTTTTTTCTGCTATTTCTGCTAGTGGGCCTCTTCATTCTGGATGATTACGGAATCAGCTGGGATGAATCCATCCAGCGCCGCCACGGGCGGGTGTCCATTGACTACGCTGCGAAAAAGCTGGGCGTTGAGCACACGCCCCTCGAACCGGAGTGGGACCTGGAAGACTATCAGTGGCAAAACTACGGGATGCTTTACTCCATCACTGGCAACCTGCTGGAACTGGGCCTGGGGTATGAGGATGACCCCTATCAGCACTACAAGGTGCGGCATTACGTTTGCTTTTTGCTTTTCTGGATAGCACTGATCTTTTTCTACCGAAGTATCCGGTTGCGCTTTCCCGAACGGGCCTGGTATCCGCTGATCGGGACGCTGGCGCTGATCCTGAGTCCGCGCATTTTTGCCCATGCGTTCTTTAACCCAAAGGACCACATTCTGCTGGTGTTTTACCTCATCAACACCTACACCCTGCTGCGGCTGCTCAAGCACCGCAACTGGTCGTCGCTGGTACTGCACGCCCTGGCCACCGGCCTGGCCCTCAACACCCGCCTCCCGGCCCTGATCGTTCCCCTGACAACCTTCCTCATCCTGGGTTGGGAGTTACTGCGGACCCGGCCTTTCCCCCGAAAGAACCTGGCCTTCATGGCGGCCTATCTTCCGCTGTCGGTCTTGTTTCTGGTGCCCTTCTTCCCCTACCTGTGGGAAGACACCCTATCCCGACTGGTGGGCGCCTTTTCGGAGATGTCCGCCTTCAACTGGGACAGCTACGTCTGGCTGTTCGGTGACCGCATCAGCGCCCTGGACGTGCCGGCCTATTACATCCCGGCCTGGATCCTGATCACCACACCATTGGTGTACCTGCTCTTCATTTTTACGGGCCTCTACGCTACCGTAGCCGCCACGATGCGCAATCTCCGGCGGGTGCAGCTCTGGAAAACGGAAGAGCAGTTGCTGGACTTCACGCAACTGGGCCTGGCCGTTGGTCCGATTCTGGTGGTCATCATTTTGGGCTCCACGCTGTACAATGGATGGCGGCACCTGCACTTTGTTTTCCCCTCCTTCATTTTCCTGATGATGGTGGGCTTTGACTTTGCGCGCCGCTCCTGGAAACGCCCCGTCCTGGTGACGGGCCTACTGGCGGCCGGGTTGCTGATGACGGCCGTGCAGATGGTACGTTATCACCCCCACCAGTACGTCTATTTCAACTTCGCCATCACCGGCGAGCCGCTGATCATTCGTTTTGACATGGACTACTGGGGAGTGGGCTTCCGGGACGCCTTCCTGAAACTGGCGGAGCAGGTGCCCGAAGGGGAAACTCGCAGCGTCAAGTGTGAAGTTTGGCCCTGCAAGGACAACTACTACGCACTACCTCCCGCAGCGAAGGAGAAGCTTCGGCTGGAAGGTGCCTGGCACCGGGCGGACTACCTGATGACCAATTTTATCTGGCCAAACACCCGCTTCGATTTACGTGACCGCAAGGAACACTTCGCCTACCCCGCCCTGGAGCTGCGCCCGGCTGGCCAACTGACCATCGGGGTGTACGACCTCAATCAGGCCCGGGAGAATCAGGAAAAGGAGTAGCCAGGGGCGACGGTTCCGAGCTTAGCTTCGCGGCTACCTTCGGTGGTCGTAACTCGTCGGGATCACCGATTCTTTATGAATGCGGCGGAGCGCAGGTGCAGCGTTTTACTGGTGGAGACAAGGCATGCCTTGTCTCTACTGCCATACCAACGACAAGGCACCCGCGCGGCGTCGCCCATCTGATTATTGGTCCAGAATTTCCACAATTGTGGCTTTTTGCAAAATGCTTCGTCTACAGAGTAAATAGCCGTGCCACTCTCTCGGGAGAGGCACGGTACGGACTACTCAATAATCGCGACCATCCGGTCAAAAAAAACCAATCAACTATGCTAGACAGTATCATCGACTTAGTTAAGGACCAGGCCCTTTCTACCATCACCGAAAAAGCGGGAATTGACCTCGGCCAGGCCGAGAAAACCCTCCCGCTCGCCCAGGAATCCATCACCGATGGCCTGATGGGTGCCGTTAGTGGTGGCAACGTCGATGGCATCCTCGACATGCTGAAAAGTGCCACGGGCAGCTCCGCTGGTGGAGGCCTCCTGAACAACATGGTATACAAGGGTATTGCCGGTAGCTTCGTGAGCAAGGCGACCAGTGCGCTTGGTCTTTCCGAGGGCGTAGCCAGCACCATTTCCAGCGTCGTACTTCCGATGATCATGGAAAAAATCGGCGGTGCCGCACAGGCCGCCGGAGACACCAACGACATTGACGCAAGCTCCGTGATGGACGCGCTCGGACTGGACGCCGGTAGCCTCCTGGGGCAACTCGGCGGCAGCGGCGATCTGCTCGGCAAAGCCGCGCAAATGCTGGGTGATTCCAGCAGCCAGGGTAAAAAAGGAGGCGGACTCCTCGGCGGCCTGATGGGGATGTTTAAGAAGTAGACCCTACGGCTTACGGCAATAGAAAAGGGCCTCTTCTCGACGAGAAGAGGCCCTCTGCTTTGGGGAAGGTCCCCAAACGGCTTGATTACTTCTTCACCGTGATCGGCAAACGCGCCATGGTGTCTTCCCAGCCAACGGCCAGGTCTACGGTATTGTCGCCGGTTTTGACAAAGGTCATAGACAGGGCCTCCAGAGTCTTGGGGGCCTTGGCGGTGGGGGCCTTCACGGTAACGATGTTGTCCTTATCGTCGTGGTTGGCGTTACCCCAGGATTGCACGTTGCGGTGCAGGATGAACTCCCAGTTATCCTCGTTTACCTTGGCGAACAGGCCATAATTTCCGGCACGGATGTCTTTGCCGCCAATGGTAACGTCCTTAAAGAAGGTAATGATGGTGGTTTCATTGGCTCCCAGTCGCCAGACTTCCCCGAACTTGAGCAGGCCACCGAAAATCTCGCGACCATTCATCTGGGGGCGGCTGTAAACTACCCGCACCTGAGGGGCATTGGCCTCCATTTCGTCCTCCTCGACGAAATTCATCAAACGGGACATGGGCGGGTAAGCGATAAGGTCCATGGGACTGGCGTCGGCTCCCGCCATCTGAGGGGGAGACAGGTTGATGGGGAGTTCTGCACGCGTGCGGTCCCATTCAAAAACCATGTTGACATTATTGTCGTTGATTTCCTGGAATCCGATGGTGAAGGCTTCCCGTACTTTGCCGACCATTTCGGTGGGCACCGTTACTGCAACGATATCTTTGGCCACGTCGCGGTTAGCGGCGCCGGCGATGAAGCGCTGCTCGGAAATTTTAATGACCCAGTGCTGGGGGTAGATTTGGGCAAACATGGTGTACACTCCAGCTGGAATGGTCACGTTACCGATCTCCACGGCCTGGAAAAAGGTTACTTCGGTGGCTTCATTGGCTCCCAGGCGCCAGTCCTGTCCGTAGGGTTCCAGGCCACCAAAGACGTCGCGGTCTTTCTTGTTCGGGCGGCTGTACAGCACCTTGATCTTTTGGGTACGGTCCGGATCATCGGCATCCAGGTAGTTCTGGTAGGCGGCACGGCGGGGGTAATGCGCCGCATCCATGGGGCTGGCGTCAAGGCCGCCAAATTCTACGGCCTGGGCTTGCAAATCGCAGAGAGCAAGCAACGCCAGCAAGAGTAAACAAAGAAACGAGTTGGTCTTCATGATGGATGTTTGGTTAATTCGAGCGAAAATACTACAAATGTGGTACATCCTCCCGGGAAGGCTGATCGGTGAGGGTTTTACGTCAGATTACGACAGACAACGGCACCCACGGGAAAATCGAAAAAGACTGACAAGAATATCCAAATCTCCCCGAGACAACCGCAGTATGTTTGATCAAGCAATAGAACGGTCATGAAGGACAGCTACCGCTTCTTAAAACTTGAGGGAAAGGAAATCGCGGCCTGGGCGGAGTATTACGTCAGTGAAGAGCACTCCTCCTACTTTCCTTCTCATCTACTGTTGTTCATCAAGCGGGGTACGCTACACATCCGGGTTGGGGAGGAGATTAGCCATTTTGCTGCTCCGGCCTACGTTTTGGTCCGTAAGAATACCCTCGGTTTTTTTCGAAAAACCTGGAGTCCCGAAGAGGGCAAAGCGGTAGTATTTATCCTGTTATTACGGGATGATTTCGTTGGCGAAGCGATCAAAAACACTTCGGTCAAATCAGTTATTCCCGGGGCTGCCCCCCCGGCCTTCTGCGGCTTGGAGCCCAACGATCACCTGGTCAATCTGTTCGACGGGCTTCCCCAATACTTCCTGAGTGGCAAAGAAGTCACCTCAGCCTCCGTAAAATCGGGGATGGAGCAGGTCATTAAGGGGTGCCTGGCGGCCAATCCCGACCTGATCCAGATGTTTCGTGAAGTTTACACTCCGATCAGTACCCACGTGAAAAACATCGTTGACCACTACTTCGATGCGGGGCTGAACGTAGAGGAACTCGCCGATTTGGCCGGACTCAGCCTTTCTTCCTTTTACCGCGCCTTTAAGAAAGAGTTCGGAGAGGCCCCGCACAAGTGGCTCATGAACCGTCGTTTACAGGCCGCCTACGAACTACTAAAGAATACGGACCGTTCCGTAACGGACATTTGCTACCAAATGGGATTCAAGGACGTGGCCCACTTCAGTCGAAGATTTAAGCAACACTTCGGTGTCCCGCCTTCTGCAGTGTAAATATTGGAGTTGAAAAGAATAGACAATCCAGGCCAGCGCCCCCGCCTTATCTTACTTCCCCGCTAACCACAATCCACCCGCCATGCGTTTTCGGTTATTCATTGCCTCGCTTCTACTCATGGGTTCCTTCGGACTTGCCTACTCGCTCTCCGATCGGTTGCCCGAAACGGTCCCCACCAATCAGGAAGTGACGGCAGAAGATCCCTTCACCCTCATGATGAACGTGTTGACCCACAAGCGCTGCGTGAATTGCCACCCGAACGGTGATCGACCAAGGCAGGGGGAAGACAGTCATTACCATAATTTTGGGGTGGTCCGCGGCCCCGACAATCATGGGCTGGAGGGGCTAACTTGCAACACCTGCCATCAGTCAGAAAATGATGATTTCTCCGGGGTTCCGGGAGCTCCCGAATGGAGCCTGGCGCCCATTGAAATGTACTGGGAGGGGCTCAGCAGAACGGAAATTGCTCACTCCATGCTCGATCCCGAGCGGAACGGCGGCCGAAACCTGAAAGAACTCGTCAAGCACCTGACCGAGCACGAGCTGGTGCTGTGGGCCTGGGAACCCGGCGTAAACAGCGAGGGTATTCCCCGGGAGCCTCCCCCGGTATCGAAAGAAAAATACATTGAAGCCGTCAAGGCATGGGCGGAAGCGGGAGCCGTCGTTCCCGCAGAATAAGATCATAAAACAGGAATCACATGAAAGTCTCGTTCACGCTTAATGGTGCCCCCACCGAAGTGGAAACCGACGAACAAACCCCCTTGCTCTGGGTGCTTAGGGATCAGTTGGACCTCAAGGGAACAAAATTTGGTTGCGGTAAAGCCGCCTGCGGGGCCTGCACGGTCCAGGTAGACGGTACCGCCATCCGGTCCTGTTCCTACGCCATCAAATTCGCGGAGGGAAAGAACATCAGAACCATTGAAGGACTCGGCAACCGAGACAACCCCCATCCCGTACAGCAGGCCTGGATGGACTTCGTCGTGCCCCAGTGTGGGTACTGTCAGCCGGGATTCATGATGGCCACGGCCGCGTTACTCGAAAAGGTACCCAAGCCCACCGACGAAGACATTGATCGGAACATCGTCAACGTATGTCGCTGCGGCACCTATACCCGCATGCGGAAGGCCATTCACCGGGCGGCGGAACTTCACCAATCCCAAAACCTGAAAAAGTAACCTTAGCATGAGCGCAAAAAACAAGGTATCCCGGCGCAAATTCATCGTTCGCGGCGGGCTGGGGGCCGTTGGTCTTCTGGCCGTCGGTACTTACGTCTTCCGTAACCCCATCCGTCGCTCGGTACTTGAAGTTGCCGAAACACTGGTTCCGCCCTACTCGGGGTCGGGGATGTCCGCCAACCTCTGGTTCGAAATCACCGAGGACAATACGGTGAAGCTTTATTCCCCGAAGGTCGAAATGGGACAGGGCACCTTCACCGGCCTCGCGCAGATGGTCGCCGACGAAATGGACCTAACCATGGAACAGGTTGAGGTCGTCGGTGCCGCTACGGATACCGGCGTGGTGGATGCCCTCAGCACCGGAGGTAGTCTGTCCGTCGCCCAACTCTGGGATCCGCTGCGGGAACTGGCCGCCACCATGCGGGAGATGCTGAAAACGGAGGCCGCCAACAAACTGGGGACGACACCCGATCAACTCACGACGGAAAAAGGCATCGCCTCCAACGGAAGTCAGTCGCTCACCTACGCCGAAATTGCTAAAGGGGTACAGGAGTGGACCATTCCGGATGCCCCCGATCTCCGTCCCCGGAGCGCCCATAAATTCGTCGGACAACCGGTCAAAAGAGTTGACCTTGCCCCGAAAGTCTTTGGTGATCCCATCTTCGGCCAGGACGCGGTCCTGCCGGATATGCTCCACGCCTGCATCGTGCGCCCGGAACATATCGGGGCCACCCTGGCCAGCTTTGACGCCAGCGAAGCTTCCTCCATGCCCGGAGTTGTTCAGGTAGTGGATAAAAAGGACTGGATCGGTATCGTAGCCGAATCCTACCCCCAGGCCCTGGCGGCCAAGGCAAAACTCCGGGTGGAATGGGACATCCCCAAAGTGTGGACCGAAGCCGAAATCCGGGAGATGCTGACGGTCGGCCAGGGAAATAAAATGGTTACCCAAAAGGCCGGTAGTGCCCTCGATCCCGAAGACCCCGAAGTCTTCTCCCTGGAGTTTTCCAGCCCCATCGGCGCACACGCCCAAATGGAGCCCAACGGTGCGGTGGCTCACGTCGAGGGCGACAAAGCCACCATCATTATCTCCACTCAGGTCATCGGCATTACGCAAAACCAGGTAGCCGATGCACTGGGTATCCCGAAAGAAAACGTCAACGTCATCCCCACCTACCTGGGTGGGGGCTTCGGACGGAGACTGAACACCAATCACGCCGTGCGGGCAGCCCAGCTGTCCCAGGCAGTCGGCAAGCCGGTCAAATATTTCTTTACCCGAAAGGAAGAATTCCAGAACGATACCTTCCGGCCACCCACCCACCACATCGTAAGGGGGAAACTCAACGACGCGGGGCAGTTGTCGGGTCTGGAACATCACTACGCCAGTGGTGACGTTGCGATCAATTCGGTCATCATGCCCGCGGCCCTCCACACCATTTTGGGAACGGACGTAGGGGCCATGCGGGGTGGAAACATCCAGTATGACCTTATCCCGAACCATCGGGCCGTACAGTGGCATACTACCCTACCCTTTGCCACCAGCTGGTGGCGTAGCCTCGGGCTGTTGGCCAATACCTTTGCCATTGAAAGCTTTGTGGATGAAATGGCCCTCCGGGCGGAGCAGGACCCCGTAGCCTTCCGTCTGAGCCAAATCAGTGACGAAGGAGAGGGCAAACGCCTTAAGGCCGTCATTGAAAAAGCCGGAGAGCATTACCGCGAGGGTGCCCGCGACGGGCGGGCAATGGGCTTTGCCGCCTCCATTGACACCGGGACCCCCTGCGCTCAGGTCGTTGACCTGTCGGTGAAAGACGGAAACCTCACCATCCATAAAGTAGTCTGCGTAATGGACTGCGGCATTGCCGTCAATCCCGACCAGGTAAAGGCCCAGTGCGAGGGCGCCATCAATATGGGCATCAGTGCGGCCATGCACGAAAAAATGACCATCGACGAAGGAAGACTTTTCCCCACCATTTACGGGGCCTACGAGATGGCCCTGATGAAGCACTCCCCGCGGGACATCGAGGTTATCCTCCTGGAGGGAGTAGACCGACCGCTGCCGGTGGGAGAACCCCCACTCGGCCCCATCGGGGCCGCCCTCGGCAATGCCCTGCGACGGATTACCGGTCAGCGTTTCACGGATCTGCCCATCAAGCTGACGTAAATACCATAAACTGCCCGGTAGTCCTCAGAGAAGGTACCGGGCAGTTCACTTTCGGGCCGGCTTACCGCAGGGAAAAATCAACTGGCACGTAGCAGCTGGTCGCCACCAGCTGGCCGTCCTTCATTGCGGGTGTCCACTGAGAGGCCAGCAGGGCCTCAACGGCGGCGGCATCACAGCCATAGCCGATGCCCTTAACGACGGTAGCCTGGACGACGGTTCCCGCCGCGCTGATGATGCAGCGTACCGTCACCCGGCCTTCAATACCGTATTCACGGGCGAGTTCGGGGTAGTCAAACTCCGGGGTCAACGAGAGCCCCTCCTGACGTTCGGCGGGCCGGAGGACGGGGTGCCGGTCCAGTAGATAGGTGGGGACAATGGCTGCTGAAACCGTGGCCGTCGGAACATCTCCGGAAGCAAGTTCAGCCAGCAAATCGCTGCCCGACTGCGCCGCCAAACCGGTGCTCATGACGAACAGGAACAAGAATAGGGGAAGACAGGAACGGGTTTTCATTGCAGGTGAATTATGGGGAGAATAGAAAGGTGGGTAGTCCGGGAAGTTAAGCCCCCCGGTAGGCCCTACGATATTATTCCTTCATACGCAGTTTCACCCGTTTTCGACTCCCAAACGGGTATTTTCCCCCATACGAATGGGTAATCTCCCTCCCCATGATTACGGTCGTGACATATATCATTGCCTCAACTACCCGGTTGCCCTACCTTTTGGCGGTTAGTCGTTAATTATGCAACCCTCCATCATTCCCAAACAGGAACAGGCTCAACTGGTTCCGCACGTACGCCCCCGTTTCCGGGTCGTGTCTCCCCTGACCAAGGAAGACATTGAGCAGCGATTTCAGGAGGCCCTGGAAAAAGAGGATGTGAGCATCATTGGTCGGGTTAATCCCGGCTTCATCAGCCTCTTCATCCCCCACGAAGATCAGCATTACTGGTCTCCTCAACTCAACATTACGCTGGAGCACAGTCCGGAAGAGGGAGGCCGCATCATCCGGGGCCTTTACGGCCCCCGGCCCGCCGTATGGACCATGTTCGTATTTTTCTACTTCTTCCTTGGTCTGGCTACCGTATTCGTCACCATCATCGGTTTGTCCAACATCACCCTCGGGCAAAACCCCTGGCAGTTATGGCTGGCCCTCGGCCTCGTCGTCCTGCTGTCCAGTATCTACGCCGTCTCCCGCTTCGGCGAACGCCTGGGGCGGGACCAGATGGTCCGGCTCCATAATTTCACGGAAAATGTGCTGGGCATTCAATTTGAAGACACCCACGACTAGCCTAATTTTTTGGGCGATCACCGCAGGTGCAGCGAAGTGGGTGAAGCCGCTCCTCGGAGCTGTCTCCACCGGGCATGGCCCGGAGGTAGCTGCTCCGAGGTGTCGGCGGGGTAAAATCATTACTCCCCTTAATCTCAAAATCAGTCCGATAAATCCGCGACGCCTCTGAGGAGCTTCGCTGTGCGAAGACGCCTCCGAGGAGCGCTACTTCTTCCCTTCTCCCCCTTCCCGGCGCTTCCCCCGCCAATATGTGGCCAGAATGGAACCAGTTGTATTCATCAGCGGACCAAAGACGGCGGGGGCCAGTCCCATCGTCGCCACTCGCCCCATTTCCAGGGCGATGCCGGAGGCCAGTCCGCTGTTCTGCATCCCCACTTCCAGGGCGATCGTCCGCGCCGAGGCGCGGTCCAGTCCCGCCAACTTAGCGATCCCGTAGCCCAACAGGTAGCCCAGTAGGTTGTGCACCAAAACCACCCCGATCAGTACCCCACCGATGGTGAGCAGTGCATCACGGCCCGCGGCCGTAATGACGGTAATGACCAAAGCGATTCCGACCATCGAGACCAGGGGCATGGCGCCGTCCAGCCAGGCCACTTTGCCGTGGAGGAAATGGTTGAATATCAGTCCGGCGACAACGGGCAAAAAGGTAATTTTCACGATGGACCATAACATCGCCAGACCGTCAATGGGGACCAGCTGATCCGCCAGGAGTTGCATGAGCACCGGGGTAACGATGGGGGCCAACAGGGTCGCCACCATCGTCAGGGTCAGAGAAAGGGCGAGATTACCTCCCGCGATGAAAGTCATTACGTTGGAGGCGAGCCCCGAAGGAGAGCTTCCCACCAGAATGATGCCCGCCGCAATTTCCGGTGGCAATCCGCTCAGCATGGCCAGCCCGAAACCAATCAGGGGCATGATGGAGAATTGACACCCCAGTCCAATGAGTACGCCCCGGGGCATCTTGAGCACACCCCAAAAGTCCCGCACACTCATTTGGGTTCCCATGCCGAACATGATGACCATCAGGATAGGGATGATGAGCTTCTTCAACTCAAAATCCCCCCAGCGCGTAAACGGCTCGGGAAAAACCAACGAAAGGATTACCGCCAGCAATATGGCCAGGGTGAAGGACAATCGTTTAGCCATCAGCTGATCATTTTTGCCTTCTTCAACGCATCCTCCACCAGAACTGACACACAGCTGTCTCCGGAGATATTGACGACCGTTCGGCACATATCCAGCGGCCGGTCCACCGCCAGAATCATGGCCAGCGCCAGGGGAAGCTGATCGGGGGGGAAACCCACCGACTCCAACACAATGACGAGCATCACAATGCCCGCACTCGGTGCGGCCGCCGCCCCAATGGAGGCGAGGGTCGCCGTGAGCACAATGATCAGTTGATCACCCAGCACCAGGTCATGGCCCAGTACCTGACAGACGAATACGGCCGCAATGGCCTGCATCAAACTGGTGGCATCCATGTTGATGGTGGCCCCCACCGGGCAGACAAAACTCACGACCTCGTTTTCCACCTCCAGGTTTTCCTCCAGGCATTCCATCGTTACGGGCAGGGTGGCCATGCTGGAACTGGTGGAAAAGGCCACCAGCTGTGCCGGCAAAATACCCCGCACGAAGGTCATGATGGGCATCCCCGTCATTCCTCTCACCACCAGGGGGTACAGGAGGAGCAAGATGGCCATCCCCAGTAGCAACACCGCCGCGTAGCTGATGAGGGCTTTGATGATGCCGGCATCGGAGGTTTCGGCGAAGAGGGCCGCAATGAGGGCCACCACCGCCACGGGAGAAAGCTTGATGATGAGGTCCACCATTTTAAGCATGACGGCATTCAGGGCATCGACCAGCCGCTTGATGGGTTCCTGTTCCCGCGCGGGAATCATGAGTAGGCACACACTGAAGAGCAGCGTAAAGAAGATCACCTGCAACAAGCGACCGTTATCACTTAGGGCCGCAAACAGATTATCGGGTACCATCCGGACAAAAAAGTCAAGCAGTCCAGCGTTCCTGGATTGATTACCCAGATCCAATTTGTCCCCGACGCCGGCGGGGATGTTCTCGCTCAGGCCGGCGATGGTTTCCGGGCTCACTGCGGCCCCGGGGTTGAAAGCATTCACCAGAAACAGCCCCAGCAATACGGCAAAAACCGTGGTAATCATGTACCACATGATGGTGCGCAGTCCCATCCGGGAGAGGGCCGATACATCCTTGAGGTCACTGATGCCCTTCGTCAGGGAAACAAAGATCAGCGGGACGGCAATCAGCTTGAGGAGCTTGACGAAAATCAGCCCGACGGGCTTGATCCAGGTGCGGACAAATTCCGGGCCACCAGCCAATTGGGCGGCACCCAGGCCGATCACGGCGCCCAGTACAATCCCAAGCAGGATTTGCACGTGCAGCGGGATGCCGGAACGGGACGGAGAGGTTTTTTCCATGGAACGAAGCTTGCCGGATCAAGGTACGGCGGGGGAGGGGAAAGGAGGTAGGGAGAGCGAGGCTGAGGAGAAGGAAGAAGAAAGACAGAAGAAAGAAGACAGAAGTTCGTCCGCCCAGCCACAAGACGGAATAGGTTTGCTCCGCAAGCCGGTCGTAAAGGAGGCATGTTCCCCACCCCATCAATGATCGGTCGGGAAAGCGCAAACCAAACTGGTCGAGGCGTTCCACGCCGAGCCATTCCCCGAGTCGAATATCCATCCAGAAAATGCTTGCTCCAGGCAGCAACATTCAACCAAGCAGGAGACGAAATAGGTTTGCTCCGCAAGCCGGTCGTAAAGGAGGCTTCCTCCCCGCCCCTTCAAGGACTGGTCGAGCAAAGGCTGAGGAGAAGGAAGAAGGAAGTAGCGTTCATTGGATGCCTCCGAAGCGGATTTACGCGACTAGCCAAAAGCGACGGCGTGGCGAAGGGTCATCCAATGCATCGCGAATTTGAGGAATAGGCTGTTCCGCGAATTAACCCTTTGGCCATCAAGTCATTGAATTTTCCAGTAGCGGCAAGGCATGCCTTGCCGCTACCGTTTGCCCCTCTGAACTGCCGCGATTCCGCAGGAATCGCTGATGAAGCCTCACGGAACACCCTAATTTGAGGAGATAAGGGGCAGATCGAAGAAAGGCCTTCCAGTGCACCTCGAAGCGTGCCGGCCTGACGCAATCGGCCGTTTCCATTGAGCGTGCTAGAGGACCTAAACAGAAGAAGGGGGCGGCTCCCCTAATGGAGAACCGCCCCCGTCATTTAGGCGCTGACTTCCAGCATCTGGCTCTGATAGAGCTCGGCGTAGAGGCCGTCCCGCAGCAAGAGATCGGCGTGGGTGCCGGTTTCTACGATCCGGCCCTGATCCATGACCACGATGCGGTCGACGTTCCGCAGCGTAGACAGGCGGTGGGCGATGATGATGCCCGTCCGGCGGGCGTCGGCCAGTGCGGCATCGATGGCCCGCTGGATTTCCTTTTCGGCGACGTTATCCAGAGAACTGGTGGCCTCGTCGAAAATTACGATCGGCGCGGAGTCGGCTTCGAGGATGGCCCGGGCAATGGCGATGCGCTGCCGCTGACCGCCGGAAAGCTTGATGCCCCGTTCACCGACCGGCGTATCGTAGCCCCGCTGGGTTTCGAGGATGAAATCATGGGCCTGGGCCTTGCGGGCCGCCGCTTCGATTTCCTCCATCGTCGCTTCGGGCTTACCGTAGGCGATGTTTTCGCGGAGGCTTCGGTGGAACAGGCTGGGGTCCTGCGGCACCAGGGAGATTTTGGAGCGGAGGTAAGCCTGCCGAAGCGTGCGGATGTCTACTCCATCGATGGTGATGGCCCCTTCCTGCACGTCCATGTGGCGTTGTAGCAGGGTGACGAGGGTGGATTTACCCGAGCCACTGGGGCCCACAATACCCACTTTCTCGCCGGCTCCGATCCGGAGGTTGAAGCCCGCAAACACGGCCGCGCCTTCCGGATACCGGAAGGTGACGTTACGAAATTCCACGGCACCTGCGGTGAGCGCCCGGTCCTCGGCCTCCTCCTGGTCAAGGATATCGGGCGTCAGGCGGATGTGCTCCATGAATTTATTGGCGTCGGCGTAGGCCTGCGTCATGGCGTTGATCATGCGGGAGAAGTTCCACACCTCGTCGGAGATGTTGTTGGTGTAGTAGAGCACCAGCACGATCAAGCCGGGCGTGATGGCCCCCGTCTTCCAGTAATAGGCCCCCGTCAGCAAGACCGATACGTTGAGGATGATGAGCATAACGCCCTGCAATCCGTTGCGCCAACGACTCCAGTACTTGTTCCGGTGGCGGGCCCGGTGACGAACCTCATTGCGGCCAGCGAAGTGACTCAGCTCCCGGTCTTCGGCACCGAAGGTCTTGATCGTCATGGCGTTGCTGAGGTTATCGGCCAATAGGCCCGTCATGCTGGAGTTGAGCCGGGAAACGTTGCGCTCGTGTTTGAGCTTGCGACTGGACACCAATACGACCACCACCAGGTACAGCAGGAACCAGCCGACGATGCCCACCGCCATGAGCGGGAAGACGAAGCTGAGGGCAATCAGACTGCCGAAGAAAACGATCACCCACCAGAAGAAGGTGAAGGTTCCGTGGTCCATGAAGACGTCGAAGGCCGCCCGCATTTGCCGGTGATCGTTGAGCAGGGAGCCGGCGAAGTTGTTTACGAAGAACTTGCGGCCGTGCTGCAGGTAATCGCGGAACATGCCGTTCTCCATGCGCTTGACGGTCCCCAGGCGGAAGTAGTCGAAGAACCAGTCGCCGGAACGAAAGGCGCCGATCCGGATGGCGGCCAACAGGCCAACGATGACGATGTAGCTGATCAACGCGCCGTACTGCTGGCGACGAACTTCGGCGCTGGCCTCGACCATTCCATCGATGATCTTTTGGTAGTAGATCGGCGTCAGGATGTGGATGCTGACGATGCCGATGGCGTAGAAAAGGTAGATGCCCAGAAAGTACCAGCGGTAGGGATAGGCGGCACTGGCCCAGTAGCGCAGCATCTCCGAGAAACTTCGGATTAGCTCCCGGGCGGAAGGGGATTTTTTGGATTGGTCCATGGGGAGAAGGTTTTGTCGGGTTGTGGCCGACAACACCTGGGACCTTCGAAAAATTCCCCAAGGAGAGACTTTTTCTTCGGGAACAATGAATCAGGCGCAACCAGGTGATCCGACCAGTCATCCGGCCGTAAAACTGGGGCGTAAACCCATCGGATCAGGAGGCATCAAGTAAGCGCTGACAAATAGCTACTGAGTGCTCGACAAGAGGAATAAAGCGTTTTGGGCGCGAAGCGCAGGTGCAACGAAGTGGAATCCTCGTGTTCTGCCGGGATGCAATGCCTACCCCGTTAAAGCAGCGCAGCACCGCTACAACTTCCGCAGTTCAATGTTCCGCCAGCGCACCCGGATGCCACCGCCGTCGTGAATCTGCAGGGCTACCCCACCCTTTCCGGCGCCGATTTTCTCGTCCTCGATGTCAATCATTTTGGTGCCGTTGAGCCAGGTGGTGATCTTCGGGCCGATCGCCCGGATTTTCATCTGGTTCCACTCCCCCATCCGGAGGGCTTTATCCTTTTCCGGGTCCGGTTTGATGAGCCATCCCCGGCCGTAGGATTCATAAATCCCTCCCGTGTGCTTCCCCGGCGGGGCGACCTCCACCTGCCACCCGCTGACGCGGGTGCCTTCCACGGTGGAACGGAAGAAGACGCCACTGTTGCCGTCGGCCTCCTGGCGAAACTCCAGGGTCAGCTCAAAATCATCGTAGAAATCTTCGGTCGAAAGGTAGCCGTAGGCCGCATCCGGACCGCTCTCACAGATGAGTTCTCCGTTTTCCACGTACCATTTCTCGGTTCCGTGGGGCACCCAGCCGGTGAGATCTTCTCCGTTGAAGAGAACAATTTTTTGCGGACGGGTGCTACAAGCAAGGAGCAAGACGCTCAACCCGATAAGCAGCAACAATCGGAAAGACGACAGGATCATGAAGGCAAACGTTTGGTGGTCGGGCAAGATACAACCCCGGCTTGATGTGTCCGCGCCCTGGCGTACATCCGACAAACCATGCCGTTCTTCCGTCCCGAAAACAAAGAGTGCACCAAAGTCCTTTATCAACCGAAAGATTATGCTTATTTTCATACCCGCCCTATATTAAGAATATACCCACCTGACCAAACCTCCCACAAACCAATCCACCACAAATCACTGACTATCAGCCATCTACAAGACTTTTTCACTCCATCATATACAGCGCCTATGGCTACTGTATAGCGTTTGTATATACCAGAGAATCGGAATAAACACCAATATTTACAGCCTACCCGCAAAATTTTATTCCCCGACTGGCGCTCCACAGGGAATTTTTAACCAGTAAAGTCGAATCATGAAAGCACTATTCCTCCAGTTGCTACTCGTATTATCTGTAACCACCGCTTTCGCCCAGGCGCAGATGGTTACCGTCGAAGAAGACTCCGACGGCATCAGATTGATGGTTGATGGCGAACCGTTTATGGTCAACGGCATGAACTGGGATTACTTCCCGAGGGGCACCAACGTTTTTTACAGCCTCTGGGACCAGCCCGACGACATCATTCGCGCGGCCCTGGACGGTGAAATGCCCCTCCTGCAAAATATGGGTGTGAATACGATCCGGGTGTACACCGGAATTCCCGCCCGGTGGATCACCTACATCTACGAGAAGTACGGCATTTACACCATGCTCAACCACTCCTTTGGTCGTTACGGACTGACCATCGACGGTGGCTGGATGGCCAACACGGAATACGCCGATCCCCGCGTGAGGGAGTTGTTGCTGAAGGAGACCACCCAGATGGTGCAGGATTACAAGAATACGCCCGGACTACTGCTTTACTTACTCGGTAACGAAAACAATTACGGACTCTTCTGGGGCGGTGCGGAAACCGAAGATATCCCCGAAGAAAACGAAGCAGCGCTGATCCGGGCCCGGGCGATGTACAAGATTTTCAACGAAGCCACGCTGGCCATGAAGGCCGTGGACAGCTCCGTGCCCGTTGCCATGTGTAACGGTGACCTTCTGTTCCTCGATTTAGTCGTAGAGGAATGCCCCGACGTGGACATCTACGGAACCAATATGTACCGCGGTGTATCCTTCGGGGATGCCTTTGAGCGGGTCCGCAGTGAATACGGCAAGCCCATCCTCTTTACGGAATTTGGCGCGGACGCCTTCAACGCCGTTACCAACAGTGAAGACCAGCAGGCCCAGGCTTACTACATGGTGGGCAACTGGAAAGAAATTTACGCCAATGCCGCCGGTCTCGGCCTGGCCCAAAACTCTCTGGGGGGCTTCACCTTCCAGTTCAGTGACGGATGGTGGAAATTTGGCCAGACCGACAACCTGGACGTTCACGACAACAATGCCTCCTGGAGTAACGGCGGTTACGCCCACGACTTCGTCGAGGGTGAGGACAACATGAACGAAGAGTGGTTTGGTGTCGCGGCTAAGGGGCCCACCAACGAGCGGGGGTTATACAACCTCTATCCGCGGGCCGCCTACTACGCCTTGAAAGAAGCCCATCAGTTTAATCCCTACCGGGAGGGGGTAACGGTAAACTCCATCGAGCAGTACTTCAGTGGCATCAACCTGATGGACGCCGTCAGCAAGGCCCGCGGCGACAAGGCCGCCATGATGACCGAACAGGCGAGTAAAATTCAGCTCAGCCGACTGAGCGCGGAGCTTTCCACCTTCAACACTGGTGGCAGTCTGGTATCCACCCCCAAGGAAGATGACCCCACCGACAACGTCTTCCCCAACGCCCAGGGATTTGACCATATGCAGTCCTTCTTCGTGGGGGTCTCGGCAAACCCGAATCCCAGTTTCCGGGCGAACGTCGAGTTCAACATTCTCGGGAACGTAGCCCAGAACCCGATCAACGAAATCTTCTACGAGAACCGGGGACGCCCCATCGAAGTGAACACCACCATTAATGGACTCGTAACCCAGGGCGACGTAAACCGGGTGGCGGTTTACCGTGCCGACTTTAACTGGGCCCACGAGAAGTTTGACATGAAGGGCTTCTACCGAACGGGGCACTACCACTGGGGTTACGAAGGCGACTTCTTCAACCTTTACCCCGAAGCCAACTACGGGCCGAACATCGACATCTACAACGGCAACGCCCCCCTTGGTGTAGAATTCGAGGGTAAGAAAGAATTTAAGGGATTAACCGTAGCCATGGGTCCGGAACTGTGGTGGGGAGCCAACCCCGCCGTGCTGGTTAAGTACCACCGCGAAGTCATGGGCATGGAGGTTACGGGTATCTTCCACGAAGACCTGCAGGACCGGCAGCAGTCCGAAAGTTCATTCGCCATCCCTCAACCCCGGACGCGGCGCGCTACCCTGCAGATCGAGAAGGAAATGGGCCCGTTCACCCTCCAGGCCGGTGGTATTTGGGGCGGTAGTCCGCTGATCGGCCGCGAATTCCAGATCGTGGACGGCGAAGCCGGCGACTACACCGTGTACAAAGATCAAATTGAAAGTAGCGACAACTGGGGGGGTAAGCTAAAACTTACCTACTCCAAAGGTCCCATCAACTGGTACGCCCAGGGGGCTGCCCAGGGGCTGGTGGCCAACGGTGGTGCCGACCCCACCCTCACCTTTACCGGGTGGAAGCTCAAGGACAGCGGCAGCGGAAACATGTACAACTTCCTGACCGGTTTCACTTACCTCGTCGGCGATCTGCAAATTGCTCCCAACTTCCTCTGGCAACGCCCCATTGAGGATCCGATTCCGGGGGACGTGGACGGCCCCGGTCGCCCGCGCAACATTCTCGATGATCCCTTCGTCGTCCGCGGTGGTAACCGCGAACAGGTTGCGGGCGAAATCCTGTTTACCTACGATCCCACTCCGGGCACCTTCATGTACCAGTGGGACAACGACCGCGCGGAAGACGCCAAGTTCGCCATGAGTGCGGGCTTCGTATTCCGTCACCTCCCCACGACCCAGGATGCCTCCATCGGTATCCTCCCCGACGGCCGGACGTTCTTTGCCTTCCCCGGTGCGGCTCCGGCCGATGACCTCTGGGAGGCCCACGCCAGAATCGTTTCCAAAGCAAACAAAGAGCTGGGGGTAGTAGCCAATATCTACACCGGTACCGCTCAGGCCAACGGAGACAGTGAGCGGACCATCCAGCGCTTCGGCACGGACGTCCGGCTGATCTACAAGCGACTCAAGCTCATTGGGGCCTTCCGCCTGAATGACTGGGGACCCTACGATTATCACCGGGACTTCAACCAGACCTTCCCCACCCAGATGTCGCTGGACCTCTCCACCACGCTGGGTAAGGCCCGGTGGCTGGCCCTTCCCGAAACGAAGCTCGGCATCATGGGTATTTTCCGTACCCTCGACGAATTCTCTCCCCGCTACTGCCCGACCCGCACCATCGGCCCCGATGGCATCCTGGCCTGCGACGCCATGGCACCAGGCTTTGCCAACGGTAACGAATGGGAAATCCGTACTTACCTGCACGTAAACATTTTCAAGTAAGCTATCACCAATAAAATCACCAGAAATGAATAAGATTATCAACAGCTTCGGCAGGTTACTGCTTGTGGGACTACTCGTTTTCACCTTCAGTTGTGAACGTGATCTGGAAGAGCTCGAACTGGCCACCTTCCCCGCTAACGGACTCGTTTTTGACGATACGTTCAGTGCTGGCCTACGGGAATACTCCGCCTTTGGCGGTTCCAAGCTGACCGGTTTCCAGGTAGTCGATGAGGTGGCCTTTGCGGGTACCTCCTCCATGCAATTTGAAGTGCCCGATTTTGAGGATCCGGGTGGTGCCTTTGTGGGTGGAGCCTTCATTCCCGACGGGGCACGTGACCTGTCCGGATTTAATGTGCTGACCTTTTATGCACGGGCCTCCGAAGCCGAATTTATTGGTGAGATTGGCTTCGGGAATGACTTTGGCAGTAACACCTACGTGGCTTCCATTACCAACGTGCCCGTGACCACCAACTGGAAAAAATACTACATCCCCATTCCGGACCCCTCCAAGCTGACCGCCGAACGTGGGCTGTTCTTTCTCTCGGAAGGCCCCGACGAGGAAGGCCGGGGATATACTTTCTGGATCGACGAAGTACGCTTCGAGAACCTCGGTACCGTCGTGCCGGTAAATTCCGGCATCTTCAACGGAGAAGAACTGACGGAGACCGTAGAGACCGGCGCCGTATTTACCGCCAATGGATTCGTAACCTACAACCTGCCTACCGGCGTCGACCAGCGTTCCTCTGCTTCGCCCGCCTACTTTGAATTCACGTCCTCCAACCCCAGCGTGGCCAGTGTGGACGCGAACGGCATCGTGACGGTACTGGACGCCGGCGAGGCCGTCATCACCGCCAGCATCGACGGCGTGGAGTCCGTCGGTTCCCTTTCAATCACCTCTACCGGTGACCCCATCCTCCCCGCCGGCCCCGCCCCCACGCCGGAGGTACCCGCCGATGACGTGATCTCCCTGTTCAGCAACGCCTACCAGGACGAACCGGTAGACTTCTACAACGGGTTCTGGGAGTTCTCTACTACCCAGTCCGCCATCGTGCAGGTGCAAAGTGATGACATCATCCGTTACAGCCAGCTCAACTTCGTGGGCATCCAGTTCACTTCACCGACGATCGACATCTCGGCCATGAACCGGGTCCATCTGGACATCTGGACGCCCGACCCCACCCCCGCCGGCGCGGAATTCAAGGTGCTGCTCGTGGACCTCGGGGCCGACGGCAACTTCGGCGGCAATGACGACTCCTCCTTTGAGGTGACCTTCACGCCCCCTACCCTGCAATCCGAACAGTGGGTAAGCCTCGACCTTCCCCTGTCCGACTTCCCCGGACTGACCGGCCGAACGAACCTCGCCCAGGTGGTCCTCTCCGGGAACCTGCCCAACATTTTCATGGACAACCTCTACTTCTACAACGATGGCGGCAATACTGGTGGTGGTGACGATGAGCCCACCATGGCGGCACCCACGCCCTCCCGTAACGCCGCTGACGTGATTTCCCTGTTCAGTGACGCCTACGATGACGTACCCGTGGACACCTGGCGCACCGAATGGTCCGTCGCGGCCTTTGAGGACGTCAACGTCGACGGAAACCCCACCAAAAAGTACTCCGCACTGGACTTCGTGGGCATCGAAACAGTAAACAGTCCGGTGGATGCCTCCAACATGACCCACCTGCACATGGACGTTTGGTCGGGCGACTTCACCTTCTTCGCCGTCAAGCTGGTTGACTTCGGCGCCGATGGCGCCTTCGGTGGCGGTGACGACGTCGAGCACCAGATCGACATCCCCATGCCCGCCCAGGAGCAGTGGATCAGCTACGATTTCCTTCTGGATGACTTCGTCAACCTGACCACCCGGTCTAACATCGCCCAATACATCCTGGTGGGACAGCCCTCCGGAGCCAGCACCGTCTTCGTGGATAACCTGTACTTCTACAACGACGATGGCGGTGGCAACCCCACCGAACCGACCATGGCCGCCCCTACGCCAACGGAAGACGAAGCGGACGTCATCTCCCTCTTCAGCGACGCCTACACCGACGTGAGCGTGGACACCTGGCGCACCGACTGGTCGGCCGCCACCTTTGAGGACGTCATGGTCGCCGGTAACGCCACGAAGAAGTACTCCGACCTCGACTTCGTGGGCATCGAAACCGTAATGAATACCGTGGACGCCAGTGAGATGACCAACTTCCGCATGGACGTCTGGTCCGGCGACTACACCTTCTTCGGGTTCAAGTTGGTTGACTTCGGCGCCGATGGCGCCTTCGGCGGTGGCGACGACGTTGAGCACCAGATCAATATCGAAATGCCCGACCAGGCCCAGTGGGTCAGCTTTGACTTCCCGCTGGATGACTTCACCGGACTAACGACCCGGTCCAACATCGCCCAGTACATCATCGTCGGCCAACCCACGGGAGCGACGACCATCTTCGTGGACAATATGTACTTCTACAACGGCGACGGCGGTGGCGGTGGAGACCTCACCGAACCCGACACCCCCGCTCCCACACCCTCCTTCGACGCGGCAAACGTCATCTCCATCTTCAGCGATGCGTACACCGACGTGACGGTAGATACCTACCGGACGGACTGGTCCTCAGCAGATTACATGGATTTCATGGTTTCCGGAAACGCCACCCTTCAGTACAGCAACCTGGACTTCGTGGGCATCGAAACGGTAGCCAGCACGGTAGACGCTTCCAACATGACGCACTTCTCCCTCGACGTTTGGTCGGCCGACTACACCTTCTTCGCCATTAAGCTGGTTGACTTCGGTGCCGACGGCGCCTTCGGCGGCGGTGATGACGTGGAGCATCAGGTGGAATTCACCATGCCCGCTCAACAGCAGTGGGTGACGCTGGACATTCCGCTGAGTGACTTCACCAACCTGACCACCACCTCCAACATCGCTCAGTACATCCTGGTGGGCCAGCCTACCGGCGGCACGACGGTGTTCGTGGATAATATGTTCTTCCACAACTAATTCCTTCCGGGCCTGAATCCATAACCAAACGCTCCGCTAACCCGGGGCTTCAAATAATAAAGCGCATGCAGTATTCCATCAATATTCGACGGAGCCTCTCCACGCTCCGGTTTTTCCTTCCCCTGACCGCCGTCTTACTGGTGTTTTCCGCCTGCGAGGTAGACGAAGAACAGCAACTGGAGCAACGCAATTATAGCCTGGTCTGGAGCGATGATTTTGACGGCGCCGCCGGTGAATCCCCTGATCCTAACAACTGGAACTTTGACATCGGAACCGGCGATAATGGCTGGGGCAACCAGGAGCTTCAGTTCTACACGGACCGCACCGAGAACGTATCCATGGACGGCCAGGGCAACCTGGTCATTACCGCCCGGCGGGAGACCTTCGGCGGGATGCCCTTCACCTCGGGCCGCATCACGACCAAGGATAAGTTTGAGCAGCAGTACGGTCGCTTTGAGGCCCGCATGAAAACGCCCTACGGGCCCGGCATCTGGCCGGCCTTCTGGCTACTGGGCGCCAACATCGACACCTCTCCCTGGCCCCAGTGTGGCGAAATTGACGTCATGGAGCTTCGCGGACAGGAGCCCAACAAGATCGCCGGCAGCCTGCACGGTCCGGGCTACTCCGCCGGCGATGCCGTGACGAGCGACTTCGCACTACCAAACGCCCGTTTCGACGATGACTTCTACATCTTTGCCATCGAGTGGGGTGAGGACTACATCGATTACTTCGTCAACGACCGCCTCTACCAGCGCATCACGCCCGAGGACGCCGACGGAGAATGGGTGTTCGACGCTCCGTTTTACATGCTGCTTAACGTGGCCGTGGGCGGCACCTACGTGGGCTTCCCCACGAGCCAGACGCCCTTCCCCCAGCCGATGATCATCGATTACGTCCGGGTCTACCAGCAAACCAACAGCTAGGCCTTCCGAGGCTCCTGGCCACCGGCATTTCCCCGGCACCTGCGCTTGACGCCCAAAAAATTGTGAAGATTAGGGCGACGGAGCGCAGGTGCCGGGTTAAACTCCTAAAACAACGTTGACCACCCCATGGCTTCGCCACCGCTGCGAACCGCATTTGTGGTGCCCGCCAAGTATTTTTTCCCCTAACCAGACCACCCAACGATTAAATCACACAAACTCATGGTCGAGATCCAACAGGTAAGCATTAACGGACAGGCTTTCTACAAAATGACGAATAGCGACGCGATGCGTCCGTTCTTTATGAGCATTGTCAGCGATGTGAACCACTGGATGTTCATCTCCAGCAACGGCGGCCTTAGTGCCGGTCGGAAAAACGCCGAATACGCGCTGTTTCCGTACTACACGGACGATAAGATCACCGAATCCGCCGAAATCACCGGCAGCAAATCCATCTTTCGGGTCGAAAAGGAAGGTAACACCCATCTCTGGGAGCCCTACAGTATTCGGTACCGTGACCGCTACCAAATAAGCCGTAACCTCTACAAGAGCATCTACGGCAACGAGATCATCTTTGAGGAGATCAACCACGATCTGGAGCTGGCTTTTCGGTACCAGTGGAGCTCCAGTAACCGCTTCGGGTTCGTGCGTACCGCCACGCTGAAAAATTTGGCCGACAGCAAAATATCCGTATCTGCCCTGGACGGGGTGCAGAACATTGTCCCCTACGGCGTGGGTAGTGAACTCCAGAACCGCTCCAGTAATCTGGTGGACGCCTACAAGCGCAATGAGCTGGACCGGGCTTCCGGCATCGGCATCTTTGCCCTGAGTGCGATCATCGTAGACAAAGCCGAACCCAGCGAGGCGTTGAAGGCCAATATCGTGTGGTCCCTCGGGCTCGAAAATCCAACCTACCTGGTTTCTTCGCGCCAACTGGAGGCCTTCCGCAACGGAGAAACCCTCCGGGAAGAGACCGACGTAAAGGGAGAGAAGGGAGCCTACTTTGCCCATCAACAACTGGAGCTTGCCGCGGTAGGCCAGCAATCGTGGACGATGGTGGCCAACGTCAACCAGAATCACGCCGCGGTGGCCCGACTGCAGCAAGCCCTTGAGCACCCTCAGCGCCTGGAGGTGGAGGTGCGCGAAGACGTGGCACTGGGCACGAAACGCCTGGTTGGCCTGTGTGCCGCGGCGGACGGCATTCAGCAGACCGCTGACTCCAAGCGGGATACCCGCCACTTCTCCAACGTGCTGTTCAACATCATGCGTGGAGGCATATTTGACGACAACTACAACATTGAGCGGCAAGACTTCCTTCCCTACCTGAAGAAAGCCAACCAGGCCGCCTTTGCGGCCCACCGGGAGCTACTGGATAGCCTGCCGGCCATTTTCACCCTGGAAGAACTGAAATCCCTCCTGGAGCAATCCACTGATCCGGATTTCCAGCGACTATGCCTGGAATATCTCCCCCTGAAATTCAGTCGGCGTCACGGTGACCCCAGCCGCCCCTGGAACCGCTTTTCGATCAACACCAACAGTGAGATTGACGGCTCAAAAATCCTGGATTACGAAGGGAACTGGCGGGATATTTTCCAGAACTGGGAGGCGCTGGCCTACGCCTATCCGGAGTTCATCGAGGGGATGATCAGCAAGTTCGTCAACGCGACCACCTTTGATGGCTACAACCCCTACCGGGTAACCAAAGACGGTTTTGACTGGGAGACCATTGAGCCCGACGACCCCTGGTCCTACATCGGGTACTGGGGAGATCACCAGATCATCTACCTGCTGAAATTCCTCGAACTGATCGAGAAACATCAGCCGGGTCAGTTAGAGCGTTACTTCTCGCGGGACTTGTTCGTGTACGCCAACGTTCCCTACAAGATCAAGTCGTACGAGGACATTCTGGCGAACCCCAAAGACACCATTGATTTCGATCAGCAACTGGACGCCGCCATCCGGAAGCGGCGGAAAGAAATGGGCGCCGATGGCGCCTTGCTCACCGACCGCAGCGGGGACATCTACCGGGTGAACTTTATGGAAAAATTACTGGCCACCCTGCTGGCCAAGCTTTCTAACTACATTCCCGAAGGGGGCATCTGGATGAACACCCAGCGCCCGGAATGGAACGACGCCAATAACGCCCTGGTGGGCAACGGCGTCTCCATGGTCACGCTGTACTACCTGCGTCGTTTCCTCAACTTCTTCGACGGTTTACTGGATCAGGCGGCCGACGGCCCCTACGCCGTATCCCGGGAACTGAAGGAACTTTTTGAGCAGATCACCGCGACCCTGTCCAGTAACGAAAACCTTCTGCAGGGTTCCATCAACGACAAGGATCGCAAGGCTGTCCTAGACGGCCTCGGGAAGGCTGGCGACCGTTTCCGGACCACCATTTACCAGGAATCCTTTTCCGGCGAGAAGGAAAAGCTTTCCCGGGAAGAACTCCGGGCGTTTACCCGGACGGCCCTGGCCCACATTGACCATTCCGTTCGGGCCAACCGCCGCGAGGACGGCCTTTACCACGCCTACAACCTCATGACGCCGGAGCCCCAGGGCGTATCGATCAGTTACCTGAGCGAAATGCTGGAGGGACAGGTAGCCGTACTGAGTGCGGGATCGCTGACGCCCACCGAAGCCCTTTCGGTACTGGATGGTATGAAGCAGAGCGCCTTATTCCGTCCGGATCAGTACAGCTACATCCTGTACCCGAACAAGCAGCTTCCCGGCTTCCTGTCCAAGAATGTAGTTCCCGCCACGGCGGTCGACAACTCCCAGTTGCTGAGCAAGATGGTAGCAGCCGGAGACGGGCGCATCGTGGAGCGGGACGTCCACGGGGCGTACCACTTCAACGGCAACTTCAAAAATGCCGCGGACCTGGGGGCCGCACTCGACACGCTGGAGGATCCCACCTACGCCAAGCTGGCCGAGGCGGAGCGCAAGCAACTCCTGGGCGCCTTTGAGGCCGTCTTTAACCACAAGGAGTTCACCGGTCGATCGGGCACCTTTTTTGGCTACGAGGGGCTGGGGTCCATTTACTGGCACATGGTATCCAAACTACTGCTGGCCGTTCAGGAATGCTGCCTCGACGCCATCGAGCAAAATGCCAGTGCCGAAACTACGGGCCGGCTGCTGGAGCACTACTACGAAATTCTGGAGGGGATCGGGGTTCACAAATCCCCTACCCTATACGGGGCTTTCCCGACGGATCCCTATTCGCACACACCGGCAGGAAAGGGTGCCCAGCAACCCGGCATGACCGGTCAGGTAAAGGAAGACATCCTGAGTCGGATTGGCGAACTGGGCGTGATCGTGCACCGGGGGCAGCTCACCTTCCGTCCGGATTTGTTGCGAAAGGCGGAATTTCAGACATCCGCCACCGAGTTTGAATACGTGGATTTGGCGGGCAAACGCCAAAGCATTGACGTGCCCGCGAAGTCTCTCTGTTTTACCTACTGTCAGGTGCCGGTGATTTACTCCATCTCCGGAGAAGAAGGGTTAGACATCCACTTTACGGACGGCAGGAAAGAATCCCTCCAGGGAGCAAGTCTGACGCAGGACTACAGTCGGCACATCTTCCAACGGACCGACGCCATCCACCACCTCCGGGTGAAGCTGGCCGAAAGTAGCCTGAAATAGTTCACTCCAAACGATGAACAGTAAAACAGAACTCATGCAAAAAATTCACGTTTCGTTACTGTTTTTGGCCGTACTATTCATGGCCGCATGTTCTACTAAAAATCAACCAGTTATGGAGGTGAACAGCCTCACTGCCGCCGATATTCTTGGCAACCCCGATTACCAGGCCATTTCCTACGGAGGATACCGGGGAACCACCAGAGACGAGCAACCCACGATTGCGGAGTTGAAGGAAGATATGCTGATTCTATCCGCCATGGGTATCAAGGTATTGCGGACCTACAACGTACAATTCCCCCACGCCGGAAACGTGCTCAAGGCCATCCGGGAACTAAAGCAGGCCGACCCGAATTTTGAGATGTACGTGATGCTTGGCGCGTGGATCGACTGCAAAAACGCCTGGACCGACCTTCCCCCGGATCACGATCAGGAAAGTGAGCAAAATGCCGGTGAAATTGACCGTGCGGTTGCCCTGGCGAACGAGTACCCCGACATCGTCAAAGTAATTGCGGTAGGAAATGAGGCCATGGTGAAATGGGCCACCAGTTACTTCGTCCAACCGGGCGTAATCCTCAAGTGGGTCACGCACCTTCAGAACCTGAAGGCCGAAGGAAAGCTGGCCAGTGATTGCTGGATAACCAGCTCCGACAACTTTGCCTCCTGGGGGGGCGGAGATGCCGAATATCACGTTCCGGACCTCACGGCACTCATCAAAGCGGTTGATTACCTGTCCATCCACACTTACCCCATGCATGACACCCACTACAATCCCGTATTCTGGGGGGTGCCAGCCGAAGGGGAAGGAAGTAGTGAAAAAGAACAGATCCAGCTGGCCATGGACCGGGCCAAAGACTATGCGGTATCCCAGTACAATGCGGTCGTTGAGTACATGAAGGCGCAGGGCGTTGACAAACCCGTACACATCGGAGAAACGGGATGGGCGAGCAGCTCCAATGGTTTTTACGGCGATCCTGGTTCCCGGGCCACGGACGAGTACAAACAGTCGCTGTTCTACCAGCAGATTCGCGACTGGTCCGACGAAAATGGCGTTTCCTGTTTCTTTTTTGAAGCCTTCAATGAACCCTGGAAAGATGCGGCCAACCCCGGAGGGTCGGAAAACCACTTCGGACTGTTCACCGTCGACGGTAAGGCAAAGTATGCCCTGTGGCCGCTGGTGGACGAAGGCATATTTGACGGTCTGAGCCGGGGAGGGAATCCAATCGTAAAGACATTCAACGGCAACGAAACGGAACTTTTCCAGACCGTTGCGCTTCCGCCTGACGCCACCGCCGTTGCTCAGTAAAACAATCAAGTCGCATGAAGTATCTGATTCACTTTCCTCTTTATCTGGCGCTGCTGATATCCGGATGTGCGTCGGATGCTGACCCCGCCAATCGTGACGCGAGTATGTCCACCGCCGCCTTTACCATTGTCGAAACTTCCGCTGCGGGCAACAAACTCCAGGAAATCATTCCGGAAGAAAACCTTGAGCCCCGCGCATCCCTGACGCTACGCCCCCAGGAGACCTTTCAAACCATTACGGGTATCGGGGGCTCCTTTACTGAAGCATCGGCCTACCTGCTCAACCAACTCAGTGAGGATAAGCGAAGGGAAATCCTGGAAGCCTATTTCGGTGATGCGGGCGCCCGGTATTCCCTGACGAGAACGCACATTAATTCCTGCGATTTCTCCCTGAGTAATTACTCTTACGCTCCCGTAGCGGGTGATAAGGAACTGGAGAATTTCTCCGTCGAAGAAGATCGGGAAGACCTTATTCCAATGATCAAAGATGCCCAGGCAACGTCCACCGAAGGGTTCAGGATCATCGCTTCCCCCTGGACGGCTCCCCCCTGGATGAAGGACAACAATGACTGGCGGGGCGGAAAGTTGCTACCAGAATATTACGACACCTGGGCGCTGTTCTTTTCGAAATACCTTGATGCCTACCGGGCTGAGGGCATTGACATTTGGGGTGTCACCGTCGAGAACGAACCGCTCGGCAATGCGAACAACTGGGAGAGTATGCACTTTTCCCCCGAAGAAATGACGGCGTTCGTCGCCAATCACCTGGGACCAAAGCTGGCCGCTGATGGGCAAGAGGTCAAAATTTTGGGCTACGACCAAAACCGGGAGGAACTTGACAAGTGGGTGGACGTCATGTACGCCAACGAGGCCTCCGCCAGTTACTACGACGGTACGGCCGTCCACTGGTACGCGAGTACCTTTGACTGGTTTCCCGAAATGCTGCAGTACGCTCACAAAGCGGCGCCGGACAAGCATTTAATCCAGACGGAGGGCTGCATCGACGCGGAGGTTCCCGCCTGGCAGGACGATGACTGGTACTGGAGCAAGGAAGCCACCGACTGGGGCTGGGACTGGGCCCCCGAAGACCAAAAACACCTCCACCCCAAGTACGTACCCGTTTACCGGTACGCCCGTGACATCATTGGTTGCCTGAACAACTGGGTGGATGGCTGGATCGACTGGAACATGGTGCTTGATCGCCAGGGCGGCCCCAATTGGTTTAAAAACTGGTGCGGTGCTCCGGTAATCGTAGATCCCGACGCCAACGAGGTGTACTTCACGCCCCTGTACCACACCATGGTTCACTTCAGTCGGTATATCCGCCCCGGTGCCCGACGGATTGGGTTTACCCTCTCCGATGACAGCCTCATGGCTACAGCTGTGCAAAATCCTGACGGGAGTATCGCCGTCGTGGTTCTCAATCAAACGGAAGAAAAGAAGACGTTTACCCTCACCCTGAACGAACACACACAACCGGTGAGCATCAGCCCCAGGGCCCTACAGACTATCCTGATTTCACGGGGGTAGTCAACATCCATTAAACCGCTTAAATTCTAGATCATGTCACAAGTCGAGCAGGCAGTCAAAAAAGTACCCTTCATTCAAAAAGTCGCCTTTGGTCTTGGCATGCTGGCCAACCAAATGTTCCCCGCCATCCTGGGGATTTTCATGGTCGTCTTAATTGAAAACCTGGGCTTCCCGGGCTGGATGTACGGCCTCATCGCTTTCGCCCCGCGGGTTTTCGATTCGATTACCGACCCCATTATGGGTTTCATCTCCGATAATACCCGGTCAAAGTGGGGCCGGAGGCGTCAGTACGTTTTGATTGGGGGCGTCGTGATGGGAATTGCCTTCATCTTCATGTGGCAGCTCTTCAAGGAGAACTCCCTGCAGTTCAACTTCTGGTACTTCTTCCTCTGGTCCATCGTCTTTTACCTCGGCCTCACCATCTTCAGCGTGCCCTACGTGGCCATGGGATACGAAATGAGCGATGATTTTCACGAACGGACCAACATCATGGCCACCGCCCAGTGGATCGGGCAGTGGGCGTGGGTGATTGCCCCCTGGTTCTGGATCATTATGTACGACCCGGAATGGTTCGCTACCGCCGAGGAAGCGACCAGGACACTCGCATACTACGTGGCCATTCCCTGTGCGATTTGTGCCATCATACCGGCCATCTTCATCCCCGGAGAGTCCACCGTCGACCGGGAAGACTATGAACCTTTGACGCTGTCAAAAATCGGCGGCAGCCTGACGAAGATTTTCGGCGGATTCAGAGATGCCTTCCGGATCAAATATTTCCGCCAGCTTTGTTTCTCCACTTTCCTGATCTTTAATTCCTTCAATACCGTTGCGGCGCTTACCTTTTTCGTCATTGTTTACAAGTTATTCAACGGTGATGCGGCGGCAACGGGCGTCTGGGTGGTCCTCTTCGGCAGCATTGGGGCACTGTGTACGACCTTCATCGTTATCCCCATCGTAACCTGGATGTCGAAGGCCATCGGTAAGCGTAAGGCATTTCTGCTTTCTCAGGGTATTTCGCTTATCGGCTATACCCTGATGTGGTTTCTTTTCGTCCCCGGAAAGCCCTGGCTTTATCTCATTGCGCTCCCCTTCTTTTCCTTTGGTATCGGCAGTCTGTTTACCATCATGATGTCCATGACGGCCGACGTGATTGACATCGACGAGCTCAACACCGGCCTGCGGCGGGAAGGAATTTTTGGGGCCATTTACTGGTGGATGGTCAAATTCGGCTTTGCCATTGCCGGCGGACTGAGTGGTTTGATGATTGCCGTCGTCGGTTTTGATTCTTCGTTGCCCACTACGGAACAACAGGGAGCGGTAGATGGCCTGCACGCCTTTTTCTGCTTCTTCCCCATGCTCGGCACCATCGGGGCCATCCTGATTATGTGGTCCTATGACCTCACGGAGGAGAAGGCCAACAAAATCCGCGCCACGATCAACGCCAGAAAACTGGGCATCACCGGTTCCTCCGCTTACCTGCCGGGTAAGCTGGTGGCGCTCCACGGCCAGGCCATTCCCGCCTTCGGGGTGGACTTCAGCGGATTCTCCTCTCCCGACCTTCACCGGGGATTCACCGGTGCGCTGGAAGACCAAATCCCGGGTCTTTGTTTCAGTCCCTATCTGGAAGGTCAGGATACGGATGACGTACTCTCCGCGGCCCAGATTCGGCACCGGATCAGCATCATCAAACCCTACACCCGAAGTCTGCGGTCCTTCTCCTGTACCGGGGGTAACGAACTTACGCCCGGCATTGCCCGAGAGCACAATCTGGACACCATGGTAGGGGCCTGGATCAGCCGGGACAAAAAACGGAATCAGGAAGAAATTGCGAACCTTATCCAACTGGCCCAAGCCGGCGAGGTCAACATTGCCGCCGTCGGGAACGAGGTGCTGCTCCGGAATGAACTGGCTCCGGGAGAGATCATCAAATACTTGAAAGAAGTAAGGGCTCAAGTCCCCGCTTCCGTCCCCGTTGGCTACGTCGACGCCTACTACCAGTTCCTCGATCATCCGGACCTGATTGAGCAGAGTGACGTCATTCTGATCAACTGTTATCCCTTCTGGGAGGGCGCCACCATTGAAACCGCCCTGGGCTACCTGGAAAGAATGTACGAAATGGTGAAGGCCGTAGCCAAAGGCAAGGAGGTAATCATTGCCGAAACGGGTTGGCCGAGTAAAGGACAGGAAGTAGAAGGTGCCCGGCCCTCCGCCGAAAACGCCATGAAGTACTTCATCAACGTCCAACAGTGGTCCAAAGAGAACAACATCACCGTGTACTACTTTACGTCCTTCGACGAAACCTGGAAAACCCAGCAGGAAGGCGAAGTAGGAGCCCGTTGGGGACTCTGGAACAAGGACGAACAACTCAAGTACGGTGACAACAATTAATTCCACTACTCAACTAACCATCGATCATGTCATATAAACCAGGTAAAAACCTCGCCCTCTCCGGGGTCAACTTCACGGATAAAAGCCGCGAGGAGGTGGCCGAAGCCTTTCTGAAAATGCTTGAAGGCGGAATGCATGGCCTTTGTATGAGTCCCTACGTGGAGGGGCAGCAGCCCGGAGATCTGTTGTCGGAAGAGCAGGTCCGGCGCAGAATCGGGATCATGCAGCCATTTACCAACTGGGTCCGTTCCTTCTCCTGTACCGAAGGCAATGAGCTGGTCGCCAAAGTAGCCCGGGAAATGGGCCTCAGCACCATGGTGGGGGCCTGGCTCGGCAAGGACCAGGAAAAGAACGAAGCCGAAATCGAGGGGCTGATTAAACTGGCCAAAGCAGGCTTTGTGGATATTGCCGCCGTCGGCAACGAGGTGATGTACCGGAAAGACCTGACCGAAGACGAGCTGCTCGAAGCCATTGAACGGGTAAAACAGGCCCTTCCCGGCGTACCGGTGGGCTACGTGGATGCCTACTACGAGTTTTCTCACCGTCCCCGGATCACCGCCGCCTGTGACGTCATCCTGGCAAATTGCTACCCCTACTGGGAAGGCTGTCATATTGACTACTCCCTGGTGTACATGAAGCAAATGTACCACCAGGCCAAAGCCGCCGGTCAGGGTAAAAAGGTAATCATCACCGAAACGGGCTGGCCAAGTCAGGGCGAGGGCCTGGAGGGGGCCATGCCCTCCGAAGTGAACGCCATGCGTTACTTCATCAACGCCCAATCCTGGGCCCGGGAAGAGAACATCGATATTTTCTATTTCTCTTCCTTCGATGAATCCTGGAAGGTGGGCGCAGAAGGTGACGTCGGGGCCTACTGGGGCATCTGGGACAAGGACGAAAAGCTGAAGTTTGTCTGACGCCTACGCTGCTTCGAGGGGATTTAATATCTTCCACGCGGATGGATAGGATCACGATCATCATCATTGCCCTGTTGGTGGGTCTCCCGTCGCTGCGGGCACAAAAGTTTCCCAGCAAGGGCATTCCGCAGGTGAGCAATTACACCCCGGAGGCCTACGGCAATGCCGGAAAGGTTTGGCGTATCGCATCGGCCGACAACGGTATCGTGTATTTCGCCACAGATCGCGGGCTCCTTGAATTTGATGGCGCCCGGTGGCAGCGGTTTCCGGGTAGTAAAGGTTTCACGAGATCAATTGCACTGGCCTCAGACTCTATCTTCTATACCGGGGCCGACAAGGACTTTGGTCGCTGGCGCAAGGATGAACTGGAAAGATTCCGGTACACTTCCCTCAACCCTTTCCGGGAAAGCACCAGAGGACTAAATCAGGAGTTCTGGGGCACCCACCGAATTGATGAGGACATCATTTTTGTTTCCTTCGACAACATCTACGTATACCGGAATGAACAGCTCACCCAAATTGCTGCCCCCAGCCGTTTTACCGGAAGCTTCTCCTCAAGTAATAAGGTTTATCTGCACGATGAGGCCGAAGGATTAATGGTCTTTGATGGCCTCTCGCTCACTCCCCTGCTTGACTTATCCACGCCCACCGGTTTCTCCATGGAAGTGGTAGGCATGCAGGAGAATGAAGGGGGCGCCCTGGTGGTTACGCGCAACCAGGGGCTTTTCCAGTTTAACGGCGGCACCCTGGAGCCGATTGACAATGAGGTGAGCAGCTTCCTGCGGAGAGATCAGGCCTTCTCCTTCACGGTCATCGAGGAAACCCACTATGCCTTTGGTACCATCCTGAATGGCGTTTACATCACTGATGCCGAGGGAAGGATTATTCAGCACATCAACAAGCAAAAAGGACTACTCAACAATACCATCCTCAGCCTACACTACAGTGAGCAGGGGAAACTATGGGTGGGCATGGACTTTGGCATCGCTGCCATCAGCTTATGGAGTGACCTGGCGTATTTTCTGGACCAACGTGGCCAGGTGGGTACCGGCCAGACGGCCTTACTGGTCGATGGCGTCTTTTATTTAGGCACCAATCAGGGACTCTACACCATCCCCTGGGAAGACCTCGAAAATGATGACCAGGTCATCGACTTCCAACTGGTTCCCGGTTCCTCCGGTCAGGTGTGGAGCCTGGAGTACGTTAACGGAAACATCCTCTGCGGCCACGACCTGGGACTCTTTCAACTCCAGAACGGTCGCCTGGAACCCCTCCACGATGAGCCGGGGGTGCTCTTCATCACTTCCCCCGACGACGACCACCTGATCACGGGAAACTATAATGGAGTATCCCTCTTCGAGTTGCAGAACGGAAAATGGACCTTCCTGAGAAAAATACCGCCCCTTCAGGGAGCCGTAAATCAGGTATTCGTCCGGGATAACCTTCTTTGGGCCAACCTCCCCAACTTCGGGGTGATCAAAGCAAGTCTCGGAGAAGACTACCAGATTCTGGATCAGGTCATTTATCCCCTTGATACCTTCGGGGCCAGTCAAGTCGAACTGGACCTTTCGGGAGAGTCGGTGCGGGTGGTCACCCACCGGGAAATTTACGGCCTGGGGGAAAAAGGAGACCAATTCATGCCCCAGGGTATTACGCCTCACCCGGACCGGATCAACAATCTCCTCCCGGGCACCCTGCTGCCAAGAAAAATTAACGAAGACTTTGGCTTCTACCCCGTTTCCAACGGATTCGCCCTCGAAAACATCGCATATACGGGACAGGCACCTGCTCCCCCACCCCTCAAAATCCGCACCGTTACGGCCTTCAACAACGATACCATCAGACCGCTGCAGAACGGGGAAGAAGTACCCCGTAGAATCGGTAATCTGAGGTTTGACTACATCGTGCCCCAACATGACGGTGTATTGTACCAGTATCGCCTGGTAAATTATGACGATACCTGGAGTGAGTGGACGCACCAAAACTCGGCCGAGTTCCTCAACCTTGATGCCGGGGTGTATGAGTTTCAGGTCCGGGCCAAGACGGAAGAAGAGGTCGGCACACCAGCTACCTTTTCGCTTAGCGTGACCGTTCCGTGGTACCGAAGTAGCGCGGCCTTCATCGGATATGGATTACTGATTCTGGGGGGCATTGTCCTTAATCACCGGTGGCAAAAGCGGCGGATCAGAAGGCAACAACAGGCCGTTCTTGAGCGGGAGAAACATTCTCTTCAGGAAAGGGCCATCATCCAGGAGCGGGATAACATGACCAGACGTTACCAGATGATGGAAGACGCTATTGCGGACGTAAAAAAACAATTACGGAGCAAGACCATCGAACTGGCCAAAAAAGCCAAAGAAAGTGAGGAAAAAAGTCGCGTTCTGATCGCCATGAAGGAGAAAATAGCGGCCCTGGACAAAGGGGACGGTGCCCCGCAGCGGCTGGGGGAACTCAAGCGGATGCTGGCCCATTTTCCCGAAACGGAAGACAGCAGTTTTGAGCTCCAGATGGAGGAGCTGCACAACGAATTTCTCTCCATCATGAGCAGCCGGTATCCGGACCTGACCAATTACGACCTCCGGCTTTGTGCCTACCTGAAGACCGGCCTCAGCACCCGCGAAATCGCCGGGCTGATGAATGTGCTGCCTTCGAGTGTCAACGTCAGTCGGTCGCGACTGCGCAAAAAACTTGGCCTGGCCCCCAAGGAGGATTTGTACAAGTTCCTGAATGGGGTGGCGAAAGCCTAGGCAGCTAAATTATCGCACGAGCCTGGCTCTTTTTCGCATCCGCTCGGCACCTGCACGCCGTGGCCGATGAAAAGACCTTGCAGCATTAAAGATAGTTTTGGGCGTGACCGCAGGTGCTCAGGTATTGGGTCCGGCAAAGTCGCGCCCCCTTTAACGCCCCACCCGGGTGGAGTGCATCATGCGCAGCTTCCAGCCATTGTCCGTCCGTACGGCCACGACACTTTCCAGCCATTCGTAGGCACTCACCGTATCCTGGGCGGCATTCACCCAGTGCCCGTAATTGTGGTAGGCCGTCCAGATTTCATCACCGTTTTGCTCCGTGCGGAAAAAGGAGAAGCTGTTCTTGCGCGCCGGGGCATCCGGTTGCGCATTGGCGGCCTTGCGCAGCTGATAATTTCGGATGGTATCGTTGGTCCATACTTCGCCGTGCTCCAGCAACACAAAATCCTCCGTGTGATATCTACCTACGTAACTGGTGTCGGTTCCCGACCAGATATTGTCGAAGATGTCCTGAATCAGTTGGTGCACCGCAGCCTGATCTTCTTCCGGGTTAGTGGTGACTTCGGCCGCTTCTTCTGCCGGTTGGGGAGAGCAGGCAAAGCAACAACTGAAAAGGGTCAGGGCAATTATTAATCGCATGAGTCAGTGGATTTGGGACAAATGTAATCAGCCCTGACACTCCCTACGGAATCTTTGTCTTAGAGTTCCTGGGAGCGGGAAGTAAAGGAAGTTGACGGGTCAGGCATGGTAAAGTGACGCAGATGCTCAATACTGATCGCTCCGGGCTTTCGGAGCAATGAATTGCGTTGTTCCGGACCACTTTGGTCGTACTTCTACATATTTACGTTCTTTACCGGTAAGTTCTCCCTCTGACAAACCTCTCTTCAATGCGCTACTTACTCTTCGCCATCTGCTTATCTCTGGTCACAACTACCCTGGAAGCCCAAAAGATATCTCCTCAGGAAATCCTCAACCGCCTGGACCAACGGTCAGCAGCCTACGGCACCCTGGCGCACACCATTTGGGAGTACGCTGAGGTAGGCTATCAGGAAGAAAAGTCTTCGGCCCTCTTACAGGAAAAACTGCGCGCTGCCGGATTTTCCGTAGAAGCGGGGGTAGCGGATATTCCTACTGCCTTCGTCGCAAGCTACGGTTCAGGTAAACCCGTCATCGGGTTACTGGCGGAGTTTGATGCCCTCCCCGGTGTTTCTCAAGAGGCCGTGCCCGAGCCCCGGCCCCGACCGGGCAGTTCGGCCGGTCATGCCTGCGGGCATCACCTGTTCGGGGCCGCCTCCACCGCAGCGGCCATCAGCCTCAAAGAATGGCTGGAAGCCAATGGTGGGTCCGGCACCATCAAACTATTCGGCACGCCCGCCGAAGAAGGTGGCGCGGGAAAGGTATACATGGTACGCGCCGGACTGTTTGACGAGGTGGATGCCGTGATCCAGTGGCATCCGTCCGATGGCAACTCCGCCGACGCCGGTACCTCCTTATCGAACAAGTCGGCTAAGTTTCGCTTCTACGGGGCCGCCTCTCATGCCGCCGCTGCACCGGAGTCCGGGCGGTCCGCCCTCGATGGGGTGGAAGCCATGAACTACATGGTCAACCTCATGCGGGAGCACGTACCGGAAAGCACCCGTATCCACTACGTCATCACCAGTGGCGGCGAAGCACCCAACGTTGTGCCCGCCTTCGCCGAAGTATTCTACTACGTCCGGCACCCCCAAATGCGGGATGTGCGCAGCATCTTCGAGCGCGTGGTCAAAGCCGCTGAAGGCGCCGCCCTCGGCACCGGAACCACCATGGAGTACGAAGTCATACACGGTTCCTTTAACCTCATGCCCAACGAGACCCTGGCCCGGGTCATGCACGCCAATTTGGAAAAAGTGGGCGGCATCACCTACGACCCCGAAGAGCAGGCCTTTGCCGAGGCCATCGTGGAGACCCTACCGGAGGCCCGAAGAAAGCCCCTAACCTCCGCCGGAGAAGTCCAGGGGTTCCGCATGCCCGAAAAGGCCTATCCGGCCTCCACGGACGTAGGGGACGTCAGCTGGACGGTGCCCACTGCTGGTCTGCGCACCGCCACCTGGGTGCCCGGTACCCCACCCCACTCCTGGCAGGCCGTGGCGGCCGGCGGCACCAGCATCGGCACCAAGGGCATGATGGTGGCCGCCAAGACGCTTACCCTGACCGGCATCGATCTGTTTACCAATCCCGAACTCTGCACCAGGGCCCAACAAGAACTTAACCGCCGCCGGGGCGCCGACTTCAAATATGAAGCCCTGCTAGGTGATCGGGAGCCTCCGCTGGACTATCGGAATTAAGCGCACAATGGTTAAGACGCTATGCGTCGACCTAAAATCCCGAAACATAACCTCAAACAGGAGAGTAGCAAAACCAGCATTCAAGCCCATATGCTTCCCCGCAAGCCTGGCGGACGCGCAGCGTCGCCACCACAATGGTCAAGACGCTATGCGTCGACCCAAAATCCCGAAGCATAATCTAAAGCAGGAAGGTAGCAAAACCAGCATTCAAGCCCGTATGCTTCCCCGCAAGCATGGCGGACGCGCAGCGTCGCCACCACAATGGTCAAGACGCTATGCGTCGACCCAAAATCCCGAAGCATAATCTAAAACAGGAGGGTAGCAAAACCAGCATTCAAGCTCGTATGCTTCCCCGCAAGACTGGCGGACGCGCAGCGTCGCCACCACAATGGTCAAGACGCTATGCGTCGACCCAAAATCCCGAAGCATAATCTAAAACAGGAGGGTAGCAAAACCAGCATTCAAGCTCGTATGCTTCCCCGCAAGACTGGCGGACGCGCAGCGTCGCCACCACAATGGTCAAGACGCTATGCGTCGGCCCAAAATCCCGCAGCATAATCTAAAACAGGAAGGTAGCAAAACCAGCTTTCAAGCCCGTATGCTTCCCCGCAAGCATGGCGGACGCACAGCGTCGCCACCACAATGGTCAAGACGCTATGCGTCGACCCAAAATCCCGAAACACAATCTTCATCATTTCATGACTCTGCCCGTCCGGAAAAGCAAGTCGTAATCAGGATTTAGATAAGTTCCGTTCCAATTCCTCCAATCAGCAACCAAGCCTGCTTTTACCGGATTATTGAGTACATACCACATCACCCTGATGAATTTCCCTTTCCGAATCACCCGATCAAAGTAAAAGTGTTCCCAGAACCGAGTCCCTGTTTTCCCCAAAATTTTGTTGCACTCCCTTGAAGTATGGGCTTTGTGCCGATTCATTAATCCTCCAATGTCTACGGATTCCTTCCCTGGAGGCGTACTTACAATTACGTGAACATGGTTACTCATTACACAAACAGCATACAGATAAATGTCTTTTTGTAGATGCAGAAATTTCCACGAGTCGATTACAATCTGTGCCAATTGAGGATGCTCTAAATGAAAGGGGCCTTGCTTAGTATGATGAAGCGCCTCGTCGATTTCCCATTCAAACTGGGCCATGACCTTTGCTTTTTCGTTGGAATAAAGTCCAGAATGTAATACATCAGATTGCCGTTCAACTTCAAAGGCCAGCTTCTTCTTTTTCGCTAAAAAATCGGCCCGAATTCTGCTTACAATCTCCTTAGGCAGAGAACCCTCAAGCCGATAGGTGATGTGCACTGGCATAAGACCAATGTCCCAATGTGGAACCCTGGAATACTTACTTTCCATGCAGGAAAATAAACAATTAATTTTAAATTAACTTATAAATAATAAATTATTTAAAACAAGCTCTCTCCACCCTGGTCAAGACGCTATGCGTCGACCAAAATCCCGAAGTATAATCTAAAACAGGAGGGTAGCAAAACCAGCATTCAAGCCCGTATGCTTCCCCGCAAGCATGGCGGACGCGCAGCGTCGCCACCACAATGGTCAAGACGCTATGCGTCGACCCAAAATCCCGAAGCATAATTTAAAACAGGAGGGTAGCAAAACCAACATTCAAGCCCGTATGCTTCCCCGCAAGCATGGCGGACGCAAAGCGTCCTCACCTCCTCATCACTTTATCACCTGCACCCGCGGATTCACCGGATAAATCCACTCCACCCCACGCTCCGTGACGATGGCGTCATCCTCCAACGCCACCCGAAGTTTTTTCCCGCCCCACTCCGGCAGACGCGTGTAGGCAAACAACTCGATCGACAGCAAATTCGTGGGCCTAATTTCGTACCCCAACCGCACGGGATTAAAGAAGGCAATCGAGGGCCCTACCCCGTGTCCCCAGTTTCCGACGGAGTGGCAACCGATGATCACGTCGGTCACGTCCCCGTCCGTAAACTGGTTAAAGCCCTTCATCTTGTTGAAACCCGCCGCCGTCAGGGCGGCGTAGACGGCCTCTTCGGCTTCCTTCGCCGTCACTCCCGGCTTAATCGTTTCCTTGATGATTCGCCGCACCCGAACCGCCTGGTCAAAGGCATTCTGAATGCCGGGAGGGACGCTGGTTTCCCCCTCCCGCAGCACGTAGGCCATCCGCTTCATGTCCGTGTACATGTTCATCAGTCCCACCCCCCAATCGATGAAGAGTACGTCACCCCGCTGAATGATGCGGTCACTGGAAGTCGCCAGGATGCCCCGCACCCCGGTTACGTAAACGGAAGGCATCCCGAACGAAGAGGCGAGGTTGTGCCGAAAGAGTTGTTCCTTCATCCACCACGCAACGTCTTCCAGCGTCGTCACGCCGGGCGTAATGACCTCGTTGGACAGGGCGCGTTCCGCAATGGTATACGCCAACTCACAGGCTTCTCCGTACACCGCCACCTCACTGGCCACCCGACGGGAACGAAAATCCGAAACCAGTTTTTCTGCGGACACAAATCGGGCCGCATATTTTTCGCCCAACACTTCCGTAAGTTCCAGGTAGCCCGAATGGGAAAGTCCATCCGCTCCGCCAATGTGCCGGGAATAGTTCAGGCCAATGCGCTGCGGATCACGCTCTTCCACATAGGCTTTCAACTCCAGGTCGGAGCCGAAATAGTCGTAAGTATTTCCCTCCTCCAGCAAGTAGCCACTGATACCCAACGCCGCGCGTTCAATGCGGCCTTCTCCACGATCCGTGAAAACGTAGTACCCAGTGGACGCCACGTACCCCTCGCCCAGATCCGGATACAGCGGGTCAAAACTACCCTCCCGACACATGACGATCCACATATCAATGTCGTTCTCCCGCATGACCTCGGGCAACACCAGGTCAAATTTATCCTGACGGATCTGGTTCATTTTTCGCCAGCGTCGATGGGCCTCCTGGGCCGACAGGCTGGTAGATAGAAAAAGGAGGCCAAGGAGGAAGGAGAGGCTGAGGAAACGGAACATTAATCAGTGATTATGGTGGTAGCAAAGAAAACAACTGCAAGCTTATTAAGTAGGAAGTGAACTTGAGTACCCGCAACAAAAAACCCAATCACAGCGTATCTTTAGTGACCCAACTACGTATGGCAATACGATTTTTCAATATTCTCCTGGCGTCCCTGGTCTTTTTTGGATCGGTAGGTATCCCCGTGAACCGGCATTTCTGCCGGGGAGAATTAAAGTCCTTTGCCGTCTTCTCCCAGGCCGAAAAGTGCCACCAAAATCAGCAGCGAAAGCACTGCCCGCTGCATCCACCAGCAGCGGATGAGAAGCCCTCCGACGAAAAAAAGGGCTGCTGCGACGACGAGCATGAGTTTTGGCAGACCGAAGCCCAGGAAACGATCAGTGCGGCGGACTTTCCCGCAATTACCCCTCCGCTCGCCGATCTGCTGCCGAACATTTCCCTCCCTTACCGGGCACTTCCCCTCCACGGGAAAACCCCGAATTTCGAAGTCTATCGGCCGCCTCCGCTGGCCCGCGACCACCGCGTCGACTTTCAAGTATTCCGGCTTTAACGACGTCACCAGACGCTCCGTCTCCCCTTTCCTGTAATGGTCTGGGGCTTTTGTGATTTCCGTTAAGCCTTTCCTTTATGCTTCAAGGTTTCGTCCGTTTTTTCCTCGAGAACAAACTAGTGGTCTGGTTACTCCTGGTCCTTTTTGTGGGCTGGGGCCTGGCCACCGCCCCCTTTGACTTTTCCCTCGCCGGTCTCCCCCGCGACCCCGTTTCCGTCGACGCCATTCCCGACATCGGTGAAAACCAGCAAATCGTTTTTACGAGCTGGCCGGGCCAGTCTCCCCAGGATGTAGAAGACCAGATCACCTATCCCCTTACCGCTACCCTACTGGGAATTCCCGGCGTCAAATCCGTCCGTTCCAACTCGATGTTCGGTTTTTCCAGTATCTACCTGATCTTCGAAGAGGAGGTAGAATTTTACTGGTCCCGTAGCAGGATCCTGGAAAAGCTCAACGCACTTCCTCCTGGCTTGCTGCCCGCCAATGTCGCCCCCACCCTCGGCCCCGACGCGACCGCCCTGGGACAGGTTTTCTGGTACACGCTCGAAGGTCGCTCTCCGGATGGTGAGCCCGTCGGGGGCTGGGGACTCGAGGAACTGCGGAGTATCCAGGACTTTTACGTCCGCTACGGCCTCAGCGCGGCTGATGGCGTCAGCGAAGTCGCCAGTATCGGCGGGTTTGTCCGGGAATATCAGGTGGACGTCGACCCGGATCAGCTCCGGATTCACGGCCTTTCCCTCGGGCAGGTGATGGAGGCCATTCGGGGGTCTAACCTGGACGTAGGCGCCGCCACGCTGGAAATCAACCTCACCGAATATTTCGTCCGCGGCCTCGGTTACCTTCAGAACCTGGATGACCTGGAGCTTACCGTGGTGAGTGAACGTAACAACGTGCCCGTTTACCTCCGCGACGTAGCCCGCGTCACGACCGGCCCCGCCGCCCGCCGTGGCATTCTCGATAAATCCGGCGCCGAAGCCGTCGGGGGCGTCGTGGTTGCTCGTTATGGCGCCAACCCCTTGGCGGTGATCAACAGCGTGAAGGAAAAGGTCAACGAACTCGCTCCCGGATTACCGAAAAGAATGGTCTTTGACCCCGTCAGTGGAGACAGTACGCTCAGCCAGGTGACCGTCGTCCCCTTTTATGACCGTTCGGAGTTGATCCGGGAGACCATCGGCACCCTCGAAGAAGCGCTGACGCTGGAGATTCTCATCACCGCCATTGTCGTCATTCTGCTCCTGTTCAACCTCCGCTCTTCGCTGCTGGTGGCCGGCACCTTACCGGTCGCCGTGCTGATGTGCTTCATCGCCATGCGGTACCTGGGCGTTGACGCCAATATCGTGGCGCTTTCCGGCATTGCCATTGCGATTGGCACCATGGTTGACGTCGGGATTGTCCTGGCCGAGAGCATGGTCTATCGATTGCAGGACCCTCCGGACGGCGAAACGCGCCTGGAAAGCATTTTCGCGGCCACCATGGAAGTAGGATCCGCGGTGCTGACGGCGGTGGCCACCACCATCATCAGCTTCCTGCCGGTATTCACCATGGAAGCCGCCGAGGGAAAACTGTTCCGCCCCCTGGCCTTCACCAAGACCTTTGCGTTGATCGCCGCCATCCTGGTCGCCCTGGCCATCATTCCCGCCGTGGCCCACACGGTATTGGGGTGGGATCGGAACGACTGGCGGAAAAAAACAGGACTGAACGCCTTGCTGGTCGTCGGGGGCATTTTTGCCGCCTTCTACGTGGCCTGGTGGTTGGCCGCCGTGGCCATCCTCGCGGGCAGCTACGGAGTCATCAGGGGTATTCTTGGGCGAAAAACCGAAGAAGAGATTAGTGGGCGACGCAGCGCAGGTGCCGTGAAGTTCCTGCGGGGGCCGTGGATGCAAACGATAATCAACCTCCTGATCGCCGGAGTCCTTGCCTGGCTACTGGCTGGCTACTGGCTCCCCCTCGGAGTTACCCCGGGCGTAGGCAAAAACTTCCTCTTCGTAGTGGTAGTGGCGGGCGGATTGCTGGCCTTCTTCTGGCTGATGATTCACTTCTACGATCACATTCTGCGGTTCCTGCTCCGGGTAAAATTGCTTTTCCTCCTCCTGGTAGGACTATTGCTCTACGCCGGCTACCACACCTACCGGGGGCTGGGGGAAGAATTCATGCCCACCCTCGGAGAGGGTGCCTTCCTGCTGATGCCCACCAGCATGCCCCACGCAGGTATCGAAGAAAATCGTCGAAACCTGCGCCTCCTGGACATGGCCGTAACCACCATTCCCGAAGTCGAAACGGTGGTCGGCAAGGCCGGCAGGGTCAATAGCGCCCTCGATCCCGCTCCGCTATCCATGTACGAAAACGTCATCCTCTACAAACCCGAATACGCCACCGACGCCAACGGACGCCGCCTGCGGTTTCGGGTAGACCGGGAAGGAAATTTCCTGACGCCCTCCGGACAAGCCGTCGGATCCGATGCCCGCATCGACCCGGCGAAGGACCTTATTCCGGACGACAATGGCCAGTACTTCCGACAGTGGCGGGACCACATCAAATCTCCCGACGACATCTGGAACGAGATCGTCAGCGTCGCTCAGTTACCCGGAGTCACTTCCGCCCCGAAACTACAACCCATCGAAACCCGCCTGGTCATGTTACAAACGGGCATGCGGGCACCGATGGGCATCAAGGTCCGGGGACCGGACTTGAAAACCATCGAATCCTTCGGGCTCGACCTCGAACGGGAGCTCAAGGAGGTGCCCGGGGTAAAGGCTGCTGCCGTCTTCGCCGATCGCATCGTCGGGAAACCCTACCTGCTCCTGGACATCAAGCGAGCGGCCATCGCCCGCTACGGACTGAGGGTAACGGAGGTACAGCAACAGATCATGGCCGCCGTGGGCGGTATGACCATGACCACCACCGTCGAAGGGCGCGAACGCTACGCCGTTCGCCTGCGCTATCCCCGGGAGCTACGGGATGAGCCGGAAGCCATCCGCAACATCCTGATCCCCACCCGCAGCGGACAGATTCGGTTGGGAGAACTCATCGAGGTCCGATATGAACAGGGACCGCAGTCCATCAAATCCGAGGATGGCTTTCTGGTGGGCTACGTCCTCTTCGACCGGGAGGAGGGATTTGCCGAAGTTGAGGTGGTAGAAAATGCCCGAAAGTTTTTGGAAGAAAGGACCCAGGCGGGCGCCCTGAACATTCCCCAGGGGGTCAGTTACCGCTTTGCGGGGAATTATGAACAACAGGTACGGGCCAGTGAGCGGCTGGCCCTCGTCGTTCCCATTGCCCTGGGCCTCATCTTCATCATTCTCTACTTCCAGTTCAAATCAGTATCCACGGCCCTCATGGTGTTCAGTGGGGTGTTCGTAGCCTTCTCGGGAGGATTTCTTCTCCTCGGGGGCTACGGGAATCCCGGCTTTCTGGACTTCAACTTCTTTGGCACCAACCTGCGCGATCTCTTCCAGATGCAGACGGTTAACCTGAGCGTGGCGGTCTGGGTGGGTTTTCTGGCCCTCTTCGGCATCGCCACCGATGACGGCGTTTTGGTGGCCACCTTTCTCCGCGACAGCTTCCGCCGGAACACCCCCCGGACCATCACGGAAGTACGGGAGGCCGTCGTTGAGGGCGGCCTCCGTCGGGTCCGCCCGGCCATGATGACCACCGCCACCACCATCCTGGCGCTGCTGCCCGTACTGACCGCTACCGGTCGGGGCGCCGAAATCATGGTACCCATGGCCATCCCCAGTTTTGGCGGCATGGCCCTGCAGGTAGTGACCATGTTTACGGTTCCCGTCTTGTGGAGCCTCCGCGAGGAATGGAAAATTCGCCTCACCCCAAAAGACCCAGATCATGACAATTAAGCACCTCTTTTGCCTGCTGTTGGCCAGCTTTTTTTGCACCTGCGCTTGCGCCCAACCCCTGGATACGCTGCGGGCAATGCTCCGGCAGAACAATCCGGAAATCAGGGCACTGGAACTTGACTACCGGGCCGCGCTCCAGCAATCATCCCAGGTCAGCCAGCTTCCCGACCTGGAGCTCGGGGCCGGGTTTTTCATCCTGCCGGTCGAAACGCGGACGGGGCCCCAGCGATTTCGGGTGGGCGCCTCCCAGATGTTGCCCTGGCCGGGAAAACTGGCGGCCATGGCCGCCGTAGCCGACGCCCGCGCTCGCCCCCTGCTGGAAAAGGTCGCCGCCCGCCAGCTCATGCTGATGTATCGGCTGGAAACGGCCTATTATCGATTGGCCGACAAAGCGGCCCGCGCGGAGGTTTTACGGGAAAACCTCGATCTCTTTGACGGCCTCGAGGCGCTGGCCCTCAGTCGACTGGAAAGTGGCCGGGGCAGCTCGGTGGACGTTTACCGCCTCCAAATGGAACGCCGACAACTGGAGCGACAACTGGAGGAGTTTTCCCAGGCCGGACAGCGGGAAATGGCCACGATCAATGGTCTGCTGAGCCGACCACCAGACGTCCAGATCAGTCCGTCTCTCGACCCGGTAAACCGGGTGGCACAGATTCTGGAGTATGCCCCGGATCTGGCCAACGACGACCCCGATTTAAGCGACCATCCGTCCCTGCGGATTTTTGCGTGGCAACGGGAGGCCAGCCGCTCGGCCATCGCGCTGAGTGCGCTGGAGCAACGCCCCGATTTTGGCATCGGTCTCGACTACATCGCCGTTGGCCGAAGAAGCGACCTGGATCCTCCCGGCAACGGCCGGGACATCCTCCTACCACGGGCCATGGTCAGAATCCCCCTCTCCAAAGAAAAATACTCGGCCCGCCGCCAGGAGGAAGAGATCCGGATGGAAGCTCTGGAGGCCCGCAGGCAGTCCACCGAAGATGAGCTTCGTGCCGAAATCCGCCGGGCTCTGGTGTCCATTGACGAGGCGGCCGGCGAATTGCTCTTCCTCGAAGAACAGAACCGGACCCTGGCGGCCAGTTTGACGATCGCCAGAAGTGAGTTTGCCAACGGGAAACGCCCCCTCGACGAGCTCTTACGGTTGGAATATCAGTCGATCCAGTACCAACACCAGGCCGTCATGGCCCGCACCACTATTCTTTTACAAGACGCGGCGATCAATCGCCTGCTGTACAACCAATAAATATGAATACGCGAACTGTTCTCCTTCTGATCGCGGCCCTGGGGCTAGGCCTGGCTGCCGGATACTTTCTGTTTGGCGGATCAGCCTCCGTGCCGCCGCCGGCAACCCAGGCGCACGATCACTCCGCTCACGAGACGGGGGGTGCGGAAATCTGGACGTGCTCAATGCACCCACAGATTCAGCAGGACGGCCCCGGTGATTGTCCGCTTTGCGGAATGGACTTGATCCCGCTGGAAGTGGGCAACAATACCGATCCGGCGGTGATGACCATGACCGAAGCGGCCGTAGCGTTGGCCAGGGTCCGCACGGTCCGGGTCGGGAACGGCGGAGACTCGACGGAGGGTGGTCAGTCCAGTGCGTCCCTGACCCTCACGGGGAAGCTGGCCGTCGATGAGCGGACCACCGCCGTGGAAGTCACGGAATTTGGCGGACGCATCGAGCGGCTCAACGTCTCCTTCAGCGGCGAACCCGTGCGGGCGGGTCAGCGGATCGCCACGGTATATGCTCCCGACCTGGTCGTTGCGCAGGAAGAATTCCTGCAGGCCCGGCAATTCCGGGACCTGAACCCGGACCTCGTCTCCGCCGCCCGCACCAAACTGCGCAACCTCGGAGTGACGGAGGAACAAATTACCACCCTCGAAACAACCGGCCAGGTCATCCGGGACTTTCCGATCTACGCCGATAATTCGGGGACCATCCTCGAAACCAAGGCGGAGGTGGGCCAGTATTTACCCGCCGGCGGCTCGCTGTATACCTACACCAACCTGAGTCGGCTGTGGGTGCTGCTCGATGCCTACGAGGCGGATCTGGCCAGCATCTCCGTTGGTGACCGGGTGAATTTCTCGGTGCCCGCACTGCCGGGGCAAAACTTTTCTGCCCGGATCACCTTCGTGGATCCGGCCATTGACCCGGCTACCCGCACGGCAGCCGTGCGGGCGGAAGTCATCAACCGAAACGGACGGCTGAAACCGGACATGTTCGTGGAAGGAACCATCATCACTTCCCCCGCCCGGCAAGAGGACACGGAGGAGGACTTACGCGTCCCGCGCAGCGCCGTGCTGTGGACCGGGGAGCGGTCCGTGGTCTACGTAGCGTTACCGGATACGGAAGTCCCGACCTACGAATTCCGAGAAGTCACCCTGGGGGACCGCGTCGGAGACCAGTACCGCGTGCGGTCCGGGCTGGCCTCCGGAGACCGGGTGGTGATGGAAGGGGCTTTCCAGATTGACGCCGCCGCGCAATTGAACAACAAGGCCAGCATGATGAACCGTGACGTCCTGATTGCCGGCCGGCCGGCGCCCGAGGCCGTGGCTGAGGCCATTCCCGACTTTCGGGAAAACAGCCCGGAAAAACTCCGGAATCAATTGGGCCGCGTCGTGGAAGCCTACCTGCCCCTCAAGGACCGCCTCGTGGCTACGGCCACCGCTGACGCGGCCCTCATCACCTCCCTGCTAACTGCCCTGGAGGCGGTGGACGGGGATTTGCTCACCGGTGATGCCCGTGACTACTGGAGCCAGCAGCGGGAAGCGCTGGACAGCCACGCAAAACTACTCCTGGAAAACCCGGAGGTAGCGGGGCAGCGGGAGCAGTTCGACTATCTCTCCCGGGCTCTCATCAAGGCCCTCACGGCCTTCGGCGTGAGTGGAGACTATTACGTACAGCATTGTCCGATGGCCTTCAACAATACGGGGGCCGACTGGATCAGCAACGAAACCCAAATTCGCAATCCCTATTTCGGTGACCTGATGCTTAAGTGCGGACTGGTTACCGATGAACTCTAATCATCACATTCATTTAACCGGCCGTCCTACGGGGTGGCCACCAAACTTGCTTTAAGATGCGCTTTACCCACTATTTTATTGCCTGCTTATTCCTCCTGTCCTTTGCCATCGTCAGTTGTAGCGATGCTCCCGCAGCGGAGACCGACACGACCGAAACCACGACGGAAACGACCACCGCTGCCCCGCACGGTAAGGGCAAGGAGTACACCTCAGCCTACGTCTGCCCCATGCATTGTGAAGGCAGCGGAAGCGACACTGCGGGAGAATGCCCCGTATGTGGCATGGCTTACGTGGACCAGGAGGAACACGTAAAGAACGGACACAGCCACTAGGGTGAAACCCCGAACCTTACGCATTGAAAACATGGTTTGCCGCCGTTGCGAGATGGCGGTGAACCAGGTTTTCAGCCTGGACTAATCAATCGCCTTCTGGCCTTCATTGCCGGGTGGCAAAATGCTCTTTATGAATACCCAACATAAATCCAACCCCTACCTAAAATTCGGGCTGATGATGGCCACCTCATTTATCGTTATGTATGCCGTCATGTACCTCAACGTGGACAAGTTCGACCACGTCTACACCGCCCAGACCAGAACCTACATGACCATCCTTATGATCGCACCAATGGCCATCTCCATGCTGCTGTTTATGTGGAAGATGTACCCCAGTAAGCGGATCAATTACCTCATCATCGTTGGCGCGTTACTGGTGGGAGCTGGAACTTACCACATCCTCCGGCAGCAAACCTTTGTGGGTGACGTCGCCTGGATGCGCGCCATGATCCCCCACCATAGCTCGGCCATCATGGTCAGTCAAAAGGCCAGGCTTAAAGACCCGGAAGCCATCAAACTGGCGGAAGAGATTATTGCGGCGCAGAAGCGGGAGATTGCCCAGATGAAGGCCATGATCAGTCGCCTGAAGGAAAACCAGTAAGCCGGCACACAAGGTGGGCGCGGAGCGCCGGTGCAACGTACACCCGAAAAGAGCCGTGAACGCAACCCGATTTCCCACGCCCCACCGGGCATGGTAAAAAATTTTGCTTTCCCACTAACACATCCGGTCCGGGCGGTGATCTTGTAGGTAGAATCGGGATGTAAACGGGAAAAATAACCGAAATGACTACGAAAAACCTATCACCAAAACTCCTTGATGGGTCCGCTGCATTCGCAAATATTCCCCTTTACCCCAACGAATGAGGGATGGTAAACCGTCCATCATGAGGCACCAGATGCCTATTCGGCTGATCTTCCACCCGTAAAGCGTCAGCCCGTTGACACATTTCTCGAGCGGAGAGCTTAAAATCCGCGGAGGAGTTTTGTTGACTGGACAATATTGCAAGAATCGCCTATTTTTAAGTGGTTCTTGTTCTCCAACCTAAAATACTAAACCTCGCCAGCCCATGCGCCCATACCTACTACCCTTTCTGCTTATTGTCCTACTGTTTACTGGCTGTCGCGAAGACGGCGAGACCATTTCCGTAACGACGGGAGAGTTACCCGTACCAAACGTCGTGCGGGGCACCGTTACCTCCGTGGTCATCAATACCAGCGGAGAAAGCGTGCAGGACTACTCCATTACCGGATTAAGCGAGATCAACGATCCCAACCCCGATGGTTCCCTCACCATTCCCTCCGGCATGCTGGATCCGAATGGAACAGTGGTACAGGTTACCAGTCCGGGCCACTGGCCCGAAACCCGGGTCCTCATGCCCGGGGGAGACGGAGACCTTCGGGAGACCTTCGTCCTGGAACCCAAAGTAAAGGCCGGCACCCTCAATCCTGCCGAGGGTGGGACCATCACCCTCGGGGATAATTTCTCCGTGACCCTGCCGGAAAATACCGTGGCCACCACCGAGGACGGGGAGGCCTACGATGGTCCGATCGACGTGTACGTTAACCACGACCCGCCGGAAGACCAGGAAGAAATGCTCAACAGTCCCATCAACGCCCTGGCGCAACTGGAAAACGGAGAAATGGCTGCACTGGAAAGCTACGGCATGATGGACATCGCCCTGGAAACCCCCGAGGGAGAGCTCATCGTGCTGGACGAAGCTACTCCCGCCGAAGTACGGCTGCCCCTTAAGGCCGCCACCGAAGCCAATGCTCCTCTGGAAGCTCCCTTCTGGTTCCTTGACCCCGACGGGTTCTGGTTACCCGACGGCGTCGCCACCCTGGCCCCCGGTTGCTACGTGGTCTTCATCGTGGCCAGTGGTGGGTATAACGTGGATATCCCCCACCCCGTCACCCGACTTTGTGGTCGCTTTCTGGATGCCGGAGGCTTCCCCCTTACGCACTCGCCCTTTAGTGTGAACGTGGTGGGTGGCATGGTCTGCGGCGCCAGCCGCGTAGACTGTAACGGAGAATGGTGCATCAACGTAGCGGCAGATACCCCCCTGGCGATCATCGTGAAGGACCCCTGCGACACCAGCAACGTCTTTATTGTTGAAGTGGATGGGGTTCCGGCAAATAATAGCCGAGACCTGGGCGATATCGTCATTGATCTCAGCAACGCGGCCTTCTTCGCCGACGTGGTCAACTGTGAAGGTGGCCTGGTATCCGGTGCTGCCCCCGTAGAAATCTGGGCAAAGGGTTACGGAGGTAACGACGGACAGTACTTCGCCCCGGACGAAGAAGGACGTACCGTCGTCTCCGTCGTAGAATGTGATGAGGGAGAAGTGGTGGTGCAGGCCTTTACCAGCGACTTCCGGGCGGCATCTCCCGTCTACCGTCGAACTTCCGAGGATGCCCTGCCTCAATCCTTCGTGGTTTGTGGCGATTTGGAGGACGACGAAATGTTTGAGCTGAGTATCGGTGCCGAAGACATTAGCATTACGGAACTGGCGGCCATTTATTGGCCCAACAACGAAGCATACAACTGGCAGGTCCGGGCCGCTGGCCTCCACAAGGGAGATGAATACGTGGTATTTTTCAACTTCAGTGAGCCCCAGGAGGGAGCCTTTTCCGCCGAAGACGCCCGGGTGGTCATCTACCGACTAGCTCCCGGTCAGGAACTGGCTGACGGCCGGGTCTACGTAAGACCAGACGGTGCCATCAACCTGGAGGGTACCTCCGTTTCTTCCACGGGCGACGAGTTTAGTGGAAACTTCTCCACTACAATGAACCTACAAAACAATGCGGCCCAGACCGTAGAAATCGTTGGCGTCAATATCCAGGCCAGTTTCCGGATCAACCTATGAACCCGCTGAAGGACTGGCGGCCTGACCAGCCGCCAACCGCCCTCAGTCGATACCGGACCTGGGAATTTACCCTCCTACTACTCCTCTTCGGAGGAACCTCCTTGTTCGGAGGGACTACAACATTCCCGGATGTTGCGCCCCGCCCGTTGGTCTCAGCCACGGATTCTATCCCCCTTCCGGACACTACTCGTACCCGGGCGAGGCCGGCCAAACTGACGAGTAAAGGGGTGGAACCCGCACCAGAACCTGCCGCCCAAAAATCTAAAGTTTACTCCGAGGCCGAGCAGCGGGCACGGACGGCCGACATTCTGGAGGCCACCCGCAAGGGCGTAGTCCCCGGAGCCCACCAGGATTGGAACACGGAGGATGCCGCTACTGGACGGGAGGCTCGCCGTGCAGAAATTGCCCGACGAAAGGAGCTCCGTTCGGCGCGTATCGCCGCCATCCTGGCCGAGAGAAAAGCCGCGGCCGATAGCTTGGCCGCCGAAAAAGAGCGCCCCCGCCGCGAACGGCAGGCCGCACGGGCGGAACGGCAAGCGGAAAAGCTTCGGCGAAAAACGGAACAGGAGAAGCTTGCCCTGGAGACCCGGGCAAAGCGAGCGGCGGCCAGGCGCGCCGCTCAGCTCCAGCGGGAGCGTCGCCGGGAGGAAGCCCGGCTGGCGGCCGTTGCCAAAGCGGAAGCCAAACGGATCGCTGAAGCGGAGCTATCAAGGAAAGAGGAGGCCAAACGCGTTGCCGCCGAGGAGGCTCGATGGGAAGCACTCGCCCAGCAGCGGGCGCTAGACCGAGCGCGTGCCGAGGAAGCGCGACTCGCCCGCGAAGAACAACTAAAACACCTGGAAGCCGAACGCATCGCCGCCGAAGAGGCCCGGCAGGAAGCACTCGCCCAGCAGCGGGCGCTTGATCAACAGCGCGCCGAAGAAGCACAACGCGCCCGCGAGGAACAACTGAAACGCGAGGAAGCCGAACGCATCGCCGCCGAAGAGGCCCGGAAGGAAGCACTCGCCCAGCAGCGGGCGCTCGAGCAACGGCGCGCCGAGGAAGCACAACGTGCCCGCGAGGAACAACTGAAACGCGAGGAAGCCGAACGCATCGCCGCCGAAGAGGCCCGGCGGGAAGCACTCGCCCAGCAGCGGGCGCTCGATCAGCGGCGCGCCGAAGAAGCACAACGCGCCCGCGAGGAACAACTGAAACGCGAGGAAGCCGCCGCGGAAGCTCGTGCTCTGCAAAAACGTCTTGCCGAGGAAGCCTGGCGACAACGGCAAGAGGCACGATTGGCGATGCGGGAACGGCGACTGGCGGAGGCCGAAGCCCGACGGGCTGCACTCGCTCAGCGACGCCTTGACGCTCAGGCCCGACGAGAAGCCCAGCGAGAAGCAGCCGCGGAGCGACATCTCGCCAGAATTGCCGAGCGAGCCGCCCGCCAGGAGGCAATGGCGCTGGCCGCAGCAGAAAAACGACAACGGAAGGCAGCACTCCGGGAGGAGCGACTAGCCAGTCGGGAAGCCAAGCGACTAGCATTAGAAGAACGTCGGTTGGCGCAAGCCACCCTAAAGGCCGACCGTAAAGAAGCCCGGCTACTGGTTCGGGAGGAACGGCAGCAAAGAAAACAGTTCGCCAGAGACGAACGGATGGCCCAGCGGGAAGCCCGGCGATTGAGCCGGAACGAGCAGCGATTGGCCCGGTCGCTGGCCAGGGACGAACGCAAAGCAGCCAGGTTGTTGGCCCTCAACAATCGGCGGTTAGAAAAACAATCCGCCAGGGACGAACGCCTGGCGCAGCGGGAAGCCAGAAGACTCGCCAGGGCAAATGACCGACTGGCTCGCCGGGAGGCCAAACGACTTGCCGCCGAAGAACGGCGCCTGGCCCGGGTGGCCCGGCGGGAGGCCCGCCGATCCGCTCGACTGGCCGCCAAAATGGTCAGACACAGTGCCAGACTGGCTCGTCGCGAAGCGCGACGACTTCGGCGGGAAGGCCGACGGATGTTCCGGGTCCCGCCCTACTGGACCGTAGAACCCAGCCTTGCTTTGGGCCTCCCCACCATGAATACATCCAGTGGAGAGTCCCAACTGGAGGGCATCAACGGTGAAGTGCTGATTGGCCACCACCGCGCCAGGGGGCTCAGTATCCGTACGGGACTTTCCTTCAGTCAGCTCAACACCAAAATTGAAACTACCTCCACCGAAACAACCACCGTAACCCGCACGGGAGTCGTCACCATCATCGAATACGATGACGGTACCCGGGTGGAACAAACGGGGACCGTGGAGGTCCCCCAAACCATCACGACGACCTCCCGCTACTTCAATAACGTGAACAGCCTGGACGTCCCAATTCTACTCGGCTACCGGATGCAGGAAAGCCGACTGAGCGTATTGCTGGAAGCAGGTCCTTCCCTTAACCTCAGCAGCGGGGGCGACGGCCATCGTTTCGAGGGGCAGTCTCCGGTCAGGATTCCCGGCAATTACTACGTGAATCGTCGCGTCGGATTAGGTTTCCTGGGGCAGATTTCCGGAGAGTACGGGCTCAAAAACGGCCATGCCCTCACGGGGGGTATCCGCTTCCAAAGTTTCGGGGGGAGTTTCGTAAACCCGGAGCTTGGCCGCGCCGGTGGCGCCGGCATGTTTTCTCTGCGGGTGGGGTATCGGATACGGTTTTAGTGTTTTGTGTCCCGAAGAGGGTGGACATTCTTCCATGTTCGGCAGTGCGGACGCTCCCGGCACCTCGGCAAACATGCTGATTGCTCCCTTCGATGATCCTTGCACCTGCGGTCCCACGACCAAACTCCTGATTCCGTAAGGGAAGGAAAAGAGGGCGCAAGCGCAGGTGCAAAGTTGATCAGTAACGCCACTGATGCCGGACGCAATGGTCAGCTCACCAGTGTATGGGTAGGTTAGCCCGGCAAATTCCCCGAGCCCAGGAAAGGCTGACGGTACTTGCGTTCTCCCGTGGCCTTGTACAGCGCATTGGCCACGGCCCCGAAAATGGGCGGGAAGGGCGGTTCGCCAAGTCCGGTGGGATTGACGTCACTTTCCACGAAGTGCACGTCGATGGCCTTGGGTGCTTCCTCCATCCGGATCATCCGGTACTGGTCGAAGTTCCGCTTGTCCGGCACACCGTCGGTGAAGGTCAGCTCCCCGAAGAAGGCGTTGCCGATACCGTCCACGATGCCGCCCTCGGCCATGTTGACGGCCGCGTCGGGATTAACGACGATCCCGCAATCAATGGCGCAGGTAACTTTCTGTACCACCGGTCGGTCGTTCTCCACGGTGAGGTCCAGTACGTGCGCAGCGTAAGAATTGTGGCAGAAGTAGGCAGACACCCCCCGGTGCACGCCGGGAGCCGGCTGGCGCCAACCGGCCTTATCCCGTACCAGTTCCAGCACCCCGGCATAGCGGGCCGCGTCGTAGTCGTTGTTCTCCCCTACCGGGTCATTTTCGGCGCGTTGCAGGAGTTCCAGGCGGAAGTCAATGGGGTCTTTGCCCATCGCTTCGGCCAGTTCGTCGAGGAAAGACTGCTCCGCTCCGGCCATGAAGTTGGAGCGGGGTGCCCGGAAGGCACCGATGGTGATGTTGGAATCCAGCGACCATTCTTCGGCCAGATAGTTATCGATGGCCCCCGCGGGGAACCGATTGGCGAAGAGCGGGCTCTCGGGAATACCCCCGGCCTTGACGTGGAAGGCCAGCAGTTCATTGTTCTCGCCCAGGGCTGCCCGGTAGGTCGCCTGGTAGGTCGGGCGGTAGATGCCGTTGGTCATGTCGTCTTCCCGGGTGTACATCAGCTTGACGGGAACACCCGCCTGCTGGGCGATCAGGGCCGCTTCGAGCATGTAGTGGGAGTAGGCACGGCGGCCGAAGCCGCCGCCCATGCGCGTCATCTCGATGTCGATGTCTTCCGGAGTAAGGTCCATTCTGGCGGCGATGGTCCCCTCGATCAGGCCCGGGGCCTGCAGCGGTCCGGCAATCCAAACCTTACCGTTCTCCACCTTGGCGAAGCAGTTGATGGGCTCCATGCAGTTGTGCGCCAGGAAGGGCGCCGAGTAGGTGCGTTCGATGACGCGGCTGGCGCGGGCGAAGGCGCCCTTCGGGTCGCCGTCTTCCCGGACTACTTCCCCGGGACGGGCCGCAGCTTCCTCCATGGCGGTTTGGTGGGCGGCGGTGCTTTCCAGTCCGGCGGGCACTTTGCGGGTAGACGTATCTCCCCGGAAGCCCATTACCGTTTCGGTGTAGTCGGCAAAGGGTTCCCATTCCACTTCGATGGCCCGTTTGGCCTGCATCACTTCCCAGGTGGTTTTACCGACGATGGCCACCAGTTCCGGGAAGGCGTTGGTGTCAAAGCCGCCCTTGGCGAAGCCGTCCTTGTAGGTCTTGATCGGAAAAACGTCGTGGATGCCCGTCATGGATTTGACTTCATCCAGGTTTTTAATGCTCACGTACCGCTGGCCGAAGGCGGGCGGATGCACGATCATGGCCACGTGCATACCCTCTTCGTAGTGATCGAGGGCGAAGAGGGGTTGTCCGGTGACGATCTTCTTGGCGTCCACGTTCTTCTTGGAATGGCCGATGATGGAAAAGTCCTTGATGTCTTTCAGGTCCACTTCCTCCGGAACGGGCAGGGTGGCGGCCAGTTCGGCCATTTCTCCGTAGCCGGCCGAGCGTTCGCTGGCTTCGTGGTACAGCATGCCGGCGGCCGTGGTTACTTCCGCAACGGGTACCGACCAGGTCTGGGCGGCGGCTTCCCGCAGCATCTGCCGGGCGGTAGCGCCGGCCATCCGCAGGCCTTCCCAACGGGAGCTGATACCCCGGCTACCGCCGGTAAACTGGAAGCCAAACTTTTCGGCGTTGTGGGGTGCTTGCTCAGAGATGACCTGCTCCCATTCCACGTCCAGCTCTTCGGCGACGATCATGGGCATGGAGGTCTTGATGTTTTGTCCGAACTCCGGATTCGGCGTCATGATGGTCACCGTGCCGTTTTCCCCGATCTTCAGGTAGGCGTTTACGTCGTACCAGTTGTCGGGTAGTGCGGGTCCGGTAGCCACCTTCGTTTCTTCCGGCCGACAGCCGGAAAGCCAGCTAAAGCCCAGCACCATGCCGCCTCCGGTGACGGCCATGGACTTCAAGAAAGAACGGCGATTGTAGGAGGTATTGATCTTGGTCATGGGAATTAGCTTTTGGCGGCGGCCGTCTTAATGGCTGCTTTGATTCTCGTGTAGGTTCCGCAACGGCAAATGTTGCCGGACATCATCGCGTCGATATCTTCGTCCGAGGGATTGGGGATGTCCTTCAGTAGGGCGGCCGCGCTCATAATTTGTCCGGCCTGGCAGTATCCGCACTGGGGCACGTCATGCTCCCGCCAGGCTTCCTGCACGGGATGCGTGCCCTGCTCCGAGAGTCCCTCAATGGTGGTGATGGCCCGGTCCGCGGCCTGACTGACGGGAAGAGAACAAGAGCGCATCGCCACCCCGTCTACGTGAATGGTGCAGGCTCCGCACTGAGCGATCCCGCAGCCGTATTTCGTGCCGACCAACCGCAAATGATCCCGCAGGACCCAGAGAATGGGCGTATTGGGGTCTACGTCTACCTGATGGGTTTTGCCGTTGACGGAAAGAGTATAAGATGCCATATTGATACAGTCTATTGGTATTCAGAGGAGGAAACATTACTAACTTTCTCACCACGTCAAAAATAGTTCTTGTCCGTTGCATTGTACCTACCCAGATTACGGATACTTCGATAAAGTATTCCAACCGGCGGGTGATTCATCCGCTAATCCAGTCGATTTCGGAATTGCGTGGGCGTCATTCCGAGCAACTTTTTCACGTAGCGGGTGAAAAAAGAGCGGCTGGAGAAAGCCATTTCGTCGGCGATTTCGGCGACGTTCAGCTTATCGTTTTGGAGCAAGATCACGATGCGATCCCGTGCGTATCGCTGAATCCAGGCGGATGCCGTAATACCGGAATTTTGTTTACAGATAAAATTCAGGTGCTTGGCCGAAACGTGTAAATGGTCCGCGTAAAATTGAACCTTTCGCTCCCGCAGGCAGTGGGCCTCCAGTAAGTGGATGAAGCGTTCGTAGAGTGTGCCACTCTGAACCGTTCGCTTCCGTCGCTCGTACTCATTGGCGAAGGTATGCCACATTTCCAGGATGAAGAGGCGCATCTGTAATCGAAGCACCTCTTCATAAAATCGATGATCAGTATCACCGAAGCGGTCGTTAAGGCGATCAAAATTGGTCAGCACCCGGCGACGGTCTTCTGGATTATCCAGCTTCTTTACCGGGTACTGCCGGGAATAAAGGGTCGCATCAATGCCCCATTGTTGATCCGGGACGTTGTTGATCATGAAGCTATCCTCCACGAAAAGCCAGGTCGCCCGAAAGTTTTTAGAGAAGGACAACTCCCCCAGTCGGCTACCGGCAAACCAAAAAACAAATTCTTCCTTTCCGCAAGCTATTTGCCGTTCATCCAGGGTAAAGGTCATGCTTCCATCATGACAAAAGACATGGACATGGTAGTGATTAATAAAGTCCGTAGGCAAGTCGTTTCCGTCGGACAGTTTCCGCAAAACTATCCGGGGAGAAGGTTCGACATTTAGGGGATTATCATTAGAAGAGGCGGGCAAAATACGTGATATTTGACATCAAATACGAAAATAGTGTAACAAATGTAATTAAACCAGGGCGTAATTTTGGGATGATCAAAACGCGCAATTATGAAAACTACTTCTCTATTCGGACCTGGGCTTATGGTACTTTTGCTCTACGCATGCGCCCCGACGTCGCCGGATGAACCAACAGAATCAACGGCAGAGGAGAATACCCTCCAGGCCATTTTTCCCCGTGGCCAAAAAGGATCCGAGGATCTTTTTAAGGGGAATGCTTACCACCACGGATTAATCGCTCCCGACTCCATTTTTACGACCTTGGCGGGCAACGTCTACTTTGAGCCCGGCGCCCGGAGTAATTGGCACTGCCATCCCGCGGGCCAGATTCTGATCATTACCGACGGTATTGGCTACCACCAGATTGAGGGACAGGACATTGAAATCATTCGTAAAGGAGACGTCGTGACCTGTCCTCCGGGAGTAAAGCACTGGCATGGTGCCAGCCCCGACGTTGGGCTGCAGCAGCTTTACGTAATTCCTAATACCGAAAAGGGGATCGTAAACTGGCAGGAGGCCGTTACGGAAGACCAGTACAGCATTGACTGATAAACAATAAAACAATCTATTAAACCTACTAAACGAAAAACCAAATGAAAGATTTAAGTGAAAAGGTAATTATCATCACCGGAGCCTCTTCCGGCATTGGGGAAGCAACGGCTAAATTATTGGCAGAAAGGGGTGCTAAAGTCGTCCTGGGTGCCCGCCGGACGGAAAAGCTGGCGCAGATTGTCGAAGATATTCAGGCGGCGGGAGGCGCGGCCGCGTACGGAAAACTGGACGTTACCGTTCCGGAGGATAATACCAACCTGGCGCAATTAGCAAAGGATAACTTTGGTGGTATCGACGCGATTTTCCTCAATGCGGGAATCATGCCCACCGCACCGCTTTCTGCGATGAAAACGGACGAATGGCGGCAAACGGTAGACGTGAACGTCAACGGCGTACTCAATGGGATCGCTGCTGTCCTCCCAACTTTTCTGGAGCAGAAATCCGGTCACGTCATTGCCGTTTCTTCGGTCGCCGGTCTGAAGGCTTATCCCGGTAGTGCCGTTTACGGTGGTACCAAATGGTTCGTCAGAGACTTTATGGAAGTCCTGCGCATGGAATCGGCACTGGAAGGTACCAACATTCGCACGGCAACGATTTATCCTGCAGCCATCAACACTGAGTTGCTAGATAGTATCACCCACGAACAATCGGCCGAACAAATGGAAGGCCTTTATCAGCAACATGGAATTGCCCCCGAACGGGTGGCGAACGTAGTAGCTTTTGCCCTTTCTCAACCCGAGGACACAAACGTCAATGAATTTACCCTGGGTCCCACAACACAGCCGTGGTAAGGGTTCGGTGACCACAAAGCTTTTCGATCATTCATCTAAACTTTCAATCCATCTTCCTATGTCTAAGCATTCCTTTGGTCTTCCCTTGTTGTTCCTGATGGGCCTTCTTCCTGGCTTGATGTTCGCGCAACAGGATATTTTTGGTGCGGCCGGCCTCGTTTCACCCCAAATCAACGAAGACAACTCCGTCACTTTCCGGCTAAAAGCTCCTAAGGCAGACACGGTATTGCTATCCGGCAACCTACATGTGGAAAATGCCTTTTCTCCGATTACGTATCAAATGACCAGGGGGGAAGATGGCATTTGGACGTACACGACGTCCCCCCTCCCTTCCGAATTATACCGCTATAACTTCGTGGTAGATGGTGTCCGTACGGTGGATCCCAGCAACGCCCACGTACAGCGGGACGTAGCCAACATCTCCAACATTTTCCTTATCGGCGGTGGAAAGGCGGAGGACTATAAAGTACAGGATGTCCCCCACGGCACCGTTGCCTATCGTTGGTATGATTCTTCGAGGAACGAAAAGAAGCGTCGCCTGACCGTCTATACTCCGCACGGTTACGAAAACGGGACCTCAACCTACCCGGTAATGTATCTGCTACACGGAATTGGTGGCGACGAAGAAGCCTGGTTAGGTACGGGGCGGGCCGCACAGATCATGGACAACCTGATCGCTCAGGGGGAAGCTGAACCCATGATTGTGGTGATTACCAACGGAAACGTTGCCCAGGAAGCCGCTCCGGGCATGGGGAGCAACGGTATGCCTCAACCCTCCTTTCAGTTACCGAACACCATGGACGGCAAGTTTGAAGAGACCTTCGGTGAGATTATGGAATTCGTAGAAACGGAATACCGTACCGAAGGCACGAAAGCCGGACGGGCCATTGCCGGCCTGTCCATGGGTGGTTTCCATACGGCCAACATCTCCCTGAACTACCCCAATACTTTTGATTACGTCGGGTTATTTTCCTCCGCGCTAGGGGTGCGTTCCCCCGAAGCGACTTCACCGATCTACCAGGATCAGGACAAGAAGCTACGGCAGCAAATGGAAAACGGATATGAATTATACTGGATGGCCATTGGCGAAGATGATTTCCCCATGCTCCTGAAGGGAAATACGGATTTCCGCAAGAAAATGGACGATATGGGCATGAAGTACGAATACCTCGAAACTGCCGGTGGTCACACCTGGAACAACTGGCGGGATTACCTGGTGCTGTTTACGCAACGGCTCTTTAAGTAAGTGACTGCATCTCTTCCCCAGTAAAGGTTTCCCCCTTAATACCCCTAAATTATGCTCGTTTACCGGAACAATTTTGATACATGGAGAAACTAGCCGACAAAAACATCTTCGTCCGGCTCAGAGCCGGAGAAGTCGTGCCCATGGACGACCCGGAATACGGTGACATCCGGGAAGTGGTCAACCGAACGATGGAGCTTTCCCGGAAGCTCAATAAGGCCGCAAACGTTGATGACATCAGAACCTGCCTCAGTAAGCTGATCGACCGGGAGGTCGACCAAAGTACGGTACTGTTCACGCCGTTTTTCACCAACATCGGCATCAACATCAGCCTGGGAAAGCGGGTCTTCATCAATCACGCTTGCAGCTTCCTCGACCTCGGAGGCATCACCATTGAAGACGACGTTATGATCGGTCCCCGGGTGAACATCACCACGGAGAACCACGGCGTTGAGGTGGCAACCCGCAAATCCATGATCCCCGGAGCGGTCGTCATCAAAAAAAATGCCTGGATCGGTGCCGGTGCCACCATTCTTCCCGGCGTAACCGTCGGGGAGAATTCCGTGGTGGCCGCCGGAGCGGTCGTTAATCGCGACGTCCCTCCCAATACGGTGGTGGCGGGCGTACCCGCCCGGGAGATCAGGCGAATCGTATAGTTTATCGCCGTCTACTGAACCTGGATAGTGTATTCCCCCGACCCAAGCCGGAAGTGTAGGCGCCCCTCCCGACGTTCTCCCGCCACGGCTCTTCCGTCGGCCCATTGCACCTGCGCGCGCGCCAAAACGGGAAGCGCCACGGCGGCCTGCGTATTGGGCGGCACCCGAAACCGGTACACCACCTGTCCCTCCGTTTGCTCCCAACTGCTCTCGATCCGGCCGTAGGGGGAGTCGTAATGCCCCCGGGCAAAGGTCATTTGCCCCGTGGGGTCCGGCGTGGGGGCCAGGATAAAGCGTTGAAAGCCCGGAACGTCGGGGTCTCGCTGAATACCCAGGGATCGCTCGTACATCCAGCTGGCCACGGCACCGAAGGAGTAGTGATTGAAGGAATTCATGCTGTTGTTGCCGTCAAAGCCCCGGTCGTGGGTGTAGGAATTGAGGCGTTCCCAGATGGTGGTCGCTCCGTTCTTCACCGGGTAAAGCCAGCCGGGGTACGCTTCCTGCTGCAGCATCCGGTAGGCCAGATCGTCGCGGCCGGTTTTGCTGAGCGCCTCGGCGATGGCCGCCGTCCCGATGAAGCCGGTCATCAGCGCGTAGGGCGGGCGGGTTACGCCCCCATCATCGACGTTCTCCCGCTCCACGGCTTTCGCCAGCAACTGGCCGGCGCGCCGGGTACCCTCCCCCTCCGCAAAGAGGTTGAAGGCCAGCGGAATGGCGTAGGAAGCCTGGGTGTTGACCGGTGTTCCAACTTTGGTGGAATCCACCGTCAGACCCCGACCAAAGGAAAAGCCAACGCCCTGACTGAGGGTTTGTCCCGTCGTAGGGTCCACGTATAAATCCCTGAATTGTGCTTTGCTCTCGCGAAGGATTTCGCGGTAGTGCCGCGCATCCTCCCGTTCGCCCAGAACCTCCGCGGTAGTCGCTACGAGGTACAGATCGTGGAGGTAGTAGGCGTGCCAGAGCATGGAGTTGTCGTTCTTGTTGTTTTCCGGGCTCAGCCAGTCGCCGAGGGGGCCCTCGGCCATTAACCCGTTCTCGAAGCGATCGCCCAGAAACTCCACGTAGGATCGCATGGCCGGGTAGTGGTCCCGCAGGGCCACCAGGTCACCAAACTGCCGGTAGTTTTCCCAGGGCACCACGATACCGGCGCTGCCCCAGATCGTACCGCCGAAGCCGTTTCCGACCGGCGCCACGTCGCTGAACCGGCCATTGTCGCCCTGCATGTCCCGGATGGCCAGGGCGTGGCGATTGAGGAACAGATTGACGTCCGCCAACCAGGTTGCCGCCCGGCCGAAGACGTTGATGTCTCCGTTCCAACCCATGCGCTCATTACGGGCCGGCGTATCGGTGGGGATGGACAGGAAATTGCCCCGCAACGACCAGATGATATTCTCCCAGAAGCGATTTACCAGCGTATTTGAGGTTTCGTAGGACGAGGCCAGCTCCCGCACCGAGCTGATCACCAAACCTTCGACGGCATCCAATGGCGGTGGCTCCGCTACTCCGGTAATCTCCAGATACCGGAACCCATGGAAAGTGAAGCGGGGCTGAATCACTTCCCGGGCGGCTCCCTTAGTGACGTAAATGTCCTGGGTGAGCGCCGCGCGGATATTCTCCAGCATAATCATTTGCTCCAGCCCCGCGTAGTCCGGCAACTCCGGGTAGCGGACTTCCGCATAGCGGAGGGTGATCGTATCGCCCGCCCGGGTATCTTCCAGGGTGATGCGGGGCACGCCCACCATATTCTGCCCCAGGTCGTAGACGAAGACGCCGGGACGGACTTCCTCTACACGCTGCGGAACCAGGGATTCCACGATGGTCGCGTTTTCGCCCAGTTGGCTGCGCAGGTTCCAGTCGGTGTACTCCAGGGAAAGCCGACGACCGGCAAAGCCGTACCGCACGCCCGTTTCCGCGGTTCCTTCCAGGGGCACCTCCACAGCGGGCTTCCAGGCCGAATCGTCGTAGTTCGGTTCCGCCCAGCCACCGATTTCCTTACGGGCGTCGTAGACCTCACCCTGGAAAAAGCTGCCGTACCGAACGGGACCGTCGGTGTATATTTTCCAATCCGCTTCGTTGGTGGTGACCACTTTTTCGGTGCCATCCGCGTAGGTGATGATGAGTTGCGCCAGTAGTGATTGGCGGTCGCCGAAGTAGTTCCAGTTGCTTCCCGTGAAGGTGATCGCTCCGCTCCACCAGCCTTCGCCCAGCCACGCCCCGAGGGCGTTGGGGGCCCCGGCGCGGATCCGGTCGGTCACGTCGTAGGTCTGGTAAAAGTGGGTTTTGTTGTACTGGGTCAGGCCGGGATTAAAGTAATCCTCCCCCACCCTTTCCCCGTTGAGGTAGAGCTCGTAAATACCGCGGGCGCTTACGTAAAGGCGGGCCCTGGCGATGGATTTATCCGCCGCCTCGAACTCCGTGCGCAGCATCGGTGCCGCGTTCTGGCTGGGGTCGGCAAGGTGCAGTACCGTTTCCCCGGTGGCCCGGGCCGACTGGTCGGGAATTCGCCCGATGACGGGAAAGTTGCGGCGGTAATTCGTCACGAAGGCCTCCTTCAATTCCCCCCGTTGGCCGGGGCGCAATAGCAGGCCCATCTCGCCCACCATCGGTGCGGAAATGAAGTCGCCGCCCGGGCCGTAGGGGTTAATCGTCATTCGCTCTGCATTGAGCTGGTGGGGCCGCTGATCGGGTGCTGCGTAATGCTTCAGGTTCGGATCCTCCGGAAGTGGAGAATTTGCGTCATCTGCGTTCGGCCCGTAGATGAAGAGGTCTCCCTGACCGTAGACCAGCGCCAGCTGAAAGCGGTGTTCCGCGTGGCGGTTGTCGGCGTTAATGATGTCCGTGGGAATCTCGTAGGTCAGGAGTGGGGTATCCGCCCGGTCGTCCGGTGTGTAGCCGGCGCGGTAGACGTGCATGCTGGCGGGTTCTCCCTGGTCGATACCGGAAACATCCAGTTCGAGGGCGAAGTAGCTGCTGTCCTGCGGATTTTCTTGTTGGTAGAGATTTTTGTTGGCGTCCAGAAGGCGCGGATCATTGGCCCCGAAAACAAAGGCAGCGCGCGTCGAGGACTCGTCGATGCGCAGCGAGAAGTAAAGGCGAAAGACGGAGAGGTAATCGCTGTAGAGGGGGATATCATCGTCTCCCCCGCCGATCCATTGGGCGTCATTCCAGGCGTTTTTACCGTCCGCTGAACCCCGTTGGGAGTAGCCGTTGAGCGTCAGGGCGGTTTCAAAATGGGCGCTGGCCGAAGTGGTATTCCCGAGCTCGTCCCAGCTGGTCACCGTCCACCGGTAACGCGTGCGGGGCGACAGGGGAAGGCCTTGATAAATGATGTTCTGCGATTTGGTTCCGGCTATTTTTCCGGAATCCCACCGACTATCTCCGGAAGGGTCAGTTACCCGAATCTGGTAGGCTTGCTGGACGGCGTTTCGCCGGTCATCCGGGGTGGTTAACCGCCACCCGAAACGGGGAGCCTCGGTCTCCACCCCCAGCGGCTCCGACAGAAATTCCGTGCGCAAATCGGCCAGGCTGGTCTGGGCCATCAGCCCCGTAGTGGCCAGAAGCCATAATACCGTCATCGAAATTCGCATAATCGTGACACTTTTAGTGAGCAAAACCATTTGTAATCAAAGCTTCAAACTACCAATTCTGGAAAAGAACGGGCGATCAGCGAGGCCGATACCCAGGGTGATTTATCCTAGCGGGAATAGGAAGATAACTATTTGGCGCAAGCGCGGGTGCCGCGCAAACCAGTAAGAGCCAGGTCTTCGCATCTACTCCCTTAGCGTTCGCTCAATCACCGGGACGACAATGGTTTTCATGATCGCGTAGCCCGCAGCCGTAGGGTGTACACCGTCCTCCGCTAATTCGACGTCCATGCCCCCGGCATCGTTGGTGAGGGCTGCGTGGTAGTCCACGAAGGGAATATTTTCTGACCGGGCGAAGGCGGCAATACTTTGGTTCAGTTCAATGATCATGTTAGAGCGGTCCCCCAGGGCGGGTCGCCAGCTAAATTTGGTCGCCGGCAGTACCGCCGCCAGGATAACCTTGATGCCGTTGGCCCGGGCGATGTCTACCATGGAGCGAATGTTCCCCAGGGTAAATTCCGGATCGTAGGGACCGGTATTCTCGGCCACATCGTTCGTCCCGATGTGGATCACGACGGCCCGCGGCCGCAGGTCGAGCACGTCCTGCCGGAAGCGCAGGAGGAGCTGAGGGGATGTCTGCCCGCTGATTCCCCGGCCCACAAAATTATGGTCATCAAAAAAGGCCGCGTCCGTCCGTACCCAGCCTTCGGTAATGGAATTCCCCAGGAACACCACCCGCTGCTCCCCGGGCTCCGGCGGGGGAAGTGCTTCGTTGGCGGCACGGTAACGGGCAAGTTGGGCGAAATCAGCCTGGGCCGATACAACCGCCGTGGAGAGCAAAAACAACAGACTGAAGAAACTTCGCATGGTGACTTTATCTTGGGAGTAGTTGGAAAAATTGATGGTACCAAAACGGTAGCGCTTCTTGCCCTCCGTCAAAAAACTGACCCGCAATGGCCTACCCTACCCTTACATCGCCCCGGGTCTCCCGGGCGATTGCCGTCGGGTTTTGCCGGCCAACCCCAAAAATTGAGTGCCTAATTACCTGGCGATAAAAAATTTCGTAGCCTTTGTAACCTATTTCATGTTGGGGAGTATACGGGCTACGAGGACTGGCCAGTAAATGATGCTGCTTAAATTACCTTTAACGCCTTCCCAATCTTCCCCACGAAACACAATTTAAACTCCCGATTTAGCGCCCCGAATATGCCCAGCACTTTCCGCCAAAACATAACGTCCCTGGTTTGCACCCTCCTCCTGATGATCGTATCTACGGCATCCGGAACGGCCCAATCCGCGGGTGAGGAACACCAGTACCTTGGCCAGCAACCACCCGGGTTGGAGCCACAGAAGTTCGCCCCCGGCTTCATATCCCTGCCCGAAGAATATGAATATGGCTCGGTATTCAACCGGGAGGCAACCGAGTTTTATTATGGCGTGGACCTGGGCAATCGCGTCGAAATCAGATACTCGGCCTGGGACGGCAAAAAGTGGAGTACTCCGCGGACCATCCTGCCCAACCAAAATTACGGCATGAACGACCCGTTTCTTTCTCCCGATGAACAACGGCTCTACTTCATTTCCCCCAAGGCTCTGAAGGGTGAGGGGACCAAAGAGGACTACGACATCTGGTACCTGGAAAGAAGAGGAAGTACGTGGTCCAAACCCATTAATGCGGGGCTAAACATCAATACCGGGAGTAACGAATACTACATCTCCTTCACCCGGGAAGGCACCATGTATTTCTCTTCCAATCGCAGCGTTCCCGAAAAATCGGGCCGTGATTTTGACATCTATTCCTCCGCCTACGTCGACGGAAAATTTCGGGAAGCCAAACGCCTGGGAGAAGCCATCAACACCCCAAATTACGAAGCCGACGTCTTCGTAGCCCCGGACGAAAGCTACCTGATTTTCTGCGCCACCCGGCCCGATGGCTTTGGCCGCGGAGACCTCTACATCAGCTTCAAAGCTTCCGACGGAAACTGGACCCCTTCCGTTAACATGGGGGACGTCATTAATTCGGAAAGCCACGAACTCTGCCCCTTCGTCACCCACGACGGGAAATATCTCTTTTACACCAGCGATCAGGATATTTACTGGGTAAGCACGGAGATTTTCGAGGGGATGAGGAAAGGGAGGTAAGACTGAGGCTGAGGCTGAGGCTTAGGAGAAGGACATTGGCGCATTCGTAGAACGGAGGTATCGCCGATGGCGATGGTATCCGTCCGACGACGAAAAAGAGCAGTGCCCGGGAAAGGCTTGCTCCGCAAGCCGGTCGTAATGGCTGAAGAAAAGACGAAGCTAAAACGAAAAGGAAGCTCGAACGCCCAGGCGTGAGGCACGAGCGGGCTGGTCGGCCGAGTGGAGAGAGGGCCAGCCAAAATTATCCAATCAATTTGGCAAGCCACCATCGACTTTTCGAAGCGCACGCGCTTCACCCAGCTCGAAAATGAGCGTCCCCTTCAGGAGGTTTCTGATTAACATCATCGAAGGCTAAAGGGAAAGGACGTTGGCGCATTCGTCGGACGGAGGTATCGCCGATGGCGATATTATCCGTCCGACGACAAAGCGGTGATTTACAGGTTCAACCAGTAGGTCACCTTGAGATTGATGGACCGGAAGCGGGGCGACCAACTGTCCGTGGTGCGGTAATTGTCGTTGTAGACGAGGAAGAGGTCCGACAGCGGCGCAAAGCGCCACTGCAGGCGGGAGTTGATGCCCAGGTTCTCCCGCTGATTGGAATACTGGACGAGGGTGAGCCAGAACAGGTTCTTGGTGAAGGTGATGTCAAAGCGGGGAGACACCAGCCACAGATCAGCGTCGGCGTGGGGGTCCGGCAGGCGAATACCGTCATAGTTGACGGCCAGGCCGAGCTGCGCCCAGGGTTGGATGCGCAGTCCGATGGTACCGGCCACCGAAAATCTTTGCCCCGTAAAGAACTGCCCGGCACCTGCGCTTGCGCCATAGGTAAATAACTGGGTGGGCGAGGAAGTATAATTGGCCTCCACGCTGCTGAAGCGGTAATCCTGCTGCCCGGGTAAGGGGGTGGCACCGGGCGTGCGGGTCGGGTCAAAGGGGTTGACCAGAAAAATGAACTGGTTCTGGAGCGTAACGTCCAGCACGCTCTGGTTGCGGAAATTCCCGGTGTAGGTCAAACGCAGGTCGTGATCCGTACGCTGCATGTCCAGCATGGGCCGCCAGAAGTTCAGCGCCAGGGCCCGGATATCGTGCCGGGCCACGGCCCCGGAACGAGGATAAAAATAACGCGTGATGCTCTGCCCGGTCTTGAAGATGTCCTTTCGGGGAATGAAGCCCAAATCAGAGGTGAAATCCTGATTAACGTAGACAAAGTCAAGCACGAAGCGCCAGTCACGGGTGGTGCGATTCAGGAAAAACTGACTGGACAAATTTCCCTCCGTGTCTCCGGGCTGAAAGGATTTATGGAGGTAGGCCTTACCGCTCCAGACGTTGTCGGCCGAAGCCAGGTCATAATCCACCCCGACCACCCGGTTCCAGGGATCGCGGCCGTTGAGCGTTTCGGGGTCGTCGAAGGACTGGCGGTTGACCACGAAGGCGCCGAGGGTAGAGCGCTTCCCCACCCGGCGCTGCAGGGCCAGCATCCCGTTGTTGTTACCGACGATGCCGTTTGCCTCATCGGATGCCGTTTGCATACTGAGGGCTCCGATGCGCCAGTTATTGTCCAATTTACCGCTCAGACGCGCTCCACCAATGATGCCGTTCTCGATGAGGGCCCCAGAGGTATCCCGGGCCAGGCCGATACGCCGGGAGAAAAACGGTTGAGCATCCCGACCGCTCCCGAAACTATTAAACAGGTCACCGTTATCGATGAAGAATTGCCGGCGCTCCGGCAGCAGAAACTCAAAGCGGCTCAGGTTGGTGAAAATGGCGTCCACCTCCACGTTACTGAAGTCCGGATTTACCGTCAGGTCCAGGTTGAGGCCGCTGCCGATGGACAGTTTGGCGTCGCCGCCAAAATCGAAATCTGTTTCCGTGCCCTCCCCGGCGGTAAAATCCCGGGCGGCCAGGGTGTTTACGTAGGGGATAAGGTAAAAGGGCGTGCGGGTTTTGCGCAGGGGACGGTCGAAGACCAGTTCGCCCATGAAGGCCAGGCTGGAGAGGATTTGCTCCTGGGGTACCCGCACCCAGCTGCTCTGTTCGTTATTCTGCAGATTCCAGCGGTAGCTCCGGAAGCGCCAGCGATTGCCCCCGTCGGGAAACTTGAGACTGAAGAACGGGATGGCAATTTCGATGGTATAGTGGTCGTCGTGGCGTTCGGCGGCCGTTTGCCAGCGAGCGTCCCAGGTATTGTCGAAGGCCGAACCGCCGTTGGCCACCAGTCCCTCCCGCTGGACGCCGTAAGGCGTTACGCCGAAGAAGTAGGCGTTTTGTCCGTCGCCGAAGGTATCGAAGAGCAGGGAGACGTTGTCGTTGGTGGTGCCGCCGAAGTCCCGCCGCAGGGTAGACACCACGTATTTACCCGACTGGGCCTCGGCGCGAATTCCGACGTAGAGAAAGTTGTCGTTGAAGAGGAAGCGTACCTCCGTGGCAAATTCGGTGGGGAGAGAGTCGACGGGGAAGTACTGCGAAAAATCTCCGGCGGGGATGGCCTCTTCCCAGGCGCTTTCGTCGAGGCGGCCATCGATGTCGATCCTCGCCTCCGTGAATTTGGCCGTTACCGATTTAGTGGGTAACAGAGCATTCGTTTTTTGCGCGAACGCGGGTGCCGTGAACTGGGTCAAAGCCAGGAACAAGCCGGTAAGTGCCAGGGAGAAAACCCGATTGCCCGACCGGAAGACTGTGGAGAAAGTTGTTGTCGCTTTTGCCATGACACAAAGTTCCGACCGCTATTTTCCCGGTGACCTACCACAATTACGGGATCACCTACCCCACTTACGTATTTGACGTATTCCCGGGTTTATCAAGCCCCAAATGCTTCCCCCCCACCCTATCTTTAGAACATGGAAACCTTACGCATTGACCAGGTTCGTGACTACACGACCCGCTTTGGACAGGAAGCCCTCCATCCACTACTGAGCGTCATTGACCTCAATACGGTAGACTATGTTCCCGGTGCCCGGGCGGAGAGTATCCTCTTCAATTGTTACGCTGTTTTCCTCAAAGGAGCGGAAAAAATCCACATTCGCTACGGCCGGCAGTCCTACGACTATCAAGACGGCACGTTGATCTTTTTCGCGCCCGGCCAGCTCGTGGACATCTCCACCGACGGCCCCAACTACCGGGCGAGTGGCCAGGCCCTACTCTTTCACCCGGACCTTCTGTTGGGCACCGCCCTGGCGGGTAAGATGCACGAATACCACTTCTTCGGCTATGCGGTCAACGAAGCCCTGCACCTCAACGAAAAGGAACGGCACCTGGCCCAGGGCTGCTTTGAGCGGTTGCAGTACGAGTTGGAGCGCGACGCCGACCGCCACAGCCGGCGGGTGATGGTGTCCATCCTGGAGATGTTCCTCAATTACTGCGACCGCTTCTACGACCGGCAGTTCGCCACCCGCGACGTTAGCCACGAAGGCGTGCTGGCCGGTTTCGAACGGGAACTGCAGCAATACTACCGCTCCGGGCAGGCGCGGGAACGGGGCCCGGCCACGGTGGCCTTTTTTGCCGACCGCTTCCACCTTTCCCCCAACTACTTTGGCGACCTCATCCGCAAGGAAACCGGGCGTTCAGCCCAGGACCATATTCAGTCCACCATGATCCGCGTGGCCAAGGAACGACTCTACGAGCCCGAAATCTCCGTCAGCGAAGTAGCCTACGCCCTCGGGTTTGAGCACCCCCAACACTTTACCCGGATGTTCAAGAAGAATACCGGTATGACGCCAAAGGCGTTTCAGTTGGCGGGATAGCAGAGGGGGAAGGCTTGAGGATTCAGGGTATAGGGAGGCTAAGACTGAGACTGAGGAGGAGGAAGTTGGCCGTTCAGTTTGAATTTTCGCGACACCTAGGAGCAGCTCGTTACACTCAACGGCTCCGAGGAGCGCTCTAGTCAAAGATAGCATAGCCGTTTCTTCGAGCTGTCTTTACTGGGCCGGAGGCCCGGAATGTTGTTCGGAGGTCTCGGCGGAGATCATCAAAGCTATTCCAGGTATCCGCAAACTGAACAGCCTAGGTCGGACGAGTGGAGTATGACTTCGCTGGTGACCTCCTGCTCCTTTTTTTTAAAAAAATCCGTCCCCCACTGTGATAAATTGTTGTCGCCCGACACTAACTCCCCGACAACAATCCCCAACCGCCCCCGTGCAAATTCCCGCAGACTTCGTCGACTTCATCCAGCGGCACGCCGGACTCATTTACAAGGCCGCCGGCCTGTACACTACCTCCGTGGCGGACAAGGAGGATTTGGCGCAGGAAATCATTTTCCAGCTGTGGAAGTCCCGGCACACCTACGCGGGCAAGGCCGCCGCCAGCACCTGGCTCTACCGGGTGGCCGTCAATGTCGCCCTCCACCACCAGCGGATGGAGGGTCGCCGCCGCGACCGATACCCCCTGGAAGCCACCACCGCCCCTCCGCATGCCGCTTCGGACGAGGTCGAAGCGGACCGCTGGGAGTTGCTGCGGCCCCACCTGGCCACCCTCAGTAGACTGGAAAAGGGAATTCTCTTCCTCTACCTCGAGGAGAAGAGCTACGCCGACATCGCCGACATTACCGGCCTCAGCGAAACCAACGTCGGCTCCCGCCTCAACCGCATTCGTCAAAAGCTCCGCCGGAGCGTAAACGCCAACTGATATGGAACTCGAACAATTCAGGGACCGGTGGAAGCAACTGGAGGATCATCCCCCCAGCCTTGACCCCGAAAAAATTCAGCGGATGGTCACCCGGCGCTACCGACGGGAGCTACGGTCGTTGCTCTGGCCGGAGCTGTTTTTTGCCCTCCTATACCTATACTTTGCCGCCCTGATCGTGGCCTTCTTCGGTCAGCTCGGCAACGACTTCCACTACCTCCTGGGGGGCGCGATGGTGGTGATCCTGATCGGGATTCCCGTTCTTCGGTTCATCCTGATTCGCCGCTTGTTTCTCCTGGGCAATCGGGCGCAATTACTGAATGGCCGGCTGCAGGATTTTGCCAGGTACCGGGGCCGCTTGCTGTGGTTACGCCGGGCCCAGGCCGGCATCGGCACCATCGTTTTTGTGTCCGTGGCCATGCTCACGGCGCGCATCTACGGAGAGCCCGAGGCCTTTGCGTCCAAAACGTCCCAATTCCTGCTGCTCGGTGTTGCCATGATCCTGGCCGTCTCCTACAATCACTTCATTCTTCGTCGCTACCAGCGGCGGACCGACACGGCCCGCAGCTTGTTACGAGAACTTGAGGATCCCTTCGTTTAACCACTTGCCTAAACTCCCCACCGATGCAATTTCCCGCTTTTTCCGCCCTCGCCGAACTGGGGGCGCGCTGGTACGTTTTTTTCTTCCTCAACGTCTACGGCTGGGGTAAAATCTTCGGCGGACAGTTCTTCCGTCGGGGTCACCTCCCCGCCGAGGTGGCCGCCACGCCACTCGGAGAAGCCTCCGCCTTCGAGCTGGGGTGGACCTTCATGGGCTATTCTCCCGCCTACATCGCCTTCATTGGTGTCTCTCAGCTCATCGGCGCCTGGTGTTTGCTCTGGCCACGGACCAAGCTCCTGGGGGTGGCCATCCTCCTGCCCATCCTGGTCAACATCATCGCCTTTGACCTTGTCTACCTCGACGCTCCCGGAGCCCTGCTGGCCGCCTGCCTCTACTTAAGCTTGCTGCTGTACGTGCTGTACTATAACCGGGCGACCGTCCGGCGGGCACTCCTGGCGCTGACCAACCAGGAAGGCAATAAGGCCCTCCAACCTCCCTTTCGCCGCTGGCAAAGCGTTGCCGTGGTCCTGATCATGATTGGGATCTTATTCTGCCTGGATCAGGGATTGGTGAGTCTGGTTGGGCGTTAACTCTTCTGCTTCCTACCTTTCGGCATGACCTACCAACTCACCGCCGGCTCCCTGGCCAACCTCCAACTGGTTGATCGTCTTCTCCCCCACCCGGAAGCGGGCGAAGTGACCGTCGCCGTGGAGGCCATCGGCCTCAACTTCGCCGATGTTTTCGCCATCTGGGGGCTCTACAGCGCCACGCCCGCGGGCATCTTCACTCCGGGACTGGAGTACGCCGGTCGCATCACGGCCGTTGGGGAGGGCGTGCAGGACCTCCGCGTTGGCGATGCCGTCATGGGCGTCACCCGCTTCGGGGCCTATACTTCGGCGCTGAACATCGACCGGCGCTACGTGCTTCCCCTTCCGCCGGGATGGACCATGGCCGAAGGAGCCTCCTACCTCGTGCAGGCCCTGACGGCCTACTACGGATTGGTGAATCTCGGACAGTTGGCGGCCGGCCAGACGGTGCTCATTCATTCGGCCGCGGGAGGCGTGGGCACCTACGCGGGCCGCATCGCCCGCCAGCTGGGCGCCTACACCATCGGCACCGTTGGTCACGCGGATAAAGTGCCCTACCTCGAAAAGGAAGGCTACCAGGACTGGATCGTCCGCCATAAGCGCAGTTTCCGGCAGGACCTGGAACGGGCACTCGGCGATCGGGACCTCCACCTGATTATGGAATGTATCGGGGGAAAGATCTTCCGCGACGGTTTTGACGTCCTGGCCCCCATGGGCCGCAGCATCGTGTACGGAGCGGCCCGCTACGGCTCCGTGGGGAACCGGCCCAACTACCCCCGCCTATTGTGGCAGTACCTGACCCGGCCCAAAATTGATCCCCAGAACCTGCCGGAACTCAATAAATCCGTGATGGGCTTCAACCTGATCTGGCTGTACGAGCGGGCCGAACTGATGCACGACATTCTCGGGGAGTTGGCCGCCCTGGATTTGGGCCGCCCCCACGTCGGCCACCGCTTCCCCTTCGAGGAATTACCCCGGGCCGTGCGGACGTTCCAGGGAGGAAAAACGATGGGAAAGGTAGTGGTGGAGGTGAAATGAATTCCGGCAGGACGACCGTTGCCGTGATTAACCCTGAGAACAAAAAACCGGTCCGGGATTGCCCCGAACCGGTAATACACGTAGTTTGAACCTTTGCCCAACCCGGGCAGCGCTTACTAGGCGGGGAGCTCAACATAATTTGACTCCACCGCCGTGGTGACCTTACGGAGGGTACACTTTGACCCCCAGGGCCAGACTCCTCCGCAGTCGATGGTCCGCTGGCCCGTCAGCCAGGTAGCAATGGGATTAGGCCAGCTGAAGTGAAAGGTATCACCGGCCTCGAAGGCGCACTGCACCTTGAGGTTGGTGGCGTTGAGGGGAATGCCACTGATTACCTTCTGCTGCCCTCCCGGAGCCGTAACTTCTTGCGATACGGGCTTATCCTGTCCGGGGACATTGTAGGTCGCCGTCATGTGGACGATGTAGGTTCCACCGTGGGCGTTATCGAGGTTGATGGTAAAGTTTTGCAGCGGCATGATCCAGGAAGGCATGATGGTCTTGCCGTTGAATGAGGCAAACTGGTAGCTGATCCCCACCTCGGAAGGCGGCACCTCATTCGCCCCGGCGGGCCAGTTATGGCGCTCGAAACTGCTGCTGGAGTTCATTTCTTTGTAGGAGCCCTTGATGCTGGCGTTGGCACTGCCCCCGCCGGTCATTTGTTTGACCCCATCGACGGAGCCCGTCAGGCTGAAGGTACTGTCTTTGGAAAGGGAGCCCAGGTTGATGCCGCCGTTGCACAGCTTGACGTGCGTGATCATGCCGAAGCCCTGAAGAATACCGTCGCCGTTAACGTAGTTCGCATCCCTGGCCTGCTGAAGTAGCCAGGCGTAGTTTTTCTGCATCAGGGACGTAAAGTCACTGACCATGTTTTCGCCGACGATCGTCGCCTGGGAAGAAATTCCTCCTTCCTCGGAAAAGCTCCAATCCACCTTCAGTCCGGCATTGACCTTGACGCCACTGGAGGGGTCATCGTAGCCCCCCTTGAACTCTACGCTGGATTCGGTGCGGTGAGCCGAAGAGCTCTCCACGCTCCAGCTGTAGCCGGCTTTCGAGTTGATGATTTTTGCGTCGGGTATTTGGGTGATGGCCGTGAAACTGCCGGTATTCGGGTCAAGAATACCCACGGCTCCGGCCTGGATGCCCGTGCTGAGGGACCAGTTGCCCCAGGCCGCCTGATTGGTGTTCCGAATGAGGCCCGTGAAGGCCTGATTCCATAGTGTATTACTCATGATGGATTTTTTGCCACCGCCAATGCGATGAGGTTGAATTGCTCCAGCAAATTGCGTGGACCAACCGCGGACCATCAAGTAAACGGCTCGAGATCAAGAATTTACCCTGGTTGAAACAGGTAAAAACACTTAGCGGAAGAGAAATGAATGGCTGGGCGACATAATACTCCCCCGCCCCGTGCTTGCCGTTCCGTCGGGGGACATGGCTTCGGCGAGACTGCACCTGGCATCCCGGCAGAGCACGAGGATTCCACTACGTTGCATCCCGGCAGAGCACGAGGATTCCACTACGTTGCATCCCGGCAGAGCACGAGGATTCCACTACGTTGCACCTGCGGTCCCTCGCCCAAAAAATTCCCTTATTTGGCATTTCCCCGTGAAGGGCACCAATTTGTGGGTAACCGTTTGGAGGATCCCCGATTATTCTTTCACAAAAACCATACAGTGTTGCCAGGGGAGATTGTCAATATTTTCCCGTAACCGCAGGCCGACTGATTCCATCTCCCTCACGGCCTGTTGCTCCGACATTTTGTGTAATTTTTTGATGGGCACCAGAGGGTCTTCCATCCGGTATTCCAGCAAAACAAAGCGGCCCTGCGGCTTGAGTGCCCGGACGATTTCCTGCATCATCTCCCGGGGATGGGATAGTTCGTGGTACACGTCTACCATGATGACGAGGTCTACCGAGTTTTCGTCCAGCCGTGGGCTCTTCTCGGTCCCCTGCACCAATTCCACGTTCTCTACCTCCTCCCGGGCAATTCTCTCGCGCATGATGGCCAGCATTTCCGGTTGCAGGTCCACGGCGTAGACTTTTCCCCGGGGTGCTTTCCGGGCCATCCTGAAGGTGTAATATCCAGAGCCCGCGCCAATATCCGCAATGTGTTCATCGGGTTGAATTTCCATGTTTTCAATGGCCTGACTGACGTTTTCTTCGCGCTCCCGTTCCGGGCGCTCCAACCAACCGGCCGCCTGGTGGCCCATGACGAAACTGATTTCCCGGCCAAGGTAGACCTTACCCGTGCCGTTGCGGGAAGGCGTTTCGTAGGTGTAGGGAGCGGTGCTGGCCTGGGCCGAAAGGTCCTGTTGACCACCACATCCACTGAGGACAGAAACCAAGATTAATAGCATTAAAATACGGAAAGGCATGGCGCGACTCATTGTTGTAGAAGGGAGACGGAATTCGGGCTGATTGGTTCTCGAAAAAGGGAACAAAAGCATTCGCTCGTCCCCGCCAGCTACCACGACGACGTCATCCCCGGCCAGATCATCGGGAGTAGCTTGCGCCGTGGCTACAACTCCCCATTCATTCCAAACTCATCAACTTTAGGAGAACGCCCTTCCTATTCCGGCATCAACACCTCATCCACGAAGCCATAGGCCCGGGCCGCTTCGGCCCGCATCCAGTTATCCCGATCGGCGTCTTTCTCGATCTGCTCGGGCGTTTGCCCGCTGTGCCGGCTCATGATGCCGTACAGGTCTGCCTTTAGTTCCCGGAACAGGTCGTAGGTGATTTCCATGTCGGCAAACTTCCCCTGCATCCCGCCACTGGGCTGGTGGATCATCACCCGTCCGTGGGGCAGGATGGTCCGCTTCCCGGCCGCTCCTGCACAGAGCAATACGGCGGCCATACTGGCGGCGATACTTGTACAGGCCGTGACTACGTCCGGCCGGACGTGTTGCATGGTGTCGTAGATGCCCAGCCCGGCGGTAACCGAGCCACCGGGAGAATTGATGTACAGGGTGATGTCCCGGCCCGGATCCACACTGCTCAGGTAGAGTAATTGTGCCTGAATGACGTTGGCCACGTAATCATCGATGGCCGTACCCAGGTAGATGATCCGGTCCATCATGAGCCGGCTGAAAACGTCCAACTGAGCAACGTTGAGGGGCCGCTCCTCAATGATGGTCGGGGAGATCGAAGCGGACAATACGGTGGGGTCCAACCCGTGGTCGAGTTGGGCGTAACGAAGAAAATCATGCATGGTAAAAGGGGTTTAATTGGGTTTGATCAGGCCAACGCGGGCCAGCCAGACCGTGAGGTAGCGCCACCGGCGCCGGGGGGTTGCCGACCGCACCCACCCACGTACCCGGTGCAGGGATACGGAAGGTGGCCGCTGCCGGAGGTGGGCCAGTAGCTTATCGAGTTCAGCGTCGGTCATAGTAGAATGGCGGCGTAGATTCTCAGGCGTTGGGTGACGGTCAGCGGCCGACCGTCCTCGGCCAGCATTTCCCGTAGCCGCTTGCGGGCGCGGCTTACCCGGGTTTTGACCGCTCCCGGGGAAATTCCCTGAATGTCGGCCACCTCCCGGACGGAAAACCCACTTACGGTGCGCAAGAGTAAAGCTTCGCGTTCCGCGGCCGGCAACATATCGACCGCCCGGAGCAGAAACTGTAGATCGAGGGCGGCTTCGGGATTGTTGGGCAGGCGCTCGTCGAGTACGCGTTTACGGTCCAGCAGGTACCGTCGGTGTACCTCCCGGGAGCGCAGCCGGTTCTTCACCTGATGATTGACGATTCCGATCAGGTAAGCCAGGAGGCGGTTTTTGTCCTCCAGGGCCGTCCACTGCTCCAGGGCCGCCAGCACGGCATCCTGGACGAGGTCCTCCGCCTCGGCCAGGCCAAGGAAGCGAGCGTCGCAATACCGCAGGAACGCGCCGTGGATGGGCGCGTACCAGCGCAAGAATTCGTCTTTTGTCTTGGTGGCTTCCATATTTCGGGTTTCTACGGTAATAGTAACGCTACGGGCAAAAAGGTTACCGGAGGAGGATAATTTTGGCGGTTGAGGAGAAGGTAAGGTAAAGATGGAATGGATTGAGCATGAGGGCGCAAGCGCAGGTGCAATGAAGTGAACCCTCGTGCTCAGCCGGGGTGCAGCGGAAGCTGGCGGGCAAACCATCCGCCCAATATCCTCCGTTTTTGTCTCCCCAGGTGCACAGCGCCGGAAATTGAAGATTGCTCATGGACGAATCAGGTCGACAAACCGTTCTCAGTAGGCGGCGATAAAAGCCTACAGCATGCGTTACTGGCTCCTGAGCGTTCTTTTGATTATCGGTCATGGTCTTTTGGCCCAGGAAGCCAGTGCACTCGACTGTGCTGACGGTATCGACAACGATGGTGACGGGCTCATTGACTGCGACGATCCGGGCTGCCAGGAATTACCTAATCTGGGTTGCGACATCTGCCCCGGGGGATTAAGCTTCGCAGACACTGTTCTGTTTTTCAATCAGAACTGTGGGAATCAGGTGGGAGAATTGGTGAATGCCCTGGGGGTAGCAGATTGGTCTGAAGAAGATACCGACCGGCCCGCAATTCTGTCCCTGGGACGGGGTGGAGTCTTGCGGCTGGGCTTTACCAATAATCAAATGATCAACTCCGGTAACGGTACGCCGGATTTATGGTTGTTCGAAGTAGGGGTGGCGGCAGAAAGGTCATCCATTGCTTTGCGGCCGGTAGACCTATCGACGCGGGACGCGATGATCGCAGCGGGGCTCCCGGATGAGGACGGAGAGGGCTACTTCACCGTTGGCATACTCGAAGGCGCAACCACCGGAATCGACATCGATGCCGTCTTACCCGGATTTGCGAACGGCGCCCTGCGCTATGATGCCGTGCAAATCAGGGATATCCAGGGGGGCGACTGCGCCGGGCCCGCAACCGGTGCGGACATCGACGCCGTCTGCGCGGTCTCCTCGGCCCCTCCGGTAGACTGTAGAGGAATCTCGGGAGGTTCCGCCAGGCTAGACGCCTGTGGCGTCTGCCTCGAGCCAAACGATCCCGCCTTTAATCAATCCTGTGCCGACTGTGCCGGGGTTCCAAATGGGCAGTCGGTGGTCGACTCCTGCGGCACCTGTATCCTGGCCACCAGCCCCCGATTCAATGCGGCCTGCACCGACTGTACCGGTACCCTTTTCGGCTCAGCCATCGTCGACTCCTGCGGGCTTTGCCTGCAACCCGGTGATACGCTGTTTAACCGTACCTGTTTCGACTGCTTTGGCGAACCCGCCGGGCCCGCCAGAATAGACTCCTGCGGTATCTGTTTACTGCCCTCAGACCCCGAATTCAATCGGGCCTGTGCGGATTGTGCGGGCACACCCAACGGACTGGCCGTTTTCGATGAATGTGGCTTCTGTCTCCTACCTACCGATACCACCTTCAACCAGCGCTGTGCCGATCAACTTCCCCTATTCGTTCCCTCCGGCTTCTCCCCCAACGACGATGGGGTCAATGACGTGCTGCGCATCTATAAATCCCAGGACATCCGTGCTCGTGTCCGAGCCTGTCGGATCTATGATCGTTGGGGAGGGTTAATCGCCCAAACCGGCCCCGCTGTCTTCACCGATCGGGCGGACCTTTGGCGCGGACGGGAAGCCGCCTCCGGGGTATACGTTTACGTCGTCGAGGTGCAGTACCAGGACGGTACGGTACGGTTAGTCAAAGGGTCCGTAACCTTGATTCGTTAGGGTTACGTGGGAAGCTGTGGCGTTACATCCGTTGTGTACTTCGTACGCTCTATTTCCTAAAGGCATTTTAGTGCATTGGTCAATTGCGATCAATAGAAGCCCAAGCACTTAAAATATGATTGCGGTAAGTGGAGTTTCCTTTCCCCGAAAGGGAACCCATTCGGATCAGGGGAAGCAGAATATTCCCCGCGAGAGATTGTGGCTAATTAGTCTTAGCCAATTTTACCTTCTTTGATGGTGTGGTCGCCTTTCGGGGAAAGGCGACTCCAGGTGTTTGCGCTTAGAAGGGGCATGGACTGCTTATTCATTGCTCCTCGGAGATTTAGATTGCGCCCCGCGTCCGCGACAAAAGGTCGAGCCCCGCGATCACCCTCGGGGTCCTCGCCCACCTTTTTATACAGCCTGGTCAATGCGATGAAATACCGGGCAAAAAAAAGCGTCCCGAACGCTGACGGGGCAACGTTCGGGACGGCTTAACGCGGGCGTGTCATCTAACACCCGCTACAATAATTCGGCAACTCACTACGGGTTCTGATCCGCCGGAGTGAGGTTCGGATTGGTATCAATTTCCCGCTGGGGAATCTTGAATACCCAACGTGGCTCTTCCGAAGGCCGACCAACCTGATAAGCATCCTGGTAAATCGACTGCGAAGCACCGGAACCACCGTTAGCGGCGTGGTCGATGGGGTCATCCCAGCGGATTTTGTCCTGGAACAGGAAGCCTTCGCCCCATAACTCCAGTCCACGCTGGAACTTGATGTGCTCCATGAACTCCTCCTGGGTGTCAAAAGCCGTTACGTCGTAGTTGCTGTCCCGCTCTTCACCCAGTGGGCGCAACGCTTCCTGGGCATCGGAGAGATTACCCATCATCAGTTCCGCCTCTGCCTCAATGAGGTACATTTCGGAAGAGCGCATCATGATGATATCATCTGGCTCGATACCTCCCGGAATGGCCTGCCGCAGTTTTACGTGCATGTAAGGGTGAGCGTTATGGGCTGAAGTCCAGCCCCATTGCGCTTCCAGGGCGTCTCTGGCCGCATCAAACTCCTCTTCGGTCTGGTAGAGCGGGTTGGTGTTGTTGGCCCAGCCCCCTTCTCCATTGGCGGCGGAGAGGTTAGTATTCGGGGCATTGATGAGGAACATATCCTTACGATAATCCGTGTCCGGGGTAGCGTCAATGAGGCGGCGATCCGCAATCTTGGGGTTGTTCCGGACCTGGCTACCGTTGAAGGTATTAGAAGCCAGGTAGAAGTAAGAACGGAAGAAGGTAGTCTCCGTCGGGATAACGTTATAACCCCAGATCACCTCGGGGAGTAGCGTGGTGTTAAAGCCAGACTTCCAGTCGGCTTCTCCCATGAGGGGATAATTCGCCCGAGCCTGAACCGCCGCATCAACGGCCTCTTGCCATCTTCCCGTAGCCAGCGCCGCGCGGGCGCGAAGGCCCCAGGCAACGTCGGCGTTGAGGTCGGCTTTGTCAAAAGCACTTCCCGTACCACGTGGAACGCCCTCGGCGAAATTGTCGATGGCGGCGTCTAAGTCAGCAAATATCTGGTCGTAAACCGCCTGTACGGTTTCGCGGGGCCCACTCTCGAAGGGAGCCTCGGAGGCGAACAGGATCGGCACCCCGGGATCCGAGCTGGGGTTACCGATCAGGTAGCCCTTGGCGTAGTGCTGGACCAGCGAGAGGTAGGCGTAGGCCCGGTAGGCGTAAGCCTGGCCGAGAATGGTACGCAGCGTCGGGGTCATCGGAAGATCACCTTCCGCCACCCGGTTGATGATGGAGTTGGCGTTCAGGATAATATTGTAGCGGTGGTACCACAGAATATCAACCGTATTGGTGAAGGCGTCAGTATGAGAAATCCACTGCGCTTCGCTCCGCCAGCCCAGGTTGTTGGCGTTGGCGCTGTGGATCAGCCCACCGGCGAGGTTGTCACCCATAGGAACCCAGTAGTGCTCGCCGGCTCGTGCGGTATTGGCGATGGTCGAGCCGCCCGGCAATACCGTTTGCGATTGGGCGTACTGCGTCCGGTGCATCCCGTTGATGATCAGGGACATATTAGCTTCGGTTGCCAGGGCATCTGCCGTAGAGATGGCATCCGTGGGGCTGGTATTCAGGAAATCCTCTTCGCAGGAGGAGTACAGCACCACCACGGCAAAGAGAAGGAAAGAATATTTTAAGTAGGACATCATTTTAAATGACTTTGAAGTTGGTACAAAGATTAGGTTGGGGTGGCAGGGGTGAATGGTATGGGAGTTAGTTGCTAACACCGATCATTATCATTCACCCCAACGAGTCCACCGCAACGCGTTCTAAGTAGTTTAAAAGTTGCCGTTGATCCCAACGGAGATGATCCGGGTAGGAGCAAAGGTGTTTCCGGCCGGCGTACCCGCGAGGTTGAACTGGGGGTTCAGGCCGCGGCGGGCAGCAGAAACGAACAGGTTCTCTCCGGTAACGGATAACCGCAGGTTTTCCATACCGATCCTTTGGGTTACGGCGTCACCGAACGTATAACCCAAGTTGATGTTGCGCAGGGAGAAGAACGAGGCGTCCGTCAGGAAGCGAGAAGATGCGGTGCGCACCAGCAGGTTGTTACCATTCTCCATCCGGGGAACGTTGGTGATGTCGCCGGGCTGACGCCAGGCGTTCATGATGTCGGGGTGCAGGGAACTTCCGTAGTTTCCACTGTGCATCATCGCAGCGTAGCCGTTGTCGAGGACGTAGCCACCGATGCCGAAGTTGGTCAGAATGTTCAGCGAGAACCCTTTGAAGAAGATGTTGGTAGAAACGGATCCGTTCACGTCGGGAACGGAGCTCTTGTCGAGGTAAGCTCGTTCCGTGTCCTGCCAGTCGTTAGTCACGGCGTGAGAACCATCTTCTTCCAGCACGGGGATGGTGTTGCCATCGTCGTCAAATTCATAAACGAAGTACAACTGGTCGCCAGTCGCGGGGTCTACCCCGGCGGTATGGAACATGTAGAAGTCGTAGCGGGAGCGTCCTTCTTCCCAGCGCTTGGTGCCCGTAACCACTGGCTCCGGCAGGCTGGTGATCTCGTTTCTGAAGGTAGAAGCCGTTACCCGAACGTTCCAGCGGAAATCAGGGCGGGTAATCAGGTTGGCCGTCAGGCCAAGCTCAATCCCGGAGTTTACCATGTCGGCAATGTTGGCGGGAATGGAGTTGGCACCGTTACTCAGCGGAATGGGCTGATCGAACAGCAGGTCGGTAGAAGCACGGTTAAAGTACTCCAAAGAGCCATCCAGGAAGTTGTTGAACAAGGTGAACTCAAGGGCAACGTCAAAGAGCTCGGTGGTTTCCCACTGGAGTTGGTCGTTACCGATTTCAGAGAACACAATGGCCGGGTTACCAGCGTTAGAGGTCAGGTCAAACAGGGCGCGGGAAGCAAAGAAGCCCAGGTTGTCGCTACCCGTGAGGCCGAAGGAGGACCGTAGCTTCAGGCGATCAATCCAGGAAACATTCTGGATGAACTGCTCCTGATCGAGGCGCCAGGAGGCACCTACACCCCAGAAAGCACCCCACTGGGAGCCGGGGCTGAAGGCCGAAGACCCGTCATACCGTCCCGAAAGGCTGAGGTAATATTTACTGTCAAAGTTGTAGTTCGCCTGGGCGAAGTACCCCTCAATGCGCTTAACGGTGGTGGAGCCACCAACGCTAACTGGCGAAGCAAAGTTTGCGAATTCGAAGATGCCCTCTGCCGTTTGATCGACGGCCAGCGCGTTGTTGCTGCTAAACGTCCGATCAAAGCTTTCGTGGCCGAGCTTAATGTCCAGGTTGTGCAACCCACCAATGTTGGTGGTGTAGTTCAACTGCTGCACAAAGTTCTCAATTTGCCGGCGGAAACGAGTTTCGCTGTAGCGACCGGTTGGCTGAGCATCACCAATGATGTTGTTTTCGTACTCCTTCTCCAGACCTTCGTTGATGTCCCGACCGTAGTTCAGGCTCAGACTCAGTCCGTTGATGGGCAGGGCAACGTCGGCATAAAAGCGGAAACCGTAGGTGTTATCCCGGTCACGCTCGTCGTTGAGCAGCAATTCCTGCAGGGCGTGACGGCCCTGGTTGATGGGCCGGGAGCCAATGTTGAACTCGGGGAAACCTTCCCCGTTGTCAAATCTTGGGTTACCGGCCGCATCCAGCACGATGTTACCCTGCTGGTCGTTGACGAATACGGGGTAGATGGAACCGATGTTCTTCGCAAAGCCGAAGGGGTTCACGATGCTACCGGTACCGGCAGAACTGGGGCCGGCGGCGGTGGAAACCGTTACGTTGGCACTACCACCCAGGGTCAGCCAGTTATTGGCGTCGAAGTCGGCGTTGACGCGCGTGGTCAGGCGGTCATACTCGGAAGTTTGGATGAAGCCCCCCTCTTCCAGGTAAGAAGTAGAGAAAAACACACTGTGGTTTTCGCCACCACTGGCTACGTTGACGTTGTAATTCGTCCGGGTGTTGGGCACCTGCAATTCATCGTACCAGTTCAGGCTCTGGTAAACGACCTCAGCGTTGGGGTTGAGCCGCCCGTCCGTGCCGACAATCTGATCGTTGGGGACGTTGAAGGGGTTGTAGCCGAGGTTTTGGTAAATGTTTGCGGAGGCAAACTCGGCGCTACCGTCGGCGGCACCTGAGTTCTTCAAGGCTTCCCACATGATCTCATAGTACTCGCCGGGACTTACTTCGTCGTAAAAGGGAACCGCCGGAGATACCCAGCCGTGGTTGACGGAAGCGGAGACCTGCGTTCTGCCCTTACGGGAACCTTTCTTGGTGGTGATCAGCACTACTCCGGCAGCTGCTCTGGAACCGTAGAGGGCAGTAGAAGCAGCATCCTTAAGTACCGTAATCGACTCGATGTCTTCCTGGTTGATGTTCACCAATCCGCCGTCGAACTGGACACCATCAACGATGAAAAGTGGTGTCGCACTACCGTTCAGGGTACCGACACCGCGAATGAAGATTCCCGGAGAGGAACCAGGACCGCCGTTGGCGGAAGTAAACTGAACGCCGGTAGCAACACCTTCGATGGCCGCAATCGGAGAGGTAACAGTACGTACCTCCAGGTCTTTGGCCCCGATGACGTCCGCAGAACCCGAAAAGGCCTCTTTGGTAGTCGTACCGAAAGCCGTAACGATAACCTGCTCCAGCACTTCGGCGGAGGTTTCCATCGTCACGTTAATGACGGCCCGGTTGTTGATCTCAATGCTCTGGGTGCCGAAGCCCGTATAGCTGAACTGGAGCACATTCTGGCCTTCGGGGACGCTAATGCTGTAGTTGCCGTCCAGGTCAGTAACCGTTCCCGTAGTTGTTCCTTCGACCAGGACACTAACCCCGATCAGACTCTCGCCGTCCTCGTCGGTGACGACGCCCGTGACTGTTTGTTGCGCCATGGCTATGCCCCCAACAAAGAGCATCGATATTATGGCTAATAAAAGTCTTTTCATGCTTCAATGGATTTCGATTAAAAAAATAGTGAGTAATACACTGCTCCCGAGAGAGCAGACAGGTTTTCTTTGATTAAGAGTTCATTGAAGCTTTTTCCACCAGAACAACGCGACCATCGGGAAATAGCATGACTCCGCTGATGACGCTCTCCGCCGGGTCTACCCATCTTAGGGTAGGCCGCCGAAACACTGCCATCAAATTCCTAGTCTATTTCCAGTACGTTAAAAAAAGTGCGAAAAACTCTAATAAATTCTACCCTTATGGATGTATTGGTAGATAAGGCCTAAAGAAACCGCAGCTTTCGGGAGGGAAAGTGCGACGGCACAAAACCGCGAGTGCGGTTAACTGGATGCATTGGGTCTTTCTCTGGGGGTCCTTATAAAAAAAGTAATTCTTTGGTTGATTAAGGGCATTCGTTTGGCTAACGACAAAGAATAACAAAACGCTTCCTGCGTCTACGGAAAGAATTGGATTTTGTCCCCGGGTATTCCCGCCATGCGGTGGAGCCCAATGTCCAAAAGTAACCAAAACTAACTGAGGGTCAATGGCCCTACTCAGGGTCTCGGCACCCGCGGTCCCTCGCCCAAAAAATGGGCATTTCCGCGTATCTTTCCCCTTTCACCAACCAAATGACCAAGTGTTACGAATCACGCTACTTTGCTTTTGCACCTTACTGTCCGTCGTGCTTTTTGCTCAGGACGAAGACAAGGACGCCCGGTATGAAGCGGGCTGGAACAGTCTTTCCTTCCGGTCCATCGGGCCGGCCTTCACCTCGGGCAGAATTTCCGACTTTGCCGTCAACCCCGATAATCCGAGTGAATTCTTCGTGGCCACCTCCGCCGGTGGCGTCTGGAAAACCACCAACCGGGGACTGAACTTCAAACCCGTTTTTGATCGCCAGGGCTCCTACTCCATCGGCGTAGTGGAAATGGACCCCAACAACCACAATGTCGTATGGGTCGGCACGGGGGAGAACAACAACCAGCGAAGCGTTGCCTTCGGCGACGGCGTGTATAAGAGCGTCGACGGGGGTAAGAGCTGGAAGCACATGGGCCTGAAAAACTCCGAGCACATCGGCATGATCGCCGTTGATCCCCGGGATGGCAACGTCGTTTACGTGGCAGCTACCGGTCCGCTGTGGAGCGCCGGCGGAGACCGCGGCCTCTACAAAACCACCGACGGCGGCGAGAACTGGGAGAAAATCCTGGACATCAGTGCCCACACCGGGATTCACGAAGTGCACCTCGACCCCCGTGACCCCGATCTGGTGTACGCCGTCGCCCACCAGCGCCGCCGGCACGTATTTACCTACATCAGTGGCGGACCGGAGTCCGCCGTCTACAAATCCACCGACGGGGGAGAAAACTTCCGCAAGATCATGACGGGGATGCCCGGTGGAGATAAGGGCCGCATTGGCCTGGACATTTCCCCCGCCAACCCCGACGTAGTCTACGCCGTCGTGGAGGCCCAGACCGGGCGCGGTGGGTTCTACCGCTCCACCGACCGGGGAGAAAGCTGGGAGAAAAGAAGCTCATACAGCTCCAGTGGCAACTATTACCAGGAAGTGATTGCCGATCCGGTCGACGTTGACCGCGTCTACGTCATGAACACCTTCGCGGCCGTCAGTACGGATGGCGGAAAGAATTTCGGCAACGTTGGCGAGCGGAACAAGCACATCGACAACCACGCCCTGTGGATCGACCCCAACAACCCCAACTACCTGCTCAACGGCAACGACGGCGGGGTGTACGAATCCTGGGACCGGGGACAAACCTGGCGCTTCTTCCCCAACCTGCCGGTAACCCAGTTCTACAAGGTGGCCGTCGATAACGACTACCCCTTCTACAACGTCTACGGTGGCACGCAGGATAACTTCAGCTTCGGGGGCCCCAGCCGCACCACCGAGCCCACCGGCATTACCAACCGCCACTGGTTCGTCACGACGCTCGGTGACGGGTTTGAGCCCCACGTAGATCCGACGAACCCCAACATTGTGTACAGCCAGTCGCAGTACGGTAACCTCAGCCGCTTTGACCGCGCTACCGGGGAAACCACCAACATTGTTCCCCAGCCCCCCAAGGGAGACTACTCCTACAATTGGAACTGGGACTCTCCCCTCCTGGTCAGCAGCCACGACCCCAAACGGGTTTACTACGCCTCCGACCGGGTACACCGCTCCGACGACCGCGGCCAGAGCTGGCGGGAGGTCAGCGGCGACCTGACGCGCGGCATCGACCGCAACAAGCTCAAGGTGATGGGCAAGGTTTGGCCCATGGACGCCGTGGCCAAGAACGTCTCCACCACACCCTACGGTAACATTGTGGCCCTGGCGGAGTCGCCCCTGAACGAAAACCTGCTCTACGCCGGCACGGACGACGGCCTTCTGCACGTCTCCACGGACGGGGGCGAAAACTGGACCCGTTTCGGGGAGTTCCCCGGGGTGCCGGACACTACCTACGTCAACGAAATCATTGCTTCGGCCCACGACGAAAACGTGGTGTACGTAGCCTTCAATAACCATAAGCGGGGTGACTTCAAGCCCTACTTGTTGAAGAGTTCCAACCAGGGTAAGAAGTGGCAATCCATCGCCGCCAACCTGCCCGAACGCGGCTCCGTCTACGCCATCGCCGAGGACCCGGAGGTGGCCGACCTGCTGTTCGTAGGCACGGAATTCAGCTGCTACGCCACCGTTGACGGTGGAAAATACTGGCGCAAACTCGGTCGGGGACTCCCGACCGTAGCGGTGCGGGACATCAACATCCAGGAACGGGAGAATGACCTCGTGCTGGCCACCTTCGGCCGCGGCTTCTACATCATGGATGACTACTCCGCCCTCCGCGAACTGACGCCGGAGGTCATGGAGCAGGAAGCCCATCTGTTCAGCGTCCGGGACGCCTTCCAGTACCTGCCTTACAGCCCGATCGCGGCCAGTAACACCATCTCCTGGCTCGGCCCCAAGGGCTTCCAGGGGGAAACGTACTACCTGGGCACCAACCCCAAATTCGGCGCGGCCTTCACCTATTTCCTCAAGGAGGGCTACAAGACCAAAGAGGCCCTGCGGGAGGAAGAGGAACGGGAGCGCCGCAAAGAGGGCGAAGACGTCTTCTACCCCACCTACGATCAGCTCACCGCCGAAGCGGAGGAAGAGAAACCCTTCCTGATCTTCACCGTCCGGGACGCCAACGGGGCCGTGGTCAACGAAGTACGCACCGCCGCCCAGAAGGGCATCAACCGCGTGCACTGGGACCTGAAGTACCCGGACATCGACCGGGTCAACAAGAGCAAGGGAGACCCCTCCAGCAACCTCTCTAGTGGCATTATGGTACTCCCCGGAGACTACACCGTTGAGATGTCCAAGAGCATCGACGGCACCATCACCAAGTTGGCGGGGCCCGTGGCCTTTAAGGTCAAGGATCTCGAGAACCGTACGTTGCCCGCTACCGATCCGGCGGCCATGCTCGCCTACCACCGCGAGTTGAGTGAACTGTCCAAACAAGCCAACGCAATGCGGGGCACTTACGGCGAGTTAAGTGAGCGGCTGGAGTACTACCGCGCGGCCATCCGGCTCGTGGACAATCCGAAACTTGCGGAGCAGGTAGACGCCCTGGACGAAAAACTCAAGGCTATCCGGATTGAGCTTTACGGCGACCCCATCAAACGCCAGTTGGAAATTGATCAGGCACCCTCCCTAAGCAGCCGGATCAATACGGCCATCTGGACGGGCAGCTCCTCATTATCCGACCCGACCAAGACTTCCGCCATGGTGAAGGCCATCGCCGAAGAAGAACTCGGCCCCGTGATGAACCGCCTGCAGGACATCATGGAGAACGACATTCCGGCCATCGACGCCGCCCTGGACGGTGCCCGGGCACCCTGGACGCCCGGCCGGGTGATTGGGCCGAAGGGAAAAAAGTAGGCTGAGGCTGAGGTCAAAATCATAAAGGAAACCGAGACATTGGATAATGTCTCGGTTTTTTTTGCCCCTCTGGATGCGACGGAGCGCGGGTGCAATGAATAAAGGATTGAATGACTGAAGGATTGAAGGAGCCGGTCCTCGGATGCGTCGGAGCGTAGCGGAGCTCATCCTAGGTCTCGGTGAAGGCAAGAAAAAGGAGAAATGTAGGACTAACGCATCATTAAAAATCTCCGGAAAAGACTTGCGCCCCGCCCAATCGATTTATGGTCGGGTAAGCACAAGCCGGGCTAAAAGACCAACAGGTAATAACGATGATGCGCAAAAGGTCATGATACGCCCCAGACTGCGCGACCGGCTTGCGGAGCAAGCCTTATCCAATACTCTCTCCGCTGATCAGAGCATTTTCTACAGAAGCAAATTCTATTTCCTTCCGGGCTACCCATGGCTCCTTACTCAATCCCTGGCACCTGCGTCCTCGCCCTTGCCCTCCTCCCTATGGCGTAACGCGTGCCCTTCCTCACGCATAAAGCAACAATGACCAACCCTTCCTTACCCATGCGATTGCTCCTTTTCCTGACCTTCGTCCTCATCATCCCGGCCTTCGGCAAGGCCCAGGTAACCATCGGTCTCAAGGGGGGCGGGACCATTGCCACGGTCAACGAAACCCCTACCCTGGCCAACATCACCGAAACGGGCACCATCAGCGGACTGACCGGCGGCGTCTTCCTGGAATTTGGGGAAGGCCTGGCCGTCTTCCGTCCGGAGGTACTGTTCCAGCAACGGGGCTACGATTACACCTTGGCCAACATCGACTCCACTTTTCTGGAGCAGTTCAACTATCTCGACATTCCGGTTACCCTACGGCTACGGCTGGGAAAACCGAAATTCCGTATTTACCTGGAAGGGGGCGCCAGCCTGGGCTTTGTGCTCGACGGTATCCGCCGGGCCAGCGCCAACGGCAACAGCGTGGAGACGGACCTCCTGGCCAATGGCCTGATGGGCCCCAACGACGGAGAAAGCCGCGGCTATGACCTGGCGGGTATCGTGGGCGGCGGCCTGGAATTCAAACTCGGACCCGGCCGTCTCAGCTTTGGCGGCCGCTATAATGTGGACCTCAACGACCTCTACGATTTTAAGGACCAAAGCGCCCCGCCCGACTGGCGGGAGGTAAAGTGGCGCAGCTTCGACTTCACCGTGGGGTACGGGTTTACGCTGGATTTCTTTTAGGGCAACTGGTTTCAATCGTGTGGTAAGTGATGCGTTTACTGTTATTAGCCCCGGAAGGGAAGGCCCTTTAGTTAGTAGAGGTCATAGCGCCAATCATTCTAGTTTTTTGCGTTAATGGTCGAGCCAGCACTTAGTATTGTTGAGGAAATATCTACGCGACCTTCCGTCGGGTATTGATCACCCTTCTCCGTAAAAGGTTTGCTCCGGGAACCAATCTCCCGTGAATTTGCCAAACCCAGAATCTGTGGCCTTCAGGGCCCCGGCCGGTCAATCGCAGTACCTGATTTCATACAATTCTCCCTTTCCATGAAAGGCCAGAAGTTTCGCGGAGCAATTCCCCTGACCTTTACCGTCAGTAAAAACACCGCGTATCCCTAAGTGGGCATTTCGGCTACAACCCAAAAACTCATGCTCCGTACCGCACTACTATTACCCCTACTCCTTGCTGCCTTTTTGCTAAACGCCCAAACCAATGAATGGATTGGAGGCGATAGTTCGTGGGATGACCCCAACAACTGGTCCCTGGGAAAAATCCCGGCCCCAAACCATGATGTCCGCATCAACAGTGGCGGCAGAGTAAAAATCCCGGGGGGCTACTGGGAAGCAAGGTCCATTTTGCTACAGCAAAACGCCCATTTACGGATTGATCCCGACGCTCGCCTGAGAATATTGCACTGGGCCTTCAACGGTACCGCCTTAACGAATAATGGCGAAGTGGAGGTTCAGGGCCACTTAGAAGTATACCAGGGTTCCACGAACAATAACGCCACCGGAATTTTCAATGATGGTCAATTTACCGTTGCGGAGGGGGGACTGCTACAGGTCCAGTCCAGTCGCTTTGGTATTCGAAACCAGGGAGACATTGACCTGTACGATGAGTTACGGATTCAAAATAACTACAATAGTCTGATGCAACAGCATAACGGTGAAATGACCATTCATTCGAGCGGACGCTTCGTAGCGCTGGATAATGACAATCTCGTCATGGGCATAGCCCCCGGCACCAGGGTAACCAATGCCGGGCAGATTGATATCGCAAGGCGCATACACGGGAATGGAATTCTCGTCCAGGGGCACCTGGCGAACCTTATGAGTGGCGACATCCTGGTACAAATCTCTAACTACTCCGGCGTTTCCATATCGGGCAATACGGGGCACCTCCTAAACCAGGGGACCATTCGGTTTACCGGTAATGACCAGGGAACCCGCGGGTTATACGTTGGTCAGGGGGGCCATCTTGAAAATACCAATAAGGGCCGGATTGAAGCCCGGGGGATTAGCTTCCCGAATGAAGCGATTGGGGTATTCAATCAGGCTCAACTGACTAACGAGGGCGTCATTGACCTGGATTTAATCAATACGCCTACCGCCATCACCGTCAACAATAGCCAGTTTTTAAATGTGGCGCAGGCGTCCGTCGTAACGGACGGTGCCATCGGCCTGCGGGTGGTCAACGGTGGAAATTTGCGTAATGAGGGAGGCTCCCTCATCCTATCCGCGAGTGATATCGCCCTACACGTAGCGGGTAGTGTGACCAATGAAGACTGTGGGCGGATTAACCAGACGGGTGACCTCCTGGTGGAAAACAGTAGTCCCTTTCATAACGCCGGCATTTGGGAGCTTGAAGACACTGAGATTCGCACCCAATACGGCGGCGGTGAGATTGCTAACGATGGCCTGATCTACGACCCCACCAACGCCATTGCTAACCTTTCTCCGATCTACTTTGAAAATGACGCCGCGGTCCTCCATCCACTGGACTTCGTTCCCGTCCCTGGGGAAACTTACTTTGACATCTTCGACGTCAGGGGCACGAACTGGGGCGAAGTCGGTATGGACTGGACGCTCGGAACCAATGGCTCCGGCGGAAGGGGAGCCCTTTATTACCCTCACGATAATGCCCTGGAAGCCCTGCATCACCTACCGGTGGGAACGGACCACTTGTATACGACCGCTCGCTTAGCGGGTTGCCAGAGTCGGGAATACCGCATTGATTTTGCTGGCCCCGTGAGTAGTAGCCGTAAAAATACTTCGCAGCCCCCCGAAATGGACGTGACTGAAAGTCAGGTCTTCCCTAACCCAATTGCCGCCAATTTCCAACTGCGGCTGGCGCGGGCCATGCCCGCCAATGGTTTCCTCCAACTGCTTGACCAAAACGGCCGCGAGGTCGCCCACTGGCGGGTTACCCCCCAGACCGACCGCGTCAAGCTCGTCCGTCCCGCGGGTTTAGCCGCCGGCAGCTACCTCCTCAGCATCAATTTCGGGGACGGTAATACGGAACAGCGTTGGCTGCTTTTCCGGTAGCCATCCGGCATGGCGGAAGGGCGTGGATTTCAAAACATCTATCCTCCTTTCTGGGAGTATAGGTCTTGTCTCAGCCCGTCATAAGGGCGGCGGAGCGCAGGTGCAAAGTAGAAAGGATAAAAGGACATAAGGATTGAATGATTGAAGAAAGGGCGGAGTAACGTAAATCGAAAAACCAGGGAGCAGGCTTGCTCCCCGCCTAATCGATAATTGGTCGGGCAAGCACAAGCCGGTCGTCAAGACCATCAGCTAATAAAGAAGCGGCCAAAATCATGGTGAATCCCTACGCTTCTAGATGGAGTGGTCACCTTTCGGCGAAAGGTGACACCAAACCCTTGTCGGCTTACTACTTCCCATCATCGGCTAAATAAAGTAGGCCCTCAGCCGTGGATGACCCGCCGGCAGTCTAGCCCATTGGTGTAAACGCAAAAAGCCATCCCCGGGGGGATGGCTCTTGCGGTCTGGACGGACCACTCGGATGGTACAGCTTACCTCGGGTTTTCCGTCTAAAGGCTCAAAAAAAGCTCGATTTTCGAACTTTAACATTTCTCACAAACGGCTGTCATTGGAAAATCTGGTGACAGATAAGACCGCTAGTATAAGATCAGATAAAGTTTACAGAATCACTAATTTACGCTGTTCGATTCCCCCAATCTGCCGTAAGTACAGGAAGTAGATTCCAGGGGGTAAATGATCTATGGCTAAACGGTGCCGCTGACTGCCAGGAGCTACTTCGGTCACCGCTCGCCACAGTTCCCGGCCGGTGGCGTCCACCAGCCCGAGGGTCACCTTCCCGGGGCGCAGCTGGTCATAACTTAGGTAGGTAACGCCCGCCGTCGGATTCGGGAAAAGCTCTACTCGGGCAAACTGCGGTGGGGGGCTTTGCTGGCAGGGCACATCCTGCCGTATCATATTGCCGTGTTGATCGTAGTGGAAGGTGATGACGGACTGACTCGCCAGCGTTGGAGTGATCGTCAGGTAAATTGTAATCGCCAGGAGACTGCGGAGGAAAAACGCTAACATGGAAAGGAATATTTAGAATATTCCAGTAAAGCGCCCGTTTCAGTGGACGCTCTACTGGAGTAATGGTTTGCAATAGACGGAAGGGTTAATGTTAATTGGAGGGCCCAATACAGGAGCGATATATGCAGCCATTCCGGAGGAAGTTGATATTCGGCCGGATATTGAAGTCCAATGGCTGCATGGTATTGGGGTTGAGGAGCCGGATTGGGTCGTAGAGCCCTTTGATCTGGTAGATTACACCATTATCGTTGAAGGTGGACCATCCATTCTCTCTCCCCAGAAAGGTGCCAGAGGGATTCCGATACCAGTCAGGTAGAGTACCATCGGCAAGTGTCTCTATCTCGAAGGGAGAAACAAACTTGCTGAAGGGCCATGGCACACCGATTATGTTGTTCAATCGATCATTTATCTTGCTCTCGATCTGTTGAGTTATCCAATCCTCGTGGAGTTCTTCGTTGTACATCTGCATACTGACGCCGGAGAGTAAGGCTGGGGGGATAGCTCCACCTGTAAGGTGTGCGGCAAGTGAACTCGTTGCGGCAGCGGAGAGCAATCGGGTCGATAAACGTGGCTGTAAAGCGGGACTACGCAAGGGGGAAGTTAGGCCACCGAGCCCTCCGGAAAGCATACCAGAGTAGAAGGAACCCCGTTGTGCCTTTGCCATAGTGCCTTGGACCATTCCATGGCCCACTACCTTCACCCCCATATGCCGGAGGAAGTTTGGCTGCTGCTGTGCAAGATTTCCCACGGATCCCGATAACCCTGCGCTCAACGCCCCGAACGCGAAACCGTTGGCGGTAGCAGCGAAAGTTGATCCTACACCGGCCCCGTTGAGTAGGGCACCAGTCAGGTTACCTGCGGCTCCAGCCAAGCCCGCAGATAGCGGAGCAGAGGAAAGCGAGAGTCCCAGCGGGCCAGTGGCTACCGTAACGGCTACCACTACCGTGACAACGACGATGGACTTCCAGTGCTCCTTTATCTGGCTACCGAGCCACCGTACGAAGTATCCCGATGGATCGATACTGGATACGGGGTTAGCGCTATAACCAAACCGGTTCAGGGTGTGGGGTAGGATGCTAATGTAGGCTACATCTGGACTCAAAAAGAAGCCATTCGCCGGTTGTAGCACCCGCCCCCCCGTGAGGGTCAATCCTGCCAGCCCCGTGCTCGTGTGGAAGCCAAAATGCTTACTCACCGCCGTAGGATCAGTTTCTTCTTCGGAAGAATAGAGGTTCCAGTCCTGGTCCCTTGCCTCTCCGAATGGCGCGAACTGGAATCGTTGTAGCACGGTGCCCTTTGCTCCGGTTACCGCCGTCACGGATCCTAGGTGATCACGGTGGAGGTACTGGATGATATCTTCTCCCTGCCAAAAAATGGCGACGGCGTAGACCTCGCCGTTCGCCTCCAGGTAGGTACTTTGACGGAACTCGTCTCGGCCGCTAAGTACGCTTCCGAAGGGAAGCATGACGGTGGTGAGTAGATGCTGATTGTCGACGATCTTGTCGGTCTTTGTCAGGGTACTACCGTCGCCGTAATTCAGGTAAAGTACAGTCTGACCTTGTCGGATCTGCCTCACTTGCTTTTGCTTTGTGTACATGACCTCCACCGGCTCGGGACAAACCTCATCGTTATTCAGTCCGACGCCCGCCGGCCTACCTGACCCATCGTAGTTTATTTCCCCTCGATCGGAACGGTGGATCAGTGCGCCGTCTTGCGCATACCGGTAATCGACAACCTCCTGGCCTTCCACCTGAGAAGTTGTCATCTGGTGGAGCTCGTTATAGGTGAAATACTCTCGTTTGTTCGTCACTGATTCGGAACGCTCTAAGACATTTCCGACATCATCGTGGGTAAACGTCCAGTCTTGTCGTACCACACCGTTGGTAGCACTGCTGACCTTAATTCCCATTAGCCATCCCCTTGCTTGATTATAGGTCTTCTCCGTGAAGTTGTTGTCGCCACCGAGACTGACGAGCGGGATGTCGGAGGGAGCGACCTCCAGTAGTGCATAAGTCAGCTGGCCATTCCTGTGTTGGGATACCTCGAGCCCCCGGTCGAAGAGGCGAGAAATGGTGTCCTTCCGCTCGGTGTAGATCGTTTGAAGGTTGTTGCCCACCTCGTCAAAGAAGTTCTTGGTTGCGAAGGGGAAAATACCTCTTTGGCCACGATGTAGGGTGTCCTGACCGAAGGCATTGCGAAAGACCTCTTCCCGGTAATTATTGCTCGTTCGGTGGACAGACACCAAATCGCCACGGAAATCGTATTGGCGGAATACGGTATCCTGGTCAGCCAGTACGGTGGCGTAGTTGAGACCCCGGAGGTCTCGGAGGTACTGGATGTTGCCGTCGGGGTGAGTGTCCACTACCTTTTCGTCAAAGGCGTTGTAGTACGAGGAGTCTTTTCCGGAAGCGACGTCATTGGTACAGTCCAGAAGATTGCGAGGCGTGTAGTGGAACACGGCCCGGCTTTCTTGGTCTTCTAAACCGATGGACGTGCGGTTGTTGCTCACATCGTAGGTCATTACGGTGGTTACCCCGGCGGCATTCGTAACCGAACGATCGTTGCCGTGGATGTCTCGCCGGTATACGGTCTGTTTACCTTCCTCGTCGGTTACGGTCATCTGAAGCCGATCGTATAAATAGTTAACCTCGGTGCCATCTGGATGACGCACGCCAACGAGCCGATCGGCCAGGTCATAGCGGAAGGTAGTCCAGAGAGGTTCTTCTCCTGACCAGTAGGGGTACGATGCTTGGGTCTTTCGTCCGCGTCCGTCGTATTGGGTATCCTCTACGCTTACCCGGCCTCCGAAGCTTAAGGTCTCTTTTCGTAGCACCTGGTCAGCCAGATTAAAATAGCTGACAGTCTCCCGCCCCTTAGCATCCTTTTCCACCAAACGGTAGGCCACTGGTACGCCGTAGATATACTGTTCTTCCATTAGAGAGTGTTCCTGTTTGACCCATCGGTGGTCTCCCGTCCTGTGCCCAGTGCTACGATAAAATTCGTCGAATTCGTAGGTGGTAACCAAGCCATTGGGGGCGCTGCGCTCTAGGACTTTACCCGATACAGGGTCGCGCTTGAAGTGGGTGGTGTATCCGGCGGCATCCGTTACGGAAGAGAGGAGCTGGTGATTGTCGTATTCCTGGGTAACAGTCCTGGTTTGCGTACCGCTTCCTGGACCGGCCCAACCAGTAGTAGACTGTGACTCGACTTTCCCGTAGTTGTTGAACTCTTTACTGACTTCACGTCTTAGGTAGGGGTTGTCAGGGTCGAGAATTTCGTGGTCCAGGTTGCCAGAATCATCGTAACCATAAATGGTCATTCGCCGGAGGGTATCTTTCCCCGGGGCGGTGACTTCACGTAACAGTGACTTTATTCTCCGCTGGCTGTTGTACTCGAAACTGGTATTCTCCTGTTTTCCATCGGACCAGCGAGTCGTCGTGGTTTTGGGCAGTTCGTTATTCAGGTAGTCGTGATGGGTGGATTTTTGGGACAGGAAGCTGCCTGTATAGGGATCGTTTGTGGTGATCTTATGATCGACCTCGAGAATAGAGAATGATTTCAGTTCAGGGTGGTCCACCACTAAGTGGTTAAATTCCTCCTGGCGCGTAAGCTGATCGCTCAGGCGGATACTCTTCTTCTGGATGGTACTACCCGCAAATCCAGGAAAATGACGGTATTCTGTTTCCTCGGTGCTGCTGGTCTGGTGGTTTCTCACGATCCGGGAGGAGAACCCCTTGAAACCCCAGTCCCGGCTGCTCATGGGATCCCGGTATTGGTAGGAAAGGTATTCGTGCCCCCCCGTCACCGTTGGCCGCTTCAGGTGGGAGACCACGTGAATCGGGACGGCGGTTTTCACCAAGCTAGGATCCTCCACAGCACGTGACGTCATCTTGCAAACTGCGGGCTCCAGTGCATTTTGGTAGGTGATCTCCGTCGTGCCACCGTTGCCTTCCGTTACGCTAGTAAGCAGTGTCGGCTCGGCGTATAATTCGTGAAAAGTGTGACCGCTTCCTTCCCGCTGTTGGGTGAGGATGTCCAGGCTAAGAGCTGACTGGAAGCGGCCGAGTTTTAGGTCGATCTCGCCATCCTCAATTCTGCCCCTGGCAGGCCCAACCGTTTCAAGTAATATGACTCGGGAGGTATCGGCAAACGAACCTTTTCTATCGTTATAGAAGACGTATGCTGCATTGGTAAGCGTTACCACAAAGCCTGATGCGTTAGGCGTACACGTTAGGTCGCCTGCCTTACCAGCAACCACTAGATCGTCATAACCATCGTTGTTCAGATCGGTGAAAAAAGGAGTGTTTACGGTATTGGGGTAGTAGTGGTGATCAAGGATCCGTCCGCCCTTGACGAATCGCCATTTCCCGGTATTCCGGTGGAGCTGGTAATACACACGGTGATCATCCTCGCAGTATTCGTGATAGACCTCGACCAGGTCCGTGTATCCGTCAGAGTTCACGTCGGTAGGGGTCAGATGACGAATGGTATTCTGCCCGTTCATTCTCTCACTCAGGTCAATGAACTTGTTGAACTGGTTGGTATGGTCGTCGAAGAGCAAAAAACCAGCTTGCTTTTTTTTGAATACCAGTAGGTCCGATTGGCCATCAGCGTCATAATCCCCCACGGTGAAGTTAATAAAATCGCCTTCAATAAAACCTTCGGCGACATTCAGGCTCAGAACGTCCGGGTGGGATCGAAATCCAACCTGACCGGATGTACCGACTTCTGCCAGCAGTACCTTACCGTGGTCTTTACGATGGAGGAGAATGTCTAGCAGCCGGTCTCCATTAAAGTCCCCCAAAACTGCTCTGGCCTCCTTGAGATCTCCACTCAGAGTAGAGAAGAAGGCCAACTGGTAATTCACCTGATTATTGGTACTTACGTTGACGTACACCTCAAGCCGACCCTTCGTGAGTGCGATTAGGTCATCCCGACCATCTCCAGTCACATCCCCACTGACCAGAGATGCCCCGTCCTTATTGAAGTCTTTGTGGAGACGTTTATTAAAGGCTACGCGAGCTAATTTTTCTGTCTCGGAAACGGACGAAGAATTGAACAATGGGTTCTGAGCATAGAGCATGGAAATACTAGACCGAGCCTGAGACTTGAAGTTGGGACTAGTTCTTAACACCCTTAGGAAGATTCCATCCGTCTCCGGTTCCCTGCGGATGTAAGCAAAATCCTGGATTCCATCCAGGTCGGCCTGCGTAGGGGTTACTTGAATGGTGTTTTTCGCGTCGTGCCCCTCAAAATCGGGGATAGGGTTATCGTACTGCTTCCGGAATACCTGGCCTGCAGTAGTGTTGTAGTTAAAATCCGTCGGTGCAAGTGCTCGCTCGTTCTTTCCAAACTCTTGTACTCGGTGAACGACCAGTTGTGAGGCTTGCCCGTGGAGTTTATAACTGAATCGGTAAGACCTCACTTTTTCCGTCCCGTGGAAACAGCTAATTTCGGCGAGTTGTTGAGTTTTACGCCGTATATAGGTCCCAATATACGTGGTGGGGTGGAAGTAATCAGTATACTTGAAGCGTACGGAATATTGCGGTGTCTTTCCGGTTCGCTCGTTGCCGGCGTAATCTATCTGGAGCGGATAACCATGTCCTCCTTTTTCCAGGTAACTCACGGTGTAGTAGTTGCCGTTTTTGTCAACTACTCGGTTGATAAGCCATTCAACTGGTGCTGTACTACCCTGAGGTTCAATGCGGCTATCCTCGGTTTTTCCGAAGTAGAGGGTAGTACCCTCTTGCGTCTTGAGGGTAAAGTACTCTGGCAGCCCGGAGGGCAGCCGGCGGTGGCTTCGGATGACCTCCCACGGTTGATCGATTGCCCGGAGCTCGTTCCCGCCGATACCTAGTAGCGGGGTGCCGTTCAGACTGAAGCGGGCCGTGGCGTCGAGGGAAAGGGCACGATTGTTTTCTCCTAAGGCGGGATGTTGCGCCCTCAGACTAATTTTAGGCAGCCCCCGTAGAATTGGTAGTCCCTCTCGGCCGGAGACGCCGTAGTCAATTTTTGGCTGAAACGTACCCACTGGTAGTAACACTGTTCCGGAGTAGAGAAAGTCTCCGGTTGGTGTTACCTGAACTTCACCGGGGGAAAATCCCGTATAATCCGATCGTTCGGATTGGGAGTAAATAGTAGAAAAACAAATGATTAGGACGAGGGTTGCGAAAGACGGAAGCGCTTTAATTCGTTTCATAGTAATGGAGTTTTCTATCAGTTGTCGGTCACACCAACAAGGCAAAGAGACGGGGTTGATTTTTTTTGAGCAAAAAAAAATGAATACCATTAGCCTCCTTATTTCTTACACTTTAATCATTGATTTTCAGGTAGTTGTAATTGTGCACATTTCCAACTAACTTCCTTTTTTTTAACTTCCCCCTTTATTACCTTACATCTGACATCGATTTGAGCACTAAAGCGATCAACCACCACCTAAAACCAGGTAGTTGGGACAAAATATAGTGCTGGCTTACCTTGGACTTTCATGACAGATCAAGATATTGTAGAAGTTGGAGGCCTATTGCTTGAGTATTACAACCTCCAGCTACTAGAAGAAATAAGGGCTGGCTCCCGGCCTGCTGATGGCACAATTTTCTTAACTAAGGAAGAAGGTGTTCGAACTATTGCTGGCAAGCCCCTTGATGGCTTACTTTCAATTGATCAAAATAGAAAGGTTAGGTTTGAGAAAATAAGCATGTATGATTCTCTGTACAAAGATCTCGCTAGCCGAGTAGAATCTGCCGCGTCCCGTTATTTTGAAGAAGGGGATAGATGTAGTAAACTACATCCAGTAATTGGTAAATTAACAGTAATTGGTTTTAAAGATTCTTCCTTTGCACCTAAATCTTCGATCAGATTTCACACTTTTGGAAAACAAAAAGCTAGGGATCTTCTCAAGAAGCCAGAGAGCTTCAAGGCTTCAGGAACCCCTTTCCTTAGAATCTTACTTCGGGTTCTAATTTACCTTTATGATCAAAGTAGTAAAGCAGAGTCTTTCCCTAAATTGACTACCGAAGCTTTAGAGCTACGACGAATACATTACAAATATGACGCAAAAATCCGTCTGGAAGAAGCTGATTTAGAGTGGTTGCTAGATTGGGTAAAAGATCAACTAAGAAATCGTCCTAAGCCGACTCCCAAAGAACCAATTTTGGAAGTGGCTGTCGTATATGGAGACGACCGAGGCCAAGCTACTTATCAAAGCATATACAAAAAAAATAACGCGGATTTTGAGCGAGCACTTATTCGCCTCAGGGATATCAATGCAAAAACGTTTAAGCTTCAAACAGCAGATTTGACACCGTTTACTGCTGTATGTTTCCTACTTAATAAGGAAATGTTCAATCGAAAGTACTCCGATGACAAGCTGTCTTTCCTTGACTTGCTAGAATTAGTTGCCAGAAAAAACGAAGCGGTGACTTTTCTATTGGCATATGTAGATAACCATGAAGAATATGATGAGTTAAGGCGTATTGTCGATGAATCCTCCTTTGGACCGTTGATTAGGGAGGAAAAAATTCACGAACCTGGTCTGAATCTACTTTTTCGAAAAATTGCAGGAAGGGTCGAATTCCTGAGTAGTGAGTTGGCCCGAACCAATGAAAAACTACACGAAGCAGGTAAACTGAAGGATGCTATTGTCACCAATTTGAAGAAAAAAGAGGCAGACCGAAAACAACTTAGTGAAAAACTATCAGCCAGAGATTTAGAATTAGGGAGTCAGAAAAAAGAACTTGCATCGGCTCTTAGTCGCATACAAACATGGAAACGACTATTTAAAAATATGTCACAGATATTTGTCTTAGGAGGCTTATTTTGCCTTATTTGGTGGTTTTGGCCAGAGGGGCCTAGTGTTAAATACTCCTATATTGAACTGCTAGATGAACAAGTAGATGAGATTCCGCATGGTTTTGAGGATAGCTTTGAACCATTCTATATTCGCTTTCTTGACAATCGTTTTTTGTTAGTTTCGAACACTTTTAACCAATATTCAGTCCCTACAGTATTGAGGTATGATACCGACATCAATCCTGATTCCGCCAAAATCGAAACAATATTAGACCCAGAGTTGATAGATAATGAACCCGTTTCCGGCTTTGGTGTGATCGATAGGAATAGGGTTATCGTTATGCGTGATAATAACCAACCACCATTCTTAATAACACTTGATGAGGAAGGATTTTCAAATCCGCAAGTCCATGAAAAATTTAATGTACAACCACAGAATGATAAAGCTCAAGGAGATGCAATAGATGTTGCTTTGAATGATTCTTTGGCAATCATATCCTACTATAGAAGCGATATGGTCTTTCTTCTTAACTTGACTCGTGACACAAATAATGTTACTTCTATCAATCTGAAAGAACTGATCGAGGATAAAGTTGAAGATTTTGAAAATGTAGTCCTAAAGCCATCAGGAGTCGCATTTCATTACAAAAAGGGAAGCGACTCTCCTGTAGGGTTTGTGACTTGTCTAAACATTGACAAGGAGACTGTGCCCAAAATTATTTACATTGAGATAAGAGAGAATGGTGCTATTGGAGATCACTATACTCACCCTCATTCTGAGATAATAGAGTACCTTACCGATATTCGAATTGTAGGAAACAATCTTGTCGCAACTAGCGACAGCGATGGCCGCGTTTACACTACTAGTCTTTTAAATGTTAGCCGTTGGAAAACTGAAAAACCCGAAGATGTTGCAAAAATCAAGGATATTTACTCTTACTCAGAAGGAGGTACTCCCGCTGATATTATTCTTGACCCAAGTGGTACTCGAATGGTGGTAATTCACCAACAGAATGCCCGTGTGGACGTAATGTACCTCCAATCTTCTACAAGTCTACTCAGATTTGAAAGGATTGAAGAGTATTCATTCACTAAAGTTTTGCTAGACCGTAAAAACTCGGATTCTAACTCCAAAAAAGCGAGCGGATTTAAGGCTCGCGGAGGTGCTGTGAGGTGGGAAAAGGATGAAATCTATATTACTGATGAAGTTGGAGGGAGGCTGTTTCGTCTTGAGGTCCCCCTCAATTAACCCTATCCTAAAACTGCCCCATGCTTGAACCCTTGGCTAGCGCCGAGCGTCACATCAAAACCGCATTAAGCGGGTCACGGGCGTACGTAACACAAAATTTCCAAGGAAAAGTGCCGTTGACAAACGGGGATTACCTTAACACTATTAAGCGGGCAGGGGGGGCGCGCCCTTGGGCAGGATTTTTCGTCGTGATAAGCTAACAGGATGGGTTCCAAGCCATCGGGACGAGGGCTTACACATTAGAAGTATTCCCGATGCGGGAATTCCCGTTTCGCTCAAAAGAGCGGTAATTTCGGCAGCTACAAGGACAAAAAAAAAGAGAGGAAAGACCTAAGTCTAACCTCTCTTCGTGGTACATTCGTTCTTAAACGACCGCTAATTTGACTTCCTGCATTTCTGCTTTCTGTCTAATTAGCTGTTAAACAGCCGTTTGTGGAGAACGTATGCGGTCTGGACGGGTCCGACGGATATAACGGTACGCCCTGCTCCCTCAAAACGGCACTTTACACCCAAAATCCATAAATCACTATTTACCAAAGAATTAGCAAAACATGACATATTTGGCTTATGTGTAGCCTTATGTTTCACCTTATGTAAATCGGGTACACTTACCACTAACTTAGAGGCAGCAAAAAGAAAAACCATGCCGCCGCGCCCGAACTTTTATTTAGAACGCCCGAAGCCAGGAAAGCCTACCGCAATATCGCTTCACTTCAATTGGAGCGGGGCGCAACTTCGGATGAGTACGAAGGAATATGTTTTACCTGAACATTGGGATAAGAAGACCCACCGGATAAAGGAAAAATTCACCGATATAAACCCTGACTACATCGAAGTAAACCGGGTGCTCGATGAACTGGCAATGTTTGTCACCAATACTTACAACAAGTTTCGCCGCGAACGGAAATTAGTTGAACTAACCCCCGAAGTATTGAAGCGGTACTTAGTTGCCTATCGGCAAGGCCGAACCGATGGACAGCCAGCCGAACCTGTTTTGGATTACTACCGCCGATACATGGAAGACCGGCTAAGGAGTTCCTTAAAGGCAAGCACCACCGACAGCGAAATGGTTAGCCTAAACCTTTTTGAACGTTTCGCCGCCACCCTACCGGGCGAACTCCATTTTGAGCAAGTAACGCTTCGCTTATTTGAACGTTACCGGGATTGGTTTTGGAACAATACAGATACCGGGGATTCGACTATCCACAAGCACCTAAAGCGATTCCGCCAAATGTGCTCCCATGCCGCCGCAAGCGGTCAGGATATGGGGTGCGACGTGAACGCCATTAAATTAGCCTCGCAACTTCGTTTAAGCCCCGCAGCAAAGGAAACCATTGCACTATACACCGAAGAATTACAAGCCCTTCACCAGTTGGATTTATCCTCCAAGCCTCACTTAGAGAAGGTCCGGGACTTGTTTGTTTTTTTCTGTCACATCGGACTACGTTTCAACCGGTGGAAAGAAGTTGGCCCGGACAATTTCACCGTGAAGGATGGAACGTATTACCTAGACATTTATACCCAAAAAGGAAAGGCAAAACGGGTCATCATTCCGTTGGATCCTATGGCCGTAGAGATTGGTAAGAAGTACGGATTCAAGCCACCAAACATTACCGGCCAAGTATTCAACCGACAAATAAAAGAAGTTTGTCTTCTCGCTGGATTCACGGAGGAGATACGGCAAGTGAAGCAGATTAAGGGCCGGTCGGAAATCTTATCTACTCCTAAATATCAATTGGTTAGCACTCACACGGCCCGCCGATCATTCGCAACGTCTGCCTATGAAGCGGGCCTTCCCGTCCGGGACATTATGGCCCTTACCGGCCACAGTCAGGAAAAAACGCTTATGCGATATATCCGGGAAGACCCCCGACGGAACGCAGAGCGTATTGCAAAACATAACCGATTCAATAAATAACCATGCCGACAGAAACCATATCCGAAGTGCTCGAAGCCTTCAACGCAGAAATGACGCCCATCCCCACAGGCCCAATTACCGCAGAGGAAAAGCTCGCCCTACTCAAAGAAGACAGGCAGAAACTGCGCGCCCTGGTGGATAAGCTAAGCAAGCTAGTCAAGCAAGCGGAAGCCTAAAAACAAAAAACCCCGCCGGTGCAAATGCCTGGAAGCTTCACCGAGCGGGGTAATTCACTTAATGTAAATCTTAACAAAGATGCGTCTTTTAAAATCAATCCCAAAGAATCGGGAGTTCTACAATGAGCACGGCCGCAACCTTAGAGCCTTTGCCCTTATCGCTAACATCGGTCAACTGCTTTCGGCCGCGTCCCTATCGCTGGCTGTTTATACCCTGCTTTCTGATGCCATAGCGGGCCGGGGATTAACCCTCGCAAGTACAATCATTGCCACCGCTGCCGTCCTGGTGGGGATCTTCATCGAACTGGCAAACCGTATGTTAGCCCGCCCAGCAATTCGCCCCGCCGTTGTCCGCAATCAGTTTGCAGACGACCCCGAGCAACGCAAGCGGCACCGACTACTCACAAGGTTCAGCCGTTTAGGTTTGGTAGTCGTTGGCTCCCTTTCCTTTGGTCTTTCCTATATGGGGAGCATGGACGCCGGGGAACTGATTACCGACCAACCGCCCGCCCCCGCCCTGGATAGCTTGGCCCTGGTGTTTCAAGCCGATACCGCCGCCCTGTTAGCCCCCTACCGGATACGCGCCCAGGCAGCGAACGAAGAATTTACCGCGACCGCCGCCGCAAAGGAAAAAGCCGCCCAGGATTACGCCGGATGCGCCGCCAGGGGGAACGGTTGGTGCAAGAAGAAACAACGGGCAATACTCGCAGAAATAGACGCCGCCCGCGCTGCCTATAACGCCACCTTAGCCACTATTGCCACCGAACGGGGAAAAGCATTAGCCCAGGCCATTAAAAGCCGTGACGCCGCCAACAATGAAGAACGGCAACGGGTGGCCGAGCTGACGATGGAAGCCGAAACCAAGAGTAAATCTAACGGGTACATTTTCGCCGTTGTCACCGCTTCGGGGCAATTGGTTTTCTACCTGATGTTTTACCTGATCTTACAGATAACCGCCGGTAGCGAAATAGAGGAGGAGCTACAACCAAATGAGTTCAATAATCTACCGTCCGTTACTGCCGACCTAAAGGCACTTATTAGCCACCGGGTAGAACGTGGAGCACGGCGATTGATAGCCCGGACCTTTGGGGAGCGTGACCGCCTGGAAGCCCCCCTACCCTACGTTAGCCTATACCAGGAGGAGGCCACCCCGCCGCCGGTTATCGCCAAGCGTGAACCAAGATTTTACCAACGGTCCGAAGACCCGGCCACACACGAAACAACGGCCACCGCCCCGCGTGCCCTTTATAGCACACCAACCACACACGGCACACACGAACCACACACGGCCACCGTACACACGAAAGCACCCTATATGAGTGCAGACCTACGGGAAGCAAAGCAACGGCTCAAACAGTACAAGAAGCGGCTGGGAGAGCACAAACAGAAAGCCATAGCCCAGGAACGGAAGTACGGGGAAGTGAAGACCCGCACAGCCGATGCAATCACTAACAACCTGGAGAAGGTGGAGCAATGGAAGCAACGGGTAAAAGCATTGAGCAATGAAGGGTAAGTTTTGGACCACCGCAGATAGTGTAGCCGTCCTGCTGCTGTTCGTTGTCCTGCTGCTGCTGCTGCATCAATGACCGCCCGCCCATCTTCCTGGATAGTTTGGCAGGGACGTTAAATCCTAATGGGGTTAATCAGCATAGTGCAGGGTATAGTAATACTACACCCACTCGCGGAGCCACCTACACCACCGCCCGCCTAAAGAGAGATAACCCTTGCCCCATTAAGGTCTTTGGCGCTCTTTCAAATGTTTATCCACGACTCCACATCAATGATATAAACGCGACTTTTTAGCTAAAAAAATTACAGATGAACTACCCACCCCGCCCGCCGCCAAGACCCCGAAAGGGCATTGTTTTCCGCAGCCACCTACGATAATGTTTATCCGCGTCCAAACCACACGCAGACCGCTGATGAAAACCCGACCCCCCATAGCTAAAAAAGAGGGGGGGGGTACCTAAAAAAATGAGAATATGAAACCAAGATTTTCCTTAAAGGACTTCCGGCAACTGGCAGAGCAGCTACAAACGGAACCGGATGTACCCCGCCTCCTGGACAACCTTGCGCTAACAAAGGAGGAGCTGGATTTACTGTACCTATTTACTGATAATTACCGTGAAGAAATATGGGGGCATGGGATGTGCTACGAAACGGAAGAAGCCTTACCCCATGTGCACAGCGCAAGTGCTGTTTTGGCCCAGGTTTACGAATACAAGGAAGGTCATAAATACAGCGAGCGGGAGTACTACAATACGTGGACCTACGGGCATTATGCTATGTGGTATAAATACTTCCCAGATGACTTTAGTGGGATGACGATTGGAGAGGCCGGAAGAAAACTTGCAAAGGAATACGGCCATGACGAAAAGTGGGTTGCCAACTTTAGGAAAAGGGTGCCCAAGTATTCCACACCCAGCCAGCGGCAAAAGCACTCAAAAATCATTTACCAAATTCACTGGCGAGTGATTAGCCAGGGTATAGAAATTCCGACCGCTCTAAAAAATGATTTACACGCCCTTTGGAAGAAACATAAGAGAAAACGCACGGTACGATAGCAAATCGCATTGCGACAGCTCCCACCTTTGCAATGCAAGTAAATACAATCCAATGCCTAAAGTAAATGCCGTTTTCAGAATGGATCCCCAGGACAAAGAATATGTCGAAGCGGAGGCCGCGTATCACAATATCACGCCTTCCACCTATCTGCGAATCCTAACAGCGTCTAGCGACCCGGATAAAGATTTAGTCGACCGTGTACGAACGCGCCACATCGTCAACGAACTAAACCGGATGGCCCTACCAACAGAGGGAGCACTTTCCGCAGTTAACGACGTGGAGCTGATGTATGCCATCGGAAAACTTTGTTCCTACACTTCCGCAATAATGACGTGCCGGTATTTGGGCCGAATTGCAGAAGCGAAAAAACTTGAACATGAACGCGCCGCCGTGGAATCCGATTTATACCGCCTGTTTGGGGCGGCCATGGAAGCGCAAAAGCATAACTAACCCTATTAACAACAGCCTACGGGCTATAAAAACGAAACTAAATGAGTGCAACTAAAATCCGAACGGAGAAAGAAATCAAAGAAGACCGTGCGGCCAAAGTAGCCGACCTGGAAGCCCTGGAAAACAAAGCCAGGGGAAGGGAAATGACTAACGAGGAGCAATTAAGGTTTAACCGCCTATTCACCGAAATCGAAGACTTAACCGGAGAATTGAAGCAGGGCCAACGTCGTAGACAGCTTTGGGCACAAGGGGCCGACCGTCAAGACGGAAGAACGCCCAACAGAGGCAGCCGTGTGGGGAGAAATTCCGCCCCCGCACTTCTTGGGGACATGGCTACTTCATTAGTAAGGGGTGAAATCAATCGCCGGGACGGGTTAACCTTCAGCTCTAACAATCACATAATTGAAACGGACAACGTCCTAAGCAATATCGCTTACCAACTTTCCACCGAAAACCGTCTAACGGAACTAGGTGCAAGGTTGGAACCGATGGCAAACTATTCTGTGTTGCCCGTTGAGGAGCAACGAGCACAGGGGCAACATTGGACGTCCGGGGACCAAGTACAGGCCGATACCGCCATGGTAATGTCCGCCCGTGACATCGATCATAAGACCTTTGTTGCAATGGTCAAGGCTGATAAGAATTGGCTTATTGACGGTGGGGAACTTGCCCGCGACTACATTGGAACGTCTTTGGCCGCGACGATGAATGAGCAGTTAATTGCTTCGGTCCTTCACGGTAGCGCAGCAAACAAGCAGCCTGACGGGATAGACAATACTGCCGGCATCCCCACGATTGACGCGGGTGGAGCAAGCGTAACCGACCACGGATTCCACCTGGACGCAGTTTCCGAGCTAATGTCGAAAAACGTCCGCCGGGAAAATATCGGATACATCTACGGGAATAAAACCTTCCGACAAGTTGCTGGACTAACGGGGACTGATGGGCAGCCCCTGATGCCGCCCGCCGCCATTAGTGACCTTCGCCACTTCCACACGACAGCCGTGAAAGAAGACTACGGAGCCGGAAACGATCAAACCCGGATGTACTTCGGTGACTTCTCTAACCTTCTTGTTGCCCTTGGTGGCACGTTCCGTATGGAATTGGTGGAGAAATACGCAGATACCCTACAAACCGCCTTCCTGGTTTGGATGCGGTACGACATTCAAGTAATACGCCCTGACAACTTCGTAATTGTGGAGAACCTATCCACGACGTAAAGACCTTTTTTCGATTCTCATTTAATAAGGGCCTGGACGGGGCGGGTTGGAAAGTCACCCGCCCCCGAAGGGATACCCACAAAGAAACTCCGAGCGGTGTCGGAATCAAGTTTACCCTTCTTGACCCGACGCGGCTCAGCCTATGGCAGAGCGGGGGCGGTAGCGTCTTCCTGGTTAGTACAGCCGCCCCCCTACCATAGAATTTAGCGGAACTGCTTTGGCCTAGACCGCGCATAAAAAGGGGATGCCGCCCGCAGGGTGGCAATAAAGAACTTGACTAGCTGGGGTTCACGAACGCCAATTCGCCCAGCTATCGAATAACTGCATTTTTCAACCGCCCTTGCGGGGCATAAAAAAGCCCCGCCGTACGCCAATACGACAGGGCAAAATTCATTCATTATGTCTTGTGACATATCGAATAACTGTTACACAAATTTACAGGAAAATACCCGCCTTTCCAATTCTGACAAGAGTTCGCCCAGCACGACAACCCCCGATAAGTATAACGGGGGTTCCCATGCAGAGAAACCCGTTCAATTCATCGGGGTAGACAAATTTGTGGTGACCTTGCAGGGGGTAAAACTCCCCGATAATGTATCGGATACCTTTGGTGGCGCAATTTCCCTAACGAAGGATTTAACCCTATCCACCGGGTACGAAGCCGCCAACGGTCGGAAGGTATTGGGGACTAGGTTCTACAAACTTGCTTTTACCATCCGGCACGGGACGGAGTACGAACCCGTGGCCCATCTGCTGTATTTCAGCCGTGACGGGGCGGCCCGTAGTGAATTAACCATCCGAAACCATGTTCTGTATCGGAAAGGCTGGACAAATACGCTCACAGCCATTTTAAGAGCCCTTAATGCCCAAATCTACTGTTACACCGCCATAGACATTGCCGTAGACGGATACGGCCACCTGAATACCTTTTCCCGTGTATTCAAAGAAGACAGCGTAAGGAACTACGGCCGGGGTACTATGACTGCTTACTTTGATAGCTCCGGTAAGAATTTGGCCGGGGTAGACTTGGGAGTAAAGACTGCTGACAACCGAATAACGATTTACCGGAAGTCCGAAGACTACGAAAAAAAGCCGTATATCAAAGATGCGCACGAAGCCGCCGGGCTGGATACTTCGCAGCCGGTAGACCGGACGGAAGGAAAATACCGCCGCAAATTTCTTGCCCGTATTGGCGGGATGGCAAGCGAAGACGACCGCGCAGCCCTAGAGGAGGCGTATGAGGGCATTATTAAATCAAAGAAGGCCCGAACTAAAAAGAAGTACGCAGAAAGCAAGGCTATAAAGCAGGGCCGGGACAGGGAGATAAAGCAAGTCCGGGAAGATGCAAAGGCCGCCATTGCCCAGGTGGACTACCACAGCCCCGAGGCCGACGCGATTCGTAAGGACAGAGAGGACCGTATAGACGCGATACGGGCGAAGTATCGTAAACGGCGCAACCTGCTGCAAAAAGAATTGAGAGAGATTAAGGAGGAGGTAGAAATGGGCATAGTTATGATTGACGATGCCAATAACGACCTGCTCACGAATGGCATATTTGATTACCGCCGCCTGGAAGATCCCGCCGTACTTGCGGACATTCACAAAAAGGGCGCGAACAGCCTGATAAAGCTCCGTAGACAGCGAAGCGAAAACGAAACCCGCCCCGACCAACAAGAATATATAAACATCATTGATTACGACGCCCTAAGAGCATTAGACATCAAACTAAAAAAGGTGGCGAAGGCTCCTAGCCCGGTGTGGGGAGTGCAGCGGAAAATATCGTTTGATATGCGCAATTCCTTTAGGGAATTGGATATGATGCAGGGGGAAACGGCGTTTTTGGAAGCCATGCGCGAAAGCGCAGCCTTAGCCCGCAAGTTTGGTATTGCGGACTGGTTTTATAAGAGCCTGGATAAGTGGGAAAAGGATAAGGAATATCATTGGGCGATAACGTCAGCAATGAAGTCCGCAGAGGAGCGGAAGGTCTATTCGGTGGCGCGTCTACCTGGATTTATCCCGCCCGATTACCGGATGCCATCAAAACCCGTTGACGTATCGCGGATAAATGATCTTTCCACAGCCATAAACGCCGCCTGATGAAGTTCACCGACCTACCCACCACCAAGCGGGGCGACGTTGGGGAACGTATCGTCTACGACCATTTACGGGCCAAGGGATGCCACATCTACGAACCCGAAGACGGCCCCCACCCTATTGACCGGTTTATGGTTGCCCGTGATGGCCAATGCTTCGCTTTTGATGTGAAGACATACCGCCGTCAATTCACCCGCCCGTACACTGGAATAGATGCCCCCGACTTTGAGAAATACACTTCTTTGCGGGGTGTTACGGTCCTGCTGTTTTTCGTGGATGCTTTTGAACGGTGTATCTACTGGATAAAGATTAACCCGGAAGGCCACCGCGCCCCATCTGATGAACCGGCCACCGGTAACGGACTGATATACGAACATCGGAAGGTGTACTTCCCCCTATCCGATATGACGGTCTTACGCGCCCTTACTGATGAAGAACTAAGGGAGCTTGGCCCCCAGGACCGCCCCGAGCGGTACGAATACACCCGCCCCTATTTCCTGACCGATAAAGCCCAGGCCGATGCTAACTAATACCGTCACGACGATCACAGTAAGCCCGGAGGAGTTACTCGATGCCCTGGAAGAAAGATTGCAGGATAAACGCTCCCAAGCCTTCGGACCCATTCTAAAGCGGTTGCAGTTTGTCACCGTCGACCAGGTGGCCACAATGGCCCAGGTAAGCCCGCAGACGGTCCGAAACTGGACAAAAGAGGGAATTTTAACCGAGGCCCGGAAGGGATGCAAAGAGCGGTATCTACTTTCCCGGGTGCTCGATTTTATTGCGGCAAGGGATGACCGGAAGCACAAGCACTCTAAATGACATTAAAATGACAAAGCGAGGGCAAAGGTTATGTACGGCACCCCTTAAACGCACAAAAGCCCCTGAAAATCAGGGGCTTAGTGCGGTCTGGACGGGACTCGAACCCGCGACCTCCGGCGTGACAGGCCGGCATTCTAACCAACTGAACTACCAGACCAGTAGTCTTCGCTATTCAAGAATTTTACTGCGTTTCAGTAAGTGTTTTCTCAAATGCTGCGCAAATATAGGGTCATCGAATCACTCCCTGCAAGCATTCCGGCAAGAAAACCGATACTTTTTTTGCGTGCTTTCGCTAGGTCATTGAAAACCAAGCAAAAGCACGCAGAAAAAGTTTTGTCATCAGGTAGGGGCCAGACTAGCGCGTCAGCACAATCCGTTTGGTGTAGAGCTGGCCTCGGGCCCGGAGGCGAACGAAGTACATCCCGGCCGCGGCACGGCCGCCGGCCGCATCCGTAGCGTCCCAGCGCCAAGAATACGTCCGGTCACCGTTGGGGTTGACCCTGGCCGACTGCACCACCCGGCCACTCACGTCCAGCACGTCAATGCCCACCTCATCCATGAAGGGCAGCTCGAAATTGATCGTTACCGCCTCGCGGAAGGGGTTCGGGATGGCCACTACGTTAGCAAAGTCCGAAGGATCCTGCTCCGTGACGCTGGTGGGGAAACAGCTCGGTGGAACAATGACGTTGATCTGCTGGGTGCAGGTCGCCGTCAGACCGGAGGCATCGGTAGCCGTCCAGGTGAGCTCGGTGGTTTCCTTAAAGATGGTATCCCCCACCAGGGAAGACAGCCCGTTGGCGCTGAGCAGCGTCACGCCCTCACAGTTGTCCGCCGCAATGGGGTCAAAGTCCGTATTGGAAATGACCACAAAATCGCAGCTGAAAGTCGAGTCCAATTTGACGGTCACCTCGGGACAGTCGAGGGTTGGTGCCGTCACGTCGTTGACCGTCACGTCAAACGTACAGGTGGAGCTTTTGCCCGTTTCGTCGGTTGCCGTGGCGGTGACGGTAGTGACGCCGACGGGGAAGTTCGTTCCACTATCCTGTGAGTAGGTAATGGTCACTGTGCTCGAACAATCATCCGTGGCCGTGGCCGTGAACTCGGCCGTCGCCATACAATCGGCACCCACGTCGACGGAAATGGGCTCGGGGCAGGCGATCACCGGCGCGGCTTCGTCCTGACAAACCACCGTGCCGGCGGAGAAGGAGACGTTGTCAATGAATATCCGCTCACTTCCCGCATCCAAGTCCGCCTGAATAGTTAACCGGATGGGATCATCGTAGGATTCGGTGATGGTATAGGTAACCGTGGTCCACTGCCCAATGGTTAAGTCCGGAAAACCTCCACTGCCATCCGCAGCAGCATCAAAAATTTCTTCCAGAAGGCCGAAAGACTCATTCAAAATTACTGCGGTAAATCTATCCGTTCCGGTTGAGGAACTTTCGTAGGAGGTAGATCGTATAAAGTAATCAAAACTTACCGTCACCCCGGAAAGGCCAGCAATATCAATGGGGGCGAAAACTGCGGAGACGAGTCCATCCGTATCTTCAAACACAAATCCCTTTTCGCCATCCGTGAAGGCGGCATCGGGATCATCCGTCACCCCCAGGGCATCGCCGTCCGTCAGTCCGGCCTCTCCACTAGTACCAAGCCTTGTCGGCGCAAAGGCCGTGATAAAACCGAGTTCCTTACCTCTGCCACCCGTGGTCACGGTAGGCTGCCCCTGGTTGTTTTCTAAAAAACGAAAGATTACTGGGTTCCCCGTATCTACGTAATCTTCCTGTGAAGCCAGGGCATCCTCGAAGCTGGTGCTGGGGGGGGCATTGGGCTCACAGTCACCGTCGTCAATGGTCAGGGCAAGTGCCGTCAGGTCCATGCTGGAGGCACAGCCTCCTTCGCCGCGTACGTAGTAGGTAGTGCCGAGTTCAGCGCCCCCAAAAAAGTCGTACTGGTCGGAAGAAGTCCGGGCTACTTCCTGGGTACCTTCGGCGTCGGAGTAGATCACCCATTCGGTGGCGTTCCCCAGGCTTCCGGAGATTTCCATCCGGAAGGGAACACCGGGACATACTGTTGCCGGTGATTGCCCCAGGGCAGCGAGGGACGGCTCCGTGCACTCGGGCCAGTCGGCCTCTACCACGCCCGTGGAAAAGATAATATTATCGATGGCCATCTCCTCCGCACTGGCGTTGGTATCAAACTCGATCACCAGCTGGACGGTCGCCCCCGCCAGGCCGGAAAGGTCAGCCGTCAGGGTCGTCCAGACTTCGGTGGTAGGGATGGCCTCGTTGATGGCGGAAAACAGCATGGTGCGGTCACCGGTAGCGGTATTTATCAGATAAATTTCGATGCGATCATCGGCACCGTCGCCGTTTTCGTAGCTGGTATTGGCGACGATGTAGGACATGGAAAACATCGTGCTTCCGTCCACTACGACGGGATTAAACCGCAGGGTCGCCAGACCGTCGGGGTCCTGGAGCACGTAGATATTGTTGTTTCCGCTGGGGGGAGGGTTCGCGGCAATGTCAATGGTCAGACTGCCCATGTCGTTATCCGGAGTCGGCGCTACGGTGTAGTCAACGACGCCGAAAAGCTCTCCGTCGGTCAGACCACCTCCCGCGTCACGATCCCGCGTGGGCGTGTAGGTTACCTGGTAACCGGGAATTGCCCCCATGGTGGCCGCGTTGGGTTGCGTCTGGGGTGCCATGGTGGCGGGGAGAATGTGTTCGGTGAAGGGGGAAAGTGGATCCACGTAGTGGTGGGAACCGGGGGTACTGGTGCTGAAGTCCTGGGTGACCTGCGCCGACAGCCCCCCAAAGGCGAGGACGACGAAGAATAGCCCGGACAATAATCGAAGTGAGTGCAAATAATTCAAGAGTCAATAATTGGTGTTGCACACAGAAGTGCATAGGTGAACAACACCCCAATAATGATCTACCGATAATCTGAATGAATCCTGGAGCGAACTAGTGGTGGGCAGATGTTTTTCTCAGGGTGTTTTGAACGGTTTTTACCCGAGTAAGATAGGTCCAATCTTCAACTAACCAAAGGGATAAGCATAGGGGAAAACCCCCAATCTGATGGGCGTTTTCCCCCGGTACAAATAGATTCTGATGCAGATTACGGCAATTCGTACTACTCCAGGGCAAACTTGACGGGCAGGTTAAACCGCACCCGCACGGGTAGCCCCGCCTGAATACCCGGCTTGAAGCGCTCCCCTTCCCGGCTAATGGCCTCGACGGCTTTTTGCGCCGCCTCGGAACAGCCACCACCAACTTTACGCACCACTTTTACGTCGCTGATGCTGCCGTCCTTTTCTACGGTGAACTGTACCACCACCGTACCCTGAATGTTGTTCTCCCGGGCCAGGGTCGGGTACTTCACCCGGCTTTGCACGAAGGAAAGCAGCGCCCGGTCGGAACATTGCTTCGCCTCTTCTCCCGACAGCCCGAAACATTCACTGCCGAAGACGGGCATCCGCTCCACAAAAAGCAGGGGCTCGGAAGACTCCTCCACGGGGGGAGGTGGCGGCGGTGGAGGTGGTGCAGGCGTGGGTTCGGCAATTTGCGGCGGGGGAGCCAACACCGGCTCCTGGTCGTCAATACCCTGATCGATGAAATCAACGGTTTCCACCTCAGGTTCGGGGGTGGCTTCAATCACCGGGGGTGGCGGCGGCGGGGGTGGCGGGGGTGGTTTGTGATCGGTCGGTGGAATGTCCACTTCAATAATGTCTTCGGTGTCCATGACCAGATCGTAGACGTGGGGGCCCGATTCGGGCTGAGTCCAGTTGATGGTCAGGAAGGTGGCCAGGATGGCCACGCAGAGGGACAGTCGGTGCAGAGGAGCCCGGTAACTAAAAACACTGGCGGCCTTCCCCTTGACGGACTGCGGCGCCCGCAGGCGCCGTAAGAGCAGGATGACGAGCAGCACCAACAGGCACAAGCCCCCCAGCCCCAGCAGCACCGTGGTGCCGCTGAACGTATAAATCAGCATACGACAATGAGGTTAAATGATGAATGGATTCGCCCGGCCAGACGCTTGCCTGATAGATGTACGGAAGGCCCAAATTGGTGGGTTAGGGGTAAATTTTCCGTCCCGCACCCGGGGTCACGGCCCTACCCAATTCCTGGCACCTGCGCGCCGTCGCCCAATAGTCTTCCCCTACTTAATGACCGTGATCGTGCCCGTCCGCTGCCTAACCTCACCGTCGACGTACCGCAGGCTGATCCGGTAGGTGTAAACCCCACCACTGACGGTATTCAGGTCCGTGGTCGGTTCCGGCCACGCCGCCGCATCGCCAACCCCGGCGTAGCGCAATCCACCCCAGCGATCGTAGATCTCCAGGGACTGCACCCGCCGCACCGCCGGGCCCAAATAGGCCCGAAACCGGTCATTGATGCCGTCTCCGTTGGGCGTGATGGCGTTGGGCAGATATACCTCGCGGGTGGGCAGGACCGTGACCGGAGCCGCCGCCAACCGCACGCAACCATCCGCATCCCTCACCCTAAGCTTCAGGGTATCCGTGGCCGTCGGCAAGGCACGGGGCGACGGACAATCAGTGCAGTCAAACCACCCCTCCGGGGACCAGGAGAAGGTGGCATCTTCCAGGGAACGGTTCGTCACGTAGTCCACGGATAGCCGCTGCCCCAGGTTTACCCGGGTCGTGGGCAGCCTTAATTCGAGGGTGAAGGGATTGGGTTCCACGACCTCCACCGGATCAGCAACTACGGCGCAACCGGTAGCGTCCACCACCCTTACCCGGTAGGTTCCCCGCGGCACCCGGTAGGCGCGCTGCCGGGGCACCCCCGCTTCGTTCAGGAAGAAGGTGAAGGGGCCCGTCCCGCCGGAAAAATCAACCAGCACCCGCCCGTTGCCGTCCGCGTCCGTACAGAGGACGGGTTCAGCCCCGGTGGTGAGGGAAAGCGGCGGCGGTTGGGGCAACTGAAATTCGTAATCGTAGGGGCAACCAAGGCTATCCTCCAGCCGCAGGCGCACCAGGCTGGTGTCCAGTGCCTCCAGCACCGGTTGTTCACCCAGCACCGTGCCGCTTCGTCCGCGCCACACGTAGCTGGTCACCGCCGAGGCGGGCTCCACCAGGGGTACGATCCTACCGTTGGTGTCGCCGCCACACTGCAAGCTGTCGATGGAAAAACTAACGGCAAAGGGCTCCGGCGGCCGGGCAATCTGGGGCGCACTGAGGCGACAGGCGTCTCCCGCCTCGACGCGCAATTGGTAGGTACGCCCATCCATTTCGTCGGAGGGAATGGACAGCGACATGGCGGTTGCTCCGGGCAGGGCCACTCCGTCCCGGTACCACTGGTAGCGATAATCGGGGCCTTCTCTTCCGGTCAGCAGCAGGCCCCGCCGGCAAGCTTCACCCCCGGCGTTTTCCACGATGGCGCGGCGGGTGACCGACGCATCAATGTCTTCCGGCCGCACGCGGGGCGGCAGGACCTGCCGCAGGTCCACGGCGTCCAGCACCCAGTAGATTTCGTAATCAAAAAAGACCTCCGCTTGCTGCAGCGCCTGGGTCATGGCGCCCCCGAACGCCAGGTAGCGAATGGGCTCGGCCGGTGCCGTGAAGTCAATTTGAAAGCGCTCTAGCTGGCGGTTACGGTCCACCCGGATGGCGACCGAATCCAGGGGCGTCCAGTTGTCCCAGTCCCCGCCGAAGATCAGGCTATCCCGGCCCCGAAAGCGATAGGGGGTGGAATCGGGCACCGCACTGTAGTACCAGCTCAGATTCTGAAAAACCTCTCCGGAGAGCATAGAGGACATCTCGATGAGGTCACCTCCGGCAATGTCCAGGTTAAAGGTCAGCCGGTAGGTTCCACCGGGGACGGTCGGTTCCCGTAGCTCGACCATGGCCGTTTCGATGGTCGTGATCTGGGTGGCTTCGTAGGCCGCAAATCCGCCGATCAGAGAAGCGTTACTGCCCAGGTCGACGTAGGGTAAAAAGGGAGAATTGATGCGCTGAGCGTAGCAGCGTAAAACGTGTTCAATGGTCGTAATCGAGTTGCCCGGCAGCCAGGCGTCCACGCAGGGGAGCATTTCTCCGGAGAAGTAGCAGCCCTGGCACTCCGGCAAGTCCCGGCGGGCCTCAAAACTGGCATTCGGAATCAGGTTTCCTTCGGTTATTTCCGGGACGGTGGAGCAATCACAGTCGAGTACGTCGTTCAGGTCCACCAGCCCGTCACCGTCGTCGTCGCGGCCGTTGGCGCAGTCTTCCTTCGAACAGCCCCCCGCCACGAAGATCAGTTCTCTGGTGACGTTACACTCCCCGTCGCGAGCGTACCGCAGTCCGAACTCCACACCCTCGGGGTTACCCACGAAGGTTAGGGTATCTCCCGTGGCGCCCACGATGGCCGTGTCGTTCCGGTACCATTGCAGGTCCAGGGAGCCGGGGAAAAGGGCCGTGAGGCGGACGCCCCCGCAGCTCAGGTCCATCGTCTCGACGATGGCCAACAAATCTCGGCTCCGGCAATCGCAGTCGGGGTCCGCCAGGTCCACCAGGCCGTTCCCGTCATTATCGACCCCGTCGGCGCAGTTTTCGCTCTGCGCACCCAACACCCCTGCCCCGAAAAAGAGGAGAATGATCAGCAAGAATCGTGGAGGGATGGGGAACATGGAGAGGATTATCGTTTCCCGGGAGGGGGCGGCATCCAGCGGGATTGCCTCGATTCGGGGAAAGGTGTCTTCGCGTTTACGTGGCCGGTAATTGGGCAACGGCCCCGAGATCAGTCACTCATCGGGATCGTTGATTCTTAGGAGAATGCAACGGCGTGCGGGTGCAACGTACATCCCAGGGGCGCCAGGACACAAGGTAAACGTAAGGAGAGCAATCCCCTGGCAGGCAGGTGACGAATCCCGAATTTCTCTCGGTACGTAAGGAAAAACCCTCCTTGGCGCCTTCGGCCCAAAGTAACTTTGGGAAAAAGCCGATTTGTCGGATTCCGTAATTTGGCAAACAAATCTCGCTTTTCGTCAAACGATACCCAGGCAATATTCCGTTAACGTTCTGTTTGCTTAACTTGGCGTGATGAAAAGGCTCCCCCTCCTACTCCTGTTGCTGCTTCCAATTCTCGGATTTGCCCAACCGCCGGCGAGTATTGGACTGGACATGGCCACCAGCCTGCAGGACTACGATGGCAGCCTCATCCCGCCCCGGGCCTACCCCACCTACGAGCTGTACGAGAGGATCATGACCGAGCTGGCTGCCCGGTATCCGGACAACTGCGCCCTGGAAGAATGGGGCGTCTTACCTTCCGGCCACCGCATCCTTACGCTGAGAATTACGAAGAACGTCCGCCGCTCCGTGGGCAAGCCCCAGGTATTACTGACGGCGGCCATGCACGGCGACGAAACGGCCGGTTACTGGCTCATGCTGAAGCTGGCCGAGCACCTGCTGCGGGCCGAACCGGGCCGCCTGCTGGAGGACACCGAAATCTTCATCAATCCCCTGGCCAATCCCGACGGCGCCTTCCCCCGGGGAGGGCAGTCGCTGGCGGGTTCCCGCCGGGGCAACAGTCAGGGCGTCGACCTCAACCGAAACTACCCCGATCCCGACGACGGGGCCCATCCCGACGACTACGCCTACCAACCGGAAACGCGCATCTTCATGGAGGCCGCCCGGAGGCACAGCTTCGACCTGGCCCTTAACCTCCACGGAGGGGCCGAAGTCTTTAATTACCCCTGGGATACCTACCGACAGCGGCACGCCGACAACGACTGGTGGCGCCGCATCAGTCGGGATTTTGCCAGCCGGGCCCAAACGGCCAGCGGCAACGGCCGCTACTTTCAGGGCCGCCATCAGGGAGTGACCAACGGCCACGACTGGTACCCCATTGCCGGCTCCCGCCAGGATTACATGAACTACTACCACCGCTGTCGGGAAGCCACCCTGGAGGTGACCAAAGCCAAGCGTTTTCCCGCCCGCGAACTGCCCAGCCTCTGGAAGTACACCCGCACCGCGTTGCTGGGGTACCTCAACGAAGCACGCCGCGGCGTGCACGGTTACGTGGTCGACGCCAATACCGGCAAACCCCTGAAGGCCCACGTGTCCATCCCCGGCCACGATTACGCCAACTCCGACGTTTTCACCGACCCCCGCTACGGTAACTTCTACCGCTTCCTCTCCACCGGAACCTATCAACTGCAGGTATCCTCCCAGGGTTACGAAACCGAATGGGTTTCCCTCAACGTGAAGGATACCCAGCGGACCGACCTCCGGATTGAACTCCGGCCGCGGATGAAGCCCACCGAACTGGCCGTCAGAAAGCGGTAAGGCTTTGATCCGGCGTTTTCTCTTCATGTACCCTTAACCCTATCCGTATCGGCATGTCTGGCAGCATTCCAATCTTTCTGCGGGAACATCAGGAGCTTTTACACTCCCTCGAGCTTCCGGTCCTGCGGATCGAGGCGACCCCCATCATGGATGGTTTGACGGGTGACTCACTTCCCCTGATGGAAAGTAAGTTCGGGGGGCTCCCCTACTTCCCGGACCACGTGGCCTGGCCAACCGATATCCAGGGAGACTTTATGCTACCGGTAGCCCAGATCAACTTTTCCCAGGCTCCGGCATTACCGGGATTCCCGACTTCCGGCCTCCTACAGCTGTTCCTCTCCCCCACTTCCTGGTACGACAACGTCGCCAAAGTCATCTATCATCCGGCGGACGATCTCAATTATCTTCCCCGCACGGACTTCAGTTTTCTGGAAGCGTCCGTCTTTGCGGAAAGTCCCATTCAGGCCGTGCACCGCTTGTCCTTTCGGCAAGATGTGGATCCGGGCTCTTCGTCAGATTTTCGGTTTGGCCAGCAATTTGGACCGCTCGCCGACCTGGAATTCCCCGACCAGCTATCCGACGAAGAAGCGGAAGAGTTTGATGAATACTTTGACGGTTCGGGCCACAAGATCGGCGGATACGGAGCCTTCACCCAGGATGACCCCCGGGATTACGGGGAGGCCAGCGGGAAGTCCGTCCAACTTCTACAAATCGACACCGACGAATTCATCACCTGGGGAGATATGGGCATTGGTCACCTGCTGATTGATCCGGAGGACTTACGGACGGGACACCTGGAACGGGCGGTTTTTTACTGGGATTGTCATTAGGGGGAATCTTAGGCTGTTGGTATTTTGGTCTGTTGGTCTGTTGGTCTGTTGGTTTTTTAGTCTGTTAGTCCGTTAGTCTGTTAGTCCGTTAGTCCTTCACGGGAGGAAGGTGAAAGGATACCCCGATAAAGTTTTCTCTTGCCACCGTTGATCACTTTCTCCACCCCAAAATCTCTCTGAAATCTTTTTCACTTTTTCCCGGGTTGTGGGCCTTGCCGCAGGGGATACGAGTATTCCGTCTCGCTTCACGGTCCCTCACCCCGACACCATGCTTCAACCTAAGGACGGGCAAGAGGTTATGGTAGGGAAGCAAAGTCAGATTTTCTATCTTTGCCGCCCCTAACCAAGCCAAAGTACGTCCATGTCTAACGCAATATTTAACATCGCCATTCCCGCCAACGAACCCGTGCTGGGATATGCTCCCGGTAGTCCGGAGAAGGCCGAGCTGCAGGAAGCCCTCAAGGCCGCAAAAAGTGAGGTCAAAGAACTCCCCGCCTTCATCAATGGTAAGCGGATTCTGGAGGGAGAAAAAGTTAGTGTGCACCCTCCCCACGAGATCAAGCATACCCTCGGTCATTTTTACCGGGGAACGCAGGATCACGTGCACCAGGCTATCGACGCCGCCCTAAACGCCAAGGAAAGCTGGGCGGCTACGCCCTGGCAGGAACGGGTGGCCGTTTTCCTGCGGGCGGCAGATCTGCTGAGTGGTCCCTTCCGCGCTAAAATGAATGCGGCAACCATGTTGGCCCAAAGCAAAAATGCCTACCAGGCCGAGATTGATGCGGTGGCCGAGATGTGTGACTTCTTCCGCTTTAACGCCTACTTCCTGCAGGAAATCTACAAAGAGCAGCCCCTGCACAGCCCCAAACCTACCTGGAACAAGCTGGAGTACCGTCCCCTGGAGGGCTTTGTGCTGGCCATTACCCCCTTCAACTTCACCAGCATCGCCGCTAACCTTCCGGCCGCCCCCGCCATGTGTGGCAACACCGTGGTCTGGAAGCCCGCAGAAACGCAGATTTACAGTGCGGTAGTGATCATGGAGTTGTTCGAAGCCGCCGGACTGCCCCCGGGCGTCATTAACCTCATCTACACCGATGGTCCCGAAGTAGGGGACATCGTCTTCAAGCACCGCGAATTTGCCGGACTGCACTTTACGGGTAGCACCGGCGTCTTCCGTCATCTTTGGAAAGAGATCGGTCAGAACATCGAGCACTACCGTAGCTACCCCCGGGTAGTGGGGGAAACCGGTGGCAAAGACTTCGTGATTGCTCACCCGAGCTCCGACGCCGAACAAGTGGCCGTCGCCCTACTCCGGGGTGCGTTCGAATTTCAGGGACAAAAATGTTCCGCTGCCTCCCGGGCCTACCTCCCCGCCAGCCTCTGGCCGTCCATCAAGGAGCGCCTCCTGGCCGACATGAAGACGCTCAAGATGGGTACGGTGGAAGATTTCGGCAACTTCATTAACGCCGTGATTGACGAACGGGCCTTCGACAAGATTGCCGGATACATCGATGGAGAGAAGGAGAACCCGAAGGTCGAGATCATCGCCGGAGGAAACCACGACAAATCAGAGGGCTACTTCATTGAGCCCACCGTGATCGTCACCACCGACCCGAAGTCGCGTACGATGGAAGAGGAAATCTTTGGTCCCGTACTGACGATCTACGTCTACGAAGACGACCAGTGGGAGAACGCCCTCAAGCTGGTAGACGAAACGTCTCCCTACGCGCTTACGGGTGCCGTCTTTGCCACCGACCGCAACGTCATCGATCAGGCCACTAAGGCCCTGCGCAACGCAGCCGGTAACTTCTACGTGAACGACAAGCCAACCGGTGCCGTAGTGGGGCAACAACCCTTTGGTGGAGCCCGCGGTAGTGGAACCAACGACAAGGCCGGTTCCGCCCTCAACCTCTACCGTTGGATTTCCCCTCGCCTGATCAAGGAGAATTTCGCGGCGCCACGCGATTACCGCTATCCTTTCCTCGGGGAATAAGGCAAACAATAATGAAATGAAGGGAGGACCGAATGGGTAAAACTGTTCGGTCCTTTTTTATTGACTAGAACACGCTGGATTCATGCTCCTCACAAAGAAAAAACTCAAAAAATGACATCTATCATTTTGAATATCTAAATATCTATATATCTTTACGGCATAGGTAAGCGAGTATTCACCATTTCCGTTTTTCGAAATCACTTATCATGTCGATCATTCACCAACGGACCGCACTTGCGTGCGGCCTGCTCCTGGCAGTGCTTTGCCTTAGCGCACCACTCGGCGCACAGAAAAACAGTGAGGATACTGATCACACTTACCGTCCGCTGAAACTGAAGCTTGACGAAAAGGGTGACAAATACGTCCGCTTTATCCTTTGGCACCAGATGTGGGCCACCACCAATAATCTGGCTGGAGGCAGCAATAAGGTACAGCTCACGCCCTCCATCCGTCGTTCCCGTATCCTGGCCTACGCCCAGATTTCTCCCCGCTTCCTGCTGCTCACCCATTTCGGGCTGAACGGCCTGACGCCCGGCAACCTGACTACGTTGGGGAATAACGGGGACGCCCCCCAGTTCTTCCTGCACGGAGCCTGGACGGAATTCAAGGTAAGTCAGGACAATTCGCTTTATGTGGGGGCGGGCCTTCACTACTGGAACGGTTTGACCCGCCTCAGCAGCGCCAGCACCCTCAATTTCATGACCCTGGACCAGCCACGGCCATTTGCTCCCTGGCACAGTCTGGGATACGGAGACCAGTTTGCCCGCCACCTTGGGGTCTACGCGAAGGGGCAGTTAGGTAAACTGGACTACCGGGTGTCCGTCAACTCCCCCAGCCGGGCATCCCTCAATAATGGAGTTTCCTACGCTGCGTTGAGCAACATTACCTATAACGGTGTGATGCACGCGGATGCAGATAACCTGCCCACCGGAAACGGCATTTATCAGGGCTACGTCCGGTATAACCTTTGGGATGCGGAAGGAACCAAGCTACCCTACAACGTGGGCACCTACCTGGGCAAGAAGAAAGTATTCGCCCTGGGTGGTGGCTTTTATCTGCACCCGAACGGTGCCTATGACCATACGGAAGGCCAGGAAGGTCACGTAGACGTCGGCCACTTCGCGGTGGATGCCTTTATGGACTTGCCCACCAAAGGTGGGTGCTTCAACGCCTACGCCTCACTCATGAACTTTGACTACGGAGAAAACTTCGTGGGCCGCTGGGCGGGCACCGGTACGGCCGTGTACGGGCAGGTGGGCTATTTCCTGCAGGCGGCCAAGATTATGCCTTACTTTGCTTATCAGGTGGGGAACTACGATGGCTTTGAGGAAAACATGACCTCCTTTAATGCCGGGATTAACTACTTCCTCAACGGGCACAACGCAAAACTCACGCTGGAATTTCACCGCATCAACAACGATCTAACTACTACGCGTGGAGACGTCAGCCAGCTACGGATGCAGGCGCACGTTTTCCTTTGATCAGGAGGGCTTCCGGCGATATCCGCCGGGAGCCACTGAACCAAACTATTCCTTCACCACAATAACCTGTCTTCATGATCCTCGATCAAGAAAAATTAGCGCCGGAGAACGCCCCTACCGGGGGACCAACTCCGGAAGATCTGGCCCAAAAGAAACGGACGGCCTACTGGAAAGAAAACCTGAGCTATCTGGTGGCCCTACTGGCCGTATGGTTCGTCGTCAGCTACGGATGCGGTATCCTCTTCGTAGAACAGCTCAACAACTACCGTATCGGCGGGGCAAAGCTCGGCTTCTGGTTTGCCCAGCAAGGTTCGATTTACGTATTTGTGCTGCTGATTTTCGTCTACGTGTATCTCATGAACCGCCTGGACGACAAGTACGGCTTCGGGGAGTAAGCCCCCCATTACTCACCCTTTATCTAAACTAGAAAATTTAAGTTCCAATGGACGTACAAGCCTGGACCTTCCTCATCGTAGGGCTCACTTTTCTGCTCTACATCGGCATCGCCATCTGGGCGCGTGCCGGCTCCACCAAAGAATTTTACGTCGCCGGCGGCGGGGTACACCCCGTGGCCAACGGCATGGCTACGGCGGCGGACTGGATGTCGGCGGCCTCCTTCATCTCCATGGCCGGGATCATCAGCTTTGCCGGTTACGACGGCAGCGTTTACCTCATGGGATGGACCGGAGGCTACGTACTCCTGGCGCTACTGCTCGCCCCCTACCTGCGAAAATTCGGCAAGTTCACCGTCCCGGACTTCATCGGGGACCGCTACTACAGCAACACTGCCCGGACGGTAGCCGTGATTTGCGCCATCGTGGTTTCCTTCACCTACGTTGCCGGACAGATGCGTGGTGTCGGGCTGGTCTTCAGTCGTTTCCTGGAAGTTGACATCAACACCGGGGTGTACATCGGGACCCTGATCGTATTCTTCTACGCCATCATGGGCGGCATGAAGGGCATCACCTACACCCAGGTGGCCCAGTACTGCGTACTGATCTTCGCCTTCATGGTGCCGGCCATTTTCATTTCGCTGAACATGACGGGCAACATCATTCCCCAGTTAGGCTTCATCAGCGAGGTCAACGACGGTAGTGGCGTCGCCCTGCTGGATAAGCTCGACCAGTTGCACACCGACCTTGGCTTTGCGGAGTATACCAACGGCAGCAAATCCATGATCGACGTATTTGCGATCACCTTTGCCCTCATGGTGGGCACGGCGGGACTACCCCACGTCATCGTCCGCTTCTTCACCGTACCGAAGGTGAAGGACGCCCGCATCTCCGCCGGCTGGGCCCTGCTGTTCATCGCCATCCTCTACACTACGGCCCCCGCCATTGCCGCCTTTGCGCGTACGAACCTCATCGACACCATGCAGGACAAGGAATATACCGCCATGCCCGAATGGTTTAAAAAGTGGGAGGAAACCGGCCTGATTGCCTGGGTGGATAAGGACGGCGACGGCGCCATCAACTACGCTCCCGGAGCGGCCATGGAAGGTAAGCCCGTCGCCCAGCTGAAGGACGGCCTGCCCCTGCGCGGCGATTACGGTCAGGTGATGGTCGCCAACGCCGCCACGACCACCGAAAACGAGGTCTACATCGACAACGACATCATGGTGCTGGCCAACCCCGAAATTGCCGGTCTGCCCAACTGGATCATTGCCCTGGTAGCAGCGGGCGGTCTGGCCGCCGCCCTCAGTACGGCCGCTGGTCTGCTCCTCGTCATTTCCACGGCCCTTTCCCGGGACCTGATGCGCATGCAGATCAAGCCCAACATGAGCGAGAAAGAAGAGCTCTGGTGGGCCCGCGGCGGTGCCGCCATGGCCGTCATCGTGGCCGCCTACTTCGGCATCAACCCTCCCGGATTCGTAGCCGCTACGGTTGCCCTGGCCTTCGGCCTGGCCGCCGCCAGCTTCTTCCCGGCCATCGTGCTGGGCATCTTCGACAAACGGATGAACCGCCAGGGGGCCGTTTCCGGCATGATTGTGGGTATCCTCCTGATGTTTGGCTACATGGCCGTCTACAAGCTGGGATGGTTCGTTGACGAAGTTCCGAGCAAGGACAGCTGGTGGTTTGGCATCTCCCCCGAAGGCTTCGGCACCGTCGCCATGGTGGTAAACCTGGCCGTCTCGCTGGTCGTCAGCCGCATGACGCCTCCCCCACCCCAGTCGGTACAGGACATCGTAGAAGACATCCGCATCCCTAGTGGTGCCGGCGAAGCTCACGACCACTAAGCTCCAACAATGCCCCTGCGACACGTTAAACGTCCGGCCCTGATCGTGCTCTTCCTGGCCAGCATGCTGCTCCTCAACTTTCCGTTGATTGGGCTGGCGGAGTCCGTGATCGAAGCCGGACGTTTTCCGTTGTTGCTCCTGTACCTCCTGATCATCTGGATCGGTATCGTCTTCCTCATCGCCCGCCTCTACGGCGCTTCCCCAAAGCAGCGTAAGGATGAGTAGTCTGGCCGCCGTTTCCATCTTCCTGGGCTACCTCCTGATCCTCTTCGGGGTGGCCTACATCGCCGAGGGCCGCCGGGGATGGCTGGGGCGCATGTTCCACAACCCATTTGGCTACGCCCTGTCGCTGACGGTTTACTGTACCGCCTGGACCTTCTTCGGTTCCGTGGGCCGGGCGGCCAATGATGGGCTCTCCTTTCTGCCCATTTACCTCGGCCCGCTGATGCTGGCCCCCGTCTGGCCCTTCCTGATGGAGAAGATCATCCGGATCGCCAAATCGGAACGCATCACCTCCATCCCGGACTTCATCAGCAGTCGGTACGGCAAATCCCGGACGCTGGGCCTGCTGGCCGCCACCTTTCTGGTCATCGGCACCGTGCCCTACATCTCCCTCCAGATCAAGGCCATTGCCGCCATCTTCGACCTGCTGACGGAAGGCACCACGCTCACCCACGCTCAACCATTTTATCGCGACAATGCCCTGTTTCTCACCCTGGTACTGGCGCTTTTTACGGTCATCTTCGGCGTTCGTCGCCTCGACGCCAATGAACGCCACCAGGGAGTAATTGCCGCCATTTCGTTCGAGGGGGTCTTTAAGCTACTGGCCTTCTTGTTCGTGGGCATTTTCGTCGTATGGGTGTTCTTCGGGCGGACGGATACGCCTTCCTTTTTTGAAGCACTTACGCTGCCCTCCCTGGCGGGGATGAGCAGTATTTCGGCCTCGGGAATCACCGGCTGGGACTGGTTCTGGCTCTGCCTGGTCAGCATGGCGGCCGTCGTGCTCTTACCCCGACAATTCCACGTTTCCGTCGTGGAGAATAACAACATCGGAGACCTGAAAAGGGCCGCCTGGGTCTTCCCCCTCTACCTGCTCCTCATCAATCTCTTCGTGCTGCCTATCGCAGCGGCGGGATACCTGCACTTCGGGGCGGAGGGGCTGGCCAGCGCCGACACCTTCGTCATCAGCCTGCCCAAATCCCTGGGCTATCCCCTCGTGGCCACCATCGCCGCTCTCGGGGGCTTCGCCGCGGCCACGGGCATGGTCATCATGTCGACAATTTCCCTGAGTCTGATGATCAGCAACAACATCGTGCTGCCCTTCCTGCTGGAATTTGACCGTAAGGCCAACCGCAACGATTCGGACCTGAGCAAGCCACTCCTCAACATCCGGCGCCTCATCATCTTGTTGGTGCTGCTCCTGGCTTACGGTTACTACCAGAGTGTCGGCAACCGCTACTCGCTGGTCGCCATCGGACTGATCTCCTTCACCGCCGTCGCCCAGTTCGCGCCCAGCGTCCTGGCCGGCCTCTACTGGAAAGCCGCCACCAAGCGGGGCGCCCTCATCGGACTGGTTGCGGGCTTCATCTTATGGTCCTACACCCTGGCACTGCCCACCACCGGGGGGATGCTGGGTTTCGGGCCGGAAATGATGGCAAACGGCCCCTGGGGACTTTCCTGGCTGCGACCCCATCAGCTCCTGGGCGCCGGGGGAATGACGCCCATCGCCCACGGCGCCTTCTGGAGCCTACTGGTCAATTGCGCGGGGCTGGCCATCTTCAGCCTGAACGACCAACCCGACGCGATGGAAATCCGTCAGGCGGATTTCTTTGTCGACCACGACAAGTACCGCCGGAACAATCAGGAATACCAGACCCGCCGTCGCCGGGCCAAGGTCAGCGATCTGGAGCAGCTCCTGAGTCGGTTTACGGGCGCGAAGGGGGCCCGCAAGTTTGTCCGCAATGCCCTGGGTGCCGGTCGTTATGACCGTCTGCGCCGGGGAGGACTGGCCAGTCCGGAACTGCTGCTGAAGGTGGAGCAGAAATTATCCGGGGCCATCGGCACCGCTTCCGCCCAGGTACTGATGCGGGGGATTACCAAGGAGGATCCCATCAAACTGGAGGAGGTGATTGCCATTTTGCGCAAGACGCAGGATGCCGTGCAGTACGGTAAGGAGCTGGAGGTTAAACAGTCCGAGCTGGAAGCCGTCACCACCCAGCTGCGGGCGGCCAACCAGCAGTTGCGGGAGCTGGACGAACTCAAGGCCGAGTTCATCAGCACCGTCACCCACGAACTACGCACGCCGATAACCTCCGTCAAGTCGCTGGCCAGAATCCTGCTGGACCACCACGATATGGAGGCCGAACAGCGGGCTACCTTCCTGAAAATCATTGTCTCCGAGAGCGAGCGGCTCACCCGCCTGGTGAGTCAGGTACTGGACATCGAAAAGATCGAGCAGCAGCGATGGACGGACGAGGGTCACGTCCTGGACTTCAACCAGCTGGTCCGGGACGCCATCAGCAGTCTCCGCGCCCTGCTCCGGGAACACGACATCTTCCTGGAAAAAGAGCTTCCGGAAACGCCACTCTACGTTACCGGTCCGGCGGACCGACTGACGCAGGTGATCGTCAACCTGCTGGGCAACGCCATCAAATTCGTTCCGGACGAAGACGGCCAGATTCGGGTTAGCCTACGGAAAGACCCTGCGACCAGCATGGCCGAACTCCGCATTCAGGACAACGGTCCGGGCATCCCCCCGGAGAAACACGAACTCATTTTTGAGCGCTTCACGCAGATCAGCTCCTCCACCCAGGGCAAGCCTTCCGGTAGCGGCCTGGGACTACACATCAGCAAGACCATAATCGAGCGTTGTGGCGGGAGCATCGGCGTAGAGGCCGGCTACCGGGAGGGTGCCGGATTTCTGATTCGATTGCCCATCAGCCCGGCACCTGCGCTGCGTCGCCCAGACAATATTTCACCCTCCGAAACCACCCCAAAAGCCCCCCCACCCCCGACCTCAACCTGATTTTTTTTCATCACCCCGGCGAGCGGTGGCCCCTCCACCTGGAAAATTGTCCACCGCCCGCTATCTTAACTCCCATCAAATGTTATCGACCATGCAGTTACCACTTCAGATTAAATCTTTCGATCACTACCAGGAGGTCTACCAGCAATCCGTGGACAACCCGGAGAGCTTCTGGGCCGAGCAGGCCAGAACCTTTGACTGGCACCAGCCCTGGGATAAAGTGCTGGAGTGGGACTTCGAGGGGCCCAACGTCAAGTGGTTCCCCGGGGGCAAGCTCAACATCACGGAGAACTGCCTGGACCGCCACCTCGAAGAACGGGGTGATCAGACCGCCATCCTCTTTGAACCCAACGAGCCCGGGGACCCCGCCATTTCCCTGACCTACCGGCAGCTGCTCGACGAAGTGAGCAAGACCGGTAACGCCCTGCGGGAACTCGGCATCGGCAAGGGGGACCGGGTGTGTTTCTACATGCCCATGGTGCCGGAACTGGCCATCAGTATCCTGGCTTGCGCCCGGATCGGGGCCATCCACTCCGTGGTTTTTGCCGGCTTCAGCGCTCAGGCACTGGCCGACCGCGTCAACGACGCCGAATGCAAAATGATCATCTGTTCGGACTACAACAAGCGCGGCGCCAAGACGATCCCCGTCAAAGAAGTCGTCGACGAGGCCATGGGCCTTGGCTGTCCCTCCATTGAAACCGTGCTGGTGCACCGAAATACCGGGGGAGACATCGGCTGGGACCCCAGCTACGACAAGTGGTACCACGAGGCCACCGAAGGGCAATCGACGGACTGCACCCCCGAGGTGATGGACGCCGAAGACGTCCTCTTCATCCTTTACACCTCCGGCTCCACCGGCAAGCCCAAGGGAGTGGTCCACACCTGCGGTGGCTACATGCTCTACACCGCCTTCAGTTTCCTGAACGTCTTCCAGTACCAGCCCGGCGACGTCTACTGGTGTACGGCGGACATCGGCTGGATCACGGGCCACAGCTACATCCTCTACGGTCCACTGCTGGTGGGCGCGACCACCATGATGTTTGAGGGGGTACCCACTTACCCCGACGCCGGTCGGTTCTGGGAAGTGTGCGAGAAGCATAAGGTAAACCAGTTCTACACCGCCCCCACCGCCATTCGGGCCCTGATGGCCCGGGGCGATGAATTCGTGGAGGGCTACGACCTGAGCAGCCTGAAGGTGATTGGTTCGGTGGGGGAACCCATCAATCAGGAAGCCTGGGAGTGGTACAAAGAGAAGATCGGCAAGGACACCGTGCCCATCGTTGACACCTGGTGGCAGACCGAAACCGGTGGAATGATGATTTCTGGTTTAGGGGGGCACAGTCCGCAAAAACCCACCTTTGCCGGCTATCCCCTCCCGGGCATCCAGCCCTGCCTGGTGGACAAGGAAAACATTCAGGAAGTGGAGGGTAATCCCGCCTCGGGACTGCTCTGCGTGAAGTTCCCCTGGCCGAGCATGCTGCGTACCATCTGGGGCGACCACCAGCGCTGCAAAAACACCTACTTCAGCACCGTGCCCGGCATGTACTTCACCGGCGACGGCGCCCGTCGCGACGAAAACGGCATGTACCGTATCGTGGGCCGGGTGGACGACGTCATCAACGTTTCCGGTCACCGGATGGGAACGGCCGAAGTCGAAAACGCCATCGATGAGCACCCGGAGGTCGTTGAGACGGCCGTCGTGGGCTACCCCCACGACATTAAGGGACAGGGCATCTACGCCTACGTCATCATGGGCCCCGGCGATCACAACGGAGATGAGGTTCGCAAGGAAATCATTGATATTGTCCGCAAGGAGATCGGCCCGATCGCCAAGCCCGACAAAATTCAGTTCGTGTCCGCCCTGCCCAAGACGCGTTCCGGCAAGATCATGCGACGCATCCTGCGAAAAGTAGCCGCCGGGGAAGCCGATCAGCTCGGCGATACTTCCACCCTACTGAATCCGGAAGCCGTGGATGACATCATCCGGGGCAAGCGGTAAGAAGCAACTCACTTATCTATACTTACCTCCGCCTGCCGTCTTCGGACGGTGGGCGGGTTTGTTTAGGATTGAGGCTTGAGGATTTAGGACGAAGGAAGGGAAAAGAAGGAAGATTGAAGAAGGAAGAAAATCCTGGAGGAGGTCTGCTCCGCAGGCCGGTCGTTTGTTTAGGCTCAAGGCTCAAGGATTCAGGAAGAAGGAAGTTTGATGAAGAAAGAAGGAGGTTCTGGACAAGGCTAGGAAAAAGGAAGACGGAAGACGGAAAGTAGCGTTCATCGGATGCTTCCCGAGCACCGTGAGGGATCATCCGATGCATCGCGGGCTTCTGAGGAAGCTTCTCGGGGCGACGGAAACACCTCTCTATCGGCCTGGAAGGCCGTTCCTTACTGCGGAGCGGGGTCTGCGGCCCGTTCGCAGAACGGCCCGGGCCCTGCGACACCCAGGATGAAGGATCAAGGACTTAGGCTACAGAATAGGGGTATACATCAAACCGCTGCCTTTTCGCGCACCTGTCCTTATTTTGCCGTTGATCCAATCCATCCCCCATGCATCTCCGATCCCGCCTTCAGCAGGCTACTCCGCTGTACAACCTTTTCCAAAACACTCCCGGCTCCTGGAATACGGAGTGGATCAGCGCGGGTGGCGTGGAGAGCATCACCCTCGATTTACAGCACGGAATGGTCGAGCAAACGGACCTCCTCCCCATATTACAAGCCATGCGGGCCGGGGGCAGCATCCCCCTGGTGCGGCTGGCCTGGAACCGCCCGGAACTGATCATGAAGGCACTCGATTACGGGGTGGAGGGACTGATCTGTCCGATGGTTGATTCCGCCGCCGATGCGGCGGCCTTCGTACGGGCGGCGAAGTATCCTCCACTGGGTAACCGGAGCTTCGGCCCCTTCCGGGCCGGCCTGCATACCGACGAATACTTCGCGCGGGCCAACGCCGAGACCCTGTGCTTCTCCATGGTCGAAACGGCCGGAGCGGTAAAGGAATTAGCGGCCATCGCGGCAACGCCCGGACTGGACGGACTCTACGTCGGCCCCTTTGACCTCAGCGTAAGCCTGGGCCTGGAAAAACGGGCGGACTTCAGCGACCCGGAGCTTCTCCGCGTCATCGATGAGGTGCTGGCCGCCGCGAAGCGAAATAACCTCTTTACCGGCATCTTCACCGTCGATCCTCAAGACGCCCGGGCCATGGCCGAGCGGGGCTTCGACCTGGTCACCTGCGGCACGGCCAACCTCGTTTTCCAGCAAGCCATGCGGGACTGGCAGGCGGCCTGGGAGGCCTAACGCATCCTACAATTCCTGGAGGAAGGCGAGGGTATCTACTCCGTCGGCGTAGTCGGTCAATCCGGGCCGTTGGGCCCGGCCGAAGGGGAATGTAGGCAGGGAAAGGAAGCCATCCGGCGCCGCGATCAGCTGAATCTCTTCCCGGCGGTTGCGCAGTTCTTCTTCCAGCGAAGACACGTCCCGGTAGGTACTATAGTGCAGGGTAGCGATCCGGGAGGCGATCTGATCGTTTTCCACGATCATCAGCGGACCACTGAGGTAGAAGTTTTCCTTGTTCAGCGTCGTCAGGGCGTAGTTGTAATCAAAGTTATTTTTCCACTTCGTGTGGTTCTGGAGGGTTTTCCATTCGTGGAGGACTTCCAGCAGCGGATTGAAGTCATAGCCTTCCGGAACGTAGAGTTTGGATACGTTGCGGCAGCCCAGTCCGAAGTACTCAAAGATGTCCCTTCCCAGCGCCCGGAAATCCTCGGTGGTTTCATCGCCGCGCAGCACGGCGACGGCATTGCGATTTTTGCGAATCACGTGGGGGTACCGCCCGAAGTAGGCTTCAAAGTAGCGCGAAGAGTTGTTGGAGCCCGTCGCGATGACCGCGTCGAAGCCTTCCAGCCGGTCGGTGAGGGTAAAGTACGTTTCCGTCCGTTTGTCATATTTGGCCAGCAGCTTCAGCAGGTAGGGCATCACGTATTCATCCTTACTGCTCAGCTTGATGAGGGACCGGTGACCGGCGATGAACACCGAGAGCACGTCATGAAAACCCACCAGGGGGATGTTGCCCGCCAGAACCAGTCCGATGGTTTTGGGCGCGGAGGACCCGACGGCTTTCGGGGCCGGCCAGTCGGGTATGGCGTAGTTACGTACCCAGGCTTCCAGTTTTTCGCGGCGGAGGAAGGCATCCGCAATGGCCATCAGGCTCGCTCGCTGGTGCTCCAGCGTAAACCAGTCGTTGTGAAACTGGGTGCGCTTTTGCAGCGCCTCCAGAAATTCATCGTTATCCCGTCTCAGGTGGTCGCCCAGGGCGACCATTACGTCAATTCGTTCTTGGAGCGTCATCCGTGTGGCTTGGTCCGGGATTAGTAACGCATCAGGGGTCGTTTGGATGAAGGAAGGAGAAATTAGTTCCCCAATGGCAAAATACTCCCCGGCAGGATCTGCCGGATACCCTACCTATCCCCGCTGGACGATATTTCTCAGTTCCGGCAGAACCTCCGCTTCAAACCAGGGGTTTTTCCGCAGCCAGATGTTGTTGCGAGGAGAAGGGTGCGGCAAAACCAGCAGTTTATCCGGCAGGTATTCTTTCCACGACCGGACGGTCTCCGTCAGGGTGCGCTTGCGCCGCTCCCCCAGGTAGCGGGCCTGGGCGTACTGCCCGATGAGGAGCGTTAATCCCAAATTGGTTAGCTGCTCCAAGAGTATTCCGTGCCACTGCGGGGCGCATTCCGGTCGGGGTGGCAAATCCCCCGACTTTCCCTTTCCGGGGTAACAAAATCCCATCGGGATGATGGCAAAGTTGCGGGCATCGTAAAACTCCTCCACGCTTACGCCCAGCCATTCCCGCAGGCGGTCGCCACTCTTGTCGTCCCAGGGGATTCCCGTCCGGTGCACGATGCTGCCCGGGGCCTGCCCGATGATGGCCACCCGACTTTCGGGATGTGCGGCCAGCACCGGATTTACGCCGTGGGGCAAGTGGTCCCGGCAAATCGTACAATCTCGGATGCGATGAAGGATTTCCATCCCCAAGAATAAGGAAAAGTGATCACTCCACTATTCGTGCGCCCTTACGTTTACTTCCTCGATCTTTTTGAGTACCGGACCGGGATTATCCCCGTCCCGGAGCAGCGCATCGTAGTAGGTGAGCAAAAGCTTGCGACCAACGGTCAGTCCCGTGGCGGGATCTATCTCGCTGCGGAAATTATCCGGATAAATCAGCGGATTATCGGTCAGGGAATTATGCCCGAAGCCCGGCAGCAGGACCATGAACACCGCCGCCGATCGGTTCTCGATCATGCTTCCGTAGTTCTCCTTGGCGTAGGGCCAGGTCCCGTCGGAGCAGAGCAACAGGGTGGGAAATGTGATTTGCCCTTCGTAGCGCACCGCCCGGGGCGGGATTCCCTCCATTGATGCGTAGGCTTTCACCCGGCCGTCCCGGGCCGCCAGGGCACCGGCAATCCTCCCCCCGAGGGAGTGCCCGAATAAGCCGATGCCATCCAGTTGCAGCCGACCGGTAAACCGATTCGCTGCATCCGCCCGGTTCAGTTCTTCGAGGTGGCGTAGGACCAGGGTCAGGTCCTCCACCCCCAGTTCCGTAGGCGCCTGAAAAAAAGAATCCACCTTTTCGTAGGGGCCACCCATCATCCCCCGTGGCGGCCGAAAATCCTTGCTGGGAGGAATCACCAATCCGTCGCCGTAAACGGTATACCCGATGCCGGGCATGTCCACGGACACCACCACGTAACCGTGGCTGCTCAGCTCTTCGGCCAGCACCGTGTACAGGTAGCGTTCCGTTCCCCGTCCCGGAACAACGACAATCACCGGAGCCTTCCCGCTCCCTTCGACGAAGGGCGCCCGGAGGTAACTGTTCCCCGTCACCTTTCGGTAATCGGCGGACACCGGATTGTAGGGAGCCCTCACTTCGGAGGCGGACCTTTCCGCCGGATACCAAATCTGGACCATCAAAGAGCGGGGTGACCGTCCCCGTACGGGCCCGAACCGGGCCGGGCGATCAGTATCCGCCAATTCGAAGGAGACCGTACCGACCGGCAGTGGCCCAGTGGGCGGCGGCAGGTGAACGGTATCGGGCTGCCCCACCACAACGGTGGACCACATGAGGCAGGAAATCAGGAACAGTCGCGCGGGCAGCGGGGCAATCATACGAAGCATTTGACCCCAAAATAGGAGGTTATGCCTTCGCAAATCTTACCGGTCAACCTAAGTGCCATAATTTCTGGTGGCCCGCCATATGACCAGACCAGTAGCGGGAAAATGGCCATCCGGTGCTCGCTACCTCCAGTCGTTGAATTCCTTAAGCGGAACCTTGATCCGTACGCTGATGGTGCCCTCCGACATCACCTTCAGGCCGGGAACGTAGTCGGATTCGACGCCCCGGCAGCGGGCTTCGTTGGCCGCGCTGCTCGCCGTCAGGCGTTCCATGCATTCCACGACGTGCTCGCCGTTAAGGCTGGCCTCAAAGGCGTTTTCGTCGAAGCGGGTCACGGAAAGCCGTCCGGAAAATATGGTCGAGGAAGTCAGATTTTTGGTATCCATCAATTTGATGGCGAAAGTCGCGGGTGCCACGTATTCCTCGATGGAAAGATTCGCCGCTTCGGAAGCCTCCACCTGCTCCAGGAGCGGTTGCGTGAGGGCCTCAATCTGCCGTACGGCCTCGTCGGGGGAAAGCTCCCCCGATTGCATCTTTCGGGAAATTTCCTTCGTTTTGGCGGCAATTTCTTCGGCATTCATCCGCATGGCCCCGGCTTCCCGGGCGCCCTTCTCCTCGTCGTATTCCGCCATTTGCCCCCGCAGCAAAGCCTCTTCGGCCAGGTTAGCCTGCTGATCGGAGGTTTCGATCAGGACTTCGTCTTCGGGCAGGATCGGAAACTTAACGCCATCCGGGAAGTTGACCTCCAGCTGTAGGTAATAGCCGTCGGGCACGCCCTCCAGGTTATCGCCCTTGACGATGTCGCCAGCCTCCGTGGGTAGGGCATATTCGGCGAGGTAGACGGAGATGTGTTTACCGTCGGTGCCCACGCTGCCTTCCAGCACTTCAAACTTGGTAAAGCTTTTGCCGCCGTACTGGATGCTTTGGGCACGAAGGGTGGTAGAAGTAAATAGGAGAGCAAGGACCGTCAGGCCGTAAAAAAAGTGCTTACTGACTTTCATGAGGGGGGATTTGTTTGTCCGTTTATGGGTAAAGGGATTAGTCCGTTACGCGGAGCGGGAGAAATTACGCATTCCCGGATAGTCTCTTCGCTACGATGCTAGCATTCCGTTGCGAAAGTACCCGCGAAAGCCAATCCTGAAGCGGAAGCGGAGGCTACTCCGGGATTTTACCCGGGCCATCCCTACGCAAAGCGAATTATTCTTCCGACTTTACCCGTGGCTTGTCCGTGACTCGCCCAAAAGAACAGATCATGCTCAACCTCTCCACCCTCCTGGAGGATAGTGCCCGGCGCTATCCCACCAAGGATGCCTTCATTTTCATGGATACCCACCTGAGTTACGCCCAGATCAACGGGGCGGCCAACCAGATCGCCAATGGCCTCGCCGCGGCGGGCATCCGGGCCGGAGATAAGGTCGCCCTCAGCTGCCTGAACCTCCCCTACTTCCCCATGATCTATTTCGGCATCCTCAAGGCCGGTGCCGTGGTGGTACCCCTGAGCGTATTGCTCAAGCGGGACGAGGTAGAATACCACCTCAAGGATTCCGAAGCCAAAGCCTATTTCTGTTTCCTCGGCGCGCCGGGACTCCCCATGCTGGAAGAAGGTTACGCGGGTTTCCGCTCGGTTCCCTCCTGTGAGCATTTCTTCGTCATCACCGCCCAACCTACGGATCCCTCGCCCATCGACGGACTGACCACCCTGGGCGCGCTCATGCAGGGGCAGTCTCCCACCAGGGAGACCGCCCAGACCGGCGCCGAGGATACGGCGGTGATCATCTACACCTCCGGCACCACCGGGCGCCCCAAGGGCGCCGAGCTCACCCACAGCAACCTGGCGCTCAACGCCATCCTCTCCGCCGACCTGTACGGAGCGGGGGCGGAAGACAAACTCCTCACCGTCTTGCCGCTCTTCCACATTTTTGCCATGACGGTCATGATGAACGCCGGCGTCTACCGCGGCGTCACCAACGTGCTCCTGCCGCGCTTTGACGCGGAGGCCGTTCTGGGGCTCATGCTCAAGCACGAGGTCAGCATCTTCGCCGGGGTACCCACTATGTACTGGGGACTGCTCAACTACGAAAACAAAACCTTCGACCTTGACGCTATTGCCGCCAAGCTGAAAATGTGCCTCTCCGGCGGGGCTTCCCTGCCCGTTAAGGTGCTGGAGGACTTCGAGGCCAAATTCAACGTCCAGATCCTCGAAGGCTACGGGATGTCGGAGGGCTCTCCCGTCGTGACCTTCAACCAGTTGGAAAAGGGGCGTAAGCCCGGCTCCATCGGCACGCCCGTGTGGGGCGTGGAGGTTAAGATCGTGGGGGAAGACGACCAAGAAATGCCCGTTGGCGAAAAGGGAGAGATCGTTTATCGGGGGCACAACGTCATGAAGGGCTACTTTAACAAGCCCGAGGCCAACGCCAAAACCATCCGTAACGGCTGGCTGCACTCCGGGGACGTGGGCGTCATGGACGAAGACGGCTTCTTCTACGTCGTGGACCGCACCAAAGACATGATTATCCGCGGCGGACTGAACGTCTACCCCCGCGAAGTGGAGGACGTGATGATGAAGCACGAGGCGGTCAGCCTCGTGGCCGTCATCGGAGTGCCGGACGATCAGTTTGGGGAGGAAATCAAGGCCTGCGTGGTGCTTAAGGAGGGTGCTGAAGTATCCGAAGAAGCACTCCGGGAATGGACCAAGGAGCGCATCGCCGCCTACAAATATCCCCGCCACGTTGAATTCCTCGAGGCCCTGCCCCAAAGCGCTACGGGAAAGATTTTGAAGAAGGAGTTGCGGAAGGGATAATAACGGACTGATTTACAACCTACTACTGACCGTTTTAGCGGGGGTTTGAATCGCTGGGCGGTGGGCGGTTGTACGAAGATGTGGGCTGAATTGTTCGGTTATGCTTTTTTCTAGAAGCTTGTTTTCTCTTGGTCAGTGATGACGCATTTCAGGAAGGAATCCCTGGTGTCGCCTTTCCCCGAAAGGCGACCACACCATCAAAGAGGGTAAGATAGTACAAGATCGATTGGCCACATTCTTTCGCGGAAAGCCCGTTAGGCACCCCAGTCCGGTTGGGTTTCCTTTCGAGGAAAGGAAACACCATATACTTATCCCTGGGTGATTCCGTCCCTCGACTGATCATGCTTTTCGTAAAGCCCGGAACTTGGGAAAGTTGAATCAAAATAATTAAATCAGTAGCGGCAAGTATACCTTGCCGCTACTGGACGCCTATACATTCGGGCGCGATTCCAACGGAATCGCAGATCACCAGGTACCCTAACGACCATACCACGGCCCTACCCACGTCTTGGCACCTGCGCGCTGCGGCAATTAATGAACTAAACCGAAACTCACGTCCCCACCTACTGACCAACAGTGTTCGGACGCCGCTTCACTCGGCGAGGCCTTCGTAAAGCAGGCTTCCGACCAATTACCGCAAAAAGAAGCCTACGGGCACGTTCTCGACCCCGTCGCCCCGCAGCCGGAACAGGCCACCCGAGCAGCCGAACCAGTGGTTACCCCGGCTATCCTCGAGCATACTCTGGATCCCCATAAAGGCCACCTCGGGTCCGAGCGGATTAAGGTCCTTGCACTGCCGGTAATTCGTAAAGTCAGTGCCATCGTAGCGGTAGACGCCCTCCCCGATGGTGGAGACCCAGAGATCCCCGGCCCGGTCTTCGTAGAGGGAGTAGGTATCCGCGTGGTGGAGGCCGGGGTGGTCCGGAAAACCCTGCATGCTTTTCCCGTCGTAGCGGATGAGACCACCCTCCCCCTTACGTTGCTCCGGATCGGGGTGATCGCGTTCGGCCACCCGGGTACCGAACCAGACATTGCCCGCCCGGTCGTGGTGGATTTCCTGCACGTTATTGGAGGGAAGCCCGTCGGCTTCCGTAAAGTGGGTCCAGGACTGCCCGTCGTAGCGGGCGGCGCCGTAGCCGTCCCGACCGAACCAAAGATTGCCCGCCGGGTCCTCCTTCATGACGGTGACCCAGTCCATGGTCGTTTGGTAGTCCAGTAGTTCCACGTTATCGGGAATGGGCAGTTCGAGGGGGACAAAAGTCTCTCCGTCGAAGAAGGCCACACCGCCCCAGGTGCGTACCCAGAGGATGCCCTCCCGGTCCAGGAGCAAGCCGGAGAGGCGGAAGTGCGGCAGTCCGTCGGCCTCCCCGTAGTTGGTGAAGGATTCTCCGTCGTAGCGGGACAAACCCTCGTGGGTGGCAAACCACAGGTCACCCTCCCGGTCTTCCACGATGCTGACCACGGCGTTGTCGGCCAGGCCGTCGGCCTTGGTCCAGTACACCAGCGTATCACCATCGTAGCGCGCCACGCCCTTAGACAGCGTGCCGAACCACAGGGTTCCCTGCCGGTCCTCGAAGATTTCCACCACGTACTTACCGACTTGCTCCGGAGCTGCCGCCGCCACCGGAGCGGGGGCATCATCGGACTCGGTGGAAACCGCCGCGGGGCCGCAGGAGAACAGGGTTGAAATGAATAGACAGACGAGTAGGGCCAGGCGCCCGCAGGAATCGAAGTTCATGGAAAATTGATTTGCGCCAAACCTACGGGATGCCCGGGTAAAGGGATGTAAAAGCTTGTAAAGGGCTTCTTCAACACTATGCTGAAGGCGGAGAACCACCGCCCGAAGCATCCGTCATTTACCAACGGCAATCTGCCCGCAGGGCAGGGCGTCTATTTGCGGCAAAAGATTGTAAAACAGCTCCTTCCCCCGCAAAATAAATTCTGCCCGGTTGCCGCCCCGATCTTCGTTGAAGGCCCCCGGGTTGGCCTGGTAGAAAAGGGCTACCGAATAGAACAGGCAGTCTTCGTGGGGACCGATTGTCCTATCGAAACTTGTCGGCTCATCGAACGACGCGAGTTGGGTTATTCCGTAGCTAAATTTATCCCGTTTGTCCAGGGTCATCGTGTCCGACGGCAGGAAGACCTTGACGAAGGTATTCGGGGAGTTGGGGATGGAGATGGAGTCGGCGGAAAAACAAACCGACAATTCGATCGGGTGCTCCGTCTCGTTCACTATCCGCGAATAGAATACGAGGTAGCTGTAATTGTGGTGCTTATCCGTGGGTCCGGGATAGGGTCCGCCACGGGGATAGCTGTTTTGGATGGTGACGCCATCGTATTCCCGCTCGCTGTACCATTTCATGCCAAGGCTTTGGCCCTTAGCAAAGGTGCAGAAGAGCAGTAAAAAGAGTGTAGCGAAGGTGAATTTCATGGCCGATCAGTAAGGATGAACGAGACTTCAACTGCCGCAAGCAGCAATGGAAACGATTTCCCCAAACCTACGGCGGATGGTCGTAAAGGGGTGTAAAAGCTTGTAAAGCCGGGGCTGGGGGGCTATTCTTCCAGTCCCCGCTTGCGAAACTCCCCCAGTTTCAGCGCCATGTCGCTGACCGAGATGCCCTGTTCGTAGCGATTGGCGCAGTAATGATCTGCGTCTCGCTAAATCGTTTATTTTTCATAACAACTCGAATTTAAAGATTTTCAAAAAACGAGCTGTCCAGTTTTTGGGGAAGGCTACATAAGGTGCTCTGCGCAGTATTGAAATTATAAAAATTGTGTCGAGCGAAGCTCGAAAAAAAATTTGTAATTTGGAAATTGCCGCAGGCATGATGTTGGCGGAAGGGCGCAGCAGCGCTCTTCCGCTGACTTCATGCGCAGAGCTCCTTACTGCTAGAGAGAAGGGCGGAGCGCAGGGGAGACTTTTTCTTCAACTCCCAGCCGCAACGCAGTGCGACTGAAAGGAGCATTGTCGATGCGGCAAAGTTCTGCGTTTTATATATCAATTCTCATGCTTTTAAACTCCTCCCTAAAGTGTGACGTCCAATTTCCTGTATCCCAGCTAGTGTTTTCTCTAAACACTATAACCAAACGGTCTTTATCTAAAAAAGCCAGATGAGGCTTTAGTAATTCAAGTATATTGAACATTCGAAATGCGTATCGGCTCGACCTAATCTGTTCTATCAATGCATTTAGGAGGTACTTAGAGGGGACTTTAATTGATTCACTTAGCATTTGAAGAGAGTACAAATCATGAGAATTCATATTTCTCGCGCTGTTGATAATTACTTCAGCCTTAATACTATCAGGAAGGTATTTTAGTTCTTGGAAAAAAGCCGTCTTCAAATCAAACTCATAGTCTGAACAAACAAAACTAAATTCTCCCTTACCATTTATTACCCCGTCAAGCAGAATCTCTTGTATTTCCTTATCCTTATTTGACTTCAAATGTCTAAATCCCGCGTCATCGATTTCTCTATAATTTCTCCAATTATACTCAATTAAAGCATTAACTGGCTTACTAAAAGTATACATAGCACTTGAAATAAGTAAATTACGAATCTGGATATGAGTACATTCACTTGTTAGCTTGGTGATGATTCTATCAAATGAGTTTCCTGTCATTAAATACCCGGCCAAAGTACGGCTGTAGCCTTCTTCACCGCACTCATAAGTATTCATCTCATTATTTAGAATTTCACGGAAAGAATGATGAGGGAAATGAACTACAATTTCAGGGATCAACTCTTTCTGTTCATGCAAAAACTCTAAATCATGTTCTTTTTGAAATCGGGCTAAGTGAAAAATGGCAGTTCTATTACCAGAATAAGCTATTTCCTTGATCAAGCTATAGGATTTTCTCTGTTCTCCACTTTTCTGCATTACCCTGTAAAACAATCTGTCTCTAAGAGAACTACTCAAGATTATACTATCAATCGAATTAATTGTAGTTGAGATATAGCCTAGTTCATTGTCATCATAACTTTCTATGATTAGCTTATCGTACAAGATATTACTTAATACATCATCACTCACAATACAACCTGACATCATAGCTACTCTGGTTGTATCAATTCGAACCTTTTCAAAAAAATCCACAAATTGATCGTAGCGCTTATCAATCAATGCCCACCCCAAATATCCTTTAAAGACTGGATTATTCGTTTCTTCATAATAAGTTAACAACGCTTCAACTGGTAATTTCTTTAACTTTTCATAATCTTTATATGATCTGTCAGTAGTACCAGCATATCCTGTGAATTGATATGATAATAAATTGACTCCCTTTAACCGCAACACTGAATCTTCAGTTGACTGACACCCCTGGATTATTACAGAAGACAACAACAATACAGTTAATAAAAAGCCTGGCAATCTACACATAGGTTACTAATTACTGTGGTTTCACGATATTATTATTGACTTTCATTATCTAGTTTCGCAGAACGTTGTTATATGCGCATTGCGTAAACACCGGCTATAGGCGCGAAATAATTGCGCATATCCCAACCTGCGGTCACCAAAATACGCAACTCTGCAGTTAACAATGACCCAATTGACGTATTTACCCAAATTAACGTGTATCCCCCGCCCGGGCGGGGGATACACGCAACGCATAAATCTTCAATATCCTCGCTTCATCCGTCCCAAGCCTTCATAAACGCCTCGCCCGAAAACACCTCCCGCATCCTTTGAATATTCCGCTTACTACCCCACAAACTAAAGGTCAGCAACTTCCAATCACGGAAAATTAAAGAACCACTCAACCAAAACACCTAGCACTACACTGATCGTGGCCGTCAAATAAGACAACCGCTTCAATTTAAATGGATTGGCAAACGCCAACCATAGGCACAGCAGTCCACAAACCAACAGCGTGATGGTTCCGTACAGGGGCACGAGGCTATCGAACAGCCCTAAGTGATCAAAAATCGGATCCAGTAAAGCCGTAAATCCAAAGAGGGCCAGCGTGAAGTTGGTCTTTTCATCTCCAACCAATAAGTAGTAGCCCGCAATGAGGAGTTCGACGCTAATGACTAATGGGCCAAATTGGCCGTAGTACTCCCGGCTAAGGTAGGCCTCCAGTCCCTGAGGAAATTCAACCGCCCAAAAAAAGGCCATACTCAAAGAAAGCCCCACAGCCAACAGCAACCATGCGATAATTTTTCTATTCCCCATAAGGCTTTTTACGTTTTTGGCGTACCGATCGGGCTATGCGCAGCACCGCGAAAGGTTTTGTTGAAGGACTTCTCTAGTTTAACGCTTGGTGTTCAATGAAGAAGATTGGGTCCGTACGCTGAACGTGAAGCGTCCTTCGTTTTTATTTTGGCTTAGCGTAGTCAATCAATTCCTCCACGTACCGAAAATCACCCTGGATTTGCGTTAGCTTAATGAAATTCTTTACTGCCGGAGCGTACAACCAGACTTCCTTTTCTTCCGCACGGTAACCTCTGGAATTAGAAATCGTCCCGGTATACTCAATCGTGTAGGCCATAAAGGTTCCCGCGCCCACCGTTTCTTCTCGGTACGAAAGTACTTTGGCGGTTTGACTTTGGTTCCCGGTGGTTCCATCCTGACTCGTCCAATTGTTTTCGTATTTCCATTGCTTACCCACTTCGAGCGGCCAGTCGTACTTCGGGGTTTCGCTGTCCTCCGGGGTAACAATTTGGGCCACGGGGGTGGTATCCCTGCCGTTACCGCTAACCATACTTAAAGCCCCGTCAAGCCGGATGACTTCACTCGTATCCGTTCCGTCCGAACGCACTTCTCCTGCGGTGGTTACGCCCTGATATTTCCAGACCCATTTTTCGCCCACCGCATAATCAGCTAAGGTAGGTTGCGGGGTAATACTGGATTCATTGTTGGCAGTACAGCCACTAAGCATGGCCAAAGCAGCCAGGATAAAAAACGTATTTCTCATCGTTAATTTTTTAGTTTGAAACGAACTAAGCGGATTAAAAAAATTGGCAAAGGTTGCTAAATTCCTCATCGCTTACCGTTGATTTTATTGTTCGAATTCCTTTATCTGCTCCAGTATGGCTGCCGATTTGGTAATTGGCTCCCATTCACTCCCCGACAGAAAGAAATCCCTAACCTTTGACGCTCCCTGATGGTCACTTAGCTGCCGGAACAGCCAGAAAGAAATAAAGGTGAGCACAAGGAACGCCAGTAAGTTGACGCCGCCGTAGACATATGGACTGGCCTTCAGCGCTTCGATGCTTATCCAGCATACCGACCAAAAGGGCAGCTGAAAGACGGAGAAGTTCAGGGCGTTGAAACTCGAAATCCTCAGTTTCGATAATTGCTTCTGTGTAAAGAGCACATCCTCACTGTTTCGGATTTCACTAATCAAGTGCAACTGATAGAAATAATTCCCGAGCACTACTGCCATAATCAGGGATATCGCACCAAAACCAATGGCCACGAAGTAGGCCTCGGAAAACGCCGCGACTACCGTAATGCTGAACAATAGCATTGTATAGGGCACGCCAATCAGCACCCCCGTCCATTTCGGACGGTTGAGTTTACTGATTTGTCTATCCAGCTTCTGCCGCGAAAGATTTAAAGCAATCTCCTTATTTATGGTGAGGACACTTTGCATCTTCTGGTCGTAGGACCGCCAAATGTTTTGCAATTCCATGCTATCCATTCTCTTTACTTTTTGTGATTTTGAAACTTGAGTTTAAGCTTCTTCCTGATTCTGGAAATTTTGGTGGTTACGTTGGTTTGGGTGGTGGCCATAATGTCCGCAATCTCCTGGCTGCTCAGTCCTTCGAGATGCAGGAGGATTAAAGCCTTATCAATTTCTCGGAGTTCCCGGATGAATTTTCTTAGCAAGACAAAATTTTCGTCATCGGGAGATTCGTCATCCGCGTTTGGCACTTCAATTATTTGGCCAAGGCCTACCGTTCTCGCCCTACGTGTGCTGTTCTTCCGATAAAAAGAAATTGACGTATTCAAGGCGATCCGATAAATCCAGGTCGACCACTTATACTCTTCGCGATAATTGTCGATTGACCGCCATATCTGCAGAGTGATTTCCTGAATTAAATCATCCCGGTCGGATGCATCATTACAGTAGGTGTTAGCAACCTTGTAGATGATGCCCTTGTGACCGTCAAGAACCGATAAGAATATTCTTTCTTTTTCGTCCAAACTGGATGCTGTTTAGTCCATTATTCGGCCCAACGATAGATTTGTCACACTTCTCCCCCTTTTTCTTCCCGCTACCGGGATGGGCGACGCCTTCCGTGACCTTTCGCTGTAAGCACAAATTACTGCATCGAGCACCACCAGTGCATCCCACGCCGCACGAACCTGCGGCCCAAGTGCTTCAACCACCCCCTGACCAGACTTACCCTAAAACTCTACTCCTCCTCCCTAAACACCTCCCGCATCCGCTGAATGTTCCGCTCGGGGATGGCCTCCACGTCGGGGTAGTGCTCAATGGCGCGGGCTACGCCCGCGACGCGGAGGAGTTGCACCACCGGATAGGGAGCCCGGTTCGTGCGGTTGGCCGCATCCTTGAAGGAAAGGTCCGCAAACTGGTACTGGGGATGAAAATGGGCCAGCTGCACCAGCTGATCGGCCCCGGTCTCGGCCAGCACGTCTTCGAGGGTGGCGACAAAATCCAGAAAGGTGGGAAAATCCCGGAGGGTGCGGGAGAAGACCAAGAGCGTAGTTTCGGGCGCTGCGGGCCGCGATACATCGGATGACCCTTCGCTGCGCCCCGGAGACATCCGATGAACGCTACTTTCGTCTTCCTTCTTTTTTCTTCCTTCTTCTTCCTTAACCTCCGTTTCCCTAAATCCTGAATCCTGAGTCCTCAATCCTTCCTCTCCTCCCCCGCTCGGCCGACCAGTCAGCTCGTGCCTCGCGCCTGGGCGGACGAGCTCTCCTCCCTCTTCTTCCTTCTTCTTCTCTACTTCTTCCTTCTTCCCTCTTCCTTCTTCTCCCTCCGTTTCCCTAAATCCTAAATCCTCAATCCTAAATCCTAACCCTGGCTCCTGAGCCAGGAAACTTTGCACCTGCGTCATCGCCATCTCAAAAGCCGTCGGAATGTCCGGTGCATCGATTTCCAGAAAGGCGACCTGACCGTTGCGTAAGGGATGGGCGGCGAAGGGACAGAGGCCGAAGCCGACCACCACGGTGTGCACCCAGTCCGTGACCGCCGCAGTGGGACTCATGATAACTGGTCGTTCTGCCGGCGGGGGCCCACGTAGGCGCGCCAGCGATCCAGGCAGGCGGTCATGTCTTCGGGCAGCTCACTGTCGAAGGCCATGCGTTTGCCCGTCTTGGGGTGGGTGAAGGCCAGACTCTTGGCGTGCAGGGCCTGCCGCGGACAGAGCTCGAAACAGCGCTCGGCGAAGGTCTTGTACTTGCTGTAGATGGTGCCCTTCACGATCCGGTCGCCACCGTACCGACTGTCGTTGAACAGCGGGTGCCCCATCCACTTGAAGTGGACGCGGATCTGGTGGGTGCGGCCCGTTTCCAGCTTCAGCTCCACGAGGCTGACGTAGTAGAGGGGCTCCAGCGTCCGGTAGTGGGTGATGGCGTGTTTGTGGTGCTCCTCGGGCTCCTCGTAGACCCGGTAATTCTGCCGGTTCTTCACGTCCCGCCCCAGGTGGGCGTTGATGGTGCCGGTGGGTTCCTCCGGCTCGCCCCAGCAGATAGCCTGGTAGGTGCGGTCGATGGAGTGATCGAAGAATTGGCGCGCCAGGTGCGTCATGGCGAAGTCCGTCTTGGCGATCACCAGCAGGCCGGAGGTGTCCTTGTCGATGCGGTGTACGAGGCCGACGCGGTCGTTGTCGTTGCCCGGCAGCACGGGCAGGTCCTCCTTCTGCAAGTAGCCGGCCAGGGCGTTCACCAGGGTGCCGGTCCGGTGCCCCACGCCCGGATGGACGACCATGCCGGGGGGCTTGTAGACGACCATGACGTCGTCGTCTTCGTAGCGGATGTCCAACGGGATGTCTTCCGGGATCAGGCTCGGCTCCCCCTCGGCGCGGTAGCGCGGCGTAACGACCGTGATCAGCTGCCCGGGCATGAGCTTGTGGTTGGGGCGCACGGAGCGGCCGTCCACGCGAATGGAGCCCGCCTTGATGCCGTTCTGCACCCGGCTGCGGCTGACGCCCGCCAGCTTATCGGCCAGAAACTTGTCGATCCGGACGGGCTTCTGCTTGGGGTCCACCAGAATCTGGCGGGAATCAAAAAGTTCGTCTTGTTCCTCCTCTTCGGACATGTTGGGATAAATAAGGCTGCAAAGTAGATAATTTATTTGCGTCCGAAAGGTTGAATCATGCCTCCGAGCCTCCGCATCGTTTGGGCGCGACGTCTTTAGGTTGGGGGCAACAAGTGCAGGTGCCAAGAGTCTCCTCCAAAGCCAGATTATCCGGTTGCTCCCCGGCGGGAAGCGGTCGTTCACCCGGGACCGCTGCTCACGCCCCGTTGATCACCAACCCAAATTCGTCGTTCACCGATTTTAGTGGTTTGCTAGCCGCCGAAACCGGTTCTTTGCCCCATCGTTTTAAAGTGCAACCCCATGAAATCACTGGTCCTTACGTTCTTTACGCTTATTCTCGTAATCCCCGCTGGCCTCTTCGGCCAGGCCACCGACATCACCCTCACCGGCCAGGTCGTGGACCCCGCTTCGGGCACGCCCGTGGAGTTCGCCACCGTCATGGTCGGCGACCGGAACAATCGCCAGGCCATCACCGGCACCACCACGGACGCTGACGGACGCTTTACCGTGGCCACCGACCGCCAAAATATCTTCCTCGAAATCTCCTTCATCGGCTACGACAAACTCACCATCGAAGAGATCCCCGCCGGGCAGAAGGTGGTGGACCTCGGGACGCTCTCCCTGGCCAGCCAGTCGGCCATGCTCGACGAAGTGACCGTCCGGGCCGAAAAGTCCTCCACCGAGTTCAAGCTCGACCGCCGGGTCTTCAACGTCGGTAAGGACCTGAGCAGCACCGGCGCCAGTGCCCTGGAGGTGCTCAATAACGTCCCCTCCGTGAACGTCAGCATCGAGGGCGACATCAGCCTGCGCGGCAGCACGGGCGTGCAGGTACTGATCAACGGCAAACCCTCCGTCATCGCCAGCGAGCAGGGCAACGCCCTGGGTACCCTGACGGCCGACATGATCGAGTCCGTGGAAGTCATCACCAACCCCTCTGCCAAGTACGACGCCGAGGGCACCTCGGGCATCATCAACATCGTCCTGAAGAAGGAAGAGCGCAAGGGCATGAACGGCTCCATGACGCTGAACGTCGGTGCCCCCCACAACCACAGCCTCGGCCTCAGCCTGAACCGCCGCACGGAAAAGTTCAATCTCTTCAGTCAGCTCGGTGCCGGCTACCGGGAACTGCCCAACGACACCCGCTCCATCAACCGCGACCTCACCACCGGTAACGTTCTCTTCTCCGAAGGGGAGGAATTCCGTAACGAGCAATTCTACAACTTCGTGCTGGGCACGGACTACTACATCGACGAACGTAACGTCATCACCCTTTCGGGCAACTTTGCCTACGAGGTGGAAGACCAGCCGTCCAGCACCGAGTTCCGCCTGGAAGACGTCAATGGCGACGAGATTTCCCGCTGGGCCCGCTCGGAAACCACCGAAGCCACCAATCCCAAATGGCAGTACGAGCTGAACTACAAGCGGGACTTCAAGGACGACAAGGACCACGATCTCGTTTTCAGCATCCTCGGCCGCTACTTCGGTAAGGATCAGACCTCGGCCTTCCTGAACACCACCATCGAAGGACAGGACCGCGACGGCGAGCAACAGACCCGCACCGACTTCCTCGAAGCCGAAAACACCTTCAAGCTGGACTACACCCGCCCCTTCGACGACAAGTGGACGCTGGAAACCGGAGCGCAGTACGTCATCAAGGACGTCAGTAATGACTTCGCCGTCCGGAATCTCGAAAACGGCGTTTTCGTAGACAACCCCGACCTGACCAACGTCTTCAACTGGAACCAGAACGTGCTGGCCCTCTACGGTACGGGAGCCTACGAATTCGGTAAGTGGGGCCTCAAGCTCGGTATGCGGGTAGAGAATACCGACCTGCGTACCCTCCTCGAAACCACCGGGGAAAGCAACAACCAGAATTTCACCGACCTCTTCCCCAGCGCCCACAGCAGCTACAAGATCAACGAGGGTTTCTCGGTGCAGGCGGGCTACTCCCGGCGGATCTTCCGTCCCCGCCTCTGGGACCTGAACCCCTTCTTCAACATCCGTAACGATTTCAACATCCGCGTCGGCAACCCGGACCTCCAGCCCGAGTACACCGACAGCTACGAACTCACCAGCATCTTCATCTTCGGGGAAGCCTCCCTGAACGCCGGTGTCTATCACCGCTACACCACCGACGTAGTGGAGCGGGTTTCTTCCTTCGCCAACAACGTCAATACGGTGATGCCCATGAACATCGGCACCAATGCCTCGACGGGACTGGAAGTGAACGGCAAGTACAGCCCGGGCAAGAAGGTCTCCTTCATGGGCGATTTCAACTTCAACTTCTTTCAGCGGGTCGGGGAGCTCGAAGGGCAGTCCTTCGATTTTTCGGCCGACCAGTGGTCGGGCCGCATCACGGCCAAGATGAAGCTACCCGCCGATCTGGAGGTTGAGGTGACCGGGCAGTACCAGTCCGCCTTCCAGACGGTACAGAGCACCGTGTCCGATCAGCTCTTCGCCGATATGGGGGTCCGCAAGAAGCTGCTGAAGGGACGGGGCGCCCTCAACCTGAGTGTCCGCGACGTCTTCGTTTCCCGCATTCAGGAGAGCCAGATTATCCAGGAGGACTTCACCATCTACAACCGCCGCTTCCGCGGACGCTTCATCACCCTCGGCTTCAGCTTCGGCTTCGGCAAGGGGGAAGCGATGGAATTCTCGGCCCAGAAACGGCACTTCTAGCGCAGCATTTGGCCGTTCTTTCCGCAATGCTTCGCAAACCTTGAAGCTGTTTTAATTGGGCCGTTGGACCAAAATGCTGCTCCCGGGTCTCGGTGGGTGAGACGCAAATCACGTAGCTAACGCTCACCCCGCCGAACGACCTCTCCCGCCAATTCGCCCGTAAATTCTCCTGCTTCCACCACCACCTGACCGTTCAGGACGATGTACTCCATACCCGTACTGAGTGCGTTGGGGTCGGTAAAGGTGGCGTGGTCGCGGACCGCTTCGGGACGGAAGACCAGCAGGTCCGCAGAATACCCGTCCTTCACCTTTCCCCGACCGGGCATCCGGAAGGTTTCGGCGGTTAGTCCCGTACTGCGGCGCACCATCTGCGCCAGGGTAAGTACCTCCTTGTCCACAACAAACTCCCGCAGCTTTTTGGAGAAGGTGCCGAACTTGCGGGGATGGGCCACGGTGCCGTCCGAGCAGGTCATCACCCACTCCTGCGCCATGAAGCGCTGCAGATCTTCGGGGATCATGTTGAAGGAGGCCACGTTCGCGCCCCCGGATTGCATCACAGCAATGGCCGCCTCCACCGGCGGCAGTTGGTAGGCATCGCTAATGTCGCGCAGGGTCATTCCGTTGAGGCTATCGACCTTCGCGAAGACGATCAGCAGGGATTCAGCGCCGCCGCGGCGGCGCAGGTTCTCGGCCATGTCGGTCTTGATGCGGGGCAGCAGTTCGGGCTCGTCAAATTTCCGGGTGTAATCCTCAAAACCGGCGAAGACCCACTTCGGGAGCAGGGCCTTGCTCAGGGAAGTGCCCGAGGCGAGGTAGGGGTACTGATCGGCGGTGATCGTCAGTCCGCGGCCGCGGGCCGCCTCGATGGTGTCGATGATGGCCTGGCTTTGTCCCCACACGTCCACCCCCAGGCACTTGATGTGGGAGATGTTGGCCGGCAGGTCGGCTACTTCGGCCACCCGGATGGATTCTAGTACGGCGGCCATCAGTCCGATGTTGTAGCTGCTCTCGTCCCGGATGTGGGCGTCGTAAAGGCCGCCGTAGGCGGCGGCAACCTTGGCCAGCTCGATGACCTCTTCGGTATCCGCGAAACTCGCCGGTGCGTAATACAGGCCGGAAGAAAAACCCAGGGCACCGGCTTCCATCCCCCGGCGGACCATCGTCCGCATTTGAGACAATTCGGCCGCCGTCGGTGCCCGCTCTTCCATCCCCATGATGCGTTTACGGATGTTGCGGTGGCCGGTCAGGATAGCGGCGTTGGTGCCGATGCCGTTTTCCTCCCAGTGTTGCAATTGGGCCGCAATGTCGTCCACGCTATTGCCGTCGCTGCCCGTCACCACCGTGGTGACCCCCTGCATCAGGTAGTTGAGATTGACCCTCTTTACGGAATCGGACAGGTCCCGCAGCGCATGGGTGTGCGGATCAATGAACCCGGGAGTCACGTAGTAGCCCGCAGCGTCAATGACCCGGCGGGCGCGGCGTTCCGCCGCGGTCGCTTCCCCAACGAACGTGATCTCCCCGTCCCGTACCCCGACGTCCGCCCGGTAGGCTTCCAGCCCCTCCCCGTCAATGACGGTCCCCCCGACAATCAAGAGGTCCAGTCGGTCCTCCCCGCAGGTAAGGCATCCACAACAAAGCAGTAACAGCAGGTATTTTTTCATGGCCGGGAATTTCTCGGCCTAAGGTAAGCAGTTCGGCCTGGCTCGTTCGGGCATCACGCGGCACCTGCGGTCCCTCGCCCCGAAGATCATAGTGAGCAGCTGACTTCCCGACAACAGGTCGCGGGGCCCTTGCCGTTCTGCGAACGGACCGCAGACCCCGCTCCGCAACAAGGAACGGCCTTCCAGGCCGATGGGGGGTGGTCGTTCGTCACTCCGGGAAACTTCCCCACAAGCTCACGATGCTTTCCTTCTTCAGTCTTCCTTCTTCTTCGCCTCAGCCTTCGCCCACTTGCTCTTTCAACACCAGTTTTTGATTGCCCATAATAACCGTTTGCCGACAATGGTCGCGGGGCCCTAACCGTTCTGCGAACGGACCGCGGACCCCGCTCCGCAGCAAGGAACGGCCTTCCAGGCCGATGGGGGGGTGGTCGTTCGTCACTCCGGGAAACTTCCCCACAAGCCCGCGATGCTTTCCTTCTTCAGTCTTCCTTCTTCTTCGCCTCAGCCCACTTGCTCTTTCAACACCAGTTTTTGATTGCCCATAATAACCGTTTGCCGACAATGGTCGCGGGGCCCTAACCGTTCTGCGAACGGACCGCAGACCCCGCTCCGCAAAAAGGAACGGCCTTCCAGGCCGATGAGGGGTGGGCGTTCGTCGCCCCGGGAAACTTCCTCACAAGCTCACGATGCTTTCCTTCTTCAGTCTTCCTTCTTCCTCAACTTTAGCCCACTTGCTCTTTCAACACCAGTTTTCAATTGCCCATAGTAATGGTTTCCCGACAATGGTCGCAGGGCCCTAACCGTTCTGCGAACGGACCGCAGACCCCGCTCCGCAACAAGGAACGGCCTTCCAGGCCGATGGGGGGTGGTCGTTCGTCACTCCGGGAAACTTCCCCACAAGCCCGCGAGGCATCGGATGATCCCTCGCGGTGCTCGGGAAGCATCCGATGAACGCTGCTTTCCTACTTCATCCTTCCTCAGCCGTAGCCTATCTACTACCAACTTCTATCTGTCTTGTCAGCCTTAGCCTTTGTCCTAAATCCTCAAGCCTTGATCCTAAACCAGCGACCGGCCTGCGGAGCAGACCTTTTCCGAAATCTCCGGCTTCCTTCTTCAGTCTTCCTTCTTCTTCGCCTCAGCCTTCGCCTCCGTCCTAAATCCTCAAGCCCAAATCCTCTTTACCTTTACCCCCCAACTTCCAACCTTACAACTTCCCCATGCATCTCTCCTCCCGCGCGGTGCGCGACCCCCAATTCCCCGAGCTGAACCCTCCCCACCAAATTCCCCTGGTGGCCGCCTCGAGTTTCATCTTTGATTCCATCGAACAGGGTATGGCCATCTTTGGCGGAGAGGAGCCCGGCCATATTTACGGTCGGTTCGGTAACCCGACCATCGACGCAGCGGCCGAGAAAATTGCCGCCCTGGAGGGACACGACCTGGAGACGGCACCGGCGGGACTCTTCTGCGCCTCCGGCATGGCCGCGATTGCAACCGTCTTCCTGGGGTGCTGTGCGCCCGGACAGGCCGTGCTCACCCAGGCCGACCTCTACGGCGGCACCACCGGACTCCTCGAACAACTTGCCCCCCGCGGCATCACGACCATCACCGCAGATTTACGGGACCACAATGCGGTGTCGGAGCTGCTGGAACGCCATCCCGAAATCCGGATCATCTACGTGGAGACCCCCTCCAATCCCACGCTGCGGGTGACGGATCTACGGGCGCTGGCCGAGCTGGCCCACGCCCACGGCTCCCTGCTGGTGGCCGACAATACCTTCGCCACGCCCTTCGTCCAACGGCCGCTTTCTCTGGGGGCGGATATTGTGGTGCACAGCACCACCAAATTCATCAACGGCCACGGCACGGGCATCGCCGGAGCGATCGTGTGTAAAGACCCCCAACTGCTGCGGGAGCAGCTCATTCCGGTCTACCGGCTCTACGGCGGCAACGGCAACCCCTGGGACGCCTGGCTCGTCCTGAATGGCCTGAAAACCCTTCCCTTGCGTATGGAACGCCACAGCGAAAACGCCCTCGAGGTGGCGCAGTACCTGCAAAAACATCCGGAGGTGGCCCGGGTGAACTACCCCGGATTGTCCGACCATCCCGACCGGCCGGTGATCGACCGGCAAATGGAACTCTACGGGGGGATGCTGAGCTTCGAACTCCGTGGAGGCACCGCCGCCGGCATGGCCTTCATGAACAAGATCAAGTTCTGTACCCTAACCCCCACCCTGGGGGACGTAGACACACTCGTATTGCACCCGGCTACCATGAGTCACCGGGGCGTGGCCCCGGAGGTCCGGCTAGCGCACGGCATCACCGATGGGCTGGTTCGGCTGTCCGTCGGCGTGGAAAAGGTGGAGGACATTATTGCGGATCTGGCCCAGGCAATTGGTTAGTCTGCCGCCCATTTGGGAAAAGGGGCCAACGAACCGGAGAGATTTGAACGTCTATCGGGTCAAAACACCCCCCCTTATGCAATTCAAGCTCCCCTTATTCCTAAGCCTTCTCCTTTTTCCCTTGGTGCTCTCGTCCCAGGACTTTCACCTCCGCGCGGAACTGGGCAGCAGTGCCTTCACTGAATCATCCGTCGATGCGGCGCGAGCCTTCGACCTTGGGCTGGAATACCACCTTCCCGCCGGACAAAAGCTCACGGTTTTTGCCGGTCTGGGGTGGCAGCACAACCGCTACCGCGACGTCAGTCGGGAAAATATCCCCTGTGACTTCCCGCTCGGCATCAAGGTGATCACCTTCGCCGAAGACGAGACCTATACCATACGACGGCACGACCTCACGGCGACCGTTGGCGCAGCATACGCGCTCGGACGCATCAATTTCCGGAGTCACTTCACCCCCGCTTTCCGGATTGCGGACCGGGTCACCTACACCAGTGAACTGGACTTCAATACGCCGGGCCGTCCCAATAATTTTGTCTCCCTCACGCTACGGCCGGGAGAAATTCGGCGAGAAGGAAGTGTCGGTAGTACGATCGATTACACCAGCCGCTGGAATTTCCAGGCCGGGGCCGACCTGCTCTATCGGGTCGGTGGACGTGGTCAGGTAGGCGTTTCCTACCGGCAAATCGTATCAAATTTCCGGCTGTTCACGAAGACCGTGGAGTTCTGCGGCGCAAACGGCTGTGAACCAGTAGATTTTGAAAACTCCTCGGTAGACGCGGCCATCAGTACTCTTTCTCTTCGCTTCCTCTACCGCCTGTAAAAAATTGCATTAGGGCGATCACCGCAGGTGCAGTGAAGCGAAATTCCGGCCCAGCCGGGATGAAGTGCAACGGAATCCTCGTGCTCGGCCGGGATGGAAGACGAGTCTCGTGTAGCCGGGAAACCCGGTTTGTAAATGTCCGGAGCTTCCCGTAGCTTTGTTTTTCAAAGCACTTTATGTCAAAGGCAATTCCAAACCCGATCAGTGACCTTCGCGAAATTCGCTCCCTGATGGAGCGGTCCCGTTACTTCATTGGACTCAGTGGACTTTCGGGCATTGGCGCGGGCCTCTCGGCCCTCCTTGGAGTGGGGTTCGTAGTCGCTTACCAGTGGGCCGGGGGGCACGATCTGGTCTTCATCAGCCGCTCCCTGCGGCTGACTGCGGCCCATCCCTGGGGTATCGCCCCCCTACCCTTCCTGACCCTCACCGCCCTGGGGGTACTGCTGGGCGCCGTGGGGAGTGGATACTTCTTCACCGTCCGACGGGCGAAGCGTTTAGGGCAATCCCTGAGTGATCGGAAAACCTACCGTCTGATCTTTCATCTGGCGGTACCGCTGACCGTCGGGGCCCTTTTCTGTCTCGCTCTGGTGTACCACGAGCACGGGGGCTTCATCGGTCCCGCCACCCTCATTTTCTACGGTCTGGCTTTGCTCAATGGCAGTGGCTACGCCCGCGAAGAACTAAGTTACCTGGGGTACCTGGAAATTACCCTCGGACTCATCAGCTGCTTTTTCATGGGTTACGGCCTGCACTTCTGGGCGCTGGGCTTCGGGGTGCTGCACATTGCTTACGGCATCTGGATGTACCAAAAATATGACCGGGCATGAAAGAAGTAAAAATACCGGCGGCCCTGTCCATTACGGGGCTCAACAAACTTTTCAACCACCGCACCCGCATGGGAATTATGGCCATCCTCATGGTCAATGACTGGGTGGATTTCGTGAGCATCCGGGATGGCCTCGGGGTCACCGACGGCGGCCTGGCGAGCCACCTCAAAGCCCTGGTCAGGGAGGAACTGATTGAAGTCGACAAGCAATTTGTCGACAACAAGCCCCGAACTACCTACCGGGCCACGCCCGCCGGGCGGGAGAGCTTCGAACAACACCTGGCCGAACTCGAAAGCTTCATCAAGCGAATTGATAATTAAGCAGGCAGGCGTACCATCGCAATGCCTATTTCTGAATCCCAAAACTTTGATTTTCAAAGTACTTTAACAACACCAAATGACTTTTCTAAAAAACGCCTCTCCCTTTCTCTTTTCTGCACTGGCTTTCGCAATCCTGTTCCGCCACGGCGAGCTGGGTCTCAACGTATTTCTGTTTGATGCCGTGGTGCTGATTGCGGCACTCTGGTATCGCCCGGAACTCAGCAAACACCGGGCCTTTACCTGGGCGGTGGGCGGACTCCTTTTTTCCGCCGGAGCGGTCGTCATCGTCCACGGCCCCGTCAGCTTTCTGGCCCACGGCATTAGTGCGCTGCTGGTGCTGGGCTTCGCCCAGGCCCGGGAATTGCGGTTCGTCTGGTTTGGGGGCCTGCTGGGAATCACTTCCGTTTTTACCGGAGCGGCCCGCTGGCAGCAACTCCGCGACCAACCCCAAGGCAGTGCTTCCAGCGCCCATCATGTTCCGGCCTTGCGGTGGTTGCGGCAGTCACTTATACCGCTGCTCATTGCGTTGCCCTTTTTTGCCCTGTACGCCCTGGCCAGTGAGCAATTTGGGGCCATTTTCGGCGAATTATCCAGGTTTAAGATCTTCTCCCGACTGTGGTGGGATACCCTCACTTTCTTCCTACGCTTCGGCCTGGGTGCCCTGATCATCACACCCCTTTTTCTCCTGGCGCAACGGCCTTCGGTTCTGCTGGAAATCGCGGCAACGTTCCGGGACCAGCTACCACGACGTCATCTGGAGAGGACAAAGCGACCTTTCTTTTCTCCCATTGCCCTAAAAGAAGAATACCGCCGGGGAGTACTGACCTTTGCCGTCCTGAACCTTTTGTTGGCGATCGTTAACGCCATGGATCTACGGTACGTATGGATGTCTTCCGAAGATTTATCCGCGGCGACGCTAAGCCAGTACGTTCACGCCGGCACCTATAGTCTGATCTGCTCCATCCTCCTGGCGATGGTCGTAGTGCTGTACTTCTTTCGGGGAAATCTCAATTTCTACACCCGGGGGGAATGGCTCGGGCCGTTGGCCCGGCTCTGGATCGCCCAAAATGCGCTGCTGGCCGTCTCCGTTGGCTGGCGCAACTACCACTACATCCGGAAATACGGTCTGGCGGAAGGCCGAATCCTGGTGGTCTTCGTCCTCCTACTACTGCTCTTTGGGTTGCTGACGCTCTTCCGTAAAGTCCGGCATAAGTTAAGTGTGACCTACCTGTTGCAGGCCAACGGCCTGGCCGTCTGGTTTGCCCTCCTCCTTTTCGGGGCCATCAACTGGCCGGGGGTCATTACCCGCTACAATCTGGCGGCTACAACCCGCAGCGAGGTCGACTTATACTACCTCACCCACGGCCTGCCAGGTGACAATACCTTTCTGCTGTTACAATCGGAAGTAATCAACTACATCGACCTTCCCTACCGCAAAAGGAGAGATGCCATCTCTGCCCCGAAAAGCTGGCGATCCTGGAACTACGCCGACTGGCGGAATATTCGGGCGCATAAAATCCATCGCGCAAAATTCCCCGTCATCAAGCGGGACAACCCCGATACCCAACCTTGGACAGACTAACGGACAATCAACATGACGGGTAACCAACCCGTTATTGCACGATACTCACCTCTTCAATCACCGGGCGGTAATTACTCGTCACGCTCCCCCCCACCGCGGGGGCTTCCACGCTGGTGTTGGCCCGGCTGCGGTCCAGGATGAGCCGAACGGGAATGGAGGGCAGAGAGACCAGATCCCGTGGCACCACGATCTGGGTAGCACCCACCGTATCCTGGGTCCACAAACGGTCGGTGTAGATGGGATCGTTGAGGATCAGGCTCAGGAATACAACTTCGTTGTCCGCCACCCCGTCGCCATTCCAGGGAAGTACGTAGTCTTCTCCCGCGACGATGTTCGCTACGGAGTCCTGAAACTCGATGGGTACAATGGTGGTGGAGTTGGTAAATTCCCGTCCTTCCTCATCGGTGTAGACGAAGGTGCCGCTTGCTTCAAAACCATCGCGGTTCAATTCGTAAATGGAGAGCGCCCGGTTGAAAACGAGGGCCTCACCGTTCAGGGTGATGGACGCCCCCTCCCCCAACTGTAGCAGGGAGCCATTCGGCCCGCCCAAAGCGAATCCCGCCCGGGCGTAGGTGATGTCTTCATTCGCGTCATAGAGGAGGTCGAGATCCGGATAAATACGGTCGGGAGAAACGGGCTCACTGGTATCCAGTCCACAGCTGCTCCAAAGGCTCAATAACAGAAACGCCAGGCACCCGGCTAACGGAAAATGTTGCACTTTCATTCAAACGGTAAATTGGGGAATCATGAAGTCAATCAGTTTACTTGGAAAAAACCTCCCGCCTGATCATCAGGAGAGAACAAATAGTAGGTACCCGTGGGTAAATCACGCGTTGGCACGGTAGCGCGCGGTCCGGCGGACCATTGCTCCAACAGCCGCCGCCCGTTGAGGTCGTACACCTCCAGGGTACGGCTAAAGTTGGTGTAGGGATCCAGCTCTACGATAACGTCCTGGCCCCGAGCCACGGGGTTGGGATAAAGTTTTAGTGGCTTCACCGTATTTGCCACCGGGTCCACGCTGCTGAGTGATCCATTAAAAATTTCCTGCGCCCGGTCAAAGGCGTCGCTACCAATGTCCATGCCAATGATGCGACCATGGACGTCATCCGCCGGGGGGTGAATCCCACCCCATATCCGGCTGAGGCTGGTTTCGTCCGAGGCGTCCCGGTAGGTCGCCCACTGCAGAACAACGTCTACGCTCGGCCCTTCTTCAAAGACCAGAAATTCATTCTTTTTGGCCACAAACTCTCCGACACCACCAGGGAAGTAGGGGCTCCCGGTAATTTCCTCCAGCACGGTAGCCGCCGCACTGCTGAAGGTAGAGTGCCCGGAAATATATCCGGCGAAGTTGGGGGTAACGAAGTTGGGGCGCTGATAGGGCATCCAGACGATGGGGTCAATCCAGCCTACGCCCGCCACGTCCGTTTCGGGGTCTTCCACGTTATCGGGGCCCTTCCAGGCCCAGGCCTTGATGTTGGAAAACACCACGGGGCTGGCCACGGTATCCCCCTGTTCAAATCGCTCGATGTAGCCCGAGTCGTAGCGCATTCCTCCCGGATTGTACCGGGGAGCACCGGGATCACTGGCCTGGCCTTCTTTAGCCAGGTAACGGATGGCGGAGATCGGTCGGAGGTAGTCGTAAGCTCCCTTAATGCTCCAGGCCGTAATGGCCGCATCGTGCATGGTTCCGCCCAGGGTCAGGTAGGCCTTCACGTCGTATTCGAGCGGGTCCAGCTCCGGGCCCTGACCATTGAACCTCCGTTCAAAGAGCGGATGATCCATCACCTGATTGAAAATAGCAAACCAGTGCCCCGGCGGCGTTTCGGAGGCCGGGCCATCGGCCCAGAATTCCGCCAGGACGCGGGTGTAATCCCCGCGGGGAACGACGTTCGCTGGGTAGGGCTCTCCCGTTACGGGGTTTAGCTCCCGGCCATTCGAGCCAAAAATACCCCCTTCGTGCTCCCGGTAAAATTCCGGATAATCCGCAAAGTCCGTGGGGTAATCCCCCTGGAAGTTCCCCAGCGCTCCGGGAGAGATGTCCCACATCACACTATCCGCCGGATCCAGGTGGCTGCTCCACTTAAGGACTAGCTCAAATCCCCAGCGGTACTCGTCCAACTCTTCCTGATCGTCAAACTGAAGCCGAGGCGGCGGACCAGGATCATGGTACACCGGGTTGTTCCCCCGGACGGGATTCTCGGGGGTAGGGTCACGGCGATCCTCGGCCGAAAGGGCAAAGGGCGTAACCTGGCCCCAACTGGCCCCAAGAAATGGAAGTACGCCGTCACCGATAACGTTGCCGGACTGATCCACGAAGGTCCCGGGGAAGGCCAGCGTTTGCCAGTGGTTGGGATCGAATAGCTGAAAAATGGAAAACCAGCGGGTGAATTCCAGAGGCGTGTTGACCGGCTCGGGGTACCCCACGTTTTCGTAATCGTTGCTTTCGTTCGCACCGTCACTCATGCCGTAGGCGATGATTTCCTGGGCGACGTAGTTCCCCAGGGCGGCTGCGGTCCCGTTCTGGTAATCCGTAGAAATGATGTTCTTGTCGTAGCCCAGGACGTCCATCAGGCTGTCCAGACGGGGCTCAATGTTTTCCCACCGGGGGGCATTCTGGTAGCGGTGGCGCAACATCCGGTAGGCAGCATAACTTACTGCCTCCCGGGAGGCAGCTTCCCGATCTTCAAAATCCGGAATTCGCCAGGTTTCAATGTCCAGGCTTACGTTGCCCTGCACCGTCCCCATCAGGGCGGGGCTTCCCTCCCGATTGATGAGCGACCAGCAATCGTACATGGCCGCCGAGACGTGGTAGAGGTTGCGGGCGTGGACCGTCGGACGCGCAAAATCATTACGGATGGCGTTGAGCATCTCTTCGTTCCACTGGCGGGCAACGGAGTGGTCTTGCGCCAGCAGGCCCGAGGTGGATAACAAGGCAAAAACGAGGGCAAAAAGGTAGACGGGTAAGGATTTCCGGGGCATACTTAAATCTTGATCGGTGGATCGCCAAAGATACGATAATGGGTAACTTCGGGCGGAGGAATACCCCAATCCCGAATCAATTACCCCGGCAGGAATCGGCTATTGACCGCGGGCTGACCATCAGGACTGGCTGGCCTGCGTAATTTTTGGGTCAATACGCGCATATTTCAGCTTTTCCGTCTGGTGATGGGTAATCATTGGTCCGAAAATTCGCTCGGCGAAGAACACAATGCCTTTCTTTACGGGTTCAAATAACAACGCAACTCCTCCCCTTCATGTCTGCCCTCTGGATTGGCTTCTTCATTTTTGTAGCAGTCTTGCTCTTTTTCGACCTCTTCGTCCTGAACAAGGAGGACCACGTTCCCCGTACGCGGGAGGCCCTGGGGTGGACGAGCATGTGGGTAACCATTGCCCTGGCCTTCAGCGCCGTTATCTACTTTGCCTACGAAAACGGATGGGTGGTTTCGGAGCTTACCGGACGCAATGCGGTGATCAAATACATCACCGGTTATCTGGTGGAGTTATCGCTGAGCATGGACAATGTCTTCGTCATTGCCGTGATCTTCAATTACTTCCAGGTCCCCCCGAAATATCAGCACCGGGTGCTGTTCTGGGGTATCCTTGGTGCCGTCTTTTTCCGGCTGGCCATGATTCTGGCCGGGGTCTATCTGCTTCAGCAATTCGACTGGATGTTTTATGCCTTTGGGGCCCTGCTACTCTACAGCGCCTACAAAATGCTGAACCAGTCCGAGGAGGTTCACCCTTCGGAAAACCCCGTCGTTAAGGCCGTGAAGCGGATGTTTCCGGTAACGAATGATTACCACGGCCATGATTTCTTCGTCAAGCGCCAGGGCATCACCTTCGTCACCCCGCTCTTCATCGCCCTGATGATGGTAGAAACCACGGACGTTATTTTCGCCGTGGACAGCATCCCCGCCATCCTGGCCATCACCACGGACTCCTTCCTGGTGTTTTCCTCCAACATTCTGGCCATTCTGGGACTGCGTTCCCTCTACTTCGTTCTTTCTTCGATGATCAACAAGTTCGAGCTGCTGAAGTACAGTCTGGCCCTGATCCTGGTGTTCGTTGGCGTTAAGATGCTCTTGCACGAAGTCTGGCACCCCGCCGAATGGGTTTCCCTGGCCGTCATCTTCGTCCTGCTAACCGGAGGTGTATTGCTCTCGCTGCTCAGCCCGGCACCTGCGTCCGCGCCAGATATTGAAGATCCCACCAAACTGACCCCGGAAAAGGAGGAATAGAGCTTACTGGATCAGGCTGTTGTAAAAACGGGTTTCGGTCATCGCGCTCCATGGCCTGGCCAGCTCCCGGAATCGCTTGATGGAGGCATACACCTTGCCGGCAACGGGGTCTTCGGCGGCATAATCTTCGATGACCCGGACGGCGGCCTTGCGGGCCGTTTCGATCAAATCATCGGGGAAGGGACGAATGGACAGGGTGTCCACCGCCCGGAGCTTTTCCAGATACTCGGCATTTTTTGCCTCGAAGGTAGAGATGGTGTACATGTTGATGTAGTGGGTCGCGACCGCAAAAATGCGCTGCAAATCCGGCGGAAGGCTCTCGTACTTTTCCTTATTTACGAAGAATTCAAAGGCCGTCCCCGGTTCGTGCCAACCGGGATAGTAGTAGTATTTGGCGATTTCGTGGAAGCCCATGATGTAGTCATGGTAGGGCCCCACCCATTCGGTGGCGTCCAGGATGCCCCGTTCCAGTCCGGTATAGATTTCGCCGCCGGGGAGGAGCACCGGCGTGCCGCCCAGCGCTTCCAGCACCCGGCCACCCAGGCCGGGCATCCGCATTTTCAGTCCCCGGAAGTCTTCAATACTGTTGATTTCCCGATTGTACCAACCGCCCATCTGCACGCCGGTATTGCCGCCCACGAAGGGCACCAGATTATAGTCGGCGTACAATTCGCGCCACAATTCCATACCACCTCCGGCCAGGAGCCAGGCGTTCATCTGCTGGGCGTTGAGCCCGAAGGGATAACCGGCGAAAAACTGGGCGGCCGGCGCTTTGCCGGCCCAGTAATAGGCCGCGCCGCTACCCACCTCCGCGGAACCCTGCCGGACGGCATCAAAGGCCTGCAGAGCCGGCACGAGTTCACCGCCGCCGTAAACGGTGATGTTGAGGCGGCCGCCACTCATCTCCCGACACAGGTCGGCCAGTAACTGACATCCTTCGCCAAGGACCGGGAAGCCCGGTGGCCAGGTGGTGACCATTTTCCAGTCGTAGCGCTTGCCGCTGACCAGTCGCTCCGTTTCGGGTGCCTGCGCCTTGCCGCCCAGCAGACGCAGGCCGACCGGCAACGCCAGGGTGCCCGCCGCCAGGCCCTTGAGGAAGTGGGATCTTTTCATCTCCGGGAGAGTTTTCCCACCAAGGTAGGCATTGGTGTGCTTACTTCAGACGAAATACCCTCCGTCGAATGATGGCCAGCGTAACGGTAGCACTTTTGGGGTACCAGCCGGAGGAAAAATTCTTATTGTGGCTATCAATCATTGACCAAAAAGAAGGTGTACTTGAATTGACCAGTACCTCCTCCTTGGGAGATTGAGTCGGAATACCAAATTCATCACATAAATCAGATAAGTAGTACTTGAAGTCTCCAAAGATCGTTGACCGATTTCCACCCAAAAAGGTTTCCGCTAGCACTCCAACCTCGTCTCTGACAATGATGGAGTAGGTGTCTTCTCTGCCTAGTTCAATTAACTCAAATCCAATATCGCTTTGGAGGAGTTTCAGGACTTCCCAGGGGCTTCTACCCTCAGTGGATAAGATTTCAAGGTCATATTTGAGGTAAAATTCATGTTTCCAGTCACCTATCAGGTAATCTCCGTTCTCAAACAACGCTTGAAATAATCCCGTCATCAAGCTCCCCCGAAAACCCATAAGTCTGTCCTTCGGTAAATATTGTCTACCGATATGTAATGAAGACCGGTAGGTTACTCTTGGCCTATCTCCGGCAAAGGGGATTATCCTGTACTTCATAATGATGTCTCCTCCAACACCTCCACGTCCAGCCCCTCCACTTCGTAGTCCTCGTCCACTTCTTCCAGGTAGACCCCGGCCACGGCGGCCTTCAGCTCCCGGAGGCGGGCCGGCACCGTGGAGCGGGGCAACTCCAGTCGGACGGTAGCCGTATTCCCGAAGTCCTGTTCGGCCATCTCCAGGCCGAGTTGACTGAGGGCGGACATCACTGGCGACATCAGTTCGTACCCGAAGCGGAGAATGACCGACCTGGTGAGCGGCTGCCAGGTCGTCTCCACCGCTTCGAGAGCCGCAACGGCTCCCGCCCGGTAGGCGTTGATGAGTCCCGAAGTACCCAGTTTGGTGCCCCCGAAATAGCGGGAGACAATGATGACCACGTCGCTCAAGCCCGCCTTATCTATTTGTCCGAGGATGGGCTTTCCGGCCGTGCCGGAAGGCTCACCGTCGTCGTTAGCGCGGTAGCGGTCCCTTCCCGGACCGAGCCGGTAAGCGTAGCAGTGGTGGTTGCACTTAGGGTGGGCCTTCTGCTGTTCCTCCACGGCAGCCAGGGCCTCCGCTTCCGTACGCACGTGCCGTAGCTCCGCCACGAACTTGCTGCCCCGGTCGCGAAATTCCCCCGACGAGGAGCCCGCAGGGATCAGGTACTGATCAGGATTTGTCATGCCACAAAAGTAAGTGGGGCAGTTTACTCTGCGGGGTGAGTTGGGTATTCTTAATCCTCCTCGGGGAACCAATGAATGATTGGGAAAATGGTAGGGTCGCCTTTCGGGCTTGCACGGCCAGATGGACGGGGAAAGGCGGCACCCAAAATGTATTCCTGTGAATGACGGGTCGTCAAGGCATGCCTTGACGCTACGGTAACCACCAATCATCCGCCGCGATTCCGATGGAATCGCCGAACCACCTCCCCGATCATTTTTCAATCCCGCTGGTTGGCCGCCTTCATGTAGGTGTTCAGCTCCTTGTAGTCCAGCTTACCGCCCACGGCCTTGAGGTAGTCCATGATCTGAACGGCCTTCTTGATGCGGGTTTCGCTGCGTTTGGGTTTGGCAATCACGTAGATCAGTCCGCGTTGCTTGCCGGGCGTCAGGGTGTGAAAGACGTCGTAGGCTTCCTCGTCCAGGGCCCAAAGCTCGGCCAGTTCTTCGGGTAGTGGCATCCCGTACTCGCTTTCGTCCGGACTGATGGTCAGCTCGGCATCATCCCCCTCCTCGATGCCAAATTTTTTGCGCACTTCCTTGCTGATCGTAATGAAGTAGTTCCCCTTACCGTCCGGCATCAGTCCGCTGTGGATACTGCCCTGTCCGTTGATGGTCACGATCACCCTCCGGTCCGTTTTGCCTTCCTGCTCAACGATGGGCGCGACGGCACTCCGCTTGATGGGGAAAACCGTGTAGTAAATGCCCCCGTAATTGAGGTCTTCGTCGGCGAGTTGAAGGGTGGCCGTAATGGAAATCATGGTCTGTTTAAATTGGGCGCGGAGCGCAGGTGCCCTGCCGTCACAAGATAGCAAGGCACCTGCGTTCATCGCCCAAGTTTTCAAAAGATACGCGGAAAGGATGCATTACACGAGCTAATCCACTACCGTTTCAGCAATTCCATCACCTTATCCACCGGTAGGGCTTCTATCCGGTGGCCGTCCCGGCCAACCATGGTTTCGGCGGCAAAAAGGGAATTGATGATGGCCTCCTCCGTCGCCTCGATCGTGGCCAGGAACAGGGGAGACATCCCAGCGTTGCGCAACTCGGCTACCGTTCGCACCCGGTCCTGCCCCGCTACGATGCGGTTTTCCTCCGCCGTGGAAAAGGCGATGACGTAATCTCCGCTACCGTTGCTGGCGATGCCCCCCGTGCGCGCCAGTCCGAGCATCGCGCGCTTGGCCAGGCGCTCCAGGTTGCGGGCGCCCAGGGGCGCATCGGTGGCCACCACGATCATGCAGGAGCCGTCGGCCCGTTCCTCCAGTTGGTCCCTGAAGTAGTACTGCCCCAGCTCGGGGCCAATTGGCACGCCAGCGATCTGGAGCACACCCCCGAAGTTGGTTTGCACCAGCACCCCAACCGTGTATCCACCCAGGCTTGCGGGAAGTTGGCGGGAAGCCGTTCCGATGCCGCCCTTCCAGCCAAAACAAACGGTGCCGGTTCCCGCCCCGACGTTCCCCTCAATCACCGGGCCACCCTCCGCTACGGACAGGGCGTCCAAAACATCGCGTTCCGTCACGTGGCGGCCGCGAATGTCGTTGAGGTAACCGTCGTTGGTTTCCCCCACTACGGCGTTGACGCTGCGCACGCCTTCGTTTCCCGGAGCCGACAGGCAGTGCGTAACCAGTCCGCGGATACCGGTGGCCACACTCAGGGTATTGGTGAGGATGATGGGGGTCTCCAGATTGCCCAGTTCCCGAACCTGACTGTATCCCGCCAGTTTTCCGTATCCGTTGCCCAGGTAGATGGCGGCCGGCACCTTCTCCCGGTACAGATCACCGGCGTGCGGAAGGATGGCCGTCACGCCCGTGCGCACCGCTTCGCCCTCGATCCTGGTGACGTGCCCCACCCGGACGCCCGCCACATCGGTGATGGCGTTGTGCTTTCCCGGGGGCATCACTCCGATGATTATTCCCCGCTCCCGGGGCCGTTCCTGTGCCATGAGGGATAAGGTAAGGAGGAAATAAAATACACTCAGAGCGAGGGTCTTTTGCATCGGAGTAATCGTTTCCCGACAAGATAAGACGAGCCCGAAAGATGACCGGATCAGGAGGCGGGGGCCGGGGCGTGACCGCCCCCCAGAATCATCCCGTCGCCCATTTCGATGATCCGGTCCGTGCGGCGGGCAAAATCTTCGTCGTGGGTCACCACCAGGAGGGAAAGGCTCCGGCTGACGCTGAGGTCCCGAAAAACCTGAAATACGTTTTCGGAATTTTTACTGTCCAGGTTGCCGGTGGGCTCATCCCCCATGATGATCTCTGGATCATTGATCAGGGCCCGGGCGATGGACACCCGTTGCTTTTGCCCGCCCGAAAGCCGGGCGGCCTTCTTGTGCGCCTGGTCATCTACCCCGAGCAGGCGCAGCTTCGCCATGGCGTCTTCCCGCACCTCTTCGGTACTCTTCTCCCCCAGCTTGAGCCCGGGCAGCATCACGTTTTTCAGGACGGTAAATTCCGGCAGTAGGTAGTGAAACTGGAAAACGAATCCGATCCGCTTATTCCGGATGTGCGCCAGTTGTTCGCGGGATTGCCCCGTCACCTTTTTCCCGGCCAGGTAGAGCTCCCCGGTGTAATCCGTATCCATGGTGGACAGAATGTAAAGGAGCGTGGATTTACCACAGCCCGACTTCCCCATAATGGAAACGAATTCCCCGCGGTTTACGGACAGGGAAATGTCCTTGAGGACGTGAAAGCGAACGGGTTGTTCGAAGTATTTATCCAGGTGTCGTGCTTCCAGAACGTAGGCCATGGTTTGGGTTTATTGTCCGCGAATAATTTCTACCGGATCAATCTTCCGGGCCCTACGGGCGGGCAGGAAGCCGGCAAAGAAGGTGGAAATCATGGCGAATACGATCCCGATGATGTAGTACGCCGGGTCAAAATTGACCGGATACGTTTTGATGGTGGGTAGCGCCTCGGTCACGAAGGGAGTATTGTCGATGAGTACGGAAACGCCGAAGCCGATCACGAGGCCAATCAGACCACCCACCAGGCCGATGATGAGGGCCTGGCTGATGAAGATCACGTTGATGTCCCGTCCCGTGAAGCCTACGGCCTTCAGGATGGCGATGTCGTTCATCTTCTCGTAGATGAGCATGTTGAGGATGTTGTAAATCCCGAAGCCCGCCACGATGAGCAACGTAATGGATACGGCGTAGGTAATCAGGTTTCGGATCGTGGTGCCGGTCTCAAACTGGGCGTTGGCCGTCTGAATGTCCAGCGCCGTCAGGTCAAACTGATCACTGATTCGCCGCGACATGGGGCCGGCCTCGTCGATGTCGTAGAGCTTTACGTGAATGTTGGATACGTAGTCTCTACCCTCGCCCAGCAGTTGTTGGGCCGTCCCCAGGTTCACGTAACTCTGGACGTTATCCACTTCGGCCAGCCCGCTCTGGAAAATCCCGACGATCTTGAGAGAAAACAGCCCTCCCGCTACCGTACTTACCTGAATGCGGTCCCCCACGTCAACGGACATATTCCCCGCCACCCCGGCGCCCAACAGGATGCCGTTGCGGGTGCGCAGCAGGTCTTCCGGACTCCCCCGCACGATGTAATCTCCGAAATTAAACAGGCGAATTTCTTCGTTGACGTCGATTCCGTTGACCAGTCCGTTTAGCTGAATGGAGCCCGCCAGGTAGAACACCCGGGCGTTGACCTGGGAAGTTGCCCCCCGAACGGAGTCGTGCCCCTTCAGGTAATTCAGGATGGCGGCCCCGTTGTGAATCCGCTCCTGCGTTTGCCGTGGTTTTACCGAGCGGACGACGTTGAGGTTATCGGCAAAGCCCTCGTACAGGTCAACCGGTTGCCGTTCGCTGGGCTTGATTTCGTTGTAGATCTGGATGTGGGGTGTGCGGTTGAGAATGAGGCCATCCAGGAGCCCGTTCAGTCCGGTCATGAAACTGACCATGATGATGAAGGTACCGATCCCGAAGGTCACCCCCAGGGTGGCAATGGCCGTCTGCTTAAAGCGAGATAGTAAGTGGGTACGGGTAACGTCCAGCAGTATCCTCAGGTCCTTCATCGCATCAGGGTTTACGCAGCACGGTACTCGTGTCAATGCCGCCGAGAATTTCCACCTGCGTTAAGCTGCGCAGTCCCGTTTGTACGACGACCTCCCCGGTGTCGGTGAGTACGCGATTTTCCCCAATCAGGTATTCTGCCGGAATGACCAGCGTTTTCGCTTTTTCGCGCAGCACGATATTGGCTTCCCCGGAAAGCCCCGAATAAAGCCGGTCCGGAACCTCCAGAAATTTCCCCTCCACGAGATAGGTCTGCGTCCGGGAGTCTTTGGTGGGATAAATTTTGGTGACCTCCGCCCGAAAGGCCCGCCCCCGATAGGCTTCCAGACTGACGAGAATGGCCTGTCCGATCCGAACCTGGGTGATGTCCATCTCGTCAATTTGCATTTCGAGCACAAACTGATCGGGTTTGCCGATGGTAGCCAGCACTTCCTGCCCACCGATGAGCTCACCTACTTCTTTTTGCAGACTGTACACCTTGCCGTTCATCCGGGAGTCAATCACAAAATCATCCAGGTTTTCCCGGGCCTGCTGCAGTTGGTTACGGGCCTGTTCGTAGGCCACCTGATTGTCTTCCTGCAGCTGAGCGTATTGTTGGCGGAGGACGATAAGTTGTTTGCGGCTGCTCTCCAGTCGCAGGGCCCGCTGTTCTACTTGTTGTTTGGAGCCGATTTGTTGGTCCCAGAGCCGCTGCTGTCGGGCGTAATCCGTCGAATCCTGCGTAATCTGCCGCCGCTGCTGGCTGATTTCTGCCCGTAGGTTGGCTAAGCTCGCCGCATCCCATCGCGCGTAGCGCTCGGCCTTCTCCAGACTGAGGCGGGCGTTGTCTACGGCCAGTGCCTGACCGGTAGCCTCGATCCTGGCCAGTGGCTGGCCACGGGTAACCGTATCCCCCACTTCCACGTAAAGTTGCTCCACGATCCCTCCCCGCGGAGCGAAAACGGAGTAAACGCCCTGCGGGACTACGGTTACGGAGGCGTAAACGGACTCCGTAACGCCGCCCAGGGCCGGCCGGATACCGGCCGTCTCTTCTTCACAAGCCAGCAGAATACCGCCAATTCCCAGTAAAAGGATCACGTAGCGTATGGCTCGGGTATACAATGGTCTCATATTTCGATTAATGCCCGGAAAGGTAGGGAGCGTCGTACGGGAACTCCAAGGTCCTGCTGCCGGGCAGCCGATGATTTATATCAGCAATCGACCAAAATGGGGGCCAAATATTTATTTCGGGATTCCCACGAACACCGCCGTCACTTTCACGTTACAGGGTGAAAACGGAGCGGTGAGTCCAATCCGCTGTTCCAAAGACATACTATCGTGGTAACGAAGACCGGCCCGGATTGCTCCGGGTCGGTCTTTATCGTTTACCGGGTCAGGCCAGGTAATCCTTCCGGACGGACATTACTCTCCACCACCAACGAGCAGAATCTTGGCCTGGGTCTCCCCCGTCTGGGGTTGGGCCACCCGAATCAGGTAGGATCCCGAGGGTAATCGGCGGGTGAGGTCAAAACGGGAGGCTCCACCCGGAACGGAAGTAAATTCCCGCTCCAACAATTGCTTCCCGTTGGCGTCGAATATCTGCAGACGCAGTGGCGCCTGATCCGAGACCCCTTCCGTCCGCAGGCTGAAGTGCCGGCCGGTATTCGGGTTCGGGAAGAGGGTAAAGCCCCAGTCGGCAACCTGGGAGTAGTTCACCTCCACGAGGTGACTGAGGCTGATGGTGCCGTCGAAATCGGTGGTCTTGAGTCGGTAAAAGGACGTTCCCTGGTAGGGCGCTTCGTCGCGCATACTGTAGTGCAGTCGTTCGCCGGGCTCACTGAATCCGGCGGCGGGCGTCTCCCCTACCCAATCGAATGAACTTCCGTCCCGGGTTTTTTCGATGGTGAAAAAGTCCGTGGACACCTCGTCTTCCGTTACCCAGCGGAGTAATACGAAATCATCTTCCGGAAAGGCATCAAAGCTGATGAGCGTGAGCGGCAGCGGGATGACCCCGTCGAACGTGGCTTTGTCGAAACCGTCGCCGGCCCCACCGCCGTAGAGAATGGCCAGGCTCTGTCCACTCAGCGCAAAGGCACCGGTATTTTGGTCGAAACCGTCACCGGGACCGCCACCAAAGAGGGCGTCAAACATGGTCCCGTCGAGGGCCAGGGAGGCCATTCGCTTGTCAAAGCCGTCACCGGCACCACCGCCGTAGAGTCCCGCAATGGAGGCTCCGTTCAGGGCGAAGTTATCCGAGAATCGGTCGAAGCCGTCGCCACCGCCACCCCCGTAGAGGACACTGGTGGAAACGCCTCCCAGGGAAGCATTGACCAGGGAGCGATCAAAGCCATCGCCGGCACTTCCTCCGTATAGGGCCGCAAGGTTCTGCCCGCTCAGGCCAAAGGTGGCGGCGTTTTGGTCAAAGCCATCGCCGGCACCGCCGCCAAAGAGGGCGGCAACGGATTGGCCGCCGAGGGCGGCCGAAGCCGTCCGTTGGTCCACCCCGTCACCCGGGCCACCGCCGTAAAGCGGGCGCAGGCCGGAGGGAATTCCGTCCAGGGTAAGCTGTGGGCTATCGGAATAATCCAGACCGTCACCCCCTCCGCCACCGAATTGGGCCAGGAGGGGTGGTGAAAGCCCCCACAGCAGGACCAGTAAAGTTATTATCAGGCATCGCATGGCTACGCTATTGTGCCGTACGTACGCCCCGGAAGCCGATTCGTCCGTTGGTGCCCGAGAAGGAGTTGGCCGCATCGTTGCGGTCGGAGACGAAGAGGAATTGCGCCTGGTTCGGGTAAGATCCGCCCCGGTAGCCGATGCCCGCATCGGTGCCCGGCCATCCCGAAACGTTATGGCGACCATTGCCGGGGATTTCCCCGTCTCCGTGGTTGCCGGTAAAAGACCGGCCCTCCGGATTGCCGACGGAAATGGCCCGCTCGTATACGTTGCCGGTAAGTTCCATGATGCCGTAATAGGAGCCACCCGTTTCTTCCCGATTATTGACGCCCGCACTGGCCGGGAAAATACCACAGCGCTTAGGGCCAGCAGTCAGTCCGTTGGTTTCCTGGTAATTGGCGTTACCCGTTCCACTTCCGGGATTGGTGATGATTTCGTTCTCGGTACCCGCCCCGGCAAGTTCGTAGGCTTCCCCGTGGATATTGGAGGTCCCCCAGGCAAAGCCCCCCACGATGGAGGACAGCGTGCCGCGGCAGGATTTCTCGTATTCCGTTTCCGTCATGGGTCGCAGGCCGGCCCAGTCCAGGTAAGCCAGTAGAAACTCGTTGCGCACGTAATTCATCGGAACGTTAGGTAGCGTGGTCGTCGCCGAGCCGGCGTCCGGCCAGCTGATGGCGTTGCGGATAAACTCGTCATCGGAGTTCTTACCCTCCGGACCGGTAACGTCCAGGTTGGTCTTCTGAGTGGGCGTAAGGGTGTTGAAGAAGCTGACCCACTGGTCCTGGGAGGTTTCGTACTTCTGGCAGTAGTACGCCGCGAAGCCCTTGGGGAAGGCGGCGGGAATGGGGCCAAGCTGGTCCCCACCGTTGACGGTATTCTCGTAGTACAACTGCCCCGCAGTATTGCCCACCGTAATGGCGTCTTCGGAAGAAACGGTGTAGGGTAACCGCCCGAGGATGGCCACGCTGGCCGGAGTATAGAAGTGATCGATCTCGGTCGTGGTGTTATTGATCAGGGGTCTACGCACGCCAATCTGGAAGGCCCCCTCGGGCACGTACACCATCTCGATGGCAAAAACCTGCACGTCGACCACGGCATTGTCGTCCACGCCGTCGGCACCGTAATCCCATCGCAGCTTGAGGTCGGAGAAGCTGACGTCTCCGCTCCCGTCTCCCGAGCGGTAGATGAAGGCACCGACATTGTCGGCGGTAACGTCGATGGCAGCGCCGCCGGACGGGATACCACCGATGATCGTAGCGTGCCGCCAGGCGTCTCCGTTGACGCGGTACTTCACGAACACCCAGGCGGCGTCCCAGTTGGCGGGTCCTACGCTGATGCGCCAGGAGTTTTCCCAGGACAGGTCAAAGCCCACCTCGGTCACCTGGGTATCGGTGTTCTGACCGTTGAGGGTGATGTTGGTGACGGCGATGTTATTGGCCGCCAGTGATAATTGGAACAGTCCGAACAGACTGCAGATAAGGAGAAAGTTTTTCATAGTAGAGGGAATTATGTATGGCTTTATGGCGGGATTTTCCGCCCCGTTACGGTATGCCCAATTAAATTAGTCCCTAAACCCACTATGCGTCAGACCTTTAACGTTCCGAACGACTTTGGCACCTGCGCTCCGTCGCCCCACCCTGCCCAACATTGACCGATCAAAAGGCCACCCGGCGCAAACCCAAAACAATGCTCGGGTGTATTCTTGTCCATGTCCCGCACACGTACATACAAGGTCAAAGAATGCTTCTACACCCTGCAGGGGGAAGGCGCCCAGTCCGGGCGGGCGGCGGTGTTTCTCCGCTTCACGGGCTGCAACCTCTGGAGTGGCCGGGAGGAAGATCGCCACGACGCCGTTTGCCGCTTCTGCGATACGGACTTTGTGGGTACGGACGGACAAAACGGAGGGCGATACACGCAGGTGCAATGCGCCGACCTGGTGCAGTCGCTGTGGCCCGGAGGGGGACGCCCCTACGTGGTGTGCACGGGTGGAGAGCCGCTCCTCCAGCTCGACGAGCCCCTCATTGAGGAGTTCCACCAACGGGGCTTTGAGGTGGCCGTGGAGACCAACGGCACCGTCCCCGTGCCCGACACCATCGACTGGGTGTGCGTAAGTCCCAAAGCCAACGCCGGTCTGGTAGTTGAGCGGGGTGACGAGCTCAAACTCGTCTACCCGCAAGACGAAGCCGGCGCGCAACCGGAGTGCTTCACCGACCTTTCCTTCGATCACTTTTTCCTGCAGCCCAAAGACGAGGCCGGGCAGAATCACTTACCCGCCGTGGTCAACTACTGCCTGGAACACCCCCAGTGGCGGATCAGCCTGCAGACCCACAAGTTGATGGGAATAGATTAGCGCGCTTAACGGTATTCCGGGTTCTCAAAGCCCCACCGGCTTCCGTCATCCCAGGCTTCGCGGGAGTTTCCGTAGGCCGGATAACCCTCCCGCTCCCGGAGCATTTTGGCCAGGTGCAGCAGGTTGTAGGTCATGAAGGTCGTGTTGCGGTTGGTGAAGTCATTTTCGGGCCCTCCGGACCCCTCGTCCAGATAGCTGGGGCCAGGCCCCACCTCCCCGATCCACCCCGCATCGGCCTGGGGTGGAACCGAATAGCCAATGTGCTGCAGGGCATACAGGATGCCCATGGCGCAGTGCTTCACGCCGTCCTCGTTGCCGGTGACGAGGCAGCCCCCCACCCGGCCGTAGTACAGGTACTGCCCCTTGTCGTTTTGCTTGCCGCTCAGGGAGTACAGGCGCTCAATGAGGAGTTGGGCCACGGAAGACTTTTCCCCCAGCCAGATCGGCGTACCGATCACCAGGATGTCCGCCCCCAGAATTCGTTGAGAAAGCTCGGGCCAGGCGTCCTTTTCCCAGCCGTGCTCCCGCATGTCGGGTTGTACGCCGTAGGCCACCGGATGGTCCACCAGGCGGATGACGTCCACCGAGACCCCTTCTTTCCGCATGATTCGGATGGAGGCGTCCATTAGCCCCTGGGTGTGGCTTTGCCGTGGCGATTTTTTCAGGGTGCAGTTAACGTAGACGGCGCGGAGTTGGGAGAAATCGGGTGAGTTCATGCTGCTTGGCTTAGGGATGTATTAAGGTAGGTCAATCCGGCAAACTGCGAGCATTTAACGCAACGGATTGTCGGTAACTGACTACCGTGCACGGCTGGCTGGGGTTCGGAGGGAGGAGTATAAATACGCCGCAGCCGTTGCAGTCAGCACTTTTTCATTACCTTTCTCCGCCTTAGACCACCCATCTGCTTTACGACCATGCAACTCAACTCCCTCGACTGGGGCATCATTGCCGCCTTCTTCCTCGTTTCTTTGGGTATTGGCGTTTACGCCAGTCGTCGTAGCGGCGATTCCACCAAAGAGTTTTTTCTTTCCGGCCGCAACATGCCCTGGTGGCTTTTGGGCGTATCGATGGTGGCCACGACCTTCTCGGCGGACACCCCCAACCTGGTGACCGATATCGTCCGCAAAAACGGTGTGGCCGGCAACTGGGCCTGGTGGGCCTTCCTGCTCACGGGCATGCTGACCGTTTTCGTCTACGCCCGCCTGTGGCGGCGCAGTGGCGTACTGACGGACCTGGAGTTTTACGAGCTTCGTTACAGCGGGCCGGCGGCCCGCTTCCTGCGGCAATTCCGCGCCCTCTACCTGGGCGTCTTCTTCAACATCATGATCATGGCCACGGTCTGCCTGGCCGGCATCAAAATCGCCGGAGTCCTGCTGGACGTTGACCCGGTGACGACCCTGTTGGTGGCCTCCGTCGTTACGGTAGCCTACTCTACCCTCGGGGGCTTGCGGGGGGTTATCCTGACGGATTTCGTGCAGTTTTTCCTGGCCATGGTGGGCGCCATCTGGGCGGCCATCGTCATTCTCGGCATGCCGGAAGTTGGCGGGCTCGATGGCCTTTTCACCCACACCAACGTCAGCGATAAGTTGGACATCTTCCCCGCCTTCGACAACCCGGAAGTTTACGTTCCCCTCTTCGTGGTGCCCATTGCCGTACAGTGGTGGAACGTCTGGTACCCCGGGGCGGAGCCCGGAGGCGGAGGCTACATCGCCCAACGGATGCTGGCCGCCAAAAACGAAAAGCACGCCGTGGGTGCCACCCTGCTGTTCAACCTTTTCCACTATGCCCTGCGTCCCTGGCCGTGGATTTTGATCGCCCTGGCCTCCCTGATCGTCTTCCCCAACCTGAGCGACATCGCCGCGGCCTTCCCCGGGGTTGCTGCGGACAAGATTGGCGATGACCTCGCCTACCCGGCCATGCTTAGCTACCTGCCCAGCGGACTACTGGGCCTCGTGATCGCCTCCCTGCTGGCGGCCTTCATGTCCACCATTTCCAGTCACCTCAACTGGGGCTCCAGCTACGTGGTCCACGACTGGTACCACCGCTTTTACAAGCCGGAAGCCACCGAGAAGGAGCTCGTCCTGGTGGGCCGGATTGCGACCGTGCTCCTCATGGTCTTCTCCGCCCTGCTCGCCCTGGCGCTCACCAACGCCCTGCAGGCCTTCAATATCCTGCTGCAAATTGGAGCCGGCACCGGCCTGATCTTCATCCTCCGCTGGTTCTGGTGGCGCATCAATGCCTACACAGAGATTGCCGGCATGGCCTTCTCCTTTTTCTTTGCGCTTTTCCTGGAGTTTGCCTGGGCGCCGCTCGGCCTGCCGGAGTTGCTCGATCACCAACAACTCATTGCCGGCATCATCTTCACCACCATCGGCTGGCTGGTGGTCACCTACGCCACCCGCCCCACCGATCAGGCCACCCTGGTCAACTTCTTTAAAAAGATTCACCCCAGTGGTCCGGGCTGGGAGCCCGTTCGTCGGGCCCTTCCCGCCGACGCCTCCGTCGCCGCCGACGACAGCCTGACCCTGCGCATTGCCGCCGTCTTCATCGGGGCCATCGCCATTTACTGTATGCTTTTCGCCACCGGCTTCTACCTCTATGGCAACCTGAGCGCCACCCTGGTCACCGCCGCCATTTCCTTTGCGGGCTTCGCCTTCCTATGGGTGATGCGCAAGCGGTTGTAAGGCTTCCTGGCCATTGTGCTTGGCCCGTTCCAGTTCTCAAAACGATTCTTGCGACAACGCCCCACCCGGCATCGCCGAGTAGGGTATGCTTACGTGGTGGCCGTGGCCGTCGCCGGACTGTCGGGCCTCCTCATCGCCCAATTTGCGATGGGAGGGATCATCACCCAACTGGGCTTCTCCTCACTATCGATCCTGTGGCTGACCAGCCTGTACTTCGCGGTTTCCAGTATTCTCGCGGGCAAGGTCAACCAACACCAGCGATGGATGACGGTCAACTACGCGTTGACCTTCTCCTCCGTTACCCAAAGAACCATCCTCCTGTTCGCCTTCCTTCCCGCCCTGGATTTCCTCCCCGTTTACCGACTTTCGTCGTGGCTGTGCTGGGTGGTTAACCTGCTGCTGGTTTTCGGATACTGGAGATGGAGGGAAGGGAGCGGCGGTCAGGGGACTCCCAAGTTCCTATCTCGCGTTTCAGCTGACGACCTCGTTGGGTGAAGCCCTTGCTAAGGAAAAAATCACTGGTCCTTTTTGATCCGTATACAATCTGATACGATCAGATCCGATTTGATACGGTAATATTCGATTCCGATACGATTAGTCATTTGACGAAGGCGCAAGGCCGGTTGGTGTTTGCTACCTGATTCCACGCGCATCCTCCTGTGCCATGCGCAGGTACACCCCATTACTCCACCCGAAGCCATCCTGCACGGGGTATTCCCCCCCGCCGGCTTCCAAGCTGATGTCCTCCACGTTGTACTTCTCCACCATCTTGGTGACGTTCTCGTAGACGCGCTCGTTGTTGTCCATCCACCGTTGCCGGATGTCCTCGGCCACGCTGTTCTCGTTGTAATTCTTCAGTCCCCGGTAGGCCATCCACTGCAGGGGCGGCCAGCCGTTGGGGGCATCCCACTGCTGGTCGGTATCGACGAGGCTGGTACGCAGTCCGCCGGGGGCGAGAAACTTTTCCGCCAGGAGTTCGCCGACGATGGCGGCACGACGCTCGTTGCTGAGCTCTACGAAAAGGGGATAGACGGTGGCCAGGGTGAGGAAGCCCGTGAACTTCCCCAGATCACAATTGAAATCTTCGTAGGCACCGGTTTCCTCGTTCCACAGGTATTTTTCTACCGCAGCCCGTCGGTTTTCGGCGGCCGTAGTGAAAGCCTCGGCCGTTTGCTCGTCCGGGTGGTGGGCGCCGATGGTGGTCTCCAATTTGTACAGGAGGCTGTTCAGATCCGGGGGAATGATGTCCGTCGTCACGATGGTTGAAATGTTCTTTCCGTCGGCAAACCACCGGGCACTGAAGTCCCAGCCGGATTCGGCGCCGGAGCGCAGGTGCCGGGCAACTCGCTGGCTATCGCGCCCACTTTCCCGGATCGTCAGGACGTCTTCACGGTAACTTTCCGCCCGGGGGCGTCGTCCTTCGTCAAAGTAGCGGTTCAGCAGACTCCCGTCGGGCATGCGCACGACGTGATTCACCGCGGGCACCGTTTCACTGACGGCCTCCTGCCCCTTCATCCAGAAAGCGTGTTCGGCCACGAGCTGGGGCATAAATTCCTGGTATACCTCGGGGCCTTCCACCTCGGCCAGTACTTCCACCATGAGGCTAAAGAATGGGGGCTGGGAGCGCGTCAGGTAATAGGTCCGGTTGCCGTTGGGGATGTGGCCCACTTCGTCGATGAGGTAGGCGAAGTTTTCCACCATATCGCGGATGAGCTGATGTTCTCCGCCGGCCTGCAGGCCCAGCATGGTGAAGTAGCTGTCCCAGTAGTACACTTCGCGGAAGCGTCCACCGGGCACCACGTAATCGTTGGGCAGGGGGAGGAGGCTTCCCGCGGCGCCTTCATCGGCGCCGGCCTCGCGGGTCAGCACCGCCCAGAGCGTATTGATGTGCTCGCTGATGCTCCGCGACGCATCGCTGGAAAACCCGCTTTCGGGCTGTACGGGAGGCGAAAAATATTCCTCCACGAAGGACTTCAACTCAAAGTTCTCCAACGCTTTTTCCGCCGCGTATGCCGTCATGATTTCTTCCGGACTGGCCTTCGGAATCATATCCACGAAGGTCTTTCCGTCGGGGTAGATGCGTTCCATCTGTACCCGGCGAAACAGCTCACCGAAGAGCTCATCGGGGGCCTTGCGGTCGGCCAGGGAAACGACCGGCGCGTCGGAAACCGGAGTAGCCTCCACCGGCGCTTCGCGGCAGGCCGGGAGAGTGAGTAGGAAAACAAAGGGAAGGAGGAACGCAATGTGTTTCATGGGCGAAAAATAAGCATTCCCTTACTGGGTAATCTGCAGAACCCGTATGTCCGCCTGAAGGCTTTGGTTCGCTACCATGCTGGTCACTGGTGTAACGGATCACCTTCCCCGGGTAATGAAGGCACGTATACCTTACCTAAACCCATATCACCTGAAACATGAAAAACCTATTATCTGCCTGCCTCCTCGCGGGCCTGCTGTTGACGTTGGCTTCGTCCTGCGAAACTCCCTCCGCTTCCGGCTACACCTTTAACGGCGGCATCTCCGCCCAGGCCGGAGACCCCATCGGGCTCAACCAGAATACCCTCATCGTTTACGTCCGGGCCAGCGACGAGGGCAGCACCAACGCCCAACTCACCACCCTACGGACGAACGAACAGGACGAGTTTGATGACGTGAGCACCTTCTTCGATGAGTCCTCCTTCGGCCAGCTTTCCTTCAACTACACCCACGCCCCCAACAACGGCTGGTATCAGCTGCCCGATACCTACGACGACTACATGTGGACGCCCGCAGACATTGCGGCCGCCACCACGCCCGCCGAAACCCAGGCCGCTACGGACGGCCAGGACCTCGTCCAGGACTTCATGGGCTTCTTCACCGACGCCCTCCAGGCCGCTACGGACGACGGCTTCAACGTAGGCTCCTTTGACCAGGTAGCCGTGGTGATCATCGGTCCCTTCCACCGGGGAACTTCCTATGGTACCACTAACTTCACCCTCACCCCTCAGGGTGGCGGCAGTAACTTCCAGGTCTCCGTACCCGTCGTGATCGTCTCCACCAATACGGGCTGGAGCCGCACGGCCCACGAATTTGGTCACGCCTTCGGAGGGTTTTCTGACCTCTACACCGCCGCCAATCGCCGGATGATGCAGTGGGACATCATGGACTGCACCGACTGCACCAACCAAACGACCGGCTTCCACAAGGAGATCCGTGCCGGATGGTTTGGCCCCAACCAGGTGAAGACCATCACCCGTCCCCAGGGAACTACCCAGATTGTAGACAACACCACCCTGGTGCCGCTGGAGGAGGATAACCCGGGAGCCAACGACGTCCTGGCCCTAAAGCTCGACGTTGGTGGGGGCCTGTTCCTCTACGTCGAAAACCGGCAAACGATCACCGGACAAACGGGCAGTCAGTCGCTCCCCGCAAACGGCATCATTGTTTCCGACGCCATCGAAAACTCCGGGGACGTAAACGCTACCCGCCCGCCCATTCAACTCTTTGGCGGCCCGATTACTCCCGGCAATACGTTTACCGACAACAGCTACGGCCCCCTCAAACTGAGGGTTACGGGCACTCCCCCCAACCTGAACGTCGAAACCACCTGGGGGCCAGACCCTTATTACGACCTGACCATCACCCCCTGGGATCCCTCCCCCTGGGAAAGTGAAGACATCTGGATTGACAGTGAGGCCAATGGCTGGGACACCTACGAATTCAGTGACGCGGCGGCCAACCCCAACGTAGCCGGCAATCCGGTGCGCAACGGTGACCGCCCCTGGGTTGGTCGTGACAATCGCGTCTGGGCCCGTGTTCACAACACCGGCTCCACGGATGCCGCCAACGTCAGAGTAAACTTTTACGTCAATACGCCCCAGGGTATCGGAGATGCGGGCAACTGGAGTCTGCTGGACCGGGTAGACATTCCCCTGCTGGCCGCCGGCAGTTCGGAACTGGTGACCGTCGACTGGCGGCCGGGATCGGCGGCCGCGACCCACACCTGCCTGCAGGTTCGCATTGACCATCAGCCCGACGAGCTGAACGCCAATAACAACGAAGCTCAGGAAAACGTGACGGACTTCAACACCTCGTCGGCCAGCCCCTGGCGACAAATCATCAGCTCCGTGGAGGTGGCCAACCCCACCGACCGCCACCAGCAGGTGCGGATGGAAATGACCGGTCTGCCCCCAAACTGGACCGGCTGGGTCAGTGAGCGCATCGTTGACCTCGGTCCCAAGGAGACCAAAGAGGTGCGGTACCGCATTGACCCCAATGGCGGCAATCCCGACGGAAACGACAAAATTCGTATCGGGCAGACCTACGAGATCAGCGTGGAAGGCTGGTTACTGGAATCCGATAAGGATGACCGATACGGCGGGATCACGGCCACCGTACACACCGTCCGTCGGTTCAAATCCATCGACATCATCAGTGGGCCGGGCTTCAGCAACGGTGACCAGACCGGACCGGTAACCGTTGACGAACTCAGCAAGCCCGTGATCGTGGAAATCGCACCGGGAAGCAATTCCATGATCACCCTGGAGGTTACGGAAAAGGGGACGGGAAAACGGCAGGTATTTCGTGCGCAGGCCAAAAACGGCCAGAACGGAAAAGCCCAGGCCTCCTTCAACCTGCGCCGCCTGGTCATTGCCGGCCAGGCAGAATTCCGTCCGGGAGAAACCTACACCATGATCGCCCATCTGTACGGTGGCACCACGGTCGACGGTGGCCATGACTCCGCTCCGGTAAGCGTCACCATTCAACCCTAAGGGTAAGTTCCTCCCCGTAGGAAAGTGGCCGTCCGAAATCCTTTTCGGGCGGCCATTTTTGTTGCGCTCCTCGCCGAACTCTGCTTACCTTCGCCGGGCCTCATTCGCCCCCACATGACCTACTACAGCGCTGATTACCTCTACCCCATTACGGCTGCCCCCATCGCCAACGGCATTGTTGGCCTTGATGATGAGGGTACCATTCGGGAGATTATTGACCCGGCCCTACCCGGAAGCACGGCACCTGCATCCGTGCAAAAAATTGAGGGCATCCTCGTGCCGGGTTTCGTCAACGCCCACTGCCATTTGGAGCTCAGTCACCTCGTGGGTAAAAGCCAGACGGGCAAGACTTTGCTGCCCTTTCTCGTGGACGTGGTCACGCTCCGGGAAATGCCCCAGGAAGCCATCGATGCGGCCATTGAGGAGCAAGACAAGCTGATGTGGGCGGGAGGCATCCAGGCCGTGGGAGACATCTGCAACAAGCTGGATACCGCCCCGACGAAGCGGAAAAGCCCCATTCGCTACTACAGCTTCGTGGAGATGTTTGACTTCCTGCAACCCGAGCGCGCCGAGGGCGCCTTCGAGATGTATCTCCCCGTATTTGAGGGCCAGGCCGGCGAGGAAAGTGGCAACCGAAAGAGTGCCGTCCCCCACGCTCCCTACACCGTCAGTACGCCCCTCTACGAAAAAATCAATGCGCTCAACGAGCGTCCGGGCACCGTATCCATCCACAACCAGGAGACGCCGGCCGAAGAAGAGTTGTTCCGGCACGGCACCGGACCCTTTCACGCCTTCTTCCAGGGTTTTGGCGCCAGCCTGAGCCACTTCTCCCCCACCGGAAAGGGATCGATCTTTCACGCCATGGAACACATGGATCCCCGGCATCGCACCCTCTTTGTGCACAATACCCTCACCGATGAGGAGGCCATCAGGGGCGCCATGGAATGGGGACGGAACGGCGTTTACTGGGTGACCTGCCCGAACGCCAACCTATACATCGAAAACCGACTACCGCGCTACGATACCTTCCTCAAAATGGAAGCCAAAGTGGCCGTGGGAACGGACAGCCTTACCTCGAACTGGCAACTCAGCATTCTGGAGGAACTGCGGACCATCAGTAAATACCAGAGCTACGTCCCCTTCGCCACCCTGCTGCGGTGGGCGACGATCAACGGAGCCGAGGCCCTGCAATTTGACGATAGCCTGGGAAGCCTTGAAGTCGGGAAACAGCCCGGTCTGCTGCAGCTCCACGGATTGGAGGGCAATTCTCCGGAGACCTTCCACATTGGGGCGCGGACGCAGGTGCAAAGAATTGTGTGAGGCGGGGTTGGTGCGTTGGTCTGTTAGTTCGTTAGTCTGTTAGTCTGTTAGTCTGTTGGTCTGTTAGTCTGATGGTGCCGTGGGGTGTTGGGGGGCAGCTAAGTTTTTGAGCCGGAACCAAACGTTTATCTTGCCTTCATGAGTGAGCGCGTAGAGGACCTGCTGTCCCGGATGACCGTGGCCGAGAAAGCCGGGCAGATGACCCAGGTGACGATTGACCTGGTGAGTGAGGGTAAAGCCTATAAACTGCGGAAACCCCTGAAGCTATCTCCGGAAAAGCTGCGGGAAATTATTGTCACCCGGGGAGTGGGTTCCATCCTGAACGTAGGTACTTCCGCCCATACGCCCACCCGCTGGCGCGAGATCCTGCAGGACATTCAGGCGGCAGCGACCGATACCCGACTCGGGATTCCGGTCCTATACGGCATCGACAGTATCCACGGGGCCAATTACGTCATGGGAAGCACCCTGTTTCCGCAGCAACTGGGCCTGGCCGCTACCGGCAATCCGGAATTGGTGGAGGAACTCTTCGCCCTTTCCGCCCGGGATACGGTGACGGCGGGTATCCCGTGGCTGTTCAGTCCATCGGCCGACTTTTGTCGCGACCCTCGCTGGCCCCGGCTGTGGGAAACCTTCGGCGAAGACGTACGTACCGGGGAGGTACTGACCGCGGCGGCGGTACGGGGCATCGAGCGGGTCCGGCCGGCGGCCTCCTGCCTGAAGCATTACCTGGGGTACGGCGCTCCGGTGAGTGGTAAAGACCGTACGCCGGCCTGGGTTCCGGAACGGCAACTGCGGGAATACTTTGTCCCCGCCTTCCGGGCCGGCATCCGGGCCGGGGCGCCCTCCATCATGGTCAACAGCGCCGAAATCAACGGCATTCCGGTGCACGCCAACCCGAAGCTACTCCGGGAATTGCTCCGGGACGAACTGGGGTTTACGGGAGTGCTGGTGACGGACTGGGAAGACATCGTCTTCCTCTACGATCGCCACCGGATTGCGGATTCTTACCGGAGTGCCGTCCGGATCGCCATTGAGGCGGGCATCGACCTGAGCATGACCCCGCTGGAAACCGAGTTTACCGACCACCTGATCGACCTGGTGGCCACCGGAGAAATTCCGGAATCCCGGCTGGACGAGTCCGTCCGGCGAATCCTCACGCTGAAGGAGCATTGTGGTTTGTTTGATGCCCCAATTCCTCCTGCTTTCCCGCAATCCCCCGAGCGGGATCGGGCGCTGGCCCGGCAGGCGGCGGAAGAATCCGTGGTTCTGTGCAGAAATGAGGCTGCGGCACTCCCCCTCCGATCCGACGAAAAAATCCTGGTGGTTGGCCCAACGGCCAACAGCAAGCGCAGCCTGCACGGGGGATGGACGTACACCTGGCAGGGGGAGCAAACGGATGAGCTTGACCCCGAGGAGCACCCAAGCGTACTGTCGGCCATTGAGGAGGAATTTGGCGCCGCCCAGGTAAATTTCTTCCCGGGCTGCACCCACGAAGCCGGGTCACTGAACCTGGAAGGATTTGCCGAAGCTGCCGCAAAGGTGGATACCATCGTGCTGTGTCTGGGAGAGTCAAGCTATACCGAGTTCTTCGGCAGCCTGAACGATTTGTACCTCCCCGATGATCAGGCGGACCTGGCTCGGGCGGCCGTCCGGTCAGGAAAGAAAATCGTGCTGTTGTTGCTCGAAGGGCGGCCGCGGGTGATTTCTCACTTCGCGGACGACATTCCGGCGGTTCTGGTGGCCTTCCTCCCCGGGCACGGCGGCCCCGCCGCGATTGCGGGGATCTTATCCGGACGCGTCAATCCTTCCGGTCGGCTTCCCGTCACCTATCCCCGCTACCCCAACAGCCTGACGCCCTACGACCATAAGTCGTCCGAAAACCGGGAAATTCAGGGGGCGCCCATTGCCTACCAACCGGAATTCGAATTCGGCACCGGACTGAGTTACACCGACTGGCAATATCAAGACCTGAAGGTGAGTAAAACACGGTTTTCTCCCGAAGACCCCCTGGAGGTTTCCGTTACCCTCATCAATGCGGGTGATCGCGACGGCGAGCATATTGTGCAGCTCTTCAGCACCGATCATTATGCGAGCGTAGCCCCTAGTGTCCGTAGGCTGCGGAAATTTAAAAGAATTCGGCTGGAGGCCGGGCAGCGCACCAAAGTTTCCTTCTCGCTCACCGCAAGAGACTTGGCCTTCGTAGGTCTCCACCACCAATGGATCGCCGAAGCGGGCGACTTCAGCTTGCAGGTAGGAGCGCTTACCCGGAGGGTTTTCCTTACTGAGACGCAGGTATCTTCCTCCTAAGTTCGGCATGTTTCGAGGTCCGGTGAAAGTTCTTTTCGGGATGTAGGTTTAAGGCCTTAGTGCTCATTGGATGCGTTCGAGCGTAGCGGCGCTCGTCCAGTTAATGATTTAGTTTGGAAGTCTTCAGTGCTCCTCGGATGCGTCGCAGCGTAGCGGCGCTCATCCGAGGTGTCACGCCGCCAATAATCGATCCCCTCTCCCGCTCGACGCATCGGATGGCCCCTCGCGGTGCTCGGGAGACAGCCGATGAGCGAGCAATAGGCATCCAGTATCCATGATGAATTTCAGCTCGACCGCCGAGGAGAGTCCCGGTCGGCGGATGAACCTGCTCGTGCCTCGCGTTTCGGCCGACGACCCCTAAAAAACAAAGCCCATCCCCCAGGACGGGAGATGGGACTTTGCAAGACTGCGAATCAAACTACTCAATAGTCGTCTGCTCCGGCGCTTCCGGTTCCGGCGCGTGGCCGTTCTGGGAAGCAGCGGGCTTTTCGATTTTCTGCTGCACCAGGGCCTGCGGCAGGCTCATGCCGCTCTGGTTCAGGAAGTCGTTCAACTGGGGCACCATGCCGTAGAGGCCCTGGACGAAGTTGCCCACGCCCTGGCCGTTTCCGTTGTCGTACACGACCACCTTATCGATTTCGACGTCCTTGATGGCGTCGGTCTGGATTTTAGCCAGCTCGGTAAGCTTCTCGATCATCAGGAAGCCGATGGCGCTCTGGGCGTCGCCGTTGGCGGCGCGCACCAGCTTATCGAATCCTTCGGCCTGTTTGTTGAGCAGTTCGGCCATACCGTCGGCTTCGGCGCGGTAGCGCGCCAGGACGGCGTCCGCCTCACCCCGGGCGATCTCCCGGCGCTTCTCGGCTTCGGCCTGGGCGGCAATGACGGCCTTCTGGCGGTCGATGTCCGCCGCCACCACTTCTTCGGCCTCCATACGGGCCTTCTCGGCCAGAGCACGGGCGACTTCGGCCGACTGCTCAGCCTTGTACGCCTCCTCCCGGGCCTGGGCGGCGGCTACCTTGCGGGCCGCTTCGGCCCGGCGATTGGCTTCGGCCAACTCGATGTCACGCGCGGCGTTAGAGTTGGCGATCTTGATGGCACTGGTGTTCTTACCCTCGGTGGCTTTGGCTTCGGCCACGGCCTCCCCGATGGACGCCCGGCTCTCGGCGTCGGCTACTTTCGTGCGCTGATCCTGGCGGGCCTCCGCCTCACCGATACTACCGGTCCGGACCTCATTGGCCACCTTGATCTTGGCGTCGTTGATGGCCTTGGCGGCAGCTTCCTGACCGAGGGCCTTGATGTAGCCGCTTTCGTCCTGAATGTCGGTAACGTTCACGTTGATCAGCTCCAGACCGATCTTGTGCAGCTCGTCTCCCACGTTGCTGTACACGGAGTCCACGAACTTGTCGCGGTCGGTGTTCAGTTCCTCGATGTCCATGTTGGCGATCACGAGACGCATTTGTCCCATGATGATGTCATGGCTCAGGTTGGTGATGCTCTGGCGGTCCAGGGCCAGCAGACGCTCGGCAGCCGCCAGCATCAGGTGGGGCTTGTTGCTGATACCGACCGTGAACTGAGCGGGTACGCTCACGCGGATGTTTTGCTTGGAAAGCGCATCCTGTAGGTTAACGTCAATGGACAGCGGCGTTAAATCCAGGTACTTGTAATCCTGGATGACGGGCCAGACGAAGGCCGCACCCCCGGCGTAGCATTTCGCCGAAGCCTCTCCTCCCGTTTTACCGTACACGACCAGGATTTTATCCGACGGACAACGTTTGTAGCGGCTGACGAAGAAGAGAAAGACCAGGAAGAAGACAAATACTACCAGTCCAATTGGCAAGAGAAGTTCCATAGGTGTAAAATTTTGTGTGAAGAATAGGGTGTGTTTATTTCCAGACCGGGATGGGAGGGAATCCCGGGTCATTGCTTATTTGGTTAAGGCTCGGCATTCCGGCTGAGCACGAGGATTCCATTTCATGGCACCTGCGTCCTCGCCCCAATTGACGGATTGATGGACAAATTGATTGAAGGAGTGAATGATTGAATGATGGAAGGAGTCAATTTTTATATCATTCAATCCATCAATCCTTCAATCCTTCCTTCATTCATCATGGGGGCTCACCACGACGATGCCGTCGGACTGGACGTCTTCCACCAGCACCGGAGTACCCGTGGGGATTTCCTGTCCTTCGGTCGCCCGGGCCCGCAGTTCACGGTAGGTGCCCTTCAGGTCTACCTTGACGATGCCCTCCCCGTCGGGAGGAATTTTCAGGTACACCTTACCCGGCCGCAGCAGGGCGTCCTGCGCGGACCAGTTCACGTTTTCCTGCTGGGAGAGCAAAAATTTGAGAAACAGGCTGAGCAGATAAACCGCTACTCCACCGGCGGCAATACCTACGGTGAAGGCGATTACGGGATCCAATTGCGAAAGAAGAAAAATTCTTACCGTCCAGGAGCCGATGGAGAAAAAAGTCAGGAATCCTTTGAGGATGCCTAAACCTCCTCCTCCGTCGACTTCCACGTCGCCAAAGTCGAGATCCAGGTCGAGATCCAGGCCACTGAAAATGGAGAGGAGCAACATCAGGATGAGCAGTCCGCCGGTAATCAGGGCAACGTAGGTGAGTACGGTAATCATTTGGGTGTTTCGTTTTTACGCTTTATTAACGTTTGGCACCCGGGGTTTCGTTGTGCATAAAATTTGGCATTGGTCGAGTTCGGCGGGATGTTAGTCGAAGGGGAGCAGCAGCCGGAGGCTGCAGTAGGATGTAGGAGGAAGGCTTGAGGATTTAGGGCGGAGGCTAAGGCTGTGCGTTTGGAGTAGTCTTGCTCGGCAAGCCGGTCGTAAGGCGAAGGCTAAGGAGACAGTTTAGAGCGGGTAGCGGGCAGGAGAAGGAAGAAGGAAGACCGAAGAAGAAAGTCGGAGATTCTGGAAAAGGTCTGCTCCGCAGGCCGGTCGCTGGTTTAGGATCAAGGCTTGAGGATTTAGGACAAAGGCTAAGGCTGAAAAGACGGTTAAGAGCGGGTAGTAGGTAGGGTAAGGCTGAGGAAGAAGGAAGACCGAAGAAGGAAGTCGGAGATTTTGGAAAAGGCTTGCTCCGCAGGCCGGTCGTAAGGCGAAGACTAAGGATACCGTTAAGAGCAGGTAGCGGGTAGTAGGCAGGACAAGGATAAGAAGAAGGAAGTCGGAGATTCTGGAAAAGGTCTGCTCCGCAGGCCGGTCGTAAGGCGAAGGCTAAGGATACCGTTAAGAGCAGGTAGCGGGTAGTAGGCAGGATAAGGATAAGAAGAAGGAAGACTGAAGAAATCTTGGGGAAGGCTTATTTCCCAGTCCCATTACGTTAGGCCGGACAAGCGCAAGCCGGTGGTAAGAAGAGGAAGGAAAGTTTCTTTTTGGGAGACGAGGGAAAGAAATTTCCTTAAAAGCACAATTAAATACGACAATTGTAGTTAAACTACTTGTGTAGTACTACGGTTGTAGTATATATTTGCCGCATAACCCATCAATCATGTCAAAAATCCCCCTGCCTTCGGAGGCACAACTCGAGATACTGGATTTGCTGTGGCAGCAGCAGCCGGCCACGGTGCAGGACTTGCACGAGCGGCTGACCGCCCGCCGTCAGGTCAGCTACAACACAGTATTGACCCAACTGCAGCGGATGACCAAGGCGGGTTTGGTGAAGCGGGACACGAGTCAGCGCACCCACGCCTACCGCGCCGCCGTGAAGCGCGAGCAGGTGGAGCGCCGGCTTTTTCACCGTCTGGCCGATACGGCCTTCGGGGGCTCCACGGTAAACCTTGCCCTGCGTGCCCTGGGTAGTGAAAAACCTACGCCCGAAGAGCTGGACGAACTCCAGCAGTGGATCAACGAGCAAAAGCAATAAGTCATGGATTGGACATCGACCCTACTTCCCATGGCCACGGCCTTCGGAATGGCGCTGCTGCACAGCCTCTGGATTGGCGCCCTCCTCTACTGCGTGGTGCGTACGATCCTCCCCTTCCTTCCCGGACCGGGGGCACGCCACAACCTGGCGTACCTGGCGTTGCTGGGACTGGGAGCCAGCTTTGTTGTCAGCCTGTTTTACCTGTACGAACCCGTGGTGGAATGCAGTGCCGAAGCCGTTGCCACCAACCTGTTCATTCTGGGGCCTGCGGCGCCGGAGGCGGCCACGCCGACCGAGAGTCTACTGAGCAGTCTTCAGTCCTATGCTCCCTGGTTATCAGCCGCTTACGTCCTGGGGCTCCTTCCGGCGACGCTGCTGTTGGTACGCGACCAAAAACGCAGCTGGAACCTTCGGCACCAGGACACCCTAGCCCTTCCCGAAGCCTGGCGGGCACAATTCCGCCGTGAGCTTGACCGCTACCCTATGCTGGCGCGGGTTCGCTGTCAGATCAGCGAGCGGGCCGGGGAAGTTATGACCCTCGGGTGGTGGTCGCCGGTGATTGTCTTTCCGGTGGCGCTGGTCAATGAACTGACGCCCGAAATGGCCCGCACCATCCTGCTGCACGAAATCGCCCATTTGCGGCACTACGACCATTTTCTGAATTATCCCCAACAGTTACTGCGAACCCTTTTCTTTTTTCATCCGGCGGCCCACGCCCTCTGCCACATCATCGATCAGGAGCGGGAGCACCGCTGCGACGACTGGGTGGCGGCACGTTGTGACGACCGGCGGACTTACGCCACGGCCCTGGTAACGGTGGCCCGATCTTCCATTCAACCCCAAAATAAATTAGCCATGAGCGCAACGAAAACACCCTTTACTTCCCGTATTCAACGGCTTTTCGGAGGTGATCACCAGAAACGAGACGGACAGTACGCCCTCTCCGTCCTCATGATCGTTTTCCTGGCCGCCGCCCAGACCGGGTTTGCTCAGTTGGGCGCGGACGCAGGTGCCACGGATTGTCCCGAGGAGCCCGCTAAAGTGGTTGCCGACATTACCGACGCCACGGCCATTGCCGACCTTAGTCCCGTAACCATAACGGCCTCCGCCACGGCTAAACCGGTAGCCCCGGTAGCCGCCACCCTGGCGGCGCCCGAAACGGCGGCCGATCCGGTACCGGACTGTTGCGATGATTGTCCGCCCCAGCCACCCGTGAGCAATGACGCGCGGGCCCAGGAGATGTACCGTCGGGCCCTCAACCGTTACGCGCAGAGCCGCTCCAATACGGCTCCGGTCATCATCAACGGATCGGCCCGGATGAGCAAGACATTGGACTGTAGCAGCACCAGTCTGGCCGGCATCGTTTCCACGAACGATGAGCTCCTTACCCTGGCCACGGCCCCGCGCCTGATCGGTAGTACCGACGCCGCAATCAGCCTTTCGGCAAACCCGACCATCATCAGTGGGCAGCGTTCCCGCGGGCTGGCCAGCAGTCCGGTTATCATTAACCGGGCCTCCATTGGGGGCACCGCTACCGTACTGCCGAGTCTGGCCAGGACACTTTCCATTGGCGGTATCGTTGACAGCCTTCCCGAGCCCACGAAAATTACCATTAAGACCAAAGAGGAAGTAAAAGCCAAGGGAGCCGTCCGGATCAAGACCAGTAATATGGAGGGTGATAACGTCGCCTACTTCATCGACGGCAAACGACTCGAAGAAGGGGAGGTCGCCGATCTTGACCCCGACAAAATTGCCACCGTCAACGTCTACAAAGGAGAGAAACTAACGGAGCTCGACCTGGAGGGATACGACGGAGCCGTGATGATTGTCACCAAGAAAGGGGCCAAAGCCGTAAAAGGAGAAGTGAAGAAAACGCGGGCCGTGCGGATCAACGCAGGTGACCTGGACAAGGACAACGTTGTCTACTTCATCGATGGCGAGCGCCAGAAGGACGGTGACATCACCGAACTCAGTCCCGAGGACATTGCCACCGTCAACGTCTACAAAGGCGACAAGCTCGTTGAGCTTGACCTGGAGGGCTACGATGGTGCCATCATGATCGTCACCAAAAAGGGGGCGAAGAAGGTCAAAAAAATTGAGAAAAAAGAAAACTAATTCATCAAGCTACCACCACTATTCCACCCAAGGATTTAAGGTAGTTTAATTAAGTCTCAAATAGCTGTTTTAATCACCCCGCGGAGCGCATCTGCGGGGTGCTTTATTTTACGTCTCCAGCGACAGAGACCAGCGTCGTTTGACGGCCAGCACCCGAATGACGAAGACGAGGGCAATGGAGATGAGCATGGCAATCGATTCATTGATGAGCGCATCGAGGGCCAGGAAGCAAAGCGCTCCGGCCAGGCAGGCCGACGCGTAGATTTCCTTACGGAAAATCAGGGGTACCCGGTTGGCCATGACGTCCCGGGTGACGCCCCCAAAGACGGCGGAAACCACGCCCATCAAGACCGCGGCGGTGGGCGATAGTCCCACGTCCAGGGTTTTCTGCAATCCCAGGATGGTGTAGAGTGCGATGCCGATGGTATCAAAGAGGAACATCCCCCGTTTCCACCGGACGGCTACGTCCTTGAGCAGGTAACTAATCAATACTCCCGCCAGGACCAGATAGAGGTAATGGGGGTTGGTGAGCCACCCTACCGGAGTGCTGCCGATGAGTACGTCGCGGAGGGTTCCACCGCCGATGGCGGTGGCTAGTGCCAGGATAAGGACGCCAAATACGTCGAAGCGTCTTTCGAGCCCAACGACCGCACCGCTGATCGCAAAGACCAACGTGCCGAGGTAATCAATTCCAAAAATGAGAGTTTCCAAACTATCGGCTTTCCAGGTAGTGCATTATTTTCTTGAAGAGGGTCCGCGCGTGGCCTTCCTCAGCCTCATCGCTCCAGCCGGCGATATGGGGCGTCAGCACCGTATTGTCCGCCTCCCGGAGGTAATGAAAAGGGCCGGGGAGATTTTCAGGATCCAGGTGGACAAACGACTGCTCTTCGTATTCGATCACGTCCAGTGCCGCCCCGAGAATTTTCCCCGACTGCATGGCGGCAACCAAATCTTCCGTATTCAGGATCAGGCCCCGGGCCGTATTGATGAGGTAAAAGGGTTTGGCAAAGGCATCGATCCATTCCCGGTTGACGTAGTGGTGGTTGCCTTCGTAGAAGATGTGTAGAGACACCAAATCGGCCCGCTGCTGAAGTTCTTCGAGGCTCACTTCCCGGGCGTATTCATCGCCGTAATTTTCGCGGTATTTATCGTGGGTGATGACCCGGCAACCAAATCCCGAGAGCCGGCGGGCGGTCATTTGCCCCATATTTCCGTAGCCGATGAGTCCGACGGTCAGGTGGCCCAGTTCCCGGCCGCGGTTCCCCCCCCGAATCCACTGGCCGGCGCGAACTTCCCGGTCGGCTCTCCCCAGGTGGTTGAGGAGCATCAGGGCCATGCCTACGGTATGCTCCGCAACCGTATGCTTGCTGCCTTCGGGGCTGTTGAACACCCGAATGCCGCGGGCCGCCGCGTAGTCCAGGTCGATATGCTCGGTACCAACGCCCCAACGAGCGACAAATTTCAGGGAAGTGCCGGCATCCAGCAGTTCGCGATCAATCTTAAGTCTTGACCGGACCATGAGCCCATCGTAGTGGGGCAGAATATTCAAAATTTCTTCCCGGGGGGTGCCCTGGTGATCATCTACGGTATGGCCCGCGCCTGCGAGGGCCTCGCGGAGGAAGGGGTGAGCATCGCGGTCAACAAAAATGATTTTCATGGGACAAAGCTAGGGCCTTTGTCAGTAGTATTTATCATCCGATCGGTGGGTAATCCGAAATTCGTTTCTCCGCGTAAATATCCCGCAATATCCCCATCCTGCCCTGCCTTCTATGGGGCCAATCGTGGCACCTGCGGTCCCCCGCAAAAAAATCGATCATTCACCGAACGCGAGGAGGGTCAAAACGGTTACATTAAACGAAAACACCATTATAAAAACCTATTAATCAGTTTTTTAATTACAATCAGGCCACTAGAGCCATTCCCAAAAAAACCATTATGGAAACCATCAGCGAAGCCTTAAACAACAAATTAAACAGCCTTTTGACCACCCTGTATGACGGTGAGAAAGGTTACCAGGAAGCCGCCGACAACGTAAACAACGAAACCCTAAAGAGTAGATTCACCACGCTCAGTAAGCAGCGGTACGATTTTGGTCATGAAATTAAAGAGATTATGACCAGATTTGGCGTGAAGCCAGACAAGGGTACCAGTACCATTGCCGACATTCATCGCTTTTGGATGAGCCTGCGGACCGCCATCAGCAACCAGGATGAAGAAGTTATTCTGAACGAATGCGTCCGTGGCGAATCAAGTGCCGTGGAGACGTATGAGGACATTCTCAGCGACCTCAACCTTCACGGAGAAATCAAGCAGATTCTGGAAAATCAATTGGTGAAAATCCGTCAAGCGAAGAAAGAAATGAACGAACTTAAGGAGGCTTTTGCCATTGCCTAAAGAATTAGTTCATTGAGACTTTTTACGCTGCGCTGCCGTCATGAACCTGACGGTAGCGCATTTTTATTGTTATACTATATTGAAGAAAGTCCCTGGCAATAAGGGGTTAAGCAATAGCAACCACAACAGTAGATGTGCAAACACGTTGTTATGTGCCAGTTTATGCTTATTTTCGGACTGTCTCTTGTTTAGAATCAATCATTGCCTTGAAGAAATCTGTCATTGGTCAAAATATTCGTTTTCTGCGAAATTCTCGTGGAATGAGTCAGCGTGCCCTGGCTGATGATTTAGGGCTGAAAAGAAACAACATTGCCTCCTACGAGGCGGGCATTGTGGAACCCAGAGCGGCTACTTTCGTGCGGATTGCCGAGTACTTTGGCATTGAGGCCCAGGACTTACTCGTCACCCCGCTGGAAGATCGCCCGGATATACATCGTAACGCCAAGCCCACAGCAAAACGGTCGTATACCGCATCGGTGGTCAACGAGCAGTTGCATCATTTGGAGCGCCGGACAATTGACATGGAAAAAGTGCTGGTTGGGTTCCGGGAGTTTTACCGTCAGCGGCAGCGTCAGGGGGCGATATCCAGCGTTGGTCAGGGTACTGATTCGGACATGGATCGGCTCATTAATATGCTGGAAGATCTGCTGAATACCAACCGGGAATTCATCGATCAACAGTTGGAGGATCAGGACCCGGGCTAGGGGCAGGAGCAGAGCGAGGAAATACCTATCTTGCCCCGCCAAACGCGGATACCCTTGACTAATAGCGCCATACTACTCATTCACTGCCCGGACCGGCCGGGCCTGGTGGCCCTCGTGACCGAGTTTGTACACAAAAATCGTGGAAACATCATCAATCTGGACCAGCATGTGGACCGTGATCTGGCGCATTTCTTTATGCGGATTGAGTGGGACCTGACGGATTTTGTGATTCCGAAAGAGAAGATTAACGATTATTTTGCCACTCTGATCGGGAAGACCAATGAGATGAAGTGGCAGCTCCACTTTACCGACCGTAAGCCCCGGATGGCCCTCTTCGTCAGCAAGGCGAGTCATTGTCTTTTTGACATTCTGCAGCGATACGGCTCCGGGGAGTTTGACTGTGACATTCCGGCGATTATCAGCAATCACACCCAGCTGCAATACATTGCTGATCGGTTTGAAATTCCCTTTCATCACATCCCCATCACCAGGGACAATAAACCCGAACAGGAAGCAAAAACCATTGCGATACTGGAGGAATTGGAAATTGATTTTGTGGTACTGGCCCGGTATATGCAAATCCTGTCGGACAATTTTTGCGCCCAATTTTCCCACCGGATCATCAACATCCACCATTCCTTTCTGCCGGCCTTCAAGGGGGCCCGCCCCTATCACTCTGCCTTTGAACGGGGGGTAAAGCTGATCGGTGCGACCAGCCATTACGTTACGGCGGACCTGGACGAGGGGCCCATCATTGCTCAGGACGTTGAGCGGGTCAGTCATCGTGACGGTATTGCGGACCTTAAAAGAATCGGTAAGGACGTTGAGAAGCGGGTACTCAGCCGGGCCATCTACCTGCAACTCAAGCACCTGGTACTTCCCTTCGGCAACCGTACCGTAATTTTCAATTGATACAGCTATGATCCGAGCGACAAATATCACCAAAAGCTTTGGCGACCTCCAGGTCTTGCGGGGCGTTAACCTTTACGTTGAAAAGGGAGAATTGGTGAGTATTGTGGGAAAGTCTGGTGCGGGAAAAAGTACCTTGCTGTACATTTTGGGCACCCTGGCCCGTCCCGACGGTGGTGATCTGGTTATTGACGGAAAGAATGTATTCACCCTGCGAGACCGTCAACTGGCGGCCTTCCGGAACGAACAGATCGGTTTTGTTTTCCAATTCCACCATCTCCTGCCGGAATTTACGGCGCTGGAGAACGTCTGTATCCCTGCCTACATCAACAAACAGGAGGTAGCCAGCACCCAGCGCCGAGCCATGGAATTGCTTGATTACCTCGGGCTGGCCGACCGGGCCACCCACAAGCCCAACCAACTCAGCGGCGGAGAACAACAGCGGGTAGCCGTAGCCCGGGCGCTCATTAACCAACCCGCCATCGTGTTTGCCGACGAGCCAAGCGGAAACCTGGATTCCGCCAGCTCGGAAGAATTACACCGTTTACTCTTCAAGCTGCGTGATGATTTCGCGCAAACCTTTATCATTGTAACCCACAACGAAGAGCTGGCCGGCCTGAGTGACCGCCGCCTGGAAATGATCGATGGCCTTCTCAACTAAGATACTCCGTGATAGCAGAGCAACCAGAAAAAGAAAACGAGAACGGTAACGGTAGTGGCCCCATATATCAGAGCTGGGGGCTACGGGAATGGTTCGAAGACTTTCTGGATCTCCGGGAGGGGATGGACCGTCAGGGTACCATCAAGAGTATTGTCGAGGGCAAGAAAATGCGGGGGGCCAACGCCTGGATGCTCGTTTGTTCCATCATGATTGCCAGTCTTGGCCTCAACCTAGATTCGGCGGCCGTGATCATTGGTGCGATGTTGATTTCCCCGCTGATGAATCCCATTCTCGGGATTGGTCTGGCGGTGGGTACCAACGACCGGGATATGCTCTGGGTCGCCCTGCGCAGCTTTGGGGTTTCCATTGCCATTGCGCTGGTGACCAGTATTCTGTACTTCTCCCTCACCCCATTTGATACCTTTACTCAGGAGATGCAGAGCAGGACGGCCCCCAATTTGCTGGACGGCCTGGTGGCGATTTTTGGTGGACTGGCCGGAATTATCTCGGTGTCCCGGGCCGACAAATCGAACGCCATTCCGGGGGTAGCCATTGCAACCGCGTTGATGCCGCCACTTTGTGTGGCGGGTTACGGGGTGGTAGCCGCCGTGAGTCAGGGTGAAAGCTGGACAATTTTCTTACAGGCGTTCTACCTGTTTTTTCTGAACTCCTTCTTTATCGCTACGACGGCCTACATCATCATCCGGCTGCTGCGCTTTCCGTACAAGAAATACATTAACCGGAAGGAGGCCCGCCAGAGTCAAATGATCATTGGACTGGTGAGTATTTGTATGATCATCCCCGGATACATCACGATGCGGAAGGCCATCCGTAACCTGAATCAGTCTCAGGCCGCAGAACGCTTCGTAGAGGACTTTTTCCTCGACGACTGTGTGGACTACAAATTGATTGACGTTCCCCCAGACAGTCATCTATTGGTACTTCAGTTGGTTGACCGGCCGATAACGCTGGACAGTATCGCTTACTTCAATCAGGTGCTGACCGGTGAAAATTACCGACTCCCCAATGCATCCATTCGCGTCATTCAGGACAACAGTCTCAACCTCGAACGGCTGGACCGCATGCAATACGAACTGAATACACTGGATGATCTGGAGACCAAGCTTTCGGCCATTGAGGAAAGCAATCGACGGGCCGTGGCTAAGTCAGAGCGGGTGGAGAATCAGCTGAGCACATACCGAATGGATACCACGGATTTCCTGCGGTTCACCCGGCAGCTGATGCTGGCCTTCCCGGAGGTTCGCAACGTCAGGTTGGCCCGAGCACAGTCATCGGGTAAATTTGGTCCCGACGATGAGCCCCCCTACCGTGACAACCTCCCACTGGTGGTCTTAGATACCGAGCCATCTACGGCGAGGCAAACCAGGCGGCAACGCGAGGAGGAAGGCGTTCGATTACAGGAATACCTGCAAACCTCCCTGAAAGTGGATACGGTGGTGGTCATCAAACTGGCGCAATAAGCTGCTCACCAAACAAATACCGGGGCTACCGTACTTATAAGAAGTATGGAAGATCAGGTCAAAAGTATAGGCTCCGTATTTCAGGAATTTCGGGACGATCTGCTTGAAGCAGTTCCCGGAATTATTCTGGCGCTGCTCATTGTGGTGGTCGGTATTATCCTTACGCGCTGGTTATCGAGGCTGGCGGGGCGAAAAATCCTTAGCCGGCTGAAGGACCCCCTGATGGGAAGGTTTCTGACAATCAGCTTCCGTGCGTTGCTGCTGGTGGGCGTGGTGATGTTAGCCTTACGAGCGGCAGGCCTCATTGGCCTTGCTGCCGGCTTGCTTGGTGGCGTGGGTGCCGGAGCCATCATTCTGGGTTTTGCCTTCCGCGACATTGGAGAGAACTTCATCTCCGGGATCGTCCTGGCCTTCAACCGGCCATTCGACGTTCGTGATACCATTCGCGTGGGCGAACATTTCGGAAAGGTCCTGGGACTACACTTTCGGTATACGCACCTGAAAACCTTTGACGGAAGGGATATCTACATACCTAATTCAGACGTCCTGACCCAGCCCGTGCAAAACTTCACCGCTGATGGGTTCATCCGTCATGAGTTTACGGTAGGCATTGCCTACGAAGACGATATCGAAGGGGCCAAGACGGTCATTCAGGAGGTGCTGGACCAGCATTCCATGCTCGTCCACGATGAGGAGCACGAAAACTTTGTGGTGGAAGACAGTCTGGGAGCCAGTACGGTAAACCTCAAGGTTTTTTTCTGGGTCATTACCCGCGATTACCGGGCCAGTGCCATCGTCAAACGCGGCAGAATTATCCGGGACGTAAAAACTGCCATCGACGCCAATGGGTACAATATGCCCGCAGACATTACGGAAATCAAGCTCTACGGTAGTGAACGTGACATTCCCCTACGCATTGAGTTTGACGACACCCCGAATTCAGAAGCGGAAAACTACGGAGCGATCCCCCAGAATTGACCCGGCATGGAAAAAGAAAAAGGGCCATTCCGGATGTACCGGAATGGCCCTACAAGTAGATTGGATATAAATCAGACGATGGTTATCCTACTGCGATCTGGCGGGGAGCCTTACTCAGGGCCGTTTCCCGCTTGGGAAGATGCAGGCGGAGAACACCGTCGACGTAAGTTGCTTCAATGGCTTCATCGTCAATTACCGTGTTATCCAGCGTGAAGCGACGGGTAAAATCCGCCAGGCTAAATTCCTTACGGCGATAATCGGGCTTTACTTCCGCGCCCTCTTTTTCCGCGGTGTAGGAAATTTCGAGGGTGCCGTCATCAAAGGCAACATTGAAGAGATCCTTGTTCCGGCCGGGGGCGAGGACTTCCAGCTTGAAAGCATCCTCCGTTTCGATGATGTTTACCGCTGGGCGGAAGCCGTGTTTGGCTTTGGTGAAGGGGTCATCAAAAAAGCGGAAGAGGTCGGAAGGAAGAGCAGGATTATAATTGATGAGTTTCATCTCTCGGTATTTTTACGTTTTGTGCAAAAGCGCACGCCCCTATCCTGGCAAAACCCGTTCCCGAAGGTTTCTCAACGAAGTAAATGTCATTTTGTCGCTTTCTTTTCGGCCAGTCAAGACATTTTGTCACCGTCGCTTGTCTTTAAACAAAAATTGCTGTCATGCTAATGCATGACAGCAATTGAGGTACTCCCAACGGGCGACGATCCCGTTTTTCCGGCGTGAAAGGCCGGTGTCCTAACCAGCGTAGACGATGGGAGCCAGATAATTGTCTGGGGTAACAATGCTCCCACTTCCACAAAAAGTTTCAATTTAGTGCGCGTGCGCGGATCCTTCTCCCACCAGCTTATGCGCACCACTGATGAGCAAACTGCTCTCAGTTGTCAGTTCTGGCCCGCTGACGATTTCGGTCCAACCATCCTTGGTCCGTCCGATGCTGACAATTTCCTGTCTGAAATGAACTTCGTCCCCCTTACGCTCCTCCACGATAAGGATATATTCTACTCCCTCAAAGTTTACGACAGCCTCCTCCGGGACGGCCAATTTACGCTCTCCGGCACCGGTCAGGATTTCTGCCTCCACAAACATACCGGGTAGCAGTGCGGCGGTAAGTTCTCCTGGTACGGGATCTGCGTGAACGTGCACGGTCCGTCGGTCGTCCTCGACGGTTTTACCGATTCGGTGGATGACGGCCCCGCCCGTTTTTCCGGGCATACTTGGCAGCCAGAAAATGATTGGTTGTTCCTCCTTCAGGGAGATGATGTCCTTTTCAAAAACCTCTAATTCGAGGTGGATGTGATCCGTATTGATCAGGTTCAGAGCGGAGTTCCCCGGTGTCAGATATTCGCCGGTGGTAGCGTTTACTTCCGTAACGTGTCCACTAAAGGGAGCCCTGACGGCAATACTGGTGAGGAAGTTTTCCGGGCTTACCTTTCCGGGGTCAATGCCGATACTGGATAATTGTCGGGACAGCCCCGCAAGCCGGGCCTTTGCCCGATCAACCGCCGCCCGGGCGGCGATGGCATCTTTTTCCGCGGCGATGTTTTCACGGGCCAGCAGTTCCAGCCTTCGCGCTTCAGAATTCAGCCGGGCGGTGTCCATGCTGGTTTCCAGCAATGATTGCTGCAACGCGATCAATTCGGGATTTTCAATGCGAAAAAGCTGTTCTCCGCGACGTACCCGGTCTCCGGCAATGAGTTTTAACTGGCGGACGTAACCCGGATAGTAGGCACTTACGGATGCCTTGTATTCGGGGGGAACGTCAACGTTTCCAGCAGCACGCACCCGATCATGGAAGGGCCGGCTGGCGGGAGTACCCAGTTGCATGTCTCCCGCTTCCAATTGAGCCAGGTTGAGGACCAGTCCATCATCGTGTCCATGATCTTCCTCCATCATTTCGGGGTTGGCCATTCCCATTTCCGGATCAGCCGCCTGATCGTTACCACAAGCAGGAAGCAACAACAGGCAGGTTGCTCCAATTAGGTTGAGCGCCCATTTACTCACCTTTTTCCCTTCGTCGGTACCAACGGTACCGGTTGGCGATTTGCGGTACTGAACACCGTCCTTATCACAGATCCAATTCATTATTCTTCCGGGCTTAAGTGGACCATCCTGGCCACGATTGAGCAATAGGTTTCCAGGGCGCGGCTTTGATCCAATTCCAGTCGGGTGCTTTGCGTGATCGCCTGCAGGTAGGCAAAAACATCTACTTCCCCGCGCTGATACGCTCCGTTGGCGGTGCGGCGAAGCTCTTCGGCCAGGGAAGTCCCCGTCTGCTCGAAGTAGCTCAGGGTAGCCCGTTGTGCCTCCAGCGTGCTTGACAGCTGATCATAATTGGACCGAAGGCGGTATTCTACCTCCAGAATCCGGGACTTCAACACCTCCCGTTCAAGCTGCTGACCGGCCAGCTGAGCCCGGCTTCCCCGCCGGGAAAGGGGAATGCTGGTGCCCGCCATGAAGCCCTGATACAGTCTTTCTCCTCCTCCGGTAACTCCAATGAAGTATTCCAGGGACCAGTCGGGCTTCCGTTCCGCTACCAGGAGTTTCTCCCGTTCGTCAACCAGCTGTAGTTCCTGGGTCAGGCGCTGCATGGCGGGATGTGTGGCAACCAGTTCCGGGGTAGCCCCGTCGGGTCCGAATGCCGGAAAGGGCCGGGCTAATTCTTCTCCGAGGTCTTCCTGATTCAGGACCGCAAAGAGTCGTTTGCGGGCGGCGCTGGCGCGCAGGGTGGCCCGGTCATGGGCCAGTTGGCTTTCCCGCTGGGCGGCGCGGGCCGTCAGGCCCGTCAGGTAGGAAGATTCCCCCAGGGAAACGGTTCGCTCGGCGGCAGCCGCCATTTGCCGGTAAAGACTATCCATGCGGGCGTGAATACTCACTTCGGCGGTAGCAAAGAAAGCCTCCACGTACGCCAGGGCAACGTCCCGTTTCACTTCCCACTGGGTCTCTTCCAGAGCCAGGCGGGCGGCGGCGACCTGCGCTACGGCCAGACTACGGCGGGCCCGATTTGCCCCGAAGGGACCAAACCGTTGCGCGGCGCCAATGGTGGTGGCGATCCGGTCTTCCGGGCTGATGTTTAATTCGTCCCTGCCCACCATAAAATCCGTTCGGGCGAACTGGTGACCAGCATCAATGACGGCCTCACGCTGCCGGATTTGTTGTTGTAGGGGAGTAAGCCGGGGGTTTTGCTGCACGGCGATCGTTTGCGCCTGCTCCAGAGAAAGCGTGGTCTGTGCACTCGTGTGGTGCAATGGCAGGAGAGCGCCGGCGAGGAGGAGCAACCCAGTCAGCAGGCTCCCTCCCCCTGGTCTTTGCACCTGCGCGTCAGCGCCCCCCTGATTGTCCGCTGAAGACGGGCTGACCCCGTGAAAGCCAAATATGGAATAAAGGATGGGGACAACGATGAGGGTAAGGATGGTTGCCGTTAATAGTCCACCGATTACCACCGTAGCCAGGGGGCGTTGAACTTCTGCCCCGGCGGAGGTGGATATGGCCATGGGCAGGAAGCCCAGGGCAGTAGAGGAAGCCGTCAATAACACGGCCCGCAACCGATCGCGGGTTCCCCGGATGACGATCTGCTGACGGTCACGTTGTCCGGATCGCCAGAGCTCCTTGAAGTGCTCAATGAGGACGATGCCGTTAAGTACGGCGATGCCGAAGAGGGCGATAAATCCAACGCCCGCCGAGATGCTGAAGGGCATGCCGCGTAACCACAACATCAGTACCCCGCCTACGGAGGAGAAGGGGATTGCCGTGGAAACCAGCAGCGCTTCCCGGAAAGAGCCCAGCGCGAAATACAGCAGCAGAAAAATGAGCAACAGGGCTACCGGGATCGCCAGCAGGAGGCGGTCGCGGGCCGCGCTCAGGTTTTCGAACTGTCCGCCATAGGTCACCAGGTACCCCGGAGGCAGGCTTACGTTGTCCTGAATCAGCCGTTGAGCGTCTTCCACCACGGACTGGAGGTCGCGGTTGCGGACGTTCACCGAAACCACTGCCCTGCGACGCGTATCATCACGCGCAATCATTGCTGGCCCCGTCGTTCTTTCAATTCTTGCCAGTTCGCTTAGCGGCACTTGCCCTCCGCCCGGTAGGGGCAGGTAGGCATTGCGGATATTTTCGATACTGGTGCGGTAGTCCTCCCGGTAGCGTAGGACCAGGTCGTATCGCCGTTCGCCTTCGTAAATATCTCCGGCCTTCCGCCCGGCAAAGGCCGTAGCAATGAGATCATTCACGTCGGCGGCGTTAAGCCCGTAGCGGGCGATCGCTTCCCGATCCAGGGTTACGCTAAGCTGCGGCAGACCGGAGATTTTGTCAACGGTAACGTCTGCAGCACCGGGGACACTTTCCAGAAGTTCGCCAATCTCGGCACTTAGCCGGGTGAGTACGTCCAGGTCTTCTCCGTAGATTTTGATGGCCAGGTCGGCCCGTACGCCGGTAATCAGTTCATTAAAGCGCATTTCAATGGGCTGCGTAAATTCTACTTCCATTCCCGGGATCACGGCCAAAGCTTCTTTGAAGGCATCGGCCAATTCGTCCTTGGTTTCGGCCGTGGTCCATTCATCGGGTGGCGTCAGGGTGATGATCACGTCGCTTTCCTCCATGGACATGGGGTCGGTAGGAACCTCCGCCGCTCCAATCCGGGAAACCACCTGTCGGACTTCCGGAAACTCCAAGAGGATGGCTTCGATTTTGGTGGTGATGTTGACGGTTTCGCTCAGGGGAGTTCCCGTTTTCAGGACCGGTTGTATGACAAAATCCCCTTCGTCGAGGGTTGGCACAAATTCTGCCCCGAGCACTGAAAAAAGCCAGGCAGCTCCCGCCACCATCAGCACGGCCCCCAGCAGTACAACCGCGCGCAGACGCATGGCAAATGTCAGGATGGGGGTAAACCATCTTTCCAGAAAGGCCATCATCCGGTCGGAAAAGGTTCCTTTCGGGTTACGGGGCGCACGCATCACCGCCGCAGCCATGGCGGGAACGTAGGTCAGACAGAGCAGCACTGCTCCCAGCAGGGCGAAGCAAAACACCAACGCCATGGGCCGGAACATTTTCCCTTCAACGTCGGACAGCGTCAGGATGGGGATGAAAACCACCATTACGATCAACTGGCCGAAGATGGCCGAGCGCATCATGGTCGAGGCGCCCCGGATGGCCAGATCGTCCCGGGAAGCCGTGAGTGAGACGGCGCCAGCCTGGCCTCCCCGCACCCGGGCACGCACCATCAGGAAGGCGATGTACTCCACAATGATTACCGCTCCATCGATGATGATGCCAAAGTCAATGGCCCCCAGACTCATCAGGTTGGCATCGACGCCAAAGAAATACATACAGCTCAGGGCGAAAAGCAAACTGAGGGGGATGATGGAGGCCACGACCAATCCGCTGCGCAGGTTGCCCAGCAGGAGGACCACGATAAACACCACGATCAGACACCCCAGCACGAGGTTTTCGGTGATCGTAGCCGTAGTCCGGCCCACCAACTCACTACGATCGACGATGGGGTTGATGAAAACGCCGGGAGGAAGCGTGGAGCTGATCTCTTCCACTCGGGTCTTGACCGCCTCGATCACGTCCCGGGACCCCGCCCCCTTCAGCATCATGACCTGCCCCATGACTTTTTCCCCTTCGCCATTGCCCGTGATGGCGCCAAAGCGGTTGGCGTAGCCAAAGCCTACCGTGGCCACGTCGCGGACGTACACGGGGCGGCTTCCTCGCCGGGAGACGATGATGTTACGAATATCTTCGAGGTCTTCTGCCCTGCCCTCCCCACGGATGAAGTAGGTCTGACCGGCCCGTTCGATGTATCCTCCGCCGGCAACGCTGTTGTTGCTGGCGAGCGCGTCATACACCTGGGGAACGGTGATGCCCAGTCCACGCAGTTCTTCGGGATCAATGGCCACTTCATACTGCTTGAGAAAGCCCCCCCAGGTGTTGACTTCCACCACTCCGGGAATTCCGGCCAGTTGCCTTTTGACAATCCAGTCCTGGATTTCCCGCAGGTCTCTGACGGTATAGTCTTCCCGGTACTCGGGCTGCACGTCAAGGATGTACTGGTATATTTCTCCCAGTCCCGTAGAAATGGGGCCCATGGCGGGCTTTCCGAAACCGGCGGGGATGTTTTCTTCCGCTGCTTTAATGCGCTCGGCAATCAGCTGTCGGGGAAGGTAAGTCCCCATGTCATCGGAGAATACGACCGTCACCACGGACAGCCCGAACTTCGACACGGACCGGATTTCCTCCACGCCGGGAAGGTTGGCCATTTCCAATTCAATCGGATAGGTCAGGAATTGCTCCACGTCCTGGGCACTCAGATCACGGCTGGTGGTGATTACCTGGACCTGGTTATTGGTGATGTCCGGCACCGCTCCGATGGGCAGGTGCAGCAAACTGTACACCCCGAGTGCCACCATGGCGGCAGTGAGCAGGAAAACGATCAGCTTATGCTGAACGCTCAGGGTAATGATCCGATGAAGCATGGCAAACTCAGGTGGCCGCCAAAGGTAGTTTACCCTTTCTTCCCGGAACAGGAGTTCAAAAGATTTGGAATTGGTCTAGTTACGCTTTACCGGACCGTCCAGCCATTACCAAAGCCCCCGGGAGGCGCCACGAAGGTGAGCTTTCCGGCTTCATCCTCGGCCATCAGGATCATGGCCTCGCTCATGGCGCCGGCCATCTTGCGGGGAGCCAGATTCGTCACTACCACAACGGGCTGTCCTATGACCTCCTCCGGACTGAAGTGCTTGGCGATGCCCGAAACGACGGAACGCTGCTCGCTGCCCAGGTCAATGGTCAGATGCAGGAGCTTATTGGATTTTTTGATTTTTTCTGCCGTCAGGATGGTCGCCGTCCGCAGGTCCAGCTTCGTAAAATCATCGAAGGTGATTTCGGGCTTGAAGGGTTCCCGGCTGGCGGCGCTTTCCCCTTCAGGGGTGGAAGCGTCCTGCTCCAGGATCGCGGTGAGCTTATCCCGCTGCTTTTGCACGATGGCCAGGCGGCTATCGTCCTTGCGGTCGATAATTTTGGGGAAGAGGACACCGGCCGTACCGATTTCGTGACCGGCGGGTAGTAGTGGCTGGCCGGCGGCCAGCGCATCAAGGGCCAGCTGCCAGTCGCCGTGGGTCGCCGGAGATTGCTTCAACACCTCCCGTAATTTATCCGCCACGAAGGGGATAAAGGGCGTAGCCGTCAGGGCCAGTGCGGCGGCAATCTGTACACAGACGAAGAGGCATTCGGCAATCTTCGGGTCGTTCGGGTCAGCCTTGGCCAGGGTCCAGGGAGCCGCCTCCTGCAGGTAGGTATTGCCGAAGGTAGCTAACTCTACGAAAGCCGAAGCCGCATCCTTAAACCGGTATTCCTCAATGAAATTCCCGATGGCTTGCACCTGCGCTCGCGCCTCCGCCGGCAGTTCCACCCCGACGTCGGGGACCCGACCGGCAAAATATTTATGGGTAAGTACCGTAACCCGATTGATGAAGTTGCCCAGCTTATCGGCCAGGTCCTTATCGTGATATTCTACGAAACCGTCCCAGGTGAAATCAGCGTCCTGCTGCTCGGGAAGGTTCCGCAGCAGGGCCCACCGCAGCGCGTCCTTATAGTTGGGCAGGGCTTTAAACTCCTCCACGTATTCGTGCAACTGGATGCCCCAGCCGCGGGATTTGGAAAATTTGTCCCCCTCAAAATTCAGGAACTGGTTGGCCGGCACGTTTTCCGGAAGGCTGTAGTCTCCGTGAGCCTTCAGCATGGCCGGAAAAATGATGCAGTGGAAGACAATGTTATCCTTGCCGATGAAGTGGATCAGGCGACTGTCTTCACTTTGCCACCAGTCCCGCCAGTCGCCGCCATTCTCTTCACACCATTGCTTGGTACTGCTGATGTAGCCAATGGGGGCGTCAAACCAGACGTACAGTACTTTTCCTTCGGCACCCTCCAGCGGCACCTGGATGCCCCAGTCCAGATCCCGGGTGATGGAGCGGGGGCGTAGTCCGTCATTCAACCAACTGAGGCACTGTCCCACCACGTGCTTTTTCCATGCTTTGGGGTCGTGCTGCTGGGCGCCATCCACCTTACCGGTTTCAATCCACTCCTTGAGCCAGTCCTGATGCTGGTCCAGCTTGAAGTACCAGTGCCTGGTTTCTTTGAGTACGGGCGTTTTCCCGCTCAGGGTCGAAACCGGATTGATTAATTCGGTGGGAGACAGGTCACTACCACAGTTCTCACACTGATCGCCGTAGGCTTCCGTGTGTCCGCATTTCGGGCAGGTTCCCTTGATGTACCGATCGGCCAGAAATTGCTTGAATTCCTCGTCGTAGTACTGCTCCTGACTTTTTACCTCAAATTGATCTCCCCGTTCGTGCAGGTGCAGAAAGAACTCCTGACTGGTGGCGTGGTGCAGGGCAGCGCTGGTTCGGTGATAGTAATCGAAACTGATGCCCAGCTCCTCGAAGGTGCGCTTGTTCAGTTCGTGATACTTATCAATTATTTCTTTGGGGTTAATGCCTTCCTTCTTTGCACGGAGCGTAATGGCTGCCCCGTGCTCATCCGATCCGCACACCCACAGCACCTCCTTGCCCATCAGCCGCTGGTAACGCGCGAAGATGTCAGCAGGTAGGTAAGCTCCCGCCAGGTGCCCCAGGTGCAGGGGCCCATTAGCGTAGGGGAGAGCGGAGGTGAGTAGAGTACGCATTGGAAAAATTATTTACGGAAATCGACCGACCGGCGCAGTAACATAGAGAATATTCAACTTCCCCGGATGTTTACTGCCCCTCCCGATTTTTCCCGCGAAGGTACGTAAGTAGGCTAATGCTACGAAGGGGTCGAAAAGTTTTCCTGGCGCGGAAATGATGACCCGCCCAAAAGCTCATGCTTTTGCCTAGCTGACAACCATTTCTGACCGCGACCAGAAGCATCGCGTAGGTATGGCGAATACCTTGAGTATCGTTACCCATCGGAATCGCTGATTTAAGGAGGGCGACGGAGCGCAGGTGCTCCGTTGATTCCGAAAAGCCGGGCTATTCAGTAGTCCGTTGGTCCGGGCTGAATCCACTCGGCCAGTCCTCCATCTTATCGTACCAGTTTACCTTTAAGAATACCGTACAAACGGCGATGACCACCAGGGCGATAAAGAAGTTGGTCCAGGACTTGATGACCATAAAGATGGGAGCCGCCGTGATGGCGGTCTGCCACACGATACCCACCGCGACGTTCAGCATATCCCGTCCGGCGTCGGCGTTGGGGCGGACATCGGGATGGTCTTCCCGACAGGCCACCGCTACGGGTTTCCAGAATCCCCAGGGACGGGTCTGGAGGTAGAATTTTTTCAGGACGGGCAGCGGATCTGGTTCGGTCAGGAGGCTTCCCAGTACGCACCCCAGCAGGCTCAGCGCCAAATTGATGGGGAAAGCCTCCAGAGCATTGAGCGGGTTTTCCATCAGTAAGTCCAATACCCACGGAAGTGCCAAAGCGGCCACGATACCGGCCACCATCCCCCAGAAGTATCCGTAACTATTGAATCGCCACCAGTACCACTTCAGCAGATTAGCGGCCGTGTACCCTCCGTAGAGGCCACTAACGATCCAGCCGATGATGCTGTTGAGGTCATCCAGAAAGAGGCCAAAGATGGAGCCGATCAGCACCACGAGGAAGCTGCAGAGGTAGCTCATGTTGACGTAGGTCTTTTGGGGAGCCGAATCGTTGATGTACCGCTTGTAGATATCGTTTACGAGGTAGGCGGGCGCCGCGTTTACCGCGGCGGCGAAGGTACTCATGAAGGCCGCCAGGAGTCCGGCGACCAATAGCCCCAGCAATCCTACCGGAACAAAGTTGGCCAGGGCGAATGGCAGAATTTGTTCAAAGTCAACGTCCGCACCCATCTGATTCATCTCGTCGCTGAAGAAGACCAGGGCGAGAATGGTCAGTCCCGTAATCAACATATAGCGGGGGAAAAGCAGGACGACGTTCACAAAGCCACTCATTTTGGCGGCCTCCTTCGGGGTGCGGGTGCTCAATACGCGCTGCATATCGTAGGTCGGCGCCGGCCCGGCCAACGACTGCAATATACCCTTGAGGAGTACGAGGGTAAAGAAGAGTCCGAAAATTTCGTATCCATCTTCACTGATCCGTTGCCGGACTGCGGGCATGAGATTATCCCAGTTCAGGTCGAGGTTCCAGGAAAAGCTGATTTCTCCCCACCCGGAGGGTACCACGGCCGCCAGCATATCGGGGGATATTTGCTGCATGGCGATGATGCCCACCGCGATGCTGGCGATGGTCATAATCACGTACTGCAGCACCTCGGTAAACACCACGGAGTACATCCCTCCCTTAATGACGTAAGCGGTGGTGATGGCCGTGAAGATGACGGCCCAGTACATTTCGTTCCAGTAGGCATCCGGACTGAGTTGAAACGGCAGGAAAGCCGCCGCGAACTTTCCGATCCCCAGGAAACCGTAGGCGACGTTGGCGATCACCACGATTACCGCGAAGATGACCACGATAACGTGGGACAACTGGCTGCCAAACCCATCCCCGAAGCGGAAGCGAATCCACTCTGCTCCCGTCATGACGCCCGACCGTCGTAGCCAGATGGATAAAAAGATCATCATGAAGATCTGGTTGAACACCGGCCAGAGCCAGGGAATCCAGACCGACTTCAGTCCGTAGATGAACAGCAGGGCGACCATCCACATGGTTCCGGAGATGTCGAACATGCCGGAGGCATTCGACAGGCCCAGAAACTGCCAGCGAATTTCGTTGCCGCCCAGAAAGTAGTTTTCAATGGAGGAGCTGGCCTTCTTTGAAATGTAGAACCCGATACCGATTGTCGCTAGGATATACAGGACGATAATGGCAATATCAATGCTTTGCAGCGCGAGGCCTTCCATCAGAGTGGATTTGGATGTACGGAATGGCGGACATTGGGGTGGCCCGCCGGGTATTGGACGCAAAAGGTAAGCCAGCACCATTAGAATTAGCCCCGTAACTTGCCCGTCGATTATTGCAGGTTGGGGGCCTCCTTCCGTGAGCGGGGTTTGCAGTCGGGCATCCGCCCCGACCGGGGCCATGCGGGGTTGTATGGTATCTATTCGTCAAACTCATGCACGGGATGCCCTCAATTTGCTGCCGCAAATTCGCAGACATCCCTTAGCAAGGAGGACCCCTCCGGGGCCCTTGACACCAACCCTATTACCTATGCCACAATCTTATTCACAAATTATCCTCCACACCGTCTTCGCCACGAAAAACCGCCAGCCCTTCCTCCACCAAAGTATTGAACAAGACCTGTGGGCCTTCATGGAGTCCAGGTTCAGCTACCAGGGATGTAAAGTCTACGGCATCAACGGGGCCCTTGATCACGTCCATATCGTCCATTCCCTCCCACGAACGACGTCCATCGCTAAGGTCGTAGAAGACGTCAAATCGATAAGCAGCAAATGGATTAAGGACCAGGGCATTCCCTATTTCAAGTTTGCCTGGCAGAATGGCTATGCCACCTTCTCGGTGGATTACCGGGACTTTGCGGGATTACTTCGGTACCTGGACCAGCAAAAAATCCATCACTACGGCGACCTGTCGGATTATGAAGCCCTCAGCAAGCTGACCTTCGAGGAAGAGATCATCAAATTTTTCCAGGCCTACGGAATAGACCATCATCCAGCGTATTTATTCCAATGACGCGTCCGGGCCCCGGAGGGGTCCTCCTCCCCGAGCAAGGTCTGCAGTCGGTGCGTCAGCTCCGGCCAGGGCCTTGCGGGGTTAGATAGGACCCGCTCGGCAACCCCATTCACGGGATGCCCTCAATTTGCTATCGCAAATTCGCAGACATCCCTTTGTTTTAGGAGGACCCCTCCGGGGCCCTGGAGCACCGCCCAACCATTTGCTTCACCAAATCAAATCCGGGGGTGTGTGCTTATGAATCTTTCGTATATTTGCAGCCGCTTTTGTCAAAGTGGGTCTGGGAGGCCCCGCTGCGACAAGGGTCGGTTCACTACGCTAAGCCCTCTTGCGGGGGCTTTTTGTCGTTAGTGGTCCGGCCGCTTCATCACCCTTTTTCAAAGTGGTAGTCCGCCCCAAAATGGTTATTCGGCGGATCCCGCAATTAACCACTGGGTCTTTTTGACCCACAAATTTTTTCACTATGCAAAGCAAGGGAATTATCAAATTCTTCCTTGTGGTCATGCTGATCGTGACGGCCGTGCAGTACCTCTACGTTATCCCGACCAACCAGGTCGAAGGTGACGCAGAAGACTACGCACTGGACCTCACCGGTGAGACCGAAGGCGAAGACTTTCGCCAGGCGTATGCCGCCTACCTGGACAGCATGTCCAACCAGGAAGTCTTCAAATTACCGCTGTTCCCAGCGCAAACCTACCAGGACCTTAAAGCACAACAGCTCAATCTGGGTCTTGACCTCAAAGGCGGTATGTCCGTCGTACTTCAAGTTGACTTACGAGAGTTCCTCAGGGCACTCGCGCGAAATACAAAGGACCCCACTTTCGATGAAGCACTCGAAAAAGCCTCCCAAGCTCAGTCCAGTGCCCAGGATGATTTCATCTCTCTTTTTGCCGACGCATGGGCTGACGTCCGCGGCGACAAAACGCTGGCCCCCATCTTCCAACGCAATGATGCCCTTCGCGACCAGATTGGGTTGAACACTTCTGACGCAGAAGTCCTGTTGATCCTCCGCGAAAAGGCCGACGAAACGGTAACCCTTACCTACGACCTGCTCAAGAAGCGTATCGACCAACTCGGTGTGGTCCAGCCTAACGTGAGCCTGGACGCCGATCGGGACCTGATCCTCGTGGAACTGCCCGGCATCGAAAACCCCGAGCGCGCCCGTACCTTCCTGCAGGCCGCCGCTAACCTCGAATTCTTCGACGTTCTGCGCATTGACCAAAACTCCGTCAATGCACTTATCGCCGCCGACCAGCTCCTCGAGCGTCGTCAGGCCATCGCCGACGGAAAGGATACCGCAGCACTCGATCAGGTGGAAATCGTTTACGATACCATCTACGCTACCGATGCCCTCGGAAACCTCACGGATTCCATCGCCAGCATTCAGGAGCGTGAGGTCCAGGATCAAACGGCCGGACCGCTCTTCAGCATCCTGCAGCCCAACGACGGAAGCTTTGGTCCTGCCGTCATCGGCCTGGCCAGTGAGCGTAACCTCGATCAGGTACTGGAATACATGAGTGACCCCGAGGTTGCCCGTCTGTTCCCCCGCAACGCTACGTACCGCTTCGACGAGCAGCCGCTCCCCGACGCCGACGGTAACCCCGGCACCTTCTACCGACTCTACCAGCTCGAGATGCCCCGTAGTGGAGAAGCCCCCCTTACGGGTGAGTACGTGACAAGCGCGAACTCCGGCCCTCAGCCCGACGGCCAGATTGCCGTCAACCTGAGCATGAACTCCGAAGGTGCCCGCATCTGGGCCCGGATGACCACGGAAGCAGCCAACGACAACAACCGTCAGGTTGCCATCCTGCTGGATGACCGCGTCGTTTCCGCTCCCTCCGTAAACGGTCCCATCCCCGGCGGAAACACCGCCATCACGGGTAACTTCTCCGTACAGGAAGCTACTGACCTCGCCAACATCCTGCAGGTTGGTCGTCTTCCCGCCCGGACGCAAATCATTCAGGAAAGCATCGTTGGTCCCAGCCTGGGTGCCGAAAACATCAGCCGCTCCATCACGGCACTGCTGATCGGTTTCGCCCTGGTACTGGTCTTCATGATCTTCTACTACGGTGGTGCCGGTATCGTTTCCATCATCGCCCTGCTGCTGAACCTGATCTTCATCTTCGGCGCCCTGGCCAGCCTCGGTACCGTACTGACGCTGCCCGGTATCGCCGGTATCCTGCTGACGATCGGTATGGCCGTTGACGCCAACGTTATCATCTACGAACGGGTCCGGGAAGAACTTCGTGCCGGCAAATCGGTCGTGAATGCCGTTCAGGACGGTTTCGCCAACTCCTACTCCGCCATCATTGACGCCAACGTAACCACCATCCTGGTTGCCGGCGTTCTGGCGTGGTTTGGTCTTGGTCCCATCAAAGGATTCGCCGTCGTACTGATCGTGGGTGTACTCGCCTCCGTATTTACCGCCGTCCTCGTCGGTCGCCTGATGGTTGACTGGTGGGTAGGCCGCTCCGGCAGCATGTCCTTCTGGACGGGCGCCAGCCAGAACCTGTTCGCCAACGTGAACATCGACTGGATGGGCAAGCGGAAGATGGCTTACATCATCAGCTCCGTACTGATCGTTGCTTCTCTGGCCGCCATCTTCGGCCGTGGCTTTGACCTCGGGGTAGACTTCAAGGGTGGTTACAGCTACCTGGTGCAGTTTGAGCAGGAAGTGGATTCCGAAGACCTCCGCCAGGCGCTTTCCGAGCCCTTCGGCGGTGCCCCCACGGTAAAGGCCGTTGACGGTGCCAACACCTTCAACGTAGTAACCAACTACCTGGTAGAAGAAACCGATCAGATCGACGGTAAGGAGCCCCAGGATCTCGTCCTCGAAGCGCTGTACACCGGCGTCAAGGACGTTGTCGGTGACAATGCGCTCACCCTTGAGCAATTCGGTAACACCGAGGCGGGAGAAGGCACGCACATCACCAGCGTAAGCAAGGTTGGCCCCACCATCGCCGACGACATCAAGCGTTCTGCCCTGTGGGCCGGCCTGATCGCCCTGCTGGGAATCTTCCTCTACCTGTTGCTCCGCTTCAACAAGTGGCAGTACTCCCTCGGTGCCGTTGCGGCCCTGTTCCACGACTCCATTATCGTGCTGGGTATCTTCGCCATCGGCTGGGGCTACTTCGGTTTCAACATGGAAGTTGACCAGGCCTTCATCGCCGCCATCCTGACGGTAATCGGTTACTCCATCAACGATACGGTGGTTGTATTTGACCGTATCCGGGAGTTCCTGAACACCTACGTCAGCCGGGGCAAAACGGAAGTCATCAACGGCGCCATCAGCAGCACGGTAAGCCGTACGGTGATCACCTCGCTGACCACCCTGCTGGTAGTGCTCGTACTCTTCCTGTTCGGTGGAACGAGCATCCGCGGTTTTGCCTTCGCCCTCGTAGTGGGTATCCTGGTGGGTACTTACTCTTCCATCTTCGTCGCCACGCCCATCGTGCACGACCTGACGGAAGACCTGGAGGCCAAGTCTACCAAGACCACCGAAGCTCCCGCCAAAGCAAAAGCCTAAGCGTTTCCTCCCAAACGCTTAAGTAAGCAATCATGCGTAGCCCCTCTCGCCAACCGGTGGGAGGGGCTACTCATTTTTACGCTAGTGCGATTGGGATCAATAAATACCCGAAGCCCTGACGAATAACCGTAGAAGGAAGCGGAGGATTAGGGCGCGGAGCGCAGGTGCGGGGTGTATTGGTGCTTTAGTCTGTTGGTCTGTTAGTCTGTTAGTCTATTGGTCTGTTAGTCTATTGGTCTGTTGGTCTGTTGGTCTGTTGGTTCGTTAGTCTTTTAGTCTGTTGGGCGGGCTGATTATGCTGCTTATTATAGCCACTCGGGTGCCAGTGGTATTTCCTGAATCTGCTGGGCGTCGTGCAGAAAAATCCCCGTTGCTCCGCCGTCCATGATCTGGCGAATGCGCTCCATGGAAGCCCTGGCCTGGGTGGGGTCGGTCATGCCGCCGGGGAGGATATTTTCGGCCATATTTCGGCGGTCGTCCACGACGTCACCCACGAGGAGAAATTGCCTACCATCCTGTAGGGCGACCCGGACGGACTGATGGCCGGGGGTATGACCGGGAGTGAAGAGAAGCTCGACGCCCGGCATCAGGGTCCAGTCACCTTCGTGTAATGCCAGCCGGTCGGCGGGAACGGAAAATTCTTCCGGGATAAACCCTTCTGCGGGGGTAAGTTGTCTGGCGTACTCCCATTCTTTCTGCTGAACGTGTACGCTTGCCTCCGGGAACGCGAGGGTGTGGCCGGTATGGTCCGCGTGGAGGTGGGTGAGCACGACGTGGGTAACCATTTCCGGGTGAACGTCCATGGCCGCCAGCTGGGGAAGTAACTCATGCTCGGAAGTCACCAGGGGTGTTGGATAGCCCGGTCGCTGCGGGAAATACCGCTGGCGAGCCCCCGCATCTCTGAGCTTCCGCTCGTCCAGGCCGCCCTCCACAACCACGTACCCCATTTCCGTATCCATGAGGTAGCAGCATACGGGGACGGCGTGCCAGAACCGTTGTCCGCCCCCGTGGTAGGAAACCGAGTGGGGAATAAATTCGTAGCCACAAAGAAGGACGGCGAGCCGCCGGACGGATGATTCCATGGAGAAATAAGTTAGGTCCACAAAGTTAATTGAACTCCCCTTGCGCTGCCGTTCTGACGTTGGAAGAGAATTCCCTTTCCGGGAACCAGCTTTTATATTCGGGTCTTACCGGTTTACTTTGCTTAGCGGCGTACGCCGGCACCTGTACCGGCTGAGCCGAGTATTCCGCTTCGCTTCACGGTCCCACGCAAAATGAAATTCTACCTTCACGCTCACCATCATCCCCTACTTTACCCAGCAAACTGGAATTTGTCACCATGAGTGAAAATGCACCTGCCCCTCCCAGAGATCGTTCCTATTACATGGCCCTGATTGCCATCATCATTAGCTTGGTCGGGACCGGAGTTTCCATCATCGAAGCCAAAATTTTACGCGATCAACAGGCCCTGATGGTGCAGGAATCCTCGGCCTCCGTATGGCCCTATATTTCGGTAAACAAATCCATCGGCACCACCGTCACGGCGGAAGGCTTCACCCCTACCCTGGCCCTTTCCCTAAAAAATGGGGGTATCGGTCCGGCCATTCTCAGTCCGCGGACCATCATTTTCCGCGGTAAGACCTTTTCCGACTCCGATGCCTTCAACGTCTTCCTGGAGAAGACTTATCCCGGGCTTAGCCTGATCTTCAACGTGGACATCATGGACGACGGGGGAATTATCCCCGCCTCAGAAACCATCGCCGTGCTGGGTATGATGCTGATGGGAACCGCGGAAGGCATCGAAAAGCTCGATTTACTGTCTGAAATATCTGATGACCTGGAATTGTCCCTTTGCTATTGTTCCGTTTACGAAGAGTGCTGGCAATTAACGGAAGACACCCATCCGGAACGGGCCGAAGACTGCGCACTAAAGGTTAACCTTTAGTCGGTTTTGCTCCGACGGTTTTTCTGGCCTCTACCACCACGGCCAGTAGGATCAAAGCCCCCCCGAGCAGGCTGGAGGGACCGGGAATTTCCCTGAAGAATACCACCCCCAGCAAAATCCCGTACACTGGCTGAACGCAGGCCAGCAGGCTTGCCGTGCTCACCGAAAAATGCCGGAAACTCCCCAGAAACAGGGTATGTCCAATGGCGGTAGTAAACACCCCCAGCCCGATCAGGTAGGGCCAGGCTTCCGGCCTGGGTCCCAGAGATCCGTAGGAAAGAATGGGAAGCAGCGCTATCCCCGTCACCACTACCTGATAAAACATCAGCACGGAGCCCTGTACGGCATTGACCTGCGTTTTCAGCAAGATGTTCCGGAGGGAATAAATGAAGGCCGACAGCAGGCCGAACAGCAGACCCAGGGTGGCCCCGTCTTCGAGGCTGAAACTGGGGGCCAGGAAATATACTCCCGCCACCACCAGCGCGGCCAGCAATAGGTGACGGGGCTCGAAGGGTTTGCGCAACAGGAGAGGCTCCAGTAGCGTCGTCATGGCCGGGAAGGTAAAAATGGACAACATGCCAATGGCGACGCTGGATAGTTGGAGCGCATAGAAATAGGTCACCCAGTGGCCAGCCATCAGTAGTCCCGCAAGCAGCACCATCCCGGTCCGTTTCCATCCACGCAAACGAAAGGTATATCCCTTCCACCAGCAAAAGGCCCCCAGGAGCCCCAGGGCAATGATGGCGCGCCACCAGACGGCCTCGATGGGTGCCAGGGGAACGAAGCGTCCCAGCACCCCGGAGGTTCCGATGAAGATCATCGCCAGATTGATCTCGACCAGGGGACGGTAGGAAGCAGTAGGTGCGGGTGAGGGCATCAGAGCAGGGTCCAGATTTTCGCGATCAGCAGCGTTACGATGCCCACCGGAATGATCCAGCGGTAGGCGAAGGTGAGGTAGCGTCGGCGGGCGGGAAGCAGGGAGTGTCCCCCGAGGGTTAATTCTTCAAAAAAGCCGGACAGCGTCCAGCGACGCAGCAGGTAAGCGCACAACAGGAGGGCCCCCACCAGCAGAAACACACTACCGAACCACTCCAGCAAAAAGTTGAAGTATCCGAGTTGGGGTCCCATACCCGCAAAGTTTTGCAACCACTGCGGTCCATCAGCGGAACAGGACAGCACTACGGGAATCGTCAGCAAAAAGGTCGCCAGTCCAATCAGCAGTCCCGTGGTCGACCTTTTCTTCCCGTACTGCGTGACGAAGGTACGCAGGGGCGGCTCCAGCAAGGACACGGCTGAGGTAAGAATGGCCGTTCCGAGCAGCAGAAAGAAGGCCAGCCCGACGAATTGTCCCGCCGCACCGTAGGTTTTGAAAATCTCGACCAGATTGATGAATACCAGCGGAGGGCCGTTGTAGATATCTCCCCGGATTCCTCCCAGCAGGGGCACCACCAGGATGGCTCCCATCATGGCCACCAGGGTGTCCAGGTGAACGATACGTGGTGCATTCTTGAGTACGTTGGTTTCCCGCGGGATGTGGGTGGCGTAGGTCATCATGCCGACGGCTCCCAGTCCGAGGGAAAAGAAGGCCTGCCCCAGGGCGTGCAGCAGGCCGAGTTCGCCGGTTTCGGTGGGTACCAGCAGGGCCGCCCAGTCAAACCGCAGGAGGTTACCGTAGTCGACGGCTTCGGGTTTAAGGATGGGCAGCGAGATGATCAGGAAAAGGATGAGTAGTCCGAGTAGGGGCATCCCGAATTTGCTGAGTCGTTCTACCCCGGCCAGGAGCTTCCGTGAGGAGATCCAGGCGGTCAGGAGGGTAAAGAGCCCCGTAAAGAGTAGGGCCCGGGGGATGGTGCCCGTAACGGCCCCAAAGGCCGGCCCCGCGGGGCCGGCGGCCAATTCCCCGTAGTTGGCTACGTATTGCCAGATGTAATCTAGGGTCCAGCCCGCCAGCACCAGATAGAAAGAAGCGACCATGATGGAGGTGAGCATCCCCAGCCAGCCCACCCAGGCCCAGGCCGGGTGATCACCGGGATTGGACTGAAAAGCATCAATGGGGTTCTTGCCGCTGCGTTTCCCCATGGCGTTTTCGAGGATCATCATGGGGACGCCCATGAGCAGGGTGAAGGCGACGAAGGCCAGCACGTAGGCGCCGGCCCCAAAGTAGTGCACCCGGTAGGGGAAGATGACCAGATTGGCCACGCCAATGGCCGCGCCGGCCGAAGCCAAGATGTGCCCCGTACGGGAAAAGGTTGTTCTCATAAGTACACGATCAGGGGGTATTACCCCTTCTTTTGGATGATGTAAGCCTCCACGAGCTGTTCCATTTTATCCATGGTAATGGCGCCGTTGGCGAGGATGAGGTCGTGGAATTCCCGGATGTCGAACTGGTCGCCCAACTGCGCTTCGGCCCGGGCGCGCAGCGCGCGGATTTTCAGTTCACCCATCTTGTAACTCACCGCCTGCCCGGGCCAGCCGATGTAGCGATCTATTTCGGTGTTCACTTCGTGGAGCGAAAGGGCCGTATTCTCGGCCAGGAATTGGACGGCTTCCTCGCGGGTCCAGCCGAAGTAGTGCATGCCCGGGTCCACCACCAGGCGGCAGGCCCGCCACATTTCGTAGGTCAGGCGGCCGAAGTCTTCGTAAGGTGTCTGATAAATGCCAGCCTCTTTGGCGAGGTATTCACAATACAGGGCCCAGCCCTCCCCGAAGGCCGAAAGGTACATGCCCTTCCGGAAGCCCGGAACGTTTTCCATCTCGGCGGCCAGCATCATTTGCGTATGGTGCCCCGGAACTCCTTCGTGGACTGAGAGTGCCGGAAGGACGTAAAGCGGCCGACTGGGAAGGTTATAGGTATTCACCCAGTATTGTCCGGCCCGATTGCCCCGGTAACTTCCCGGGGAATAACGCCCTCCGGTGTAGTTGGGCGCCAGGGCGTCCGGCACCGGGGTTACCGTGAGCGGCATCCGCGGTAAATGGCCGAAGTATTCCGGCAACTTACCCTCCATACGTTTGGTGATCCAGGCGGCGTGTCGCAGCAGCTCCTCTCCCGTTTTGGCGTAAAACTGCTCGTCGGTGCGGAGGAACTCCAGAAAATCGGCAAAACTCCCCTCAAACCCCAGCTCGTCAATGATGTCCTGCATTTCCTGACGGATTCGGGCTACTTCCCGTTGTCCCGTTTCAAAAACTTCCTTCGGACTTACGTCGTAGGTGGTAAAGTAGCGGACCCGTTGCTCGTAGTAGGCCTTCCCGTCAGTAATGGAAGATATCCCCACTTCCGCCGGAGCTTCGTCCAGGTACGGACCACGGAGAAAGTCCCGGAAAGCCCGGTAGGCGGGCAGGACCGTATCCCGGACCAGGGGCATGAGTTGTTTGGCGTAGTCGTCCGCAGCGTCCGCGACGGGCAGGAAGAACATGGTCTCTTCGGGGGGTAACTCCAGCATGCGGTCAATCTGATCGGCGCAGTTGTTTACGATCAGCTTCGGGGACAGCTTTCCCGCCCGCATACCCCGCTCCATTTGGGCCTGTTGCCATTGTAGATAAGCCGGCAGTTGCTGCAGGCGTTCCCGATAGCCTTTCCAGGAAGCCTCGTGGCGAACCCGGCGGTTGGCGGTTGCGTAAATGATGCCCGCCAGGAAACCACCTTCGGAATTAAGCGGGAAGGTGTTTGCCCCAAACTCCATCCGGTACCGGTCATCACTGGTCTGCAGCCGCAGCAGATCGAGGTTGATCTGGTTTTGTTCGTTCAGGGATTCCTGATCAATGAAATCCAGGGATTCCAGGATACCCCTCAAAAAACCAGTTTCCGCCCTGGCCTCCGCTTCCGTCCAGGTAGGCCAGATTTTACCGGACGTGGGGCCCCGATGATCATGGTAGCGGTCAATGACCGCCTGGAGCTGGTCATCTGCCTCCGTTTGTCCGGTTAGGAAGCCCGACACCAGGATGACGAAGAGGAACAGGGTGCTGCGCATGCGGAATACTTTGGGGTAAATGTAGTCATTCATCCACATCCCTGCACGCTACGGAGTTGGTTGCGAGTTTCGGCTTTGCGCTATTCTTCCGCCCGCATTCTTGGCCACAGGTAAAAGAAGAAAAAGAGGAGGGGAAACAAAGTTCCGCTTAGCGCAGGGATCAGGGCAGCGCCCAGCCAATTGCGATTCAATCCAAAAATGGTAGTGGGGCCGGCTTCTCCCGCATGCATTATGGACTGCCCCACGTATCCCATATACAGGGCCAGGAAGAACACCCCGAGGGTCACCACTCCGAGGATTAACAGGTGCTTATTTTTCACGGCGAATCAATATTTAAGGGTCAAGTAATCAAGACTCTATCACTTCCCCTAAGATAGGAATTACCGCGCCAATTAGCTAGCGAATAAGACGAATGGTTTCCTCCTGCCCACCATCACCGATGATTCGCAACAGGTAGGCCCCCGCGGGGAGCCCGTTCAGGGAATTATTGATCATAAGCTGGTGGTCGCCGGCGGTACCGGAAAACTGTTGCTGCCAAAGTTTACGCCCGTCAAGATCGAACAGTAACAGCTCCACCTCCTGGCTACGGGGAAGGGTAAAGGAGATCCGCAGCTGCTCCGCAAAGGGGTTGGGGCTAGCCTTGAGGGCAAACGTAGTGACGGCATCAGTAGCTGCTTTGCCCCTTACCGTTGTCGGCGTTGGCTCCAGGGGTTGAACCTTCTCGCTATTCTGGCGTGCGCTTCGCCGGGCGAGTCGTTCCGCCTTGCGCTCCGCCCGACGGGCTTTGCGGCGGGCGAAGAGGTCGCGCCAGTAGTCTTTCCAGTCGCCGGTCTTGGCCGGACCGGTGGGGCGATCGGGGGTAAATCGATCAATTTTGTGCACCATGAGGTTTTCCAGGGCCGAAGGTTTTTCGTGATGCACAACTACCGCGCCAACAAAAAAGCCCATGACAGATTCCTCTAGCATCATTTGGAGTACCTGCGGGGTTTCTCCCTTTGTCTCCGCCAATTGCCGTAATTCCTCCACTGAATAGACTCGTTCCTGGGTGGAGAACCCGGTGTAGGAGAATACGAGTACCAGTGGCGCGGCGTCCGAAACGGCCAGCGAAAATCGTCCGTCCAGATCCGTGACCGTCCCCGTAGTTGTTCCCTTGATCAGGATCGAAGCACCGATCAGGGGCTCACCTTGCTCGTCGGTAACTTGTCCCTGGAGGGTGAACGATGAGGGTGGAGCAGGGTCCGCTGAAGAAGGCTCAGAGACGGTATTCACCATGAATCCTACTACGAATACTTCCTCCGCAAGCGGTTCCCTCACCAGGTTAATGATCCTACGTTCGGCGGCCTTTTCCCCATCCGGTACGTACTCCGACGCTTCGGCCGGATAGGTTAATTCTACCGTCTTAAAGCCCGTGTAGGAAATTACGATGGTGACCGACTTCCCCACCGGCAGGTCCAACGAAAACTTACCGTTGATATCCGTGACCGTTCCCGTAGTCGTCCCCTTGATCAGGATCGAAGCACCGAACAGTGGTTCCTGATTATCGTCCAAAACAACCCCGTTAAAGACATTCTTTGCGGTGGGCGTGAGTTTCTGCTTACTGTCCCCTACCGGTAGTTGCTCGGTCTGTTCCAGCGCCGTTTGCTGCCCGAAGGCCGGCACGGAGAACAGTAAGCTGACGGAGGCAGCCAGCGCCCCCATCCCCCGCCGTCGGCGGGGCCCGTCCAGGCGCAGCTCACGGTCCAGTTGGTCGCGGCGAAAACGCCCGCAGAGGTTACCACCGTTTTCGCGCAGCACCCGCCCCATCTCGCGATCACTCATGTGGGTAAAGTCGGTGATGTTCTTCTCGCAAGTGGCACAATGACGCCGTAACTCGTCAACGGGCGTCATGGCGGTCCAGTCTTCCCCGCAGGGTTTCGGGATGGAAATCTTTAGTGGAGTGTATGGCATGGGTTTGGAGTTGAGGTGCTCCGAGCGTGGCTACTCCGATTTTCCCGCCGGAAGATTCCTTTCGGCTGGGTGAGTAACATGGCTTGGAGGAAGGAAACCAAGGTATGTGTCCCCCAGTAGATGCTGCCCCTACGGATAATGCACAAAAACCTGGCCATACCGATGAACGCGGCACCCGCGCGGCGGCGCCAAAAATCCGATTCCCTTCACGTGCAGTGCGATCAACTTATTCCCAACACCACGCCAGCTTCCCACTGGCCGGTAATATGGACCCGCTAAGCCTCCCCTTTCGGACCGTTCTTCCGCCATAACCACCAGCCCGCCACCAGCAATCCGGCCAGGCCGATCCATGGCCAGGGAAAGGTCTTCCGCTCGATTCCCCGCGCGCTTCCGTAATAGGTCAGTCCCGCCCAGTAGTACGGCGACTTGAGATAAGCGGGCATGTCGCTGCGGTCCAGGTATTTCAGTTGTGCCTCGTGCAGTGCGTCGGGCTTACCGGCCCCGCGCTTCAGGGCTGCGTAGAAGTCTTCATTGATGGCTGCCGCCGCCCGGTCATTGAGCGTCCACAGGCTGGCGACTACTCCCCGCGCACCGGCGGCAGCGAAGGCTCTTCCCAGGCCCAGCACGCCTTCACCGCGGGCGAGCGGACCGATGTTGCTCTGGCAGGCACTCAGCGTCACCAGCCCGCAATCAAGCCGGTGGGCGTAGACGTCGGGCAGGTACACCGGCTCGGTGGCCGTGAGGATCCTGGGCGGTGAGTCCCCCTCGGGGTTAGCGTAGGCGTGAGACGACAGGTGAATCGTGCCGTAGTCCGTCATCCGGGCCAGCAATTGCTCCCGGGTGGCGGCATCGTTGAGTAGGAGCTCTGCTCCCAGCGTTCGTTCAAGGGTGGTTATTTCCTGCTCGCTGAAGGGCAGCGCGGGAGCCTCTCCCCGACCCGTGGCCACGAAGGGAGCAAAAGCAAGGACGTTGGGCGAGGACGCAGGTGCCAACTGTTGCCGTTGGAGCAGGGTGGCCGACTGGGCGTAGCTCACCAGATGGTTACGCACCAGGTAGGAGGCCGCCCCCAGGTCACCTTGTTCCCCTTCCGTCACCAGCGCGGCAAAGGGCAGGTAGGCCAGAATGCCGTCGGGAATGACCAACAGCCGCTCTCCGGATTGCAGCTCCAGCGGAGCCAGCAGCATCCGGTAGACCGTGTGGCTGTGAGCCAGGAAGCCGGCGGGATCCTGATCGATTTTGTCGGAACCCGTGAAATAGTACAGCAACTGGCGGACCGCTTTTTCCACCGCATCCCTGTTTCCCAGGTCATGCAGCATGGTTTCCGCTCCCGATAGGGCTAACGCGTATACACGCTCATCGCCAAAGAAGTACTGCAATTGTCGATCCCAATTCCCCCTGGAGAGGTCTTCGCGGGCCGCTGCCTCGTCGATGGTTGTCGGGGCCAGTTGTTGGGTAGCGTATGCCGGCAGCGTCCGTTGGACTGATTCCTGCAGCGCGTTAATGTCTGATCTGGTCTGGATTAGGTTCTTCCGCAAACTGTCCAGCGTCTCCGCATCGGCGGTCAGCGCCGTCCGCTGTAAACCGAGCAGCACCCGGTTCGCCGAATCCAGTGAACGCCCCAGTTCCGGGGGGAGTAACCGCATCAGGTCCGCCTCCGCCCACGCCTCCAGCAACAGCAGGGCCCGGCTTTTCTCAAAGAAGAGGAAAGCCTCCGTATCGGCTGCTTCCTCCCGGCAAATGGCAATGGCCAACTCATACACGGGCATGGCCTGCTCCCGCCAGAACAGCTTGCCCACCGTACCCCCCTGTTCCCTGGCCAACGCATCCAGCACCCCATCCGCCGCGTAGATTGCCGACAGGGCGTCCGCGCTACGGCCGGCCAGTCGGTACATCCGGGCCAGGTCTCCCAGGTAGATGAATAAATCGACCAGGTAGGGGTTATCCAGTAAATCTTCGCGGGTGGGGACGGGTGATTCCTGGCTGGGCGTCCACTCCCCCACCAGCGCGCCGATGGCGCGCCCTACCCTGCTGATCGCCAGTTCATAGTCTCCCGTGGCGGCGGCAAGCTCCGCGCCGTTGTCGTAGGCCTGCGCCAGCAGGACGGGGTCACCGGTGGTGCTGACGTAATCCAGATTCCGGTTCCAGGCGGCCAGGGCACCCGTCTCGTCACCGGCGGCGCTGCGGGACAGCGCCAGCAGGCTCTGGAGCTTGGCCACCTCACGGTCAACGCCCGCGGCCGAGAAAATGGCCAGAGCCGCAGCGGCGTTTTGCTCCACGGAAGCGTAGTCCTTCAAGCCGTAGGCGGCTCCCGCCAGGTCCAGATGGGTGCGGGCGATGTTCATACCATCTTCCAGGATCGTATAGATCGCCAGGGCGTTCGTCAACGTATCGCGGGCCGCGGCGTGGTGTTTCTGCTGCACCAGATTCTGCCCCAGCAAGCGGAGGCCGTTAGCTACGTGACGGTCAGCGCCGAGTTTCCTTCCATCGCGGATCAGCGTCATCAGGATCTCCGACGAGCGGTCATAATCTCCCATCCGACCGTATACGAAGCCTAATTCGGCAAGACTGCGCATTCTGCGCTCCGCATGATCGATGGTTTCATACACCTCAATGGCTTCCCGCAAGTAGGCCTCCGCCTCGCGGTAGCGCCCCAGGTTGTGGGTAAAAATACCCAGGTTGTGCAAACACTTTCCGAGGGTTTCCGTAGGATCCTGGCCCGCGAGCAGCGTACGCTTCAGGTCCAGCGCCCGTTCCCCGAAGTATACCGCCGATCGAAGATCCCTGCCCTCGACGTAGGCGAGGATACTCAGGGAATACAGTGCCTTTTGCAGGCTGTCGCGGTAAGTCGGGCATACGTTTGCCAGGCTATCTTCGTAGCTTCCCACCTCAAGCTTATCGGGGTAGAACCGTTGATTTATTTCCGCAATGGTCGGGCACTGCCCCCACAATGCGGTGGAGCACACAACGAAATAAATCAGGGCAAAAACGACAATTCTAGGCATGTGAGAGCATCCGAGGTAGAATGCAAAAATGCCAAAGGTCTATCGCTTCACCAAACGCTCCACCCAAAGTCGCCCGGCCAAGCGAACGGAAAGGAGGTAGAGGCCCGGGGGTTCGTTCCGGATATCAATGCTCACGGTATCGCCGGTCAGTGGCGAGAGCCCACCCGTTTCGGTCACCAGCCTTCCGGCCATATCGTAGACCCGGAAGTTGGCGCCGGGCAGCGCCTGGAGGATTCGGACCTGGATGATTTCCTCAATGGGATTAGGCGAAATCACAAAGGCCGCCGGCGTGGTGGGGCTCATGTCTTCTACGGAAGTCGTACAGAAAGTATCCAGGTAAAGCAGATTTCCGTCGAGGACGTAGGGGCCCAATTCGGCCGGGAACTTTGTGGCCGTGCTGAGCAGGTAGGCTCTGGTCTGAGCAAAGTCCTTCCCCGCTTCGCAGGTATACATGGCTGCGGCTGCCGCCGCGGCCGGGGTAGACATCGAGGTTCCCGTCTTGTCCGCCCGGGCATCGTCCGGCACGGTACTGTTGATCATGATTCCGTCGGTGAAAACGTCTACGAAGTCGGGGTTGTAGTTGGTGAATTCGGCCTTCGTCAGGTTGCCGTCCGCATCCATCATCTGGGTGCCTACCGCAAGGACATTGTCCAGGGGGAAGGTCGCCGGATACTGGGCATCAGCTACCAGGTTAAGGGAATCATTACCCGCCGCTGCGGTCACCAGCACCCCGTAACTGGCCGCCGTATCGATGGCGTTACCGAGAATGGTGCTGCCCGTACCGTAGAAGCCCCAACTCGCGTTGATGACGGCCACTTCCTCGTAGATTGCCGCATGCAGGGTGGCGCAGGCGGTATTGAACAGGGAACCTACTCCCCGGGAATCATGGGTCTTGTAGGGAATCAACTGGAAGCTACAGCCCGCGCATTCCTTCAGGTTTTCCGCTACGATTCCCGAAACGTGGGTACCGTGGCTGTTGTCGTCAAAGGGGTTGTTGTTGCCGTCCACGAAGTTCCAGCCGATGACGTTGTCGACGAGGCAGTCCGCATCGTCGTCCGCCAAGTCCCCCAGGGCATCATCGTTGCGGTAGAGGTAGTCGGTCAGGTCCGGATGATCGAAATCCAGTCCGGTGTCCAGGATGGCCACCTTAATGGCGTCCGTCGGTGCCGGGCCCAGGTGGTCAATGTCCAGTGGCGTCAGGGGAAGGTTAGGGAGATCCGGGTTGAGGTCCAGCTCGTTAAAGTTAAGGTAGTTCAGGTCCACTCCGTCTACCGTTCCGCCGGAATCCGACCCCAGCACGCGTTCCAGGATTTCTCCTGGATCACCCAAAATCTCACCGGAAACCGGATCGAAGAAATTTCCACCGGGGAGCTTCCACAACTCCAGCCGGTCACAGACGCAGCTTTCGACCCGCTCCGCCCGTAATCGCTGCCGGATTATTTCCTTGTCTTCCGTACTCGCAGCATCACTGAAGTCAAAAATAAGTTCGAAGGGCACGGCGGGAGCGCCGACGGAATCCACTACGAAATCACGGCCAAGGTTCTCGAGTTGGGGTCCGAGGGCCAGGGGGAAGGTAGGCCGCTCCGGGCTGGTTCTTTCCAGGGTGACGTCATCCAGCAACCAGAAGTCCAGCGCCCCTTCCACGTCAAACTGGATCGTCATTTGCGACAGGTTTGCCGTTACTTCCCCGAGGGGAATTGCGTGGTAGCTCCCGGAAGAGGTTTCCTCGCCGGGTTCCAGGTTCAGACGTAGCAGAGAGTCGAGGAGTACGGTACCGTCGGCGGCAGTAACAATAACCCGGGGTCCTCCTCCTTCTGACCGCAGATACTGATAGAAGGTGAGGTACAAATCAGCGACTCCGGCCGGCACGCTGATCACGGGGGAGGTAAGTTGTCCGTCTCCTTCGAGGTTCGCGTAGCGCGCAGCTCCGCCGCGGCTGGCGGAGCGCAGCCGGCTGCGGTTATTCCAGTCGGTATCGGGAATTCCGTCCGCCATGCCGTCGGCGGACCAATCCCAGGCTCCGGTGACCGTCCAGTCATCCAGTCCGGCATCAAAAGTTTGCTCGTACAGTTGTGCGTTCAGGTTCAGGCCCACCAGCAGGGCACCAAACAGCATAAGTGTTTTTAGGATACTTCGCATAAAACTAAATTTCTGAGGGATCTAAGGCATCGGTTAAAGGCTCGCTCTGAGTCGATTGGCCTTTTCCGTAAGGTAAGTGTCCGTAGACGGGATTTTGTCTAGAAAGATAAGGGCTGCGGCCGAATCGCCGCGCTTGACGGCCGCCAGGGCCAGGTACCAGTTACCGTAAGCCGCCAGGGCACCTTCGCTGGCCGCAATTTCCGTAAAGATGTTCACGGCCTTTTCGTCTTCGTTGGATTCCAGGTAGGCGATTCCGAGCGCCAACCGGGCCCGCTCGTCCTCCGCCTGGTCAGCGAGGTAACGTTCTAGCAGTGGAATGGCCCGCAGGTAATCGCCCGCATTAAAGGCCGTTTCGGCGGCCGCCGCATCCGCCAGGGCGGTTCCACGCTCGGTAATGGAGAGGGGATCATGCTGAGCGAATTCAGCGTAGGTATTGCCGGAGGGGAAAAGGAAACTAAGCGCCAGCGCAAAAACCAGTAAAATGGCGGCCGCTGAGCCGTATACTGCCGGCCGGCGCCACCAGGGGCGCAGAGGCCTTACTACCGCCCCTTGCTGGTCGGGGAAGAACTGTTCCCCCAGGACGGACAGGGTGGGTCGCAGGGCCTCTTCGTGGGATTTTGCGGCCAGGTGGGCGGCAAAACGCCGCCGCTCCCGCAGTGCCTCCCCAAATGCTGCGGAGCTTACGGCCCGTTCCTCCACTCCCTGCCGGTCCTCTTCACTGAGGTCCCCCTGGAGGTAGGCGTCGATTATTTGAAAGTCTTTGTCTGTCATCTTGTTTATCACCTTTGCCCTTCAATAAGTTCCCGCCAACGACTTAGACATGCATTCTTGCGGCGGTAGACCGTGTTGGCGTTCGTCATGCCTAAACGCTCGGCGGCCTCCGAGGAGGAAATCCCCCGGGCCAACAAGCGAAGCAACTGCTGGCAGGTTGCCGAAAGCTGGGCAAATCCTGCATCCAATCGCTGTTTTTCGAGTTGGTCGTCTTCCCACCGCTCATAGGCCGAAACCGTGGCGGATTCAGGGGTATATCGTTCGGCTTCGATGATTCTTACCTCCGCTTCCTTTTTTTTTCGCCGTAACTGATTGATCCACTTATTCCTGCAGATGGTAAAAATCAAGCCACCGATGGGACAGGTGAGCGTAAAGTCCGGTTGATGGGCACTGTGGTGCAGACTGATGAGGGCCTCCTGAAAGAGATCACGCGCATCGGCAGCGCTACCGTTGTTCTTCGTCACCCAGCTCAAGATTTTCGGGCTGCACTCCCGGTACAGTTCTTCCAGGAGGCGGGAGTCGTTGTCGCGCAAAGCAATGATGTAGCGAAAATCCGGGTGATTTGACATGGGTAAAGTGCTGACGATAGCGTCAGGAAATTTTTTTTAGAAAAAATCCCTTTTCGGGGGTAAGATACTCACTGCTGGCTCGATAAGGGAGTGTATATGCTTTCCGTTTGACCGACACTAATCCCATGAACGTTTCCCTATTAACTCAACCGCCGGACAGTCAATAACTGTCCGGCTTTTTTATTTCTGCCCATACCTCAATTTCCGGAGGATTATTCAGGGGGCGACATAGCGCAGGTGCCGAGCCTATGGGTAATTAGGGGAGACGCAAAATCTCGCGTTTCTGCAACCACCGAAAACCATGGCACCCGCACCCCGTTGACAAAAAATAAAAAACCCGGCCATGCACGAGGCATGACCGGGTTTTTATGCTCTAGGGGGATAGAGACGCAAGGTTTTGCGTCGCTACTATTCTTCTTCCTGAGCAGCGGGGGCCGCAGCGGCAGCTTTGGCGGCTCCGCTACCACCACGGCGGCGGCTACGGCGCGTTTTACCGGCCTTCTTACCGCTCTTGTTGTACACTTCGTTGTAGTCAACGAATTCGATCATGGCCGTTTCGGCACCGTCACCCTGACGGAAGCCCGTCTTGATGACGCGCAGGTAACCTCCGGGGCGGGTACCAACTTTTCCGGCGATTTCGCCGAAGAGTTCGGTTACGGCCTCCTTGTTCTGAAGGTAGCTGAATACCGTACGACGGTTGTGCATGTCGTTGGTCTTGGCCTTGGTGATCAGGGGCTCCGCGAACTTGCGCAGTGCTTTGGCCTTGGCCAGGGTGGTGTTGATACGCTTGTGCGTGATCAGCGCGATGGTAAGGTTACGGAGGGTAGCCTTACGGTGGGCACTCTTGCGGCCCAGGTGGTTGAATTTCTTACCGTGACGCATGACGGTGATGAATTTGAGGACAACACTTTCGGATCAGTTGGCGCGGAGCGGGCATCCGCTGTGATCCGGGGTAATTGTCGGTGGATAAATAAACACTCGGGTTACGAGCGGCCCGGTTTGGTCTTTTAGTCCGTTGGACTGTTAGTCTGTTAGTCTGTTGGTACGTTTAGTCTTTTAGTCTGTTAGAGGCTTCGGAAGTGATCTTCCTAGACTTCTAACAGACTAACTGACCAACAGACTCTTTACTCCTCGTCGAGCTTGTACTTGCTCAGGTCCATCCCGAAGGTGAGGCCCTTTTCTACGAGAAGTTCTTCAATTTCTACGAGTGATTTCTTACCGAAGTTGCGGAACTTCAGCAGCTCGTGGGTATCGTACTTAACCAGTTCTCCGAGGCTGTTGATTTTAGCCGCTTTGAGACAGTTATAAGCACGTACGGAGAGGTCCAGATCCTCGAGGCTCGTCTTGAGCAGTTTGCGCATGTGGAGGATATGCTCGTCCACGATGGTTTCCTCACGGGTGGTGGCCGTGTGGAGCTCAATGGCTTCGTTGGTGATCAGGGCGAGGTGCTGGATCAGAATACGAGCGGCCTCCCGTACGGCATCTTCCGGGTGGATGGTACCGTCAGTTTGTACGTCGAGGATCAGGTTCTCGTAGTCCGTCCGCTGACCTACCCGGGTGCTTTCTACCCGGTAAGCAACGTTCTTGATGGGGGTGTAGATGGCATCTACGGGAATGACACCAATGGGTGCATTCTTGGGCAGGTTTTCGTCGGCGGGGACGTAACCGTGGCCCTTGGTGACCGTAAGCTCTACTTCGAGGTTAACGAAGGGCTCCATGGTACAGAGCAGCAGCTCGGGGTTCATGACCTTGAACACATTGGTGTGGTCATCGATGTCCTGGGCCGTGAACTGGTCCTTACCACTGATGGTCAGGTAAATCTTTTCTTCCTCAGTTTCGTCGTTTTGGATGACTTGCTTCAGGCGAACCTGCTTGAGGTTGAGGATAATTTCCACCACATCTTCGGTAACGCCGCGGATGGTGGAGAATTCATGGTCTACTCCGGCGATCCGGACGGCAGAGATGGCGAAACCCTCGAGGCTGGACAGCAGCACACGGCGGAGGGAGTTACCAATGGTTTGTCCGAAACCGGGTTCCAGGGGCTTAAATTCAAAGGTGCCTTGAAAATCATCCGATTTTTTCATCGTGATTTTGTCCGGCTTCTGGAAATTCAGAATACTGCTCATATGATGATTTGAAATCTTTGAGTGCGAATTAGTCCGTTACAACCGGACATAAACACCTGGACTATAAAATAAGTTTGCCCCAGCGGGCCCGGAGGCCGACTGGGGGCAGGATGGCGGTCCGGGGCGGGTTGGGTGGGGAAAGGACCAGCCACCCTAATATAACTTGTTTCCTCCGGCCGGAGCCGGAGGAAACAAGGGGCACTTTACTTAGAGTAAAGTTCTACGATCAACTGGGTGTTGATCTTCTCGGGGATGGCTTCACGCTCGGGGTAATCGAGGAAGATGCCTTCCATTTTATCGCTGCTGAACTGGAGCCAGCCGAAGTTACGTACGTCGCTCTTACCGCTTACGGTGTTGCGGATAACTTCGAGTCCCTGAGACTTACCGCGAACGCTGATCACGTCACCGGGGCGGAGCTGAGTGGAGGGCACGTTGTTTACGCGACCGTTCAGCATAATGTGGCGGTGAGAAACCAGCTGACGGGCAGCACGGCGGGTGGGGGCCAGGCCAAGGCGGAATACTACGTTGTCGAGACGAGCCTCGAGCAGTTGCAGCAGTACTTCACCGGTTACGCCACGGTTGGCGGCAGCTTTCTCAAAGAGGTTACGGAACTGGCGCTCCAGCACACCGTAGGTGTACTTAGCTTTCTGCTTTTCCGTAAGCTGCAGCTTGTAGTCAGATGGCTGACGACGGCGACCACGGCTGTTACCGTGTTGACCGGGCTTATATTTCTTTTTTTCGAAGGCGCGGCTGGGGCCGAAGATAGGTTCGCCGAGCGCGCGGGCTTTTTTAGCCTTAGGACCAGTATATCTAGCCATGGGTAGCTTTAGTCTTTACGTTAAGGGAAAAAATTATACGCGACGACGCTTCGGTGGGCGACATCCATTGTGGGGGATCGGAGTGACGTCCTTGATCTTGGAAACCCGGATGCCCGCACCGTCGATAGCACGAATGGCTGCTTCACGGCCGCTACCGGGACCCTTCACGTATACCTCTACGGTACGGAGTCCGAGGTCATAGGCCTCGCGGGCAGCGTTTCCGGCCGCTACCTGGGCAGCGTAGGGAGTACTCTTCTTGGATCCGCGGAACTTTTCCTTACCGGCAGTTCCCCAGCTGATCACATCACCCTTCTTGTTGGTGATGCTGATGATGATGTTATTGAAAGAAGCCTGGATGTAGGCCAGTCCTTCGTTTTCAACCTTTACGTTGCGCTTCTTCGCTACGCGGCCACTTTGTCTCTTAGCCATTACTTAGTCGCTTTTTTCTTGTTAGCTACTGTCTTACGCTTGCCCTTACGCGTGCGGGCATTGGTTTGCGTCCGCTGTCCACGCAGGGGAAGTCCCTTACGGTGACGGAGGCCACGGTAGCAGCCAATGTCCATGAGACGCTTGATGTTCGTCTGAACTTCCGTGCGCAGATCACCTTCAACTTTATACTCATTGGTAATGAGGTTGGAGATGGTACGGATATTCTCATCATTCCAGTCGGCCACCTTCGTATTGTGGTCAACGCCGGCCCGGTCGAGGATTTCAGCGGCCAGGCTGGGGCCAACACCAAAGACGTAGGTCAGACTAATAATACCGCGCTTGTTTCGCGGCAGATCAACACCTGCAATTCGTGCCATAAGTTAGTGTAGCTTGAGCTTAACCCTGCCGTTGCTTAAACTTGGGGTTCTTCTTATTAATAATGTAGATTTTGCCCTTGCGACGAACGATCTTACAATCGGCCGAACGCTTTTTGACGGAGGGTCTCACCTTCATAACTTGAAAAGTTTACGCGATTAGCGGCAGCGAGAAGACGGACTATTTGTAACGGTAGGTAATGCGTCCTCGAGAAAGATCATAGGGACTCATTTCCACTGCTACCTTATCACCGGGAAGGATTTTGATGTAGTGCATCCGCATCTTTCCGGAGATAGTCGCCTTGATTTCGTGATCGTTTTCCAGCCTTACGCGAAACATCGCATTTGACAGGGCTTCTTCAATCACGCCATCCTGCTTAATCAGGTTTTTTTTGGACATGTTTTAAATTTCGGAGGGCAAAGGTAGGACTTTCTCCCGTCCCGCCCAAATGTTAACCAAGAAGTTTTCACTTAGTAAAGGAATCAGAAGCAGAAGTGGTTGAGTATTAAGGCCTTTGATGGCCTCAATCGCCCATTTTTCCTGACTTTCCGGCCAGATTTACCCAAATCCGGCAATTCCGCCTTCTCCGAAATTTTTCCCCGCTGGCCTAGGCTACCGCAATGGGCTGGTAGCGCGCCACAAGTTCATCGTCGAGATTATCGACGACTTTCAGGTTGGGATTGTTGCGAATCGCCTCCTCGATCGGGCGATGATCGCTCATCAGATCCGCCGGAGCGCCGTTGGCCGTAATGGCCACCGAATGCTCGTAGTGGGCCGAGGGTTTGCCGTCGCGGGTGATGATCGTCCAGCCATCCTCGCGGCTGGCCACGTCCCGCTTGCCCATGTTGATCATAGGTTCAATGGCGATGATCAATCCTTCCTTCAGCTGGGGGCCGCGACCGCGGCGGCCGAAGTTGGGCACGTCGGGGGCCTCGTGGAGGCTTCGGCCCAGGCCGTGCCCCACCAATTCTCTGACCACCCCGTAGCCACACTCCCGCTCGGTGAACTGCTGGATGGCGTGGCTGATGTCTCCAACCCGTTTGCCCGCCCGGGCGGCGTCGATGCCCAGGTAGAGGGCATGCTTGGTGCGGCGACAAAGCTCCATAGTGGCTTCCTCAACGTCTCCGACACAGAAGGTGTAGGCAGCATCACCGTAGAATTCATCGACGATAGTGCCACAGTCAATGGACAGAATGTCTCCATCCTTAAAGACCTGCTTTTCGTCGGGGAGTCCGTGCACCACTTCCTCATTTTGGCTGACCAGCAGCGTAGAAGGGCATCCATACAGTCCCTTGAAGCCGGGCACGGCGCCGTGGTCACGGATGAAGGTTTCGGCGAAAGTATCGATCTCCTTTCCGGTCAGGCCCGGGCGGAGCATCTTTCCAACCTCCGTGAGGGTCTTGCACACCAGGCGACAGGCCGCCCGGCTACGTTCAATCTCTTCCGGAGTTTTGAAAATCATTTTTCGATCCTTTCTACCCATGGTTTATATCTTTTCCTTGTAGCCAAACGCGTATCCGCGATCGGAGTTGCAAGTTTACTCCCGGATTGGCTGCTTAATTGACGAGCAAGCTCCTGGCTCACCCCCGAAAGCCGCAAAGATAGCATGGGCCATACCTTATATATATGGCAGGTAGATAAGATTAACCGAGCAACTTTTCCTGCGATACTCCACGACCGCGGCTCCCGTCGAAAAAAACGTGGCACCTGCTTTAGCCAAAAAGTATAACAATGAACCCTCAGACAATCTGACCGCAGCACCGATTTAGTGGGTCAGGGGCCATCCATGCATTAATTAGGAGCACAATTCTGCGTACCTTCGCGGTGCACAAAGAACCAGATGGGAAAAGTAATCGCCATTGCCAACCAGAAGGGCGGCGTGGGTAAAACCACGACGGCCATCAATCTTGCTGCCTCGCTCGCCATCCTGGAGCGAAAGGTCCTGCTCGTAGACGCTGACCCCCAGGCCAACGCCAGTAGCGGGGTCGGGATTCCGGCCGACGAACTGGAGGAGTCTCTCTATGACGTACTGATTAACGGGTTGGACGTCAACGAAGTCGTTTACGAAACGGAAACCCCCAACCTTCACCTGATTCCCTCCAGCATTAACCTCGTGGGGGCCGAAGTGGAACTGATCAATCGGTTCCGGCGGGAAGACGTGATGAAAAATCAGGTCACCGAACCGCTGCGTAACAAGTACGACTACATCCTCATCGACTGTTTGCCTTCCCTGGGCCTGCTTACCGTCAATGCCCTTACGGCCGCAGACTCGGTGCTGATCCCCGTTCAGTGTGAGTACTTCGCCCTGGAAGGACTGACCAAACTTCAGGCCACCATCGCTCAGGTACAGCAACAGCTCAATCCCAGTCTTCAGGTGGAGGGCATTCTGCTGAGCATGTATGACCAGCGCCTGCGCCTGGCCAATATGGTGGTGGAAAAGGTCCGGGAAATCTTCACCGAGCAGGTATTCGACACCATCATCCACCGGAACGCCAGAATCAGTGAGGCTCCCAATATGCACATGCCGGTCGTGATGATTAATGCGGGCAGCCGGGGAGCGACCAACTTCCTGAATCTGGCGGAAGAATTCCTGATTAAGAACGGGGAGGCCGTCGGTAAATAGGTCCGGGCCAGCTTAAACGCAGCCGAAAATCAGGTAAAAGAACCACCGTCTCCGCAAACAAAGGGGGGGATGAGACATTAGTTGACTACTGGCAAAAGAACAGCAATACACCATGGGTAGAAAACACCGCAGGGGAAAAAAAGCGATGCAGGCACCGGCGGCCCCGGAGCCGACTTCCAGCCGCTTTCAGTTCTTCTTATGGATTTCTTCGTTTTTCTTCTTCGCGGCGCTGATCATGCGGTTGGACGTCATTACGGCCTGGCCGGGAGCAGAAAGCTACGCGCTGGATCACGCCCTGAGTCTCGAGCGGGGCAGTTCCCTACTCTCGTTGCTCTACTACGGGCTCTTCCCCATCGGCGCAGGAATTGACACCAATACCGAAGCCGTTTGGTTGTTTCCCCGTCTCTTGTCCAGCGTTTCGGTACTGCTGACGGGCTTTTTCACCTTCCGCTACGGCGGAAAGCTCTTTGGGAAAGACGCCATGACCTACGGGCTACTGTGCGCGGGGGCCTCCCTTTTCCTGCCCTTCTTCGGTAAAGTAGCCACGGGAGATGCCCTGGCACTACTGGGGCAAACGGGGTTTTTCTGGACCATTCTTCTGGCCGGAGTTGACACGGAAAAAAACCGGCTGCTTCCCGCGGCCCTGTTTATTCTGGTGGCGGCCGTGGCCGCCCCGGCCTCCAGTCTGGTCTTTGCGGTGGCCACGATCCTCTCCGGCAGGCTACTCCTTGGCGGAAACAAGCAATGGTTTAACCTGCTGGCGTTGCTCGGGATTCCCCTCATCGTACTGTTGCTGCAGGGCAACCAGGGGATACGCACCTTCTGGTTCTGGGGCAGCCACCCACTGGGGTACGGGAAGTGGCTGTTGTACGCTCTCTTGGGAATGCTTCCACTGCTGGGTTGGATGCTGGCCGGATTCCGGGACCTGATCTACAAAGTGCGCAAGGAAGAACAGGCCGGCAGAATATTTGCGGCCGGGCTACTGATTAGCTTTCTTACTCAGTCGCTACTGTTCCCCCTGATTATTGCCCTGTTGGCCGGTAAGCAAATGCAACTCTACTTCCGGGAAGCGAATTATCCCTGGCGGGATTGGGTACGGGGTGGTGCCGTGGTGCACCTGATCCTGGCCTTTCTGGGAGCTTTCCTGGCCCTGGCCGGTATCGGAGTAGCCTTCCCCGGCGCGGGTTTCCGCGCCGCGCTGGGCATGGCCGCCGCCTACTGGATCTTCAGCCTCCTTGGGGTGATCGGCCTTTACGGAGAACGACGAGATTTTGCGCTGGGGGGAAGTATTCTGGCGGGACTACTCGGGGTCCTCTTTTTCTGGGTTCAGGTCTATCCGTACTTCGAAGCGGAGCGCGGATGGGCCCGTCGCCTGGTCGAACGTTCGGAGGTGACCCTGCCCATCTACATTCCGGCGGGGGACGCCACGAGTACGGCCCTACCCTATTATCGCCGGGCGGGATTCCCCATCACCAGGGATTCCAGCAAGGCAGACTTATTTCTGGATCACTGGCCCCTTACCGACACCCTCAGCAGCGCCCCCATTGAACTCAAGGGGCGCATCCTGCTGGAGCAGCGGGAGTTTGGTATCCGGCCCAAATAGGCCGTACGGTCCCTTACTGTTTATAGACTTTACCTTCCTTCATGACGAAGTCTACGGACTCCAGCACCCGGATGTTACCGAGTGGATTCCCCCTGACGGCCACCAGGTCCGCCGTAAAGCCCGTCTTCACCTGGCCCAGAGCGTTTTCCTGTCCCAGCACTTCGGCGGCGGTACTGGTGGCGCTGATGATGGCGTCCATTGGGCTGACGCCCGCTTCTACCATGTAGCCAAATTCCTTGGCGTTATCCCCGTGGGGGCTGACGCCACTGTCGGTGCCGAAGGCTACCCTGACCCCACTCCGGTGGGCTTTGGCGAAGGTCTCCTGAAGCTTCACTCCGATACTCAGGGCTTTGGGGACGATGATGGCCGGAAAGTATCCCGGCTGTTTGGCCTTTTCTGCGACGAACTTCCCCGCGCTCAGGGTCGGAACATAGTAGGTTCCGTGTTCGACCATTAATTCCATTACTTCCTCGTCCATCAGGCTGCCGTGCTCGATGGTGGTGATGCCGGCCAGTACGGCCCGTTTCATCCCTTCCTTTCCGTGGGCGTGGGCGGCGGTGTGCATACCGTATTCCTTCGCTGCGGCGACAATTGCCCGGAGTTCCGCATCGCGGAACTGGGGTCCCGATCCATCCTTCGCTACGGAGAGTACGCCTCCCGTTGCCGTGATCTTGATGCAATCCGCGCCGTTTTTGTAGCGGGCACGGACGGCCTTCCAGGCTTCATCCGGTGAGTTTACTACCCCCGCAGCGGGGCCCGCGTCGAAGGCAAGTTCGTCGTTGCGCCCGTTACTGGGGTCAGCGTGTCCGCCGGTAGTGGCGATGGCCTTCTCGGCGGTAAAAATCCGGGGGCCGTCTACGTAGCCGGCCCGGATGGCGTTGCGGAGCGAAACGTTGACCCCGGAGCCGCCCAGATCCCGGACGGTAGTGAAGCCCGCCATCAAGGTTTTACGGCAGTAGGTCGTTGCCCGCAGGGCGACGTCTGCGGGGTCGAGGGTGAAGCGCTCCAGGTAGGAGGCCGGGCTACTCTGCCCTTCAATGTGCACGTGAAGGTCAATGAAGCCGGGCATCAGGGTATGCTGCCGCAAGTCGACTACCTCGGTCCCCGATTCTGCCCTCAGGTACCCGCTGGCAATCTGACTGATCTTCCCTTCTTCCACCACCACGGTCATTTCCGTCATTTCTCCGCCTACACCGTCCAGGATTTTCCCGCAGTGCAGAAAGGTTTTCCCCGATTGTGCAATTAGGAATAGGGGAATACAGCAGAGCAGGGTGAGCGCAGTCCTTAACATAACTTGATGCTTAAGTAGATGAGTGGTGATGAGTGAGCGCTGAAATATAGCTTTAATCCGGGGGGAGAGAAAATATTTTCCGTGTACCGACAATAAATGGTAGGTTAGCAATCAATTTGAAACGATAAACAACCACCGAATGACTAAGGAAAGAATTGGCATGATCCTATGGGGGATGGCCGGGTTGGCGCTGTTCGCCAGCGGCATCTTTAAGCTCCTCCAGGCCGAGGAAGTAGTAGCCATGCTAGGTGACAATACGCTGTACGTGGGCATCATTGAAGTCCTCGCAGTAATTGCCCTATTCGTACCCGCCACCCGGAAGCTGGGATTTTTCCTTTGCGCCAGCTATTTAGGAGGAGTCATCGCCACCGAATGGATCCACCTGGGCGGAGCGCCCATACCTGGTCTTGTCCTCAGTACGATGTTGTACCTGGGCATTAACCTTTACGACCCTTCTTTGATGGGCAATCTCCTTGGCGGGAAGTCCGAATAGGTGTAATCCATCATAAAAATTTACTTTTAAGCCCCGCTGCTCACCGTAGCGGGGTATTTTTTGCCCGCATTCAACTACCTACCGTCGATCAGCTTATGAATACTTCACGCATCTGGCTATGGGCCATCACCGTCGCACTGGGCGGCTTCTTATTTGGTTTTGACACGGCGGTCATTAGTGGTGCGGAAGGCGCCATTCAGGCCGAGTGGGGCTTAAGCGACCTGGCCATCGGCCAGGCGGTGGCCATGGCACTTTACGGCACCATAATCGGTGCCCTCTTCGGCGGTATTCCCGCCGATGCTTTTGGTCGGCGGACGACCCTTTACGGTATTGGCGTGCTCTACCTGATCTCCGCCGCCGGGTCGGCGGTGGCCACCGACGTGGTGATGCTGGACATCTTCCGGTTCATCGGCGGACTGGGTGTGGGGGCCAGCTCCGTAGTGGCCCCGATGTACATTACGGAGGTAGCGCCCGCCAGTCATCGCGGACGATTGGTGGCGGCCTTTCAGTTCAATCTCGTCCTGGGAATTCTGGTGGCCTACTTCAGCAATTACCTCATCAGTCTGTTCTCGGAGGGCATCAACTGGCGGTTGATGCTTGGTATGGAGGTGCTTCCCGCCCTTGCCTTTCTGGCGCTGCTGTTTAAAGTTCCCCGTTCTCCCCGCTGGCTGGTCACCAAGGCGAACAACTCCACGGAGGCCCTGGCCGTCCTGGAGATGGTGGACCCCACCACCGCCCGGGCGGAGCTGGCCGCCATCCAGGCGTCCAACGACACGGCCGAAACGGTGGCCTTTGGCAGTTTTCTCACCAAGAAGTACCGTAAGCCCATTATTTACGCCTTTCTGTTTGCGCTGTTCAATCAGATTTCGGGAATTAATGCCGTGATCTACTACGCTCCCCGCATCTTTGAATCCGCCGGACTGGGGCAGGAAAGTGCCTTATTATCTACGGCGGGCATCGGGGTCATCAACGTCCTCTTCACCGTGCTGGGGATGATCCTCATTGACCGTAGTGGTCGGAAGAACCTGATGTACATCGGCTCCATCGGCTACATCATTTCGTTGGGGGCAGTGGCCTGGGCCTTCTTTTCCGGCAACCTGTCCGGGGTTATCGTCCCCATCTGGTTGTTCGTATTCATCGCCAGCCACGCCATCGGCCAGGGTGCCGTCATCTGGGTATTCCTGAGTGAAATTTTCGGCAACGAGGTGCGCAGCCTGGGGGCCTCTCTGGGCAGCACTACGCACTGGATTTTTGCGGCCCTGATTGGGGGCAACTTCCCGGTGCTGGCCAGCACTTTCGGTACCGGCCCCATCTTCGCTTTCTTTGCCGTTTGCATGGTGGGGCAATTGCTGTTTGTCCACTTCGTCATGCCCGAAACCAAGGGGGTTGACCTGGAGGCCCTCCAGAAACAACTGGAGGGGTAGACGAGACCGACACCACGATTTATCCGCAAAAATATCGTTCCATGACGCTTGATGATCTGCGCGAATATTGCCTCGCCAAACCAGCTACCGAGGAGACGCTTCCCTTTGGTCCTGACACCCTGGTCTTCAAAGTTGCCGGAAAGATGTTTGCCATCACCGGTCTGGACGAAGCGGACCTGCGCGTCAACCTGAAATGTGACCCCGAGCGCTCCGTTCAGCTTCGGGAACGCCACGAGGAAATCGTTCCCGGCTGGCACATGAACAAGCACCACTGGAACACGGTCTATATCGAAAATGGAGACTTGAGCGATGCTTTCGTGCAGGAACTCATCGACCACAGCTACGACCTCATCGTAGCCAGCCTGACGAAGAAGAAGCGGGCGGAGTTTGGGCTTTGAGGCGGTAAGATTGAGGTTTTAGGATTGAGGTTTCAGGATTAAGGAAAGGGGTTATTTCGATCGGGGATTGCCCTTGTCGTACTTCTACATATCTACGACAAAATCCGCCGGGGAAAACCTCACCCTGTCGTACTTCTACATATCTACGACAATCAGCAACTAACAACCAGCCCCAGCACCTACTTATAAAACTCAATCTCCCGCTCGCCACCGGCCTTCAGGTAGCCGCGGTACATCCCGGGCGTATTGAAGGGCATCACGACATTCCCCTTTGCGTCCAGGGCAATGAGTCCGCCAGTGCCGCCGGCTTCCACGAGGGTTTCGTGCACCACGGCATTGGCGGCTTCCTCCAGGCTTGCCCCCCCGTAGGCCATCCGGGCGTGAATGTCGTAGGCCACGGCGTAGCGGATGAAGTACTCCCCCCAGCCGGTGCAGCTGACGCCGGCCGTGGCGTTGTTGGCGTAGGTTCCCGCACCGATGATGGGACTGTCTCCGAGGCGGTTGTACCGCTTGTTGGTCATCCCGCCGGTACTCGTTCCGGCGGCGAGGTTGCCGGATTTGTCGAGGGCCACGCACCCTACGGTTCCGTATTTATGGTCGATATCTTCAATAATGCGGTTTCCCTGAATCTGTTCCTGCTCCACTTTTTCCCCTTCCAGGGCTTTCTGGAGGGCCTCCCAGCGCCAGTCAACGCGGAAGTATGCCGGGTCCACGGTTTCCAGGCCCTGCTCGATGGCGAAGTCATTGGCTCCCTTGCCCGCCAGGAGAACGTGCTCGCTTTTGTCCAGGACGGCCCTGGCGGCACTGATGGGGTGTTTGATGGTGGTCAGCCCTCCCACTGCGCCAGCCTGCAGGTCGTGGCCCGTCATGAAGCTGGCGTCCATTTCGTTGATGCCCGCGTTGGTAAATACGGCTCCCTTTCCCGCATTGAAGTGCGGACTGTCCTCCAGCACCCAGATGGTGGCCTCCACGGCGTCGGCGGCCGTGCCGCCGGCTTTAAGGACGGCTTCCCCGGCATCGAGTGCCGCGTTCATGGCCGCCCGGATGCCGTCGGCCCGTTCGGGGGTCATGTCATCGGGCAAAATTGTCCCCGCCCCACCGTGAATGACCATGGCGTATTCCGGAGCCGTTTGCGTCTCCTCCGTGGCGGGTTCTTCCCCCTCCATGGTTTCCGATTCCGAGCAGGCGGTGAAGGTCAACAATAAAAAAGCGAAGAGTACACTGGACCTGGGCATACGGTTAGATTTTGCCGAAAAGTACACTTTTTTTGCGCTACGCACTGGTCTGGCACCCGCGGTGATCGCCCAATTCTTCACCAGGATTTGGCAAAAATTCTGGCGTGGACGCAGGTGCAAAAACCCTGGTAAACGTCCGTGATGTACGCCGGTCATACCTAAGCGCTGGTCCGGCTCCTGGTTTTCTGGCCGCGTTAACGCCAGAAACAGGACCAATTTCTTCAAGAAAGTACTTTTCCGCATGCGGCATAGTTCCTTCCTGTTTTGCGCCCTGTTCTTTGCCTGCGGAGATACTGCCAAAACCGAAGAAAAACCAGCCCGCCACCGCCCAACGTCATCTTTGTGCTCGCCGACGACCTCGGTTACGGGGACCGGGGCAGCTACGGACAGGACAGCATCCCAACGCCGAACCTGGATAACATGGGGTGGCAGGGGCTGCGTTTCACCCAGTTCTATGCGGGCTCCACCGTCTGTGCTCCCAGTCGGGCATCACGCATGACCGGGGAGCAGCACGACCTTGCCGAAGCACACCTGGATCGGGTGCGGGACGAAATTCGCCTGGCCGAGGAGGCCCTTCGCCCCTTCCCGGGAATGAGTCTGTACGGTACGGAAGAAGGAAAGCCGTTTGGGGTCAGCAGGCAAGCGGGAAGGCGGTACCTTAATCTACCCGAACCGTCAGCCGGTAGTCTTCCTGTTCGTCGGGTTCTCCTCCACAGGGCCAGGGGTCAAGGGTCACCAATCTCAGGGTGCTGTTTTTATAGGTAGCCGTAGTCGAAAATTCCCCGGTATCCGTTGTGTGCAAGGTGATGACCTCGCCCGGTGCCTGCAGCAAAACGGTGGCGACTCCTTCCCAAAAACAAGAGCACTCACAGCAGCATCGCCCGTCGTCAACTACCTGCAGAAAAGTTAGCCGGTCGCCCGCAACGGTGAAGCTTTGCCCGACGGCAATCCCCTCCGGGGGCTGGTTTGCCTCGTCGCATGCACTCAGGGTGAGGAGAAGAAAAAGGAGGGGAAGAAAATATTTCATGTTCAGGGTTATTTACCCGTTAGACGCAAAAATGCCCCGGGGGCGTTGGTGTTTTCGCCGACTAATAAACCCTGACAAAGCTTTCTCTCCTCTACATCCATTAGGCTTTCCATGGCAATATTCCCGATCACAATCCGCAGCCGCGGTGGGCCAACTTCAGGGCTCACCAACACGGTTACTTTGCGGCCCCTTATAATGAGGGGCCCACGGGACGGTAGCCATCTTCCCGCATTTTACTTCTCTTGTAAGAAGACTCTCCGAAGCACGTCCAGAGTAGGCTTAAGGGGAGTAAATTGCTCCGGAGTATTTAAATATTTCGAAGCAATCAATAGTGCTACATTTACCCCTCACCCTACCGACCAATCACACCAAAGCTATGAGCATTGCCGACGTCCCCGACGCTACCCCTCGCCTGAGTATCCATCGCTGCACGGTGGAGGATGCTCCCTTTTTCCTGGAGCTCCTCAACAGCCCACTTTGGCTCCAGAATATCGGTGATCGGGGAGTGTACAACCTATCCGACGCCCGGCGCTACATCCGCACGAAGATATTGCCCGCCTACAAACACCCCGGTCTGGGCAACTGGCTGGTAAGACTCAAGGACGGTACTCCGATCGGCTGCGTGGGAGTATACGATCGTCCCGGGCTGGACCTGCCGGACTTTGGTTTTGCCTTCCTGGAAGCCTACCACGGTCGGGGATACGCCCTCGAAGCCGCGCGGACGGGTATCGCCCACGCCATCCGCTCGGGCTTTACGGAATTACTGGCCATTACCCTACCCTCCAACGAACCGAGCATCCGCCTGCTGAAGAAGCTGGGATTCGCGGAGGAAGAAATTATTCACATCCCCAAAGACCCCGCCCCCCTACTAAAACTGCGATGGATCATCTCCGAGGACAAAACCTCGGGCTGATTTGGGCGGTTTTCTTAGTATGGCACAGTTCATCGATTATTACCAGACGCTTGGTGTCTCGAAGGACGCCGACGACAAAACCATCAAGAAAGCCTTCCGGAAACTGGCCCGGAAGTACCACCCTGACGTCAACCCGGGTGACCAGGACGCCGAACAAAAGTTCAAGGCGATCAACGAGGCGAATGCCGTTTTGTCGGACCCGGAAAAACGGAAGAAATACGACAAATACGGCAAGGACTGGGAGCACGCTGATGCCTTCGAGGCCGCTGAAAAGCGTGGTGGCGGAGAGTATACCGGCGGTAACCCTTTTGGAGGCGGACAGGGCTACACCTACACCACCGGAGATTCGGGAGACTTTTCTGACTTTTTCCGAGACATGTTCGGGGGAGGCGGATTCAGCGGCGGGTTCGGTGGGCAACGCCGCACCTCCTTCCGGGGACAGGATATTGAGGCCGAACTGCAGCTGCAGTTGGCCGATATCATGTCCGATAACAAGCAGCTGCTTACCGTCAACGGCAAACAACTCCGGGTGACCATTCCCGCGGGCGTAGAAGACGGGCAAACCCTGCGGTTGCGGGGGCAGGGAGGACCGGGGGCCGGCGGAGGCCCCGCCGGGGACCTCTACATCACCTTTCGGGTCGGTCTTCCCCCGGAGTACGATCGTACGGGATCGGACCTGACCAAGACGGTGGAAGTGCCCGTAACGACGATGATCCTGGGTGGTAAAATCACCGTGACCACGCCAACCGGAAACGTGGCCGTTCCGGTTCCCGAGCTGAGCCAAAACGACAAGAAAATCCGCCTGAAGGGAAAGGGACTGCCAAAATACAAGCAGTCGGGTAACGGAGACCTCTACCTCACCCTGAAGGCCAAACTCCCGCAGCGGCTCACCGCCGAAGAACGAACGGCTCTGGAGCAATTACGGGATTTACAAAACCAAAATTCCTGATCGATGGCAGCAGTACAGTACGTAACCATCCAGCAGTTTTGTGATTTCCACGGGTGCGAAACCCTCATCGTGGAAGAATTTCTCGAGTACGGCATCTTTGAAGCTAATCGGCAGCCGGAGGGTATGGTGCTCATTCCTTCCCCCGCCCTCCCCCGTCTGGAGCGGGCGCTGAGGTTGCACCGGGAACTCGGCGTCAATGCCGCCGGCATCGACATCATATTCAACCTCCTCGACCGATTGGAAAACCGCCTCCCGATTGAGGACGCAGATTAGTAGACCTCAATGTCGATCCGGTAGTTTTCCTGGGGAAAGGGAAACTCATCATTGACCGTCGGATAAGGATTTACCCCGCGTAATTCGATAATTCTTCCGTTCAGGAAGGCGACGTCTCGCGGGTTGGGGGTCAGTCCGGGAAGTTGCATTTTGATCGTATCCGGTCCCGCCAGCAAACGAAGCTCCACCGCTCCGGGAGTGCCGCAGTTGGCGCCTTCGGGGCATCGGCTATCCATGGTGACGGCATCCAGAACCAGGGGCATATTCTGGCCGTCATAAAAGATTTTAGACCCCAGAGGTAATCCGGTGGGTTGCGCGTTATCGGCCGTTCCGCAGGAAGGAAAGCCAAGGACCATCACCATCAACACAAGGCAGGAAATCCATTTCATAAACGGGAGCTTTGGGGGAAAGACGAAGTCTACGGTAGGCACCGTTGGCCCGGAACGGCAAAAGTGCCAAAAAATCCGGAGGAGAACCTAAGCGAACGCGGGTTACCTTAGGCGCACAAAATATTCCTCATGCGTTCTTCCCTGCTTCTTTGCTCCCTGCTGATGATCCTGGCATCCTGCGGCCCCGCCAACGACCAAATCGGCCCGGAAACCGACCAACAATCAACGATCGATTCGGTAACCATTGACCGCCACCTGACCGAACTGGCTTCCGATAAATACGGTGGACGGCTGCCCTTCAGCGAAGGAGAAGAATTGACGCTGGACTACCTGGAAAAGGAGCTGAAGGCCCTGGGCCTGGAACCCGGAAACGGCGACAGCTACCGCCAGGAAGTGCCCATGGTGGAAATCACCGGCTCTCCCAACGAAACGATGACCATCCAGACTCCTTCCGGGCCCCTCAACTGGACCCTCGGGGAAGAGTACATGACCTTCAGTGAAGTGGCCCGGGAGGAGACCCTCGTGGAAGACTCGGAGGTCATCTTCGCCGGATTTGGCATCGTGGCGCCGGAGTACGGCTGGAACGATTACGAAGACCTCGACGTCCGGGGCAAAACCGTAGTCGTGATGGTCAACGACCCCGGATATTACCTGGAGGATTCCACTATGTTTAAGGGGAAGACCATGACCTACTACGGGCGCTACACCTACAAATTTGAGGAAGCGGCCCGCCAGGGAGCCGCCGCCTGCTTCGTTATCCACGAAACGGGGGCCGCGGGATACCCCTGGTTTGTGATTCAGAGTTCCTGGTCTGGTACGCGCTTAATGCTGGAAAATGAGGGAAGTCCGGAGCTACCCGTAGGCGGCTGGATGACGCTGGACGCCGCGCGGGCCCTGTTTACCGCCTCCCAGGCGGGGATTACGGGCTGGTTTGAGCGGGCCACCCGGGCGGATTTCACGGCCATCCCTCTGAACAGCAAACTCACCACCGGCGTGCGCAACGAACTGCGTTTTGACCAGTCGTACAACATCATCGCCCGGCTACCGGGCGCCGAGCGCCCGGACGAGCACATCGTCTACACCGCCCACTGGGATCACATCGGGGTCGGGCCGGCGGTGAACGGGGACAGCATCTACAACGGTGCGCTGGACAACGCCAGCGGCACGGCCCAGCTACTGGCCATCGCGGAGGCCTACACCGAAATGGAGGAGGCGCCCGCCCGGTCCGTCGTGTTTCTTTTCGTGACGGCCGAGGAACAGGGGCTTTTTGGCAGCGCCTACTACGTCAACAATCCCGTGTTCCCCCTGTCCGATGCCGTGGCCAACATTAACATCGACGGCATCAACCCCTTCGGGAAAGCGAAGGACCTGACCATCACCGGAGCCGGGCAAAGCGACATGGACCAGTTGGCCAAAGCCGTTGCCGAACTCCAGGGGCGTTACGTTCAGGCGGATCCGGAGCCCGAAAAGGGCTACTTCTTCCGCTCCGACCACTTCAATTTTGCCAAGGCGGGCATCCCCGCGCTCTACGCCCAGGGTGGGTACGATCACTGGACGGAGGGTAAAGAATACTCGGCCCAGCAGATGGAAGATTTCGTCATCAACCGATACCATCAGCCGGCGGATGAATACACGGCCGGTGCCTGGCCCCTGGGCGGAGCCGTCCAGGATGGAGAACTGCTCTTTCGGGTAGGACTAGACCTGGCCCGCGGGGAGTCCTGGCCCCAGTGGGCCGAGGATTCCGAATTCCGGGTGGAGCGTCGGCGATAGGGCTGGCCTAAGCCAGCCAGCCCGGCAGCCAGATGCTCACCAGCACGATCAGTACGAAAAAGCCCACCAGTATGAGGGTTTTGGTCCAATCGGTTTCGATCTTGGTCCCGAAGTCCGTGATCCCCCCTTCCTTTGCCTGACCGCCCAGCACCAGACTGGTGAGGAGGGCAACCACCATGGTGACCACCGCCCCGACGGCGTTCCACCAGAACCAAAAGATACTGGGAACGAAGAGCCACAGGTAAACATTCACCAACACACCGGTGAGCAGGCCAACGTTGGCGCCAAGCGCGTTCACCTTCCTTACGGCAATCGCGGCGATGAAGGTGGCCAGGATGGGCCCAAAGAACACCGACCCGATCTTGTTGATGGCCTCGATCACCGTGTCGGCAATATCACCGGTGAAGAAAGCCAGCACGATACAGACGACTCCCCAAAACAATGCGGTGACCTTGGAGATGCGCAGATGCTCCTTTTCCGGTAGCTGTCCCTTGCTGTTGAACAGGTCTTCGGTACTGGCGGCACTCAGGGAGTTGATGGCCGAAGAAAGGGAAGACATGGCCGCCGACAAGATGGCGACCATAAGCAAGCCAATGAGCCCGTGGGGAAGGTAATCCCGGATAAAGATGGGAATCATCAGGTCCGGTTTATCCGCGGGAATGCTGGCCGCAAAACTGGCATCCTGCAGCACCAGGGTGCCCAGCAGCAACCCCATCAGACAGTACAGCAGGGTGAGCGGAAAACGCATCAGGCCGTTGGCCAGTAATGTCTTTTTGACCGTACCCAGGTCACGGGCGGAGAACAGTCGCTGAACCTGACTTTGGTCCGTTCCGTAGTAAGAAACGTAAAGGAAAAAGCCCCCGATGAGCATGGGCCAAAAACCGAACTCACTCCCCTCCTCGAAGCCCATGGAGGTAAAGTCTACTGCCTTCAGGCGGGCCGGATCAACGGCCTCCTGAAAGACACTCCAGCCCCCCAGGTAGTGCAGGCCAGCCCCAAAGCAAATAAAAATTCCCAGCACCAGGATGATCATCTGGATCATGTCGCCGTACACGACGGCCTTCATGCCTCCCTGATAGGAGTAAATCAGGGTGACCACGCCAATGACGGTAATGGTGATCCACATATCGATGTCCATGACACCACTGAGGATCAGGGCAACGGTGTAAATCATCACGCTCGTGCCGAAGGCCCGGCTGATCTGAAAGACGATGCTCAGCAACGTTCGCGTAGACCGGGAAAAACGTCGCTCCAGAAAGGCGTAAACGGAGACTACCCCCGCCTTATACATGGGCGGGATCAGGAATACCATGAGGAAGAGCATGGCCAGAGGGACGGCAAATTCGTAGGTCAGCCACTGTAGTCCCCCACCCGCCTTCAGCCCCACGAAGGCGGGGGCGGAAATGAAGCTGATGGCGGACAACTGGGTGGCGGCCGTACTGAGGGAAAGGGGAAACCAGCCAAAGCTCCTTCCGCCCAAGAAGTAGTCTTTCGCACCCGCATTGTCTTTAAACAAGCGGCCTAACCAGAGGAAGCCTCCGACGTAGGCCACGATAACCAGAAGATCAAGGAAGTTCATGCGGCTAATTTAGCCTTCCCGCAAAAAATCAAGGACCGTGGACGCCGTCCAGCTGAAATTATCGCCTCCGTAGCCCCGGGTTTGCTGGTCCGCCACGGCGCGCTGGGGTTCAAAATATTCGTGGAAGCCCAGGCGATCCACGAGATCGAGGAGGTCCCGGCGAACGGTTTCTGCCGTGGACTTAAATCCGTAGCGGAGCAGGCCATGATGAAGCAGCCAGTTCATCTGGGGCCAGATGGGGCCACGCCAGTAGCGGGCGGAGTCAAACAGCGGGTCTTCCGGATCGTAACTGGGACAAAGCCGGAAGCCCCGTTCCCGTAAATCCCGTAGGTACTGCTCCATGCGCTGCGCCCGCCGGTCATCCGGAACACCAGCGAACAGGGCGACGAAACCACCGACCTCCCGGCTGCGAACCGGTACCTGCCCCCGCACGTCCCAGCTCACGTAGGTGCCCAGTGTTTCGTCCCAAAGTTTGTGGTTGAAGGCCGGCACGCTGCGTTTTTGCCAGGTCTCGGCCTCCTCCACCGAAAAGCCCAGCTGGCGTCCTATCCGGATCAGTCCTTCGTTGGCCCGGATCAGGATGGCGTTGAGCATAACGTCCTGGAGGAGGAAGGGACTTTCCTCCCAGATGCCCGGTCCGTCATAACCGTGGCGCTTCCCCAATTCCAGTAAGTAGACGTAGCGGTCGTAATCCCGGCCGGTGGGCCGTTGATCGGAATCCGCGTGGGCGGTATCCTTGCGCTCGTAGGGAGGGATGTCCCCGGGGCTGATGGTGATCCGCTGGAGGCTTTCGTCCCAGATCGGGGAATTGTCCCGCCCGGATTCCCAGGGGTGGTAGAGGAACACCAGCCCTTCTCCTTCCGGATCGCGGTACTGGTAGAAGAAGCGGTGGCTGGCCAGGACCTTGGGAAACAGCCGACGAATTCCGTCGACCACGTCGGGCAGGTGACCGTACCGCTCATAGAGGTATTCGAGCACGAAACCGTGGACGGGAGGTTGACTGATGCCCGAAGTCCGCGGTTTCCGCGGCGCCCCGGCGTTGACCTCCGCGGCGGCCCAGAAATCGTGATTGGGAAAGTAGGTCGTTTCGGTCTCGGAATGGAAGACGATGTGGGGCACCATGCCATTGGCCCACTGCCCCCGAAAGAGGTTTTCCAGTTCTTCGATGGCTTCCAGGGGGGCGCGGTCAGCGACGCCCAGGCTCACGAATCCACTGTCCCAATTCCACTGAAAGGGGTAGAGTCTTGCCGTAGGGACGGTAAAACCGCCGCGCCAATTCCCGCGGAGGATTTCGTGGGCACGACGCCGTAGTTCAGCCATGGACCAGAGGGGTTAATTCATTTCTTCGCGGAACATCGAAACGGACTGGGCGATGATCTCCAGTCCCCGCTTAAAGTAGGCCTCAAAGTCGCCGACTTCCTTCTGGATGTCTTCGTAGGTGATCCACACATTATCGTTGTTGATGTACACCTTGCCTACCTTTTTGTTGGCGTTGACGACGTCCGCCGCTTTGAGTACCTGCAAGCGTTCCATTTCGCTTTCGATGGGCCAGATGTTGGCGAGGACCAGCCCGAAATATTCCGGGTCGTTTTCGTCAACGTCAATGAAGTAGGTGAAATTATTGTACTCGAACTGGACGTCTCCGTCACCGTCTATCGTACCGGCGAGCTCATTCTTTTCGAGCACGTTGAGGTACATCATCTGCAACTCTTCGGCGGATTGGGCGGCAAGGGGATTGGCGACGAACACGAAAGCAAGTGCCAGCAGGGCCAGGGTAAGCTTATTCATGGGAGGATTTGTGGGGCAGGTAACCGGGATGGGAGTATCTGCCGGATAAAGTGAGCAAAGTTTGGGCGCGTCGCGCAGGTGCCAGGCGCCTGGGAAGTGCATGGCACCTGCGGACTCGCCCCCATGATTATCACCATAAAGGAGATAACCTCAAAATCAACGGTAAAGGAAGCAAAATATTTGCAAACGCCGGGAACGAGGTTGCTTAATCCACGGTACTGTCCAGCTTTACCTCCAGCGTTACCTCCCGTTCATCGCGGATGAGGCTCAGGGTGACGAATTCTCCGGGGTCGTAGTTCTCCAGTTCCAGGTACAGGTCCGTCTGACTCTTGACGGGTTTTCCGTTGATGCCGACCAGAATATCCCCGAGCACGCGGTAGCCCCGGGAGTCGCGGCTGAGGCCGCGAATACCAGCCCGCCCCGCTGCACTGTTGGGGTCCACCGTGGTAACGACCATGTAGCCACGGTACTGCCGGAATTCCGCTCCGAGGGAAGCACGGCGTACCTCGCCGTAGCGGATCAGGTCCGGCACGGCGTAGCGGACTTCATCGACGGGAATACTGAAGCCGATGCCCGCCGAAGCTCCGGAGGGGCTGTAGATGGCCGTGTTGACCCCGATTAATAGTCCTCTGCTGTCCAGCAGGGGCCCACCGGAGTTTCCGGGATTAATGGCCGCATCCGTCTGGATCACCCCGCGAATGGGGACGTTGGCCTGGCTGTTGATTTCCCGGTCCAGGGCAGATACCACGCCCGTGGTCAGAGTTTGATCAAGGCCGAAGGGATTGCCAATGGCGTATACCGCCTGCCCCACCCGGATGTCTTCCGATGTGCCTACGGGGATGGGCTGCAAATCCCGGGCCGGGGCCTCAATCTTGAGTACGGCCAAATCCTTTTCTTTTGCCACGCCCACCAGCGTGGCCTGGTAGTTGGCCCCGTTGGCCAGGGTAACGATGGCCTGGCTCGCTCCCCGAATAACGTGATAATTCGTGATGATGTGGCCGTCGTCGTCCCAGACAAAACCGGAACCCGAGCCCGCAGGTACTTCCTGAATGTTGAAGCTCCAGAAATCCCGCTGCCGCACCTTCGTGGTGATGTAACACACGGAAGGTGAAGCTTTTTCAAAGAGGCGGATGGTGTGTAATTCCGAGGGCGTGTAGCTACTGGTTTCTACTTCATCCACCGGCAGAGCGCCCGGATTGGAGGCCCGTTCGATCACGGGAGATTCTTCAAAGGCCACCGTTTGCACATCAGGCGCCGTGACTTGTTCCGTAGGAAAAAGGTAGCGTCCCGCGGCGAAGGCCGCCAGAACGATCAGGAGTGATGCAGCAAAATTTTTCACGTTGGTTCTACTTTATGGAAACAAACTTGGGGGTCCGCTCCCTCCGACCCCGCTACTACGCGAGGTTGGGAAGCATTATTGCTAACGCAGAAGTAGTGGCCAAGAGTTTACTCCCGCGAAACATCGCCGCGTCAAGTAAACGTTAAAACGGGGTGAAAGACATTGGTCAATGCCCTTCACCCCGTGGGTAATTTGGTGGTCTTTGCCCCCAGGAATTTGTTGGCCCTTAAAAGTCGAAGCCCAGTCCCAGCAGGAAGTTTCTGCCGGCCTGTGGGTACATTCCCATGAGTAGGGAGGGCTCATTGTCCGCCCGGAACCGGTAACTCCAGCCGTTGGAGACGTAGAGCTCGTCGGTTAGGTTACGGACCAGGAGGGTGAGCCGGATGCGGGGAGAATCCTCGTTGCCGGTGCGCAGGCCGTAGGCCAGCCGGAAGTCGGCGTAGTAGAAGGCGTCCAGGGCCGCGGCGGGGTCGCCGCTGTTGTCCACGAAGCGTTCCCCAACGTACTTGGCCTGTAGGCCGGCCGTAAGGTCATGACGGGAATTGCGGGGCAGGAAGCTATAGTCTATCGTTAGCGCTCCGGTGACGTTCGGGCTGAAGGCAATCGGGGTATCTTCTCTTTCCACCGCGACCTGCCCCAGATAGTTGAAGTCAGCGTCAAAGTCGTCCAGGAATTCCGTGAAGTTTCGGATACGATTGCGGCTCAGGGTCAGGTTACCGCCCACCGTGAGCTGATCGTTGACGGCCAGGCCTCCCTGTAGCTCCAGCCCCAGGCGGTAGCTTTCGGGAACGTTCGTGCGGATACCGGCCCCCACGTCGTTCAGTTCTCCGGTCAGGACCAACTGGTCCCGGTAGTCCATGTAGTAGAAGTTGGCGCCGTAGTTTAAGCGACCACGCTGCCGCCGCAGGCCGATTTCGGTATTGTAAAGCCGTTCCGGGCGGGGGCGGGAGGACACGGGGTTGTCGACAAAGTCATTCCGGTTAGGTTCCCGCTGGGCTACCCCGAAACTGGCGTAGGCCTGGCCGTCGCCGAAGTCATAGAGCAATCCCGCCTTGGGGTTGAAGAAGGTCAGGCTGGCCGACTGGTCGATGAAGCTGAGGTTCTCGTCCAGGCCCAGGAATTCGTAGTTGACGTTCCGCAGCTGGAGGTCCAGGTAGGCGTTGAATCCACCGCCGAATCCGTAGTTGGTGCGCAGGTAATTGTTGAAGTCCCGCTTGGTGGCGTCGTTGTCGTAGTAGCGGTCACGGATTTCGGAATCGCCGGCGTTGCGGGCCCAGACGACTTCCCCGAAGTGGTCGCCCAGGTATTCGTTTGCCGAACCGCCGAAGGTGAAATCCAAGGTTTCACTGGCGCGGTACCGCAGGCTGTACACCGCTCCGTAGAAGTGGTTATCCAGCCAGCGGCGACGAATCAGGTCACTCGTGGGGACTTCAGCGGTGATGCCGTAGTCGACCAGATCCTCGTCCGCCTTATACTGCTCAAAGTATCCGCGGCCCCGGGTGTAGTGGCCGCTGATGCCCAGTGTCCACCGATCGTTGAAGGCGTTGTTGTAATGCAACTGGTAATGGCGCTGGCCGTAATTATCGGTTTCGTCGTCGTAGGGTTCGCCTTCCTTTTCGGTGCCGGCGGGATTGTACGTCCGGCCAAACTCATCGATCTGATCCTGGGTGACGCCGAACCAGCTTTGGTAAGTGACTTCATTGCCTCCAAAAGCGTTGAATCGCCAGACAGCCCCATTATCGGCTACGTAGGAAAGTCCGGCGTAGTAACCCGTCAGGTCGGCCGAAGCGCGGTCCACGTAGCCGTCGGAGTGAATCTGGCTGTAGCGGGCGTCAATTTTCAGTCCGTTGTCGAGCAGTCCGCTGGTGTAGTTCACCTCCCCGCGGCGCGTGCCGAAGCTACCGATACTGCCGTCGACGCTAAGTCGGCGGCCCTCGTTGATTTCGTTGGTGTTAAAGTCGATGGTGGCACCGAAGGCTCCGGCACCGTTGGTGCTGGTACCGACGCCGCGCTGGATTTGGATGTTGTCCGCCGAACTTGAAAACCCGGGCAGGTTTACCCAGAATACGCCCTGGCTTTCGGAGTCGTTGTAGGGTATCCCGTTGATGGTGATGTTCGTCCGGGTGGGGTCGGATCCCCGGATCCAGATGCCGGTGTAGCCGATGCCCGTCCCGGCGTCGGCGTTAACGACCACGGAAGGCGTCCACTTGAGCAGGTAGGGAGCATCCTGGCCGAGGTTACGCTCGGCGATCTCGGCGCTGGACACCTCGGTGAAGGTGACCGGAGTCTTGGACGTGGCGGCGGTGGCCGTGACGGTGACGGCCTCAAACGGTACCTGGGTTACGGTGCTTTCACCGACAAACTGGATGCCGAGCGGCACATCCTGAAAGAAAGACGAGACCGCAACTTTCCGGGGAGCTCCGTAGCCCGTCATGACGATAAAGCCATTGACATTTTCTCTGGGCACCTCCAAAACGAATGCGCCCCGGGCGTTAGTAACCACTCCCGTCTGGGTGCCCTCCACCGTGACCGACAGTCCCACCAGGGGCTGATCATCAGCGTCGGTTACGGTTCCGGAAATAAGTTTTTGGGCAAAGGCCGTGCTCCCGCACAGCAGCGCCAGTACGGCGCAGAAGATCAATCGCTTCATGGCGAATGTTTTTCCCTTCCCGGCATTACCCGGGCAGGTTCCTGATTAACAAATCAAGGGTATAATCTCAGCCGCCCAGGAATTGGGACAGCACCCCATGTTTCGCCCGCAAAGGTAAAAAAGTTATTGGCAGAAGACTGCTGATCCGGGAAAGATGACTTCCCGCAGAAAATCTAAGTGAAGGATCCCCCGGGCCATAAATTATTTCTCCGATTCGGGTTTCAGGTAGTCCAGACTGTAGACCATGGGAATCAGTCCCGGCATTTGCTTAAGGTGATACTTACCCGGCGCAACTTCCACGGTATCGTGGAAGCAGTCGTAGGGGGAGTAATCGTGTTCCTGAAAAGACTTCAGTTGTAGGCCGGCGTCGATCAGGGCGGTGATGACCTCACTGAGGGGATGATCCCAGCTGACTTCCGTGCCGCCGACCGCTTCGCTACCGTCGGTATAGCTTCCGCTGGCCGCCTCCACGATGGCCTCTTTGGAAAAGTAGGGGTACTTAATGGCCGTACGCTCTTCGTTCCATAGCCACACGAAGGGGTGGAATTCGGCGAAGACGAACTGTCCTCCCGGGCGCAGGAAGCGGGCCACAATGTCCGCCCACCGCTTGATGTCGGGGAGCCAGCCGATGGTGCCGTAGGAGGTGAAGACGATATCGAACGCTTCGTTCAGGTGATCGGGCAGGCTGTACAGATCGCAGTTGATGAAGCGGGACCGGTCGGCAAGTCCTGCCCGTTGGGCCAGGTCATTGGCCGCTTCGATGGCCCGGTCGCTGAGGTCTACGCCGGTCACCTGCGCGCCGCGGCGCGCCAGGGAGAGGGTATCCTGCCCGAAATGACACTGGAGGTGCAGCACCCGCAGGTCCTCCAGATTATCGGGCAGCAGGGCCAGTTCAATGTCTTTGAGGCTGTCTGCTCCGGCGAGCCAACCCTCGACGTCGTAAAAGTCACTGCTCAGGTGGGCCTTTACGCGCTGGTTCCAGGTGTCGCGGTTTATGTCCAGGTAGTTTTCCATTGATGGTGGGGTTATGGGGCGAAAATAGCCAGCGAAGTCAGAAAGTTGCGGGGTCTTTGAGGAAGGCAGGGGATTAAATCCCAATTTTTCTGGCTCCTTACCCTACTTCCCTGGCACCTGCACCCCGTTGCCCAAAAAACCAATCGAATTTCTGGAGCACTGACCGTAGTGGACAAAAGCTACCGCCGGAACCTCACGTTGGACGACCTTTCCAACAAGAGGTGATTCTTTCAGACTAAAATGTTTGTGCAAACCGTTACGGTTTCGGTATTTGCCGACATTAAGTGAATGAGGGATAACTTTAACGCCTCATCCCTACGTGAGCTGTCCGCCTTTTGTGTACATTTGTCACCTTAGTATGGCTCACTACCCCGACTCCAGGATCCCAAAATCTCTAGTTCTGCCCACCATGAAGTTACTCCAGACTTGTTGTTTCGTTTTGTTCTGCGTTCTGGGCTTGCAGGCACAAGACATCCACTTCTCCCAGTTTTACATGTCGCCGTTGAACCTCAATCCGGCCATGACGGGAGTAATGAACTGTAATAGCCGCATTGCGGTGAACTACCGCAGCCAATGGGCTTCCATTCTCGGTAGTAATGCCTTCCAGACCTACAGCGTCAGCTACGACCAGCGGGTAGCCGTTGGCCGCAATGACTTTTTCGGCATTGGCGGAACCTTCTGGGGCGACCGCGCCGGTGAAGCCGATTTTGCCACCACCACGGGTAAGCTCTCCCTGAGTTACAGTAAGAAAATGGGGGGAAGCCGTAACTACGGCAACTACCTGGTGGCCGGTGTTGAGGGCGGTGCCGCCCAGCGGAGCCTGAACTTCCTGGCCCTGCGCTGGGGCACCCAGCACGACGGCGCCGGAGGATTTGACCCCAACGCCGTCAGCGGTGAAAATGGTTTTGACCGCGACCAGTTCCTGTTTGCTGACCTTGCGGCCGGCCTGCTCTGGTTTATGGTATTCGACGAGCACAACAGCCTCTACATCGGCGGTGCCTTCCATCACCTCAACCGCGCCAACCAAAGCTTCGACAGTAACGCCAGTGAGCTGCTCTACAGCCGTTACACCGCCCACGCCGGTGGTGAATTCATGGTTGGCCAGCGTTTCGGCGTCGTACCCGGTGTCATTATGATGACCCAGGGCCCCAGCTTCCAGGTCAACGCAGGTACTAACCTGAAATTCCTCCTGGACGGCGGTCGTAACCGCTCCACCCAATCCTTTCAGGTGGGGGTATGGACGCGCATCAGCAATCGGTATGATTCCAATATCCTGACCGACGCGCTGATTCTGAGTACGCGCTTTGATTACGAAAACTTTGCCCTCGGGTTTAGCTATGATCTGAACACGAGCCAACTGAATACCGCTACCGACGGTAACGGTGGTTTTGAACTGTCCCTGCAGTACAAGATTTGTGGCGGTCAGCGCCGCGGAGTTTACTGTCCTCAGTTCTAACCCAAGCTGTTTTTGCTCCTGCCCTCCCGGGGGTACGCTGCGGGCTCAATTGGCCCGCAAAAAAGTCATCTCAGGAGCCTTGAAATATTCTATCTACGTTCCCAGTTATCCTCTTTCATTCATCATTACACACTCTAAACGAAAAGCATGTTCGGAAATAATAACGGGAAAGACGCAAAGAAAACCGATAGTTCCAGCCGCTCCAGCGCACCAACCGGTGGCGGAGGCGTCAACACCATTGACGCTAAAACCACCATCGAAGGTGATCTGAAGGCAGGAGGCGATATCCGGATCGACGGGACGCTGGTGGGTAACCTGAACTGTCAGGCCAAATTGATCATTGGCCCGAAGGGCCGAATTGAGGGAGACGTGGAATGCGTCAATGCCGTCGTGGAGGGCTCCTTCAAGGGAAACCTTCTGGTCAAGGATATGCTCAACCTTCGCGAGACGGCTAAAGTCAGTGGAGACATCCGCGCCAAGAAGATGGCCGTGATGGCGGGCTGCGAGATCAATGGCACCTGTACGGTAACGGGCAACGCGACGCCTTCGGCGGCGCCATCGTCCCATAAATCTGGCGGTAACCCACTGAAACAAAAGGAGAATGTCGCAGTCAAAGCCTGATCATCCGGGCGAAAAGGGCCGTAACTGGATCAAGTACAGCGGCCTGGCGATGCAACTCATTGTTACAATTCTGGTATTCACCTTTCTGGGTCAATACCTCGACGGTCAACTGGGGACGGATCCCTGGTTGACCGTTGTTTTTAGTCTGGTGGGTGTTGTTGGGGGACTGTATTTGTCGTTGAGGGATTTTTTGTGACCTTCGCAGCCCTAATCGTCATTTGCTATGACCTATCCCCGCTTTTTCCAACTCTTTGCTGCCGCAGCCCTGATTGCCGCCGGTGGTGCCCTGACTTGCCACGCACTGCTTCCACTGGATTATGCCGTGCCGCTAACGGTGGGCATCTTCATTTTACTGTCCCTGCTTTCCCTGGGTATATTCTGGGTAGGGAAACGCACCGCGGCGGCCAAGAACAAATTTCTTTTTGGCAACGCCTTCCTGGGGATTACCATGGTGAAGTTGTTTCTCTGCGGTGGCGTAGCGGCGGCCTACATCTTGTTGGGTGCACCGGAGAATAAGCTCTTCATCATTCCCTTCTTTCTGATCTACCTGACCTTCACGCTGCTGGAGGTGGTGGCCCTGGTGAAAATTGCCGCGGAGACGCCTCCCCCATCGACCGCAACCGGCGAGGAGTAACTTTTGCGTCCTCGTCGGACGCCTTCCCGCCGGGACGGCGGGGGCGTCCGACGAATGTGCCGACGGCCTTCTCCTTTTCGAGCAATGTTTTTGATGGGATGGCGCCCCTTACTTCAGCCCCCTGGATGTGCCGACCATACCGCGGGGGCGTCCGACGAATGTGCCGATGGGCATAACCGCTTCGAGCAATGTTTTGTGATGAGGTAGCGCCCCTTACTTCAGCCCCCTGGAGGTGCCGACCATGCCGCGGGGCATCCAACGAATGCGCCGATGGGCATAACCGCTTCGAGCAATGTTTTGTGATGAGGTAGCGCCCCTTACTTCAGCCCCCTGGAGGTGCCGACCATGCCGCGGGGGCGTCCGACGAATGTGCCGATGGGCATAACCGCTTCGAGCAATGTTTTGTGATGAGGTAGCGCCCCTTACTTCAGCCCCCTGGAGGTGCCGACCATGCCGCGGGGCATCCAACGAATGCGCCGACGACCGTCTCCTTTTCGAGCAATGTTTTGGGATGGAGTGGCAGCCCCTTACTTCCCTCCCATAAATGTCTTTTCCCACGAAACTCGTCGGACGAAGGAATCGCCTTGGGCGATTTTAATTCGTCCGACGAGAGGGGAATGCGGTATTTTCCGGATATGTATTCACCGCACGGCATCTATCACCTTTACAACCAGAGTATCAATTATGAGCCCTTGTTCCGATCGGAAGAAAACTATCACTTCTTCCTCCGGAAAGTTAGGAAGCACCTTATCCCCGTGTGTGACGTTCTATGCTATTGTCTCATGCCAGATCACTTTCACTTTTTGGTGCGCGTGAAATCAGAAGGCATTTCTCTAAGTAGCACAAAAAAGGCTCCGGATGATGGTCAGGGATCTCCGGACAACGTCTATCAGCAGCGTATGAGCCACGAGATAAAGACTATGCTTAGCAGCTACACCAAAGCTTATAACCGTAGATACGCAAGAAGGGGTAGTTTATTTAAGGCCAAGACCAAAGCAAAATTGGCTCATCTTGATTTCATCGAACTGGAAGAAAACAAAAATGATCTAGTGCCCTACGTAGCCCGGTGCTTTCACTACATCCACGCCAATCCGGTTGTGGCCGGCCTGGCGAACCGGGAGGAAGAATGGCCCTTCTCCTCGGCTCAGGACTATTATGGGTTGCGCAACGGAACACTATGCAATCAAGAACTAGCTCGGGAGATTTTAGGGAAGTATATCTAAGCAAGATGCACCTCTGTCGTCGGACGCCTTCCCGCCGGGACGGCGGGGGCGTCCGACGAATGCGCCAATGACCTTCTCCTTTTCAAACAATGTTTTGTGATGGAGTAGCGCCCCTTACTTTAGCCCCCTGGATGTGCCGACCATACCGCGGGGGCGTCCGACGAATGTGCCACTTCAACCCCCTGGATGTGTCGACCATACCGCGGGGGCGTCCGACGAATGCGCCAATGACCTTCCCCTTTTCGAGCAATGTTTTGTGATGGGGTGATGGCCCTTACTTCCTTTCCATAAATGTCTTTTCCCACGAAACTCGTCGGACGAAAGAATCGCCGCGGGCGATTTTAATTCGTCCGACGAGAGACCGAAGATTCCGAGAACCCATTACCTTCGTTTTATGAAATACCTCCTCCCCGTTCTCGTATTGATCTGCATGGCCTGTAATCCGAATACTACGCCAACCGAAACCGACACGGAAGCCGCTTCGGTGGCAGGGGAGGTGATGGCAACGGACACCATTCCCCCGTCGCGGCCGGTGTTGGCCAAAGAAGACACCACGGTCTTCGGTATGCCACCCTACGAGTACCTGACCGGGAAGTTCGACCCCGGGCAGCACCCGGACTTCGTGAAGGTAGCCGCCAGGTACACCGACGGTGATCCCTACCTGCTGCACCGGGAAACCTACGCTGCCTTTGAAAAAATGCACGCTGCGGCCATGGCCGATGGTGTGCAGCTCATCATGGTTTCCGCCACCCGAAATTTCCAGCGACAGCGACAAATTTGGGAAGCCAAATGGAAGGGACAACGCCTGCTGGAAGGCAAGGAAAAAGCCGATGAGGTTTATCCCGATCCGGCCGACCGGGCGCGGGCGATTCTCCGCTACTCCTCCATGCCCGGCACGAGCCGCCATCACTGGGGCACGGACATTGACCTGAACGCGCTGACCAATGAATTCTTTGATGCGGGCAAGGGAAAGGAGGTCTACGACTGGCTCGTTGCACACGCCCACGAATACGGCTTCTGTCAACCCTATACGCCCAAGGGTGCCGACCGACCCTCCGGTTACGAAGAAGAGCGGTGGCACTGGAGTTACCTCCCGCTGGCCACCCAGCTCACTGATTTTGCGGCCAGTGCCCTCAAGGACGAAGACATCAGTGGGTTTGAAGGAGCGGAGGCCGCTCCGCAAATCGGGGTGATCAACAACTACGTTCTGGGGATCAATCCCGACTGCAAAGAGTAATTATCCCAGTGCATTTCCTCTCGCCCCTAAGCCGTCCGGAAGAATTCTTGGGCCGGACGCTTTTTTTGCTGCGGGAACCTAATTATCGGCTTATCTTGTCCCAACAAGATAAATTGGTCTACCCGTATGGAACTCTATGACATCAATCGTCTTCCCCTGATCATCACCCCTAACGAAGCACTCCTTCACTGGGCCATTCAGGAGAATCCGGCACTGGCTAGTGAAGTTGATCCCGAAGACCCCTCGGACCTTTCGATGGTCTTCCTCATTCCGGAATTTGACGATCTGGACGAAGCCGAAGATTGGCTGGAAGAAAACTTCCTCTCAATTTTGGAAAGCTTACTGGAGGAGTGGGTGCCGGACGATAGCAACTGGCCGGACAACCTGGCCTTCAACCACCTCGAAAAATATGCCGACTACAGTTTCGGTAGTGTCGTCATCGATACGGTAGATGCCTCCTATGACGAATAGTCCGGGCCTCCCCCAATAACGCAACAAACAGAAAGCTCCCGGTCAGAACCGACCGGGAGCTTTTTCCGTTGAAGGTATTTACTTTACCTTCGGCACCCGATTCACGGCCGCTCCCGGCAAAAGCTGGCACCTGCACGCCGTTGCCATGAAAATGCCTTGCTGGCCCGTGATCGTCCTCCGCAGCGAGTACCTCAAATCCAAAACCCGCCCCGATTACCAATGACTTATCAACGCCCTCCTGAAGATATTGCTCGGCTGGTAAACCTCAAGCCCGATCCGCTCATGTTGTTTGGGCCGGACCGGAACCTCATTCTCATGGCGGACCGGCCGATGTACCCCACCATCGAGGAGCTGAAGGAACCCAAGTTGAAACTGGCGGGTCGAAAGATCAACCCGGATACCTTTACCCCCTTCGGTGCCCGGGGGTACTTCAACCCCCGCATTCGGAACCTGACGACCCTAGAGGACCGCCCCCTGCTCGGACTCCCCGACGACGCTAACTTTCGGTATTTCACCTGGTCGCCTAAAGGCACCCGGCTGGCTTTTTGCATCGCCACGCCCACCGGACTTCAGTTATGGACCTGTCGGGAAGAGGATTTGCGGTGTACGCCGGTGGGTGCCGCGGACCTGAACAACAGTCTGGGCGGAATGCCCTACGATTTTGTGGGGGAAGATTTTTTCGTCATCAAGCGTCGCCTCCAGGGCGTTGACGCTCCGGCTCCCGAACGGCCCGTCCTTGGTCCCAACGTTCAGGACACAAGTGGTAAGGAGGGCAGTAACCGCACCTACACCAATTTGCTCCAGAGCCAGCACGACGTGGACCTCTTCCGGCACTACGCTTCTGGGCAGCTTTTCATGCACGACATCGAGGCCGGAGCGGAACGTCCGTGGGCCAAACCGGGCATCATTGCCGGGCTGGCCGGCTCGCCGGATAGCCAGTACTTTTTGGCTACGTACGTGGAGGAACCCTTCAGTTTTAGCGTCCCCTACGAGAAATTTGCCGACCGCATCGTTATCCTGGATCGGGATGGCCGGGAGGTCATTGAGCTGGCGAACCGCCCCGCCGCCGAGCACCTGCCGCCCGCCTTTGGGTCCGTCATCACCGACCGCCGGCGCTTTACCTGGCGGAGCGACCATCCGGCCCAGATTTTCTGGACCGAGGCCCAGGACGGTGGAGACCCCCGGCAGGATGTCGAGTATCGGGAGCAACTGTACTCTCTGACTGCGCCCTTCACCGGTGAACCGGAGAAAAGTATTCGTCTGGAGATGCGTTATGGCGCGGTGCGCTGGTGCCGTGAAGACCTGGCCATCATTGTCGACTGGGAATGGAAAAGCCGACGGCAGGTGACCCGCCGGTGGTGGCCCGATGATCCTACGCGCAGCCCGGAAATCATTCATGACCACAATTGGGAAGACAACTACAACGATCCGGGGTCTTTTGTCTCCATCACCCTACCGAGTGACCACGTAGTCCTCCTGACCCGTAACGAGGGCCGGGAATTGGTGTTGACCGGATCGGGGCACGGCCCCGAAGGATCACAGCCCTTCATCGACGCCTACGACCTGGAGTCGGGAGCAACGCGTCGCTTATGGCAGTCTACCCCACCCCTCTACGAGCGGGCCCTGTTTTTTCTGGACGAAGATCCCGACTGGTTCATCCTCGCCCGGGAACAGCTCACGGAACGGCCAAACTACTTTTTGCGACACCTCGACACTGGAGAAGAAATACAGCTCACCAATTTTGAGCACCCCTACCCTCACCTGAGGGACGCCAACTACGAAAAGGTCAATTATACCCGGGAAGATGGCGTACAACTAAGCGGCGACCTGCACACCCCCAAAGGATGGCGGGCCGGTCAGGACCAACCGCTGCCCATCCTGATGTGGGCCTACCCCCAGGAATATAAGGACGCTGACAAGGCCGGACAGGTGCTGAGTAGTCCGCACCAGTTCACGCGGATCAGTCCGCTGTCTCCCCTCCCCTTCCTGGCCGCCGGCTTTGCCGTATTCGACGATTTTGCGATGCCCATCGTGGGCGAAGGTGATGAGGAACCCAACGAAACCTTCATCGAGCAGGTGCAGATGAACGCCCAGGCTGCGGTCGACACGCTGGTGAAGATGGGCGTCGCGGACCCCAACCGCATCTACGTTGGCGGCCACAGCTACGGGGCCTTCATGACCGCCCACCTGCTGGCCCATACGGACCTTTTCGCCGGAGGAATTGCGCGCTCCGGCGCCTACAACCGCACCCTGACGCCCTTTGGTTTCCAGGCCGAAGAACGCTCCTTCTGGGAGGTGCCCGATACGTACATCAAGCTCAGCCCCTTCGTGCACGCCGATAAGATTAATGCCCCGCTGCTGCTGATCCACGGAGAGGAAGACTCCAACAGCGGCACCTATCCCGTGCAGAGCAAGCGTATGTTTGCGGCCCTGAACTCCCTGGGTAAAACCGCTCGACTGGTGCTGCTCCCCTACGAAGACCACGGCTACGCCGCCGAAGAAAGCATTCTGCACATGCTGTGGGAGATGGGTAGGTGGATGGAGTACGAGGGACCATCCAAATAACCGACATTTTCCCGTAAAGGGGTAGCGTTTAAGGAATGCTCAGGATCAGTTTGCGGTACATTTCGATGGGCATCATGCCCATGGCTTTCCGACGCACATTCAGATTTTCCGGGTCTTCGGTTTCGGCTAATTCGGCTACTCCGTTGACCGGATCAACCTTAGCAAACTGTGAACCATAACGCTGGGGCAAATTGCTGTTTACCTGAATACGATCGTAGAGGTAGGCATAGTCCTTACGCTCCAAATCACCCGCAGCGACGGCCGCTTCCACCAGAGGGAGCTGATCTCGCTGCCAGTCGGGATCGCGGTCTGCGTGCTGAATAACCATGAAAGCCCCCCGCATGGCCTCTTGTCCCACCAATTTGACCGTAGGGAATCCATATTCCTTAATGATGTTCGCCAGCCGCTCCCGATTGACCAGGTCAACGTCCAGCATTCCTCTTGCAATCAGTCCACTATCGGGACGGACCTCATATTCCTCCATGACGTCTTGCATTACGTTTCCCCGCACGGCCTGGTCGTTAAGGTACATCTGAACCAGTGCTTTGGACAGCAGGCTGTCCGCCGGCGCTGACACCGTGTACTCCGCGCAAAACGGGGCCTTCCGGAGGGAATTTGACCGGCAAATCTGACGCTTGACGTCCTCCGAGAGTCCGTCAAAAAGTACTGCTACTTCCTCGTCCCGCCCCTGCCTGCTCAGACTAATTAGCCCCACGGACAGAAACTGGGGTTCAATATCGTTGCTCAGCGTACGAAGGGAATCAAACTGTTCGGCGGCAAGGGCGTGGCGGTCTTGCATCAAATTAAAGGTCATACGCCAGCCCAGGTACCAGGAATCCATCGGAGCATCATTTCGGGAGCAGCTGAACAGAGAAAAGACCAGACAGCATGAAAGAAAAAACTTCATGTTAATAGAATTGGGGAGAGCGAAAAAAAAGCATAAAAACCGGTTGGGCAATGTATGTTACCCCATTTTGCCTCACGTGGAGTGGAAGATAGTCCGATCATTTGTTCGTTGAGGAATGAATTATGCAAATTTGCCCCTTCGCCGTACGGCAGGCCAACCTATGTCTTCCTGGTTGGTTACCAATTATCTTTACCGCCCCCAAAATCCGGTTTAATGGTTTCCTCCTCTCTAGTGGATCTCTTTCGTGAACGTATTCTGGTACTGGATGGCGCCATGGGCAGCCTGATCCAGGGCTACGGTCTCACCGAAAAAGACTATCGAAAGGGCTACTTCGAAGACCATCCCAGTGATCTAAAGGGCAACCACGACTTGCTCGTCCTGACCCGGCCAGACGTCATCGGCCAAATTCACCGACAGTACCTGGAAGCCGGAGCAGACCTGATTGAGACCAACACCTTTTCCGGCACCAGCATCGCCCAGGAAGATTACGGCACCCAGGAAATCGTGTACGAGATGAACGTAGCGGCCGCCCGGGTTGCCCGGGAAGCTGCTGATGAATACACGGCAAAAAACCCCAGTAAACCCCGTTTCGTGGCCGGGGCCGTGGGCCCCACCAATCGAACCCTTTCCATCAGTCCCGACGTCAACAATCCGGGTTTTCGCGCCGTGACCTTCACCGAACTGGCCGATGCCTACTACACCCAGATCAGGGGCTTGGCCGACGGTGGCGCCGACCTGATTTTGATCGAAACCATCTTCGATACCCTCAACGCCAAGGCAGCACTCTTTGCACTGGAGCGGGTGCGGGGAGAAATCAACCGGGAACTTCCCGTCATGATTTCCGGCACCATTACGGACGCCAGTGGACGGACGCTCAGCGGACAAACGGTGGAAGCCTTCTACATCTCCGTGGCGCACGCCAACCCCCTGTGCGTCGGGCTCAACTGCGCCCTCGGGGCGCAGGAGATGCGGGCCCACCTGGCGGCCCTGAGCAAGGTAGCCAACTGCAACGTCCACGCCTACCCCAATGCCGGGCTGCCCAACGAAATGGGTGAGTACGATCAGGGGGCCGACGAAATGCAGTCCTACATCCGTGACTTCGCCGCCAGCGGTTTTGTCAACCTCATCGGGGGGTGCTGCGGTACCACCCCGGAACACATTCGTCAAATGGCCCTCGCGGTGGAGGGAGTTGCCCCAAGGGACATTCCCGAATTACCCCGGTACACCCGGCTCTCTGGCCTGGAACCGCTGGAAATTCGCCCCGAGACCAATTTCGTCAACGTAGGGGAACGGACTAACGTAACGGGGTCACGGAAATTTGCCCGCCTGATCAAATCTGACGACTACGAAACGGCGCTGGACGTTGCCCGTGACCAGGTGGAAGGCGGCGCTCAGGTGATCGACGTAAACATGGACGAAGGGCTGCTGGATTCGAAAGAGGCCATGGTCAAATTCCTCAACCTCGTCATGGCCGAGCCCGACATTGCGAAACTGCCCATCATGATTGACAGCTCCAAATGGGAGGTCATCGAAGCGGGGCTGCAATGCGTCCAGGGAAAATGCATCGTCAATTCCATCAGCCTGAAGGAGGGAGAAGACGAATTTCTTCGTCAGGCACGCCTCGTGCGGCAATACGGTGCCGCGGCCGTCGTGATGGCCTTCGACGAAACCGGGCAAGCCGACACCATCGATCGGAAGGTGGAAATTTGTCAGCGCGCCTATAAGCTACTGGTAGAACAAGCCAATTTCCCCCCCGAGGATATCATTTTCGATCCCAATATTTTTGCCGTGGCCACGGGGATCGACGAGCACAACAATTATGGCGTCGACTTCATCGAAGCCACCAGAACGATCAAGGCGACCTGTCCGGGCGCCAAGGTAAGCGGCGGGGTCAGCAACGTTAGTTTTTCCTTCCGGGGGAACAACGTAGTACGCGAAGCCATGCACTCCGCCTTTCTGTACCACGCCATCCGTGCCGGAATGGACATGGGCATCGTCAATGCCGGACTCATTGAGGTCTACGAGGATATCCCCGACGATCTGCTTGTCCGGGTGGAGGACGTGCTGCTCAACCGCCGTCCGGACGCTACGGAGCGCCTGACGGACTTTGCCGAGAGCGTCCGCGATGCCGGTGGCCGTTCGGTCACCAAAGACCTTGCCTGGCGGGAAAGCACCGTGGAAGAAAGACTGCGACACAGCCTGGTGCGAGGAATTACGGAATTCATTACCGAGGATACCGAAGAGGCGCGTCAAAAATACCCACGTCCACTGCACGTCATTGAAGGCCCCCTGATGGACGGCATGAACGTGGTGGGAGACCTCTTTGGCTCCGGCAAAATGTTTCTCCCCCAGGTGGTAAAAAGCGCCCGGGTGATGAAACAGGCGGTGGCGTATTTGCAGCCGTTTATTGAGGCAGAACGGGAATCCCTCTCCCCCAACCCCCGTCCGACAGGCCATCAGGCCGGGCGGGCCTCTCCAGACGCGCCCGAGGCGCTGGAGAGGGGAGCACAAAGTTCCTCCCAACGCCACTACAAGGGCACCATCCTCCTGGCCACGGTTAAGGGCGACGTTCACGACATCGGTAAAAATATCGTGGGCGTTGTGCTGGCCTGCAACAACTATGAAATCATCGACCTGGGGGTCATGGTGCCCGCCAACAAGATTCTTGACGAAGCCCAGCGAGTGGGCGCCGACATCATCGGACTAAGCGGGCTCATCACCCCTTCCCTCGACGAGATGGTCACCGTCGCCACGGAAATGGAGCGCCGCGGTATGACTACTCCCCTGCTGATCGGTGGCGCAACCACCAGCAAGACGCACACCGCGCTGAAGGTTCAGCCCGCCTACACCGGTGGCCCCACGGTGCACGTGCTCGATGCCAGTCGGGCGGTTACCGTAGCGGGTAAATTACTGGATGGCACGACGGCAGATCAGGAAGCCTATGGCCAACAAATTGCGGAAGAATACGAACGGGTTCGGGAACACCGGGCGCGCCAAAAGGGTGGGAAAAAATTCCTTTCCATTCAGGACGCCCGGGCTAACCAGCTCCAACTAAACTGGGCCGATTATACCCCGCCAAAGCCAACCTTCCTCGGCACCAAAGTTTTTGGAGACTATCCCCTGGAGGAACTGGTCGATTATATTGACTGGACGCCCTTCTTCAGCAGCTGGGGGCTTGCGGGTAAATTCCCGGCCATCCTAACCGACGAAGTGGTGGGGGCGGAAGCGACAAAACTCTACCACGAAGCCCGGGAAATGCTTACGACCCTCGTCCGCGAGCAGTGGCTACGGGCAAGGGCGGTGATTGGATTTTTTCCCGCTAACGGGGACGCGGCTACCGACACCATCGAGGTCTATGCGGATGAGGCGCGAGCGCAGGTGCAAAGTTCTCTGTTTCACCTTCGGCAGCAGGCCAAAAAGGCTGCCGGTCGTCCCAACCTCTCCCTCGTGGATTACCTCGCACCCACCGGCAGCGGACTACCGGATTATCTGGGGGGATTTGCCGTCACGGCGGGCATTGGCATCGAGGAACATCTCGCTCGTTTTGAGGCCGCCCACGATGACTACAGTGCCATCATGCTCAAGGCCCTGGCCGATCGGCTGGCCGAAGCCTTCGCCGAACGGATGCACGAGCGGGTGCGGAAGGAATTCTGGGCCTACGCCCCGGAGGAAACGCTGGAAAACGAGTCCCTGATCGCCGAGCAGTATCGGGGAATCCGACCAGCACCCGGCTACCCGGCCTGTCCGGAACACAGCGAAAAGGTGAAACTCTGGGAATTGCTGGACGTCAAAGCAACCACCGGCATCGAGCTCACCGAAAGCATGGCCATGTACCCCGCCAGTAGCGTAAGTGGGTGGTACCTCAGTCACCCGGAAGCGAAATACTTCACCGTCCGGGGAATTCAGGAAGATCAGGCGGCCGACTACGCCGAGCGCAAGCAATGGGACGAGGAAACCGCCAGCCGTTGGCTGGCCGCCATCAAGGGGTAAACTATCCCCCGGCGGAAACTTATTTCCCGCCCCGGAACATTAATGGGCTGACGTAACCTCAGCACCGTGGAAATTGGTCGTAAAATCAGGGAACTATCCGCCCGCAAGATTCACCAAATCTTGCGGGAGCACCATCGCTACACCGATTTCAACCGGCTCGGCTTGTTCCGCGGTATTCTGGAATCCGAAAAGCTAACCCTTGAGCAAAAGCAAAGTCTGAAGGAGGCCGCCGTTGCGGCCTTCCCCAAATACTACGACTTTCTCATCCTGAAAGATCCCGATACCTGGGATCAACTGGAGCACCTGGGTCAGGAACGCCTGCAGCCTGAGCTACGCCGCGACTGGCAGGACATTCGGCGCCGGCAAAAAAGTATGCTCCGGGAAAAGCGGCTGCGTCACCGAAATTTCGGTGTGTACAGTAAGCACCTCTGCGGATACGATCACTGCCGCTATAACGGCAGCATGGTGAAGGCAAAACATTCCCCCCGCTACGGGTACGAAATGCATTTTGATTCCGATCATCGACGCAGCCCGCACTTCCTGGCGGAAAAAGAAGTCCGCCGGAAGCGAGCCAAACGAGCACGGCAATGGCTTACGGATTGGCGGGAGGAAGATCAGCCCTGAGTCAAACAGACGTTAATTAAAGCCTAATATCCACTCTGCGGGGTACCGTGGGCGTATATTCGTGGTGAGGCTTGTCTATTTACCGTTTTTTTGATGAGAAATTGCCCCGCTGGGGGCCTCTTCATCCCACGTTACGGATAGACTGACCAGCCCGCGCTCAGAAAACTACTTGATCTATCCGGTATGGCAAAAACCTTACCCCTGTTTCTTTTACTGGTCCTCTCCTTCACGGTGTCCGCTCAGATTACCCTGACCACCAATTATTTCCCCATGGCCGGAGATACCCTTCGGTTTAGTGTGGCGGACAGCACCAGCACGGTGGGCGTAGACCTGCTGACCGCCGGTCCGGACCGCAGCTGGGATTTTGGCACCCTCGTCCCCCGCTTCAACTTTACGGAACCGGTGGAGTCAACGGCTGGTGACACCCTATTCCCCAATGCCGACGTACGTATCCGCACCAACGTGGTCAACCTGAGCTATTACGAACTCACCGACAGCAGTTTTAACCTGGTCGGTGTGCGGGGTCGACTGGATATTTTCCCCGACTTCGAATTGGTTACCCCCGTTTCCCCACAACGCCCCGCACGGCGGGCTCCGCTTACCTACGAAAACTCCTTCATGACCCAAACGGCCAATTCCGTGGTCGTTTCTCCGGATAGCCTGCCCCAAACCATCCTCATCCTTTTGGGTGATGCCATTAGTGGCGTGGACTCCATCCGGATCACGACCATCTCCACCCGGGAAGACGAAATCGATGCTTACGGTGACCTTACCCTTAACGGCACCTCCTACGAGGTGCTGCGCGAAAAACGGGTAGAAACGATCAACACCCGCATCGCCTTTAAGACGGGCATTTTACCTTTCCTTGACGTCACCCCCATCGTTCAATCCCTCAGCGGAGAACTCGGACAGTTCCTCGGGGAGCAGGAGCCCACCCTCACCTACATCTTCTGGAGCGATAACAGCATTGACCCCATCGCCACCGTGGAGGCGGATATGGAAACGCAGACGGCCACCTCCATTTCCTACAAGCGGGCGGGCACGACCAGTTCCACTTCCGGCCCCCGCCGGGATCAGGCCTCCATCTCCGTATACCCCAACCCGGCACAGCAGCGGGCCACCTTCGAAATCGAAGGTCTTACCGGTGGAGAACACTCCCTGTACCTGATCAGCATGACCGGACAAAAGGTGGCCACCCGCCACTTCAGCCCCCTGGGAGATCAGACGCGCATCACCATTGACGTGAGCCAATTGCCGCGCGGCATCTACCTCTACAGCTTGCGCAACGACCGCGGTCGTACGCTCGCCACCAAACGCTTGTTGGTCGGGCGGTAACGCCTTAACCTTCAATCACGATACACTTAAGTTCCCTTAAATACTCCGCACGGGGTGTTGCGGCCAGGCCATTTCCCGGCCCCAGGGCCACCCGCCCACCTTCACCGTAGGACATTCCTCCTTCAATGGGGTCGATGGCCTGCATGAGGGGCGTATCGAAGTCAAAATATTTAACTCCCGGATCGGCACAAGCCAGGTGAGCCGCAGCGGTAAATCCCAGACGACTTTCCAGAAATCCTCCAAGCTGCACGGGAATTCCGTTTTCTTGGGCCAGTGCCAGCATTTTCCGCGCGCGGTAAAGCCCTCCGGACTTACTCAACTTGACGTTGATCTTATCCACCGCCTTCAACTCAATGAGTTGCTGGAGGTCCCGCTCGTCCCAGCAAGCTTCGTCGGCCATGATCGGGATGGGACTTCGGGAGCGCAAGTCCGGAAGCCGAAGAAACTGCCGGCGATGAATGGGCGCTTCACAGTGCTGAATCGGTAATCCCGCCAGATCGTTGAGGATGCCGATGGCCCGCTCGGTCGTCCAGCCCTGGTTCGCGTCCAGGCGGAGGGGAACCCCCGGGCCCACGGCCCGGGCGATGGCCCGCACCCGGGCCACGTCGGGGTCTACCGCAGCAGTCTGATCGGGAGGGCCGCCAAGTTTAATCTTGATTACCGGGAAACCCTGCGCGACAATCCAGCGGGCCTTGGCAACCATGGCCTCCAGCGGGCCCAGACTGATGGTGTAGTCCGTAAACATCTCCCGGGGACTACTGCCCCCGAGGTAAGCATACAGCGGTACGCCTTCCGCCCGTGCAGCCAAATCATGGCAGGCCAGATCGAAGGCACTTTTGGCGCAGGCGTTTCCGACAATACCACAATCCATCAGCTGGTGAACGGTGGCCATATCCCGCGGATCCGCCCCCAGCAGCTGTCGGGCCAGGAACTTGCCAACGGCCATGACGCCGTCCATGGTTTCCCCGTGAATGGTCGGAAAGGGACTCGCTTCCCCCCAGCCCACTACCCCGGTATTGGTTTCCACCCTGACCAGCACGTTCTCGGCCTGCGTCAACGGGCCAAGCGCGATCACGAAGGGTTCCCGTAGCGCAATGGGGGAAGCAAACAGGGTAATCCGGATGATCTGCACGGGAATACTTGATGGTTAGAATCGCGCACTTAAGGTAGGGCAAGTCCGGGATTATTACCTTGGCATAAATCTATCACACATCCATCCTCTATGTTTACCGGAACGGCTACCCCTTCCTTCTCCCTCAAGATTCGCGTGGCGCTCTGGTATTTCCTCGGCACCTGCGCGCTGGCGCCCTCAATGAACGTTGGCGTATTTACTGCCACCCTTCACGCCCAGCGAGCCCCCGCCAGCTACGAATACCAAACCCTCACCGACCTGTCCTACCGGCCGGAAAGTACCGACGCCTACGCCACGGAACGCTGCCGCCTGGACCTGTACTACCCCGTCGACAGCGCCGGATTCGCCACCGTCGTCTACTTTCACGGCGGAGGTTTGAGCGCGGGAAACAAGTATCTCCCCAGCCAGTGGGAGGAGGAAGGTATCGCCGTGGCCACGGTGAACTATCGCCTACATCCGCGGGTAGAAAATCCCGTGTACACCCAGGATGCGGCCGCCTCGGTCGCCTGGGTGCTGGACCACATTGAAGCCTACGGCGGGGATCCCTCCCGGGTCTACGTCAGCGGCCATTCCGCGGGCGGCTACCTGACCTCCATGATTGGTCTGGACACTACTTACCTGGCCGAGTTCGGGCACCACCCCGATAGCCTGGCGGGCCTGATTCCCTTCAGCGGGCACACCATTACCCACTTCACGCCCCGCAAAGAGCGCGGTCTGGAGTGGAACGACGTGGTGGTGGATAAATACGCCCCCATCTCCCACCTCCGCCCGGACGCGCCACCGATCCTGCTGGTGACCGGCGATCGCGAAAAGGAGCTCTTCGGGCGCTACGAAGAGACTGCCTTCTTCTGGCGGATGCTCAAGCTCAGCGGGCATCCGAACGTCATGCTGTTTGAAATGGAGGGCTTCCACCACGGCAACATGATCATTCCGGGCTTCTCCCTGGCCCTGGATTTCATCCGGGGTCGCCTGGCCCCTCCTCCCGGCGGACAGTAGGCGATGCTACTGATCCTAAGCTGTTCCGTGAATTAACCCTTTGGCCATCAAGTCATTGAATTTCCCAGTAGCGGCAAGGCATGCCTTGCCGCTACCATTTGCCCCTTTGAACTGCCGCGATTCCGCAGGAATCGCTGATGAAACCTCACGGAACAGCCTACCACTAATCCCCTATCTTTGTCTGGCCCCGTAGTCCCAAAATCACATGTTTCGTACCCTCCTATTTGCGCTGCTTTTGCTGGGGTGTCCGTCCCTTTCCGGCCAGGATCAGCAACTGGTTGACAGCCTCGAAAATGCCCTGGAAGCCCTTCCCGAGGGGGATACCCTCCGGGTGCTCACCCTCGTCGAGCTCTGGCGCGCGACCTCCAACAACGACCTTACCCAGGCGGCGGCATACGCCCGGCAGATGATTGAGGAAAGTAAAGCCATCGGCTATCCGAAGGGGGAAGCCACCGGCTATCAGCGCCTGGGCATCGTCCAGGATTTTCTGGGACTCAAGGACAGCGTCTTCCACAACTACGGCAAGGCCCTAAAGATTTATAATGAACTGGGCTGGCCGCGTTTGCAGGGCATCATGCTGTTCAACACCGCCATTCTTCACCAGGAATTCGGGGCCTACGACAGCGCCCAGTATTACCTGGCCGAGGCCGACGGGCGCTTCGAGCAGGGAGGCGAAAATTTCGTTGAACGCAGTGCCGTCAATAAACTCACCGCCAGCATTCACCGCGAGCAGGGGCGCTTTGCCGACGCCCTGTCGGCCGCCCTGGTGTCCCGGGAACTGGCCGGGCTGGGTCAGGACTCCAGTCGGATGGCCGATGCGGATCAGGAAATTGCCTTTGCCTATTACGAGCTCAACGACTACGACACGGCCGTTGAGTATTTTCTGGCCAGCCTGGAGTACTTCCGCCGGACGAACGACAACTACTACGCTGCCGTCACCCTCATCAACCTTGCCTCGGCCTACCAGTTGAAGGGCCAGCCGGAGGCTGGGCTGGCCTACGGGGAGGAAGCCCTGCAGATGGTGCTGGACGGTAAGTTCGTTGATCTGGAATCCGACGTTCGCCGGACCACGGGGAATATCTACCGGGAGACGGGCGACCTGTCCGCCGCCAACCGCGAACTCTCGCTGGCCGAAGCGCTGAGCCGGGAGCTGGGGCACAACCGCGTGCTCTCCGAACTGCTCGCCTACCGCTCCGACGTGCTGCTCCAGCAGGGCAAGATCACGGCCGCCGAACGGCTGGCCCGGGAATCCGTCCAGCTGAGCACCGAGCAGGGACAGATTGAATTTCTCATTTTTGCGCACGGCGTACTGGCCCGGGCGGCCGCCCGCCGGGGAGACTATGCCGCCGCTTACGGTCACCAACAAATCGTGCAGGAGAACCGGGACAGTATCTACCAGGCCGAGATCGCCGAAAAGATCGCCGAACTCACTTCGCTGTACGAAAAGGAAAAACAGGACCGGATTATTCAGGAACAGGAAAGCCAACTCGAGCTCCTGGAAACCCGGTCGCAGGTAGACCGGTTGCAGAAGACGGCGCTCGGTGCCGGGGTAGCCGCCCTACTCATCCTTCTGGCTGCGCTGTGGAACAACTTCCGGCAGCGATCCGCCCGACAGCAACTGGAAAAGGAACGCCTCGCCCAACGCATCACGAACCAGCAACGCCAACTGAGTACCCATGCTCTGCAGATGGCTCAGAAGAGTCAACTCCTCGATCAGCTCCGGGAGGAGCTGCACCAGATTCAGGGAGAGCGGCCGGGCGATCAGCACAAACTTGATCGGGTCCTCCGCGGGCTCAGTTCCGAATCGCGCATCGATCAGGATTGGGAACATTTCCGCAGCTACTTCCAGGGGGTACACGGTGACTTCGAGCGGCGGCTCCGGGCGGCCACGGAACAGAACCTGAGTCCGCGGGAGTTCCGGTTGGCTTCCCTCATCAAGATGCAGCTCAACAATCAGGAGATCGGCTCCATCCTGGGGGTTACTCAGGACAGCCTCTACAAGGCCAAATACCGCTTGCGGAAAAAGCTGCCGGCCGCCAGCGAAGGGGAGTTGGATGAATATTTGCGGGTTCTGTGAGCCGTCCGAAGCGGCGCTGACCAAGCTTGCCAAATTCTTAAAACCGCCGACGGAACCCGCATAAAGCCTGGCTTTGCGGGGATGTCCAGTAATTGTCCGGTAGCCATTCTTGGGCGCGGACGCGGGTGCCGTCATCTTTGGGAAAGAGCCGGGTGCCACCTTGAACACCCGGTTTGCGAATACCTCATCCCAAATTCTCGCCATCATGTCCAAGGTCCATCGTCCCCGTATTCCACGGCGACATTTCCTCCTTTTATTCTTCCTCTTCTCCGGCACAGTTCTCGTTGCCCAGCCGCTGGCCGACACCTGGTTCTACGGCCTGAAGGCCGGAGTTACCCGCCACCAGATTCAGGAGATAAACACCACCATCATTCCCGACGTCTTTCCGGCCGACTCCTATCAGGTGGAGCACCTGCCCCAGATCGGATTCGCCGGCGGGGTGGCCTTTTATCATCGCTTTTACAAAAGCCGTTTTGCGGTGCAGCCCGAAGTCCTCTTCACCAGTCGCGGGGGAGATTTTAGCTACACTGACGTGCGGGATCTGGAGTACACCATGTCCTTCAACTATCAGTACCTGAGCCTGGGTAGCCTCGTCAAGATTTACCCCGCCGGAGGGCTCAACCTGGGCCTGGGGGCCCAGGTGGCCTTCAACGTTGCCAAGGACCGGATTACCTACACCTCCAACATGCCCGAACTGGGGCCCGACCTCCAGATTAAGCAAAGCCTTCGCGAGGTCCTTACCGGCAGTAACGACATCAACCTCTTGCTGCAGGGCGGCTACGACTTCCCGTTTGGCCTGATGGTGGAGGCCCGCTACGTCCTGGGCCTGAAGGACGTCATCGAGACCCGGGCCAACGGGTTCAACTTCATCGAAAACGTTAATCGGAGCCACGGCATTCAGGTGACGCTGGGCTGGTTGATCGAATTTCCGAATTAATCATCCGTCTACTTCGTCCATCAATCATCCCGCCATGCTTCGCTTCGTACTCTTCGTCAGCCTGCTCGCCAGCACGCTGACGGCCCAACCCATGCTGCCCGCCAGTGATGCCGATCACCCGGTAACGGCCCGCACGATCTTCACGGTATTCACCCCCGAAGACCGAACCGAGCAGACCATCTGGTCGCTGCAATCTTCCGGTCGCCCGCAAACCGAACTGACGACCCACCGGCTTTGGGACCACCGGGATTCCTCCCAGATCATCCTGTCGCCCACCGCCCATACCCGCCTGAACACCTACCTCGAACGGCAAGCTGCCCGGGACTCCCTGGTCGTGCAGCCCGGAAAGGTTACCGTCGCCGAAATCCTCGATTATCCGGGGGCCCTCTCCCCCGAACAACGGCAGTTGGTGGAAAGCTACCTGGCCATCCGCCACGGCTTAACGCTCGATCAACGAATCCCCCGCCATTATCTCGCTCCGAGTGAAGACGGTACCCGAGTGGTGTGGGATGCCATTGACGGCCGGGATTATCGCTTCCGGATCGCCGGCCTGGGGGTCGATGAGGCGGCCCGACTAGATCACCGTCGGGGGACTTCCGCCTACGTTCCCGGTGAACTGGTGATGGAGTGGCCCGCCGAAGAGGACCTCAATGCCTATCTCCTTTGGGGAGATGATGATGCCCCCACGGCACGCGCCGTTATCGACGGAGACATCACGCAGTTGGGTCGTCGGTGGCGGGTACAGTCTACCGGCCAAGCTCCCCCCACGACCCTGCACCTTGATCCGCGGCAGTTTTTTGCCCGGCGGCAGGCCGGTGAACGGTGGGTTCTTCTGCGGCCGGGACTGCCCGCCCTGCCCGCCACTCCCGGTCCGGGAGGCACTTTCCGGTGGGAAGACATTCAGTGGGGCGAAGGCACTTCCTTTTTCCGGATTGGCCTGCAGTGCAGTGGCTGTACTCCGCAACCACTGGACAAGCAAGACGATTTTTTCACCTTCACGCAGGTGAGCCCTAATCCCGCCCGGGTGGGTGCTGCCGTGGACGTTCGGGTGGCCATGGCGGAATCCTCTCCGTTGTTTCTGACCCTCCTCGACGCTACGGGCAGAGTAATCCTCCAGCGCCGGTTACCGGCGAGGACCCATCACCTGAGTCAGATTCCCCTACCCGCCGCGGGAATGTACGCCCTGCAGTTGCGGACCCTTCGGGGGCACCGCACCAGCCTGAAACTATTCGCCCAATAATCCCATCCCGAAACACCTTACCATGCATCGCGCAAGACTTCTTCCATTGGCGGGGGCGCTGCTCTCCTGCCTGTTTCTCCCGACCACTCTACTGGCCCAGGAACCGGAGACCCCTCCGGTGCTTTATCAGGCCGTACCTGGTGACCAGGCACCGCCGGCCGCCAATCCCGCCGACGGGATCGCCCTGGTGGACATCCCCTCGGCCAACGCCTCGGGAAGCGCTAACCTGGAATTCCCCCTCAAATTACCTCCCGGTCGCCAGGGCATGGAGCCCCTCCTCAGCATTGGCTACAACAGTGACCACCAGCACGGATGGCTCGGTCGGGGCTGGGACCTCAGCCTACCGAGCATCGAAGTAGAAACCCGCTGGGGCGTGCCCCGCTTTGATCAGGAAAACGAATCCGAGACCTACCTTCTGGAGGGGGCCATGCTCGCTCCCGTGGCCCACCGGGGGCCATCACGCCCCCGCACCGCCGAGGCCACCTACCGGCCCCGGGTAGAAGCCGAATTCCGGCGCATCATCCGCCACGGCAATACCCCCCGCAACTACTGGTGGGAGATTCAGTACCCCGACGGCATGGTCGAATATTACGGAGGACTTCCGGAGTCGGGCCCCGTGGCTACTGCCCTCCTCACCGACCCCGCCGGCAACATCAGCAGCTGGGCCATCCTGCGGGCCGTAGACGTTCACGGCAACCGGATTGATTACCACCACCAAATCCAGGATGATCCCGGGCGCAGCGGCACCGCCGCTGGCCAACAACGCTACCCCGATTACATCACCTACACCGGTTTCGGAGAAGAAGCCGGTCCCTTCCGGGTGGAGTTTATCCGGGACCGCCAGCTCGGTGAAGCCCGTCGGCCCGACGTGCGCATCGACTACATGCCCGGCTACAAATCCGTGACCGCAGACCTCCTGCGGCGCATTGAAGTGAGCTTTCGCGGAGAAATCATCCGGGCCTACGAGCTGGAATTCACCACCGGGGCCTTCCGGCAAAGCCTGCTGGCGAACATCGCCGAATACGGTAGTGACGGCAGCGAGTTATACCGCCACGCTTTCGATTATTTTGACCTGCCGGCCAATAAGTACGGAACAGAAGAATCCTGGACGGTGGGTAACGATAACGTACGGGGAGACGTCATCAATCCCATCCCCGGTTTCACCGCCGAGATCTCCGCCCTGGGCGGCGCCAAGTCCACCAGCACCCAAATCGGCAGTGCCGTCACGGTGGGGCCCATCGGCTCCCCCGGCACCAAAGACCTGACCGTCGGAGGCACCGTGGGCAGTGGTTCCAGCGAGGCCTTCGGCATGATTGCCTTCGTGGACATCAACGGAGATTTACTGCCCGACAAAGTCTTCCGGGACGGCAACGAACTCAAGTGGCGGGAGAACCTGGCGGGAACCGGAGCCCGGGCCTTCGGCCCGGTGCGTCCCGTCAACGGCATCGGTGACTTCAGCGTCATCAAGACCAGCGAAACCAACTTCGGCTTTGAAGCCAACATCACGCCCTTTTTCGCCGGTTACGAAAATACCACTGCACGCACGACCACCAGTACCTACTTCAGTGACTTCAACGGAGACGACCTCGTGGACATCGCCCACCGCGGACGGATATACTTCAATGCCCTGGACAACAACGGCAACCCGTCCTTTACCCTCAACAGCGGCAATACCCCCAGCCCCATCGTCGCCGGGGCGGACCCCGACGGTGAGCTGGTCTCCGTTGATCCGCTGGAACAGCTGGAACTCATCAACATGACCCCGAAGCACGACGTGGTGCGCAGCTGGGAAGCCCCCTTTGCGGGGCTGGTCAACATCTCCGGCACCGTCCAGTTGCTGGACGACCCGGGACTGGCCGAATACACCCGCGAAGATGGCGTCAGCGTCACCATCCAGGCGGGGGCGACGGAACTTTACCGGCAGCGCATTGAGGCCGGGGATTTCTCTGCCTACACCCCCACCGGCGTGAACAATGTCCTGGTGTTTCCGGGGCAGAAGATCTATTTCCGAGTGCAGTCCATTTTCGACGGTGCCTTTGACCGCGTGCAGTGGGATCCGGTGATTACCTACGTCGGGGAGGACGTTACGGAGCAGGACGGCAATGACCTGCCACAGTTTACCTACCGGGCCGGTGAAGACTTCCTGCTGGCCTCCTGTCAGACGGTGGCCATGCCCTTCGACGGCACCGTGGATTTGCTGGGAACCTTCAGCAAACCCGCCATGAACGACACCCTCTACCTGGAATTATTGCGGGATGGGGTCGTGTTACTCTCCCGGAAGTTTGAGCCCGAAGCGGTATTTAATGACCTCCCGGTATCCGTAGCGGGGTTTCCGGTGCAGGAAAACGACGAAGTTCAACTCCGCCTGCGCGCCAACGGTAACGTCAACTGGCGGCTCCCCAAATGGGCGCCCCTGCTGGTGTATTCTGCGGCGGCCGACGGCAGCCCGGTAACGGCCGAGGACGGTAGCCCGCTCTACAGCTACTGCCCGGCCATCGATTACGGCATGTACACCAAAACCCTGCGGCGGTCCGCCGTCTGGGTCGCTCCGGCGAACGTGTACAACGTCTCCCTCAACGTTGCCCCGAGGAATTTTCTGCCGGACTTTTCCCAGTCCGTGTCCTTTACCGTCAAGGGGCGGGATACGCTCTACGTGCAGAAGGATACGGCTATGGTCGCGGACGCAGGTGCCGCCTTTACCCTGAGGGCGCAGTGCACCGTACCCGCCGGCGACAGCATCTGGGTGGAGGCCTACTTCTCTTCCCAAACCGGTGTCGAGGCGGGAGCCGCCAGCACCTTCACGGTAACCGACACGCTCGGAAACGTGGTGGCCGCCCCCTTCGGACTTTTCCGTCAACGGACGGTAGACGAGATGACCTTCGGCCCGCAGTTTCGGGGCTGGGGCCAGTTCGTTTACCGCGGCGCCGGAGCCGCGGCGGATGCCCCCATCAATGAGGCTCTCCTCCGCCTGCAAAACCCGGACATCGACGAAGAGGACGTTGAAGACATCGAAATTGACCCCGACAACCCCGACTTTTCGGAATTCGAAGGCCTGACCGACGACCCTACGTCGGAAAACTTCATCGTCATGGTGGCCGACCCCAAGGCGGGGAATTGGCGGGGCTACGATGATCTTACCCTGGTGGGCGCCAACTACCAGAGCAGTTCTCGTTTGGGCGAAGATGACGTGCTGCTCACGCCGGAGGTGGGTACCGGCGGCGGGGCGCCCGCTCTGTCGAGCATCGCCAAGATTGAGGCGGTCGCTGCGGGTGCCGGCTTTGGTCCGGCGAGCCTGGCCGGTTCGATCGCCGAGAATACGACGACCAATTTACTGGAAGTCATGGACCTGAACGGTGACCGCTACCCCGACCTGGTTACCCCCACCAGAGCGCAGTACACGACGGTCTACGGTGGACTGAGCGAACGGAGTTTCCGCCACGGCTACGGCAACCACGTGGCCCGGAGCCGGGCCGTCGGCGGCACGGCGGGTGGCAAGTTCGTGGACTCCAGCCCCACCAACGGCGGTGACGGCAGCGGCAAGGGCAGCCGAAAGCGCTTCCGCAAGGCCAAGGCCGTCACCAAAAACCAGGGCGCCAAGGCACAGTCGGCCAACGAATCCGCCGAAGCGGGCGGCTCCATCAGCGTACAATTTTCCCGCGACGAGGACTACGTCGAGCACAGCTGGTTCGACCTCAACGGCGACGGGCTGATCGACAAGGTGTGGCGCAACGGCGACGTGGCGCTGAACCAGGGGTATGGCTTCGGTCCCCGGGAAAATTGGGGCTTCACCGACATTCGACGGGGCGTAAGCTTTGACCTCGGCGGCGGCGGCGGCATCAACGTGAGCAACAACAGTTTCGCGGCCGGCTTCGCCATTACCCGCACGGACAACTACAGTACGGTCGCCCTTCAGGACATCAACGGCGACGGCCTCGCCGACGCCCTGACCTACGACCCGGATACCCGGACCCTGCGGGCGCGCCTCAATACGGGGACCGGCTTTGCCGGGGCGGTGGATTGGGCCCGCCTGGCGGGCCACCTGGACGAAGGGGACGCCACCTCGGAGTCCGCAAACTTCGCCTTCACGGTGTGCATTCCCATCTTCTTCATCCGCATCTGCGTCAACCCCAGTGGCTCCGCCGGCCGGGGTGTCAGTCGGGTCCTGAGCCAGTTTAACGACATCAACGGCGACGGCTTCCTGGATGAATTGCGGTCTACCCGCGACAACGAACTGAAGGTAAAGCCCTCCACGATCGGGAAGACCAATCTGCTGCGGCGGGTACGCCGCCCCCTGGGGGGTACGATGGAACTGGATTTCGCCAGTGCCGGAAATGAATACGGGATTCCCTTCCCGAAGTGGTTGCTCTCCGAAGTCCGGTTCAACGACGGGGTGGCCGGCGACGGCCCGGAGTGGCGAAAAACCACCTTCGCCTACCGTGAGCCCAGCCATCACCGCAACGAACGGGAATTCTTTGGCTTCGGGAGGACCGAAGAAATCGCCCACGATACGGAACGCGGAGATGCGGTCTACCGCAAGCAGGTCACCGAATATCACAATGATCATTTTTACCACCGGGGCCTGCCGGTCCGGCAGTACACCGAAACCGCCGACGGCGGAAAGTATCGGGAGACGGTTTTCCGCTACCTGATGCAGGACCCGGAGACGGGCGCGGAGCTTCCCCCCAATTTACTGGACAGTGATGACGGAATGGCCTTCCCCGTCCTCGTGGAGCGCACGGAAAATTACTACGAGGGGGGAACGGAGATCGTCCTGTACCAACGCACGAGTTTCCAGTACGATTCCATCGGGCAGGTAACGGTCAAGACGGATTTTGGCGACGGCACCCCCGAGGATGAATTGCGCACGGAGTACACCTACCACGGCAACCCTGACGCTTACCAACGGAACCGTCCCGCCAGCATCCGCATTTTTGCCGGCGGGGAGCTCAAGCGGCACACCGAACTGACCGTAGATGAGCGGGGCAACTTCCGGCAAATCCGGCACTACCTGGACGAGGAGACCTTCGCCGCCCATGATTTCACCTACGATCAGTACGGCAACCTGACGAGCGCACTGCGGCCACCGAACGCCAACGGTGAACGTCTGGGCTTGACCTACACCTTTGATCAAGAGGTAGGCCAGTACATCGAAGCAAGTGAAGATACCTACGGCTACCGGTCCACGGCCGCCTACGATTTCCGCTACGGGCAGAAAATTTCCGAAACGGACATCAACGGCCACCGGGTGGACTACCAGTTAGACCCCCACGGGCGGGTACGGGAAATCCGCCTGCCGAAGGATTCTACCTGGAGTTTTCGCTATACCTACGAACCGATGGCCGCGCCGGCCTACGCCGTCAGTGAGCGCTACGACCCCGCGCAGGACAGTGGCGTGCCGAGCAGCGTCTACCTCGACGGACTGGGGAGGATCGTTCAAAAGCAGCACAGCAGTCGGGTCGGGGGAAGTCTGGGCCGGGTGATCAGTGGTCGTAGGACCTACGATGCCTTCGACCGAGCGGTGAGCGAGGCCTACCCGAGCTTCCGGACTGGCGTGGCTCCCGGGTTCGTCGCGGCACCTGCGGCCACGCCCAAAAGCAACTCCACCTACGACGAAATTGACCGGGCCACCACGCTGACCATGCCCGACGGGTCCAGCAGTACGATGACCTACGGCTTTGCCGTGGCGCCGGACGGCCAACTGCGCTTTCAGGAAAAGATGACCGATGCGCTCGGCTTTGCGGAAATCACCCTGACGGACGAACGCGGGCAGCACGAGGCCTACCTCCGCGAGGCCGACACCACGGAAATCGTCACCACCTTCCGCTACAATCCCCTGGGCGAACGGCTGGCAGTGATTGACGACGGTGGCTTTGCGACCACCTTCACCTACGACATGCTGGGGCGGAAAACATCCGAGACGCCCGCCGATGGCGGCCGCATTGACTACCAGTTTGACCTGGCGGACAACCTCACGGCCAAGCAGACCCCCAACCTGCGGCAACTGCTCAACGAGGAGGGGTACATCCGCTACCGCTACGACCACGAACGGCTGCGGGAAATCATCTACCCCGTCAACTTCCAAAACAAGGTGGAGATCCTCTACGGTGGCCCGGACGCCCGCTTCAACCGGGCCGGAAGAATCGTGCTGCGGCAGGACGCCAGCGGCGGGGAAGAATTCTTTTACGACGCCCACGGCGAAACGAATAAGACCATCCGGACGCTGCTGATCAATGAATCCACCGTGCGCACCTTCGTGAGCGAAGCCACCTACGACAGCTGGGGACGGGAAACCCGGCTCGGCTACCCCGACGGTGAATGGCTCACCTACGCCTACGACGAAGCGGGGATGCTGCGGAGTCTTTCCGGGGAAAAGGATGGCAACACCTATCCGTACGTGGAAGACATTACCTACGATGAATTCGGACGGCGGACGGCCGTGACACTCGGCAATGGTGTGGAGGAAACCACTGCCTTTGAGCCGCGGACCCGCCGGCCGGAGCGGCTGGCCGTGGTCGGTACCGACCGTAGCTTGCAGGATCTGCGCCTGGCCTACGACCCCGTGGGTAATCTGCTGTCCGTCCGGGACGATACCGCTCCGGATACGGACGGCCTGGGGGGCGCCCAGCAGCAGCAGTTCTTCTACGACCCGCTGCACCGCCTGACGGAGGCCACCGGCGACTACACCTTCGGTGACGAGACCTCCCAGTACAGCTACTTCGGGGGCTACGATGACCTCTACAACCAAACCGAGCGGGAACTGACGCTGGTTAAAAACGGCGGGGCGGACTCCCTGGGCAGCTACCGGCAGGTGCTGAAACCCAGCCCGGAACACCCCCACCGGGTCGACGAGCTGGGCGGCCGCCGGTACACCTACGACGCCAACGGCAACCTGCTCGGGTATGCGGGAGCGGCCGGCAGCTACCGCTACCAGCAGGCCCGCTGGGATGAAGAAAACCGGATGACGGAATTCAGCGACAACGGGACCATCAGCCGGTACACCTACGCCGCCGACGGCACGCGGGTGATCCGCAGTCAGGGAAGGCTGAAGGGCGTCTTTACCGATGGTGCCCCTACCGGGTTCCTGAGCCACGGCAGCGATTACGTAGCCTACGTGTCGCCCTTCTTCACCGCCCGGGAGGGCGCCTTCACGAAGCACATTTTCCTGGGCAACCGGCGAATCCTCAGCAAGGAGGGCACCGGGGAATTCAACAACACTTACCGCTGGAGTGAGGGCCTGACCGCCGGCGACCTGAACTACACCGCCCGGATGAACGACCTGACCCGGACCGTCTGGAATTACTACCTCACCCTGGGGCTGCCGCCGGGGCCGCCCACCCTGCCCGGTTACTACGGGCAGCCCGAACAGACCGGCAACTCCCTACCCACCAGTGAAGGGGGCATCTTCGGCTCTCCGCCCGCGACCGACCGGCCCGGACCCGGCGGCCCGCCCGACCCGAGCGGCCCTCCGGGGCCGCCCACCTGGTTCGTGAGCGGACCCGAGCGCGACAGCATCGGGGCCGGATTCGGCTACGAGGGCTTCGGGGTGTTCCCGGAAGTCATTCAGACCTATTACCACACCGACCAGTTGGGGAACGTGACCTGGACGACGGACAATGCAGGGCGGGCCATCGGCTACCGGAGCTACCTCCCCAACGGCGACCTACTGCGGGCGCGCAACCGCAAGGCGCCGCCCCTGGAATACGCCTTCAACGGCAAAGAGCGGGATGCCGCCAGTGGGCTGGACTACTTTGGTGCTCGATACCTCGACGCCGGAGCAAGCCTCTGGCTGAGTCCGGACCCACTGGACGGGGCATTCCCCGGGCATAACCCCTACGCCTTCGCCCTCCACAATCCGCTCCGGTTTGCGGACCCCGACGGGCGGGAAGCCTGGGACTACTTCAGCAGTGAACTGGAAGCCGCCAAGGATTTCGCCCGCATCTACAACGAGCGTTCCATCTTCCACAACTACGAATTCGGCACCAACATCTACCGGACCACCCTCAACGGTAAACGGGTGTACTACTACGACAGTCCCGTCACGGACCTGGACGACAGTGGAGTTTCCCTGCCGCCGATCCTTCCCTTCGGGGAGGTGGTGGCCGATATCCATACCCACAGTCGGATGGAAGTCAAGGCCCAGGGCTACCTCCAACACTCCGACACCGACCTGGACGGCAACGACGACAACGGTCGGCCCGGCTACGTGGCCAATCCGCGGGGAGAACTGCGGCGCTACAATCCCCGGACGGGAAAGACCAAAATCGTGGCTACCGGCCTACCGCACGACGAGCTTTTCTACGGACCGGTGGTCACGCCGGGCTACAAAAAGCAGTGGCGCAAGATGAACTACGCCCAGGTGGCGGGGCAGATGTCGACGGAGCATACCGGTCGGCAGGGCAAGCGCAACGCCCGTCGGTACAGCGGGAAGCCGCTGGCGAAGGGGTACAGCTCCCGGAAGCGGTGGGGCTGGCACGCGGCGCTGCAGCGGAAGCCTTCGCGGGAAGCGCGGAGGGAATGACGGAAGGATTGAAGGGACTTTGGGCATTTCTAAGGTTCAAGGCCCTTTCAATCCGGAAATCTGCGTTTGAGGTTACCGCCCTAAAACCGTCGTTCGACTTTGACCCGTAGCCAGCAATTGACACCAAAGTTGATTTCTAGCTCGTCGTTCTCGACAAAATTGAGTCTATCCTCCGTCCAAGGAGCAATAGGATACGTTTGGACCCTATCGTCAACACGAAATGGATCTTCTGGGTCATAGTCATATATGTGGATTGTGAATGAATTCACACTTCGACCAATCACAATCTCCTCCAAAAGTCTAAGTTCGTCGAACCCTACTTTAAAATCCTGAATAGTGTCGGATAGATTCTTGAAGGGAGAAACATCACTGCTAAACCTTAAATAGAGATCAGCACCTGAATTATCGTTATCCCAAGGTTCTCGATTACTGAGATTGATCTCCGACAACATTTCTACTTCTATTTCTTTAATCGCAATTGAGGTTACGTTGGGTCGTTCTCTCATGTCTTCCTTTTCGCAAGCGAGGAAGAATTGAAAGGCTAGGAATAAGAGTAATGGTGTTTTTATTATGGTTTTCATATCAATCTTTTGGGGCCTTATTTGTTTTTCCCAAGTTATTAAGTGGCAATTTATTGGGTTTTCGTTTCAAACCACCTCCCCAGTCGTTCCATCGCCACTTCCAGGTAGGGCTGGGAAATCTCAGAGTACACCATCCGGAACCAGCCGCGCCGGGGCGCGGCCATCCCATCCGGGGCGGTGAGGAGCAGACCGGTGTCCGCGAAGATTTCCCGCCAGAGGGCCTGCTCGGCTGCGTCGGTATCGTCCGGGAGGAAGCGGGAGCAGTCAAACCAGACGAAGAGGCTGCCGGCGGCGGGGGCGTAGTTGATGGTTTAAAAATAGCAATTCATTCGATCCGAAGTCACAGTCTATTTTGGTGAGGAGCTCCATTTTACCTTACCCACCCCCCAATACCAACACCTATACCCGCCGTTCCTTTTCCCCCCAGGCCACCTGGTGTTCAGCTACGGGAGAATTCTTGTATGCTTTACGGTCCTTGATCAGAAAGCTTTTTTGGCGTTTGATTTTTTAGGCCTAAAAACCCTACCTTAAGGCTGAAAACACCCATCAACTGATCACCTCATCAACCCTATCACAGCTATTAAACCCTCAAAGAAAGTTGGCTTCGTGCAACGATCAGGTGGATTTCGCCATCCACGCTGCGCGTGGCGGTGGATGGCTGGCTTGATGTTCTGTGAAATCCGATCCGATGAACAGACATCCACTATATACCAATAAATATCGATTGCTAAAATATATGGTTATAGGTTTGATGTTGGATCGACAAGTAAAAAAAGACCATCGTAAATCAATAAAATATATAACTCATTTAAATGGCAATGAAAATTTCTCATTGATCAACTTAGAGCTTGTTTGGGAATTAAATTCTGCGAAATCAATTTAGGCACTGCATAGTCATATTGATATTGGCTAATTTCAGGTGTGCGGCCGAACTTTCTACGGTGTGCTCGTAGTCAATGACGTTTCTGCG